>NZ_JBQUZQ010000001.1:268270-1342111 GCF_056313765.1 Cloacibacterium sp. DMC96 | reverse complement strand
CTTACGACTTCACAACTCATCAACTTTACAACTTTACACCGTATCCCACACCGTCACCTCATTTTCAAATTACCACATTTTCAAATTTTCAAATTCCCATATCTCGAATCCCGCACCCCGCACCCCTTCACAACTCATCAACTTTACAACTTTACACCGTATCCCACACCGTCACCTCATTTTCAAATTACCACATTTTCAAATTTTCAAATTCCCATATCCCTCAAAAAAAAAGAACCCACGCCGTTGTATATACCCTCAAGTATTTAGTGAGAGTTCAAGACCTCACCTTACGGGTGTACAAGCACCCTCATTATCTTTTTTCTACTATCCAATGATGAGTTCAATACCTGCTTTTTCAGCTTTGTATTTTATCTTGGACTGCAATTCATAATAACTCCAGTTGCGAAGAACAAATCCCTGCTCTTGGGCAATGCCAATTTTGTCTTCCTGATTTTTAAGGATCAGCGTGCCTGCCTGTTGCTGAATGCAAAAATCAATAAGCCGTCTGCTGTACACATGAAGTCTATGGTTAACAAACCGACTTTCCAAATGCTCTCGATTAAAAAGTGCCTTTTGCTTGCGTTTCGCTCCTTTTCCAGAACGGGCAGAGGCAATGCCCGCTTGAAGCCTTTTCTGACTAGCCTGTATAGCCAACCTGCGGTAGAGAAACTCCTCCTTACTGCCTATAGTGATGCGCACATTATTGGCTTTCGCTACAATAGGATGTTCCAGAGACAAAAAAGCTTCAGCTATAATTTCAGGTTTCAAAGAATGTTCCTCTTTTTCAAATTCAAATACCGCAAGCCAATAGATTTTTTGGTCTTTCAATTGTATCTGCGAGGTACAGAGTTTTATTTCTCCCTTTAAAAGCCTTTCCATAATCAATCGCTTATCCGTAAAATCTTTCCCTAAATAAGTTGCCATAGGAATAGCAAACGCATTAAAACAAAACGCTTTCTTTTCACTATTGTATCTCATTTTGCTGATGCATTTCACAGGAAGTGGAATAGGGATGTCTTTTCTAAAGTTCCTCAAAGATTTTAAGCCCTTCCAATAATCAGCTTTTTCCTTTGAAAAAACAGACTGAATCGTATTGTTCAGGCTTCCCAAAATATCAGTAGGGATTTCCCCTTTGAATTTATCAAAGACCATGCGTGCCGTAGTGTTGGTTTTCGAACGGTTAAAGAGTCCCATTTCATCTTTGTTGACATCCGCCAATTTGTATTGAATCTCTTCCGTGAAATAAAAGAAATCCTTTATCATTTCCTGAACATACAAATGAGAAACAATAAAATTAGCAGCCCTGTAACATCGGTTCTGATAGCGGTAGAGTTTTTCCCACATCTCATTTCTCTCATCAATAGGAACATCCAGAACCAACTGAATTCTTCGGGTAAGGAGAATGGTAGATTTTTCCATTTTAAAGCGAGATTAAAGAAGTGTTCTGATGTTGTAGATATTGATACGCAAATAGAAATTCACGGTGGACTTCCTTTTCAGACAGTTGAAGTTCTTGGGCAATCACCGAGAAAGAGGCTTTCTGCTCAAACCTTCTTTTTAAAATCTCTAGTTGTTGAGGACTCATTTTATCTGTTGACTGTTCATGTTCAGATACTTTTTCCTTTGGTGGTTCAAAACTGCTTTCTTTAAGAATGTTTTTAAGGTCTTGGATGGCTCTGCTCACTTCATTGCTAATGTCTGTAACACTGCTTCCCATAGCCTTGGCGATGGGTTTGTATTGAAAGCCATATTCCAGGCAAAGTTCTAGCAGGTGTTTTCTTTTGGAATCTAGAACGCTCAATACCTTCTTCACTTCATCCCATCTTTTTTGTTCAGTTTCTTGGTGATGGAGCAGTTCTTTATCGTGCGCAGGGTCGTAACCAGCAAGATAATCCTGGTAGTTCTCGTAGCGTTCTAAGGAGTTAATAAGCTTTGTAAATTTATTTCTGGGTGACCTGTAATAGGTGAGGCACTCTCTCTTTAAAACAAAGCGTAGAAAACCCAAAATATGACCCGGACTTTCTATAGCATCACGGTGCAACCAAAGTTTAAGAAAAACATCCTGCACTAGCGTTTCCACCACAAAATTATCCTCTAGCATTTGTTTCCCGTGCCAGAATAGAAGTCTTTGGTAACGTGCATAGATGGGAGCTAAAGAATGGGGGTCGCCTTTTTTCAGCAGTGAGTAAAGCTGTTGGTCGTTCAGGGTTCGGGGCAAAGAATTTTTTCTTTTCATAAGCAGTGTGTTTTAGCTGGAAGAAACTGCTTCGATCATAAAGATGAATTCTTGGCACTTTCATACACACTTGCTACATCTTGCCCAATAGAAAAGGCGTGGAACTCAACTTACTGCATTAGAAAACTGTTTAATATTTTTCTAATGTAAGACCCAAAGCAATCGCTTCAATATTTCTATATAGTATAGGAAAACTACCTTTGGTAAGTAATTTGTTCAAATATAAGAATATTTATTCATAACGCACTATAAGTCTCCATGAAAAATATAATTATTTATCAATTTTACTTGATGTATAAATGGAATTCGGAAGAAATTAAAAATCAAGTTGGACTTTTTTTTAAGCTATACCGCTTAAGAAAAGGACTGTCACAGTTTCAAGTTGCGACTGAAATAGATCTTTCTAAAGATTATATTGGCAGAATAGAAAGAGGAAAAACTAATCCAACAATTGAGATTATTATTGCTATTTGTAATTTTCTAGAAATTGACATACTGAATGTATTTTCTAAAATAAGTCAGTCACAACTTGATTCAATGATAAGTGAAACAAAACTTTTAGAAGAAAAATTTAAAAACCAAAATAAAAGAAAGTCATAAGGAATTGGGATTTTTTCTTTTTTTGACATAGAATATGTTAGCGGAAGTTCTTAAATATATTTTTTTAAGTCGTTATATACATTTAATACACCAATATCTTTTATTGTGTTAACAACTTTTTTATGACAATGTCTATATTTTTTTTTACTCCCACAAAAGCATTTGCTTGTTCTATTCGGTAAATTATTATTATATATTTTAACTAATAATGATTTAATATTTTTAAAATCTTTTTCGCCTAATAGTTCTTTATAATATTGCTCAATACCAAATTGTCCATGATCGTATTCTCCATTTGCATAGCTTCCTGTAAGTCTTCTATATGTTTGATTTGCTAAATAAGGGATGACAAATTCATTATAATAGTTATTAATATCTATTCCTTTTTGTTTATGAATTTGCATAATTGGTCTAACTGCTACACAACAACTTCCATCTGGAAAAGTATGCCAGTCTGGGTTATTAGGAATTTTGCCACCTATTTCAAATAATGTAGGAAATATAAAAGGATAGCCATTTTTTGGGATACATATTTTAATTTCATATTCATCCCATTTTACGTTGTCATCACCAATTATTTCTACACTACCTAACACGTAAAAATTATCCAAGTCTTCTTTAACAGTAAAACTTGGATAGTTAGATATAAAATTATTTAAATGGTCTTTAATCATATTTCACTCCATGGTTTTGAAGCTGCTGCCACACCTATTAATGATGCAAATTGAGTTGAATTTGCTTCTTCATTTACATTTTCTCCTTCAGGAAATCTATCCCCTAGATGTTTTCTCCAATAGTTGCTCGCCTTTTGTTTATTTTTTTCGTCAAGTGCCTTATCCGCATCAGAAATAAAAATTTCTAAAGCATTCATAAAATCATCTCTTTTTTCCTTTGGATAATCAGCAAAAAGGTCATCGTTTGGTATAGCAGGGACAATACACTTGAATGAAAGATCTAATTCTTTTTTAATTTCTTTTAGAATATCTCTTAAAGTTATATCATCTCTTTTATTGTTAATACCTATTTTTTGTAATGCGTTTGAAGCTAAAATTGTCATTGCTAACCCAGGAGGCATTGATTTTCTTCTATGGTCACACCAAGCTTTTAGATATTTTACTATTTTAACTAAAACACCATCATTATCTTTCTTATTATTAAACCAGTCTACCATTTCTTTAGGATCAGACTCTTCCCAATCTTCATATTTTACAGCTAATTTGTAATTTTCACCATCTACTTTATAGTAAACAGGAATATCAATTTCATAGTCTGATTTAAAGATATTTCTAATACATTTTTTTCTATGTTCAGGATTTTCGCTAGTAAATCCATCAACTGCATTTTTAACCCAAGATTGTAATGTAGTAGCAGTAACATTAGGTTCACGAAAAAAATAAACACCATCGTCTAAATCACAAATATCATCTTTAGTTCTAATAGCAGTTTTCATTTTATATGATCCTTGTATATAAAATTTAGGTTCATATTCTGGATGATTATCTTTAAAATATTTACGAATTCTTTCTCTAAGTTTATCCTTAGAATTTTTCATTTTCTCCTTTTTAGAGGAACCAATAGAAATGTTAGAATTAAATTGTTGAAATAATGAATGTGAATTAGCCATATTAATGTGTTTTATAATGTTTTTGGGTTTTGAAAAAGTGTTTAACAGTATTACGCTCTGAAGATTTTAAATAACCTGCTTTTTTATATGCTAGTGATTTTAGGAGTTTAATAGAATTAGGACTTGCAAAATCTAAGTCTAAATGTTTTTTTTGAGATTTAGAAATCTCTTTTTCTTCAATTCTAGTAATGCAAGAATTGTTATTTAAACCATCTAAAATTTCTTTAGAAATATGATTATGACCAAAACTAGTTGCATCCATTAAAATTTTTATTAATTTTTTACCGAACATCCATCTTGTATAAGATCTTTTATTTTTTGTTTTAAAGTGTTCACCTTTTGGTTCATTAATAGAACCTATAGACAACACTTCTATAGATGTAAATTTTAATGAATTATCTTGAATAATATTTTTATTCAAAAAATATTTTATTGCTTCTGTAACACCACAAAGTGTTGGATTGTTAGCCCATATACCACCATCTATAAATTTTCCAAAATTTTCAATTTCATGAACTGGTAGATAAGTAGGAGCTGCTGAAGTAGCTAAACCCACATCAACTAATTTTACATCACCATCAATTGATAAATCACCTTCTTTATGTGGAAATTTCCAGACTTTAGGACAATTCGTATTCAAGTTGAAAGATGGAATACATAACAGGTTGTTTGAATCCTTCATTCTTTTGTTTTGAAACAATTCCTCTAAACATTTTTTCAAAATCTTATTGTCATATTTACCACCCCAAAATCCTTGTTTTATGTTTGTCAAGATACCTTTGGGGTTTGGAAATATATTTTCACCCTCATTTTCATAAAAATCTATAATTTTTGAAATATCAACATTATTTGATAATCCTAAAGCTATTAATCCACCAGTAGATGTACCACAAATTAAATCGAAATAATCACTTATAGGATTACCGTTACAAAACTCATCTTGTAATTCTTTTAATATAATTGCAGAATAAATTCCTTTTATTCCTCCTCCGTCAATTGATAAAATTTTAAATGGTACATCCATGATTTATAGTTTATTAGCAATAAATCAAATTATGAACCTTTTATAAAAAATAATTATAAATGATAGTTTTGTCAGTTTTTCACTAATACAAGAAAGACAAAATGGCAGTTTTTATAGAATTTCCGCTAACGGTTCGGCGGCTTGGCGAAGTGCGGGCTTGAATTGAGCGAAAGTTCAATTCAGACCGAGACGTAGCCAAAGTTGTGAGGCTTTTGGTAAATTTAATAAAAAAACGAAAGCAAACAGCTTTTGGCGGTTAAAAAGGTGAGAAGTTCAATTTTGTACGTCACCCGCCATTGAGCCAAACGCCTGTGCTTGTTGCACAACTCAAATATACAAAAACTTGTAAAAAAGCTATACTTTACCCAATAGTAAATACACTAAGTATTAGTTAAAAATAAACCTCTTTAAAATTGCTAGAAAAGAGGTTGTTTTTTTATGTTCTAAAAAAAGAGTTGTGTAATGGGTACCCATGTTGTACGTAGTAATCATTTTTTTTGATATTTGTTATCAAGCTCTTTAAAGATATTTGTATTAAAGAATGTCTTAACAGGTGATTTCGGATTATTAGGGTCTAACTTTCTATTATGAGAAAATGTGCTATTTAATTTAAGAGATCTCATAATTTTATGGAAATCACTGTTTTGTTTAAAATCAATATATCTTGAATTACATTTTATTATTAAATCATTGTAGGTTAAAGGATATTTTTTTGTAATATCTTCTTCTGTAATTTTAATTGGTACACCGTTTTCATCGTATCTCATACCGATTCCTTCTAAAGTTGCATTCTTTTTAAAAGTTATATCGATGCCAATAGCTACACTATAATCGATGTCTGATTCGTCACTTTCAGCGACTTTTTTCTTTAGATAATTTAAATAATTTTTCACTTCTTCTGTTAAAATAGAATCTGCTTCTATTTTAGAATCTACATATGCTAAAGGCATTAGATAAAAATTATATTGTGATAATGATACTTTTGTTTCCCATGTTTTTATTAACTCCATATAATTTTTAATACAAGCAAAACCTAATTCTTGAATTTCTTTTTGTATATCTGTATTATTATGGAAATGTATTGCATTATCTCTCAACTCAGTTAGAGCTGTTAAACTTTTTACTAGATTTAAGCTTAAATTGATATTTAATTTACGTAATCTAAAAATTGCTTCAGCTAAATTGATTGTCATTGGATTTTTTGATCTTGTCAATTTAGGTTGTAAGATTTTAGATTTATCACCATTCTTATTTTTCTTATTTTCCAAAACATAAATAGATCTCATATTATATTTTGATAGCTTAAGAATTTGAGATTTAAAGAGTAATTCCCATGAATTAATTGCGAGGATTGCAAAAGTTTCTTCACGATATTTGAAATCAGGTTTATTATAAATTTCAATTGCTGAAAGCATAGAACTTACTGATTTCTCTAAAAGACTTTGATAAGTTTTATTAATTTTCATTTAAGCAGGAAGTTTGGGAATTATTACGTACAACGGCTCGGCGGATTTGCGAAGTTCTTTTTCGGGAAGATTTGCTTTCAAAGAAAGGTATTTTGCAAAAACCTATATGCAAATTGCACAACTCAAATATACAAAATCTTGCGTAAAAGGATTTGCTTTTGTAAAAACAGACTTTCAAAGCATCAATAACTCCATTTTAAGAACGCGTTATTTTGGCATTTTGAAACTTACTTAAAAAACAAACCTTACTAAAATCGCTTTTAATGAGGTTGTTTTTTTATCTTTTTTAATGTTTGTTTTCTAGAAAGAGGAGTTGTGCAACAGTTACGGCTGTTAGCGGTTCGGGCTTTTGTCGTCATAGTTCAATTTTTAATTCTTTTGCTAAATCTTTGACGTATTCTTTATGCGATGATTTGGCTGGTTGAATGTTGTGATAATACTCTTTAAATAATTTTGAACCTTTCACTTTATCGTCCAACCATACAATTAAAGCTATGTCCAACTTTGCTCTTGGTGTAGCGTCATAAGGTAGTTTTCCGTTATTAGAGATTATTTTTTCTTTCGTGTCTAAACCCGAAAACCATTCAAAAGCTTTCTTTTCAATTCCTTCAATAATTTCTTGTGTAATTTTCGTGTTGTCGTCCGTAATTGTCCACCAATAATCTTGTCCTATTAGTATTGTGCCGAGCCTATTTCTGATTTGGCAATCATATTCTTTGTAATACTTTTTGTTTTCTGTCGGTGATTGAAATTTGTAAAGACTTTCAATGCAAACTCCGAGGTTTACAACAAACTTTCCGTATAAATTTTCTCGTAGTCCTGGTATTTCATAACCTTGTCCAATCGGATATTGTCCGCTTTGAAAGTTTATCACTTGAATTATTCCATCGTCAAGCCGTTTGTTAAATGTCCTGCCGTTTTTCTTGAAGCCAAGAGGTTTGAGTTTGGCAAATACTTCCTTCTCAACTATGTCAAGTTGAGTTTTAAAATCTTTCGGTGTCACTGATTGTTCAGTTTCACCTTTTGATTTGTCTTGCCGCTTAAAAATGTCAAATAGTCCCAATTTTATTTTTCTGTTTGTTACGGAATGTCTGTTTAGCCTGACCGCTAACGGGCAACGGCTTTGCGTAGTGGCGGAAATCGAAGCACGAACTTTCAACTTAGACGAAAACCCGCCATTACGCAAAACCGATGTGCTTGTTGCACAACTCAAATATACAAAATCTTGCATAAAAAGGTGATTTTTTGTACATTTATTCATGCAAGGAAAGATGAATTTCACCCCACAATTATTTGTTTCGATTAATTTATTAGACTTGGTTCCAGCGGATAATTTTTACAGAAAATTATTATCCGAGCTCAATTTACATTTCATATATAAAGTCGCCCAAAAGTACTATGACAAGTTTAACTTACAACTTGAAAAAATATCTGCGCTTTACCATTAAAAAACCAAGTATTTTAGCCCAAGTTATTTCCCTGAAATAAGAGAAGTGCTTTGCTTTTGTAAAAACAGTCTTTTTAGACTTCAATAACTCATTTTTAAGTACCGAAATTTTAGAATTTTGTACATGAACTAAAAAATAAACATTCTTTAAATCTGGTTTCTGAGTTTATCGAAGAATAAACGAGGTTGAAATATTATGTTTTTGAAAACTATTTTCTAAAAAAAGGAGTTGTGCAACAGTTACCCGTGTTAGCACCAGTTTTTTATTCGTTGTCAATCAATTTATACTCTTCAAGTGCGTCAGTGAAGATGTTCTCTTTGTTCAGTCGTATTAATTCTAATACCACTTTCGTAATTTTTTCTTGATCTAAATTGTCTTTCTCCATTTCGTCAACGAATTCCTTTGATAATTGTCTGTCTATATATTTAGCATTGTTGGCAATATTGCAGCAACCATAACCGTCAAAAGAAATTCTGCATAAATTAATTCGTTTGTCTGTAGAGTAATTGAAATCAAGAAATACCGAACCGTCAAGACAGCCTAGATAAAAGTCAGCCTTTCTGCTGTCAGGCATAGTGGTTTTGAAAAAGTCAAAATCTTGTCTCATTTCGCTATGACTGTTTGTTAAACAATTCAAGTCTTTTATCGATTCTTTTTAGAATTTCGGAATCACTGTCGTTATAAATGTCCCTTAACTGATATTCTTCATTTTGTTTGAACTCATTAATCCCCAAATTAAAAATAGCTTGACCAAATCTCTGACTAGGATTCTGGTCTAGATACACTTTTAATCGTTCTAATATTCTTTTGTGTTCGTCTGTCATAAAATTGGTGCTAACGGTTCGGCGGATTTGCGAAGTTCCGAGAATGAAGTTTACTTCTGTTCTTGGGATTTAGCAAATCTGCTTGTTGTGCGAAGTCCGCGAAACGGAGAGCACAGATGTGGATGTAATCCACTTATTCATTGCCGTAAAGTTTTATTGTAATTATGTTATAGATTTTAAGTTTTGCTTATTAGTTTTATACAAATTTAATAAAATCAATGGATTATAAAATATAGTTTTCCGTTTTTTTAATAAAAATTTATATGATAAACTTTGCTCATTAGAGAACCAAGGATTTCATTAAACACTTCTCTTCTAGGATAAATAGAGATAAACTAAAATTAGCCTTCGTGCTAAGTGAAGAATAAAAGAAACTAAATTTTATTTGTGTTTTGTCATAGAATACGTTAGCAGAAGTTTTTATTTGAAATATATTTTTTTGCCAATTTTTAATTCTATTTTATCTAATTTTTTGTTCAATTTCAATATTACTTGTTCTTCGCAAAATTCGACTACTTTGATAAATGTATCATACTGACCAAAAGGTATTAATGTTGTATAGGTTGTTGCAAGGATTATTTCTTTTTCACTTTCATCAACATATGAAATAGAAATATCGTGTCCATTTTCTTCTTCACTATGTGCAACATACTTATTTCTTGTATTCATTATATTTTCGTGAATATTCAAAAAATCTGGTTTTTCGGAAAATATTTCTTTTGAATTCAATGTAATTCTACCTTTTCCTGAACTAGTAAAACACTTTCCGTAAGACATTATGAAATTTTTATACAATCCATTAGCTAAAGTTAATTCTTCTAACTGACTTAATTTACCCATTTCTTTGGATTTTTTTGATAATATCAATGAGTTTTTTGCATCCAAAAGATTCATTGCGATATTAGTCCATCCAGTCAGTTTTTCAAATTCCTCACCAGCTAGTGTCAAATTTTCTTTTTTTACAAATTCATTTAAGTTTTGACTTGCTAAGTCCTTAAAATTTGTCAGGGGATTTTCTGTAGAAGCCATTTTATAAAATTTCTGCTAACGGTTCGGCGGATTTGCGAAGTACACGAAGGTAGTTGGCTTCTGTTCGTGGGAGATTGCAGATTTCCATCTGTGGTTATAAACCACACATTCCGTGTCGTAAAATTTTATTGTAATTATGTTATAGATTTTAAGTTTTGCTTATTAGTTTAATACAAAGTTAATAAAATCAATGAATTATAAAATACAGTTTTCTGTTTTTTTAATAAAAATTTATAGGGTAAACTTTGCTCATTAGAGATTTCCAAGGATTTCATTAAACACTTTTCTTCTAGGATACATAAAACCTAAATTAAATAAGTTCTCGCACGAAGTAAAATCTATTGATTATTCAATTTTATCAAGATTTCTTTCATTGTTTCAATTAAAACCGAAAAACTTGGACTTTCACCTACAATCATACTGCTTTGCATAATTTTATAATCTTTTTCCCAATCACCAATTACTTCTTCAGGTGGAATGATATTGATAGATCCTTTTTTGTGATTTTCATAATTAATCCATTTGTAAAGATTCATCTTTTCTCTAAAAACAACAATCTTCTCAAAAAGTTCATCATCCGCCAAAGCATTTATGCCATATTCAGTATAATAAAGTTGATACAGGTCAAACAAATGTCGGCTCATTCTTTCGCTTCTGATTCTGCCTTTAGGCTTTGAAAACTCTTCGTGAAGCAAAAGAATTTTTTCCAGAAAAGTTTTTGTTGGTACAGTAACCAAGACTTCAAATGGCGGCAATGAGAAAGGAGCGTCTTTGTAATAATTTTCAATAAACGATTGAATTTCTTTCTTCTCAGAAGGTTCCGTCATGGCTCTAGCTCCCATTTCAATCAACACTTTTTGCTGAACATAATTTTCTTGCGGAATTACACTTTTATACACCAACTCTAGATGATTAGGATCGCTAAGGTCATCTACAAATGCTGAATAAATGATTTTATAATCATCATTAGAAATACCTAATTTATTCATTTCAGATTCTAACTCTTCTCTAAAATCAGAAATTACAAACTTTCCCGCTGTTTTTCGCAATTTCTTCATTTGCGTTTTGGTTTCGGGATCATTTGAAAATCCTAAAAGATTTTTGTCAATAATTAAATCTACATCTTCAGAAAAGCGTTCAATGATTTGATATGCTTTGCTTAAAGAAGTGCCGCCCTTAAAAATAATCTGGTCTTTATATTTTGATTGAAAGACAGCCCTCAAAACCATACAAAACCACCAATCTTTTTCAATCGCAAAAGGAGCATAACCAGTAGATAATGCTAATTGGTTTAAGGTTTCAATCCGTTGTTCTTTACTAAGTTTACTGTGCCACATTTTATGATGGGTGTATGTTTTTTATTCTTTTCTGAATCCAAACGGGTGCAAATTTTAATTGAGAAACTAAAACTTTATCTTCAATTTTTTCAATATATTGAGTGAGTTTTTCCTCAAAATCTTCTGAAATATTTTTTTCGCCCTTAATTTTATAGGCTTGAATGATGAGCTGAAGCAAATCGTCTTTTACAGCTAAATTTCTTGGTGCGGTTTTTTTAAATTTAATTTTACTTTTTCCTATATTGATTTCTCTTTGTGCACCATCTGTAAGATATACTACGTGAAGAGGAATTTGGGTCGATAATCCTAAAAGATACATCGCCATTGCTCCTGTAGGTGCAATTCTGGCTTTATCCCTATTAGCAATTTCTTTCGCAATTTCTTCAATACTAGGATAAACAATTCCCAAAATCTCATCTTTTTTCGGAACCAAGTAAATTCCGTGAGCCAAACGAACTAATCTTCCTTGTTTCTCTAAACGACGAAGAACCTGTCGAATATTTTCCGTAGTTCCAAATTTCAGAAAATCTTCTGCGAAAAATATTTTTCCTTTAGAAGATTTTTTAATCTTAATTTCTATTTGATTATGAGCGTTTTGCACTTGTTTTTTTAATATTATTTGTCACAAATATAGTAAAAATTTGTGACAAAATTATTTCGTTATAATATATAATTCACCCCATAAATCATATGATGAGCAATTCACCGATGGAACGGTAAATGAATTGACGAAGAAATACCATTGGTGACCCCAAAAAAGTTGGGAATAGTTTAGGCTGATAAGTATTATAACAATACCTGGAGATGGAATACACGGAACACCAAAACATAATGAAAATGGAGAATTCTTTTTTATAAATGAAAATAATCTTGAAGACAGCAAAATTGTAATTAAGCCACAGACTATTAGCCTGTCAAAGTCAGGGTCGTGGAAAGAATTTTTCTTTCCAATTTTCTTCCCCGGTGGCTGAGCCTGCCGAAGCCCGATGTCTGGGATTTGTAATCCGTGACTAATACTTTGTTACTACTTAAATATAATGAAAAATAATTTTCCACCTCGGTGACTGAGCCTGCCGAAGCCCGATGTCTGGGATTTGTAATCCGTGACTATTACTTTGTTATTACTTAAATATAATGAAAAATAATTTTCCACCTTGGTGACTGAGTGTCGTCGAAGTCAGGGTTGGGGAAAAGAAAATTATTTCCAAACAAAAAACTTCATAAAAAAGCATTTTAAAACACAAGCTTCATCAATTCCACAAAAACTCAAGTTGTCCAACAATTACAGTTGTCAGGAAATCTACTTTTTATTTTCCCAAGTAGTCTTTTTCAATTCAAACCAGTCTGTTGGGTCACCTTCGTAATCAAAGGTTTCTTGAAATTCAAAGCCCAATTTAGATAAAACCTTCTTAGAGTTTACATTTTTCGGGTCAACGATAGCAAAAATTTGGTCAATATTTAAGTTTGAAAATCCATAATCCAAAATAGCAATAGAAGATTCTGTAGCAAAACCTTTACCCCAATGTTTTTTCTTAAACCTATAACCAAGTTCGTAAAAATTGTGGTGATTATTTAATGGTTGGTCAAAATATTTTAAACCAGCCCAACCAATACATTCGTTGGTTAATTTATCAATTACAGCCCAACGAGCAATTCCATTTTCTTGATATTGCTTTTTAAGCATTTCAATCACTTTTGTTATTTCGTCAATTGATTTTACAGGATTATTTTCAATAAACAAATGAACTTCTGGGTCAGAATCCATTTCGAATAAGTCATTTTCGTCTGTGTATTCTAACTCTCTTAAAATTAACCTTTCTGTTTCTAATAAAATATTCATTTGTCGATTATTTTTTTTACGGTGTCGTTTTTAATCTCACCACTAACATTTTTAAACCTGATGCAAGTAGCTGAAATTGAAACGAAAATACCAGATGCATCGTTTTTTTAATCTTTGAGGATTACTTTATAATTGTTTAAATATAATAAAAATATTAAAACACATGCTTCATCAATTGACCAACGAATTCTCACTTTGTTCACTTAAAAAAAGTAATTCAATAATAAAAATCTTTGCGTTTCAAAAATAATTTCGATTCCTAATCGTGAGCAAAAAACATAACCCTGTCATTCTGAACGAAGCGTAGCATAGTGAAGAATCTCTTCATAAAGCAAAATATTTCAACTTCACGACTTCACCCCGCACCTCATCCTTCACCACACCGCTTCAAAGCGAATGAATTTCGCTAACTTTGCTTCCTTAAAACATCAAGAAGATAAAAAAAATCTTTGCGTTTCAAAAAAAATCCCCCCAATAATTAGATTCCTAATCGTGAGCAAAAAACAAAACCCTGTCATTCTGAACGAAGCACAGCGCAGTGAAGAATCTTTTCATCAAGGAAAAAGTTTTTCAACACCTGCCAACCGAATATCCGTGATCTTCCCAGAACATCTCCGATGTTCCTCAGTGCCCTCAAAAACGCTATCATTTCACCACATCTCCGTGAACTTTGTGATAGAAAATAAGCCAGTTTAAATAACAATTCCCATAAAGCTTCAAAGCGAATGAATTTCGCCAACTTAGCTCACTTAAAAAAGCAATTCAAGAAAAAAAATCTTTGCGTTTCAAAAAAAATCCCCCCAATAATTAGATTCCTAATCGTGAGTAAAAAACAGAACCCTGTCATTCTGAACGAAGCACAGCGCAGTGAAGAATCTCTTCATAAAGCAAAATATTTCAACTTCACGACTTCACGACTTCACCCCGCACTCATCCCTCATCCCTCATCCCTCATCCCTCATCCCTCATAACTCATAATTCATAACTCACAACTCATAACTCACCACTTACGCCTTCACGACTCATCAACTTTACGACTTTACACCATATCCCACACCATCAACCCATTTTCAAATTACCACATTTTCAAATTTTCAAATTACCTCACCATTTCAACAAGTCTCAGCTAAGGAACAAACAAGTTTGAGTAATATTAAATAGTAAGTTGTAGTATAGTTGTAGTATAGTTAAAGTATAGCAAAGGTACTGATGAAGAATGTAAATCTTATATCTTCTTCATCTCAAAAGAAGGGGATAGTCTATTATCAAATCACTAAGAAATACAGAAAAACAAAGATTAAACTTTGCTTTTGTAAGGGTTTTAGGCATTTATTTCCTAAAAAAAACTATTTTTACTTCATTAAAAATGATAAAAAAATGAAATTGACAAGAATTTTTGTTCCAATTGTAGCATCACTGGTATTGTACAGTTGTGCTTCTAATAACCTATCCTACGAAGGAAAAGCTTTTAAAACCGCCTATGAATCCATCAAGGCAGATGAACTGAAGAAAAACCTCATGGTCATTGCTTCAGACGAGATGGAAGGCCGACAAACCGGCTCTGAAGGTCAAAAAAAAGCAGGGGTTTACATGATAGATTACTATAAAAACATAGGAATTTCTTATCCGAAAGCTTTAGGAAGTTATTATCAAAAAGTGCCTAAAGAAGCACTAAAAAGCAGAAGAGGAGAGCTTCCTGACTCAGAAAATATATTGGCATTTATAGAAGGAACAGAAAAACCTGAGGAAATTATCGTGATTTCTGCACATTATGACCACGTTGGGACCAATAATGGAGTAGTGTACAATGGTGCAGATGACGACGGAAGTGGAACAGTTGCGGTAATGGAAATCGCAGAAGCTTTCCAACAAGCAAAGAAAGCAGGAAAAGGTCCGAAACGTTCCATTCTTTTCTTACATGTAACTGGGGAAGAACACGGCTTATTGGGTTCTAAATATTATTCCGAGAATCCAGTATTTGATTTAAAGAACACTGTGGCAAACCTAAATATCGACATGATTGGTAGAAGTGATAAAGAAAACGAAGGCAAGAATTATGTCTACGTTATCGGTTCGGAAATGCTTTCTACTGAATTAAAAAAAATAAATGTAGCAGCCAATAAAGCGACTCAAAATCTAGAACTCAACTATAAATATGATGATCCTAATGACCCAATGAGATTATACTACAGAAGTGACCATTATAATTTTGCGAAACACGGCATTCCTGTAGCGTTTTTCTTTGACGGAATTCACGAAGATTATCATCAACCAACAGATGATCCGGAGAAAATAGATTATCCATTACTTCAAAAAAGAGCACAATTGGTTTTTGCTACCGCTTGGGAATTAGCCAATCGCAAAGAAAGAATTGTAGTAGATAAAAAATAATTGAAATATTTTCAATTTTCAATTCTCCATTTTTAATTAAAAAAGTAGCCTCAACAGGAATCGAACCTGTATCTAAAGTTTAGGAAACTTCTATTCTATCCATTGAACTATGAGGCCAAAATTTATGAATTTAAAAATAAGAAAAATATATTCAATAAAAACATTGATTTTTATCAATAGGAGCGGACTTTAGTCCGCTTTTTTTAATTATAAATTTATAGGGCTTTAGCCGAAATTTAAAGAAGACAAAAATAAAAGAACCCACTCTTTAGAAGCAGGTTCAATAGATAAAGACATCTCATTTTTTTAGTTAAAAGCCAAAAGAAAAGGGAAGCCGACGATGCTTCCCTTAAATTTTTATCTCAAATTTAATGATGATTTCTAGTGAATTGGATACAGAAAAATGCATAACTTTTATTTTCCTAAATTAAAATTACAAATTATTCTAAATCACTGTATTAACGGAATGTTAATATTCACATGTTCTGCACAATTTTTTTGTTTATAAATATTGCAATGCAAATTCTAATGCTCTTTTTTCAGTGTAAAAAGCATTCTTTTCTTCCATAAATCCTACATGTCCACCAAAATCTGGAATCTCCAAATGTAAAAAAGGATTGGCTAATGCTTCTTCTTTAGGAAAGCAACTTTCAGAAAGAAAACTATCATTTTTAGCATTGATAAGAAGTGTCGGAATTTTAATATTCTTTAAAAACTGCTTGGAACTGCATTTTTCATAATAATCAAAAGCGTCTGTAAAACCATTAACTTTCGATGTGTAAACATCATCAAACTCCTTTAAATCTTTGATGTTTTTGATTTCTGCTGCAGACAAAAATTCTGGAAATCTTTTGCACTTGAGTAAGGTTTTCTTTTTTAAGGTTTTCAAGAAATTGTTAGCATACACAAGATTTCTCTTGGAAGTCAATTTGTGCATAGAACCTTTTAAATCTATGGGCGTAGAAATAGCGATTACCGCTTTTATTTTATCAGAAATGTCTCTGCTTTCACCAGCGTATTTCAAACACAAATTTCCACCAAGACTAAACCCTTTCAGAATGATTTTTTCATAGTTTTTAGAAAGCACCTTTTCTATCACATCTTGCACATCATCGGTTCTTCCAGAATGGTAGGAATAATGAACTCTATTGCTTTCTCCGGAACAATCTCTGTGGTTTACAGCACAACAATCAAAGCCGTTTTCATTGAAAATTTTGGCTGCTCCCAACATATAATGTCTCTGTGCGCTGCCTTCTAAACCATGAAATAAAATAATACAACGGTCTGTTTTTTCTTTGGCAAAACTCCAATCTAAATCCAGAAAATCGCCATCAGAAAGTTCTAGTCTTTCTCTTTGTTGAGTTATACCAGTAACTTTTCTAAATAAAGCACTGTAAATCGTAGAAAAATCTCCATTTCTGAAGATTTTTTTAGGTTGATATTCGGAAGGAAGAATAGGCATTCAATTACAATTTTTCAGCAACAAACTTCGCTGTTCTAGAGAATTTATCTTGTGCCAAATCTTCTGGAGTTCCTGCAAAGACAACTTCTCCACCGTGTTTTCCAGCATCTGGACCGATATCTATAATGTAATCTGCTGATTTGATGATGTCTGGTTGATGTTCAATGACAATCACAGAATGTCCTAAACCAATTAAAGCTTGAAGCGATTTCAAAAGTTTATTAATATCATGAAAATGCAATCCTGTACTCGGTTCATCGAAAACAAAAAGGGTTTTTTCTGTTGTCGCACCTTTTACCAAAAACGAAGCCAATTTAACTCTTTGAGCTTCACCACCAGAAAGGGTAGAAGAACTTTGTCCTAATTGCAAATATCCTAAACCTACATCTTGTAAAGGTTTCAACTTAGTCACAATTTTTTCTTCGTGGTTTTCAGAGAAAAATTCAAGTGCTTCATCTACAGTCATGTGTAAAATATCCGAAATATTTTTTTCATCATATTTTACTTCCAGAATTTCATCTTTGAAACGTGTTCCGTGGCAATGTTCGCATTCTAATTCTATATCAGCCATAAACTGCATTGAAACAGTAATTACACCTTCTCCTTTGCATTCATCACATCTTCCACCATCTACGTTGAAAGAAAAATGTTTTGGTTTCAGCCCTTGAACTTTTGCAGATTTCTGCTTCGCAAAAAGGTCTCTGATGTCGTCATAAGCCTTCAAATAAGTGACAGGATTAGAACGAGAAGATTTTCCGATTGGGTTTTGATCAATGAGTTCTATATTTTGAATCACTTTTTTAGGAAATTCCACCGAATCGTAATCTGCTTTTTTACCGCCCATTCCTAATTCTATCTGAATGGCATTCGTAAGGATTTCTTTCATTAAAGTAGATTTTCCACTTCCAGAAACGCCCGAAATTACGGTAAGAACTTCCAAAGGAACATCTACATCTATGTTTTTAAGATTATTCTGTCTTGCTCCTTTTATTTTGATGAATTCTTTCGGTTTTCTTCTGGTTTTTGGGACTTCTATTTCTAATCTTCCCGTTAAATATTTCGAGGTCAAAGTATCTGCATCTTTCAATTCCTTGAAATTTCCTGCAAAAACCAATTCACCGCCTAAAAATCCAGCTTCTGGACCAATGTCTATAATATAATCCGCCGCTTTCATCACGTCTTCATCGTGTTCTACCACAATCACCGTATTTCCTAAATCACGAAGATTTTTAAGGACTTCAATTAAATTTTCGGTATCTCGTGAATGCAGACCAATACTTGGTTCATCAAGAATATAAATACTTCCCACCAAAGAACTTCCGAGCGAAGTCGCCAAGTTTATTCTTTGTGATTCACCACCAGAAAGCGTGTTAGAAGTTCTGTTTAAAGTCAAATATCCCAATCCAACTTTATTCAAAAATTCTAAACGAGTGTTGATTTCGTAGGTTAATCTTTTGGCAATTTCTGCATCGTGTTGGTTGAGTTTCAAGTTTTTCATCAATGGTAACAACTCGTCCAAAGGAATTTCTACCAAAGATTGAATGTCGTGACCATCAATTTTTACATATTCAGTTTCTGGACGAAGACGTTTTCCTTCACAAGTTGGACAAAGTGTTTTTCCACGGTATCTGGAAAGCATGACTCTGTACTGAATTTTGTACAAATTTTCTTCCAGCATTTTGAAAAAATTATCAATGCTCGGGAAGTTTTTGGTTTTATCGCCTCTCCAAAGATAATTTTTCTGTTCTTTTGTGAGTTGATGATACGGTTTATGAATAGGGAAATCTTTTGCTTTTTTGATGAAATCTCTTTTCCATTCGCTCATGGTTTCACCACGCCAAGAAGCGACAGCGTCTTCAAAAACCGACAAATTTTTATTCGGAATGACTAAATCTTCATCGATACCGATTACTTTTCCGTAACCTTCACATTCTGGACAAGCGCCATAAGGATTATTAAAACTGAAAAAATGAACATTGGGTTCGTTAAACGTGATTCCATCCAATTCAAATTTATTAGAAAATTCTTTTACATTTTCGGTTTCAACTTCTTTCAAAGAGCAAGTTCCGTGGCCTTCATAAAATGCCATTTGAACAGAATCTGCCAATCTTTGAAGGAAATGTTCGTCATTATCATAAGAAAATCTATCAATCACGAGATGAATTTCCATAGATTCTTCTGGAACGAAACCAAAACTTTCTAAATCTTCAATATTGGCAAGGTTTCCATTGATTTCTAATCTTGTAAAACCTGCCACTTTCAATGTTTTGAGTTGTTCTTTGAATTTTTTGACTTCAAATAGAAGCGGCGCTCTCAGAAGAAATGTTTTTCCTTCATTTTTTTCGATATAATCGATCACATCAGTCACCGAATCTTTTTTCACTTCGTCTCCAGAAATAGGAGAGTAGGTTCTGCCAACTCTGGCAAAAAGGAGTTTCAGATAATCATAAATTTCGGTAGAAGTTCCTACTGTAGAACGAGGATTGCTAGAAATTACCTTCTGCTGAATCGCAATAGAAGGTGCTAAACCTTTGATGTCGTCAATTTTTGGTTTTTCTAATTTACCAAGAAACTGTCGCGCGTAAGAACTCAAAGATTCTACATAACGTCTCTGTCCTTCTGCATAAATGGTGTCAAAAGCAAGCGAAGATTTTCCGCTTCCTGAAACACCAGTAATCACGATGAGTTTGTTTTTCGGAATCAGTACATCTATGTTTTTGAGATTATTAAGATGTGCGTTTTTTACGAAAATATGTTTTTTGATATCGATTTCTTGAGTTGTAGTCATAATGAATTGAAGAAGAGCAAAATTACGGAAAAATTACCAAATTTTGAAAGGAGAATTAAGGATAAAAGTTGTAAACTTTAACATGAAATAATTTGAAAATTCAAAAAAAAATGCAATATTTGTAGTTCAAATTGTAATTAAAAAAAGTAATTATGAAAAAATTCATTAATCACCTAATTACACATTTGATGAAAATGAGATAGCTAGAGAATTTATCTAGCAACTATAAAGGACGCAGATATTTTTGTGTCCTTTTTTATTTGTAAAAAATTTTAAGAATTTTAATTTTTTTACTCTAAATTTTTCATATAAATTTGGCCGATTTTTTATGAAAAATTAAAATATGAAAAAAACAATTTTAAGCGCAGCTCTGTTGGCACTTTTCGTAAGTGTTCATGCGCAAGAAAGAACAATTGATGAGGTAGAATTAACTGGTAAACTGGTGAATATGCCTTTCAAAAAATCTAATGTAAATATCACAGTTATTACAAAATCTGAAATTCAGAATAGTCCCGCTCAAAGCATTGAAGAAGTAATTGCCTATTATACAGGTGCAGATATCAGAAAACGTGGTGCAAATGGCGTTCAGACCGATATTTCTCTCAGAGGAAGTTCTTTTGAACAAGTTTTGGTTTTGGTTAATGGTGTAAGAATGAATGATGCGCAAACTGGTCACAATACCATGAATTTTCCATTTGATTTAGCTTCTGTAGAAAAAATTGAAATCTTAAAAGGTCCTGCTGCAAGAAGATACGGACAAGGAGCTTATGCTGGTGTGGTAAATGTTGTAACCAAAGTTTCGGCGGAAAACAACTTAACGATTCATGGTGAAGTTGGGGATTTTTCTACGCATGGTTTCGGTATTGCTGCGAATTTCGGGGGCGAAAAATTTAGAAATTTTATTCAGGTTAATAATACAGAATCAGATGGTTATCGATACAATACCGATTATAAAATTAAAAATATCTGGTATCAAAATCAATTTGATATAGAAAACGGGAATGTGAAATTTCAAGCAGGAATTGAAGAGAAAAAGTTCGGAGCCAATGGTTTTTATGCTTCGCCAGCTTTCAAAGATCAATATGAAGAAGTGCAAACTTCTTTAGTAGCGGCTTCTCTAGAGAAAAAAGTGAACGAAAATCTAGGTTTTGCAACGCGTTTGTATTGGAGAAGAGCGCAAGATATGTATTTATTCATCAGAAATAATCCTGCAGCGTACAGAAATATGCACATTGGGAATAATGTAGGAATTGATGCAAATGTAAATTACAAATCAGAACTCGGAATTACAGGATTGGGAGTAGATGTTAGAAAAGAATTTTTAGAAAGTAACCGATTAGGAAGCAGAGAAAGAACCGTTACCAATGCTTTTCTAGAGCATCATCTGTCGTTTTTTGATGAAAAATTAAATATTACTCCGGGAATTTCTTTCACGAATTTCAGTAATGATAAAACCTATTTTTATCCAGGAATTGATGTGAGTTTTACCAACGGTAATTCTAAATTTTTTGGTAATTTTTCTAAAGTGAATAGAATTCCTACTTACACGGATTTGTATTACATGAGTCCTTCTGAACAAGGGAATGCAAATTTGGTTGCCGAAGAAGCATTAACAGGAGAGTTCGGTTATATTTTCAAAACCAATAAAACTTTGCTCAAAGCATCTGCATTTTGGAGAAAATCTGATAACGCTATCGATTGGCAAAAAGCAACGCCAACTTCACCTTGGACTGCACAAAACATCGGGAAAATTGAAACCAAAGGTGTAGAATTAGAAGCAGATTATCAGTTCGCTTCATGGATTGGAACTTCTGTAGGTTATACGTATATAGATAATCAAAGATTAGCCAGCAATATTCTTTCTAGATATTCTTTAGATAATTTAAAACATCAGTTGGTAGCCAAATTGAGAAATAAATTCGGAAATTTTTCGAATGAATTGATTTACAGACATAATGATAGGGTTTCTCTAGGAAGTTATAATCTATTAGACAATAAATTAAACTACACTGCAAACCAATTTAACATCTACGTTTTGGTGAATAACATTACGAATGTAAAATATACCGAAACTTCTCTGGTAGAAATGCCCGGAACGTGGTTTCATCTAGGTTTTACCTATCAATTTAAATTATAATTGTTAAATCCCGAGAAAAAATCTTTTTTCGGGATTTTTTATAGAAATTGCCCATTTGAAAAGAAAAATTTCGTTACTTTTACCAAAGGATTAATCATTTTAAAAACCATGAAAAAACTTATTATTCTTTTCTTTTCCATCTTTTCATTGTTCTCTTATTCTCAAGAAGATTTTAAGAAAAAAATAGCGCAAGATGCTTGTAAATGCATTGGAGAAATAAAATTGGAGAAAAAATCTAAAGAAATGATGCAGATGCAATTAGGCTTGTGTTTCATAAAAGTTTCTACTCCTTACAAAGAGCAAATCAAAAAAGAATACGGCATAGATTTGTCCAAAGATATTACCAATGAAGAAAAAATGGGAGAATTGGGCGAAAAATTAGGAATACTCATGGTTTCAGAATGTGCAGATACTTTTATCAATTTTGTAGACCAGTCTGGTCTTGCTGATGAATATGCTCAAGAATCTTCTGCAGAAGTAAATTCAGCGGAATTCATGAATGGCGAAATCACCAAAATAGAAAAAGATGCCTTCGTTATTTTTTATTTAAAAGGCGATAATGGTATTTTGACCAGATTTTATTGGATTTCTAATGTAGATTCTAATATAGAACTCGAAAAGAAATATCAAGATTTAGTAGGTAAAAAAGTAAATCTCACTTATTACTCTGCTGATATCTTTGACCATAAAATAAATGACTACAGAAAAGTCAATATTCTCTCAATGTTGAAAACTGAATAAAATTTAATGATTTTCGACTTTGTCTATTATTATCAAAATTGTATCTTTGTATACTTAATAATTTTTTAATTTATGAAATTTATAGTTGCAAGTGGCGAATTACAGAAAGCTCTTAACGTGGTAAGTGGTGTAATTTCTAGTTCGCAGTCAAGACCCATTTTAGAAAATTTTCTTTTTGAATTAGAAAATGAAATTCTAAAAATAACTGCTTCTGATGGCGAAACCACACTTATTACTTCTCTTGCTGTAAAATCTGATGATCAAGGCAAAATTGCTGTTCCTGCAAAAATTTTTCAAGATTTAATTAAAACTTTTGGAGACCAACCGCTTACTTTTTCAGTAAAAGATTCTGAGTCTGGTGAAGGTGGTCTTTTAGAAATTTTAGACGAAAAAGACAATTACGAAGTAGCGCTAGATAATGCAGAAGATTATCCAGAATTACCAGAATTTGATGCGTCACAAAAAGTTACGCTAGCTTCTGGAGTTCTTGCAGATGCGTTAAGCAATACCTTGTTTGCAACAAGCAACGATTCTCTAAGACCTGTGATGACGGGAGTTCTTTTCCAATTTACAGAAAAAGAAACCAATTTCGTATCTACAGATTCTCACAGATTAGTGGTGTATAAAAGAACGGATGTTACCAATAAAGAAGCGGTAGAATTTATCATGCCGAAGAAACCTTTGTCTATTTTCAAAAATATTTTGTCAAATTCTAATGACGAAGTTACCATCGAGTTTAATGAAAATATGGCGAAATTCACTTTCGGAGAAAATATCTGGATTTGTAGACTAATTGACGGGAAATATCCTAATTATTCTGCAGTAATTCCTAAAGAAAATCCGAATGTTTTGACGGTAAACAGAAACTTATTGTTAAGTTCTATCAGAAGAGCAAGTATTTTATCAAACAAATCTACTAACCAAGTTAGATTTAAACTTTCTGGTAACGTTCTTCATCTTCATGCAGAAGATACAGAATACGCAAACAAAGCAGATATGAATATTCCTTGTGATTACAAAGGTGAAGATATCAACATTGGTTTCAGTTCTAAATTTTTAACAGAAATGTTATCAGTTTTAGGTTCTGAAGATATCACGATGAAAATGTCTCAACCAAACAGACCTGGAATTGTAGAACCAGTTGACGGTTTAGACGAAAACGAACACATCTTAATGCTTTCTATGCCAGTAATTGGAATGTAATTTTGTAGTGACAAGTCGAGACTTGTCAATATTAAAATTTAAAATATATCCAAAGAGTCGTCCGAAATTTCGAGACGACTTTTTTATTGAATTATAATTTGGCTTTATCCAAACCCTAATTTGCAATTCTAAAATTTCCTAATCTCTCAAAAAATCACGATATTTGCAAACTTATAAAAGTTATTTGTTTTTTGATATCTCAAATCTCAAATCTCAAATCTCAAATCTTTTTAAAAAATGAAAATCTCAAACAATTGGTTAAAAGACTTTATCAAAACAGATTTAGCAACAGATAAAATTGGTGCTTTTCTTACCGATATTGGTCTTGAAGTAGAAGGAATAGAAAAATTTGAATCTGTAAAAGGCAGTTTAGAAGGAATCGTAGTTGGAAAAGTTTTGACTTGCGAACAACATCCTAATGCAGATAAACTCAAGAAAACTACTGTAGATATTGGTGGTGGCCAAATTTTAGAAATTGTTTGTGGCGCTCCTAATGTTGCTGCTGGTCAAACCGTTCCTGTTGCTGTAATTGGCACTAAAATTTATGCTAAAGACGGCAGTGCTTTCGAAATGAAAGAAGTAAAAATTCGTGGAGAAAAATCTCAAGGAATGATTTGTGCAGAAGATGAATTAGGACTTTCAGACGATCACGGCGGAATTATGGTTCTAGACGAAGAAATCTACCAAGTAGGAGAACCTTTTGCAAAATATTTTAATTTAACCAATGATGAGGTTTACGAAATCGGCTTAACACCAAACAGAACAGACGCAATGTCTCACTATGGTGTAGCAAGAGATTTACATGCTTTTCTTTCAACCAATGGTTTAAAATCTGAATTCGAGAAAGTTTCTACAGCTTTAGTGAATACAGAAGGAGAACATGGCTTTGAACTAGAAGTAGAAGATGAAACATTATGCCCAAGATATATTGGTGCTGTAATCGAAAATGTAAAAATTTCAGAATCTCCAGAATGGTTGAAAGACAGATTAAAAGCCATCGGTCTTTCGCCAATTAATAATGTAGTAGACATTACCAATTATATTTTACATGGTTTTGGTCAACCACTTCACGCTTTTGATGCAGATAAAATTGCAGGCAAAAAAGTAAAAGTAGGTGTAAATGATGCAGGAACTAAGTTTGTTACTTTAGATGGAGTAGAAAGAACGCTTAATGGTTCAGAAATCATGATTAAAGACGGAAACAATAAGCCAATGTGCATTGGTGGGGTTTTCGGAGGAAATGACAGTGGCGTTTCTGAATCTACCACCACAATTTTCTTAGAGTCTGCTTACTTCAATCCAGTAGCGATTAGAAAAGCGGCTAAAGCTCACGGTTTAAATACTGATGCTTCTTTCCGTTTCGAACGTGGAGTAGACCCTAACAATACCAGAACTACAATTACTCATGCCATCAAAATGATTGAAGAAATCTCAGGTGGTAAAAAAGTAGGAAATCTTTTAGAATTTTATCCTAAAAAAATAGAAGACACTAAAGTTATTTTTAGATATTCTCAACTTGATAAAATTTTAGGAATTAAAATTCACAGAGAGAAAGTAAAAGAAATTTTAAAATCTCTAGAAATTTCTGTTCTTAATGATATTCCAGATGGTTTAGAATTGTCGGTTCCGGCTTACAGAGCAGATGTGACCAGAGAAATAGACGTAATAGAAGAAATTCTTAGAATTTACGGTTATAATAAAGTAGATGCGCCTCAAAAAATAGCATTTACTCCAGTAAAATTAAGTGTAAATGACCAAGATGAACTAGAAAATTCTTGGGCAAGAACGCTTCAGAGCAATGGTTTCAATGAAGTGATGAACAATTCTCTTACTTCTGTTAAAGATGAAACCAACGCTGTAAAACTCTTAAATCCTTTGAGTGGAGATTTAGCTTTTATGAGAAAATCTTTATTAGAAGGGCTTTTAGGAAATGCAGTGTACAATATCAACCGTAAAAATCCAGACATCAAATTCTTCGAATTAGGTAAAATTTATCACAAGTTCGAATCAAGCGAAGCGTATCTTGACCAAAGGGAAAAAAAGTATGAAGAAAGAAAACAATTAGCATTGCTTACAACTGGTAGAACATATGCAGAGAACTGGTTGATGCCAAAATCTGCCTCTGATTTTTACATGTTAAAAGCTTATGTGAAAGTGCTTCTTGACCGATTAAATTTAGTTACAGAAGAAAAATCTTTAGAAGATGAAAGGTTCGGTGATGCTTTAGAAATTACAGCAAACGGAAAAACCATTGCCAGACTAGGAAAAGTATCTCCTAAACTGTTGAAAGAATTTGATATAGACCAAGATTGCTTCTATGCAGAAATAGAGTTAGAAACTTGTCAAGCGCTTAGAAAAACAGATAATTTCAAATTCGTAGATATTCCGAAATTCAATAAAATCAGAAGAGATTTAGCTCTATTGGTAGATAAAGATATTTCTTATGCAGATTTATATGCTTCGGCAAGAAAAAATAAATCTAAATTCTTGAAAAATATCAATCTATTTGATGTTTACGAAGGCAAAAACTTACCAGAAGGCAAGAAATCTTACGCGATGAGTTTCCAATTGTTAAACGAGGAGAAAACCTTAGAAGACAAAGAAATTACAGAAGTAATGAACTCGCTGATTAAGAATTTCCAAAAAGAATTCAGCGCTGAATTAAGATAATTTAGTAAAAATTTAAGTCGAGATGAGAATAGAAATCTCGACTTTTTTCTTACATTTGAAAGATAAATTTTTAGAATATGAAAAAAATATTTTGGGCACTTGTGATTTCTACTACTGTGATTTCGTGTGCTACAATTTCTAAAATTGGTTCTAAACAAGAATCTGTAGCCAATACAAAATGGACTTTGGTAGATAATAATTTTTCAGGAGCGAAAGCACCTACTTTAGTGATAGAAGGAAAGAGAATTACAGGAAACGGCGGTTGTAATAACTATTTTTCTGATGTGGTGATTACCGCTTCAACTGGAACTTTTGATGTAGGAAATATCGGAGCTACTAAAATGGCTTGTGATAATATGATGACTGAGCAAAGTTATTTTTCAGTGTTAGAACAAGTAAATAAATATGTAGTCAATGAAGGTTATTTAGAACTTTATAAAGATAATTTATTGCTATTGAAATTTAAGAAACAATAAAAAAAGAATCCTCGAAATTACTTCGAGGATTTTTTTATGATTTAGTCTTCATCTTCTTCGTCATCATACTTAGCTAACTCTTCGTCGCACCATTTGAATGCTTGTTCTACTACTTGAGTAGCTTCGTTAGCGATGGTTTCTTCGTCGTCACCTTCTAGATCATCTAACCATTCTACCTCTTCTTCTTCTACGTTTAGGATGAATCTTGGGTATTCTGTGTGTACTACAAATAAATCTTCTGGAAATTCAGAATTATCTGCCATTAAAAATTTAGGGAGTTTCATATTTTTAGAATTTTAATTTCTTAAGTACAAAGTTAATGAAATTTATTTATTGAAATTTGTTTTTGTTCATTTTCACTTTAGATTCTATCTTAAATTTTGTTAAAACTTCTTTTTTCAAAGAATCTTCAGGCTTTTCGGTGATGTAAACTCTTGGGTTGATGGTACTGATGATTTCAGAAATTTTAGAACTGCTGAAATTCTCGTCTTTAATGGGGCGGTAATAGTAAATTTTACTGTCCAAAAGTTTTTCTTTAACCAAAAATTCCTTCATTAGTTTTCTGTTTTCCAAATAATTACCTCTGGAAAGCCAACTGAACACAAAACCTGTCATTAAACTTAAAAAAGCGATGGCAAAAACCAATTTTCCGAAAATTTGATGAATTTTTTTGAAATAAACCAGCCATATTCCGAAAGTAAACGGCGCCAATAAACGATAATCTAAAGGATCTGTTTGATAAAAATACTGAATCAAAAACGAACAAATGATCCCGAAAACTGATAAGAAAACCATCATTTTTTCGGTTGCCGAAAGTTTATTTTTGATGAAAATAAAGGTAAAAAATGCAATATTCAAAAAGCCAATACCCAGAATTCCTACATTCACAATTCCACCATTAGGATTGAGAATATGAATGAAAGGATTGAAACTCGTTCCGATGGCTAAAAAGAACTCTTTTATGAGCAATGAAGTGGGTTTTAACCCAATTTCTAGAAATTTATTGACATAATTTTGGTTAAAAACATCTATAAAGAAGAGTTTATAACCTGCAACATAAACCAATCCGATAATGCTTGAAATGATGTAAATTTTTGCAAAAGGTTTATTGTAATTCAGCACTCCAAAAGCGAATAATCCACCCATGAAAAACAAACCGCTATAACGAATGTTAAACAGCAAAATAACGGATAGACTCAATAAGAAAACGCTCAGAATTTTAGAATATTTCTCCAATAAAACATTTCTTGCCACATAGAAAAATACGAATAAAAAGGGCAAGAATAATGTTTCGCTAAGTGTAGCTGCAAACAATGAAATCATAGAGAATAACGCCCCAACTAAAAGACTTTCTCGCCAATAAAATTTCTTTTTCCAAGCGAAAAACACCATGAAAAGGTAACACAATATTCCCAAAATTTTACTTGACCAAAATTCATCTGTAAACACAGTGAAAACCTTTATGAATAAAGGATAAAGCAGTGGAGCAGTAGTATTGTCGATTTCTGGAAAAACGTGCGATTGTCTCATAAAACGGATAGAATCTGGTGTGACTCTTCCTTTTTCGTTGAGCAAAAAACGCAATACAATCATCACCAAAGTAATGACGAATACTGAGATTTTTAAATACTGTTCTTGAGTTCGGTTTCGCATAATAAAGTCCTTCTCCTTTAGGAGAAGGATTTAGGTTGAGGTTTATTTCGCAAACATTTTCGCTACTTTTTCTGCTTTTTTAGATTCTGAATAGTCGTAGAAACCTTCACCTGATTTTACACCCATTTTTCCAGCCATTACCATATTCACTAATAATGGATTTGGAGCGTATTTAGGGTTTTTGAAACCATCATACATAACATTGAGAATCGCCAAACAAACGTCTAATCCTATGAAATCTGCCAACTGAAGTGGTCCCATTGGATGAGCCATTCCCAATTTCATTACGGTGTCAATTTCTTCTACACCAGCAACTCCGTTGTAAAGGGTTTCAATCGCTTCGTTAATCATTGGCATAAGAATTCTATTCGCCACAAAACCTGGATAATCATTCACTTCTACAGGAACTTTTCCTAAAGTTTTAGACATCTCAAAAATGGCATCAAAAGTTTCTTTAGAAGTAGAATAACCTTTGATGATTTCTACCAATTTCATAATCGGAACAGGATTCATAAAGTGCATTCCGATTACTTTTTCAGGACGCTTTGTAGCCGAAGCAATTTTAGTGATAGAAATAGATGAAGTATTGGTGGCGAGAATACAATTTTCTGGCGCAAATTCATCCATTTGTTGGAAAATTTTCAACTTCAAATCTTGGTTTTCTGTTGCTGCTTCAACAATAAGCTCAGCATTTCCGCAAGCGTCAGAAAGCGCTGTAAAAGTAGTAATGTTTTCAAGAGTTTCAGTTTTTTGTTCTTCGGTAAGGTTACCTTTTGCAACAATTCTGTCAAGATTTTTTGAAATAATAGAAAGTGCTCTATCTAAATTCTCTTGTTTTACATCTACCAAATTTACTTTAAAACCAGTTTGAGCAAAAGTATGGGCAATTCCGTTTCCCATAGTTCCGGCTCCTATTACGACGATGTTCTTCATATAATTTTTTTATTTTTCTAAATGTTTAGTTATAATATAATATCCTTCATAATGATATTCGCGAACTGTTGCTTTATAATAAATTTTATCATTTTCAATTTTAATAAACTCAATTAACATTTTTTCTCCTTTTTCATAAGGAAAATTTGGGACATTTAAATCAATAATTTTTAATTCTAATATATCTTTATTTAACCAATTCATTGAAGATTTTATATTAAATTTTTCATCAATTGTTTCAAGGTGTATCTCGTCAGCAATAATTATTTTATTATACAAATTTTTACCATAATAGTGATCTAATTCTACATTGTTAAACAATTTAGAGAAATCTTGAGAGTGTCCAAGAAAAAATAATAAAATGAATATTAAAGAAAATATTTTTTTCATGCTAAATTTAAATAAGTTTTATGATGATATAAAATGTCAAAAATGAGATGGGAAAGATATAATCTTTTTTTGAAAATTTATTTTTAAAAATGTAAAATGATATAAAAAGTAAATTTAAAATTATTAAAGCCAAATAATAAATAGATTCTTTAATTTCTATTGCTTCTTTATTTCCTTTTGTGTAGATTTCAAAAATTGTAAAAAATCCTAGTAAGAGAAAACTTAACCAAAAAGTTAAACTTAAAATATTTCCTATTTTTCTTTTAAAAAAAATTATAAAACCTCCCAAAAAACCTATTAAACAAATTGTAAATTTAATGATGTAATTCTTAAATATTTTAAAAAATGATATATCAGAGTATTTGTAACCAAAAATACTATTTGTCAAAACATTTAAAAATAATGACAGTGATATATAGAGTGCATAAATAAAAATCAGACTGATTATTATTTGAAAAACAGCAATTGAAAAACTTAAAATTTTTGTTTTCATTGTTGTAGTTTTTTATGAATGATGCTGTATTTAGAGTTTTGTGCGTTTAGTTTATCATTCCGTAGGAATCTAAATATCGTTGTAAAATTGTTTTGTGTAGATTCCTTCGGAATGACAAACTTTGTGTTTATTCTATTTTTAAGACTTTCAGCTTCCATCATCCATCATCCAGACAATTTAAGAAATCAACTTCATAATCTCCAAAGCTACTTTCAGCGCTTCTGTTCCGTCTTCTAATGAAACTTCTACTTCACGGTTTTCATTAATTGCATCAGCAAAAGAATTTAGTTCGTCTAAAATAGCGTTATTCGGTTGAATGTTAGGATATTCAAATAAAATTTGAGATTTTTCACCATCTGCATTTTCGATAATCATATCAAAATCGGTAGGATTTTTTGGCGCTTCTTTCATTCTGATAACTTCCGCTTTTTTCTCCAAGAAATCTACAGAAATATAAGCATCTTGTTGGAAAAAACGAGATTTTCTCATCGCTTTCATCGAAATTCTAGAAGTAGTCAAATTCGCTACGCAACCGTTTTCAAATTCAATTCTTGCATTGCAAATATCCGGTGTTTTAGAAACCACGCAAACTCCACTTGCATGAATGTTTTTCACCTTAGATTTTACAATAGAAAGCAAAATGTCCAAATCATGAATCATCAAATCCAAAACCACCGAAACATCTGTTCCTCTTGGATTAAATTCTGCTAATCGGTGAATTTCAATAAACATAGGATTTTGAATGAAATCTTTGGTAGCAATAAACGCAGGATTGTATCTTTCAACGTGGCCAACTTGTGCTTTGATGCCAAATTCTCTACATTTAAAAAGTATTTCTTCCGCTTGTTTTAGTGTTTGGGTTACTGGTTTTTCTATAAAAAAATGAAGCCCTTTTTCTATGGCTTTCATGGCGTAATCGTAATGATAAACTGTAGGCGTAACGATGTCTAACATGTCTATTTCCGCCAATAAATCATCGAAATTTTCAAAATATTTGTATCCGAACTCTGCTTCTAGTTTTTTTCCGTTTTCTACATCTTTGTCGTGAAAACCTACGAGTTCATATTTATCTGATTGATTAAGAAGTCTTAAGTGAATTTTTCCAAGGTGACCAGCACCTACTAAACCTGCCTTTAACATAGAAATTTTGTTTTGGTAAAGATAAGAAATTTGGTTCGAGTTACCAGATTCGAGTGATGAGTTTTTGTAAACTCCAACATTTTGTAGTAGTTTTGTTTTAATCAAAATCTTATCTAGAAACTCGCATCCCGAAACTCGCAACTCTTATGCAGGACTCATTTGTACATAAAGGAAAACGTAAAATTTTAGTAGAATATCTACGCGAAAAAATTGGAATTTCAGATGAAAATGTGTTAAAAGCCATGAATGAAGTTCCGCGTCATCTTTTTTTAGAAAGTGTTTTTGAGGATTTTGCTTATGAAGACAGGGCATTTCCTATTGCGGCCAATCAAACCATTTCGCATCCTTCTACTGTTGCCGAACAAACAGAATTGTTAGAAGTTCAGGAAAAGGAAAAAATTCTGGAAATTGGTACAGGTTGCGGTTATCAAACTGCGGTTTTGGTAACCATGAATGCTTTTGTTTACACGGTAGAAAGACAAAAAGATTTGCACGATTTTGCACAGAAAAAATTGCGTGAAATGCATCTTCGTCCGAAATTTCAAAGTTTTGGAGATGGATTTTTAGGTTTACCTACATTTTCCCCTTTTGACAAAATTTTGGTGACTTGTGGAGCAGAAATTCTTCCCGTAGAACTGTTGAAACAGCTCAAAATAGGAGGAAAAATGGTGATTCCTATGGGAAAAACAGACGAACAAATTCTCTACAGGTTTACCAAAATTTCTGAAAAAGAATTTGAAAAAGAAGAATTCGGAGCGTATAAATTCGTGCCGATGTTGCAGGATAGAAATAAATAAAAATGATGAAAACTTTTGAAGAAATAGTTCATTATCGTCGCTCTGTAAGGCATTATCAAAATGTTGAAATAGATGCAGAAAAGGTGAAACATTGTATAGAATTGGCTACTTTATCGCCCAATTCTTCTAATATGCAACTGTGGGAATTTTACCATATTACAGAGCCAGAAATTTTGAAAAAATTGGCTGTTGCTTGTTTAAGTCAGGAAGCTGCAACTACAGCAACACAAATGGTGGTTTTCGTGACGAGACAAGATTTATATAGAAAAAGAGCCAAAAAAATGGCTGAGTTAGAAACTCAAAACGTCTTGAAAAATACACCTCTCGAAAAACAAGAAAAACGCATCAAGCGTTGGCAAATGTATTATGGAAAAGTAATGCCATTTTTGTATTCTAAATTTCTAGGAATTCTGGGCTTTTTTAGGAAAATTTTAGTGAATGTGATTGGAATTTTCAGACCAATTACCTATCAAGTTTCTGAAAATGATGCAAGAGTAGTAGTGCATAAAACTTGTGCTTTAGCAGCGCAAACCTTCATGTTAGCGATGAGCAATGAAGGTTATGACACTTGTCCGATGGAAGGTTTTGACAGCAGAAGAGTGAAAAAGATTCTGAATTTACCTTTTGGTGCAGAAGTCAACATGATTGTTTCTTGTGGAATAAGAGATGAAAAAGGAGTTTGGGGCGATAGAATGAGAGTGCCTTTTGAGGAGGTTTATAAAAGATTATAAATTATAAATTTTAGATTTTAGATTGAAATTCGTTCCGTCGGAACAATATCTGTGTAGACAATAATATTGTATTTAAGTGGCGTTCCGTAGGAACGCTATCTTTTTTATAGAAATTTGGTTTTTATTTTTCAATTTTAATATCTTTAAGAACTTATATTTTTAGAATAATTACATCTAAAATTTATAATTAAAAATCTAAATTAAAAATGACTTTCCAACAACAGATACAACAAGGAATTCCAACCGAACTTCCTCAACCAAAACCATACGAACCACAAATTAATCACGCTCCGAAACGTAAGGAAATTCTTAACGAAGAAGAAAAAAAACTCGCTCTAAAAAACGCTTTGCGTTATTTTGAGCCAAAATTTCATGCAGAATTATTGCCAGAATTCAAGGAAGAATTAGAGCAATATGGCAGAATCTATATGTATCGTTTTCGTCCAGATTACGAAATGTATGCAAGGCCAATTTCAGAATATCCGGGGAATTCTTTACAGGCGAAATCTATCATGCTCATGATTCAAAATAATTTGAGTTATGCAGTGGCACAACATCCTCATGAATTGATTACTTACGGTGGAAATGGTGCGGTTTTTCAGAATTGGGCGCAATATCTTTTGACGATGAAATATTTGTCAGAAATGACAGACGAACAAACGTTGGTGATGTATTCTGGTCATCCAATGGGATTATTTCCAAGTCATAAAGATGCTCCAAGAGTTGTAGTTACGAATGGAATGGTGATTCCTAATTATTCAAAACCAGATGATTGGGAGAAATTTAATGCTTTGGGAGTTTCTCAGTATGGACAAATGACGGCGGGAAGTTATATGTACATTGGTCCGCAAGGAATTGTGCATGGAACTACGATTACAGTTCTCAATGCTTTCAGAAAAATTAAAAAATCGCCAAAAGGTGGACTTTTTGTGACTTCTGGTTTAGGTGGAATGTCTGGAGCTCAACCAAAAGCGGGAAATATTGCGGGTTGTATTACGGTTTGTGCAGAAGTAAATCCTAAAATTACCAAAATTCGTCATGAACAAAAATGGGTGGACGAAATTCACGAAAATTTAGACGAATTGGTTGCTAGAGTAAGAAAAGCACAAGAAAATGAAGAAACTGTTTCTTTGGCTTATCTCGGAAATGTGGTGGAAGTTTGGGAAAAATTTGACCAAGAAAATTTAAAAATTGATATAGGAAGTGACCAAACATCGCTTCACAATCCTTGGGCTGGAGGTTATTATCCTGTCGGAATTTCTTTTGAAGATTCTAATAAAATGATGGCAGAGCAACCAGAATTATTTAAAGAAAAAGTACAGGAAAGTTTAAGAAGGCACGCCGCTGCAATCAACAAACATACTTCAAAAGGAACGTATTTCTTTGATTATGGAAACGCTTTTCTGCTTGAATGTTCCAGAGCAGGAGCCGATGTTTTAGCAGAAAACCCAACTTTGGGAAGAGAGTTTAAATTCCCAAGTTACGTTCAAGATATTATGGGACCGATGTGTTTTGATTATGGTTTCGGACCGTTTCGTTGGGTTTGTGCTTCAGGAAAACCTGAAGATTTACAAAAAACCGATGAAATCGCTTGTGAAGTTTTAGAAGAATTGACGAAAAATTCTCCTCTTGAAATTCAGCAACAGATGCAAGATAATATTACTTGGATTAAAGGAGCGCAGGAAAATAATTTGGTAGTCGGAAGTCAGGCTAGAATTCTCTATGCCGATGCAGATGGAAGAATGAAAATTGCAGAAGCTTTTAACAAAGCGATAAAAAATGGAGAAATTGGACCAGTAGTTTTGGGTAGAGATCATCACGATGTTTCGGGAACAGATTCTCCGTATCGTGAAACGTCTAATATCTATGACGGAAGCCGTTTTACAGCAGATATGGCAATTCATAACGTGATTGGCGACAGTTTCAGAGGTGCAACTTGGGTTTCTATTCACAATGGAGGTGGAGTTGGTTGGGGAGAAGTGATTAATGGCGGTTTCGGAATGTTATTGGATGGTTCTGAAGATGCAGACCGAAGATTAAAATCAATGCTTTTTTGGGATGTAAACAACGGAATTTCCAGAAGAAGTTGGGCTAGAAACGAAGGCGCAATTTTCGCCATAAAACGCGCAATGGAAGCAGAACCGAATTTGAAAGTGACTTTGCCGAATTTTGTAGATGAAGATTTGTTTTCCTTGAAATAAATTCCAAGGTTATAGTAATTGTTTGTCGCTTTACGACTCAATTCACAGCTAAGCGAATTATGATGTACACGTTCCATAGGAACGTTATGTGTGTGAAAAAACATTAACCAAAATAAAAGGCGTTCCGTAGGAACGCAATGTGAAAAATGAATATTCATACATAATTTACATTTAATCATTTTTTGATTTCATTCATTATTTTGTGGATGAAAATTAAAAATTTCTCAATGTAGAGTACTTAACTGTCAGAAAATTAATATATTAACCTTCCTTTTTTATAAGGGAGTTTTTTTATAAATAATTATTATAGTAAAATTCTATACTAAAAATATTTAATTAGAAAAATAACATACTAATTTAGCAGAGTAATCAAAAAGTAATTATTATGAAAAATCTAATTAAAAAATTGGTCTTGTTCTTTTAGGAACATTTGTTTTGACTTCTTGTTCTGATGACGATGATAATTATGACAAAAATGTATACAATATTGTAGCAAAAGATGCAGATTTCTCTAATCTAAAAGCGGCAATAGACAAAGCTGGTTTAGCAACTACTTTACAATCTAGCGGAACTTTTACTGTTTTTGCACCTTCTAATGCTGCTTTTACGGCTTTTCTTCAAGCAAATGGTTTTGCTTCTTTAGAACAAGTTCCAACTGCTACATTAAAAGAAATTTTATTAAACCACGTTCTTTCTACTGAAGTTAAAGCTGCGCAGGTTACCACTGGTTATGTTTCTACTTTAGCAAAAGGTACTGCTTCTAGTTCTAGAAATTTAAGTATGTACATCAACACTTCTAATGGTGTTAAAATCAATGGCGTTTCAAACGTTACCAAAACAGATATTGACGCAACCAATGGTGTTATTCACAAAGTAGATGCAGTAATTGGTTTGCCAACTATCGTAACTCACGCTACTGCAAATCCTAATTTCACCACTTTAGTTGCCGCTTTAACCAGAAATGATATGCCGAATTTTGTAAGCATTCTAAGCGGAACTGCTAATTCACCATTCACCGTTTTTGCTCCTACTAATACTGCTTTTTCTGGATTGTTGACAGAACTTAATCTTTCTGGATTGAGTGCTATTCCGCAAGCTACTTTAGAAAATACTTTGAAATATCACGTAGTTGCAGGTGCGAATGTAGCTTCTACAGATTTAACCAATAATATGAACGTTACTACCTTCCAAGGTGGAAAATTTAACATAACCACAACTGGTGGTGCAAAAATTACCGATGCCAAAAATAGAGTTTCTAATATTGTGGCTACGGATGTACAATGCTCTAATGGAATTATTCATGTGATTGACAAGGTCATTCTTCCATAATTTCATAGTTTTTATAATGGTTGTTTTTTAAGGGGAAATGACGCTTATAGAAAGCGTCATTTCTATTTCTTGTCGTATTTTCTATACAAATGTTTTATTTTTGCTAAAAAATATATTTTGATGTATAAAAAATTAATTACCAGTTTACTTTTATTAGTGACCACCGTAGTGTTGGCACAAGTAGGAAGTGTTACCATCTCGGTTTTTGATGAATTTTCTAAAAAGCCACTGTCGGCTACCGTTTCTATTCAAGGAGGTAAAGATGAAATTTTCATTGGGAATGGAAGTGTTTTAATTCCAGAAATTCCTACAGGAAACTATAATTTTAGAATTTCAGCAGAAGGTTATGATGATGGCTTTCTGAATGATATCAACGTAGTTCCTAATCAGAATCTTACTTTTTCTATCGGGTTGAATAAAGTGGCTACTCAGATTAAAGAGGTAACCATTACCAAAAAAGTTTACAAAACTACCGTAGAATCTCCAGTTTCACTCAGAAATATTACCAGCGAAGAGGTACAGAAAAATGCAGGCTCTAACCGTGATGTTTCTAAAGCAATTCTAAGTTTCCCAGGAGTGGGAAGTACAGCAACTTTCAGAAATGACCTTTTTATTCGTGGAGGAAGTTCTGCAGAAAATAAATTCTACATTGATGGAATAGAAGTTCCCGTGATTAATCACTTCCAAACTCAAGGCGCAAGTGGCGGACCAAGAGGAATTATCACCGTAGATTTCATTAAAGATGTAGATTTTTACAGCGGTGCTTTTCCAGCCAAGAGAAATGGAGTTTTGTCTTCTCTTTTTGAATTTAATTTAAAACAAGCCAGAAAAGATAAACTAGGTTACAAAGCGATTGTTGGTCTTGATGATTTACAATTGATGATGGATGGACCGCTGAGCAAAGACCAGTCATGGAGCGGATTATTTTCTGTGAGAAAATCTAATCTTCAGTTACTTTTCAAAGAAATTGGGTTGCCTTTTTTACCAAGTTATTATGATGCAACTTTCAAAGTGTCTAAAAAATATAAATCTGGTGACGAATTGTATTTTATAGGTTTAGGAGCAAAAGACCAATTTGAATATAATTTTGATGCTAAAAAAACACTTAATAATCTAACTTTGATAGACAGATTGCCAAATTCGCCACAGTGGAATTATACGGTTGGAGCTGGTTACAGACATTTGGTGGAAAACGGAAACTGGTTATTTACTTTGAGCCGAAATATGCTCGATAATCAAGCAATTAAATATTACAGAAATATAGAAACTCCAGATAATTTATTGTACAATTATCAGTCTAGAGAAGCCGAAAACAAATTGAGAATTGACAGAAATTTCAGTTGGAATGATTACCAGTTCAGCGTGGGAACTAATATTAATTTCGCAAAGTATACCAATGATTCTACCGTGAAACAAGTCAATCAAAATTCGGTAGATTATGATGTAATTAACTCGGAATTAAATCTTATTCAGTACGGATTGTATCTACAAACGGCGAAGAAATTTCTAGAAAATAAAGTTCAAATTTCACTAGGTGCGAGATTAGATGCAAGCAACTACTCAGATTTAACCAATAATCCTTTAGAACAATTTTCTCCAAGATTTTCATTGAATTATAAATTTGCAGAAAACTGGGCGTTTAATTTCAATACAGGAATTTTCTATCAACTTCCAGCTTACACGAGTTTAGGACTAAAACTGAATGATGCTTTGGTGAATGAAAATACTTTAAAATACATCAGAAATGCACATTTAGTTGGTGGTTTAGAATTTAATGGAAAAGACAATTTAAGAATTACCGTAGAAGGTTACTATAAAAAATATAAAAACTATCCTTTCTCACTCAGAAATCAGATTTCTCTAGCGAATTTAGGAGGAGGTTTTGGTGTGGTAGGAAACGAACCTGTAGATTCTAGAGGTTTTGGAGAAACCTACGGTTTTGAAATTTTAGCTCAAAAAAGAACTTTGAACAATTTCTACGGAATTGTAGCCTATACTTTTGGGAATTCTAAATTTTCTAATGCTGCTGGTGATTTATTGCCTTCTAGTTGGGATTCTAGACACATTCTTTCTTTAACTACAGGAAAATATTTCAATAGAAATTGGAATGTAGGTGCAAGATTTAGATTGCAATCTGGTTTGCCAGAAACGCCTTATGATTTAAGCAGAAGTGCTTTGGTTAATATTTGGAACATTGCCAATGGTCCAGTTTCTAATTTTGCACAATTGAATACTTTGAAAGGAAATGTAGCGCATCAATTAGATATCAGAGCAGAGAAAAAATGGATTTTCAGCAAATGGCAGTTTACATTTTATGTAGATGTGGTAAATGTTTATGGTTCTAAAAACGCCAGCAATTTGCCAGTGGTAAATCTGCAAAGAGATGCTTCGGATAACGGAATTATAGCCAATCCTAATGCTCCACAAGATCAACAGTATTATTTGTTAGATGTAGGAGAGTCAGATCGAAATATGCCACTTCCTTATTTCGGATTTATATTTGAATTCTAATCATAAAACGAAAAACTTCTCTATCGCAGAGAAGTTTTTTTGTTTTGAATATCTTTCAGAATCCATTCTAACTCTACATCTTTTCGTTCCAGAATTTGTTGAAAAGTAGTTTTTATTTCTACATCTGGAGTTACACCTTCCATGGTATGAGTGAATTCTATATTGGGCTGAACCAAAAACAAACCAATAGGCAATTTTAGTTTAGAATTTGGCAGTTTTTGAGTGCTATAAATTCCAGCAACTGTTCCATCATTAGAGCCACCCGTTTCTTCTCCTATAATAATGGCGCGCTTGTCGTTTTTTAATTTTGCAGAAATTACAGAAGATGCAGAAAAACTGCTTCCGTTGATGAGAACATAAATTTCCCCTTCGAAAGCATCTTTTTTAGGCTTTTTCGGGGTGAAAATGTTCTGAGATTTTAAATAATATTTGTCATTTTTATGACGAACCATCAATAAACTGGTTAATTTAGATGGCAAATATCCTATTGCAGCAATCGGTTTCAGATAATTTGGAAAGTGCGAGAAATAATCAGCATGAGTAATTGATGTTCTATTGGCTACTTCTAAATCATTGATAAATCTGAACTTCTCTTTTGCCAAATAGCTGTATAAATTGGTGATTTCGGCAAGAGAACCACCCAAATTATCTCTGATGTCTAAGATGAGGTATTTAGATTTCGCTTTTTTTATTTCTCGAAAAGTTTCTCTGTAAAATTTTTGAGAATAAGTTCCTGAGAATGTTTTGATTTTGATGTACGCTACACTGCTGTCTTTTTCTAAAAATTTCAAATTTCTATTGAAACTTTTGGTCACAGGATTGTAGTCTTTGGTTTTCTTTTCTTCTGTTGGTTTTTTATCGGTTTTTTCCTTCTTTTTATCTTCTTTTGATTTTTTTTCTCGGGTAACGAGTTTTTGGTCAAGAGTATTTTCGGATTTTAAATCTATTTTCACACTATCCATAATTCCATATTCTACCGTGAAAAAAGTAGGAAATCTTCTCGCCATCGAATATTTTTGATAGGTGGTGTTATAACCATCACTGGTGATAAGTGGTTCGTATTTTTTTAGCAGTTTTTCGATTTCTAAATTGTTAATAGCAATAATTTCTGCCCCGTTTTTAATATTGGCAACTTTTTCTGGATTGTCTTTTACATAGAGTTTGTCGTTTTCTACATAATAAGATAACCTTCCCAGAAGTCCTTTTTGTTCTTTGAGTTTTTTAATTTCCTTCTTGGTGAGTTTTTTCTCTGATGGGACCAATCTTAAATGACCTTGTCTCACTTCAGCAACAACAGGCGCAAGTTTAAAATAAAATTCTAAAGGCTTTAACGGTTGTTGAATCGTGTTTTTAAGACTGTCAAATTTATAATCTAATTTCTCTTTGGATATATAAGTATATAGAGTAGGATGAAGTTTCTGAAGCTTTAGATAGGCGTAGTCTATATCTTGTTTTAGCTTTTCGCTGGGGATGGGCTTTTCAAGGCGTTCATTGTACTTTTTTACTGAAATACAAGAATTTAGAGTTAAAATTAAGAGGAGGAATGCAATTTTTTTCATAAATTTATTTGTTCAAAAATAAGATTTTTTAAAAAAATTATCAATAGTTATAATTTATTGAAATTTTATTTTTGATTGTCAAAATCTATAACTCGAATTTTTTTAATGAATTGAAATTATACTTTACAAGACCATTAAACTTTTAATTTTGACAAAAAATAATCAATATGAGTACATCAGAGCAAGGGAAATGTCCATTTCCACATCATGAATTACCAAAAGAAAACAACCCTCATCAAGGAGAAACTATTCACAGTAAAAATGAAGAAAACCCAATTCCAGTGGCAGGTATGTCATTAGGAAATTCAGGGAAATGCCCTGTAATGCATGGCGCAAATACAGGCAGTGACCAATCAGTAATGAGTTGGTGGCCTAAAGCTTTAAATCTTGATATTCTTCATCAGCATGACAAGAAAACCAATCCTCTAGGAGAAGAATTCAACTATGCAGAAGAATTTAAGAAATTAGATTTAGAAGCCGTAAAAACAGATTTAAAAAAATTAATGACCGAAAGCCAAGATTGGTGGCCTGCAGATTGGGGACACTATGGCGGTTTAATGATTAGAATGGCTTGGCATTCTGCTGGAACGTATAGAGTTGCAGACGGAAGAGGTGGGGCGAATACAGGAAACCAACGTTTTGCACCACTTAATTCTTGGCCTGATAATGCTAATTTAGATAAAGCGAGAAGATTGCTTTGGCCTATCAAAAGAAAATACGGAAACAAACTTTCTTGGGCAGATCTTATGATTCTAGCAGGAAACATGGCTTATGAATCTATGGGACTTAAAACTTTCGGGTTTGCAGGTGGCAGAGAAGATATTTGGCATCCAGAAAAAGATATTTATTGGGGAAGCGAAAAAGAATGGTTAGCGCCAACTGGTAGCGAAGGTAGCCGTTATTCTGGAGAAAGAGATTTAGAAAATCCTTTAGCTGCAGTAATGATGGGATTAATTTATGTAAATCCAGAAGGAGTAGATGGTAATCCAGATCCATTGAAAACTGCTAGAGATATGCGTATTACCTTCAAGAGAATGGCAATGAATGACGAGGAAACGGTAGCACTTACAGCAGGTGGTCATACTGTAGGAAAAGCTCACGGAAACGGTGATGCTTCTACATTAGGACCAGATCCAGAAGAAGGAGGAGTAGAAAATCAAGGTTTTGGATGGATTAATCCTAAAGGTGCAGCTGGTAATACGGTAACTTCTGGTATTGAAGGAGCTTGGACTACGCATCCTACAAGATTTGACAATGAATATTTTGAATTATTGTTAAAGTATGATTGGCAATTAACCAAGAGTCCAGCTGGAGCTTGGCAATATGAACCAGTAAACATTGCTGAAGAAGATAAACCACTAGATGCGCATAATCCTAATGTTCGTAGAAATCCTATGATGACAGATGCAGATATGGCGCTAAAAGTAGACCCAGAATACAGAAAAATTTCTGAGAAATTCCACCAAGATCCAGCATATTTCCAAGAAGTATTTGCAAGAGCTTGGTTTAAATTAACCCACAGAGATTTAGGTCCAAAATCTAGATACTTAGGAGCAGATGTTCCTGCAGAAGATTTAATTTGGCAAGACCCAATTCCTACAGTAGACTATACGCTTTCTGATGCTGAAATTGAAGAATTAAAAACCAAACTTCTTAATTCTGGATTAACCAGAACAGAACTCATCAATACAGCTTGGGATTCTGCGAGAACTTTCCGTGGTTCTGATTTCAGAGGTGGAGCAAATGGTGCTAGAATTAGACTAGAGCCTATGAAAAACTGGGAAGGAAACGAACCGGCAAGATTAGAAAAAGTTTTAAATAAACTTACAGAAATTCAGTCAACTTTAGATAAAAAAGTAAGCATCGCAGATTTAATCGTTCTTGGAGGAAGTGCAGCAGTAGAACAAGCAGCTAAAGATGCAGGTTTTGATGTAAAAGTTCCATTTGCAGCAGGAAGAGGAGATGCTACACAAGAACAAACAGATGTAGGATCTTTTGAAGAGCTAGAACCATTACACGACGCATACAGAAACTGGTTGAAAAAAGATTATGTGGTAACTCCAGAAGAATTGATGCTAGATAAAACTCAATTACTAGGTCTTACAGCTCCAGAAATGACGGTGTTAATTGGCGGTATGAGAGTTTTAGGAGCCAATTATGGAGGAACTCAGCATGGTGTATTTACCGATAAAGTAGGAGTTTTGACTAATGATTTCTTTGTAAATCTTACAGACATGAACTTCAAATGGGAGCCAGTTGCAGAAAATCTATACAATATTGTAGATAGAAAATCTGGCGCTACTAAATTCACTGCAACAAGAGTAGATTTAGTGTTTGGCTCTAATTCTATCTTAAGATCTTATGCAGAAGTATATGCGCAAGATGACAACAAAGAGAAATTTGTAAATGATTTCATCAAAGTTTGGACGAAGGTCATGAATGCAGATAGATTTGATTTGAAATAAATTTTTTTGTTTTTTATTACTATTTAAACGGGCAATATTGCCCGTTTTTTTATTTTAGTACATTGGTAGTAATTTTTTTTTTGTAACATTTTTACAACTTCTTTACTAACTCCATAGAAACGCTAATTAATGAAAACTTTAGAATCAGAATTTTTAGAAAAAATAGAAAGTCATAAAGGAATGATTTTCAAAATTTCTAAAATGTACGTAGATGGAAAGGAAGATAGAGAAGATTTGTTTCAAGAAATCATCTATCAACTCTGGAAATCTTACCAAAACTTTGAAGGCAAAAGTCAGTTTTCTACATGGTTATACAGAGTAAGTATCAATACAGCACTTACTTTTCTTAACAAAGAAAAAAAGAAAACAGATAATGCTTCTTTAACCGAAAATATAGATGTACAAGACGAAAATTCTGACGAAAAAGAAACACAATTAGAATTTTTTTATAAAGCAGTTCATGAACTCAATCCTGTAGAAAAAGCGCTGATTTTTTTATTTCTCGAAGGCCAAAGTCATAAAGAAATTGCCACCAATCTTGGGATTACAGAAGTTAACGCACGTGTAAAACTCAACCGAACCAAAGAAAAATTACAACAAATTATTAAAAATTACGGCTATGAATTTTGATAAATTACAAGAACAATGGAACCAAGAAAACAACGAAGTTTCGTTACCCCAAAATCTAGATAAAATAAAAGAAGCACATAATCCTATTGATAAAGTGCGAAGAAATATGAAATTCGATCTTATTTCTCAGGCGGTTTTAACGGTATTAATTGGTTTTGTGCCATATATTAAAAGAAACGAATGGGATTTTCAGAGTATTTCTATTTTTGCTTTGTTTTACGTATTGATGGTAGGTTTCATGCTTTATTACACCTTGAAATTTTACAGATTTTACAAGCAAAGCTACAATTTGTCTTATGACAGCAGAAAAAATCTGATGTGGTTTGCTTATGAATTAAGACTTTTCATAGAACTCTACAGAGCACTTACTTTTATCATGATGTTTCTAGGAATGGCTTTAGGTTTGTATTTTGGGATGCATTTCAACACTACTGGTCAAGATATTTTCCATTTGAAAGATGCAGATTTTTTGAAATTATTCGGAGTTTTATTCTTCATGGTAGCTTTCTTACTTACATTGGTGGTTCTTTTTATGGAATTTGTCATCAATCATTATTACGGGAAATATTACAAAAAAATTAAAAATATTCTTAACCAATTAGACGAAGAATAACATGAAAACCTACACCGCAACATCACAAAATTCTAGAAACTTTATTCTAGAAAACGAAAATCAAGAAATTTTAGGTGAATTAATCTATCCAAAATGGTATTCTACCAAAGCGGAAATTCACGTAGGTTCAAAAATTTTTAAAACTGATACCAAAGGTTTTTGGACAACTTCCGTAGAAGTTACCGAATATGAAAGGGTTTTGCTGAAATTTAAAATGGATTGGAAAGGAAATATTATCATGACCAGTTTACAAGATGACGAAAAACATTTCATCATCAAAAAAGAAAAATGGTACAGCAATATTTTGGTAATGAAAGATGAAAACGAAAAAGTGTACTTTCATCTGAAAAGAAATTTTAAATGGAAAGATTTTAAATTCCACTATGAAATTGCTTTAGAAGAAGACTTAGATGCCATTACTTTGCTTAGTATTATTCATGTAGTCAATTATTTTAGTTCAGATGATGATGGAAGCGCAGCAACTACAGCCGCAACTACTTAAAATAAAACCTCCCGAAATTTTCGGGAGGTTGTTTTATAATTTAAAATCTAAATTTTAGAATTTTATAAAGAATCTACAATTGCATTTAATGTAGCAGAAGCTCTCATAGCTGCGTAAGTTTTCGTAGAATCTGGTTGATAATAACCACCAATGTCTTGCGATTTTCCTTGCGCTCCAATCAATTCTTCATTGATTTTTGCTTCGTTTTCTTGCATTGATTTAGCAATTGGAGCAAAAGTAGCAGCTAATTCAGCATCTGCAGTTTGGCTTGCCAAAGCTTCAGCCCAATACATTGCCAAGTAGAAGTGAGAACCTCTGTTGTCAATTCCACCCACTTTTCTTGCAGGAGATTTATCTGTTGCTAAGAATTTAGCATTCGCTTCATCAAGAGCATCCGCTAGAACTTGAGCTTTAGGATTGTTTTGAGTCTGAGAAAGGTGCTCTAAACTTGCTTGTAAAGCTAAGAATTCGCCTAAAGAATCCCATCTTAAATAACCTTCTTCTAAGAATTGTTGAATGTGTTTTGGTGCAGAACCACCAGCTCCAGTTTCGAATAAACCACCACCGTTCATCAATGGAACGATAGAAAGCATTTTAGCAGAAGTTCCAAGCTCTAAAATTGGGAACATGTCGGTTAAATAATCTCTTAAAACGTTTCCAGAAACAGAAATCGTGTCTTTACCTTCTCTACCTCTTTTTAAAGTTTCAAGCATGGCATCTTTTACATCCATAATTCTGATGTCAAGACCCGTTAAATCGTAATTTTGAAGATATTTTTCTACTTTTTTGATGATTTGTGCATCGTGAGCTCTTCCTTTGTCTAACCAGAAAATAGCTGGAGTGTTAGAAAGTCTCGCTCTGTTTACCGCTAGTTTTACCCAGTCTTGGATAGGAGCATCTTTCGTTTGACACATTCTGAAAATATCACCATTTTGAACGTTTTGTTCTAAAAGTGTAGTTCCGTTTTCGTCTTCAATTTTTACCGTTCCTTCTCCAGAAATCTGGAAAGTTTTATCATGAGAACCGTATTCTTCAGCTTTTTGAGCCATTAAACCTACGTTTGGAACTGTTCCGAAAGTAGTTGGGTCTATTGCTCCGTTTTGTTTCATTTCTTCTACTATTGCATCGTAGAAACCAGCGTAAGTTCTGTCTGGGATAATACAAACGGTATCTTCTTCTTTTCCTTCTTTGTTCCACATTTTACCGCCACCTCTTACTAGAGCTGCCATAGAAGCATCTACAATAACGTCTGAAGAAACATGGAAATTGGTAATGCCTTTATCAGAATTTACCATCGCAATTCTTGGTCCGTTTTCAATCGTTTTTTCGATGTCCGCTTTAATTTCAGCTTCTTGAGCATGACCAGCAATTTTTTCGAAAAGGGTAGCTAAACCAAAGTTAGGATTAATGTCTAATTCATTGAAAGTTGTAGCATATTTTTCAAAAACATCAGCAAAATAAGTTTCAACAACCGCTCCGAAGATAATTGGGTCAGAAACCTTCATCATCGTAGCTTTTAGGTGGGCAGAAAGCAATACATTTTTTTCTTTAGCTTCGTTGATGGCTTCTTTTACAAAAGATTTTAATGCAGCAATATTCATCACAGAAGAATCGATTACTTCACCAGCTTTTAAAGGAGCAAAATCTTTTAAAACTTTAGATGAACCATCATTTCCGTAGAATACAATTCTGTATTTGCATTCGTTTTCTACAGTGGTAGAGTTTTCAGTACCGTAGAAATCTCCATTATTCATGTGAGCAACAGAAGTTTTAGAATCTGAATTCCAAGCTCCCATTCTGTGAGGATTTGCTTTTGCGTAATTTTTAACTGCTTTAGGCGCTCTTCTGTCTGAGTTTCCTTCTCTTAAAACAGGATTTACAGCACTTCCTAAAACTTTAGCATATTTTTTATTGATAGCGGTTTCTTCTTCTGTTTTTGGTTCTGCAGGATAGTTAGGCACTGCATAACCGTGTTTTTGTAATTCTGCAATCGCTTCTTCTAATTGCGGAACAGAAGCAGAAATATTGGGTAATTTAATGATGTTAGCTTCTGGTTTAGTCGCTAATTCTCCTAATTCTGCAAGTGCGTCTGCAGTTTTTTGTTCTTCGATTAAATATTCTGGGAAATTTGCCAAAATTCTTCCAGCCAAAGAAATGTCTCTAGATTCTACATTAATTCCAGCAGTAGAAGCATATTTTTGAATGATTGGTAATAATGAGTGAGTTGCCAACATTGGCGCTTCATCTGTATACGTATAGATGATTGTTGAATTGTTAGACATTATATTTCTGAGTTTTTAATTGTTTAAAATTAAGAAGTTAGCAAATTTAGTGATTTTTATAGAAAATATGAAATACATGTATTTATAATTCCTTTTATTTATTATGGGTAAAAACTATATCTTTGACAAAGTATAAAAAATAAAAAAATGGCAAATATTACATTACAAGGAAACGAAATTCACACTTCAGGAAATTTACCAGAACTAGGAACTGTAGCACAAGATTTTACATTAGTTGCAGAAGATTTATCAGAAAAAACATTGTCTGATTTTGCTGGTAAAAAAGTAGTACTTAATATTTTCCCGAGTATCGATACAGGAGTTTGCGCAGCTTCTGCTAGAAAATTTAACGAAGAAGCATCTGCTTTAGATAATACAGTTGTGGTAAATGTTTCTAAAGATTTACCATTCGCTTTAGGAAGATTCTGTGCTTCAGAAGGACTTCAAAATGTAATGAATCTTTCTGATTACAGAGGAAACTTTGGCGAGACTTATGGTTTAACGATTGCTGACTCTCCGCTTAAAGGTTTGTTAAGTAGAGCAGTAGTAGTTTTAGACGAAAATGGAACTGTAAAATATACAGAGCAAGTTCCAGAAATAGCTCAAGAGCCTAATTATGCAGCAGCTTTAGAAGCTGTAAAATAAATTTAAATTTTTTGTGTAAGCGCACTTTTTAGTGCGCTTTTTTTTATCTTTGGTTGACACTAAACCCAAAGAATATGAAAAAAATCGTTTTATTTTTAGCCATGGCTTCGCTTTTTTCGTGCAAACAAAGTGAAGAAAAAATGATTTCTACAAAAGAAACTTCATCTGAAAACGAAAAAATAGCAAAAGAGCTTTTTGTGCATTTTAATAATCATGATTGGCAAAAAATGGCAAATTTGTACACAGAAAATCCTGAATTTAAGGAACCAACTTCTGAGATGAAGCCTCAACTTAAATCTAGAGCACAGATTGTAAAAGAGTACAGTGAATTGCAAAGCATGTTTCCTGATGTGCATGATTCTGTAGTGGCAGTTTATCCTTCGGGAAAAAATAAAGTGATTGTAGAATTTGTTTCAAAAGGTACCAATCCTGATAAAACGAAGTTTGAACTTCCAATTTGTACTGTTTTCACCATAGAAAACGGAAAAATTACAAAGGATTATACTTATTTTGATAATTCTAATTAAAGATACGAGATTCAAGACACGAGATTTGAGATAAAAATTCAGATTTCTTTCTTCCAAAATTCAACATTAAAAAAAATGGAACCACTTATAGTAAATGTCAATATCAATGCGCCAATAGAAAAGGTTTGGGCGTTTTTTACCGAAGCAGAACATATTGTGAATTGGAATTTTGCACACGAAAGTTGGCACTGTCCGAAAGCCGAAAACAACTTAGAAATTGGGGGAGAATTTTTCTATACCATGGCTGCTAAAGATAAATCGGCAAGTTTTGTTTTTCATGGAACGTATACAGAAATCATTCCGCTTCAAAAAATTGAATATCATATAGAAGATGGTAGAAAAGTAGAAGTGTTTTTTCATAAAATAGATGAAAATACTACCGAAATTTTCGAGCGTTTCGAGCCGGAAATGATTAATGCTTTGGAAATGCAAGAGCAAGGATGGCAAAGCATTCTCAACCAATTTAAAAATTATACAGAAGGAAACTTGTAAAAAGTTTCTCTTTTTTTATTTTAATGGATGAAAAATTCCTTTTACTTCTTTTAGTTTTAAAATAGATATTTTCTTTTTAGGAATAAATCTACGTTCTTTTATTCCTATCTCTGGTAAATTTTCTGAAAAAGAACCATCACCATTATAATATTTAAAATTCATAGTCTTATAAATTACAGAGGTGTTGATTGATACTAAAGAATCTTTGTTGTGGAAATAGTTAATATTTCCAAGGTTAATTGATTTTATTGATCCAATGTCCTCACCTAAAATTTTTTGAATTCCATAAAAAGTAATTTTGTTATTATCAATTTTGAAGTTTTCAAATTTATATTCATTAATTATACCAGAATTGATGCTACTATGATTTTGAATTTTTAAAACTAGATTTTCAAATTTTTCAAATGAAATTTTTGTCAAAGTATCTTTTGGTTGACTTGCTTCATTTTTAAATCTGTTTATTGTTAATGTGTCATTTGAAGTCCATTTTTCAATGTCACCATTTATATTAAATCCTTCATTTATGTCAAATTCTTCATCTTTTTCAAATATTTTAGTAAGCTGAATATCATCACCCATTGCTCCCATTCCAATAGTATATTTGTAAATTTTATATTCTCCATTGGGACTTATTTGTACTTGTAAATCGGTTATGTCTTTTTCTGTTATTTCAAAAGGATTACAAGAAGTTAAAAGTAAAAAGAGTATTAATTTTTTCATTAGTTTTTTTATAAAGTAAAGATATGAAAATAGAGATAAATTTTTCTATTTTTGCTCCTCAATCATCAATCCATTGAAAGACTACTACTATTTTCTAGGAATAAAACCGAATGCTTCTTCCGAAGACATTAAAAAAGTGTATCGTAAACTTTCGCTGAAATATCACCCTGATAAAAACGAAAATGATGAGTTTTTTACAGAGCGTTTCAGAGAAATAAAAGAAGCGTATGAAACTTTGATTGATGAAGAATCTAGAAAAGTTTACGACCAGCGATTCGGGAGTTTCCAAAGAAGTCAAAAATCAATGCTTCCTCCAAAAATTAAAAACTTTCACGCCGATAAAATCCGAGCACAAAAAGGCGACGAAATTACCATTCATTGGCAAACCTATGATGCAGATTTGGTGAAAATCACACCATTTGGTTTAGAAAAGTCTCAAGGCGATAGAAAATTTAGAATCAAGGAGTTTGATAAAGAAGGTAAGTTTCAGATTATTCTTCATGCTACCAATACTTTATTACACAAAACAGTAGTTCAAGGAATTACCATCACCGAAGTTTCTGGGGAATTGAAAACTTCTATAAAAGAGGATGTTCCTGCTCAAAATTCTACCACTGCACCGCAAAAAAAGGAAGAGGTTAATGCTCGTTTTTATTATAAGTTATTGGCTATTATTCTTTTAGCAATAGCTCTGTACTTGGTTTTTCGTCAATAGTTTTTATAGAAAAATAGAATTTTACTATTCATAAAAAAATCCTTATTTTTACGAAACTTACAAAAAGTAAAAATAATACCTAAAATTTTTATGAACACACAGCAATTTGTGAACCGTCACATCAACTTCAATGAAGCTGATAAGAACGCTATGTTACAAAAAATTGGCGTTTCTTCTGTAGAAGAATTAATTTCTCAAACTATTCCAGATGCAATCCGATTAGAAAATGAATTAGATATTTCTGCTCCTTTATCTGAGTACGAAATGCTTCAGCATTCTAAAGAGTTGGCTGCTAAAAATCTAGATTATGATACTTACATTGGTTTTGGTTATCATAACAGTATTTTGCCAAGTGTTATCCAGAGAAATATTTTAGAAAATCCTAGTTGGTACACCGCTTATACACCTTATCAAGCAGAAATTGCACAAGGTAGATTAGAAGCGTTATTGAATTACCAAACATTAATTACCAATCTTACTGGTTTTCATTTAGCGAATGCTTCTCTATTAGATGAGGGAACTGCAGCTTCTGAAGCCATGAGTATGTTCTTTTCAAACAGAACGAAAGACCAGAAAAAAGCAGAAGCAAATAAGTTTTTTGTTTCTGATTTGGTTTTACCTCAAACTATTGCGGTTCTTAAAACCAAAGCTGATGGTTTAGGAATAGATATAGTTGTTGGTAATCATGAAAATTTTGAGCTTAATGCAGAATTTTTCGGAGCTATTTTACAATATCCGGGTAAAAATGGTGTTGTGATTGATTATACTCAATTAATTTCAAATTATAAAGCATTAAATCTTCAAGTAGTAGTGGCTTGTGATCCGCTTGCTTTAGTGAAATTAAAATCACCTGCAGAAATGGGAGCTGATTGTGCAGTGGGAACTACGCAGAGATTTGGTATTCCATTAGGTTATGGTGGTCCTCACGCTGCATTTTTTGCTTGTAAAGGAGAATATAAACGTGATATTCCGGGAAGAATTATTGGGGTAACTCAAGATGCATACGGAAAACGCGCTTTGAGAATGGCTTTGCAAACCAGAGAACAACACATTAAACGTGAAAAAGCGACTTCTAATATTTGTACAGCTCAAGTTTTATTGGCGGTAATGGCTTCTATGTATGCTGTTTATCACGGTAAAGCTGGTTTAGAATATATTGCAGACCAAATTCATTATAAAACCAATGCTCTAAGAGATGCGCTATCTGTTTTAGGATATGATACGGTGAAAGAGCCAGTTTTTGATACGGTTAAAATCAGTATGTCTGAAGAAGAAAAAGATAAGTTAAAGAGATTAATGCTTGATCATAAAATCAATTTAAATTATTTTACTGAAGGTTTTGTAAGTATTTCTATCAATGAAACTACAACTACTGAAAAAATTGATAAAGTAGTGGCTGCTTTTGCACAATTCAAGCAAAAACAAGGTTTCAAATTAGAACCAAAAGCCGTTTCTACACTTCCAGAAAATTTATTGAGAAAAGACGAAATTTTAAAAGAAGAAGTTTTTAATAAATATCATACAGAGACAGAATTGATGCGTTACATTAAGCGTCTCGAAAGAAAAGATTTATCACTCACGCATTCTATGATTTCTCTAGGTTCTTGTACCATGAAACTGAATGCAGCTACAGAAATGATTCCGCTTTCTTGGGAACATTGGGGTGCTATTCATCCTTTTGTGCCAGTTAATCAAGCTGATGGTTATCAGAAATTAATCAAAACTTTAGAAAAAGATTTGGCTACGATTACTGGTTTTGCTGCAACTTCACTTCAGCCAAATTCTGGAGCTCAAGGTGAATATTCTGGTTTGATGGTGATTAGAGCGTATCAAAAATCTATCGGTCAAGGTCATAGAAATATTTGTTTAATTCCTCAATCTGCTCACGGAACTAATCCTGCTTCTGCGGTGATTGCTGGTCTTAAAGTAGTTGTTGTAAAAAATCTAGAAGATGGACAAATAGATTTCGAAGATTTAAAAGCTAAAGTTGAAGAGCATAAAGATAATTTATCTGCTTTCATGATTACGTATCCATCTACTTATGGTTTCTTTGATGATAACGTAAAAGAAATTACAGATTTAATCCATGAAAATGGTGGTCAAGTTTATATGGATGGTGCAAATATGAATGCTCAAGTTGGCTTCACTTCACCAGGAAATATCGGTGCAGATGTTTGTCACTTGAATCTTCACAAAACTTTTGCAATTCCTCATGGTGGAGGTGGACCAGGAGTTGGACCAATTTGTGTAGCTAAACATTTAGTGCCTTTCTTGCCTCAAAATCCTAATATTCCAACAGGTGGAAGTCAAGGAATAGATGCTATTTCTTCTGCACCTTATGGTTCTGCATTGGTTCTTAATATTTCTTATGCTTATATTAAAATGCTTGGAGCGGTTGGTTTGAGAAATTCTACAGAATTTGCAATCATCAACGCAAATTATTTAAAAGAAGTTTTAGCAGAGCATTTCCCAATTTTATATGCGAATAAAAAAGGCAGAGTAGCTCACGAATGTATCGTAGATTTCCGTCAGTTTAAACCACTAGGAATTGAGGTAGCAGATGTTGCAAAACGTTTGATGGATTATGGTTTCCATGCTCCTACGGTTTCTTTCCCGGTTGCAGGAACATTGATGATTGAGCCTACAGAATCAGAATCTAAAGCAGAATTAGACAGATTCGCTGAAGCTTTAATTGCTATCAAAGCAGAAATTGAAGAAATTGCAGAAGGAAAAGCAGATGCTCATAATAATGTATTAAAAAATGCTCCGCATACAGAACAAGTGGTGATTTCAGATGCTTGGGATAAACCATATTCTCGTGAAAAAGCAGCTTATCCGCTAGAATGGGTGAGAGAACATAAGTTCTTCGCTTCTGTGTCTAGAGTAGATGAAGCTTTCGGAGATAGAAATTTGGTTTGTACTTGTGAGCCAATAGAAAGCTACATGTAAGATAAACGTAAATTTTACAGATATTTTAAATCGCTAAATTCATTTTTAGCGATTTTTTTGTTTCTAGATGTCTTGTTTTGTAAAATGTTCATAATCAATGGTTTTATGTTAAAGTGTTAATGGCAAAACAAATAAAAACTGTCAAATAAGATTATTTTAACAATAAATTATCTTTTAATTATTTAAAAATAAAGATAAAAAATCTTTTATTTGAACTTTATTTGTATATTTGCACTCTTAAACTATTTATTTAAATGGAATTTATCATTAGAAAAACAACCGCTGATGATTTTTGTTTTGCAGACGAGATTGTAAAAGAAATGGAAGAGTCTGCCAAAATTAGAGGAACAGGTATTGCCAAAAGATCTCCAGAATACATTAAAGAGAAGATGGAAAAAGGCGATGCGGTTATCGCAATCACGCACAATGGAATTTGGGCAGGATTCTGCTATATCGAAACATGGACCAATGGTGACTATGCTTCTAATTCGGGATTGATTGTTTCGCCAAGGTATAGAAATATCGGTTTAGCAAGTAGAATAAAAGAATCTGTGTTTAATGTGACTAGAGAAAAATATCCAAACGCTAAATTATTTGGGATTACGACAGGTTTAGCGGTAATGAAAATTAATTCAAGATTGGGTTATCATCCAGTTCCTTTTTCGGAACTTACTCAAGATGATCAGTTTTGGGATGGTTGCCAAAGTTGTGTCAATTATTCTATTTTACAAAGCAAAGGCAGAAAAAATTGTCTCTGCACAGGAATGTTATTCGTTCCACCCAAAGAAAAAAATAAAAGAGATTTAAGTTACTATATGCAAAATTATTAATAGAGATGAAAAAAGTTGTTTTAGCATTTAGCGGAGGTTTAGATACATCTTTTTGCGCAGTTTATTTGCAGCAAGATTTAGGCTACGAAGTTCATGCAGTTACGGTAAATACAGGTGGTTTTAATGAAGAGGAAGTCAAAAAATTAGAGCAGAAAGCAATTTTGCTAGGTGCTAAAACTTTTACATGTCTAGATGTTGTGAAAGAATATTATGATTTTTGCATTCAGTATCTGGTCTTCGGAAATGTTTTAAAAAATAATACCTATCCGCTTTCTGTAAGTGCAGAACGTACCATTCAGGCAAAATCATTGGCAGAATATGCACTTAAAATCGGTGCAACAGCCATCGCTCACGGAAGTACAGGCGCTGGAAACGACCAAGTTCGTTTTGATGGAATTTTTAATATAGTTTGTCCGCAGATGGAAATCATCACACCGATTCGTGATTTGAAACTTTCTCGTGAGGCGGAAATAGAATATTTAACGAACAAAGGATTTTCAGGAGATTATACCAAGTCGGTGTATTCTATCAATCAAGGACTTTGGGGAACTTCGGTTGGCGGAAAAGAAACGCTCACTTCTCATAGCAATTTGCCAGAAGAAGCCTATCCTTCTCAATTAAAGAAGCAAAATCCTGAAAAATTGACTTTAGAATTCGAAAAAGGACATTTAATTAAAATTAATGACCAAAAATTTTCTCATCCTTCCGAAGCGATTGTTAAATTGAATGAAATTGCTTCAGAATTTGCCATTGGTAGAGATACTCACGTTGGTGATACGATTATTGGGATTAAAGGCAGAGTAGGTTTCGAAGCAGCGGGTGCTATTTTAACGTTAAAGGCGCATCATTTGCTTGAAAAACATGTACTTTCTAAATATCAATTGATGATTAAATCTCAAATGGCAGATTGGTACGGAACTTGGCTTCACGAAGCACTTTTCTTAGATCCTGTGATGAGAGATATTGAAAAATTAATGGAAAATTCTCAGCAAAAAGTTACAGGTAAAGTATTTATTACGCTTCTTCCTTATCGTTTTGAATTGAACGGAATTGAATCTAAATATGATTTAATGACTTCTAAATTCGGAAGTTATGGAGAAATGAATAAATCTTGGAGCGGTGAAGACGTGAAAGGTTTTTCAAAAATTTACACCAATTATTTGTCGATTTATCATCAAGTAAACGCGGAAAACAATGATTAAAGCAGGAATTATTGGTGGTACTGGTTACACAGGTGGCGAACTGATTCGTTTGTTGCTCAATCATCCGAATGCAGAACTTTCGTTTGTAACGAGCTATTCTAACGTGGGCAAAAAAGTAACCGATTTGCACCAAGATTTAATCGGAGAAATCGATTTAGAATTTATTGATAATTCTACCGATGCAGATGTTCTTTTTCTGGCTTTACCTCATAAAGAAAGTAAAATTTGGTTCGAAAATAATAACGTTGGAAACGCCGTTGTCATAGATTTAGGAAACGATTTCAGAATTGGAGAAACCTATCAAGGAAATTCTTTCGTTTATGGACTTCCAGAACTGAATTCGGCTCAATTGAAAGGTGCAAAACTCATTGCCAATCCTGGTTGTTTTGCCACTGCAATTCAGTTGGGAATTATCCCGATTCTTCAGAATGAAGAAGTTTCAGAAATTTATACCACAGGAATTACTGGTGCAACTGGTGCGGGAAAATCACTTTCTGAAACCACGCATTTCAGTTGGAGACAAAATAATATTTCGGCGTATAAGACTTTAACGCATCAACATTTAGGCGAGATAAATTTTCAATTAAAAGACTTGAGTAAAGTGCCATTTTCTGTACAATTTGTTCCATGGAGAGGAGATTTTGCAAGAGGAATTTTTGTGAGTTCTACATTTAAAACTTCATTTTCTTTAGAAGAATTATTTGAACTCTATGAAAATTTCTACGAAGGACAAATGTTCACTACGGTTTCCAGAAAAGAAATTAATCTAAAACAAGTAGTCAATACCAATAAGTGCCTAATTAATATTGAAAAAAATGGAGATTTTGCAGTGGTTCATTCTGCCATAGATAATCTCTTGAAAGGCGCTTCAGGACAAGCTATTCACAATATGAATATATCTTTCGGGTTTCCCGAAAATGCAGGTTTGAAACTCAAATCTATCGCTTTTTAGCAATAAAAAGTAAAAATGAAAGGTACTTTGTCAAAGCTCTTATAATTTAAAATTAATCTTTGACAAAGTTTTTAAAAATTGTAAATCAAACATCGTAAATCATAAATAAAAATGAAACTTTTTGATGTATATCCTTTAATAGACGTTACTCCTGCAAAAGCAGAAGGAAGCTATTTTTGGGACGAAAACGGAACGGAATATCTAGATTTATATGGCGGTCACGCTGTGATTTCCATCGGTCATTCTCATCCAACTTATGTAAAATACATTACAGAACAACTCAATAATATCGGTTTTTATTCCAATTATGTGAAAATTCCGATTCAAAATCAAGTAGCTGAACAATTGACCAAGTTGTCTGGTTATGACGATTATACCCTTTTCCTTTGCAATTCTGGTGCTGAAGCCAATGAAAATGCCATAAAATTGGCTTCTTTTCACACCGGAAAAAAGAAAATTATTTATTTTTCAGGAGCTTTTCATGGAAGAACTGCGGCTGCAGTTGCTTGTACAGACAATCCGAAAATTGTAGCACCAGTCAATCAATCTGAGAATTTCGTAAAACTTCCATTCAATGATTTGGAAGCTTTAGAAAATGAATTCAAAATCAATTCAGATATTGCTGGAGTAATTATAGAAGGAATTCAAGGGGTTGGTGGTGTTCAGATTCCTACCACAGCATTTTTACAGAAAATTCAACAATTGTGTAATGAAAATGATGCAGTTTTCATTGCAGACGAAATTCAATCTGGTTTCGGAAGAAGCGGTAAATTTTTCGCTCATCAACACTATGGTGTAACTCCTGATATTATTTCGATGGCAAAAGGAATGGGAAATGGTTTTCCTGTTGCGGGGATTTTAATTTCTCCGAAATTTAAAGCTTCCTACGGTTTACTCGGAACTACTTTTGGAGGTAATTTCTTAGCTTGTGCTGCTACCAAAGCGGTTTTAGATGTTATTGAAAAAGAAAATCTATTGCAAAATGCTCAAGAAGTTGGAGATTACTTGGTTTCTTTGCTTCAAAATCAAAAAAATATCAAAGAAATTCGTTATCAAGGTTTAATGATTGGGATTGATTTGGCTTTTCCTTGCAACGAAGTAAGAAATAGATTGGTTAAAGAATATAAAATGTTGACAGGTAATGCTTCTACACCAAATACTTTGAGAGTTTTACCTGCTTTAAATGTGAAAAAAGAAGATGTGAAAAAATTCGCAGATGCTTTAATTCAAATTTTAAACGAATATTAAAATTTAAGATTGACGATTTAGGATTTAGGATTTACGATTTACAATTTTTGGATATTAAATTTCATTAAATCTGTGAAAATCTGTGTAATCTGTGGGAAATACAAATAATAAAATGAAACAGTTTCTATCTATAAACGACGTAGAAAATCTTGAAAACCTAATTCAAGACGCTCTAGAATACAAAAAAAATCCTTTGAAGGACGAACATTTGGCTAAAGGAAAAACCTTAGGCTTAATCTTTATGAATTCTAGTCTCAGAACAAGGATGAGTACTCAAAAAGCGGCTGAAAATTTAGGTTTTAAAGTGATGACTTTCAATGCTGGACACGATTTTTGGGCTTGGGAAACTGAAGATGGAGCTGTGATGAATGGTACTACAGTTGAACACATAAAAGATGCGGCTACAGTTATCGGACAATATTGTGATGTTGTGGCAATCAGATGTTTTGCGGATTTAAAAAATAAAAAATCAGACACCGAAGAAAAGATTTTAACGCTTTTCCAAAAGTATCTCAATAAATCATTGATTTCTATGGAAGCTGCTACCAGACATCCTTTGCAGAGTTTGGCAGATACCATTACCATAAAAGAACAATGGAAAGAAGCCAGAAAACCGAAAGTGGTTTTAACTTGGGGACCTCACATTAAGCCAATTCCACACGCTGTTGCCAATTCTTTTGCAGAATGGATGAATGCACAAGATGTAGAGTTTGTGATTACGCATCCTGAAGGTTTAGATTTAGACCCAGCTTTTGTTGGCGATGCTCAAGTGACTAATAATCAAGAAGAAGCATTAAAAGATGCTGATTTTGTTTATATTAAAAACTGGAGTTCATTTAATGATTACGGAAAAGTAGCAGAAGGTTATGATGATTGGATGCTTACGGAAGAAAAAATGAAAATCACCAATAACGGAAGACCAATGCATTGTTTGCCAGTTCGTAGAAATGTAGAAGTAAGTGATGAAGTTTTGGATTCTAAACAATCATTGATTTTTGAGCAATCATACAATAGATTATTTGCTGCACAAGCAGTTTTGAAAAATATACTTTAAACAAATAAGCACTCAACCACAAAAAAGTTATTGATGAAACAAGAACTATACATCATCAAAATTGGTGGAAACGTAATAGATCATCCAGAAAAATTAGAAGCTTTCTTGAAGGATTTTTCTGCAATTCAAAAACCGAAAATTCTAGTTCACGGTGGTGGAAAATTAGCCACCAAACTAGCCGAAAAATTAGAAATTCAACAGGAGTTTTTTGAAGGAAGAAGAATTACTAATCAGGAGACCAGAGATGTTGCAGTGATGGTTTATGCAGGTTTAATCAATAAAAATATTGTGGCTACTTTGCAAAAAAACGGACTGAACTCTATTGGTTTTTCTGGAGCTGATGCCAATCTTATTCAAGCGCACAAAAGACCCGTGAAAAAGGTAGATTTTGGATGGGTAGGAGATATAGAAACAGAAAAAATCAATGCTTCATTTTTAGAAAAAGTAATTTCTGAAAATATTTGTCCGGTTTTTTGTGCCATTACACACGATGGAAACGGTAATTTACTCAATACCAATGCAGATACCATTGCATCGAGTTTAGCAGTGGCTTTATCCACACATTTTGAAGTAAATTTGGCGTATTGTTTTGAAAAAAATGGAGTTTTAGAGCATGTAGAAGATGAAAATTCAGTCATTGCTAAAATAACGCCAGAAACTTACATTCAACTCAAAGAAAAAAATATTGTGAATGACGGAATGATTCCTAAAATAGATAATGCTTTTGCAGCAATAGAAAAAGGAGTAAAATCTGTATTCATTGTAAAAGAAACTTTTTTAAAAAAACTCATTAACGAAAACGATAGAACGAGTGGAACAGAAATCACCCAATAATTTTTTAGAACTTGGCGATAATGCAGTAGAATTGCTCAAACAGCTAATCTCAATTCCTTCTTTCAGCAAAGAAGAAGATAAAACGGCTGATTTAATCGAGAAATATCTTCAAGAAAAAGGGGTAAAAACGAATCGTCAACAAAACAATGTCTGGGCTTTCAACCAAAATTTTTCTCCCGAAAAACCAGCGATTTTACTCAATTCTCATCACGATACGGTAAGACCCAATTCTGGTTACACTTTAGATCCATTTACACCGATTGTAAAAGATGGTAAACTTTACGGTTTGGGTAGTAATGATGCTGGTGGAGCCTTGGTTTCTTTAATGGCAACTTTTCTTTATTTTTATAATGCAGATGATTTAAAATACAATATCATTTACGCAGCAACTGCAGAAGAAGAAAATTCTGGTTTAGATGGAGTAGAATCTGTACTTCCACATTTTGGAAATTTAGAATTTGCGATTGTGGGTGAACCAACAGAAATGCAGATGGCGATTGCTGAAAAAGGCTTAATGGTGGTAGATTGCGAGGCTTCGGGAACTTCTTCTCACGCAGCGCATCCTAATGATGATAACGCCATTTACAACGCAATTAAGGATATAGAATGGATTAAAAATTATCAGTTTCCCAAAAAATCTGATGCTTTAGGTGACGTGAAAATGACGGTTAGCGTTATCAATGCAGGGAGATTACACAACATGGTACCTAATACTTGCAGTTTTACTATAGATGTAAGAACTACAGACCAATATACCAATCATGAAGTTTTAGAAATTATTCAACAAAATATAAAAAGTAAGGCAGTAGCAAGAGGATTTAGATTGAATTCCTCTTCTATTTCTGTGGAGCATCCTATTGTGAAAGCAGGTTTAGAATTGGGCAGGACTACTTATGGTTCGCCTACTACTTCAGATCAAGCGGTAATTCCTTATCCATCACTTAAAATGGGGCCGGGTTTGTCGGCGCGTTCGCACAGCAGTGACGAGTTTATTTATGTAGATGAAATTTATGAAGGCATAAAAATTTACATTCAATTATTATCAAAAATTGTATTTTAAAATGAGCAAAAAACTTTGGCAAAAAAATAATTTATCTGAAAATCAGCATGCTGCTTTGGTAGAAAAATTTACCATTGGTAGAGATGCTGAATTTGATTTGCAACTCGCAAAATACGATGTTTTGGGAAACAAAGCACACGTGAAAATGCTTGCAACCATCGGTTTGATTGAAGAATCTGAATTGCCAAAAATCTTAGAAGAATTAGATCAAATTGCTGCTCAGATAGAAGAAGGAAATTTCATCATCGAAGAAGGAATAGAAGATGTGCATTCTCAGATAGAATTTCAATTGACAAAGAAATTGGGTGATATTGGCAAGAAAATTCACTCTGCGCGTTCTAGAAATGATCAAGTTTTGGTGGATATTAAACTCTTCCTCAAAAACGAAATTCTAGAAATTAAAGATTTGGTGAAAAATCTTTTCCAGACTTTGCAAAAATTGAGTAACGAACATCAAGATAAACTCATTCCCGGTTATACACATTTTCAAATTGCGATGCCTTCCTCTTTTGGACTGTGGTTTGGAGCTTATGCGGAAGCATTGATTGATGATTTAGAAATGCTTTTGGCGGCATATAAAATCACCAATAAAAATCCTTTAGGTTCTGGCGCTGGTTATGGTTCTTCGTTCCCGATTAATCGTACTTTAACTACAGAATTACTGGAATTTGAAACGCTGAATTACAACGTGGTTTACGCACAGATGACACGCGGAAAATCTGAAAAAACTTTGGCAACAGCTATTGCTGCTATTGCGCATACTTTGAGCAAATTAGCGTATGATGTGTGTTTGTATATGAATCAGAATTTCGGATTTATCACATTTCCAGATACTTTCACTACGGGAAGCAGTATTATGCCACACAAAAAAAATCCAGATATTTTTGAATTAATTCGTGGGAAATGTAATATTTTGCAAGGTGTTCCTACAGAATTAACATTGTTGACCAATAATTTACCTTCTGGTTATCACCGAGAAATGCAATTGACCAAAGAAGTGCTTTTCCCTGCAATTAATACCATCAAAGATTGTCTTTACATCACAGAATATACTTTGAATCACATTCAAATAAAAGATAATATTTTGAAAGATGAAAAGTATCAATACCTTTTCAGTGTGGAGAATGTAAATGATTTGGTTTTGAATGGAGTTTCGTTCCGAGATGCTTATGTGCAAGTTGGTCAAAGTATTGAAAATCAAAATTTTGAACCGAATAAAAACTTAAAACATACGCACGAAGGAAGCATCGGAAATCTTTGCAACGAAGAAATTAAAGAAGAATTCTCAAAAGTTTTTGAGAAATTTAAATAGGATGGAGTGGAATAATTGAATTAAAAAAGCTTTAAACTGAATGGTTTAAAGCTTATTTTTTTTAGACGAATTTTTCTCATTTTCCATATCCAGTTGATGTTCTTTTTCTAAGAGTTTATAAGTGTTTTCTCTTTTGATTTCGTTCAGAACAATACTGCTGTGATATTGGTAAATATTTGGAGTATTAGCTAATACGTTGGTAATGAAATTGTTATAGGTGTCAATGTTATTGGTGGCGATTTTCAGCATATAATCATAAGTTCCAGACAAACTAAGCACTTCTTGAACTTCATCATACTGTCTAATTTCTTGCTCAAATTCATCTAGCGATTGCTTCGATTGATTTCTAATCGTCACGTTACAATAAGCCACTAAATCGATGCCTATTTTCTTACGATTGAGAATGGCTGCATATTTTTCTATAAAACCATTTTTTTCTAAATACTTAATTCTGTCGTAAGTTGGGGTAAAAGATAAGCCAATTTTCTCTCCGATTTCTTTTACCGAATAGTTAGAATTTCTTTGAAGTAAATCTAATATTTGTAAATCTTTTTGATCTAAATTTTGACTCATTAGCTTTATTTATAGTGGTTCAGAAACAAATATACACTAAATTTTTTAATTTTTTTAACAGAATTCTTCCTCATTGAAGTAAAACTTTAGCTTGAAAACATTTTCAGAAATTTTATTTTACTCTTTCTTCACATTATGTAAAATATTTTCTAATAAGTCAATTTGGGTTTTCTGAATTTCGAGTAAATCTTGTTGATAATGAATAATTAAATGGTCTATTTTTTCGTGTAATTCTCTGATTTCTAGTTCACTTTTTAGATTGATTTTGTAATCTTTTTTTGCGCGTTCTCTATCTTTTTCTTCTTGTCGGTTTTGGCTCATCATAATCACAGGAGCTTGAATTGCCGCAATACAAGAAAGTATTAAGTTTAATAAAATAAAAGGATAAGGATCAAAACCATGATTAGAAAGCCAAAAAACATTCAGCAAAATCCAAACGACTAAAAAGCTCATGAAAAAGATAATAAAACCCCAACTTCCCCCGAATTCTGCTACTTTATCTGCCAATTTTTGACCGAAAGTAATTTCTTGCTCATCTTCTTCCACTTCTGTAGAAATCATGGTGTTTTTAGAAACAGATTGAATGACTTGTTTCTCTACTTCTGTTAGGTTTCCTAATTTTTTATTGAGAAATTCAGAAATATATTTTTCTCGGTATTCGTTCATTTCTTCAATGCTCAAAAAACAATTTTTAGAAAAATTAGGATGCGTTTTATTGATGAAATGAAGCAGAGATTGTCTGAGATTTTTAGCGGAAACCTTTTCGTTTTCGGGAAATTCTTTCCCAGATAAATCACTTCTGAAAGTACTCATATTGATTAAATTTTATGAAGTTTTAAATTTGATTAAACGCCAAAATAGAGATTCGTTTTTTTAGAAATTTTCCATTTTCCATTGATAAATTCTGCGCTAATGTTTCCTGAACCTTTTTGATCAGCATAATCTATATCATAAGTATTAGGATAGAATTTATTTTCAGAAATTTTGCTGTATTTTACACTGAAAAAATGGTCTAAAACATCTTCTTTAATAGGAATTTGTTCTTCGGTGTTATAAAAAAGAAATTTTCTGTTTTTGGGGTTGATTTGATTGAAATAATCACAGTCGGTCAAGACTTCTGTGAAACTGTAATGCGTTTTTGGCGAACTTTCATCTACGATGGCTTCGTACATTGCAGAGAATTTAGAAGAAACAGATGCGTATCGAGGATTAGCATCTTCGAAATCATTGAGTCCATCATCATCACTATCTTTTTGGGTTGGATTTAAACCAATAAATTGTTCAAACAAGTCATTGTAACCATCTTGGTCACTATCTTTTTTAATTTCAGCAAGTGGAATAGAAAATTCTACATCATCTTTTATCACTTCATATTTTGGCAAAATAGGAAAAGACGAAAGTCGAGTAACTTTCACGATGCTTCCGCTTAAATGAATTGCATTCTCAGTTAAAAATGTGAAATTGGGTGCATTAAAATCATAATTCACAAAAGCATTTTGGGTAAGTCCGAGAAAATAAGGTTTCGCTTTTTGATTTCCAGATTTTTCGATGAGCCAAAGTCCGTATTTGTTTTTGGCGAGTGCAAATTCTCTATTTCTTGCTAAATATTCAAATTCAGGAAGTTCTTCATAAAACTTTTTGAAATAGATTTTATATTCATTGGTTTTTAAATACTCTTGTTGTTTTTTTATTTCAATTTCATTGTGTTTTAGAACATTTTCAAAGCTGTTTTTGTGTTCATTGGTTACAAAATGAATATGTTTTGGGAAATTCTGTAAAATATCTTCTTTTGATGGTTCTACATATTGCTTTTTGGGAGTTTCTTTACCCACTTTTAAAATTTGGAAACAATTCTCTTCAATAGATTTCTGATTGAAAGTTTCTGGTTTTTTGTCGCAAGAAATAATCGCTACCAAGAATAAAAAATTTAAAAATTTCATAGCTAAATTTTTAGATATTAAATTTAAGACTTATTTTTGAATTAGATTATGATTCTAAACACAATTTTTACCAATCAGAGAACCGGAAACCACGTTCAGAACATTGTTTCACGTACAGATTTCCAGAGAGATTTTGACCGAATTATCTTTTCTTCGGCATTCAGAAGATTACAAAATAAAACTCAGGTTTTCCCGCTTCCAGGAAGTGTTTTCGTGCACAATCGTCTCACGCATTCGCTAGAAGTTTCTTCTGTGGGAAGAAGTTTGGGGAGTCTTGCTGGCGAATTTATCGTTCAAAATTTTGAAAACGAACTCACCGAAGATTCTAAAAATTTCTATCTCTATAATCTCAATAATGTGATTGCAGCGGCTTGTCTTTGTCATGACATTGGGAATCCTGCATTCGGACATTCTGGTGAAGATGCAATTGCTAGTTTTTTTGAAAAGAATGAATCAGAATTAAAGCCAAAATTCACAGAAAAAGAATGGGCAGATTTGGTAAATTTCGAAGGAAATGCTAATGCTATCAGAATTCTTACGCACAAACAAACAGGTAAAGACGAAGGCGGAACTCAACTTACCTATACTACTTTGGCAAGTATTGCCAAATATCCTTGCGAAGCGATTGCTAAGAAAAAAGGTCACGTTAATCGTAAGAAATTTGGGTTTTTCCAAAGTGAAAAACAGACTTTTCTGAATATTGCGAATGCTACCAAAATGATGGTGGAAAGTGAAGAACCTGCGATTTTTAAACGTCATCCTTTTGTTTGGCTGGTAGAAGCAGCAGACGATATTTGTTATAACATTATCGACATGGAAGATGCGCACCGATTGGGAATTATTTCTACTGCTGACTGCGAAAATCTTTTCATGGATTTGATACAGTCTGTCAATGAAAAAGACGCCAAAAGAAGTGCAGAGAAATTGCTTTTATTTTCGAATAAAAACGAGAGAATTTCTTATTTGAGAGCCAAAGTGATTAATGCACTCATCAATAAATCTACAGAATTATATCAACAACATTTCTCTGAAATTATAGACGGAACTTTAAATAAAGCTTTGCTAGATATTTTTAAATCTGAGAGTGAATCTTTTCAAGAAGTGGAACGTTTTTCTATCGAAAAAATATATGGTCACAGAAGTGTGGTAGAAATAGAAAATGCTGGTTACAACGTAATGTATGAGCTTTTGAATCATTTTATTCCGCCAATTATTAAAGAAAAATCAGAGCGTAAAGGTTTTGAGAAAAAAGCATTACAATTAATCCCTTCACAATTTATCTATGAAGATGGAACGGTTTATGAGAAAGTTCTCGGAGTCCTGGATTTCGTTTCTGGCATGACAGATAATTTCGCTACAGATTTGTATAGAAAAATCAAAGGAATTGATATAGGAATGACGATGTAATTTTTCAAGAGCCAATTAAAAAGAGCCAGGAAAGAATTGTTAATAATGAATTCTCCAAGTTTTACAAATCAGCAACTTCACGATTTCACGACTTCACGACTTTACAATTTCACGTGTTTAGAAATATTTCGTAACTTTAAAGAACATTTCAAGACTTATTAGAAAATTTTTAAAAACAATAAACTATGGAAGTATTAGGCGTTTTAGTCTTTTTGGGACTCGTTATTTTATTCGCTTCTTTTTTCACTGTAAAACAAGAAACAGCGGCAATTGTAGAGCGTTTTGGTAAATTTCAATCGGTAAGACAATCTGGTCTTCATCTTAAAATTCCTTTTGTAGACCAAATTGCAAAAAGAATGAATCTTAGAATTCAGCAGTTAGACGTAATGATTGACACCAAAACTTTGGATAATGTTTTTCTTAAAATGAAAGTTTCTGTGCAGTATCAAGTGATTAGAAATCAAGTTGGTGATGCTTATTATCGTTTAGAAAATCCTCAAGATCAAATTACATCTTATGTTTTTGACGTAGTAAGAGCCGAAGTTCCTAAACTGAAATTAGACGATGTTTTCGTGAAAAAAGATGATATCGCAATTGCAGTGAAAGGTGAGTTGCAAGAAGCGATGCAATCTTATGGTTATGACATTATTAAAGCATTGGTGACAGATATTGACCCAGATGAACAGGTGAAACACGCCATGAACAGAATTAATGCTGCTGAACGTGAAAAAACAGCTGCAGAATATGAATCTGAAGCGCAAAGAATTAGAATTGTAGCTGTAGCGAAAGCAGAAGCTGAATCTAAAAAATTACAAGGTCAAGGTATTGCAGACCAACGAAGAGAAATTGCAAAAGGTTTAGAAGAATCAGTAAGAATGCTGAATAACGTGAATATCGGTTCTCAAGAAGCATCTGCGTTAATCGTAGTGACACAGCATTATGATACGCTACATTCTGTAGGTGCAAACAATAGAAGTAACTTGGTTCTATTGCCTAATTCTCCTACTGCTGCAAGTAATATGCTTAACGATATGATGGTAGCCATGACTGCGGCTAATAAATTAGAACAAGCAGATCAAGGTAAAATGCCACCTCCACCAAAACAACATAATCATTAATTTTATTTACTGAAATTCAGTTAATTATATAAAAACCTTCAAAAATCATTTGAAGGTTTTTTGCATAATAAAGAGATATTTTTATCTTTGAAAAAACTAATATTCATGAGGAAACTCTATTTTCTATCTTTTTTATTTTTATTATTTCTTAGTTCTTGTGGTGCAGTTATCAATGAAAGCATCTCAAAAACTTATTCTTACTTACCAATAGATGCTAAAATCGCTATTTTAGATGTTAAGCATAATGTTCCTGGAAATGCAGAGAAATTAGGATTTATTTCCTTTGGAGATAGTGGTTTTTCTACCGACTGTGATTACTATTCTAATCTTTCCAAAGCGAGAAAAAGAGCAAGAGAAATAGGAGCCAATATTGTAAAAATAAATCAGGTAACTGAACCTTCTATTGTTTCATCATGCTATAGAATGAATATTTCTTTTTATAAATATGATGGAGATACTTCTCAACTTCCACAAATCAGTCTTCAACAAAACTAAATAATAAATTTTTAAATCAAAATCTATGAAAAAAACGATTCTTGCTTTATCAATGGCTTCTGCTTTGATGATGACAAGCTGTGCAACAATTGTATCAGGAACTACTCAAAAAGTGAGCTTTAATTCTACTCCTGCTAATGCATCTATTTTTATTAATGAAGTAGAAGTAGGAAAAACACCTTTCCAAACTAAATTAGAAAGAAATAAAGATCACAATGTTGTAATTAAATTAGAAGGTTTTAAACCTTACGAAACCAAATTAACAAGAAAATTTAATGCTTGGTATCTTGGAAATATTATTTTCGGTGGAATAATCGGAGTTATTATTGACCCAATTACTGGAGCAATCTATCAATTATCACCAAGTGAAGTTAATGCACAATTAGAGCAAGGAACAGCTTTTAATAAAAGCAAAGGTGGTGAAGTATACATCGCTGTATCATTAGAAAAAGATGCTAATTGGAAAAAAGTTGGCCAATTAGAAAAACTATAAAATCTTATTCGAAAAAAAGCGGCTCAAATTTTTGAGCCGCTTTTTTTATTCTATATTCTCAGGATTTAAATTACTATTTTTCTTTCCGTAGAAGAAATAGATTCCTAATCCTATGATAAACCATAATCCGAACCAAAACCAGTTATTGTGCGTCATTCCTGTTAATAAATACAGACAAGAAGTTAAACCTAATAATGGTATTAGAGAAAGGTTTTTGAGATAAGACAACACCACTAACACTAAATTAATAATCAAGAAAATGATTATAGAAAGCCTAAATTCACCTTCATGCTCATCTGTAATGTTCCATAAATTTTGAAAAAACTCTGGCTGCCAAAAATAGAAACCAACTAATCCACCAATAAATAATATAGGGAAAATGTATTTGGAATTGATATATGGCAAATGAAATCTGCCTTTTATTTTTTCTTTTTGTGGCATCAATAAAATTCCTCCATTCACCAATACAAATGCGAAAATAGTCCCGATGCTGGTAAAATCTAAAATAAAGGTTTTATCCGTAAATAAAATTGGTAAACCAACAGCAACTCCTGTAATAATAGTAGCGAAACTTGGTGTTTTATATTTTGGGTGAATTTCTGCAAATTTTTTCGGCATTAATCCATCTCTACTCATGCTCATCCAAATTCTTGGTTGTCCCATTTGGAAAACCAACAAAACCGTAGTAATCGCTACAATAGCAGTAACAGAAACCACAAATTCCATCCAAGGAATGTTGGCGTTTTGAGGAGCGAAAATAAAAGATAATGGATCGCCGATTCCTTCAAATTTTCTGTAATCTACAATTCCTGTTAATACTAATGTCAAAACAATATAAATTGCTGTACTCAAAACCAAAGAAATAATCATTCCTTTTGGTAAAGTTTTTTCAGGATTTTTGGTTTCTTCAGAAAGTACGCTCAATGCATCAAAACCAATGTAAGCAAAGAAAACACCAGCTACAGCACTCATGACTCCTGTAAAACCATTAGGCATAAAAGATTTTACACCTTCATTGTTCGTAGGAACCCAGTTTTCTGCATTGAGATAAAAAACACCTACAGCAATAATTAAAAATATCACCGCTAACTTTAAGATAACCAATAAGTTATTGAAATTTCTACTTTCTTTAATCCCGATATAAACCAACCAAGTGATTAAAGCATTGATAATCAGAGCAGGAATATCTACGATAAATTTAATTCCAGCAATAATTGGAGCATATTTCCATGCGTTTACGAGTTCTATATTTTGTGAACCTGCCATAAATGCTTTTTTGGCTTCTGTATAACTGGTCGTCAAATAATCTGGAATTCCAAAGCCTAATCTTTCTACAAAAGACGTAAAATAATCACTCCAAGAAAAAGCGACATAAATATTTCCAAAGGAATATTCCATAATCAGCGCCCAACCAATAATCCAAGCGATTAACTCGCCGAAACTGGCATAAGCATAAGTATATGCACTTCCTGCAGTAGGAATTCTACTCGCAAATTCCGCATAAGACATAGCCGTAAAAGCACATGCAATAGCACAAATAATATAGAGGGAAATTACACCTGGTCCGCCTCGGAAAATAGCCTCGCCTAAACTACTGAAACTCCCAGCTCCAATAATGGCAGCTAAACCAAAAAATACAATGTCCCAAGTACCGAGAGCTCTAATCAATTCAGATTTATGCTCTTTTCCAGTGTAATGTTTTCTTCTGAAAAGTTGATTCATTCTTGATTTTTAAAATTACAAAGTAACAAATGTAATTAAAAATCTGAAAAATGTAGATTTATTTGTCTTTTTTATCTCTCTTTTTAGATAAAAAATTTGAATCTTCATCCTTAAAAAACTTGCTTCTACAATAAGTTTTCTGTATTTTCGTTCTAATTATTACAATTCTAATTCATCAAAAATAATGAATCAAAGAAATAAAATTTTATTGCTATCGGCCATTTCATTATCTGGTCTTTCGATGGCTCAACAATCACAATTTTTCGCAGACAAAGAACAATATCGTTTTAACCTTGCCGAAAATCTTTACCAAAATAAAATCTACGCTGCTTCACAATACGAATTTTCTAGACAGTATTTTTTTAACCAAAATTTAGAAAATTCTAAGAAAGAAACTGCTCGTTTTTTTAGCAATGTTATCGGAGTAATTCTGGCTCAGAATCATGCAGAAGACGGTCTTGATGCATTTATCAAAGATTATCCTAAATCTGCACTTTTTGCTCAGGCGAATTTGCCTTTAGCGGATTATTATTTGGCTAAAAAGGATTTTCCTAAGGCTTTGGAAACGCTTCAAAAAGTCAATCAATATCAATTAGACAAGCAAGAAAATACACAGTATATTTTGAAATTGGGTTATGCCAAATTCATGACGGGCGATTCTAATGGTGCGATTGATGCATTGGAAGAAGCGTATAAAAATGCCGAAGAAAAAGGTGATATTGCGTATATGCTCGGACATTTATATTACGCCAACCAACAAAACGATAAGGCTTTTCAGTTTTTCGATGAAATTAAAAATAATGAAAAGTACGCCAAGTTGGTAAAACCGTATTATGTACAATTGTATTTTAATGAAAAGGACTATGAAAAAGCCATTGTAGAAGGAAATGATTTGCTCCAAGAAGACATTTCCTCGGCTTATAAAGCAGAAGTTCACAAAATTATTGGCGAAAGTTATTTCATGCAAAAACAATATGCAGAAGCTTATCCTCATTTAAAAGAGTATTTGCAAACCCAACAAAACCCTTCGGAAAGTGATTTGTATGAAATGGGATTTGTAGCAGCAAATCTTCAAAAATTTGACGAGGCAATTTCATATTACAATCAGTTGGTGAATTCTAATTCTGCGTTTTCCCAAAATGCTTATTATCAGCTAGGAAATGCATATTTAGAAGTAGGGAAGAAGCAAGAAGCTTTGTCGGCGTTTCGTTCTGCGAAAGACATGACTTATGATAAAAATGTCTCAAAATTAGCACACGAACAATACGCAAAACTGAGTTACGATATTGGAAATCCGTTTGAAAGTCCACAAATTGCCATCAAATCTTACCTAGAAAAATATGGTTATTCTAAAGAATTAGAACAACTTTTGGTGAAATCTTACTTGTATTCTGGCGATTATAAAGGCACGATAAAAGCCATCGAAGAGCTCTCTGGGATAGATGCTCAAACCGAAAAAATCTATCAAGAAGTTTTGTTTTTGTATGGAACTGAACTCTTCAATAAAGGCGAACTGGATGCTGCAGAACAGAATTTCAAGAAAAGTTTAAAATATAACCTCAATAAAACTTTCAATTTAAGAGCGCAATATTGGTTAGCGCAAACCTATTACCAAAAAGGAGATTATGCCACTGCAATTTATGGTTTTGAAAAACTCTACAGAAATGTAGAAGAGTTTCCAGAAAAGCAACAATTGAGCTATGATTTGGGTTATGCTTATTTCAAATCTAAAAATTTCACAAAGGCTAAAGAATATTTCAAAGAATATCTTAAAAATCCCAAACCAGAGTTTAAATCTGATGCAGAATTGCGTTTAGCAGATACTTATTACGCAGGTAATGAATTGAATGAAGCGATTGCAATCTACAATCAAACAGAAGGTACCAATGATTACACCCAGTTCCAAAAAGCAATGGCAATCGGTTTTAAAGGCGATACAGAAGCTAAAATTGTTGAATTGAAGAAATTAATCTCCAATTATAAAAATTCTGAATATCAAGACGATGCATATTATGAATTGGGAACTTCTTATGCTTCGATTGACCAATATCAAAATTCAAGTGATGCGTTTTCGCAAGTGATAAAATTAAGCGCTGATAAAGACTTGGTTGCCAATGCAGAAATCTACAGAGCACAGAATTACGAAGACTTAAACCAACCAGAAAAAGCTTTAGCAGAGCTGAAAGCTCTCGGAAATAAATATAAAAATACGGCGTATGCAGAAAAAATTGTAGCCGCAGCCAAACCGATATATCTGAAAAATGGAGACGCCTCTGGTTACGAATATTTTGCTAAGAACTTGGACGTAAATATTGCTCAAACAGATTTAGACGAAATTAATCTTTCTCTTGCGCAATCGCAGTTTGCGAAGAAAGAATACGCAAAAGCCATTCCTAATTATGAGAAGTTTTTAACCCAAAATCCAACTGGCGAAAAGTTCTATCAAGCACAATATGAATTGGGCGAAAGTTATTATCAAACCAAGAATTTTACGAAAGCCAAATTGGTTTTAGGGGAAATTGCGAATGCCCAAAATGATTATCAGGAAGATGCTCAAGTAAGAATTGCTCAGATTTTATTGAGTGAAAACAATAGTTCTGAAGCGAAAATTTATTTGGAAAATCTCGCCAACTCATCGAATGTGACGATTAAAAATTTCGCGAGTATAGAATTGATGAAGATTTATGCAGAAGAAAAGAATTTTTCACAAGCAGAAAAATTTGCGAATGAAGTCTTGAAATATTCTAAAAACTCAGCAGCAGTTTTAGAACAGGCGAAGGTAATTAAAGCGAGAAGTTTGATGAATCAAGGCAAAGATAAAGATGCGCAAACCGCTTATGCTGCGTTAGAAAAATCTGCAAATACAGAAGTAGCTGCAGAAGCACTTTACGCAAAAGCGTTTTATCAAAATAAAGGAAAAGCCTTCAAATCTTCCAACGAAACCATTTTTAAACTCGCTAATAATTACGCTTCAGAAGAATTTTGGGGCGCAAAAGCTTTAGTGTTGATGGCGAGAAATTATTTGGCACTAAAAGACAATTATCAAGCAAGTTATACTTGTGATCAAATCATAGAAAACTATCAGGATTTCCCAGAAATTGTTTCAGAAGCAAGGGAAGTGAAAAGTCAAATTAGATAATTTGGTAATTGTTGGATGATGGATGATGGATGTTGAAAGGAAATTTGTAAAAATTTGCTCCGTAGGAGTAAAAGGTTTGTAGAAATAATTTTGTAATATTAAAAAAAGCTCTGTAGGAGCGAAACAAAAAAATCAATAGAGGCGGGCTTTAGCCCGTCTTGTAAAGAATAAAAACCATTGGCTTTAGCCAAAACCTAAAAAACAACTCGAATCTCGTAACACGTAACTCGAAGAAAATGAACAAAAACATAAAAATATTATCTCTTGTTTTAGTAGGAATTTCTCAGTTTTCTTTGGCTCAAATCAAAGAAGAAAGATTGATTCTCGATAGAAAACGTGAACCTGAAGTGAAGAAAATTGAGAAGAAAAAAACTTCAGTAGAAACAGAGAAAAATTATCCTCCAAAAGAAAAAGAGCAGGAACCTGTGGAATACAAAATTACCAATGTTCCGATGATTTCAGATTTTAAAACGTCTACGATTGAAGGAGAAGATATTTCACCGAAATTCAATACAGACAGCCAGAGAAATTATTTTCAGGTAGGTTATGGCAATTATTCTAAATTTCTGGCAGACGGAAATATTTCTCATCAGTTAGACAAAAATACAGAAGTGGGAATAGACGTTCATGGAATCACTACGAATGGTTTAGAAAAAGAATACGACTGGAGTTCTAAGCAAAGTGATTTTAATGTGGCGGCGTTCATTACCTCGAATACAGAAAAGGGAAAAGCCAATATCACCGCAGATTTTGGGAATCATAACTACAATTATTATGGTATTTACACCTTGAAACCAGCTGCTGATATAGATTTGAAGCAAAGTTACAATGAGCTGGAAATCAATGGATATTATGATTTTTTCAAAAACAATTGGATTAATGACATCAGATTTAAGTCGTACATTTTAGCAGACCATTTCGATGCGAAAGAAAATTCTGGAGAAGCTCAAATCAACTTTTCGAAGTACGATTTGCCACTTTTTTCGGCGCAAGACATGAAAATTAATGCAGATTTGGGCGTGAAATTATCCACTCAAACATCAACTTTTGAATTGCTGAACCAAAACGAATCACAATATTTGCTTTTTGCCTTGACTCCGAAAGTTTCTTTCTACAAAGGAAATTCTTATTTAGCAATTGGTTCAGATTTTTCTTTCATTAATGGAAAAAATGCTGATAAAAACACACCAGAAGCGAAAACCAACAATTTCAGATGGTTTCCTTTTGCAGAAGTGTTGTATGAAGCTACAGAACAGTATAAATTCTATGCAGGAATAGATGGTGGTGTAAAAATGAATTCCTATTCGAGTTTATTGCAAGAAAATCCGTTTTTGGTATCAGATGTTGTGCTGAAACCTACAGAGACCAAATATCACTTCTATCTTGGTTTAAAAGGAGATGTAGACCAAACCTTTAAATATGATGTAAATGCAGGTTTTAGCGAACTTAGAAATGCACAGTTTTTCAAAGCCAATAATTTGTTTGATTTTAATTACACGCTTAATCGTTCTGCTTATAATTTTGCGAATACTTTCTCGGCGATTTATGATGACGGAACATTGAGCGAAGTGAAAGGAAGTGTACAATATTTCCCGTTGCAGAATTTGGTTTTAGATGCAGAACTTCACTTCATGAACTTTAAATTAGACCATCTCAATGAGGTGTATTATAAACCAGTGGTTCAAACCACAATTGGCGCGAAATATTCATTATTGGACAGAAAGTTAAATCTCGGTTTCAAAGGGATTTTTGTGTCAGAAAGGTCTACTAATTCTTTCAGTGTAGTGACTACATTTCCTGAGTTTTCAATTCAAGAAAAAACCAAAGAATCTTTACCTTCTTACTTAGATGTAAACCTCAATGCTGATTATAAAATCAATAAAAATTTCACCGTTTTTGTAATGGGGAATAACTTATTGAACAAAAAATACGAGCATTATTTAGGTTACAAAGTTCTTGGAGCACAAGTTTTGGGCGGTTTGAGAATTGCTTTTTAAAGGGAAACCATTATTTTTGCAATCTAAAATCTAAAATTATAAATAAAACAGGCCGCATAGTTTAATGGATAGAACTACGGATTTCGGCTCCGTCAGTGAGGGTTCGAATCCTTCTGTGGTCACTTTTTTATGCTTTTTGTGCATTGAATTTTTAAAATAAAGAAAATCAGTCATCTATATTTTAAAACGCAAAGATTTATTTTAATTTTTTTTTTAGTGAGCAAAGATTTCCCAATGAATTGGGATGATGAAGCGAACACTTCAAAAGTGAATAGATTCACTTACTTTGCTTTCTTAATACTTAACATGCAGAATTACTGTACTTTGCGTTTTAGAAATATTTCTAATAGAGAACTGATTTTTGATATTTATTTAATCAATAGAAACGGACTTTAGTCCGTTTTTTTATTTTTGGTAAGATAGTTGGCTTTAGCCAAAACCTGAAAATAAACTTTTTAGTAATTTAAACTGACAATTTTCATATGGAGAGTTGTCTTTTTTTTGTGTAACTTTAATGTATTAAAAAAATGTTCAACCATTTAATCTTAACAATATGGAAAATCATACATTAACTCACGAATTCCCAGAATATGTTCAAAAAATCGCAGAGCTGAAAGCTTCAGATGAAAAATTCTTAAAAATGTATGTGAACTACGAAGAAGTGAATGCGCTGATTTCTCACTACGAAGAAGGCGAACAAAATCACACCACCGATGAACATCTTACAGATTTAAGAAAGAAAAGAGTTCATCTGAAAGACGATATTTATAATTATTTACATCAGAATTAATTTCTGAAACTTTTACCGAAAAATACAAGTAAAGCGACTCAAACGGTCGCTTTTTTATTTTTACTTAAATATTTAAAAGAAAAAGTTCCCCTCTTTAAGAGGGGTGGCATTCCGAATATCGGAATGACGGGGTGTTTTTATATTTTTTTTAAAATAAAAGAACACTAAAAGTGCATTTCTACTTGGCTCTTTTTACTTTTTTACTTGGCTCTTTACAAAATCATCGTCAACTGTATCCTCTTTCTCGCTTCATCTATTTCCAGCACTTTTACCTGAACATGCTGATGCAATTTCACCACTTCATTTACATCAGACACAAAACCATCTTTAAGTTGAGAAATATGCACCAATCCACTTTCTTTAATCCCTACATCTACAAAACAGCCAAAAGCGGTAATATTATTGACAATTCCGGGTAAAATCATGCCGATGTGTAAATCTTTGATGGTTTTTACATTTCGGTCAAATTCGAAGACTTTGGCAGATTTTCTAGGGTCTAATCCAGGTTTTAAGAGTTCTTTCAGAATATCTTTAATTCCTAAAATTCCAATATCTTCGGTAATGTATTTTTCTGGATTAATTTGGTCAATTTTCTCTTTATTGGCTATGAGTTCCTCGGTTTTTAAACCCAAATCTTTTGCCATTTGTTCTACAATTTTATAAGCTTCAGGATGTACCGCAGAATTATCCAACGGATTTTTAGCATTTTTAATTCTTACGAAAGCCGCTGCTTGTTGATAAGCTTTTTCGCCTAATCTTGGTACTTTTTTCAAATCTTTTCTGGACGTGAAAGCACCATTTTCTGCTCTGTAATTCACGATGTTTTCTGCCATTTTCTCGCCAATTCCTGAAACATAGGAGAGGAGAGATTTACTTGCGGTATTCAGGTTAATTCCTACAGAATTTACACAAGAAATCACCGTGTTATCTAGTTTTTCCTTGAGTTTAGTTTGGTCTACATCGTGCTGATATTGCCCAACTCCAATGGATTTTGGGTCTATTTTTACGAGTTCAGCAAGAGGATCAGAAAGTCGGCGACCAATAGAAACCGCACCACGAACCGTAACATCATAATTCGGGAATTCTTCTCTTGCAATTTTACTCGCAGAATAGACAGAAGCACCCGCTTCAGAAACTACAAAAACCTGCAAATCTCTGTCAAAACCAATTTTCTTGATAAACTGTTCCGTTTCTCTGCTTGCTGTTCCGTTTCCTATAGAAATGGCTTCTATGTTGCAAGAATTTACGAGAGATTTTATCTTTTTCATCGCCATTCCCGTTTCGTTTTGTGGAGCATGAGGAAAAATGGTTTCGTTGTGTAAAATATCGCCTTTTTCATCCAAACAAACCACTTTACAGCCTGTTCTGTAACCTGGGTCAATCGCCAAAATTCGCTTTTCACCAAGCGGAGCAGCCAATAATAATTGTTGAAGATTTTCTGCAAAAACGTCAATCGCTTTTTGGTCGGCTTTTTCTTTGGCTTCCTGCAACGTTTCGTTGGAAATGGCAGGTTCCAACAATCTTTTGTAGGAATCTGCAATGGCTAATGCTATTTGTTTGGCGCATTCGTTTTGGCTTTTTATCACGGCATTTTCCATGATTTCTAGGGCTTCTTCCTTTTCTACTGAAACCGAAACCTTTACAAACCCTTCGTTTTCGGCTCTTAACATGGCGAGAAGTCGGTGAGAAGGTGTTCTGTTCAAGGGTTCTTGCCAATCAAAATATTGAGAGAATTTCTGTGCGTTTTCTTCATCTTTTTTGGTTTTTACGACTTTGGTTGCAATCACCGCTTTTCTTTGGAAGAGTCTTCTCAGATTTTTACGGATGTAGAGATTTTCATTGAGCCATTCTGCAATAATATCTCTTGCACCTTGCAACGCTTCGTCTTTATCGGCAACATCTTTGTTCAAATATTTGGAAGCGAGATATGCTACATCATCCGATTTTTGAGACATAATCATTTTTGCCAAAGGTTCTAAACCTTTTTCACGAGCCGAATCAGCTTTGGTTTTCTTGCGTTTTTTGTACGGAAGATAAAGGTCTTCCAGTTCCTGTAAATCAAAACTTTGAGTAATTTTCTGTTGAAGTTCAGGCGTGAGCGCATTTTGTTCTTCTATCGATTTTAAAATGCTTTCTTTGCGTTTTACAATTTCATCAAAATTTTTATTGAGTTTTGAAATTTGTTCGATGGCTACTTCATCCAGATTGCCCGTTTTGTCTTTTCGGTAACGGGCGATAAAAGGAATAGTGCAGTCTTCAGCAAGCAACTGAAGCGTGTTTTCTATGCTTTTGCTAGCAATGGATAAACGTTCCTGAATATATTTCTCTACGGTCATTATCTCAATTTTCAGTGTGCTAAAATACGAGGGATTTATGGAATAATCAATTTTTGTTTGTCCTGTTTTGTCCACTTTTGACCAGTTTTGTCTGTGCTGTTTTTGGTTTTCTTCGAGACTTCTTCGATAGAGGTGTTGGTTTTCTTCGGAAAAAGGGGGTAGTTTTCCGAAGATGACCCGAACAAGACTCGAAGAAGAGTAAGAGAATTTTTTGGGAGAATTAACCTTTTGCCATAAAAATCATTGAGCACTTAACTTTTGGTGGCTGTTTTTTTATTAATTTTACTCAAAACTAATAAGGTCTAAGAAATACCAACTGATTTTTAACGAATAGTACAATTTTTGCTGTGGATTGTAAATCTGAGTAAGCTGTCTCAAAGTCAGGAGACTTTGCGTAGCGGGTAAAGATGGTTATTTATCTCTAGGAAGACTCGATATGCCTCCAAAACCAAATGAAAATTTGACTAATTTAGATGAAATTGTAGAATGGTATGCAAAATTTTATGAACTTAAATAATTAAAAAATGAAAAATATAGAATTAATTTTTGAAGAATTATATAAAAGAGATCCTAATATATTTGAATTAAATAATAAGAATAAAGTTTCAAGTATTTTATTATTTAAAGATTATATTTCAAAATTAAAATTTTGGAAAGATTTATTAAATAAAGAATATAAACCCTTTGGAACATCTATTAATATTGAAGAAAATAATATTATTAAAGATGTTAACTTAGATTTTTTGAAAGAAATGGTTTCATTTGATAAATTTTATAGTGAACTTAAAAACACTTTTCAAGTGAGAGAAGATTTGGTAGGAGGCAGAATTATTAATTATTTTTTCATTTATTTATTTATTTATTTATTGGGAAGTTTTTAAACAGAGGGATGAAATGATAGAATATAAAATTTATGATAATCCATATGAAGGGTTAATTAAACTTTTTAAAAATGATAATATTTATATAAGAGAAGGAATAAATGTTTCGGGAGTTACTATGAGAAATAGTAGTATGAATCTGAAATTACCCTCATTAAACGATAATTTTCTAGATTATATAGACTCAAAATGCAAACTAATGGGAAGTGATGGAATCCCTAATCAAGAAAGAGTTGATGAGCTTTGGCATGAGTTTCAAAGTTTAAATAAATAATAATGAAACCAACAAGAGAACAATTTTACAATCAATTAAATAAATTTATAAATGAAACCAACCCAACGCTGTCATTTGATGGAGAAGATAAAGTTTCTAGTATTCTCTTATTTAAAGATTTTATGACAAGATTGCATATTTGGAAAAATGAGTTACACACAGAGTTTATTAATTTTGATGCTATTAATCTTAATCTTTTTAACGATTTACATATCAATATTGGAGAAGACTCAGATATAGAAGAAACTATATTTTATAATGAATATATTACTTTTTTAAGACAAAATTATAATTTAAATAGTTTACTAAATAAAAATTATTTATTTATTTATTTATTTATTTATTGGGAACTATATAAAGATTCAGAAGAAATAAAAAAATACAGTTATCTAGAGCATCCGTATGAATCTATTGTTAAAATAGTAGCCCGTAAAAATATGGTATATAAAAGAGAAGGAGTTAATGTGAGTAACATTACGATGAGAAGTTTTAGCAAACCATTTAGATTACCCTCATTAAACGATAATTTTCTAGACTATATAGATTCTAAATGCAAACTTGTAGGTAGTGATGGAATCCCTAATCAAGAAAGAGTAAATGAACTCTGGGAAGAGTTTCAAATTTTAAATAAATAAAAATGAGACCAACAAAAGAAGAATTTTACAATAAACTAAATCATTTATAAAACAAAACAACCCCGTTGCGCAAAGTTTGCAACTTTGAGCAATGCTAAAATATAAAAACTAATAACCAAGAAAACTTAAGTAAAAATAAGACCCCGCTACACAAAGTCCCAGACTTCGAACAACAATAAAAAAAACATAATAACATTAAAAAAAATGATAACCACTGCTAATATAGAAAATACAGAAACGGAGATTTCTTACAATTCGTGAATAACGTATTAGAATTACTGCCTCAGACGCAGGCAGATCAATTAAATGTGGGTAGCCAAAGAGTCCCGCTGCGCAAAGTTTGCAACTTTGAGCAATGATAAAAAGTAACAAATGAATTTTAGAAATAGAGAAATGATGATGAGTAAGTTTGGCTCAATATAAGGAGACTTTTCGCAACGGGGTATCTTCAAAAACAATTAAATAGCATAAAAAAAATAATATATTATGAAAAATTCAAATCTATTTATAATTTATTTAGCTGTATTATCTTTATTTGGTTGTCAATCAAAGAAAAATATTTTAAATGAAGATGATTATAAAATAATGGAAATAGTTATCCAAAAAACAGTGTTAGTTGATAATTTTTCTTTGTTAGAAAATGACTTGGCAATGAGGAACTTAAACCCCAACACACCTCAATATAGAGAAAAATTGAATGAACTATATGAAAACCAAAACTATGAGAGCGATTATTATTATTCTTTAGAAGATTCTCTTTTTGTCTTTAAAAATAATTTTTATTTAGAAAAATTATTTAAAGAAAATGATTTTGATGGTAATACAAAAAACATTACTCCTCTTAAAATTGATTTCTCCAAAATAAAAACAAAAAAACATTTAATTAGAATCGATAAAAATTCGCCATTAAGAAAGTCTGAGAGATATTTAGGTGAAGCAAAGTTGTCCAGAATAATTTATGATATAAATACAGCTGCTGTAGTAATTATAATTGATGGGTTTTATCGTGGAATTATTTTTTTTAAGAAAAATGGAGATGATTGGGTTATGTATACAGGTGATAGGATTCCCTTTAAAATTGGAGAAGAAGATATTATTTTATAGCTTCCCCCGCTGCGCAAAGTTTGCAACTTTGAGCAATGATAAAAAGTAACAAATGAATTTTAGAAATAGAGAAATGATGATGAGTAAGTTTGGCACAAAGTCAGGAGACTTTGCGCAGCGGGGGGCAATGATAAAAAGCAACAAATGAATTTTTGTAAAAAGTACAATAAATCAAATACATTATACCCTTTAATTTTAAAATAATACTGTCAAAAATCATTAGAATATCTTCATAAAAACAAATTATAAACAAAAATATAATGGTAAATTTGAAAAATATTTAAAAACAATGATTTCAACAGAAGTGTTGATGAAATAGATAAGAAATTATATTAAAATGAAAAGAGTATTAGTAGCAACAGGAGGTGGAGATTGCCCAGGATTAAATGCGGTAATGAGAGGGGTGGTAAAAAGAGCATCCCAAGAAAAAGATTGGGAAGTGGTAGGTAGCATCAATGCGTATGACGGAATTTTAAAAGAGCCCACAGAAATTATGGTTTTAGATGATAAAACCGTAGCAGGAATTCATAAAGATGGTGGAACAATTATAGGAACTACCAATAAAGGTGGGCCTTTTGCTTGGCCTTACAAAAATAAAGATGGAGTTTGGGAAGCGGTAGACAGATCAGATGAAATGATTCGCAAACTGCAATATTTAGGCGTAGATGCCGTAATCAGTATTGGTGGTGATGGCTCGCAAAGAATCTCTCAACAATTATACGAAAAAGGACTCAACATTATTGGTGTTCCAAAAACCATTGATAACGATTTGTCTGCTACAGATTTTACTTTTGGTTTCCAAACTGCCGTACAAATTGCAACAGAAGCGGTAGACAGATTGGTCACTACAGCTGCAAGTCACAACAGAGTTTTGGTGCTGGAAGTGATGGGAAGATATGCAGGTTGGATTGCTCTTCACGCTGCCATTGCTGGTGGTGCAGAAGTTTGTCTGATTCCAGAAATTCCTTATGACATCGAAAAAGTAGTAAAAAAACTCAACAGCAGATTCAATAAAGGAAAAGGAAATGCCATTGTAGTAATAGCAGAAGGGGCAATTCCGAAAGGTGGAAGTCTGCTTTCTGAAGTAAGTGATGAGGTAGGATACGAAAATGTAAGATTAGGAGGGGTGGCTCATAAATTGGTTCACGATTTGAAATCTATTGGTTTTGAGGCAGATATGCGCGAAACGGTTTTAGGACACTTACAAAGAGGAGGTACGCCAACTGCTTATGATAGAATTTTGGCAACGCAATTTGGCGTAAAAGCATTCGAAATGGTGCTCAACGAAGAATACGGAAAAATGGTAGCTTATCGCCATCCAAATATTATTGCGGTACCATTTAAAGAAGCAATAGACCGTCCAAATTTTGTAGACCCTAATTGCGATATGGTAAAAACCGCAAAAGGCGTAGGAATTAGCTTTGGGGATTAATTAAGATTTTATTTATTAACTGAAATAAAAGCCAACTTCATTTTCTTGAAGTTGGCTTTAGTTTTTTTAGAGACTACCAAGTAAAGTCGAAATTCTAATCCGTGGCTTTCTATCATTCCATTTATTTTAATTAAATTTGTTAGAAACTAATAAGCAGAAACTCAGATAACGAACTAAACAAATTATTATAATTATACTTCGTATATTTTAGGTTTAGCTGTAATTTTTCTAAAAAAACGCTGATGAAAATTTATAAATATTTATTTTTCCTACTAACATTTACATTTTTATCTTGTAAAAGTGATGAAAAATCGAAATCACAAGATTTAACATTAACTACAATAGATATTGATTCATTAAATAAAAAAATTGAGGAAGACATTCTTAAATCTAAGAAAAAGATGGATGAGAGAGGAATTGTTTTTGAAAGTTTAGGTGATTGTGATAATTCCATTTCTGAAAAAAATACAACTGATTTAATAATTACAAAACAAAGTATAACAAAATCAACATTAAATGTAGATTTCAAATTTTTACAAGCTTGTTGTCAAACTTTTAGTGGTGATTATAAAATTAAAAATGACACTTTAATTTTTGAGTACAAAAATGTTGGAGGAATTTGTAAATGTGAATGCTGGTATAGATATAAACTAAGAATAATAGATATTAAAGATAAATTTACCAGTTACAAATTAATTCAAAAATAAAAAGTACAGATAATATCGGTTTCCCGATGACGTGGATTTCTAATCCTTAGCCTATAAATTCAATATTCCATTTTTCTACCATCGATTTATTCACCTTTTTCTTTAGATTTTATTCATCATCAGAAATCATTTAGGAGGTTTTATTTTCTTAATTTTGCAAACAGTATAAATATAAAAAGTTATGAATTTAAAAGGTAAAAATGCACTCATCACAGGTGGTGGAAGAGGTCTTGGGAAAGCGGTTGCTATCGCTTTGGCAAATGAAGGCGTAAATGTAGGAATTACAGGTAGAAATGAAGAACATCTAAAGTCTACCGTTGCAGAATTGGAGAAATTGGGTGTAAAAGCAGTGTATTCTGTTTTTAATGTAGAGGAAATGGCTCAAGTAGAGCAAGGAGTATCTTCTATCGCCTCTCAATTGGGTGGAATAGACATTTTAATCAATAACGCTGGAGTAGGTGATTTTGGCAGCTTCGAAGATATGCCGGTAGAAACTTGGGAAAAAGTAATGAAGGTAAATCTTTTTGGAGTGTATTACGTAGCAAAAGCAACTTTGCCTTATTTGAAACAAAATAAAGAAGGAGACATCGTAAATGTAGCGTCAACTGCTGGATTAAAAGGCGGTCCGAATATGTCAGCGTACTGTGCTTCTAAAGCTGCGGTAATTTCTCTTTCTCAATCATTGATGGCAGAACTTAGAAAATTCAATATTCGTGTGATTACCTTAACACCGAGTACCATTGCTACAGATATGAGTATAGAAGGCGGATTGACCGATGGAAATCCAGAAAAAGTGCTTCAACCAGAAGATTTCGCAGAATGGGTGAGAGATATTTTGAAAATGAACAGAAGAGCGATGATTGCCAATGCTTCTATTTTCTCTACCAATCCATAAGAATTCCATCTATAATATTTAAAAAATCCATCGTTTTTGATGGATTTTTTGGTTTCAATATTCTACATTTGGAGTGAACAATTCTTTTGTTTGCAATTAAGAATGATAAAAATATGAGTGAGATTTTAAGACGTCAAATTGAGAATATTACGCCATTAACAGACCAAGAGTTTGAATATATTTTGTCTCATTTTACCTTGAAAAAATTAAAAAAGCATCAGATTTTAATTCAAGAAGGAGATGCGGTACAAAATGATTGTTTTGTGATGAATGGTTTGTTAAAAGCTTCTTACCTGAATCAAGAAGGCAAAGAACATATTATGCAATTTGCAATGGAAGATTGGTGGATTACCGATTATCAAGCGTATTTTAATCAAACGGAAGCTACTTTTAGCATTGATGCTTTAGAGCCTACAGAAGTGCTTACTTTGTCTCTCTATAACCGAGAGAAACTCTGTGCAGATATGCATAAAATGGAGCATTTTTTCAGAAAAAAGTCGAATAATGGCTATGTAGCGCTCCAACGAAGAATTTTGTCTTTGCTGAATAGCAATGCCAAAGAACGCTACGAACAATTTATTTCTCAATATCCCACACTTTTACAACGATTGCCCAAAACGTTAATCGCTTCGTATTTAGGAGTTTCCAGAGAAACGCTGAGTCGGCTTTCACTGTAGTGTGATGTAGGTCACTTAAAAGTTGTGATGTATGTCCTGTTGTTTGTGGGAAGTTGGATTTACCTTTGCAGTGTTAAATCATTAAAAAAATGAATATAAAAATGAGTCAGAACAAGTTTTTATCAAAGATAATTTTCTTAACGAGTTGTATTCTTTTTTTAGGAATCAACATGGTAAATGCACAAACAATTAAATCTAACAAAATGAGCAAAAAAGTATTATTCGTGGTAACGAGCCACGGCGAATTAGGAAACACTGGTCAAGCTACCGGTTATTATTTAGGTGAAGTTACGCATCCTTGGTCTGTACTAGTAGATGCTGGTTACGAGATAGATTTCGTGAGTCCAAAAGGAGGAAACCCGCCGTATTATGGAAATACTCCAGATGATAAGATAAATGAAAGATTTTTGGCAGATAAATATTACCAAAATAAAATTCAGAACACCATGAAACCTTCAGAAGTAAATCCTGATGAATATGTGGCGATTCTCTATGCAGGAGGTCACGGTACAATGTGGGATTTTGCAGATAATGAAGAGCTGGTAATAATTGCACAAAAAATCTACGAAAAAAATGGAGTAGTAAGTGCGGTTTGTCACGGTCCCGCTGGATTGGTGAACATTAAACTGAGCAATGGGAAATATTTGGTAGATGGCAAAAAAATCAATGCTTTTACCAACGAAGAAGAAGCTGCTGTGAAATTAGAAAATGTAGTTCCTTTTAGCTTAGAATCTAAATTAATAGAACGTGGAGCCAAGTTCGAAAAATCAGGTTTATGGCAGACACACGTTGCAGTTGACGAAAGAGTAGTAACAGGTCAAAACCCTCAATCTGCTCATGCAGTTGGCGAAGCAGTACTAGAAGAACTTAAAAAACTTCAATAATTGATAATAGAAAAGAGACTGATTCAGTCTCTTTTTTGTTTTTTAATCCATCTTTTGAGATGGATTTTTTTGTAATGGCCTTCTTGATTATCTTATTTTTTAGCTTGAAGATTTATGATTAGAAATTACATTAATTGTGTTGAAAAATGATATTTGTTAAGAATTTGTAAATAATCATGAAAAGTGAATTTATATTAAAATAAAAACCCTAGATTAGCGGCCCTCTTTTAGCTAAAGGATTTGCTATAAATAGGTTATAAATAAATGAAGCAAAAAGGACAAATTGTAGAGATTTTATCAAGTTCATCTGTGTACAGGAAGGATAAAATTCTGAGTTTGCCTAATGAAGCAGATTTATTATCTGAATCTCAAAAAAGAACGTATTCTCTTTTTGATGGGGTTTTGGTAGGGGAACATCAAGGTTTAGGGGATTTTAAGTTGGGGCAGAGAAAAGGAATTAACCTTGGAGGCAAAAAAAAACCAATGTATGTGATTGGGATAGATGCTCAAGAAAATATACTTTTTGTAGGAGAAGGAGCAGATCATCCTGGACTTTTTGTAAAGATATTGGCAATTGATAAGAAAGAATTAGAAAGCGAAGAGTATTTTTCAACAATGGTTCAAAATGATTCGGTAGAAGTAAAACCAGAGTTTGAAGAAAAGACTATTCCTGCTCAATTATTGCTTTTAGAGGATTATCTGTTCTTGAAGTTGGAACGCCCTATAAGAATTGACATAATGAACCATAATATTTCTGTTTTTTATAAAAATACAATGATATTCAACATAAAATAAACATAATGAAATTAAAACTTTCCTTTTTAGCAATCATTTTAGCAGTCTTTTCGTTTGCGCAATCTGCGCCTTCGTATTACTCTGGTATTAATTTTACGAAGACTAAAAACGAGTTGAAAAATGAGCTTGCTACTCTTATTACAGACACACATACGCAGACCATTTCTTATTCTGCAGGATTAGCAGACCTTTTTAAAACCAGTGATGCAGATCCTGATAATCCTTCTAATTTGTTATTAATTTATGGTTCGCAAGCATCTGGAACTCATCAGAGAAGCCGTGCTTATACTGGAACATGGAACAGAGAGCATGTTTATGCTAAGTCAAAAGGAACGCCTAATTTGGGGACTTCTGGACCAGGAGCTGATGGTCATCATCTTCGTCCTGCAGATAATACACTAAACAGTACCAGAGGAAGTTTATTATTTGATGACGGTTCTGGAGCGATGGCTTATACTACCAGTCGTGGTGGTTGGTATCCTGGAGACGAATGGAAAGGTGATGTTGCTAGAATAATCATGTATATGTATGTAAGATACAAAAACCAATGTTTGCCACTGAATATCACAATGAATCCAGCAACCTATTCTTCTGATTTCCCAGATATTCTTTTGAAATGGAATGTAGAAGATCCTGTTTCTAATTTTGAAAGAAATAGAAATAATGTGGTTTACAATATTCAACACAATAGAAATCCTTTTATTGATAATCCTTATTTGGCAACGGTAATTTGGGGCGGTCCGAATGCTCAAAATACTTGGCCAGATACTTTTACAGGAGGTTCTGGTTCTAATAATGATACAGAAGCGCCTACAGCTCCTGCCAATCTAGCAGTTACAGGTAAAACTTCTACCAGCATTGTTTTGGCTTGGTCTGCTTCTACGGATAATGTAGGAGTTAGCAGTTATGATGTGTATGTAGATCAAGTTTATCATTCTACGGTTTATACACCAGGAACTACAATTTCTGGTTTATCACCATCTACAACTTATAATTTTTATATCGTAGCAAAAGACTATGCTGGGAATAAATCTACAAATAGTAATGCTGTAGCAGGGACTACAGAAGCAACTGGCGGAACAGGAGATACAGGTGGAACAGGCTCAGGAACAAGTTGTGGAACTGAAGATTTTGAAACCATTCCTACAGGTGGTTCTTCTCCAGACTCTTCTTATGCAGGTAGAACATGGACCAATAAAAATATTGTTTGGACGGCAATCAATGCTAGAGTAGACACTCAAATTTACATTGATGGAAGCAATAACAAAGCTATCTGTATCAAAAATGGTAGTTTAAAATCATCTACTATATCTGGAGGAATTGGTTCATTGACGGTAAAAACATATTTACCTTTTTCTGATACCTCAGGAAGCTATACTCTTAAAGTAAATGGCGTGGTAAAAGGTCAAATTCCTTATTCTAAAACCGCAACTACTCAAGTTATTAATGATATTAATGTTTCTGGAAATGTGATTATAGAGTTAATTGACACTACAACCAATAGAGTTTCTTTTGATAATTTAACTTGGACTTGTTATGCTGCAATGGCAACAGATGATGTAGATTTAAACAATACCAAATTATCTGTTTATCCTAATCCAGTAAAAAATAACGAGTTTTACATCAATGGAATCACTAAGAAAGAAAAGGTGCAAATCTATGACTTGAATGGGAAATTGGTGCAAACCATTAATAATGTGAGTAACAAAGAAAAACTAAAACTTACGAATTTACCAAAAGGAGCTTACATTTTAAAAACCGAAAGCAAGTCTACCAAAATTATTGTAGAATAATCATAAAATTATAATAGAGTAAAAAAGTCGAAAGAATTTTTTCTTTCGGCTTTTTTATGATGAAAAATTAGGTTTATGGCAACCTCACATTACAGTAGGTGAAACTGTTTTAGAAGAACTTAAAAAACTTCAATAATTGATAATAGAAAAGAGACTTATTCAGTCTCTTTTTTTTGTTTTTTTTAGCAGTTACTGAGGTTTTATCTTTTAAAGGATTTATTTTTTGGATAACCATGATAATATTTAACTTCTATAATGAACGCATTTTCATTGTTTGTTCTTTTAAAATTTTTTAGTCCAAGAGAATCCAAAATGCGATTTCCATGATTTAATATCAATTTGTCTAATGGTGAAAACTTTAAATAGATATTTTTATTATAATCTTTGGGTAAATCTCCATCAAAAACAGTGTAAATCATTTGTTTTGAAACTTCACTAGTTTTTGTAATTTTATTAGGATAGAATTCGTAATAACTTCGAAATCCTGAACTGTCAATTGAAGCATAAATATGTTGAATGTTGTTTTTTTACTTTCGTTGTAAAATTTCACTTTCCCATAATGTGTATCGATTTTGTCAACAAGTGTTTTGCTGCTTGAGCAGCAAACAAATAGAATTTGTAAAACTATTATTCCAAAAAAACGTAGGTTAGTCATTTCGTAAAGTTAAAAATTACAACAAACTTGCAGACTTGCAAAGTTACCAAACCAAATATACAAAAGTTTTCTTGCTATTGATTTTCTAAAATCTAAAGTCTCAAAATGATTTCATTATCAATGTTTTAACGAATTGTTAATCTTGTGTCTTCATACTTCCATCTTCCAATTTTTTTCACTACTTTTGCACCTTCAAAAAATATATATGCAAAATATCAGAAACATCGCAATTATTGCCCACGTAGACCACGGGAAAACCACATTGGTAGACAAAATTATCCATGCTACTAATGTTTTCAGAGATAATCAAGAATCTGGAGATTTAATTATGGATAATAACGATTTAGAAAGAGAAAGAGGAATTACTATTCTTTCTAAAAATATTTCGGTTACGTATAAAGATACTAAAATTAATGTAATCGACACTCCTGGTCACGCCGATTTTGGTGGTGAAGTAGAACGTGTTCTTAAAATGGCTGATGGTGTATTGTTATTGGTAGATGCTTTCGAAGGACCTATGCCACAAACTCGTTTCGTTTTGCATAAAGCTTTAGAATTAGGGCTTAAACCTATTGTAGTCATTAATAAAGTAGATAAAGAAAACTGTCGACCAGACGAAGTTCATGATAAAGTTTTTGATTTATTCTTTAACCTAGATGCTACAGAAGAACAGTTAGATTTCCCTACTTTCTATGGTTCTTCTAAGCAAGGTTGGTTCAATACTTCTTTAGAACCTACAGATAATATTTTACCAATTTTAGATGGTATTTTACAATATGTTCCTGCTCCAAAAGTAGAAGAAGGGAACTTACAAATGCAAGTAACTTCTCTAGATTATTCTTCATTTTTAGGAAGAATTGCAGTAGGTAAAGTAACCAGAGGTTCTATCAAAGAATCTCAGTGGATTGGTCTTGCACAAGAAAATGGCAATATCCTTAAAGGTAAAGTTAAAGAATTATATATTTTTGAAGGTTTAGGCAAGAAAAAAGTTACAGAAGTTCAAGCAGGTGATATTTGTGCAGTAGTAGGTTTTGATGCGTTCCAAATTGGAGATACTTTCGTAGATTTAGAAAATCCAGAACCATTGACTAGATTGTCTATTGACGAGCCTACGTTGAACATGACATTCTCTATTAACAATTCTCCTTTCTTCGGAAAAGATGGTAAATATGTAACCTCTAATCACTTGAAAGAAAGATTAGAAAAAGAATTAGAGAAAAACTTAGCATTAAGAGTAGAACAAACCGAAGATGCAAATACATTCCTAGTTTTTGGTAGAGGTATTCTTCACTTATCTGTTTTAATTGAAACCATGAGAAGAGAAGGCTACGAGATGACAATTGGTCAGCCACAAGTAATTCTTCACGATGTAGATGGAGAAAGCCACGAACCATACGAAAGTTTAGTAGTAGATGTTCCAGAAGAGTATGCTTCTAGAGTAATCGATTTAGCTACGCAAAGAAAAGGTGACCTTCACATCATGGAAACCAAAGGAGAAATGCAACACATGGAATTCGAGATTCCTTCAAGAGGTTTAATCGGATTACGTTCTCAGATGTTGACTGCAACTGCAGGTGAAGCAATTATGGCGCACCGTTTTACAGATTATAAACCTTTCAAAGGGGCGATTCCTGGTAGAAATAACGGGGTTTTAGTTTCTAAAACACAAGGTCCTTGTACAGAATATTCTATCGCAAAACTTCAAGATAGAGGTAAGTTTTTTGTAGATCCGGGCGAAGAAATTTATGCAGGAATGATTATTGGTGAACAAAACAAACCTGGAGACTTAGTCGTAAATATTGTAGAAGCAAAACAATTGAATAACATGCGTGCTGCTGGTAAAGATAAAGACGGAAACATTGCTCCAAAAATCTTATTCTCACTAGAAGAGTGTATGGAATATATTCAAGCAGATGAATGTATAGAAGTTACTCCAAACTTTATCAGAATGCGTAAGAAAATTCTTTCTGAAGAAGATAGAAAACGTGCGGAAAGAAACGCGAAATAAAATTAGAACTTCAAATTTCAAATAATAAATTACAATGAAATGTGGAATTGTAGGTTTACCAAACGTAGGTAAATCAACCTTATTTAACTGTCTTAGCAACGCCAAAGCACAATCTGCGAACTATCCGTTTTGTACAATCGAACCTAACTTAGGAACAGTTTCTGTACCAGACCCTCGTCTTTTTGAGTTAGAAAAATTGGTAAATCCAGAGCGTGTTTTACCAGCAGTGGTAGAAATTGTAGATATTGCAGGTTTGGTAAAAGGTGCTTCTAAAGGGGAAGGTTTAGGAAACCAGTTTTTGGCAAATATCAGAGAATGTGAAGCGATTATTCACGTTTTAAGATGTTTTGATAATGGAAATATCGTTCACGTAGAAGGTTCTGTAGATCCAATGAGAGATAAAGAAATTATCGATATAGAACTTCAGTTAAAAGACCTTGAAACGCTTGGTAAAGCAGTTGAAAAAGCTAAAAAGTTCATTAAGTCTGGTAAAAAAGAAGATATTTTAACTTACGAAACGCTTCAAAATCTTCAGAAATTTGTTGAAGATGGTAAAAATGTAAGAGAATTTCCTACAGACGATTTTACTCAATCTATTATTGATGAGGTTCACTTGTTAACCAAAAAGCCTGTGCTTTACGTTTGTAATGTAGATGAAAATGCAATTAAAAACGGTAACGAATGGATTGCGAAAATCGAAGAAATGGCAACTAAAGAAAATGCTGAAGTAGTAGTTTTAGCAGCACAAATTGAAGCTGATATCAATGAACTAGAAACTTTCGAAGAAAGACAAATGTTCTTAGAAGAATTAGGTCTTGAAGAACCAGGAGTTAATAGACTCATCAGGAAAGCATACGATTTATTGCACCTTCAAACATATTTTACAGCGGGTGTTAAAGAAGTAAGAGCTTGGACGATTGGTAAAGGTTGGACTGCTCCACAAGCTGCTGGTGTAATTCACACTGATTTTGAAAAAGGTTTCATTAGAGCAGAAGTTATCGGTTATGATGATTTCGTGAGCTATGGTTCTGAAGCGAAAGTAAAAGAAGCTGGAAAAATGAGAGTAGAAGGAAAAGAATACATCGTAAAAGATGGTGATGTAATGCATTTCCGTTTTAACGTGTAAACTTCATTCTTGACAAATAATAAATATAAGCGAACTTAAAAGTTCGCTTTTTTGTTTTTATATGTCTTTTAGCTATTGTATATTTTAACTTTCTATTTAAAAATTATAACAAAGTCTTAACGCAAGTTTTAGATATATAGTTGTAAATTTATAAAAATCCAAAAAGTAAACATTATGAAAAAATTAGAAAATAAAGTAGCAATTGTTACTGGAGCTGGTTCCGGTATTGGCAAAGCTACTGCTCTTTTGTTTTCAAAAGAAGGCGCAAAAGTTGTGGTAAGTGATATTAACGAAGAACACGGAAAACAAGTGACTGACGAAATTTTAAATAGTGGGGGCACTGCTATTTTTGTAAAAGCAGATACTTCTAAAGCGGAAGATCATCAAAAATTGGTAGAAGAAACCATCAAAGCTTTTGGAAAATTAGATATTGCGGTAAATAATGCAGGAATTGGAGGAGAAATTAATAAAGCAGGTGATATGTCTCTGGAAGGTTGGCAAAAAGTAATTGATATTAACTTGACAGGTGTTTTCTATGGTATGAAATATCAAGCTCCAGAAATGGTGAAAAATGGAAGTGGAAGTATTGTGAACATCGCTTCTATTTTAGGTCAAGTTGGTTTTGAAAAATCAGCAGCTTATGTTGCAGCAAAACATGGAGTTGTAGGACTTACCAAAACTACCGCTTGGGAATATGCTAAAGAAAAAGTTCGTGTGAATGCAGTAGGTCCAGGTTTCATTTATACCGGTTTGGTGAATGAAGAATCTATGGGAAAAGAAGCGCTTCAATATTTAGAAACCAAACATGCTTTCGGAAGATTAGGAGAATCAGAAGAAGTTGCCAATTTAATTCTCTTTTTGGCTTCAGATGATGCTTCTTTCATCACGGGTTCTTACTATCCTGTAGATGGCGGATATTTAGCAGTTTAGTTCATAAATAAAGATAAAAATTTATAATATTTGAAAGAAAGCGAACGCTATTGTTCGCTTTTTTGTAACGATTTCAATGGTTTCAAAACTAATTGTAAAAAAATAAAAAAATGAACAATCACGAAATAGACTACAAAATTCACGGTGAAGAATTGCAATGTGTTGAAATAGAATTAGATCCACACGAAGCAGTGATTTCTGAACCCGGAAGTTTTATGATGATGACAGATGGTATCCAAATGGAAACTCTTTTTGGCGACGGAACAGAAACTGGCGGATTATTAGGAAAATTATTCTCTGCAGGGAAAAGATTGTTGACAGGAGAAAATCTTTTCATGACAGTTTATACCAATACTTCTTATCAAAAAAGACAAGTGACCTTTGCTGCGCCTTATTCTGGAAAAATTATTCCTCTAGATTTGTCTGATTTAGGTGGAAAAGTGATTTGTCAGAAAGATAGTTTTCTTTGTGCTGCAAAAGGCGTTTCTGTAGGGATAGAATTTCAAAGAAAATTAGGAACTGGACTTTTTGGAGGAGAAGGTTTCATTATGCAAAAACTAGAAGGAGACGGAATGGCTTTCGTGCACAGTGGTGGTTATGTGGTAGAAAAAGTATTGCAACCTGGCGAAATTTTAAAAATAGATACAGGTTGTATTGTAGCGTTCACTCAAACTGTTTCTTACGATATTCAGTTTGTTGGCGGAATTAAAAATACCATTTTCGGTGGAGAAGGTTTATTCTTTGCACAATTACAAGGTCCAGGGAAAGTTTGGATTCAGACGCTTCCTATCAGCAGATTGGCAAGCAGAATTTTACAATATGCAGGTCCTTCTGGAAGAAGAGAAGAAGGAAGTGTTTTAGGAAAATTAGGAAATATGCTCGATGGAGACGGATTTTAATATTTAACTATTGATTTCAAAAATAAAAGCGAACTTTTTAAGGTTCGCTTTTTTTAATCGCAATTTCCATCAATGTCACAAGATTCTCCAGAATTGATGAGTTGTAAACCTTTGTCACCATTCGAAAATTCTTTCCAAGTTTTTTCTAATGCTTCTAAAAACAATTCAGGTTGTTGCGCTCCAGAAATTCCGTATTTGTCATTAATCACAAAGAAAGGAACTGCATTAATTCCTAATTGTGAAGCCAATTGCATATCTTGTTTCACGAGATAGCCTAATTCATCAGATTGTAAGGCGTTTTTAGCCTCATCTTCGGTGATTCCAATAGATTTTGCCAATTGGATCAATGTTTCATCGTCATCAATGTTTTTTCCGTCTAAAAACTGTGCTTCAAAAAGCGCTTCTTCCATTTCATTGGCTAAATTTTTAGTTTTTGACAACTGAATCAGCAAATGTGCTTTGTTAGAATTAGCCACTTTAGAGTCATCAAAATTAAAGTCGATTCCCGCTTCTTTTCCAGCCATTGCTGCACCTTCATGCATGGCTTTTGCTCTTTCTAGGGTAATTCCTTTCGCTTTCGCAAAATATTCATAAGGATTTACATCTGGCTGAGTTATCAATTGTGGGTCTAATTGAAAACTGTGCCAAGTGATTTCTAATTTTTCGGCGTGAGGAAATTTTTCTAATGCTTTTTCAAATTTCTTTTTACCAACAAAACAAAACGGACAACGAACGTCACTCCAAATATTTATTTTCATAATTTTCCAATTTTGTGCTACAAATATAGTTTAGTTTAGACACTATTGCATTGATGTATGATAAATTCTCGCTAAAAAAACTTTTCCACAAAATTTCTTCCATAAATTTAGTTTCGTTAAATTTGTGAGTTATTGGTTTTAATTAACTTTCACGCGGTAAAGCAGGAAATATATGAGTGAGAATCTACAGGTAAATTATTCAGAAGAAAACATACGAACGCTCGATTGGCAAGAACACATTCGTCTTCGTCCTGGTATGTACATTGGGAAACTAGGAGACGGTTCTTCTGCAGATGATGGGATTTATATTTTGTTAAAGGAAATCATTGATAACTCTATCGATGAATTCCGTATGAAATCTGGAAAAAGAATCGAAATTAAATTAGATGAAGGCAAAGTAACCATCAGAGACTTTGGTCGTGGTATTCCTTTAGGAAAAGTAGTAGATGCGGTTTCTAAAATGAATACGGGTGGTAAATATGATTCTAAAGCTTTCAAAAAATCTGTAGGTCTTAATGGTGTAGGTACTAAAGCGGTAAATGCACTTTCTGATTATTTTAGAGTGCGCTCATTCCGTGATGGAAAAATGAAAGTGGCAGAGTTTTCGAAAGGAAACATCACCGAAAACCATCCTGAAACCGATACTTCAGACAGAAACGGAACAGAGATTTCTTTCATTCCTGATTACAGTATTTTCACGCATTTCAAATTCAGAAAAGAGTATATCGAAAGAATGCTTCGCAATTACGCTTATCTGAATCCTGGGCTTAAAATTATCTTTAACGGAGAAACCTATTACTCTGAAAACGGATTAAAAGACTTGTTGGAAGAAGAGTTAGAAGGCGAAATTCTGTATCCAATTGTTCACTTGAATGATGAAGACATCGAACTCGCGATTACCCATTCTGATAAGTCACAAACCGAAACCTATTTCTCTTTCGTAAACGGACAAAATACTACACAAGGTGGAACACACCTTAATGCTTTCCGTGAAGCGTATGTAAAAACGATAAGAGAATTTTTTAATAAAAACTTTGAAGCAGCAGATATTAGAAAATCTATTATTGCCGCTATTTCGATTAATGTAGAAGAACCCGTTTTTGAATCTCAAACCAAAACCAAATTGGGTTCAAACGATATTGGTCCAAATGGGCCTTCTGTAAGGACTTTTATCATTGATTTCTTAAAAAATAAACTTGATAATTTTTTACACAAAAATCCAGAAGTTGCCGAAGCAATTTTAAGAAAAATCATCATTTCTGAAAGAGAAAGAAAAGAACTTTCGGGAATTCAGAAGTTAGCGAGAGAAAGAGCGAAAAAAGTTTCGCTTCACAATAAAAAACTGAGAGATTGTAGACAACACTACAATGACCAAAAAGCGTCTAGAAAATCAGAAACCATGATTTTCATTACTGAGGGAGATTCTGCTTCTGGTTCTATTACCAAATCAAGAGATGTAGAAACTCAGGCGGTGTTTTCATTGAAAGGAAAACCTCTCAACTGCTATGGTTTGACCAAGAAAATTGTTTATGAAAACGAAGAATTTAACCTTCTTCAAGCTGCACTGAATATTGAAAATAGTTTAGAGGATTTGCGATACAATCATGTTATCATAGCTACCGATGCCGATGTAGACGGAATGCACATTCGATTGTTGATGATTACGTTTTTCTTACAATTTTTCCCTGATTTAATTAAAAATGGACATTTATATATTTTGCAAACGCCACTTTTCAGGGTGAGAAATAAGAAAGAAACTAGATATTGCTACTCTGAGGAAGAACGTTTGAAAGCACTGAATGAATTAGGCAAAAATCCAGAAATTACCCGATTCAAAGGTTTGGGAGAAATTTCACCTGATGAATTTAAACATTTCATAGGGAAAGATATTCGTCTAGAACCAGTAGTCATTGGTAAAGACAGTACCATTAATGATTTATTAGAGTTTTACATGGGTAAAAACACTCCAGACAGACAAACTTTCATTTTGGAAAACTTAGTGGTGGAAGACCCAGATATTGATAAAAAAGAGGTTCTGAACGACGCATCATAAAAACAATAAACTAAAAACCAACCAATGAGATTAAGCAATAGAAGTAGAATACCTATTTATAATTTTGTCCTTACATTAATTAATGTATTGATTGTGATAGGTTTAGCTGGTTTTATTTTAGAAAAAACCAGATTGGCAATGTTCGGTAACGAAAGCATTTTATTTGTCCTGCTTCCTGTTGTATTGCTCATTCTTTTTTTGGTGAGAGGCCGACAGATTTTCGAGTATGATAGTGATGGAGAAGCGGTAAATTTTAAAAATCGAAATATCATTCCTTTCCTCAGCAAAGAGATTAGAGATGAGTTTCCCAAGTATAAAATTCTCTCTTATGAAGTAGTTAATGCTTTTTTATTTAAAAAATTATATGTTAAAATAAAAAGCAGAAAAGAGCATCATCAAGCAGTGATTTTGAAGTATGATATTTCATATCTCACGGACAAAGAAATCAAAGATTTAAAATTTTCTTTGAAAAAAATTATAAAGGCCAATATAGAAGCAAACAGAGAAGGTAAAACGCAAGGTTAATAATGGAAGGACACGAGCACAAGGAAGAATCCTTAAAAAAAGTATCAGGTTTATATAAAGATTGGTTTCTAGATTACGCGTCATACGTAATTCTAGACAGAGCCATTCCGTCTATTTTTGATGGTTTTAAGCCAGTACAGCGTAGAATTATGCATTCTATGCGCGAATTAGAAGACGGTAGATATAATAAAGTTGCCAATATTGTAGGAAATACCATGAAATACCATCCTCATGGTGATGCTTCTATTACGGATGCAATGGTTCAAATTGGCCAAAAAGAATTGCTCATTGATACCCAAGGAAACTGGGGAAATGTCTATACAGGAGATTCTGCAGCGGCAGCCAGATATATTGAAGCAAGATTAACTCCTTTTGCTTTGGAAGTGGTTTTCAACCCGAAAACTACAGAATGGAGCAAATCTTATGATGGTAGAAATAATGAACCGATTGATTTACCTGTAAAATTTCCTTTGCTTTTGGCTCAAGGTGTAGAAGGAATTGGGGTAGGACTTTCTACCAAAATTATGCCTCATAATTTTAATGAATTATTGAGTGCATCTGTAGCTTATTTGAAAGGCAAAAAATTTGAACTTTATCCAGATTTTCAAACGGGAGGTTTACTAGATGTAAGCAATTATAATGATGGTCAACGTGGCGGAAAACTCCGTACTAGAGCTAGAATTATTCAAAAAGATAAAAACACCCTTTGCATTACCGAGCTTCCTTTTTCTAAAAATACAGGCGATTTAATAGATTCTGTGATCAAAGCCAACGAAAAAGGGAAAATCAAAATCAAAAAAATTGAAGACAATACTTCTGATAAGGTAGAAATTAATATTCATTTAGCCAATGACGTTTCTCCAGACAAAACCATAGATGCGTTATATGCTTTTACGGATTGCGAAGTTTCTATTTCGCCGAATGCGTGTGTAATTGTTGGCGACAAACCAGAGTTTCTTTCCGTTTCTGAAATTCTAAGAAGAAATACAGACCACACCGTTTCTTTGCTCAAAAAAGAGTTGGAAATAGAACTCCATGAACTCGAAGAAAAGTGGCATTTTGCGAGTTTAGAGAGAATCTTCATTGAGAATGAAATTTACCAAGAAATTAAAGGTAAAAACTCAAAAGAAGAAGTTTATGAAGCGATTGATAAAGCGCTGAAACCTTTCATTAAAAAACTAATGAGAGCTATTACGGTGGAAGATATCATCAAGTTGACGGAACTTCCTTTCATGAGAATTTCTCGTTATGACAGAGATAAAGCCGAAGAAAACATCCTCGCGCTAGAAGGTAAAATGGAACAGGTGAAACATCACTTGGCGAATCTCATTGCTTATGCTATCGATTATTTTACCAATATTCAGAAAAAATACGGAAAAGACAAAGAGCGTAAAACAGAACTTAGAGTTTTTGATAACATCGATGCGACCAAAGTAGTTTTAGCTAACGAAAAATTCTACGTCAATAGAGAAGAAGGTTTCATAGGAACTTCGCTTAAAAAAGACGAATACGTTTTCGATTGTTCTGATATTGATGACATCATCACCTTCCAAAAAGATGGAACCATGAAAGTGGTAAAAGTAGAAGCCAAAACGTTCATCGGAAAAAATATTGTACACGTTGGCGTTTTCAAAAAAGGCGATAAACGTACCGTTTACAACATGATTTATCGAGAAGGTAAAGAAGGTCCTTACTACATGAAACGTTTTTCTGTAACGGGTGTTACCAGAAATACAGACTATAAATTGGCTTCTGATAAAAAAGGTTCAGAAATGTTGTATTTTTCTGCCAATCCAAATGGTGAAGCAGAAACGGTAACCGTTTTACTGAAACCAAATTCTAGAGTTAGAAAAAATAAAATTGAGATTGATTTCTCAGAATTAGCGATTAAAGGAAGAGATTCCAGAGGAAATCTCGTAACCAAATACGCCGTGAAGAAAGTTGATTTAAAAGAAGAAGGCGTTTCTACTTTGGCTCCAAGAAAAATTTGGTTTGATGATACGGTTCGCAGACTGAATGCAGACGGAAGAGGTACATTATTAGGCAGTTTCAAAGGTAATGACAAAATCTTAACCATAAATCAAAATGGTGAAGCCAAATTGGTGACTTTTGACTTGCTTAATCGTTTTGATGATGAATATTTAATCTTAGAAAAATGGAAGCCAGAACAGCCGATTACGTGTATCTATTTTGATGGCGAAAAAGGAATCTATTTCATCAAACGTTTCTTACTCGAAAATACCACGAATGTTCAGCATTTTATGCCAAGCGAACATCCGAAATCTTTCGTAGAATTTGTGGGAACTTCTGATGGTTGTACTGCAGAAATTATCTTCCCGAAAGATAAATCAGGCAAAGAAAAAGAGCCAGAAATCATCAATATTGATGAATTTATCGCCGTGAAAGGTATTAAAGCTATCGGAAATCAGTTTATCAAAGAAAAAGTAAAATCAATTAACATCACTATTCCAGAACCTTTGGAAGAAGAAATTATTGAAGCAGAGGAATCTGAAAGTGAAGAAGCGAATGCAGATTCTGACATTAACGAAATTCCAGAAGAAGGTCAAATCGGAGATTTATTCTCCATTGATGAAAATAATGAATAATTAAAAAAGCATGCATCCAATATTATTAATAATCATTGCCATTACTGTAATCATCAGTATTATGGGATTCCAAAACATTCAACTTTTTGAAAAGTATAAGTTCAATGTTTCTGCGATACAAAATCGAAAAGAATACATCAGACTGCTTTCTGCAGGATTTCTTCATGCAGATTGGGGACATTTGTTTTTCAATATGTTGACGCTGTATTTCTTTGCGCCAATCGTTTTATATGTATATGGTGTTTCAGGATTTTTGTTGGTTTATTTAGGCTCAATTGTTATTGGGAATTTATTTTCCTTGTATTTGTATAAAAAACAAAGTTGGTATTCGGCAATTGGAGCAAGTGGTGGCGTTTCAGGGATTTTATTTGCAGCAGTAGCTTATGCGCCTAACGAAATTGAAGTAAATTTCTTACCTGGTTATATTTTTGGAGCTTTGTATTTTGGATATTCCGTTTACATGATGCTTAATCCAAGACCGCATGATAATATTGGTCACGCTGCGCATTTAGGTGGCGCTGCTTTTGGATTGGTTTATGCAGTTGCACTAGAACCAGAAATTGCGATGAATAATGCAGTTTATTTGCTTGTGATGTCACTTCCTTTGATTTACATGAGTTACCAAGTTTTTGTGAAGAAGAAAATTGGGTAGTTTATAATAAAGAATTCAAAAATTAAAAATAGTAAGTCGGATTTTGTCCGACTTTTTCATTATAAATAATCTGCAAAATTTGCTTAATCAGCGAGAGAAATTACTTTCTTCCCATCACAAATCTATCATTGCCAGATAAATCTTTTACTAATTCGCTTTCTGAGAAATTTCTGAATAATTCTAGTGTTTCTTTTCCTAATTTTTGATTGATTTCAAGGAAAAATAAACCGTTTTCATTGAGATGATTTTCACAGTCTTTTGCAATTTTTCGGTAGAAAATAAGTGCATCAGAAGTTGGTGAAAATAAAGCGATATTGGGCTCAAAACCTTTTACCGAATCTTCGATTTCCGTATTTTCATCTATGCATATGTAGGGAGGATTTGAGATGATTACATCATAATTTTCGGTCAAATCTGTATTCAGGTAATCTGATTGAATAAAGTTAATTCTTGTTTTATGGAATGTTGAGTTTTTTTGAGCAATTTCAAGTGCTTTTTCAGAAATGTCTATTGCGAAAACTTCCGCATCTGGGAAATGTTTTTTTAAAGTAATCGGAATAATTCCGCTTCCTGTTCCGATGTCAAGAATTTTAAAATCTCGAATCTCGAATCTCGAATCTCGAATCTTATTAATGGCCAATTCTAGCAATTCTTCTGTTTCTGGACGAGGAATTAAAACGTTTTCGTCTACAAAAAATCTATTTCCATAAAATTCTGTATATCCCAAAATTTGTTGATATGGTTTTCCTTTTTTGAGTTCTTCAGTTACTTTTTTGAATTCCGCAGCTTGATTTTCTACTTTTCTTTCTTGAAAATCTTCTAAGAAATATCGGTAAAGAATTCTGCTTTCCTCTTTGGAATAAATAGTCGCTAAAGCTTCAGAAAACGAGTGGAAATAATCTTGAAATTGCATTTTACAAAATTATATAAATTATCCTAAATATTTTGTAATATGTTTCAGAGCTTAAACTCTGAAATTTGTCAAAAAATAAAAATAATGATTACTAGAATCAAAGAATTACCAGATAACATGGTGGGATTTTTAGCCACAGACGAGGTTTCAGCAAAAGATTTTATAGACGTAGTAATGCCAGAAGTAGAAAAATTTATCGAGGAAAAAGATAAATTGAATTACATGTTGGTCATCGAAACGGATTTAGCCAAATTTACAGCAGGAGCGTGGTTCCAAGATGCAATGTTGGGTGTAAAGACATTAACCAAATGGAATAGAGCAGCCATCGTTTATGATTCTGAAACGGTACAAGATTTTACAGAGATTTTTAGCAAAATTATGATTGGTGAGTTTAAAGGATTTGATAAAAAAGATTACGATACAGCCGTAAAGTGGACTTCGGAACAAATTGACCTTTAATCACCCTATCAAAAACTCTTGCTATGAACGAAAATAAAAATCCTCAAATTACCGTAACCAAAAGCAGTTCTGTTTCGGAAATTCTACTTGAAAACGACAACAATGCTAAAGAAATTTTTAAAAATTTAAAACAAAATCTCTACAACGTAGAGCATTGGAACTTGGTTAAAGACAAGGAACATTGTCATTTTCAACTTTGCAACAAGCATGGAGAAGAAAAAACGGGAAAAATAGAAAATGGCGACCTGATTAGAATCTGCGTTACCGATGAAAATCAGAAAACGACTTGCTATGATTGGTTTCAAATAAGAGATTTAGAAGAAACCAATTTTCCAGACGAACAAATCATTAGTTTTCATCTCAATCCGATGATGAGTTCTCAATTGGTCATTGAAAAAAAGAATAAAAGCAAAAAAAGATTGGCAATTAATTCTTTTTCAATTAGAAGATTGAGAAATAAAATTATTACAGAAATAGAAGAAACCAACGAAATGATTAATCTAGAAACGGTGAATTTTTATCACAAAATCAGAAATCTTTTCTTAGGATTTAATGGAATTCTAAATATTAAAACGTATTAAACAACACAAATACATTATATCAATCACCAAATCACAAAATTTATGTCAACCCAAAATTTATTTCAAAAAGAAGCCATAGAAAAGCTTAAAGAGCTTTCAGAAAAAGCAAGAACGTGTATGTTTGTGACCGAATTAGACCAATTGCCATCCAATTCTAGACCTATGAGTTTGCAAGAATGTGATGATGAAGGAAATCTTTGGTTTATTTCGAGCAAAGAAAGCAATAAAAATATGGAAATCGAAAGAGATTTTAGAGTGCAACTTTATTTTATGAATAATAGCGACAGTGAATATCTTTCTGTATATGGAAAAGCATTTATCTATGATGATAAATCTACAATAGAAGAAAAGTGGAGTGTTTTTGCCAACGCTTGGTTTGATGGCAAAGATGACCCGAATGTTTCTATTCTGAGAATTGCTCCAGAAGATGTCTATTATTGGGATACTAAAGCTGGTAAACTCGTTTCTTTATTGTCATTTGCTATTGCTATTGTTACTGGTAATAAAACCGATAACAGTGATGGAGTAGAAGGACAAATTTCAATCTAGAAGCACTCTATATATATTGAAGTCCGCAATTTATTGCGGACTTTTTTTTACCATTCAATTAACTTTTCCTTGGTAACAATGTATTTTTTAAAAGTAGAATTTTGCTTTTTCTCAAAATTGGTGTCAAGTCCCGTAAATTGAGAAAATGCGGGTAAAATAATTTGATTTTCTGATACTAAAAAGCAAGGAAATTTCAATTTCTGTCGGTTTTGAGCCATCAGTGAAACTCCAGGATGAATGTGACCACCTATTTGTGGTTTTTGAAGGGAATCTAAAGATTCGTGAGAGAAAATTAGAGTTTCGGTTTCATAGATTTCAGTTTCTTCCATTCCGAATTTTTTAGAAAATCTATCATGATTTCCTTTCACAAGCAACCATTTTATCGTGTTAAAATTTTCAAACCATTTTCTGAAAATTTCTATTTCAGAATTCAGTTCTGCGTGGAATAAATCGCCTACAATGATTATCTTTTCAGGGTCATAAAGTTCGATTAATTTTTGGAGATTTTCTAAATCTTTTTCAATCACACCATTCGGTAAAGCAATGCCGTTTTTTCTGAAATGAGCTGTTTTTCCTAAATGTAAATCAGACAAAATCAAAGATTTTTCTTTGTCCCAAAAAACACTTCGGTATTGGTTGAGCTTCAATTGTTCTCCAGCAAAATTGATAGAAATTTCAGAAATCATGTTGCAAAAATACGAGAAAAATTATCGAGAAAAGCGATTTCTTTTTTTAGGGATTCCAGCGGTTTTCATTCTTTCGATTCTGGTCAATAAATCTTCACTAGAAAGCGATTGTCGAAGGCTGTCTACTTTTATAGGGAAGCTCAGTGGTGTAAATTTGGTGGTTTTTTCGAATACAATTTTAGAAGCCGAAATTCTCTCAAAAGCTTCTCTTAGTCGTACTTCTTCTAACTGATTGTTAAATACTTCGGTGTATGCTTGTCTTAAAAGTAAATGATCGGGTTCGTAATCTTCTAACACTTTAAAAATAAGATTTGACGAAGATTGAATGCTTTTAAATTTCTTTTTATTGCCGTAATAATTTTGTAAAACCAAGCCGGAAATCACCGCAATATCTCGAAATTTTCTTTTGGCCATTTCCGCAGCATTGATACTTGCCATCACATCTTGAATGAGATTTTCTTTGCTCAAAATTTGTTGCAAATGCTTTTCTTCTAAAAGAATCGGTTGGTCGCTACTCAGTTCAAAACCATAATCATTCATCGCCATGGTAAATGAAATCGGGAAAATTTTAGAAATTCTGTACGCTACCAAAGCAGACATCACTTCGTGAACCAATCTTCCTTCAAATGGATACATGAAAAGGTGATTTCCGTATTTGTTTTCGATGAGTTCTACCAAAAATTCATCAGATTTTGGAATGTGAGAAACGCCTTCTTGGTCTAGAAGCAACGGTTGTAGAAATTTTAGTTCTTTTTCTTTAGGATTTGGTGAAAGAGAATCATCCAATTTTTCTCGTAAAAAATGAGACAAATAGGAAGTCATTGGCAATCTTCCACCTGCGTAACTTGCCGCAATTCCGCGTTTTTTTGAGCTTAATTTTACCTGAACTTCCTGTTCTTTGATATTCACAATTTCTAAAACTCTTCCTGCTAAAATAAAAGCATCTCCTTTGTTCAAACGGGAAATAAAAAACTCTTCAATCATGCCAATGTAACCACCTCCGAAAAATTTCACTTTCATCATCACATCGCTTACAATTGCGCCCAAATTCATACGATGAAGCATCGCAATTCTTCTGCTTTTGACTTTGTAAATATCGTCTTCTATGATTACTTTTTGGAATTCTTCATAACTTTTTAAGGATTTTCCACCAACAGTGATGAACTGCAAAATCCATTTCCATTCTTCGTCTGTCATTTCTCGAAAACAAAAGGTTTCTTGGACTTGTTTTTTGATTTCTTCTTCTCTGAAACCTTCGCCAACTGCCAAAGTCACGAGAAATTGCACCAAAACATCAAATGCTAAAACAACTGGCTCTCTTTTCTCGATTTGATTCTGCTTATGCGCTTCTTTCAACGCTGCCACTTCTATCAATTCCAAAGAATGAGTAGGAACGAAATAAATTTTAGAAGTTTCAAAAGGAGAATGTCCGCTTCTTCCAGCTCTTTGTAAAAATCTTGCAATACCTTTACTGGAACCGATTTGAATCACGGTATCCACAGGTTTGAAATCTACGCCTAAATCCAAAGAAGAAGTAGAAACTACCGCTTTTAAATAACCCGAAGCTAAATTATCTTCAATCCAATTTCTGAGTTCAAAATCTATCGAACTGTGATGAATCGCGATTTGACCTGCCAAATCTGGATTGGCTGCTAATAAATTTTGATACCAGTTTTCCGCTTGATTTCTGGTGTTGGTAAAAATGAGAGTGGTCTTGCTTTGGTCGATAATCGGAAGAATTTTTTCTGTCATTTTGCTTCCCATGTGTCCAACCCAAGGCAAAAGTTCTAATTCATCTGGCAAAACAGATAGGATTTCTATTTTCTTTTTTTCTTTTGCGAGAACTATTTTTTTTGGAGTTTCATAAGGAACTAAAACGTCTAACGCTTCTTCTAAATTTCCGATGGTGGCGGTTAATCCCCAAATTTTCAAATTTTTAGAAATACTTCGTAAATGCGAAAGTGCTAATTCTACCATCACGCCTCGTTTTGACGAGAGCAATTCGTGCCATTCATCTACAGCGACACATTGTAGATTTTCAAAAAATTTGGTTTTAGATTTTTGAGCGAGAAGCAAATGCAAACTTTCTGGAGTTACCACCAAAATTTCGGGCATATTTCTCGTTTGTTTTTGCTTTTCTGATGCAGAAATGTCGCCGTTTCTTACTCCAACTGTCAAATCCAATCCGATTTCATTTATAGCCGATTGCATGGCTTTCGCAATGTCTTTAGAAAGCGAACGAAGTGGAGTAACCCAAAGCAATTGTAATTTGGAAAAGTCTCGACTTGTCCTTACTTTTTCTGGATGATTGAGGAAACTATGGATAACAGCTAAAAATACCGAAAATGTTTTTCCAAAACCAGTGGGAGCCACTACCAATCCTGAAAAATTTTGAGCATACAAACTCCAAGTTTCCTCTTGAAAAGAAAACGGTTTTTGACCTTTTTCGTTCATCCAATTTTGGATGATTTGGTAACCTTGGGTTTTATTAATTTTCATAAAATGCTCGCAGTTTTTAAGAATTTTCAATTTTCAATTCTCAAATTTCAATTAATTAAACTTTTCACGGTTTCTATGGTGTCTATTTCTTCCACAGTTTTGTCTTTTCGCCATCTTAAAATTCTTGGAAAACGCACTGCAACACCAGATTTATGTCTACTGCTGTAGCCAATTCCTTCAAAGGCAATTTCGAAAACCAATTCGGGTTTCACTGTTCTCACTGGTCCGAATTTTTCTAAAGAATTATTGCGGATAAATTTATTGATTTCCATAATTTCTTTATCCGTTAAACCAGAATATGCTTTGGCAATGGTGACGAGTTTTTCGCCGTCTTTTATCGCAAAAGTGTAATCTGTATAATAAGCGCTCCTTCTTCCAGAGCCTTTTTGTGCATAAATGAGTACCGCATCAATCGTGAGTGGAGCAACTTTCCATTTCCACCAATCGCCTTTTTTTCTTCCCTCATGATAAATAGAATTTTTACTTTTCAGCATTAATCCTTCTGAATTGATATCTCTAGATTTTTCACGAATTTCATGAAGTTCTTCCCAATTATTAAAATCGATAATTTCTGACAATCTGAGATTTGAAATTTGAGATTTGAAATTTTTAGCATTTTGAATGAGATTTTCTAATTTTTGTCTTCTAAATTCTAACTTTTCATTCCGTAAATCTTCAAAATCAAGTTCTAATAAATCATAAACGTACATGCCTACTGGAATTTCTTCCATCATTTTTTTAGAAACATTTTTTCGATTCAGACGTTTTTGCAAGTCATTAAAATTGAGAACTTGCCCTTCTTTAATGGCTAAAATTTCTCCATCTAAAACGAAGTTTCCAGAGATATTTTTGATGTTTTCTACGAGTTCAGGAAATTGTTCTGTTACCAATTCTTCACCACGACTCCAGATGAAAATTTCCTCATTTCTTTTGATGATTTGTCCACGAATTCCATCCCATTTATATTCTATTTGCCAATCTTTTGCTTCTCCTAACTTTTCTAGTTCGTTTTCTAATGGATATGCCAAGCAAAAAGGGTAGAGTTTTGATGCGTCTGTATTGATGTTTTCACCATTAATCAATTCGGAAAATTGAGTTTCTTCTACTTTCCATTTTCCGATAATGGCATGCATTAAAGCGTTTTCATCAATTCCTGAATATTTTGAAAGTGCGTTCACCAACAATTTATGAGAAACGCCAATTCTGAAACTTCCGCCAATTAATTTATTGAAAATCAATCGTTCTTGCGTGTCAAGGTTTTTCCAGGCATTTGTAACGAATTCTTTTTTTTCTTCATCGGTTTTATCATGTAACGCGATGATTTCTTTCATCCAAACGGAAAGTGATTGATCAATAGAATTTTCAGAAGGTGGCAATAAAAGTGCAATGGTTTCGCCTAAATCGCCTACAGAAGCATAACTTTCTAAAAAAAGCCATTCTGGAATTCCAGAAATTTCCATTGCCCAAAGTTTTAGAAAATTGGTTTTTACAGGTCTTTTTGGTCGTTTTCCTGTAAAAAGTGCAATCAGCCACAATTTGTCTTCTTCTGTTGCGGTAGAAAAGTAATGTACCAACGCCGAAATTTTGTCGTTGGTCTTATTAGACGTTTCTAACGTAGAAAATAATTGTGAAAATTGCTTCATGGTTTACAATTCTGAATTAGAATTTTCTTCTTGACTTCCAGGTTCTATATTATCGTCTCCTTGTTCTTCTTCGCCAAATTTGGTTTTCACCACTTCGGCAGAAATTCCGATTTCATTTAAATATTTTGAGAAGATTTCGGTAGAGCCATGGGTTACATATACTTTTTCGGCTTCTGTAGATTTTACCGTTTGTAATAATCCGTTCCAATCGGCGTGGTCCGAAATGGCAAAACCTGCATCTGCAGATTTCCAGCGTCTTCTTCCTCTCACTTGCATCCAACCAGAACAAATTGCGGTAGCAGCATTTGGAATTTTTTTAATCATATTCGTTCCCAATAAAGCTGGCGGAACGATGACGATTTGATTTTCTAGTGTTTTTTTATCATCAATTTCTAAAAGTTGAGTTTCTGGTAAAATCAATCCTGTCGAAGTAATAGCCTCATTCAATCGATGAATCGAGGAATGTACATGAATGTTTGCGATTCCTTCTAAAGCTTTCATTAAACGTTGTGCTTTGCCTAGAGAATATCCAAAAAATACAGATGTTTTGTTCATTTTTTGGTTTTCTATCACCCAATTTTGAATTTCTTGGTTGATTTTTTCTACCGATTTCCACTGATAGATTGGCAAACCAAAAGTAGATTCAGTAACGAATTCATTGCATTTTAAAACTTCAAAAGGTGTAGAAATTCCATCATCTTGAATTTTATAATCTCCAGAAATTACCGTCACAAAACCTTTATATTCTAAACGGACTTGTGCAGAACCAACAATATGACCAGCAGGATGAAAGCTTAATTTGACACCGTTGACTTCTAGTGTTTCACCGTAAGCTAAACTTTGAACCGAAATATCTTCTGAAATTCTAGATTTTAGGATGGGTTTTGTCTCGTGAGTACAAAGATATTCTTGCATTCCCCATCTTGCATGATCTGCGTGAGCATGCGTTATCACGGCTTTCTTTACAGGAAACCAAGGGTCTATGTAGAAATCTCCTTTCGTACAATAAATGCCTTCTTTGCGAAATTCTATCAGTTTCACGATTTTTAAAGTTAAAAAAAACCGATGTTGAAATCGGTTTTTTATGTGAAGTAAAAGTATAAATTATTTTGCTTTAGTATTCAGATTGGTGTCTGCAATTTGAGTTAAATGTTCGTCACATTTTTTTTCTTCTTCTAAAGTGGCTAATAATAATTTTAAACTTTGTTTGTATCCTAAAACTTTTGCAAAAGCTGCGAGTGTACCATAAGAAGCAATTTCGTAATGTTCCATTTTTTGAGCAGCTGCAATGATTCCTGCATCACGTACTGCACCCATTTCTGTTTCTTCCATAATGCCTTTTCCTTCTTCTAATAAGCCTTTCATGGCATCACAAACAACAGCTTGTGGTTTTTTTCCTAATTCTTTGAAACAGTCTTCAATTCTTTTAATTTGATTTTCTGTTTCTTTCATGTGGTCTTCTAAAGACTTTTTGAGTTCTGCAGAACTTGCATTTTTATGCATTTTCGGCATGTTTTTTAGGAGATTTTTCTCTGCCCAATACAAGTCTTTTAGTCCATCTTCAAATAAATCTGCTAAATCTTTTGCAGCGTCTTTTTTAGCAGGAACTTTTTCTGCTTTTACAGTTTTTACTGCAGTAATTTTAGGAGTTGAAGTTTTAGTTGTCGTCTTTTTTGTTTTTGTAAGAGTTGCCATACTTATCTTTTTTTTAATTAATAATTTGTGATTGTGATATGGCAAATTTCTATCTTTCCAGAGGACTTTTTCTTATATTTTATTTGAAAATCATTATAAAATTACCTTACAAAAACCAATTTTTGGTCTGTTGATAATTCTTCGTTAATCAAATAATTTTCATAGTTAAACGCTTTTACATCATTCAATGTTTTGGCATTGGTTTCGGCGCAAAATCTAGCAACTAAACCTCTCGAATGTTTGGTGTAAACTACGATGGTTTTCAGTTTTCCGTTCGGTTGAGTTTGGTAAAATTCAAAATCTACAACAGGATTGTTGAGTTTTTTTCTGTTGATAACTTTCCCGTATTCATTACTTGCTAGATTAAGCAATAATTCATTTTTTTTAAGTTCTGAATTGATTTGTTCTGTGATTTTGTCACTCCAAAATTCGTACAGATTTTTATAATGCTCAAATTCGAAATTTCTACCCATTTCTAAACGGTAAAGCATTACTTTATCTGAAGGTTTCAGAAGACCATACAAACCAGAAAGTATTCTATGATTTTTTTGAAGATAATCCACAGCATCTTTGCTTAGTGTTTTTGCATCAAGACCTCTGTAAACTTCTCCTGTAAAAGCAAAAAGGGCAGGAGCGGATTCTTTGGCAGTTGGTTTGGGTTTCCAAACTTGGTTTCTGTGCCAGTTTTCATCTGCTAATTTTGCTGAAATTTCCATTAGTTCTGATAAATATTGTGGACTTTTTTCTTTGAGATAAGAATGTATTAAAGTCGCTTCTTCTATGAATTTTGGAGTTGTAGATTTTAAAAATTCTGTAGAATTTTCTACATTCATCAGTTTTGCTGGAGAAGTAATGATTTTCATGAAAATTTTAAATTAAAATTTTAAATTTTAGATTTTGAATGTTCAAAAATAAGACAAATTTTGATTTTTGCCGACTATTACTATCATAGACGAAAACTGCGCCCCGACTGAAGCGGAACTCTTTTTGCGAAATGTAATGTAGCAAAAAAATGGGAGCGGAAGGCGGAAACCTGACGAAGTGGTTCGACGACTTTAGGAGTCAAATTGGCGCCCAAAGTCTTCGACTTCGCTCAGACTGACACTTTTACAGAATTCCTTTTCCTTCACGTAAAATTTCTGGTTCACCGCTAGTTAAATCTACAATGGTAGAAGCTACGTTATCTCCGTAACCAGAATCGATAACGATATCTACCAAATGATCATATTTCTCTGCAATGAGTTCTGGGTCGGTAGAATATTCTATGACTTCGTCATCATCTTTTATGGAAGTAGAAGCAATGGGATGACCTAATTTCTCCACAATTAACTGCGGAATAGGATGGTCTGGAACTCTAATTCCTACGGTTTTTTTGCCTTTGTAAGCCAGTGGTAAATTTTTATTGGCCTCTAAAATAAAGGTAAAAGGTCCTGGAATTTTAGATTTTAAAAGTCTGAAAGTAGACGTTTCGATAGGACGGGTAAATTCTGAAAGATGGCTGAGATTGTTACAAATAATAGAAAATTGCGCTTTGTCTAGTGTAGTATTTTTAAGACGAGCGAGTTTTTCCATGGCTTTTACATTGTAAATATCGCAACCCAACGCATAAACTGTGTCTGATGGATAAATAATCAATCCACCATCTTGCAGTGTTTTAATCACCTCATTCATGTAATTTTCTTGAGGATTATCTGGATATATTTTCAGGATTTTTGCCATACTCAAAGGTAAGAAATAAAAAAGAGAATCAAAAATTTTTGATTCTCTTCTTAAGCTTAGTAGCGAGAACAGGACTCGAACCTGTGACCTTCGGGTTATGAGCCCGACGAGCTACCTACTGCTCCATCTCGCGTTATTGTGGTGCAAAGATACGAATAAATTTTAAAATTGCAAATCTTAATTGAAAATTGAATTTAAGGAATTGAAAATGAGCTAGAAAAATTTTATTTCAAGTTTTTTAAAATAAGAAAAAGTAGGCTAATAGAGTAGTGAAAAACACATGAAACCATTAAAAATCATTCAATATTATTATTTCAATCATTTTCTTTGTCTTAATTTAGCTGAAAATTTTACAATGAAAAAGTTTTTTCTGTTCAGTATTCTTTTACTTTTAGTAACTTGTAGAAATCAAGAAGAGAACAATCCTATAACTCCAGATCCTCCGTTATTTCAACAGGCTTATCAACCGCCTTATTTTCAAACAGATTCTCAAAAATTCATTTATGATATTAATGCATTGCCCGAAATTACGGTAGAAGTTTCTCTTGCAGAATGGAATAAATTTTTGAGTTTTTACGACCAAAATCCCAATAATGAAGAATATGTAGCCGGGAAATTCACTTGGCTTAAAAACGGAACTACAGAAATTTTAGATAATATAGGATTAAGATTGAAAGGAAATACCAGCAGAAGAAGACCGGAAGGAAATCCCGGAGAAACACATAATGTGACCAATCCAGATTGGCATCATGCAAGTTTTACCGTGAGTTTCAAGAAATATAATAAATCCCAACTCTTTCATAATTCAGAAAAAGTGGTTCTCAAATGGTTTAAAGACGATGCAATGTATGCCAGAGAAGTCTATTCTTATGATTTATTTGAGAAATTTGGAGTTTGGACTGCACCACAATCCAGTTATTGTAAACTTACCATTAAAGTGACTGGAGATAACAAAGCCGCTTATTTTGGAGTTTATCAGTTGCAAGAACCTGTTGACGATGTTTATTTAGCCAATAGAAGTACGTTTTTTTCTACGACTGGAAATTTATGGAAAGCAAATTGGGGAGCGAGTTTTAAAGATGCTTCCACTTCGAATATGGGAATTGAAGATGTGACTTTAACTTATACCAATACGCCGACTTACGATTACAAAGGCAGTAAATCTAATTTGGAAACAGCCAAAACACAATTAGCAGATTTCATCACGAATGTTAATTCCAAAAATGGTGATGATTTTAAAACTTATATTTCACAAAAAATGGATGTCAATCTGTTTTTGAAAACTTACGCCGTAAATGTAATGGTAGGAATGTGGGACGATTATTGGAATAATTCTAATAATTTTTATTTCTATTTTGATGCGGCCGGAAAATTTTATTTCATTCCTTATGATTATGACAATACTTTGGGAACGTCTCTTCTGATGACAGATTCTGGTATTCAGAATCCTTTAACTTGGGGAAAAAGCGACCAAAATCCTTTGGTTTCAAAAGTTTTATCTATTCCTGAATATAAAACTCTATATATCAAATATTTAAATGATTTGATTGATAAGAAATACGATTTGTTTTATTTGGATTACAGTCAACAAAGAATTCAGAAGTGGCAAAATATGATTGCAGCGCACGTTTCTAATGATACAGGCGAAGATATGACCATTACAGATGTTCCTGCTTCTTGGGGAAATTGTGGTTTCTACAGATTAAGAGGCAACAGTTCTACCGATAATTATTTTGTGAGAAAGGCAGCAAGTATACCTAGAAATTAATTTATTCTATTGAATTTCATTATGTTATAAAAATTTAACAATATTTTAACTAATTTTTTAGTGATAAAAGAAAATCTTTTCTAAATTTGTATCACTAAATTATTAGTTATGATTTCTTTTTTGTTAAACTTGATTTTAGAAATAGTTAATTTCTTCTTATCAATAATGATGTAATGATTATGACAGCAAAAACACTTACAAAAGCAGAAGAACAAGTAATGCAATATCTTTGGGAGCTAGAAAAAGGTTTCTTAAAAGATATACTAGAACTTTTTCCAGAACCGAAACCTCATACCAACACCGTTTCTACCATTTTAAAAATTTTGATGGAAAAAGAGTTTGTGGGGCATAACGTTCACGGAAGACAGCACGAATATTTCCCGCTTATTTCTAAAGAAACCTACAGCGGAAAATCCATAAAAAGTTTAGTGAAGAACTATTTTGAAGGTTCTTACAGAAACGCTGTTTCATTTTTGGTAGAAAAAAATGAGATGAGTGTAGAAGATTTAGAGATGCTTCTAAAAGAACTTAAAAAATAATGAGTAAGAAGTGTAACAGCTTCGTCATTCGCAATTACTTATTAATCAACACTTAAAACAAAAACTATGGAAACAATATTCCTGTATTTCGGAAAGATGATTTTAGTTTCGGCAGTGATGTCGGCATATTATCTTTTGTTTCTTCGCGACAAAACTTTTCACCATTATAACAGATTTTACCTTCTGGGAACGATGGTTTTAAGCCTTTTGTTACCGCTTTTAAAAGTAGAATATTTCACTATAGAAACCGATAGTAGAATTTTATTATTGCTGAATCAATTCAACCAAAGTTCTGCTCAAGAAGTTGGAAATTTTTTCAATTTTTGGAATTTTGGAGCTTTGATTTTGGGAATAGTTTCCTTTTTTCTTTTGGCCAAATTAACTTTAGGATTGGTGAAAATTCATCAACTCAAAAAAGAGTTCCCAAAGGAAAGCATAGAAGGAATTACCTTTTATAACACCAACTTGCATGATGCTCCGTTTTCGTTTTTTAGAAATTTGTTTTGGAAAAAATCGATTCTGATCAACTCAGATTTAGGAAAACAAATCCTGAAACACGAAATGGTACACATAGAACAAAAACACAGTTTTGATAAACTGTTTGTCCAAATTATTCAATCGCTGTTTTGGTTTAATCCAATTTTTTACTTCATCAAAAAAGAAATCACCCTTATTCATGAATATTTGGCAGACAAAAAAGCTGTGAAAAACGCGGACACTAGAGCATTTGCGCAGATGCTTTTGGCAAGTAATTTCTCCGGAAATGTATTGCCTGCAACCAGTCCGTTTTTATCATCAAACCTTAAAAAACGACTAAAAATGCTTACACAGAAAAATACAAAATACAGTTATGCGCGTAGAATTTTGGCTTTGCCAATTCTTTTCGGGGTTTCCTTTGCGCTATTGGTTAATGCTAAAAATATTGAAATCAAAAAGCAAAATAAAGCCATAGAAATTGCAGTTCAGGAACTTAAAAAAGATACCGTTAAAGAAAAAGATGTGCAAAAACTGTTAGAAGCTCAACAGGCGAAAATTAATAAAGCTTCTGAAAAAATTAAAAAAGAGAACGAAAAAATAGCTACACTTAGCGAACAAACTCGTAAAAAATCTGAAGAGTTACAGAAAATTGCCAAGGAAAAAGGTGCAGATAGTTATGATTATGAATTGAAAGCCAAAGAATTAGAAAATCTAGGAAACGAGATTGATAGAATTGCTAATTCTGAAGCATATCAAAATAATTGGAAAGAATTTGAGATAAATTTTACTGAAATGGATAAAGTTTTTAATTCAGATGAATTTAAAAATCAGTTCAAAATGAATGAGGAAAAAATGAAGGAGCTCGAAAAGAAATTTAATTCTAAAGAATTTAAAGATAAAATGATTAGAGTTGAGAAAATGAGAGTTCCTCAAATGATGGATGTAGAAGTTCTAGCTCCGATAACCCCACCTATAAGTATAGAAAAGTTAAAAAACAGCCCAAATTCTAATCTTACGAAAGAAGAAATCAAAAAATTAGATAAACTTTCAAAAGAAAGAGCCGAACTTTCAAAAAAACAAGCAGAACTCGCCAAGAAACAAGCCGAAATTGCCAAACAACAGGCAGAAATTTCTAGAAAATATGCTCAAAATAATCCTTGGATAATTACTGTAGATGCTAATGTCCCAAAAGATGGAGGAGTGAGTGTTTCCGCAGATAAAATAAAGTATAATTTAGCCACTAGAAATAGTGAAGTTGAAGGATTAAAATCAATGAAAGTTATCTCGGATAAATCGATTAAATATTATATCAATGGTAAGCTTTCTACCAAAGAAGAAATGGATAAATTAAACCCTAATGATATTGCTACTGTAAACGTAAATAAAAACGTGAATAATGGCAAAGAAGAAGGTGAAATAAGAATTCAAACCAAATAAAAAAACTTAAAATCCTTCAAGTTTAAAAATCTTGAAGGATTTTTCAAATTAATACACATATGAAAAAATTACTTTTTACTTTTTTATTGATTTCAGCATTCTTTTCGGCGCAGAATAGATTTATCTATGATTATAAATTTGTGACGGATTCTACCAACAAAGTGGACGTGAAATCAGAACTTATGTATCTGGATATTTCTGAGAAAGGCTCTAAGTTTTACAGTAGAGAAGTGTACGTTTCTGATTCTATAATGACGGCTGCTTTTGAGAAGCAAATTAAAGCGACTGGAAGCATGAATGTAGACATGAAAGCCATGTCTATGAGAAAAGGCAGTGTACGCTATAAAATTCATAAAAATTACCCTTCTTTCGAAACGTATTCATTAACCAGAAGCGGAATGGATGCTTATAAAGTTTGGGACAAAAGAAAAATTCAATGGAAAATTCTTCCAGAAAAACAAAAAATAGGAGAATTCGAGGCACAAAAAGCGGTTACAGAATTTGCAGGAAGAAAATGGACGGCTTGGTTTACCGAGGAATTGCCTTTTCAAGATGGTCCATATAAATTTAGAGGATTACCCGGATTAATTGTGAAGCTTGAAGATGCTACTCAGTCTCACATTTTTGAACTAAAAGCTGTAGGAAAATACAAAGAGGAAATTCAAAAAGTTTCTGAATTTGTAGGTAATGATAAATATATAGAAGTGAATCAAGAGCAATTCAAAAAGATATTTCTAGAAGATCGAAATGATCCTGCAAAATCTATGAAAATGGCAATGGCAAATGGAGCAGTGCTTCAGTTCAGAGACCAAAGCGGAAACGAAATTTCTGCATCAGAAATGATCAAAAGAAGAGAACAACAAGTAAAAGAAAATAACAAGCGAGACAACAATCTTTTAGAGTTAGACTTGCTTCAATAACAAATAAAAAATCCTGAAAATCTAAATTTTCAGGATTTTTTTATGTTTAATTTTTAGCAAAAATTACATCATCTTTTTAGAATCTGCAATAAATTGAGCTAAACCATTGTCAGTTAAAGGGTGTTTTAGTAAAGATAAAATCGGAGCAAGAGGTGTAGTTACTACATCTGCACCAATCTTAGCACAGTTGATAATGTGCATAGAATGACGAATAGAAGCTGCTAAAATTTCAGTTTTGTAATCGTAGTTATCAAAAATAATTCTAATTTCTTCGATTAATGCTAATCCGTCTGTAGAAACATCATCTAATCTTCCTAAGAAAGGAGAAACGTAAGTAGCACCAGCTTTTGCAGCAAGAAGCGCTTGTCCAGCAGAGAAAATTAAAGTACAGTTGGTTTTAATTCCTTTATCTGTAAAATATTTTAATGCTTTAATTCCGTCTTTAATCATAGGAATTTTTACCACGATATTTGGGTGAATTGCTGCCAATTCTTCTCCTTCTTTAATCATTTCTTCGTAAGTAGTACTTAGAACTTCCGCAGAAATATCACCATCTACGATTTCGCAAATCGTTTTGTAGTGATTTTTAATCGCTTCAGCTCCAGAAATGCCTTCTTTCGCCATTAAACTTGGATTGGTCGTAACACCGTCTAGAATTCCTAAATCTTGTGCCTCTCTAATTTGGTCTAGATTAGCTGTATCAATAAAAAATTTCATGTTAAAATTATTTTTTGCAAAGATAAGGATTAGGGATTAGTTATAAGGAATTAGTTTATAGTTTTTTTGGCGCACATTTCCAGCTTTCGCTACTCGCTTCCCAAAAAATCCAAACCAAAACCTTCGCTTTTTTTTGGGAGAGCTCAAACATACCGCTCAATCTGGGGCGCAATTTTGGTTCAATTTTCATATTTTTCACATAAATTTGCCGACTAATATTTATCATTTATAACTTATCACTCATCATTTATAACTCCATGAACGTTTTATTAGCTTCTACCTCTTCACTTTTTGGTGGGAAATATTTAGAATATATCAAAGAAGAAATTGCTGAATTATTCAGCGGAATAGACGAAATCATCTTTATTCCTTTTGCAAGACCAAGCGGAATTTCACATGAAGAATACACGCAAATTGCAAGAGATTTTTTTGAACAAATCAATATCAAAGTAAAAGGATTGCATGAATTCGAGGATAAAATTGCAACGGTAAACGAAGCAAAAGGCTTTTTTACAGGCGGCGGAAATACTTTTCTCCTCGTGAAAACCTTACACGAAGAAAATCTAATGTCTGTTTTAGCAGAAAATGTAAAATCTGGTAAACCGTATTTAGGAACTTCTGCAGGAAGCAATATTGCAGGAATAAATATGAAAACTACGAACGATATGCCAATTGTATATCCGTCAAGTTTTGATTGTATGGGATTGGTTCCTTTTAATATCAATCCACATTATTTAGACCCAAATCCAAATTTGAAGCATAATGGAGAAACTAGAGAAACCCGAATTAAGGAATTTCTTACTCAAAATGAGGTAAAAGTAGTAGGTTTAAGAGAAGGAAACTGGATTAGAGTTCTTGGTGATAAAATTACAACAGAAGGAACGCAGTTGACTAGAATTTTTGAAAAAGGAAAAGAACCTTATGAATTAGAATTTGGAAAATTCTTGTAAAATCTTGATAAAGAATTTGGTAAAATAAAAAGTGAAATGATTTTTGTCATCTCACTTTTTTATTTTTGTTTTTTTTGCTTATTCCTTCCAATTTTTTTGGATAAGCTCCATTAGGAAATCAGGACATCTAGACACTTTGTTGGTTGTAGCGTCTAAGAAAAATAGAGTAGTAGATGCTTCTGTGATTTTTTGTTTAGAATCATTATAAATTTCATATTCGAATTCTATTTTCACTCCCGGAACTTTTTTTACATAGGTATGAATTTCTAAAATTTCGTCATAAAAAGCAGGTTTTAAATACTTGATTTTATACTCAGAAACAGGCAGCCAAATCCCACGTTTTTCGATTTCATCGTATGAAATTCCAAGGGTTCTAAACAGCTCAACTCTAGCAACTTCTAGGTATTCTGCATAGTTGCCATAGTAGACATATTTCATAGGGTCTGTTTCTCCGTAACGTACTCGTAATGTGTGAGTTGTGTATATCATTTTAACTTTTCTTTAATACATACAAATATATTTTTAAAAAAGCAATACCCCAAAAATTTTTTTAAGAAAAAATTATTTTTCATATTTGTCTTCCCGATAAAAAAATAATCAGAGAAAACTATTTAGCAGAGAAAAAAATGGATCAAAACTTAGGCTTGATTTGGGAACGTTGTCTTAAATTTATGCGAGACAATTTGAGCGCTTCCGAACATGAAGATGTAAAAAAACTAGAACACTCATTCGACTTATTGTTTGACAGAGTACAACCTATGTCATTGATAAACCACAATCTTACATTGTTGGTTCCTTCTGACTTCTATAAAGAATATATAGAAGAAAATTACCTTTCTCTACTCTCTGCAGCTCTCAAAAAAAATATCGGAAAAGGAGTTAAATTGTGGTATTCTGTAATGGAAAATAAACCACAAGGATTAGAAAAACCCACTACTCAAAATTATAAAGGGATTTCTGTACAAGCTCCGAAAGTTCAAGAGGTGCTTCCTACCACAGTTTCTAAAAGTTTAGTGAATCCTTTTGTAGTTCCAGGAATTAAAAAGGTAAACATAGATGCTAACCTTAACCCAAATTTATCATTTGATAATTTTGTAGAAGGCGAGAGCAATAAATTTGCATGTACCGTAGCTAAAACCATTGCTAAAAGACCAGGTGCAACTTCTTTTAACCCATTATTTATTCATGGTGGAGTAGGTGTAGGAAAAACGCACTTAGCTCATGCAATTGGTTTAGATATTAAACAGAATCTTCCAGATAAAGTTGTTTTATATTTATCATCAGAAAAATTTATCCAGCAGTTTGTTTCTGCGGCGAAAGCTCAGAATAAAACAGATTTTGGTAATTTTTACCAAATGGTGGATGTTTTGATTATCGATGATATTCAGTTCCTTTCTGGGAAAGCTGCAACTCAGGATATGTTCTTCCACATTTTTGATCATTTACATCAAAACGGAAAACAAATTATCTTAACTTCTGATAAAGCTCCTGCAGATATTCAGGATATTCAAGAAAGAATTGTTTCTCGTTTTAAGTGGGGATTGAGTGCAGAAGTAAAATCTCCAGATTTTGATACGAGAAAGAAAATTATTGTAGATAAACTTCACAGAGACGGTATTGTTTTAAAAGATGATATGGTAGATTTCTTAGCTGGAGAAGTAAAATCTAACGTGAGAGAACTCATTGGTGTAATTAATTCTGTAATTGCACATTCCATGATTTCTAAATCAGATTTAAGTCTAGATTTATTAAAAGAAACCATTAACAAGATTGCAGCAAATCAAAAGAAAACCATCAATATTCCATACATTCAAGAAGTGGTTTGCGAATATTTCGGTATTCAAAGAGAGCAATTGCTTTCTAAAACCAGAAAAAGAGAAATTGCATTGCCTAGACAATTAGCGATGTATTTCGCGAAAGAATATACCAATGCCACTTTTACTAAAATTGGCGAAGAAATGGGTGGAAAAGACCATTCTACAGTAATGTATGCTTGTGAAACCATCAGAGATGTTTCTAAAATTGACAAAGAACTGAAGAAATATCTTAAAGAAATTAAAGATAAAATCTTTGAATAAAATTTAGGTCTTTGACCTATTGATAATAAAAATATTGAGGAATTTTTTAAATGTTAGATTTGAAAAATTCCTTTTTTAATTAAATGAAGACTTACTTATGAAAATTTTAATGGTTTGCCTCGGAAATATATGCAGAAGTCCATTAGCAGAAGGAATTTTGCGTTCTAAAATTTCAGAAAAATATACGGTTGCAAGTGCAGGAACGATTTCTTTTCATGAAGGAGAACATCCTGATAAACGTTCAACCAAAATTGCCAAAGAATATGGCGTAGATATTTCTCATCAAAGAGCTAATTACTTCACCGAAAAGCATTTAGAAGACTTTGATAAGATTTTTTGCATGGATTTAAAAAATTTAGAAGATGTATTGTCAAAAGCCAATTCTGAGGAACAGAGAATTAAAGTTTCTTTGATTATGGAAGAAGCTGGCGTTTTATCTGATGAAAAAATAGAAGTTCCAGATCCGTATTATGGCGATATGAGTGATTTCGAAAATGTGTATCAAATGTTAGATCAAGCTTGTGAAGCGATTGCTGAAAAGTACAACTTGAAGTAAATTTTCTAAAAATTGATTACTTTTATCTCTAATTAAATTTTTTTAAAACATGTTGTTTCTAATCCCAGCTTATTTATCCAAAGAATCTCCAATAGACTATTTTGCACCATCGATTAAAGAATATATTCTTAAAACCGATTATTTTTTCGTGGAAAACGAAAAAACGGCCAGAAAAGTCATTAAATTTTTTGCACCAGAGAAAAAACAAAGTGATTTAAAGCTTTTTCTTTTGGATAAATATTCTGAATCTAATGATTTAAAAGAAGCGCAAAAAATCATGAAATCTGGTCAGGATTTCGGATTGCTTTCTGAAGCAGGATTGCCTTGTATTGCAGATCCTGGAAATCTTATGGTAAAATGGTGTCATGAGAATAATATAAAAGTAATCCCAATTAATGGGCCGAGTTCTATCATTTTAGCTTTAATTTCGAGTGGTTTTAATGGACAGGAATTTACCTTTCACGGATATTTGCCAATTGATAAGGAGCAAAAGAAAAAGCAGATTTTGTTTCTAGAAAATCAAGTTCAAAAGTCAGGATATTCTCAGATTTTTATGGAAACACCGTACAGAAATAATCAGCTTTTAGAAGATTTAATTAAATTTCTCAATCCTAATACGAAACTTTGCATCGCTGCAAATATCAATCATCCAACTGAAGAATTTATCAAAACCTTAAAAATCTCTGATTTGAAAAATAAAAAACCGGAACTTCATAAAATTCCGGCAGTATTTGTTTTGGGAAAGTAGATTTTACCAGTCTAAAATCTGCTTTATTAAATTTTCAGAATGACTATAAAAATACAAATCAATTTTTTTATTTGTAACTTTATCATAATAACTCATTAAAGGATGGTATTTATATAAAAGTTCTCCACTTTTTTTACTTATATTTTTAAGAATGCCAATATTAGTGCCTTCTTTTGCGATTTCACCAACTTTAAAGTTAGAAAAATTGAGTTGGCTAAAATCACTATCGTACTTATTAATTATGTAGAAAGTGTAACTAACAGAATTCTTTTCATCAAATAGAATAATAAATTTCATTTCGAGAGTGTCAGAAAGTCCTAAAACTTTCATTTCAAAAGGAGTAGAAACTATAGAATCTTTTTTTGAGGTTATATAAAATACTTTTTCATCTTTATAATCTAATAAATAAGCAGGAGCATATTTAATATGAGAGTAAAAAATTCTAGCATCAGAAAGCCATTTATTCGAATTAATAATTATAGTATCTCTTACAATTTCTTCTCTCATTCTATTTTTGGTTTGTGCATTTTCTAAATTGAATCCTAGAAAAATCATTAAAAATATAAAAATTATTTTTTTTTGCATTTTAATAAAAAGTAAAATGGTTATTTAATTTGAAACGAAATTTTTTGATTTAATTTATGTTTAATGTCAAAAAAAACCGGAACTTCATAAAATTCCGGCAGTATTTGTTTTGGGGAGATAAACTTATTTTTTCTTATAAGTATAAGTATATCCGTCATTTACGTCATCACTTAGAATCAATGTTTTTTCTTCATTGTTTACAATCATTTTGTCTGGAGCATTAGAAAAATCTATATAAACTCTTTCGTAATGTTCTAAGTTAGAGATATTTTTATAAAGAGAAAATGTACCTTCATTGGTTACTGTGCCATTAGTAGTAATGGTGTATATTTTATCAGAATCTAATTTCATGATAATGGTTTTTCCACTTGAAGCAGGAGTTTCTGTGGTGTTTCCAACTCCACCTGTAGAAGAAACCCATTCCCATTCTCCAACTACTGGACTCACATCTGTATCGTCTTCACTTCTACAAGAAAAAACAGTCAAAAATGCGAATATTGCAAAGATTAAATTTTTCATATTTTTTATTTTATGAAACAAATTTACGTTTATTTTTTATAAATTATTCAATGAAATTTATCATTACTGATTTTTGTTATAATAAATCTATTCTTTTTTTGATTTTCTTTTTCTCCATTTTTTTATTGAATAAATGATTATTGGAAGCGTCAATAAAAATGGCCAAAGTGCGACAATTTCTAATAAAAAATTGATGAAAAGATTCCAACCATTAGCTAATGAATCTACTAATCTGCTTCCGAAACCAATTTTAGATGTTATGGTATTTCTGGGCTTTTCTTTGGTTAAAGTTAAATCTAATGTGCTGTAATTCACTTGGTCATCTATGTAGCGAAGTCTGCCTTTAGAAGATTCTATTTCTTCTTCTAAACCACGAATTTTTTCTTGAATTTCTAGTAAATCTTTGGTAGAAGCGCTTCGTTTTAATAACTCTCTGTATTTTTCTAGATAAGTGAGTTTATTTTCTAATCTTATGGCTACATCTGTATATTCTTCGGTTACGTCTTCTGCTCGAATGTTTTTCTGTGTTACAGAGCCTATTCCTTCTAAAAAAGAATTAATTAAACCATCAAAATTCTGATTAGGCACTCTAATTTCCATAGAAATGGTCGTTTCTGTTTCGTCATTAGAATAGTTTTCATTCTGAATATAGCCTTTGAAATTTTTAACAACGTTTTGTACTTTTTCTTGTGCAGATTTTATATCACCTACGTCAATCATCATATTTCCATTTTTAATGATTTTTTTGGAAATAGCATTTTGATTTGTTGGTTTTGATGAGTTCGGAGAACTTTCATTTACGCTTACCGCTGCAGAATCCACTAATTTAATTTCTGCGAGAGATGGAGGAGCGTTATAATTTTCAGTTTTTGCGGCAATCATAGGTTCAGAAATCATTGCCAAATCTGCACTAACTGATTTGTCTTTACTACAATTCAAAAAAGAAAGAATTGTAAAAAAATATAAGATTGTTTTCATAGGAAAGAAATTTAAGTTAATTTTCCTATTGCAACTATTGTGCTAAATTTTTCAAAAAATAAAAATCCTTGAATTTATTTCAAGGATTTATGATAAATTTCATTAAATTAATATGGAATTCCGATTTTCTTTAATATAAAAGGCAAAAGCCAAATTGGTCCAACCAATAAAAACTGTAAATCCTTTAAGAAACTCGGTTTTTTACCTTCAATTTTATGACCGATGAACTGAAAAATCCATGTGATAATGAAAATTGAGAGATAAATAATCCAAGAATTTTCTTTAATATGTACATTGATAGCATAGGCAAAATGTTCCATTAAAAGCATTATTAAAAGCATGATTAAAGAAATTCTCCATGAAAGAGTAAAGTAAAAAATAGTTACCAAAAAAAGCGCAACAATACTCGCAACGCTGATGCAACCAAAATAAGATGCGCAAAAATGAGGCGCAGGAATAAGGCTGATAAATCCTACTATGGTAAAGAAAATTAAAGGAACGCAAATCCAGTGAATGAATTTATTGGTTTGGTTTTGGTGACTTTCTGCGTATTCTGCGAAAAGTTGGTCTATTTTTCTCATATTTTTTAAATTTTATTAAAAGTAATAAATCCTTTCTAAAGTCAGAATATTTTTTGAAATTTTAAATTATGTGATTCCTAATTAATATTTTTGCAAAATGAAAGACTTAATGGGACGCGCAATTTGGGATTATTATTACCAAGAAAATCCTGAAGATTTACAAACCGAAACTTCTATCTCAGAACTGGATGATTTGCCAGTTTCTTATCTTTTCAGAGATTATCAAGAAATGAATGCTTTAGAAAAAAAAGCATTGGATTTGTCTTTTGGTAAGGTTCTAGATGTAGGTTCAGGAGCGGGTTCACATAGCCTTTATCTACAAAATGAAAGGAAATTAGAAGTAACAGCACTAGATATTTCCCCAAAATCTATTGAAGTTTGTAAAGCAAGAGGTGTGAAAAATGCGATTTGTGAAGATTTGCTTCAATTTTCTGAAAAGAATTTTGATACCGTTTTGCTTTTGATGAATGGAACTGGGATTTTTCAAAGTTTAGAACACATTGACCAATACTTGCAAAAACTGAAAAGTTTAGTTGCTGAAAACGGACAAATTCTCTTAGATAGTACAGATATTTTGTATATGTATGACCAAGATGAAGATGGTGGAGTTCTGGTTCCTGCAACAGGTTATTACGGAGAATTAGATTATTATTTGTATTACAAAGGAGAATCTGAACTGCCAATGAAATGGTTGTATTTAGATTTTGATACCTTAGAAAATGCTGCGATTGCTAATGGTTTTAAAATTCAAAAAATTGAACAACTAGAAGATTCTTATTTGGCTCAACTTACGTTAAAGTAAGGTTTATTCTGCATTCCAAAGTAGAAAATTGATGATGTCTATTCTTTTTCTTTGGTTTTCATCAAATAAATCTTGAAAAATTTCAAAACGATAAGGAATCGTTAATGTAAACTTATCACGATTGATTTCATCTGTGATTTTAGAAAGTTCTATATAGATTTCATTAGGGATTTGTTTAGAAATTTCTAGAAAAAGTTCGTTGTATTTTTGTCTTTCTTCGTCTGAGATTTTCTCATCAGATAAAAGATTTCCTCTGTTAAAGAAAACTGCGTTGATATCTGGATAAGATTCACCTAAAGACTGCAGAGTAATGGCTTTGTAAAGTTCATCGTCATTAGAAATTTTATTAATTATTTTTAACTCATTATTAATTTTAGCAAAATAATTTATACTTAATTTTTTTAAGTTTTGTTTCAATTCATATGATAAATTTAGACTTTTTCTTTTGTTAAGATAATTTTCTTTTAACTTATATTTTTGTTGCTGATAAAAATTAATTCTTCTATCAAAATCATTTAACAATAAATTTTGAGCTTTAAAATTCCCCAATCCAAAAAATAAAAATAATAGCAGTAGCGGTTTTAGAATTTTCATAAAAATAGTTTTATTAAAAGTAATAAAGATTTTGGAAATTTAACTTTTATTAACCTATAATTTCTATATTTTATTTTTAACTTTATAAGAAATTTAAATCCATGTCTGAAAAAAAATTAGCAGGCTTATGGATTGACCGCCAAAAAGCGATTGTGGTGACCAATCATGATAGCCAAGATGTTTCAGAGTTTAAAATCGCAGGAACTATTGAAACAGAAGTTAAAGATCCTAAATTTTACGAACAGGCGGCACATAGTGCAGAGAATAAGCTTAGAGTACAATTTTTTAAAGAAGTAGGTCAGTTGATTACCAATAGCGAAGAGTTATTTATTACCGGACCGGGTATTTCACAGGAAGAACTGAAAAATTATTTATTAGAGACACCACAATTTAAAAATTTAAAAATAGAGTTGGGTGTTGCTCAAAAAATGGATGAAAATAATGTTCTAAAAGAAGTTATTCATCATTATTCATAAAAAAAATAGCTTGTTGAAAAACAAGCTATTTTTTATTTATAGTTAGATTTTAACCTATTTCAATTCCGTTTTCTACGGTTTCATCAGGCGTTACAAAACTCAATTTTCCATCAGGTTTGGTTGTTAAAAGCAACATTCCTTGAGATTCAATTCCACGGATTTTTCTTGGAGCCAAGTTCAACAAAATCATCACTTGTTTTCCTACCACTTCTTCTGGCGTAAAACTCTCTGCAATCCCAGAAACTACGGTTCTTACATCTACACCAGTATCTACTTTTAGTTTTAATAATTTGTCTGCTTTTTCTACTTTTTCAGCTTCTAAAATAGTGGCAGTTCTTAAATCTACTTTGGTAAAATCGTCAAAAGTGATTTCTTCTTTCATAGGATTTGCTTTAGGATTGGTTTTTGCATTTGATATTTTGGTGTTTTCTAATTTTTGAATTTGGAAATCAATGGTTTCGTCTTCAATTTTTGAGAAAAGAAGAGAACTTTCATTGATTGTGTGTCCTGTTTTTACGAGAACTTTAGCTTTTTCCACTTCTTGCCAAGAAATTTTCTCGGTATTGAACATTTTTAACAATTTTTCCGAAGAAAAAGGCATAAATGGTTCACATAATTGTGCTAAACCAACGGCAATTTGTGCTCCTACAAACAATGAGTTTGCTGCTTTTTCTGGATTGTCTTTAATGGTTTTCCAAGGTTCTTCGGTTTGTAAATATTGATTTCCAAAACGTGCTAAATTCATTAAAGCTGAAAGAGCATTTCTGAATTCATATTTGCTTAGATATTCATTAATTTCTTTTGAAGCTTTAGAAATTTCAGAAAGTTCTTCTGCGTTTTCATTTCCTGCAGGAATCACTCCATCATAATATTTGTGAATGAGCACAGCAACTCTATTGATGAAATTTCCGAAAATTCCTACTAGTTCAGAATTGTTTTTGGTTTGGAAATCCTTCCATGTAAAGTTATTATCCTTAGTTTCTGGTGCTGAAGAAAGCAATGCGTAACGCAAAACATCTTGTTGACCTGGGAATTCTTCTACGTATTCATGCGCCCAAACTGCCCAGTTTCTAGAGGTAGAAATTTTATCATTTTCAAGATTTAAAAATTCAAAAGCAGGAACATTACTTGGCATAATGTATTTTCCATGAGCCTTCATCATTGCAGGGAAAATAATACAGTGGAATACAATATTGTCTTTACCAATAAAGTGAATTAAGTCTGAATCTTCAGATTGCCAATAATCTTCCCAGTTTTTCCCGGTTTTTGCAGCCCATTCTTTGGTAAAAGAAATATATCCAATTGGTGCATCAAACCAAACATAAAGCACTTTTCCTTCTGCATCTGGTAGCGGAACTTGTACACCCCAATTTAAATCTCTGGTCATGGCTCTAGGTTTCAAACCATCATTCAACCAAGATTTTACTTGTCCGTAAACATTAGGTTTCCAGTCGTCTTTATGGCCTTCTAAAATCCACTCGTTTAAGAAATCTTCATATTCATTTAAAGGTAAATACCAGTTTTTGGTCTCTTTAAGTACAGGAACGTTTCCACTCAATGCAGATTTTGGATTAATTAATTCTGAAGGAGAAAGGGTAGAACCGCATTTTTCGCATTGGTCACCATAAGCTCCATCATTTCCACATTTTGGGCAAGTTCCTACAATGTATCTGTCTGCCAAAAATTCGCCAGCTTGTTCATCATAATATTGTTCTGAGATTTCTTCGGTGAATTTTCCGTTTTCGTACATTTTTAGGAAGAAATCTTGAGAAGTTTTTTTGTGATTTTCTGATGAAGTTCTAGAATATTCATCAAATGAAATGCCTAAGTCTTCAAAAGATTTTTTTATGATTGCGTGATATTTATCTACAATATCTTGAGGAGTTACGCCTTCTTTTTTTGCTCTAATAGTAATAGGAATTCCGTGTTCATCTGAACCACAGATAAAAGCAACATCGCTTCCTAATCTTCTTTGGAAACGTGCGTAAACATCAGCAGGAATATATACTCCTGCTAAATGACCGATATGAACGGGACCGTTTGCATAGGGTAATGCAGCGGTAATCATTTTTCTCTTCTGCATGGAAAATTTTTTGCAAAGATAAGGTTTTGTTTGCCTTTTTGGAAAATTTTGACTTGTAGGTTATGATTTTGGTAAAAATTTTCTTTCTTAACATTTGCTTAACATATCAAATTGCTAAACATTCGTTTGAAATATTGCGAAATTCTTTATTGTCTCACCGGTGAGATAATAGATTTTATACTATTGTTAATCAATATTTTAAGTTTTAATTAATACAAAAGTGACTGATTCTTATCATGAATAATTAACAATTTTTATATAAATTTAATAAATATTTAAAAATTTCATAAATTGGCAGTGCCTAATTGTGATAGCAATTATGCGATGTGAAAAATGAATATTAATCCTTAAATTTTATTTTTGTGAGAAACTATAGTAAAGTTTTAAAAATTGCTCCAGCTTTTTTATTGGCAGGAACAATTATGCTAGAAGCTCAACAAAGAGATTCAATCAAACAAAAAGACATTGAACAAGTTGTGCTTATTGGTTACGGTAAACAAAAGAAAACAGACTTAACCGGTTCTATTGCTTCCGTTACAGCCAAAGACTTTAATGGTGGTGCTACTTCGCCAGCTCAATTAATTCAAGGGAAAACTCCAGGGGTGCAAGTTACTACTAATAGTGGTGCTCCAGGAGCAGGAGCTTCAATTAGAGTTCGTGGTACTGCATCATTAAATGGGAATAACGCTCCTTTGATTGTAATTGATGGAGTGCCTCAAGATTTTTCTGGAATTAGTGGTGCTGCAGACCCATTATCTTTAATTAACCCAAATGATATTGAATCATTTGATATTTTAAAAGATGCTGCTTCTACTGCAATTTATGGTAACCGTGCAACGAATGGTGTAATTTTAATTACTACTAAAAAAGGAAGCGCAGGTAAATTCAAAGTGAACTTCTCTACTATGACTTCTGTTTCAACTAAAATGGGAAATGTAGACGTTTTAGATGCAAACGAATATAGAGAATTTGTAAATGCTTATGCTAACGATAACTACAAATCTAAATTAGGAAATGCAAATACTAATTGGCAAAATCTAATTTATCAAGTAGCTTGGGGTACAGATAATAACTTAGTTTTTTCTGGAGGTGTAAAAGGTTTACCTTATAGATTATCATTAGGCTACAATCATCAGAATGGTATTGTTAAAACCAATGAATTTAAAAGAACTTCATTAGGACTTAATTTAAACCCTAAATTTTTTGACAATCACTTAACCGTGAATGTTAATTTAAAAGGTACTTATACAGACAATAGATTTTTACCAGGAGGTGTAATTTCTAGTGCAACTTATTTTGACCCTACTCAACCAGTTTATTCTGGTAACTCTAATTATGGAGGTTATTATGAGTGGTTATTGAATAATGGTCTAAACGTAAATGCTAATGCTAACCCATTAGCAATGTTAGCTGGTAATAGAAACCTTTCATCAGTATATAGAGCTTTAGGTAATATTCAATTAGATTATAAATTCCATTTCTTGCCAGATTTACATTTTAATGTGAATGCTGGTTATGATTATGCAAAAGGTGAGGGAATAAACACTTCATATGCTCAATATAAAGGAGGTTTTGCTAATGGTGGTCAATATAATGAATACTCACAAGAGAAGAAAAACAAACTACTAGAAGCATATTTCAATTATGCGAAAAAAGTTTCTGTAGTAAATATGGATTTAACTGCGGGTTATTCTTACCAAGATTTTTATAATGATGAGCCTTCAAGCATAACTTATTACGGAAAAACAACTATTGCCCCTACAGCTTCTATTCCTAGAGCAAATCAAAATACCTTACTTTCATTCTATGGAAGAGCAATTTTTACTATAGCAAATAAATATATTATTAATGCTTCTGTGAGAAGAGATGGTTCTTCTAGATTCTTTAATGGAACTACAGATTATGTTTGGGGTAATTTCCCAGGAGTTTCTCTTGCTTGGAGATTAGACCAAGAATCTTTTTTAAAAGGAACAGGTGTTAATACTTTAAAATTAAGAGGAGGTTGGGGTAAAACAGGTCAACAAGAATTACCAATAACTTATGGTGCATTCGCTAAGTATAGTGAGAGCCAGATTGGTGCAGAATATCAATTTGGAGGTAATTACTTTACCATGTTCAGACCAGATGTTTATAACCCATATTTAACTTGGGAAACAACAACTACTAAAAACTTAGGTTTAGATTTTGGCTTTGCTAATAATAGAATTTCTGGTTCAGTAGATGTATTTAGAAAAGATACTGAAGACCTATTAGTATACAGTCCAATTGCAGCAGGAGATTTAAGTAACTTCAACTGGTTAAACGTAGGGAATATTAAAAACGAAGGTATAGAAGGAGTTATTAATTTAGTGCCTGTTAAGAATGAAAATACAACTTGGGAATTAGGATTTAATGCAACTCACTATAAACCAATTGTTACTAAATTGATTGAAAACGCTACTAATGATTATTTCATTGCAACAGGTGGTATTTCTGGTGGGGTAGGTAATACTATTCAAGCTCATGCTGTAGGTTATAACCCTAATTCATTTTTAGTATATCAACAAGTTTATGATGTTAATGGAAAACCACTAGATGGAGTATATGTAGATAGAAACGGAGATGGATCAATCAGTGCACAAGATAAGTATTACTACAAATCTACTACACCAGATGCTATCTTAGGATTCTCTACTAAATTAACTCACAAAAATTGGGATTTCAGTATGAGTGGAAGAGCAGTTTTAGGAAACTATGTTTATAATAACGCTGCTTCTAATAGCTCAATTAACTCTGCATTAACAAACGAATATTTACAAAACGTATATTCTACTGCTAAAACTTATGCATTCAAAGGAAATGAGTTGTTCTCAGATATTTTCGTAGAAGACGCTTCTTTCTTTAGATTAGATAATGTAAACCTAGGATATGTATTTAAAGATTTTATCTCTAGTGGAAACAGTCTAAAAGTATACGGAATGGTACAGAATGTATTTGTAATTTCTGATTATTCAGGCATAGATCCAGAGGTATTTGGTGGAATTGATAATGGATATTATCAAATGCCAAGAGTATATTCATTAGGATTTAATTTTCAATTTTAAAAGGTAATTTAAATGAAAACAAATAAAATTAATATAAAAGCAATCGTAGGGACGTTATCTCTTGCCTTATTCTTTTCTTTATCATCTTGTACTAAAGATTTAGAAAGAACACCGATAATTGAAACTACTGGAGATGCTATTTTTTCGGATTTTAATAATTATCCAAACGCACTCGCTAAATTATATGGAGGTTTAGCTCACGGTGGTCAAGAAGCTGGAGGAGGCGGTGCTGATATCAGTGGAATTGACGGGAACTTCTCTCAATACACCAGACAGCTTTTTACCCTACAAGTTCTTCCTACAGATGAAGCTGTAATTGCATGGAATGATGGTACATTACAGACTATTCATAAAATGACTTGGGACTCTTCTAACGAGTTTGTGGCAGCAATGTATTATAGAATTTATACAGAAATCGCTTTTTGTAATGAATTTCTTAGAAATACTACAGATGCTAGATTAACAGCCAATAATATTACAGGAACAAATTTAACTGAAGCTAAATACATGAGAGCTGAAGCTAGATTCTTGAGAGCTCAGTCTTATTATCATGCTTTAGATTTATTTGGAAATGTTCCGTTCGTAGATGAAACTTATTTACCAGGTTCACCTACACCTCCAAAAAGAATCGTAAGAGCAGAATTATACAAATTTGTAGAATCTGAATTATTAGCTGTTGCTAATGAATTAAAAGATCCAAAAACTAATGAATATGGTAGAGCAGATAAAGCTGCTGCTTGGGCATTATTAGCAAGATTATATCTTAATGCTGAAGTATATGCAGGAACTCCTAAATATGCAGATGTAATCACTTATACTCAAAAAGTTATTAATGCAGGTTATGGATTAAAATCTAAGTATGGAGATTTATTCTTAGCAGACAACCATTTAAATAACCCAGAAGTTATTATGCCAGTAGCATTTGATGGCGTTCACATCAAAACCTATGGAGGAACTACTTATTTAGTTCACGCAGCAGTAGGTGGAAAAATGCCAGCAAGCGAATTTGGAATCAACGGAGGTTGGGGTGGTCTTAGAACTACTAAAGCTTATGTTAACCTTTTCGGTGGAGCAGGCACTAATGATAAGAGAGGTAACTTCTACACTAATGGACAAACTTTAGAAATTAATGACCTAAGTAATTTCGCAGATGGTTATGCATTTGTTAAATTTAAAAATGTTACAAGTACAGGTGCTGAAGGTTCAGATGGACCAGCAAAAGGTTCTGGAAACTTTGTAGATGCAGATATTCCTTTATATAGATTAGCAGATGTATATCTTATGTATGCAGAAGCTGTTTTAAGAGGCGGTGGTGGTAGTGCAACAACTGCGCTAGCTTATGTTAATGACTTAAGAGTTAGAGCTGGAGCAACACCTGTTACTTCAATTAATAGAGATTTTATCTTAGACGAAAGAGCTAGAGAATTAGGTTGGGAAATGACTAGAAGAACTGACTTAATTAGATATGGTAAATTCACTACTGCAGCTTATTTATGGCCTTGGAAAGGTGGTGTAAAAGATGGTCAAGCTGTAGGCGATTACAGAAACCTTTACCCAATTCCTGCAAAAGATATTGTTGCTAACCCTAATTTGGTTCAAAACCCTGGATATTAAAATTCAAAATTGTAATTAAAATGAAAAATAACATATTTAAAGGAGTTTTTCTCTTATTAATATCACTTTTGGGAATTATTTCGTGTAGTGATAGAGAGATTGTAACGATTGACAATCAGTCTGCTCCAATTTTAATGGATGTATCTAAAGAATCAGTTTTCTTAGATAAAAACTTCCCAGATAATCCAGCATTTAATGTAACTTGGGATGTTGCAAAATATACTGTACCAGTACAAATTACATATAGAATAGAGGTTTCTGCGGATAATAAATTTACAAAACCTTTTGTATTAGGAACTGTAGGTAATTCTGCGAGAACAGCTACTTTTACAAATGCTCAAATGAATACAGCTGCGCAAACCATTGGTTTAGTAAAAGACGTAGCTGGAACTATGTATATGAGAGTTTCTTCATATCTAGGAAACGGAGAGAGTTTAACCTCTACTTCTAATGTTTCTATGATTAAAATAACACCGTATGAATTAGAATATCCAACTTTTTATTTGGTAGGAGCTGCTTCTTATGTAGGTTGGACTGCTGTAGATGCTCAGGTTTTATATAAATCTTCTAGCAAGTCTATTATTTATACATATCTTGAAGGAGGTCAGCCTTTTAGATTTTTAGGTCAAAAAAATTGGGATCCTACCAATTATAGTATTGACTTATCTGGAACTAGAGAAAATTATAGATACTTCAAACAAGTTTCTTCTAATCTTATCCAAGATGGAGATGAAAATATGAAATTTACAGGGACTACAGGTATTTATAAAATTACGATTAATGCTGCTACAGGTGTTCAATCTCTAGATGTTTCAGCATCACCAATTCCTACATTTGATTTCCCTCAAATTTATATTGTAGGTTCTATTAATGGATGGGATGCTGCTACAGCTCCAGCTATGACTAAAGTTTCTCCAGGAGTGTATGAATATACTGTGAAATTAGAAAGCGCTTCTGAATTTAAATTCTTAGGGCAAAATGCTTGGGGAGATATAGAATGGGGTAATATTATGAAAGATAACACCGGAAATTCTGGTTTCTTAGGACCTAAAGGTGATAATGGTAATATTAAATTCGCAGGTGATGGTAGTAATTATAAGATTACTGTTAATTTAAAAGCAGGAACTTATACAATTGCTAAATAAGCAGTAATTTATAATTTTTAATAAATTTTACTATGAAAAATATATTTAAAATAATTTCAATATTATTATTAATCCCTTTAGTTTTCAGCTCTTGTAGAGATGAGCAATATGATGATAACTGGACATCAGCAGATCCATCATTCACATTGTATAATACTACTCTTACAAGTAACGTATTATATCCTACTATGGAAAATAATCCATTTAGATTAACTTGGGATAATTCATTAGGAGGAACTACTTACAATGTAGTATTTTCTACCACAAGTGATTTTGCTACCAAAATTGCTTTTGGAACATCTAATACCAATTCTTACAGTACTACTATTGGTGCTCTTAATACTGCATTATTACAAGCGGGTTATTCACCTTATGGACTTAAAAAAGTATACTTTAGAGTAGAAGCCGGAACTAATGTTTCAAATCCTGTTTCATTTGATGTAACTCCATATCCTGTTACAGTACCAGTTATTACCAATCCTACTGCAGGTATGTCTTTTGTTTTAGATAAAGATTATCCAGATGATGCTGCACTTACGATGCTTTGGTCAGATTACAACACTTATGGAGTAAATGTTACTTATACGGTAGAAGTTGCTAAAACTGGTTCTACAGAATTTGCAACACTAGGAACAGTACAAAATCTAAGAGTTCTAGAAATTACAAACAAAACATTTAATGATGCTGTTCTTAAATTAGGTTTAACAGCTAATGTTTCTGCTTCAGTAGATATGAGAGTTACTGCTACTACAAAATCTGTAGGTGGAACTATCAATAAAGTTTCTCAAGTGGTTAAAGTAGACGTTACGCCATTTGTTGCTTTCAAAAATCTATTCTTGGTAGGTGATGCTACTGCTGCTGGTTGGAATCCTGATAATAATAACCAAGCGTTATTTAGAGATCCATCTAATACTAATAAATTTTATTTTACTGGTAAATTTGGAACAAGTATGTTTAAATTGCTAGAAGTTTTAGGTAATTGGCAACCTCAATGGGGAATAAAAGGTGGTGCAGTTGCAAATAGTGATGGTGGTGATCCAGATCCATTTACAGTTTCTTCTGGAGGATATTATTCATTTGAAGTAGATATTCTTGCTAAAACTTACTCAATCACTCCATATACAGGAGCAATGACTACTTACACTTCTATAGATCTTGCAGGAGACCTAAATGGATGGAGTGGAAGCACTGTACTTACTCAATCTAGTTTTGATCCTCACCAATGGTACGTAAAAAATGTAGTAGTTTCTACAAATGGTGGTGCTAAATTTAGAGCTAATGGTACTTGGGATGTTAACTGGGGAGCTGGTTCAGAATTCTCTGGTCAAGGTACTCAAGGAGGTGCAAATATTCCTTTAAACGCAGGTACTTATGATGTTTATTTCAATGACATCGATGGAAGATATGTTTTCGTTAAAAAATAATTGATTATAAACAACTAAACCATATTAAAGCCGCATTTTTTGCGGCTTTTTTATGAAATAAAACATATTTTTTTGTATTAATTTTATTGGAATAGTTCAATACTTTGTTTACTTTAGTCTTTCTATTTAATTAGAATAAGAAATACTTAAATTACTGTAAATCAAACAACTTGCTTTATGAAAATTGTGAAAAACAGCGTGCTTTTCCTAATGCTTTCCCCTGCGTTATTTTTGGCACAGTCTCTAAAATCTCCAGACGGAAACTTCGAAATGAATTTTCAATTGAAAAATGGAGTTCCTTATTATCATCTGAATTACAAAGGAAAAACAGTCATAGAAGATTCTAAACTAGGTCTTAGATTGCTTAAAGATAATACCATCGCTTTTGACAATGTCAATAAGCTTCCAGATGGTAAAAATCTCAATTCTGACTTCGAAAAAATTGCAGAAAGCAGAGATTCTAAAAACGAAAATTGGGCTCCTGTTCTTGGAGAAAAAAAATATTACACCAATCATTACAACGAACTTTCGGTTACATTGAATCAACCCAATGAAGACCGAAAAATCATCGTTAAGTTTAGACTTTTTAATGATGGTTTAGGTTTCAGATATGAGTTTCCTCAACAGAAAAATCTTAATTATTTCGTTGTAAAAGAAGAAGATACCGAATTTAACTTCCCTTATGATTTAAAATCCTGGTGGGTTCCTGCAGATTATGACACTCAGGAATATAGACCTACAACCAGTTTGGTTTCTCAAATTTCTACAAAATGGGAAAGCAGTTTTGATAGTAACGCTTCTCAAACTTTGGTTAAAAATGCAGTTCAATCGCCTCTTATGTTGAAAAAAGAGGTTTCTGGTAAAGAAAAACCACTGTATATAAACCTTGCAGAAGCTGCTGTAATCAATTATCCCGCTTCTCATCTTGAAGTAGATTCAGAAAATTTTGACTTCAAAACCCATCTTACTCCAGATGCGCAAGGTGCAAAAGGTTATATGCAAACACCTGCAGTTACACCTTGGAGAACCGTAATCGTTTCAGAAAGAGCAGAAGAAGTGCTAGATTCTAAAATGATTTTTAACTTAAATGAACCAACTAAATACACGGATACTTCTTGGATTCATCCTGTGAAATATATTGGAGTTTGGTGGCAAATGTTCGTTCCAAATCGTGGAACTTGGAATTATACCAATATCGATAATGTACATCTTGGCGTTACAGATTATTCTAAAGCGAAGCCAAACGGAACACACGCTGCGAATAATGACAATGTTAAAAAATATATTGATTTTGCTTCTAAACATGGCTTTGATGCTGTTTTGGTAGAAGGTTGGAATGAAGGTTGGGAAGATTGGTTCGGAAAATCGAAAGAATTTGTTTTTGATTTTATTACACCTTATCCAGATTTTGATATTAAAATGCTGAATGAGTACGCGCATTCTAAAAATGTGAAACTCATTATGCACCATGAAACATCTGCTTCAGCAACCAATTACGAAAGATGGCTTGACCCAGCTTTTAAATTGATGAAAGAACATGGTTATGATGCGGTGAAAACCGGTTACGTAGGAAATATTATTCCTAGAGGCGAACATCATTATTCTCAGTGGATGATTAATCATTATCAAAGAGTAGTAGACAAAGCTGCAGAATATAAAATCATGGTTAATTCTCACGAAAGTGTTCGTCCTAGTGGTTTAAGCAGGACTTATCCGAACTGGATTGCTGCAGAAGCTGCTCGTGGAACAGAATTCGAAGCGATGGGTGGTAACAATCCAGACCATACTACCATTTTGCCATTTACCAGATTTATGGGTGGACCAATGGATTACACTCCAGGAATTTTCCAAACTCAGTACAATTATTATGATGCTAACAATAAAAGCTTTGCCAATACTACTTTAGCTAAGCAGTTAGGATTATATGTAGTGATGTATTCTCCACTTCAGATGGCTTGTGATTTACCAGAAAACTACGAGAGACATTTAGATGCTTTCCAGTTCATCAAAGATGTAGCGGTAGATTGGGATGATACCAAAATTTTATCAGCAGAACCAGGTGATTACATTCACACTGCGAGAAAAGCGAAAGGTTCAGAAAATTGGTTTGTAGGAGGTGTTACAGACGAAAATGCTAGAGATTTCACTGTAGATTTTTCTTTCTTAGAAAAAGGGAAAAAATACGAAGCTACTATTTACGAAGATGGTAAAAATGCAGATTACGAAAAAAATCCGCAGGCTTATCATATTTACAAAAAAGTAGTAACCAATGGTTCTAAAATCAAGATTCACCTTGCAAGAAGCGGTGGTTATGCTATTTCTTTAAAGCCAATTAAATAGAATGATATGAAAAAGCTATTTTCAATTTTTGCCATTGCATTATTCAGTTTTTCTATGGCACAATTCCAAAGAGTAGAACCTGCTTTTTGGTGGAAAGGAATGAAAAATCCTGAGCTTCAGATTTTGTTGTATGGCAAAAATATTGCCCAACAAAACATAGAACTTTCAGATGGAATTCAGATTAAGGATTTAACGAAGGTAGAAAATCCTAATTATGTGTTTATCACCATTAATACTAATGAAATTAACACACCTCAATTTAAAATCTTCCTTAAAAATGGCAAAAAAACCATTGGTACATATCAGTATGAATTGAAGGAAAGAACTCCTAATTCATCTGCGCGTGAATCTTATACTTCTAAAGATGTTTTCTACCTAATTATGCCAGATCGTTTTGCCAATGGCGATGAAAAAAATGATTCTAATAAATCTCTCATCGAAAAAGCAAACAGAAAAAGTGAAGGTAGAAGACATGGTGGTGATTTAAGAGGAATTATCAATAATTTAGATTATCTTAAAAATCTTGGAGTGACTACACTTTGGCTTACTCCAGTTTGCGAAGACAATGAAAAAGCGTATACCTATCATGGTTATGCACAGACTGATTTATATAAAATAGATGCGCGATACGGAAGCAATGAAGATTACCGCGAACTTTCTACTGAGCTCAAAAAAAGAGACATGAAATTGGTGAAAGATTATGTAACCAATCACTGGGGAGTTTCGCATTGGTTGATTCAGGATTTACCAACTAAAGATTGGATTCACTGGTTTGAAGATGGGAAGAATGGTTTCAAGCGTTCTAACTACAGAACCAATTCTCAAATGAATCCTTATGCTGCTGATGTTGATAAAAAAGTAGCTTTAGATGGTTGGTTTGATACCACAATGCCTGATCTTAACCAAAGCAATCCATTGGTTTTAAAATATTTAATTCAAAATGCAATTTGGTGGATTGAATATGCGCAATTGGACGGTTATAGAGTAGATACTTATCCGTATAATGATAAAGATGGAATGGCAAAATGGTGTAAAGCCATTACAGACGAATATCCAAACTTCAATATTGTAGGTGAAACTTGGATGTATGACCCAGCTCAGATTGCTTTCTGGCAAAAAGATTCTAAAGTAGGCGAAATAGAAAATTACAATTCTAATTTACCTTCGGTAATGGATTTTATGTTGTATGAAAACCTTCCAAAAGCTTTACAAGAAGAAGAAAATTGGGACAAAGGAATGATTAGACTTTACAATTCTTTTGCCAGTGATTTCTTATTCCCAAATCCTAAAAACATGATGGTTTTCTTCGAAAATCATGATACTCCTAGAATCAATGAAATGTTCAACGGAAATCCTGCTTATTATAAATTGGCATTAACGATTGTTTCTACCATTAGAGGAATTCCTCAATTGTATTATGGTTCAGAAATAGGAATGCGTGGTGATAAAAACAAAGGAGACGCAGACATCAGAAGAGATTTCCCAGGAGGATGGAAAGGTGATGCTCAAAATGCTTTTGTTTCCAGAACACCAGAGCAAAATGAGTTTTTTGATTATACCAAAAAAATATTAAACTGGAGAAAGTCTAAAGACGTAATCCACAATGGGAAAACCAAAAACTTTTCGCCAGAGAGAAATGTTTACGTTTATTTCCGTTATAATGATGAGGAAAAAGTAATGGTAGTCATCAACAGTAGTGATAAAGAGCAAACCATCGAAATGAATAGATTCCAAGAAATAGTTCCTTCTAGTTTTACAGCAAAAGATGTAATGAAAGATGCTACGGTTCAAATTAAAGATTTGTTAACTATTCCTGCAAAATCTTCATTGATTTTAGAAATAAATAAGTAAATTCGTTAAAAACAAATAAAAACTATAGTATATGAGTAATACACAGAAAAAACCACTCTTGTCTTTCTGGCAAATCTGGAACATAAGTTTTGGTTTTTTGGGAGTGCAAATTGGCTATTCTCTTCAGAACGCGAATACCAGTAGAATTCTTTCGGCAATCGGTGCAGATGTACATCATTTAAGTTATTTTTGGCTAGCAGCTCCTCTTGCAGGACTTTTTGTACAACCCATTGTAGGTCTTTCTAGTGATAAAACTTGGACGAGATTAGGTCGTAGAATTCCATTTATTTTAGGTGGAGCAATTGTTTCTGCATTGGCTATGTTTTTTATGCCGAACTCAGAGCATTTTGCACAATTATTTCCTGCCGTTTTCTTTGGTGCTATGATGTTGCTTTTCATGGACGTTTCTTTTAACGTTACCATGCAACCATTCCGTGCTTTGGTAAGTGATATGGTAGACGAATCTCAAAGAAATAAAGGATATTCTATCCAAAGTTTTTTAATTAATGTAGGAGCAGTTTTCGGTTCACTTTTACCATTTTTATTAACATGGTGGGGAATTGCAAACGAACCAGAAGCTGGTCAAAAAGTAGCACCTACGGTAATTTGGTCTTTCTATATTGGTGGAGCGGTTTTATTGGCTTCTGTTTTATGGACTTCTTTTAGAACGAAAGAATATCCACCAGAAGAATATGCGAAATATAATAATTTAGAAGAAAAAGAAAACGAAAATCCAGAAAAAGTAAGTTTCTTTACTTTGATTAAAAATGTACCAAACGCCATGAAACAATTGGCTGTTACACAGTTTTTTTCATGGTTTGCATTATTTTTAATGTGGGTTTACACTACACAAGGAATTGCTCAAAATATTTGGGGAACTACAGATGCTACCTCTAATGCTTTCAACGAAGCAGGAAACTGGACAGGTGTAATCTTTGCTGCTTATAGTGTTTTTGCCGCTTTATTCTCTTTAGTGATTACTCCATTAGCAAATAAATACGGAAGAAGAAATGTTTATGTTGTTTCTTTAATTTTAGGTGGTCTTGGTTTGTTATCTATTTTGTTTATCAAAGACAAAAACCTATTATTCTTACCAATGATTGGAGTAGGTATAGCTTGGGCAGCTATTTTAGCATTGCCTTATGCCATTTTATCTTCTAAACTTCCAGCAAAACAAACAGGAGTTTACATGGGAATTTTTAATGCTACCATTACTATTCCACAAATTGCTGCTGGTTTATTAGGTGGAGTTTTACTTTCTGCTTTAGGTGGAACAGCTATTAACATGGTTGCTTTAGCAGGTGTTTCTATGGCAGTTGCAGGGATTGCAGCACTTTTAGTCATTAAAGAATAATCTTCTCAGAATATTCACTTCAAAATCCACCAAATTTTGGTGGATTTTTTTATTATCTTACATCAATGACTTCTGCTTTTGATTAGGCTAACTTTGCAGTATAAAATTGATAAATATTTAAGTATGAAAACAATATTACATAAAGCAAGCGAAAGAGGATTTCAAAATCATGGTTGGTTAGTTGCCAATCACAGTTTTTCTTTTGCAAATTATTACAATCCAGACAAAGTGCATTTCGGGAATTTAAGAGTTCTAAATGACGATTTTGTAGAAAAAGGAATGGGTTTTGGGATGCATCCACATGCAAATATGGAAATTGTGACTATTCCATTAAGTGGAGAGTTGCATCACCGCGATTCTATGGGGAATTTTGGAGCAATTAAAAAAGGCGAAATTCAGGTAATGAGTGCAGGAACAGGAATTCAACACAGTGAATTTAACGGAAGTAAAGAACAACCCGTAACTTTATTGCAAATTTGGGTCATTCCTAATAAAATGGGAGTAGAACCAAGATATGACCAATTGAAAATTTCTGACAATGCCATTGATAATGAATTTCAACAGATTGTTTCTCCTAATCCTAATGATGAAGGAAGTTGGATTCACCAAGACGCTTGGTTTCACTTAGGAAATTTCACCGAAAAATCTTCTAGAACTTATCAAGTCAAAAAAGAAGGAAATGGAGTTTACGTTTTCGTTATTTCAGGAAGTGTAAAAATAGGCGAAACTATTCTTGGACAAAGAGATGCTTTAGGAATTACAGAAACGGAACATTTTGATTTAGAAATAGATAAGGATTCTGAAATTTTATTGATTGAAGTTCCAATGGAATTGCCTAAAATCTAAAAATTAAGTTAAAATTGAAGAGCAATGAAGAAAAAATATTTTTTCTGTTGCTTTTTGTCAATAAAAAATATAATTTTGCGAAATCAAATTCCAAACAAATTGAATATTAAATCGCAACATTTTAGCTCTTGTACATTCCAAGAAATTGGGAAGCTAAAATACGCAGCAAAATAATTGAGGCCGATAATCAGAACGATTGTCGGCTTTTTTTATATCGTTTATTTTTGATTTTCAATGCGTTTGCAGTTTGAAATAAATCTAGTAAAAACCTGAATCTTGCAGGTGAAAGTCCTGCAAGTCATTCAGAAAAAAACCAAAAAGAAAAATGAATAATACGTATAAATCAGCTGGCGTAGACAAAGAAGAAGGCTATAAAACCGTAGACAAAATAAAATCTGCTGTTGCCGAAACGCACAATAAAAATGTACTGAACAATCTAGGAAGTTTTGGAGCTTTCTATGAAATTGGTGGCTATAAAAATCCTGTTTTGGTTTCTGGAACTGATGGAGTAGGAACCAAATTAAAAATTGCATTAGATACCAAAAAATATGATTCTATTGGTGTAGATTGTTTCGCGATGTGTGCCAATGATATTCTGTGTCATGGTGCAAAACCTCTATTTTTCTTAGATTATTTAGCTTGTGGAAAACTAGATGCAGATGTAGCAGCAGAAATTGTTCTAGGAATGGTAAATGCTTGCAAAGACAATGAGTGCGCATTAATTGGTGGAGAAACTGCAGAAATGCCAGGAATGTATCAACCAGGAGATTATGATGTGGCTGGTTTCTGCGTAGGAATTGTAGAAAAAGACCAAATTATTGATGGTTCTAAAATAAAAACGGGTGATAAAATCATCGCTTTACCAAGTTCTGGTTTTCACAGCAATGGTTTTTCATTGGTAAGAAAAATTTTCCCGAATTTTGAAGAAGAATTCGAAGGGAAACCTTTATATGAAACACTTTTAGTTCCTACCAAACTCTATTACAAAGACGTTTTTAAACTGAAAGAAAATGTAGAAATTTCAGGAATTGCTCATATTACAGGTGGCGGTTTAATCGAAAACGTTCCAAGAATTATTCCGAATGGATTATGTGCGAAAATTGACACTTCTAAAATCCAAATTCCAAACGTAATGTTAGAATTAGAAAAACGTGGAAACATCGAAAGAATGGAGATGTTTGGTACTTTTAACATGGGAGTAGGAATGGTTATAGTAGTAGATGAAAGCCTTGCCGAAAAAGCACTTTCTTTAATCGAAGACGCTTATTTAGTAGGCGAAATAGTAGAAAACGAAGAGAAAATTCAATTAATATAGAAACGAGATTTTAGATAAGAGATATCAGACAAAAATCTGAAATCTGAAATCTGAAATCTGAAATCTAACATGAAAAATATTACAGTTTTAGTTTCGGGTTCTGGTAGCAATTTACAGCGAATCATTGATTGTATTGATAATGGAGAAATTCCAAATGCTAAAGTCAGTTTAGTGGTAGCGGACAGAGATTGTTATGCTTTAGAAAGAGCCGAAAATCATCACATTCCGAATCAACTTATCAAAAGAGGAAAAGATTTCTCTGAAAATTTAGAAAAACTTTTGCCCGAAAATACAGATTTGATTGTATTAGCTGGTTTTCTATCGATTCTGAGCAAAGAATTTTGTGAAAAATACAACGGAAAAATCATCAATATTCATCCTGCCTTATTGCCAAAATTCGGTGGAAAAGGAATGTGGGGACATCACGTTCACGAAGCGGTAATTGCAGCCCAAGAAAAAGAAAGTGGTGCAACCGTTCATTTTGTGACTTCTGGAATTGATGAAGGCGAAATTATTCTTCAAGGGAAATTTGAAATTGCAGAAAATGAAACTCCAGAAACTTTAGCACAGAAAGTTCATCAAATCGAGTACGAGATTTTTCCGAAAGCGATTGATTTGGTTTTAAATAAAAGAGTTCCATAGGAACGACCGATTTTGCAGAATTGGAATTCATTCCAAGGATTTAATAAAAAAAGTATAAATAAAAATGAAAAAACGAGCATTAATCAGTGTCTCCAACAAAAGCAATCTTATTGATTTTGCCAAATTTTTAGAATCTAAAAATTACGAACTCATTTCTACGGGTGGAACCTTCAAACATCTTAAAGAAGCGGGACTTAACCCAATTCAGATTGATGAAGTGACCAATTTTCCTGAAATGTTAGACGGAAGAGTAAAAACCCTTCATCCAAAAGTTCATGGTGGACTTCTTGCGGTTCGTGATAACGAAGAACACATGAAAACCGTTCAGGAACACGGAATAGAGCTGATTGATATGGTGATTGTAAACCTTTATCCGTTTTTCGAGAATGTAAATAAAGAAATTTCTTTAGAAGAAAAAGTAGAATTTATCGATATTGGTGGACCATCAATGCTTCGTTCTGCAGCTAAAAATTTCGCTTCTGTGACTGTAGTTACCGATGTGGAAGATTACGCAAAAGTTCAACAAGAGATTTCAGAATATGGCGATACTACTTTAGAAACCCGTAAAAAATTGGCAGGTAAAGTTTTCAACTTAACTTCTGCTTATGATGCTGCAATTTCTCAAATGTTGTTGAATGAAGAATATCCTGAATATTTACAGGCTTCTTACCAAAAAGTTTCTGATTTAAGATACGGCGAAAATCCTCATCAATCGGCAGCGTATTACGTTTCTACTACTGAAAACGGTGCGATGAAAGATTTCGAAATTTTAGGAGGTAAAGAGCTGTCTTTCAATAATTTGAGGGATATGGATTTATGCTGGAAAGTGGTGAATGAATTTAAAGATGAAATGGCTTGTTGTGCCGTAAAACATTCTACACCTTGTGGAGTTGCCATCGGAAATTCTGCTTTAGAAACGTATACCAAAACTTTCGAATGCGACCCGATTTCTATTTTCGGGGGAATCATCGGAATGAATTATAAAGTAGATGCTGCAACTGCGGAAGAACTCAACAAAACTTTCCTTGAAATTGTAATGGCAACTGATTTTGATGAAGAGGCGCTAGAAATTTTGAGAAAAAAGAAAAATCTTAGAATTATAAAAATCAAAAATCCAGTTTCAGACAAAAAAACTTGGGTGAAAATAGATGGTGGAATTTTGGTTCAAGATGTAGATGACCAATTTTCTACAGATTTTAAAGTAGTTACAGAAATCCAACCAACAGAACAGCAAGAAAAAGCACTTTTATTTGCTCAAAGAGTGGTAAAATATGTGAAATCTAACGCTATAGTAGTTTCAAACGGAATTCAAGCTTTCGGAATCGGAGGTGGACAAGTCAATAGAATTTGGGCTACAGAACAAGCGATTTCTAGAGCTAAGGAAAAATTTAGTGGCGATTTAGTTCTCGCTTCAGATGCATTTTTCCCTTTCAGAGATGTGGTAGATTTCTGTGCTAAAGAAGGAATTACAGCGATTGTTCAACCAGGAGGTTCTGTAAAAGATGAAGATTCTATTGCAGCTGCAAATGAACATAAAATTCCAATGATGTTCACAGGAATGAGACATTTCCTGCATTAATCAAATCAATTTTTTAGCAACTAAAAAATATGTATATCGCAAATTTTATAGAAATTTTATAACAAATCGTTCATAGGATTTCGTAAATTTGTAAGAAACCAAGTATCATATGAAATCGCTATGATTAGCAATAACAGACCTTAATAATTATTCAGCGATTGCATATGACCTTTGAAAAACAATAAATAGCTACATATGAAAGTATTAATAATAGGAAACGGAGGTAGAGAATCTGCTATTGCAAAAAAATTATCAGAAGACAAAAGAATCAGTCAAATGTTTTTTGCAAAAGGCAATGCTACAACAGAAAATTTAGGTAAAAACTTGCCTTATGAGAGTGTAGCAGAGTTAAGAGATTTTGCTCTTAGAGAAAAAATAGATTTCACATTCGTAGGTCCAGAATTACCTTTAGTTAATGGTATTGTAGACGAATTTCAGAAACATAATCTCAAAATTTTTGGACCAACAAAACGTGCCGCAGATTTAGAAGGAAGCAAGGCTTTTTCTAAAAAATTTATGCAAGATTATGGCATCAGAACAGCCAAAGCTGCTATTTTTGATTCTTATGTAGAAGCAGACCAATATATCCAAAATCATTCTTATCCTTTGGTGATTAAAGCAAGTGGTTTAGCAAGCGGAAAAGGAGTAGTGATTTGTGAAGACAAAGAAACTGCGCATCACACTTTGCACCAATTCATGATAGAAAGAATTTATGGAGATGCTGGAATAAAAGTTGTCATTGAAGAGTTTTTGCAAGGTTTCGAAGCGTCCATTATTGCTTTTTGGAATGGCGAAAAAGCTTTTCCATGTGTTTCTGCCAAAGATTATAAAAAAGTAGGAAACGGAAATACTGGCGCAAATACTGGTGGAATGGGAACTGTAGCTCCAAGTCCAGAATTTACGGCAGAGCATTTAGCAGATTTTAATAAAAATATTTTAGAACCTACCGTTAAAGGAATTAAAGACAAAGCACTTGATTTTGTAGGGATTATATTTTTTGGCGTTTTGGTACAAGATAATCAATGTTATTTGTTAGAATATAACATGAGATTTGGCGATCCAGAAACGCAAGTAATCATGGCACTTTTAGAGAATAATTTGTTAGATGTTATCCATGACTGTATCGAAGGAAAAGATTTAGATTTACAGTTTTCAGACAAGAAGGCGATTTGTCTCGTGATGTGCTCTGGCGGTTATCCTGGGAATTTTGAAATCGGTTACGAAATCCAAGGTTTAGATAAGGTAAAACACAGCAATGTTCTCTTTGCTGGAGCAGAGCAAATTGCAGGAAAAGTAGTCACCAATTCAGGTAGAGTACTTAATGTGGTTGCAACTGGCGATACTTACGAAGAAGCACGCGAAAAAGTCTATGAAGATGCTAAAACGCTTCATTTCGACTACGCATTTTACAGAGAAGATATCGGAAAATTTTAATAAAATGAGGGAATTTTCCCTCAATTTTTTTAGGAGCTAATCCTGCTTTCCGCACTCGCTTTTTTAGAAATTTTTGCCTTATAAATTCATCTAGAAATTTCTAAAAAGAGCTCAGACAAATGCTTCAATCAGGGCTAGTTACGCTTAGAAATAAAAAGTAAATTTTGTAAAATTTAAGATTGAGTTTTGACTCAATTTTTAACTTTCAATTAAATAAAATGAATAAAGGAATCATCATTTTGGACTTCGGTTCACAATATAACCAATTGATTGGTAGGAGAATACGCGAAATGGAAGTGTATTCGGAAATTCTACCTTTTAATACCTCTTTAGAAGAAATAAAATCCAAAAATCCTGCGGGAATTATCCTTTCTGGAGGTCCGAGTTCTGTAAATTCTCCAGATGCACATTTGGTAGAAAAAGAATTATTCGAATTGGGAATTCCAGTTTTGGGAATTTGCTACGGAATGCAACTCACAGCACATCTTTTGGGCGGAAACGTAAAAAAAGGTGAAAAAGGAGAATACGGAAAAGCAACTCTAGAAATCACGAAATCTAATCCGCTTTTTACAGGAGTAAGTAGATTTTCTACCGTTTGGATGAGCCATTTTGATGAAGTAGAAACTTTGCCAGATAATTTTGAAATTTCAGCGAAGTCTGGAGTAATTTCAGGGATTTTTAACGAAAAGAAAAATATTTATTGCGTTCAGTTCCATCCAGAAGTTTCGCACAGTGAATTTGGAGCTAAAATGCTCGAAAACTTCGTTTTCCATATTTGTAAAGCCGAAAAAAATTGGAAACTCACCAATTATATCGAAAAAACCGTTGCAGAAATCCGTGAAAAAGTAGGAAATGACAAGGTCATTCTTGGGCTTTCTGGTGGTGTAGATTCATCGGTAGCTGCGGTTCTCATTCATAAAGCTATTGGTGATCAGTTGCAATGTATTTTCGTAGATACTGGGCTTTTGCGTAAAGATGAAGGCAAAAAAGTAATGGAAAATTACGGAGAACATTTCAATATGAATATTGATATGGTAGATGCTTCAGAAAGATTTTTGTCAAAATTAGCTGGAGTTTCAGACCCAGAAGAAAAACGAAAAATCATCGGTAGAGAATTTGTGGCCGTTTTCGATGAAGAATCTCACAAATTTGAAGGCGCTAAATTTTTAGCTCAAGGAACCATTTATCCAGATGTTATCGAATCTCAATCGGTAAAAGGACCTTCTGCAGTGATAAAATCTCACCACAATGTGGGAGGATTACCAGAAGAAATGAAACTTCAACTTCTAGAACCGCTTCGTGAATTATTTAAAGACGAAGTAAGAAAAGTAGGCGAAGAATTAGGAATTCCGCATCATTTGGTGTACAGACATCCATTTCCAGGACCAGGTTTAGGAATCAGAGTTTTAGGAGAAGTAGATGCCGAAAAAGTGAAGATTTTACAAGAAGCAGATGATATTTTCATAGAAGAATTGTATAAAAATAATTTGTATGAAAAGGTTTCTCAGGCTTTTGTGGTGTTACTTCCCGTAAAATCTGTTGGAGTAATGGGAGACGAAAGAACGTATGAATACACCGCTGTAGTTCGCTCTGCGAATACTACAGATTTCATGACGGCAACTTTCAGCCATTTTCCTTGGGAATTTTTAGAAAATGTATCGAACAGAATTATCAATGAAGTGAAAGGAATCAATAGAGTGGTTTATGATATTTCGAGTAAACCACCAGCAACGATTGAGTGGGAATAAATTTTAAAATCTTTCATATTAATGAAAGATTTTTTTTATTTTTGAAATACACAAAACACAAATGATTATGAAAAAAACAGCTTCTATTTCGTTTTTTCTGATGGTTAATTTCTTGTTTTCACAAACTTCTGAAGTGAAGATAGAAGGAGATTTTAACGGAGATGGCAAAAAAGAATTTGCATACGCTACGGTTTCAGATTGTAGTGATGAATGCGAAGGAAATTGTATTACTACCATTCATTTTTCCGATGAAAAAATTAAACCGATTACCATCAAAAATGCTAAAAACGGTGATTTATATAACCTGAAAGATTTAAACAATGATGGCGCAGATGAAATAGGATTTTATCCGAATTGGTGTACCAGTTGTTGGCATTCTTTTTATGTCTACACTTTTAAAAATAATGAATCGAAATCCTTGGTAAAACCAATTCCTACGCATTGTTCGCAGTGGGAAGAAAATAAATTTCCGATTGAAAAAGATCCTCTGAAAAAAGGATTCGTAAGAATTACTTCAAGTGTTTGGAAAAATGATGAAATCAAAGTAGAAACCAAATCTGTGAAACTCAAATAATGATATTTGTCTTATTTTCTTAAATTATTCTCTGCTTAGCATAATTTAGTCCTTTCTGAATGATAATTTTGCAACTTCAAATTTAAATGATTGTTTAAAATTAATGAAGATGAAGAAAATTCTTTTATTCAGTTTTGTATTGTTCAGTTTGGTGGTTTTTGCGCAAAATGATTCTAAAAAAGACACCATTTCTAACTATTCTAAAATCTTAAGAAACACCAGTTTTAGCGGTTTGTTGCAGACCAGATATTTGGTTTCTCTCACAGAAAATGTAGATGTGAACGGTGTAAATATAGCAGACCAACAGAAATTAGTATCCAATAGTTTTAACGTAAGAAGAGCAAGATTTTTATTAAAATCTAAAATTAATGACCGTTTTGACTTGGGAATGATGCTTAATTTTGCGGAGTTTAACAGCAGTAACCTTACCGGAAAAGTACTAGAACAAGCTTTTGTAAGATATTCTCATAATAAGCATCTCAAAATTCAATTAGGGCAGTTCCGTCCGTATTTTGGGATAGAAGACGAAATTCCGAGTGAGTTTATCAAATCTGTAGATTTTTCAAATGGTTATTATTTATTGGGAAAAAACGGTTGGCAAAGTTTCCAAACCGGAATTGCTGTTTATGGTGATGTCAATAATGCTAAAAATCCTTTGAAATATTACATTGGAGCTACTAATGGAAATTCTCGTGGTTCTGAAATCGATAATGACCAAAGCAAACACGTTTATGCCAGATTAGAAAAGGATTTTAAAGATAATTTAAAAATTGGAGTGAATGGAGGAATTGGCAGTTACATCAATCAATCAGGAAATGTAATCGGGGCAGATGTAGAAAAAACCTTTACTATCAATCCAAAATGGAATCTAGAAATCATCTCTGAATACAAAGAAGGAAACAATTTTTCAGAATTTGGAGTTTCTAAGCTTTCGCCAAAACCAGAGCTGAAAGATTTTAGATTCAGAAGTTTTTATATCAATCCTATTATTCGATATAATCTAAATTCACCAAGACTAAGAAGCATAGAATTCTCTAACCGATATGAATATCTAAATCCTAACTATCAATTAGAAGGCAATGTAAGAACTACTTTTACGCCGATGCTTACATTAGAATTCGCCGACCAATATTTTGCTTGTTTGCAAATTGGAGCCATGATAGATGATTACAAAAAAAATGTTCCGCTGACTTCAGAGTATGATCATACTACAATGTTCGTACAAGTTCAGGCAAGATTTTAACCTCAAATTTAAAAATCGTATTTTTGCCAAATGAAAGTATCATTTGCAGATTTTGATTTGCCAAAACAACTCAACAGCGCTTTAGAAAAATTAGGAATTTCTGAGCCAACACCTATTCAGCTGAAATCTTTTTCGCCAATTATGTCTGGAAAAGATGTAATGGGAATTGCACAAACCGGAACCGGTAAAACATTAGCTTATCTTCTTCCAGTTCTTAAAACTTGGAAATACAATAAAAACGGAAGTCCAACTGTACTTATCCTTGTTCCTACACGTGAATTGGTGGTGCAAGTTGCCGAAGTTTTAGAAAAACTGACAGAAGATATGTCAACAAGAGTTTTAGGCGTTTATGGAGGGGTAAATATCAATACTCAGAAACTTTTGGTTTACGAAGGTGTAGATATTTTGGTGGGAACTCCGGGAAGAGTAATGGATTTGATGAAAGATGCAGTTTTGAACTTGAAAGATCTAAAAAAACTGATTATCGATGAGTTTGATGAGATGCTTTCATTGGGTTTCAGAAGACAGTTAGAAGATATTTTCACGATGATGAGTGAGCGCAGACAGAACATTCTTTTCTCTGCAACGATGACGGATGATGTAGATGCCATGCTAGACGAATATTTCAAAAATCCACAGGAAATTTCTTTAGCAAGAAGCGGAACTCCACTCGAAAAAATAGCTCAATCTGCTATTCCGGTAAAGAATTTTAATACCAAATTAAATCTATTGGTTCACTTATTAAGAACGCAAGATGAATTTGAAAAAATTTTAATTTTTGCCAATAATAAGAGACACGCCGATTTAATTTTTAATAAAATAGACGAAGAATTTCCGGGAGAATTTGGGGTGATTCACTCGAATAAATCTCAGAATTTCAGATTGAGAACCATGAAATCTTTCTCAGACAATGAATTGAGAGGAATTATTACCACTGATGTTATGGCGAGAGGTCTTGATATTCCGGATGTTTCTCACGTTTTTAACTTTGAAATTCCAGAAATTCAGGAGCAATATATTCACAGAATTGGTAGAACAGGTAGAGCAGATAAAGACGGAATTGCGATTTCTTTTTACACACCAAAAGAAGAAGAACGTTTCATAGAACTAGAAATGTTTATGAACAAGGAAGTGAAAAGAGTAGAGTTTCCAGAAGAAGTGAAGGTTTCTGAGGTGAAAATCGCGTCAGAAAAAGAAGTTGTAGTGATGAAAAATCCTGTTCAGTATAAAAAAATTGAACCAGGTTCTGCTTTCCACGAGAAAAAAGATAAAAATAAAAAAGTTAATCTTGGCGGACCAAGCAAAAGAAAACCACCCAAAACCAAACCAGGGAACAGAGCTCAAGCAAAGGCAAAATCTATTGCGAAGAGAAAAAAGAAATAAAACAAATACCGCTCCGAATTTCGGAGCGGTTTTTTATTTTGTATTAATGTTATTGGCTTTTAAAATTTCATAAAATTTGTCTTCCTTGCCAAGTTTTTTCATCTCTGTAAAATTGTATCTGATGATGTTTTCTGCATCTGCACGATAAGGAGAGTTATTTTTGATATAAAGATTAAAAGCTTTACACATATAATCTAGACTTTTTTCATATTCTTTTAAATACTGAAAGTAAATTTGACCAATTCCATAATAGATTTCAGGATTTTCGGAGTCTAATTTTTTGAGAAGTTCAAAGGTGTCAATAGCTTTTTGATATTCTTTTTTGTAGGTGTATGCAACAGCCAAATTTTGAATAGGAAATGAATGATTTGGGTCTAATTCGATAGATTTTTTATAAGCTTCTATCGCTTTGTCATATTCTCCTAATTGTCTGTAGCAATATCCTAAATTATCCCATGCAAAAGGAAAATTGCTGTCTTCTTTTACTGCTAAAAGAAAATATTCTAATGCTTTTGCATAGTTTTTATTGTTAGATTGATTTACACCTTTTGTATAATAATCTCTAGCTTTTGGATTTTGAGAAAGCGAATTTTCATTTTCTCTATCATTAGTCGCTAAGACGAATTTCAGAGATTCGCAATTTGCCATCAAATAATCTTCTAATTCTCTTTTTGAATCTAGGTAATCCTGGGATTTTTCGTCAAAGTTAATGTTGATATTGCTGTCTTTGGTTTTATCTACTGCTGCTAATTTTTTACCTAGCATATACGCTCCAGTATATTCTTTTACGCAGCCGTTGATTCCTTCAATATTTTCTTTTCTTTTACGGTTAATGACTTCATCTTTTACAGAATCAATGCATTTACAAGTTTTGTCGGCAATTTCTTTTTTAATGCTTTCAATGATTTTATTAACATCTTCTTTAGTCACTTTCTCTTGAGAAAAAATAGAAATGGAAATCACTGAAAAAAGGAAAATCATTAGTTTTTTCATGGTTATTGGTTTTTAAAGTTTTTATTTTAAATAAGGATACATCACTTTGGTCCAGATTTTATAGCCTTCAGGTTTCATGTGTAGCATGTCTTCTAAGTAAATGTCTTTTCTTACGTTGCCATTTTCATCATTCATACTTTCTGTAATGTCTATAAATTCTGCATTTTTCTTAGTATTCATGAAGTTTTTAATTTTTTTATTCACTTGCTTCATGGTCGGCCAGTATTGTTCTCTACTTGGCGAATATTTGATGGAAAGGTAAGCGATGTTGGCATTTGGATAATGAGCTCTTACCGTTTTATAAAATTGTTTAAATCTTTTGAAAACTTCATTTGCAGAAGGTTTTTCGGCATGTGCAATGTCATTTTCGCCGCAATAAATCACCACTTGCTTCGGTTGATAAGGATTGAGTAAATCTTCGGCATAGTAATTTAGATTAAGCAATCTAGAACCTCCAAAAGCTCTATTGATAATGGTTTTATCAGGGAAATAATCTGCTACGTCTTTCCACATGGTAAAAGATGAACTTCCCAAGAAAAGGATAGCATCTTTTGGTGGTGTTTTTTCTGCATCTAATTTTTTAAAATGTTGAATATCATCATAAAAATCTGCTTTTTGAGCAGTAAGAGAACCGAAAATAAATACAAAAAAGAGGAATGAAATTTTAATAAAATTCTTCATGATAAAAATATTAGGATAAACTTTTCAAAGTTAGGGAAACCCAAATTATTTATTGAGCAATTCTCTCATGAAATTCATCAGTTTATCAATATCATTTTTAGTAGTGGCAATTCCTACAGAAATTCTAGTTGCGCCACGCATTTTTCCTAAAAATTTAATCATGTCTTTGTAATCACCTTGTTCGTGAGAAGAGTAGTAGGTTGCTAATTCATTGTCTGTCAAGCAATTATTAACCTCGTCAATGCCGGGATTGCAGAAACAACCTGAACGAAGTGAAATGTTATGTTGATTTGCCATTTCTTCTATTTGCTCGAATTCATAACGAACGCCTTCTTCGTTATAAAAACCTAAAATAATGGTTCCTCCAAGATTCTGATGGTCTTTTGGACCGAAAATCTGAATCAAATTTCTACCATTATCGTGTTGTAAACTTTCTAAATTTTCGAATAGATATTTTCTAAGTGAAGCAACTCTTTCATTAATGCGTTGTATTCCGATATTTTCGATATAATCTAAACCAATTTTTACCGCAGGAATGTCTAAATAATTGAGCGTTCCATCTTCGAATCTTTCGTGGTTATTAATCAAGAAATGATGAATAGCATTCACCGAAACCAAACTTACGGTTCCACCTGCAAACCATGGTTTTTGTAGTTTTTTAAACTTTTCTTTATTTACCAAAAGGCAACCAATTCCTGTAGGATAACCAAAAATTTTATAAAAAGAAACACATACAAAATCTGGTTTTACTTCTTTTAAATCCAATTGATTCGTTGGAACAAATGCAGCAGCATCTAGTAAAACATCCCAACCTAAATCCTGTGCTTTTTTAATCCAACCTAAATCGTGTTTCACGCCCGAAACGTTTGACTGAGCAGGATAAGCGAAGAGTTTATTTTCAAAATTTTCAGATTCTTGAAGTTTTTCCATCACGAAATTTTCGTCCATTCTTAAATCCTGATAATAGATAGGAGCGTAAGTAACTTTTCCGCCTTTTGATAGGCAAAATTGACGAATTCCATTTACTGAATTATGGTTATCTGCAAGAAGTAAAAAATGTGATTTTTCGTTGAATGGATAGGATTCTCCTACAATTTTCAATGCATTAGAAGCGTTTTGAGTAAAAATGCAGTAGTAATCTTCCGCATTGAAGTAGTCAATTACCTTTTGTCTCGCTTCTTCTACCAATTTTGTAGACAATTGAGATGTAGGATTGGTAGAATGCGGATTGCCGAGAATATTATTGATCAACAAATCTTGATGTTCCAAAATCTGTGATTTAGCATAGAGATTTCCTCCGGTAAAATCTAGATAAACTTGCTTGTGTGTATCTAAACGTTTGTATTCTACATTTCTCAGAATTTCGAAGAAATCATTGTGTGCTAAAACGGTCTTATTCTCTGCTAATGCATTCATTTTTACTTTTTTTCAAAAATAAAAAAAAAATCACAGAATTCTCTGTGATTTTGTGAAAGTTATTTTGAGCATATTAATTCTTAATAAATTTTAAAGTTTTGAGTCCTTCTATTTCTAAAAAGTAAGTTCCTTTCGGTAGAGATTTTATTTCTATGAAATCTTCTGTAATCTTTTTACTCATCACCACTTTCCCTAAAGTATCTATTATTTTAACTGAAGAATTGGGTTTTATATTTTTCAAAAAAATGAAATCCGTTGCAGGATTTGGATAGATGTTTAATTTCTTATTTTCTGGTGTTTTAGCGGATAAATTTGTAGCTGTATAGTAAACTTTATTTCCTGTATTGGTATCTGTAAGCAATAGTTGATAAGTTCCATTTCCAATATTAGTAATCGTATAATCAAAAACTTTAGGAGTGGGAGCTAATGAAAAAATATTTCTATAATTGCTTTCAAAAGTGTCAAAATCTGGATTTGGACTTTGAGATAAAGTTCCGCCCATTTCAGAAATTGTGATTTGAGAATTGCTGGTAAAACTTATGGCAGCAGTAGAAGTATTAAACAGCTGAGTTTTTATTTCAGAAGAAGAAATCGTGGTGGTGTTTTTATGAACTTCTGGAATAATTGTAGGATTTGGAATAGGATATTCTGTTCCAGCATAAAATATTTTGGAAATCTGCCACGTATAACTATATAACATTGGATTTTGGGCAAAAAAGCTGATGGAGAATAGTATTCCTATTAAAAGTAGAAGTTTTTTCATGGTATTCGTTTTTAAGAATTTTAAAGATTAAAGTTAGCAAATTTTTATGGTTGTTATAAAAAAAATCACAGAATTCTCTGTGATTTTTAACATAATTAAATTCTTTTTAAGAAGATGATTTATCGTTCATTAATAAGCCATTTCTACAATTTTTTTAGCATCTTCTGGTTTTACAATACCTTTTTCGCCAATCGCTAACCAATTTCTCGCAATAAAAGCTTCTTGAATTTTTTCTGCTGTTCCTTGGTAGTTTTCGGTATACTCAGATAATTTGGTTTTTATGCCTAAACTTTGGAAGAAAGCTTCCATTTTTTCTATTCCTTTCAGCGCCTTTTCTTCAGTAGTGCCCTCTGTTACATTCCAAACTCTTTCTGCATATTGTGCTAATTTTTCTTTTTTAGCATCAAAATTATAACGGTAATGAGAAGGTGCAATAATGGCTAAAGTTCTAGCATGGTCTATACCAAATTGAGCAGTTAATTCGTGACCAATTCCGTGAATTGCCCAGTCAGAAACGACTCCTTTTTGAATCAATCCGTTTAAAGCCATGGTACAACTCCACATAAAATTAGCAGCTGAATCATAATGGAATTCTTCATCCATCATTTTTGGAGCAATTTCTTGTAAAGTTTGTAAAATGCTTTCGGCAAAACGGTCTTGAAGTGTAGCAGAAGTTTTTACGGTCATGTATTGCTCTAAAACGTGGGTGTAAGCATCTGTAATTCCGTTTGCAATTTGTTTTTTAGGAATCGAACGAATTACTTCCGGATCTAAAATAGAAAACTGTGGGAATAAACCAGGACCTCCCATTCCTAATTTTTGACCGATTTCTCTTCTAGAAACTACTGCGCCTGAATTCATTTCAGAACCTGTTGCAGGAAGCGTAAGTACAGAAGCAAATGGTAAACCTTTTCCTTCTTCTGTTCTGATTCCATTTTTTAAAATATCCCAAGGCTCTCCTTCGTAATTAGCTGCAGCAGAAAGGAATTTCACTCCATCAATTACAGAGCCACCACCTACTGCTAACATGTAAGTGATATTTTTTTCTTTGATGATTTTTAGAGCTTCTAATAAAACTTCGTATTCTGGATTTGCAGGAATTCCTCCGAATTCTTCCCAGTTGTAACCTTCTAATGCTGTTTTTACTTGGTCGTAAACGCCATTGGTTTTAATGCTTCCGCCTCCATAAAGCACTAATATTTTTTCTGTTTTCGGGATTTCTCTAGAAATTTTAGCGATTTCGCCTTTACCGAAAATAATTTTTGTAGGATTTTTAAATTCAAAATTTAACATATCAATAAATTTTTTTTCCAAAATTACGAAATAAGATTCCGAAAGTGATGAAAATTAATAAAAATTTAAGATTGAAAATTTCAATAATATGCTATAAATAAAGAGTTTTTAATACCTTTGTTATATGATTAATGAAGCCCGCTTAGAAAAATTTCGTCAGGTTGTAGAAAATAAATTTCAGATTTATAACAGCTTGTTTATGAGCCTTCCGTATGATAAAATGACCAACATCGGAATGCTTTTGCCGTTTCTTTATGAAGAAAGTAGAGATGGTTATGAAGAAGGAAAATCTCCAGAAGAAATTGTAGAAGAATTCTTCAAAAAACATACAGAACTTACTACAGAAGAACAGAAGCAGGAACTGCTTTTTAAGATTATTCAATACATTGAAAGGCAAGTGGTGCTTTTTGACAGTATAGAAGATGCAGCTTTTCAACAGTTGCATTCAGAAAGTGATGCGGGAACGGTAATGCAATTGCATGAAAGAGCTTTGCAAGAACATAAATTAGGAAAAGTTCGCGAAAAGTTAGAAGATTTTGCCATAAAAGTGGTTTTTACAGCGCATCCTACACAATTTTATCCGAATGCTGTACAAAGAATTTTGCATGATTTGCGTTCTGCTATTTTAAAAGATGACATCAATGAAATAGACCTTTTGCTTCAGCAGTTAGGGAAAACTCCATTTGTAAATAAAGAGAGACCAACACCTCTAGATGAAGCATTAAGCATTATTTTTTACTTGAGATATGTGTATTATGACACAATTGGGGAATTGTATAAAAAACTGAAACAATCTTTCGGAAGTGAACATTTTGATATACATCAAGACGTTTTTCAATTAGGTTTTTGGCCTGGAGGAGACAGAGATGGGAATCCTTTTGTGACGGCAGATGTTACGCTAAAAGTTGCCAATGAACTCAGAAATTCTATTCTCAAAAATTATTACAATCATTTAAAAGATTTAAGGAGAAGATTAAGTTTCAGAGGGGTTTCAGAAGTTTTAGAAAAACTAAGCAATGAATTGTACAATAATATTTTCAAAAATGAAAATTCTATTTCTAGCGAAACGATTTTAAAATATTTATCAGAAGCGGAACATATTCTGAAAACTCAACATAATGGACTTTTTACCAATATTTTGGTAGATTACAGAGACCGAGTTAAGATTTTTGGAACTCACTTTGCAACTTTGGATATTCGTCAAGACAGCAGAATTCACCAAAAAGTGATAGATGAGTTGGTAACGAAATATTCTAAACAAAATATTGCAAAGCTTACCAATTCTGAAAAAGTAAATATCTTGATTTCTGAACATATTCTGGCTCATCCTGATGATTTCGAAGATGAAATCATCCGAGAAACGCTGAAAAGTGTCATCAATGTTAAAGAAATTCAGGTGAAAAATGGTGAAAGAGGAATTCACCGTTACATTATTTCTAATTCTGATACGGTAGAAGATGTGATGAATGTTTTTGCTCTATTTAAAGTGTGCGGTTATGAAGATAAAGACATCAACATAGATATTGTTCCGCTTTTTGAAACCATGGAAGGACTTGCCAATGCAGAAAAAGTGATGCAGGATTTATACAAAGATGAAGTTTATCAAAAACATTTGGCAAAGAGAAAAAAAGTACAAACGATAATGCTCGGATTTTCTGATGGAACCAAAGATGGTGGTTATTTAAAAGCCAATTGGGAAATTTATGCTACTAAAGAAAGACTTTCTAAAGTTTCTGAAGAGAATGATGTAAAAGTGATTTTCTTTGACGGTAGAGGTGGACCTCCAGCTCGTGGTGGTGGTAAAACGCACCAGTTCTACGCAAGTCAAGGCAAAACAATTGCCAATAACAAAATAGAATTAACGATTCAAGGTCAAACCATTACTTCGGTTTTTGGAAATAAAGATCAAGCAAAATATAATTTTGAGCAACTTTTGACTGCTGGAATCGAGAATGAAGTTTTTAAAAATCACAAAAAAGATTTAACCGAAAAAGAAAGAACTTTAATCGAAGAATTAGCAGAATTGAGTTATGTAAAATATGTTGATTTAAAGGAAAATCCACTGTTTGTAGCATATTTGCAAGAAATAAGTACGCTTCAATATTACGGAAAAACCAATATAGGAAGTAGACCGAGTAAACGTGGTGCAGGAAATGAATTGAAATTCGAGGATTTAAGAGCGATTCCTTTTGTGGGAAGTTGGAGTCAACTGAAGCAAAATGTACCAGGATTTTTTGGATTTGGAACAGCAATTAAAAAATTAAAAGACGAAGGCAGAATAGAAGAAGTAAAAGATTTATTCAGAAATTCTGATTTCTTCAAAACGTTGGTGCTTAATTCTATGATGGCGATGAATAAATCTTATTTTCCGCTTACGTATTACATGAAAAATCATCCTAAATTCGGGGCGTTTTGGCAAGTTTTGTTCAGTGAGTATGAATTGTCTAAAGAAATGATGTTCGAAATTACAGGTTTCCATAGTTTGATGGAAGAAGAGCCTGTAGGAAGAAAATCGGTGAAAATTAGAGAAAAAATAGTGCTTCCGTTGTTGAGTATTCAGCAGTATGCACTCATGAAATTACAGAAAAACGAAGGTGATAGAGATGTGCTCGAAAAATTGGTTACTCGTTCTCTTTTTGGAAATATAAATGCGAGTAGGAATTCGGCATAGAAGAGCCAAGTAAAAAGAGTCAAGTAAAAAGTAAGCCTTCAGATTTTCTGAAGGCTTTTTTAAGGGTTTGTTTTAATTATTCTTTGATAATTTTTTCAGTTTTAGTGCCAGTTTCTGTAGTTACATTTAGAATGTAAATTCCTTTAGGTAAATTGGCAGTATTAATCACTTTATTTCCAGAAATAACCTTTCTTCCGTTCATGTCAAAAACCTCCGTGGTTACATTTTTACTGTTGGTAGAAATGGTAAGTTGGTCTTTAACGATATTCGAAGAAATAATAATGTCAGAAATCTCATTTTTAGGAGTTGCTTTTGCTGCATAATTTGTTTTAAGTAAAGTAAAAGCGTTATTGAAGTTAATAATACCGTAACCAATTCTGTTGTTCTTATCGTATGAAGGATAAAGAGAAGCTTTTTGAATAAGGGCATTTTTTATTACAGAACGAGGTGTTTTTTTAGAAATTCCTTGTAAAATACAAGCTAAGCCACCAGCTGCAATAGGAGTGGCATAAGAAGTTCCGTTTCCATAAGAAATCGTTCCAGATTGGTTAGGATAATATACTGCGGTTCCTTGTGCAGCACCATCTGGTCTAATTTGACCAAGAGCGTTTGGTCCATAAGAAGTGAAAGTAGAAACTACTTTGTTTTTATCTACTGCGCCAATAGAAATTACTTTATCACTGTCTGAAGGTGTATTGATATATTTGTAGGTAGTACTCGCCCCATTGTTTCCAGAAGCATTTAGTACCATAATACCTTTTTCTACAGCAATGTTTGCACCTCTCGCTACAAAACTTTTGGTACCGTTCATATCTGCATAAGTGTAGTTGTATCTAGTATCTCCGAAAGCTTGATAACCTAATGAAGCGGTGGCAATGTCTACCCCCATTTTATCTGCTCTTTCTAATCCTTGAATAAAGTTCATTTCTTCAGCAGGATAGTCGTTTCCATTATTTCCATAAGCATCTTCTGTGGCATAAAGATAAAAATCTGCATCTGGAGCTGCGCCTACATATTTATATGAACTGGTGTTAATATATGCGCCAATGATTCCAAATACGTTTGTTCCATGGCTATTGAGTGCTGTATTATAAACATCTGTGTTATCGCTAATGAAATTGTAAATGTCTTTTATTCTTCCAGAGTTTCTAATGGTAGCAAATGCATTAAGAGTATTTGCTTTTGGGAATCCGCTATCTAAGATTGCAATCGCAATACCTTTCCCAGTGTAATTGGCTACGTGAAGCGGTTTAATATTAGAAATATCAGATTGAGTAGAAGAACTTCCATAATTGTAAGTTACAGTGACTTTTTGATTTTTTGATTCGGCTTCATCGACTAAAAATTCTTCCGGGAATTTATTGTTTTTTTCTTGTTTTACTTTAGCTATGATAGCATTGTTTTTAGCAAAACTTTCAATTTTTAGTACATAAGGTTTAGCAAGAAGTAGATCTTTTTGTGTGGTATTAATGGTGACAGCTACACCATTTAACCATTTAGATTTGTCCTTAATTTTGGTTAATCCTAAAGTAGTTTTTACATCGTCTAAATAGGTAGTTTCTAGCGGAGCGTCTCTATCATCTAAAGCGATTCCTAAATTTGCTCTTCTATCTAAAGCCTTTTGGGTAAGTTCAGATAAAGGATTACTGTAGAAACTTGTCTTGTTAGGCTTGTCTTTGAAGTAAACAAAGACGTATTCTGTAGTGTTTGTAGTGGTAGTTTGCGCATTTGAAAATAAGCAAGTCGCAATAAGACAAGTAGTTAAGATTCTTTTCATTTATATAGGTTTTGATATTATAAATATAATAAAAATAAATGCTATAAAAAATGAATATTATACTGATAATTGTTATTCTACGAATATAATTTAAAAATAAGATGTATTTAATATTTATTTTTCATTAAATAAAATCTTAATTGTCACATTCATAATTATTTACAAAAAAAAGCCCTCAGAATTCTGAGAGCTTTTTTATTGTAAAAGGTATTTTTATTATTCTTTAATAATTTTTTCTACTTGAGTTGTGTTATTGGTTTTAATTTTAATGTAATAAATTCCACTATTCAAATTATCTATATTTTGTGTTTTAGAAATAGGTAAATCTTTAATTTTTCTTCCAGACTCATCATACAATTCTAAATTTTGGATATTATCTTGTGTGGAAATATTGAAACTGTTTTTTGTAGGATTAGGATAGATTTTAATTTCTATTTTTTTAATTTCTTCCGTAGAGAGTGTAGAAGTACTAATTGCTGTTAATGCATTATTAAAGTTTAAGATTCCATAGCCTTTTAAATAATCATAAGTAGGATAAGTAGAGGCGGTTTCTCTCATTTTATTTTTAATATGCGTTCTGTTTGTTGTTTTTGGTAAAGCTTGTAAAATGCAAGCTAAACCACCAGTAGCAATAGGAGTAGCATATGAAGTTCCATTTCCGAATGATACTGCGGCAGATGTTCCTGATGTATATGAACTAACAGGGTAATATGTTGATGTTCCTCTAGCTGAAGCATCCGGTTTTACTACATTATTTGCATTAGGTCCATAAGAAGTAAATGTAGAGGATGCACCCGTAGAATCTACTGCGCCAATAGAAAATACTTTTGGACTGTCTGCAGGAGTATTTAAATATTTATAAGTAGTTGAAGCTCCATTGTTTCCCTGAGCAATCATCACAATGATACCTTTATCTACTGCAAAATTACAAGCTCTAGATGTAAATGCTTTTACACCATTCATATCCGTATATGCATAATCATATCTATCATCACCAAAATCTTGATAACCTAATGAAGCAGTTGCGATATCTACACCCATTTTATCTGCTCTTTCTAATCCCATCACAAAATTCATTTCTTCTTCTGGATAGTCATTTCCACTATTTCCGTAAGCGTCTTCTGTGGCATAAAGGTAGAAATCAGCAGTAGGTGCAGCTCCTACATAATATCTATTTGTAGATGGTGAAGCAGTAGGTGCATAAAGATATCCACCAATAATTCCTAGAACGTTTGCTCCATGTGGATGAAGTGAAGTGTTATAAACATCTGTATTATCACTGATGAAATTGTAAACATCTTTCACTCTACTTCCTGTAAATAAAGATTGGTAAGCTTTACCAGTATTCACATAAGGAAATCCACTATCTAATATTGCAATTGCTACTCCTGTTCCGGTGTAGTTGTTAATATGGAGCGGTTTAATATTTACTTGTGTGATTTGAGCGTCTGCATTACCATAATTGTAAGTGGTTTGTAACGCATTGATTTTTGCTGAAACATCAGAACTAAAGTTTTTGTCATCAAAAATAAATTCGTCATCGAATTTTTTCTTAGTTTCAAGCGGTTTGTTTTGTTTTAGTATTGTAGTATTTTTTGCAAAACTTTCAATTTTTAGGACATATGGTTTTGCGAGTAGAGTAGTTTTCTGAGCCGGTGTAATTTCTACAGCTACACCATTTAACCATTTAGATTTACTTTTCACTTTGGTTAATCCTAAAGTAGTTCTTACATCTTCTACGTACGTGTTTTCTAGAGGAGCATCAGTGTCATTTAAGGCGATTCCTAAGTTGTTTCTTCTATCCAATGATTTCTGAGTTAATTCAGAGAGTGGATTAGCGTAGAAGCTAGCTTTATTAGGCTTGTCTTTGAAAAAAACAAAGGCATACTCAGTAGTTTGAGCAAAACCTAACGAACTTAGAAATAATAAAACGGGGAGTAGTAATTTCTTCATATTATTAGACTTATTTTCAGCGAAGATATTAAAGTTTTTCTTAAAAAAAGCCACAAATAAAGGATTTTTCATGTGTTTTAAATCATTTTTAATAATAACGTTTTGATTAATAATTCATTTGGTGTTTAATTTTTTTATGTGTTCAATAAACCGGAAATCGCTTTTATTCCGTATTTTTGCTAAAATTTTTAGAAATGAAAAAAATCCAAATGGTTGACTTACAAAGTCAGTATCAAAAAATAAAAAATGAAGTAGACGAAAAAGTGCTCAATGTGATGCAAAGTGCACAATTCATTAATGGTCCAGAAGTTCAGAATTTTCAAAAAGAATTAGAGCAATATCTTGGTGTAAAACATGTGATTCCTTGTGCTAATGGTACAGATGCGTTACAAATCGCTTTGATGGCGCTAGATTTGCAACCTGGTGATGAGGTTATTACTGCGGATTTCACTTTTGCGGCAACGGTAGAAGTGGTTCATCTTTTAAAATTAAAATCAGTTTTAGTAGATGTAGATTATGATACTTTCAATATTGATATTGAAAAATTAAAAGCTGCGATTACTCCAAAAACGAAAGCGATTATTCCTGTGCATTTGTTCGGACAATGTGCTAATATGGAAGCCGTTTTAGAAGTAGCAAAAGAGCATAATTTATTCGTAGTAGAAGACAATTGTCAAGGAATTGGTGCAGATTATACTTTTTCTGATGGTACAGTAAAAAAATCTGGAACTATGGGAACTATTGGTACCACAAGTTTCTTCCCATCTAAAAATTTAGGTTGTTACGGAGATGGTGGTGCTATTTTTACCAATGATGACGAATTAGCGTACAAAATGCGTGGAATTGTAAACCACGGAATGTACAAACGTTATTATCACGACGAAGTAGGTGTAAATTCTAGATTAGACAGTGTTCAAGCTGCGGTTCTAAGAGTGAAACTTCCGCTTTTGGATTCTTATAATGCTGCAAGAAGAAGTGCGGCAGATTATTATGACAAAGCTTTTGCGAATCATCCAAATATTTTAACCCCGAAAAGATCAGAAAACTCTACTCACGTTTTCCATCAATATACACTCAGAATTTTGAACGGAAAAAGAAACGAATTACAAGCGTTTTTAGCCGAAAAAGAAATTCCAGCGATGATTTATTACCCAGTGGCTTTGAGAAAGCAAAAAGCCTATTACCAAGAGTCTAATGATGCGGATTTTGTTAACACAGATAAATTATTAGACCAAGTGATTTCTTTGCCAATGCACACAGAATTAGAAGAGGAGCAATTGAAGTTTATTACTGATTCTGTATTGGAATTCATGAAATAGGATGATGAATAGAATAGATTTAATAATTTTATCAAATTTAATTATTGCAATTTTATCATTTGCAGCTTCTATTCTTATTTCTATTTATATTTTCAAAAAAATTAAACAGAGTCAAGGGTTTTATATTGCAATAATATTTGTTTTACTATTCTTAATTATGTATGGCTCTATAGGAGGTAATTCTTTAGATGATTATACTTTAGATTCAAAGATTGATGATAAGATTGACAATTATTTTAAAGCAAATAAAGAAAATCATCCTAAGACTTTTATATTCATTGAAAGTAAAAAAGTTTCAATTTTTCACAGTTTATTAATTAAGAGAGAGTTATATTTTGATGAAAATAAAGTTTTGCAAATTTATGATACTCATGTTTCTCTCAATGGTTTTACAGCTGATTTTAAATGGAAAGAAAAACCAGAACATTCTTCTGTCCAAAAAGTAGGTAAGTATTATGTATTTAATGATTTATTAACGAATTACTCTAAAATTTTAATTTTTTATATTTCAACTTTTAATACTCAAAATAATTCTAAAATACCAATAAGAGACATTGAAAATGCTCAAAAGAATAATGTTGGATATTTTAATGACAAATTTTAATTTGAAAAAATGACAATACTCGTAACAGGCGGATTAGGATATATAGGTTCTCATACTGTGGTGGAACTTCTCAACAATAATTTTGAAGTAGTCATCATTGATGATTTATCCAATACCGAAAGATTTATTCTTAAAAATATAGAAGAAATCACTGGCAAAAAACCTATTTTCTATCCTTTTGATTTAAAAAGAAAGGAATTACTGAAACAAGTTTTTGATGCTCACAAAATTGAAGGTTGTATTCATTTTGCAGCGTATAAAGCGGTGGGTGAATCTCAGGTAAAGCCAATTGATTATTACGAAAATAATCTGTTTTCGCTCCTAAATCTTTTGCAAGAAATGAAAGAAAGAAATATTTCTAATTTTATTTTCAGTTCTAGTTGTACGGTTTACGGACAAGCCGATAAAATGCCAATCGATGAAAATACACCTCTGAAATTGCCAGAATCTTCATACGGGAAAACGAAACAAATGGGCGAAGAAATTCTGAAAGATTTTGCAACCGCTCATCAGAAAAAAGTGACTTTGTTGAGGTATTTCAATCCAATTGGAGCGCATCCATCAGCAAAATTAGGAGAATTGCCTATCGGAATTCCGAATAATTTAGTTCCTTATGTAATGCAAACTGCAGCTGGAGTTCGTGAGAAACTTTCGGTTTGGGGAAATGATTATGAAACTGAAGATGGAACTGCAATCAGAGACTATATTTATGTAGTAGATTTGGCAAAAGCACATGTAAAAGCTTTGCAAAAGTTAATAAATGAGTCCAGCGACACGCTGGTAGATATTTATAATTTGGGAACAGGAAAAGGAAGTTCAGTTTTAGAAGTGGTTCATGCTTTTGAAAAAGCCAATGATGTAGCTGTTCCTTACCAAATTTGTGAAAGAAGAGCAGGAGACATTACCATCGCTTATGCTAATGCTGATAAAGCTGAAAAAGAACTCGGTTGGAAATCTGAAACTTCATTAGAAGAAGCACTCAGAACCGTTTGGCAATGGCAAAAATATTTAGAAACCAGAGAAATTTAAAAAACTATGAAACCGAGAATCTTCTTATTACTATTATTTTTTTTCTTTAAATCATTTGCTCAAGAACAAAATGAAAATGTTCTTTATGTAATTGATAATGTTAAAGTTATTAATGATCCGGAAAGAGGAAATGATATAAATTCTAATGATATAGAAGAGGTAAATATTGTTAAAAATAAGGATTCTCTTAAGAAAAATGGTTTAGAAAAATTCGATGGAGTTATTTATATTTTTACAAAAGAATTTAAAAAACGTTCCGATGAATTGAAAAAAATTCCGACTACAAGAAATATGGAAATGTTAAATGGAAATATTTGGCATTATAATAATAAAATTTATAGTGGAAAATTTATAGATTACTATTACAGTGGAAGAATTCAAGGAGAAGGAAATTTATTGAATGGAAGACTTGATGGTTTAAGAAAAATGTATTTTCAGAATGGAAATGTTTCTTTAGAAAGATATTATAAAAATTCTATTCCTAATGGTCTTGAACAAGAGTTTTATGAAGATGGCTCTTTAAAACAAAAAGGTGAGTTTATTAACGGAAAAGAAGAAGGAGTTTGGGAAATGTATTATCCTAACGGTAAGGTGAAGCAACGTAATATTTTTAAGAATGGAAAAATGGTAGATAAATCTATTACTTTTATGTCTAATGGAAATGAAGACAGAAATGAATTAATAATAGATGGAAAGATTTTACCAGATTCTAAATTTGCGGAATTAGATTCTCAAATGAAAAAATCTAATGAAGAATATAGAAATGAAAATGAAAAATCTGCAATTAAAATTCTTTCTAAATTAATTGATGCAAGTCCTAATTTTAAAGATGCTTATTTTTCTAGAGGTACCATGTTGCTCAATCAAATGAAGTTTGATGAGGCTATAAAGGATTTTGATAAAGCTATTGAAATAGAACCTTATTACACTTTTGCGATTACTAATAGAGCTTTTGCAAGAATTAGAAAATATGAATTAGGAGGAAGAGAATTATTGAAAAACTCTGAGGTTACTATTATTGCTTCTAAAAAAGAAGTTATCATCCCAGAAATTGAAAAAGATAAAATCTGTTCAGATTTAAAATTAGCAGTTTTTCTTGGAGATAGAAATGCCATGAATTTTGATGCTTTAGATAAATACTGCACTAAAAAATAAAATTTTCTAATTTTTTTAAATTTAATTTGACTATGAAAACTCAAAAAATAGGAATCACTTTTTCATCATTTGATTTGCTTCATGCAGGTCATATCAAGATGTTAGAAGAAGCAAAAACGGTTTGCGATTATTTGATTGTTGGGCTACAATTAGACCCAGCTTATGACAGACCTACTAAAAATAAACCTACTCAAACGGTTGTAGAACGCTATATTCAGCTAAAAGCTGTGAATGCAGTTGACGAAATCGTTCCATATTACACAGAGCAGGATTTAGAAGATATTTTGAGGTCTTTTGTTATTGATGTGAGAATTATTGGAGATGAATATAAAGACAAAGATTTCACAGGAAGACAATATTGCGAAGAAAAAGGAATTGAAATTTATTACAATAAAAGAGACCACCGATTTTCTTCCACAGATTTAAGAAAAAGAATCTACGAAGCCGAAAAAGCGAAGTTAGATAAATAAAAAAATCCGAGAAATTTTTCTCGGATTTTGTTTTTATTACATTGGTGGCATTTGATCATCGCCGCCGTTGTCATTATTGTTAATGTCTTTTTTACGTTTTTGACTTTCTACTTTTTCTCCTTGTTTAAATCTGTAGCTTAATGATACGGTAAATGTTCTTGGCATCATTTGCATATAAGAAGAGTTGGTATACGTCTCTGTGGTAAATGCAGTTTCTCTTGCTCTGGTATTGAAAATATCCTGTACATTGAAACTTAGTGTACCGTTTCCTTTCCAAATGGTTCTATTGGCGCCTAAACTTACAGCATACATTGCTTTCTGTTCGTTGCTTGCAGTTTTTTGTCCTCCTCTAAAGAAAGATTGAATTTGGAAACTTGTATTTTTATCAGGTCTGAAAGTATTGGTAAGTCTTACTCTAGAAGAGAAGCCATCACCTGAATAATCTATTCCTTGAAATTTACCTTCAGTTTTATAACCGAATAAATCTAAATTACCCATTACTTTCCACCATTTGGTAATGTCTACACTTGCATTAAGGTCTAAACCATAGGTTTGTTCTGTTCCTAAGTTTATAGGTTTTGTGGTAATAACGGTGTTATTGTTTGCGTCAAGTGTTCTTTCTTGATACATTTTAATATCATCTACTGTATTTCTATAGTATAAAGTAGGAGTAATGCTGAATTTATTTTTTTGTAAACTATACCCGAATTCATATGAATGTACTATAGATGGGTTCAAATCAGGATTTCCTTCAAATAAGTTTCTGTTATTGTTCAAAGACATAAACGGAATAAGGAAGAAAGATCTTGGTCTTCTTATTCTCTCGGTATAATTTAATAAGAATTGATTATTTTTAGAAATATCATAACTTAAGAAAACTGTAGGAAATACATTGGTGTAATCTTTTGGTACTTGCTTATTCAATCCATCTGCTCTGTCAAAACTTAAATCAATATTCGTATTTTCTACTCTTAAACCTAATTGATAAGAAATTTTATCACTGATTTTACTCTTAAATTGAGTATAAGCTGCAGAAATTTTCTCATCATAAGTAGTTAAACTTGTATATAAAGGTAAAATAGCTGCTGTGCCTCCATTAATGCTTCTTGTCACTTCGTAGTCGTAATCATTTTTGTTGGCGTCATATCTTGCTCCAGCTTCTATCTTAGATTTTTCACCAATAGGCAATTCGTAATCTGCTTTTAGGAGAATGGTTCTGTTTTTAGAATTCTGAACACTTACATCATTGCTCTTAGCATTGTTAGAAGTAGTTTCTTTAATATCAGAGCTACTATCATTATTGGAAGTCTGGAAACTAGCAGCAAATGAAATCAATTGACCTTTGTCGTCTATTTTATGGTCAAGACCTGCATCTGCTTGAAATGACAAGTTTTCACCTTTTCCATCACTATTACGATTGGTTTTTTGTAAAACACTTGTGTTTCCGTCATAGATATTCTCATCATAATCAGTATCAGATTCATTATTACTGTTAGAACCTCTCAACATGATTGATGAACTAATTGTAGTTTTAGGAGTGATGTCGTAAGATAAACCAGTATTTACGTTGTAAGATTTGTTGTAATTATTGGTTTCACTTTCTTGGTGAGAGTCAAGAAGGGTTCCCGCAATTGGCGATATTACATTGGTATTTAGCGCGTAGTCATTTCTCGAAGTAAATTTTCCTTCATTATAGCTACCACCACCATTTAGATAGTATGTTAAATTTCCTTTTCTCCAGCTTAAATTAGTATTTAATCGAGTAGTTGGTAAATAACCAAGAGTTCCTTCTACGCTACCATTAAAACCAGTTTTTTTAGTCTTTTTAAGAATAATATTTAAGATTCCGGCAGTTCCCGCAGATTCAAATTTAGATGAAGGATTGGTAATCACTTCTATTTTTTCTATTTGGTCGGCAGGAATAGATTGAAGTGCATTTGCATTATCATCAATTCCTAGCATAGAAGAAGGTTTGCCATTAATTAAGAATCTTACGTTAGAGTTTCCTCTCATCGAAACAGTTCCGTCTGTTTCTACTGAAACTGAAGGTACGTTTTGTAAAACATCTTGAAGATTTCCACCTTTTGTGGTAATGTCAGCACTTACATCATAGGTTCTTTTGTCTAATTCTACTTTGTATGGTTTTGCAGTAGAGGTAAGAGTAACGCCTTCTATATCTTTGGTTTTAGCGTTGGTAACTTGTTGTTCAGATTCTATTTTGATATTTCCTAAATTAGGATTTTGTCCAATACTTTTTGTTACCACTAATTTTTTGAAATCTACGGCATCAATGGTAATTTCGTAGTTTCCAGGAATGAGATTAATAGTGAAGTTTCCTTTCTCATCGGTTAAAGTAGCATCGCTAAAAAGCGCAGCATTTTCTTTTACAGTTTTATTGCTAAAAGAGATAGAAGCATAAGGAACGGCATTGTTTTGTGCATCTACAATTTTACCTGAAATTTGTTGTTTTTCTTGTGCAAAAGCAATTGCAGCAGCAGAAAGAACGAGTGTTAACCCTAGTGTTTTTTTGGTAATTAAATTTAGAATTTCTGTTTGAATCATCTTCATTAATTTTTGTGTTGTGAAGCTAATTTTCGCTCCAGATTATTTTTTTTAATTTTTAATAAATAAAAAGATTTCTGTGAATTAGACGCAGAAATCTTTAATATGTTAAATGAAATAAAGTTAAAATTTTGTTAATTTATTGAGTGATGTTCTTAGAATTTAGCCAATCTTGATAAGCTTTTGCATTGGCTGCATGTTCTACATCATTGTCTGTAAATTTATGATAACCCATTCTTTTTGGGTCTGCACACATAAAAATGTAATTGTTATTTTCTGCGTTTAGAACAGCGTCTACAGAATTTTTGTCAACCACGCAAATTGGTCCTGGTGGAATTCCTTTTACTGCATAAGTATTGTAAGGAGAAGGGAAGGAAAGATGCTTGTAAAGCACTCTTTTGATATCTTGAGTAAAATTGTTTTTTTTGTTGATAGCGTAAATTACAGTCGGATCAGATTGTAGTTTCATTCCTTTTCTTACACGATTAAGGTATAATCCTGCAATGGTTTTTTGCTCGTCTGTTTTTCCGCCAGATTCTTTGTAAACGATAGAAGCTAGTGCATAAATTTCTTCTCTAGAAAGGTTGAGTTTTCTCTCTTTGGCAAGTCTTTCTTCGTTCCAAAATTCTTGATATTGTTTTTCGAATTTTTCAAAAAATTCTGCAGGTTTTACGGTCCAAAAGAATTGATAAGTATCTGCAAAGAAGTATTTTTTTAAGTCTTCGGCATTGTTAAGACCTTTCGAAACTGCTATTTTATTGAATTCTTTGACAAAAGTTAAAGAATCTGCTTCCGTTTTTCTGGAAACTCTGCCTATCATTTGATAAACATCATTGAAATCTCCAATTCTGAAACTGCTTTCTGTTTGGTTTCCAGCCTTAATCATGTTTACCAAGTCTGTGTTATCAGTTCCTGATTCAATTTTATAACGACCAGGCTTAATTTTTTGGTCAAGATTTTTCTTGAGTGCTACTTCTTTGAAACTTTCTTTATTTTTAAGATAGGGAGAAATAGAATCAAGCACTTGTTCGAAATTTGCACCCGTCGGAACGAGAATATAGCCTTCTTTTGCTACGTTCCCGAGTTTATATTTTTTCAAAAAATTAAATGCAAAGTATCCGCCAACCAAAAAAACGATTAGTCCAATAACAGCGATGATAGAACATCCTTTTTTCATATAATTTTTAATTATTTTGAGATTTGAAGATGATGAGAATTACAGATTGATTTTTCCTTTGAAAACTTGTTTTGCAGGACCTTCTAGCCATACGTTTTTAAAACCGTTTTCTGCTTCTTCTGCGTATACTTTTAGATTGCCACCCAGAACTTTCACCTCTACTTTATCTACATGATTTTGAAGCATATAAACCAATGAACAAGCAGTTACACCAGTTCCACAACTGTAGGTTTCGTCTTCTACACCACGTTCATAAGTTCTCACGAAGATTTTATTTTCATCCGTTTTTTCTACAAAATTAACATTGATGCCTTCTTGAGCGTATCTTTCAGAATTTCTGATAGCATAACCATTGTTGTAAACATCAAAATTTTCTAGATTTTCTACATATTTCACAAAATGAGGAGAACCTGTATTGAGTTCAAAATCTTCATCAATGTTTTTAATGTTTTCTACATCTATCATTTTCAGTTTAACCGTTCCGAAATTCATTTCGGCTTCATGTAAACCATCTATAGCGATAAAAGTACATTTATCCTCGAAAATGTCTAGAAAATGGGCAAATGCCACAATGCATCTTCCGCCATTTCCACACATGGTAGATTCATTTCCGTCTGAATTGTAATACACCATTTTGAAATCTGTTTTGAAATCTCCTTCTGATGTATTTTCTAGTAAAATAAGTCCATCACCGCCAATTCCGAAACGTCTGTCGCAGAGATTTTTGATGATTTCTGTATCTTTTGGGAAACTCAAGTCACGATTGTCTATCATCACAAAATCGTTTCCTGTTCCTTGATATTTATAAAAATCTAGTGTTGTCATTAATTTTTAAAATTGAAATAATGAATAAGTTTGCAAATATATCTTAGATTATTAGAATTTTTACATTTTTTTGATTGATTTTTTCCATTCTAAATATCCTAGATAAGCCATTACTGTAAAAACCAAATATTGTACCGAAGTAATTCCTAATCCTTTGTAGAGCATCATCGGAATGCAAATAAAATCGCCAATCATCCAAAAAATCCAGTTTTCTATTTTTCTCTTTGCCATAAACCACATTCCTACTAAAAATATAGAAGTGGTGAATACATCTAACCAATTTGCCCAATCGAGATGATGTAAACCTAAATTTACATTTTCGGTAGAAAAATGATTGTCAATTGCGGGTTTGTAATAATAAATAACGGTGACTAATCCTAAACTGAAGACAAATAAAACTGTGGCAAAAATCCATTGTTTAAAGTTTGCCCACGAAACTTCTACGTGGATATTATCTTCTGAACTCGCTGACCAAAGAATCCAGCCATAAATGCTCATAATCGTATAATACACATTAATCATTGCATCTCCTAAAAGCCCAAAATTAAAGAGTATATAGACATAAAGAGCCGTAGAAATTATACCTGTAGGATAGACCCAAATATTTTTTTTGATGGAAAAATAAACACTCAGCAATCCGAAAATAGCTGCCGTTGCTTCCAGAAAAATCTGAAAATTGGTGTAGGTTTCGTAAGGTTTGAAAAAAAGTTCGTACAAATTCATTGTTTCAAAGATAAAGATTTCGTTTAGAAAATAAGCGCGGAATTAAAAATTTAAAGATTCGCAAAAAAACAAATAAAAAAATGATAATCTTTCAAAGCTATTATTTGCGGAAATCTACAATCTCTGTTAAAAAATTGAATAAAAGTTCTTAATACTTCTAAAAAATTTATATTTTCGTGAATTCTAAAATGTAAAAAATTGATTTAATATGTCGAATATTTGGATTAAAAAGCCGATGGAAGCTTATGAGGCAGACATCAAAAAGAGTCAGCTGAAGAGAGTTCTCGGAAAATGGAGTTTAACAGCCATAGGAATTGGAGCCATTATTGGTGGTGGTATTTTTGTATTGACAGGAACTGGTGCATATTATAATGCAGGTCCAGCTCTTGCACTTTCATTCGTAATTGCGGGAATTGCTTGTGTATTTGCAGCACTGTGTTACGCAGAATTTGCATCAATTCTACCCGTAGAAGGTTCTGCTTATGCTTATGCTTATGGAACAGTAGGAGAGATTTTTGCGTGGATTATTGGATGGGGATTGATACTAGAATACGCAATGGGTTCTATGACGGTAGCGGTTTCTTGGTCAGGATATTTTGGGAAATTGCTCAAAATGTTTGGCTTGCATCTTCCAGCTTGGTTAACTACCGATCCTCAAACATATTTAGCAGCAGGAAACTCAGGTTTTTCTATGAATTTACCAGCGTTTTTCATCGTTTTAATAGTAATTTCTATCTTATTGAGAGGAACTAAAGGTGCTGCAAAAGCGAATAATTTTATTGTAATGCTAAAAGTAGCTGCGATTATTTTCGTAATTGTAGCAGGTGCATTTTTCATTGATCCAGCCAATTGGACACCTTTTATTCCAGAACCAACGGTGATTACTGAAAACGGAGTTTCGCACAGTGCTTATGGTTATGCCGGAATTATAGCGGGAGCTTCTGCAATTTTCTTTGCTTATGTAGGTTTTGATGCAGTTTCTACACAAGCTGGTGAAGCGATTAATCCTAAAAAAGATGTACCATTTGCTATTATTGCTTCTTTATTAATTTGTACTTTATTGTATATTTTAGTTTCATTGGTTTTAACAGGGATGATGCATTATTCAGATTTCAATCCACTAGGGAAATATCCAGATGCAATTAAAGCTCCAGTAGCTTATGCGTTTGATATTGCTGGTCAAGCTTGGGCAGGATACATCATCACGATTGCTGCTACAGTAGGTCTTATTTCTGTATTGATGGTAATGATTATGGGACAATCTAGAATTTTCTTAGGAATGTCTAAAGACGGTTTAATTCCTAGGACTTTCTCTAAAGTAAATGCAGAAACAGGTGTTCCAAGTAAAAATTTAATGATTCTTGGTGGAGTTATTTCTGTAGTTGCAGCTTTTACACCTATTAACGATTTAGCACACATGACAAGTTTCGGGACGCTTTTCGCGTTTACGATGGTTTGTGTTGCGGTTTGGGTTTTGAGAGTAAAACAACCTAATCTTCAAAGAAATTTTAGAGTTCCTGCATTGCCAGTAATTGCAACTTTAGGAATTTTAATTAATATTTATTTGATTATTAATTTAAGTATAGAAGCACAAACGTACTCAGCTATTTGGTTATTGTTTGGTTTTGTGATTTATTTCTTGTACAGTAGAAAAAATTCTAAACTTCAAAATGGTGGTTTCGGTGAAACTTTCAAAGCGGAACAAGAGCCTTTAGAAGAAATAGAAATCGATATTGATAATAAAGATTAACAAATTTAAATCCCACTGTTTGGTGGGATTTTTTATTTTTGTAAAAAAGTAGAAATGAAAAGATTAATATTCACCTTTTGTTTATTGGCTCATGCTTTTATAATGGCTCAAAGTTTAGAATTTTCGGCTTTAGCAGATAATTATAACATGAGTGTAAGAGCAATTCAGATTTGGCAAAACAAAGTGTATTACGCCGCTACAGATTCTAAGTTTGGCTACATTCATTTGAAAGAACCAACGATTAGAAAGCAAATGAAATTATCAGATGCTAATCTTCAATTCAGAACTTTGGCACAAACAGACGATTTATTTTACACCGTAAACATTGAAAGTCCTGCGACTTTTTATAAAATTACCAAAAGTACTTTTACGGCAGAAGAAGTTTTTACCGATACCATAAAAACTGCATTTTATGACGCTTTTATGTTTGATGAAAAGGGAAGAGGATTGGCAATAAGTGACCCAAGAAAAGAAGGAAAACCTCATTTTAGAATTATTTCGAGCAAAAATTATAAAAACGAAGGCGGAATTATGCCGAAATATCAAGAAGGTGAAGCGCATTTTGCAGCGAGTAATACCAATATTGCAATGAAAGGAAATACCGTTTGGATTGCAACAGGAGGAACCGTTTCTAGAATTTTTAAATTCAATTGGGATAAACCTTATTTTTGGAATGTTTACGATACGCCTTTTGTCAACGGGAAATCGTCTACAGGAATTTATTCTATTGATTTCTATGATGAGAAATTCGGGGTTGCAGTTGGCGGTGATTATACCCAACAATCAGATAATGTAAATAATATCGCTACAACTTCAGACGGTGGCGAAACCTGGCAAATTCAAGCTTCTGGAAAAAATGGAGGATATAAAACGTGTGTTAAAATTCGTCCGAAATCTAAAGGTAAAGACATTATTGCGGTGGGAGACCAAAATATAGAATTTTCTAGCGATTATGGAAAAACTTGGAAAATAATTTCACAAGAAAAAAATCTCTACGTTTGCGAATGGTTAGATGAAAACAGCCTCGTTTTTGCAGGAAAAAATAGAATTTTGAAGGCAATTTTTAAATAGTTTCCCACAGATTTCACAGATTTTTACAGAAGATATTCATAAAATTAATAAACGTTATCTAAGTTGTCTGTTAGAAATGACTAAATAAACCTTATTTTTGCAATTCTAAAATCTAAAATTTAGAATTTAAAATTTCCAAAAAATGAATTCTTTAATCGATAAATATAATATTCCGGGACCTAGATATACTTCTTATCCTACCGTTCCTTATTGGGATAATGATGGTTTTACTTCTGAGCAATGGCAAAAAACTGTTATTCAGTCTTTCAACGATAGCAATGCTCAAGAAGGAATTTCTATTTACATTCACCTTCCTTTTTGTGAGCAATTGTGTACTTTTTGTGCTTGTCATAAACGCATAACTAAACAACATTCTGTAGAAACACCTTATTTAGAAAGTGTTTTAAAAGAATGGAATCTCTATCTAAATCTTTTTGAAGAAAAACCAAAACTTAAAGAATTACATCTCGGTGGTGGAACTCCTACCTTTTTCTCACCAGAAAATTTGAGAATTTTACTAGAAGGAATTTTTAGCACCGTAGAAATTGCCGAAAATCCTGAATTTTCTTTCGAAGGTCACCCAAACAATACTACAAAAGTACATTTGCAAACTTTGTTTGATTTAGGTTTTAGAAGATGTAGTTTCGGAGTGCAAGATTATGATGAAAAAGTTCAAAAAGCCATCAATAGAATTCAGCCTTTCGAAAATGTGAAAAACGTTACAGAATGGGCTAGAGAAATTGGTTATAAGAGTGTTTCTCACGATTTGGTTTTTGGCTTACCGCACCAAACTTGGGATGCAATGGAATTTACCATCAGAAAGACTTTGGAATTAAAACCAGACAGACTGGCGTTTTATTCTTATGCTCATGTTCCGTGGATAAAAGGAGTTGGTCAACGTGGTTTTGACGAAAATGATTTGCCAAGTGGCGAAGAAAAACGTAAACTCTACGAAAATGGCAAAAAACTGTTAGAAGAATTAGGTTATATAGAAGTAGGAATGGATCATTTTTCACTCGAAAAAGATGATTTGTACCAATCTTTAATTCATAAAAAATTACACCGAAATTTCATGGGGTATACTTCAAGTAATACTCAATTGATGGTAGGTTTAGGAATGTCTGCGATTTCGGATTCTTGGTATGCTTTTGCTCAAAACGAAAAATCGGTAGAAGAATATCAAAAAAGAGTAGAAGAGGGAATTATTCCTGTGGTAAAAGGTCATATTTTAAACGAAGAAGATTTAAAGTTAAGAAGACATATTCTCAATTTAATGTGCCAGTTAGAAACCACTTTTACATCCGAAAATTCTTTTGAAGAATTACCTGAAGCATTGAAAAAACTAAAAGAAATGCAAGAAGATGGTTTGGTGAAAATTTCTAGAAATACCGTAAAAATTACTGAAAAAGGTAGGGTTTTCACTAGAAATGTTGCCATGGCTTTTGACTTAAGAATGATGAGAAAAATGCCAGAAACCAGATTGTTTTCGATGACGGTTTAATTATTAGTGGGAGAATTTTAGAGTGCTAGATTGGGAGAGAAATTTTATATTATGAAATCATTTTTAATAAAATTTGTTTCTCTAGTTCTGTTAGTTTCCTGTAATAAAATAGAAACTAATGATACTTTGAATAAATCTGATATTAGCTTAATACAGGATTTAAATCTTATAGATGAAAATGAAAAAATTATTAAGTTTTATTCAGAGTATAGAAAGGAAAATTCAGGAAATTTTTTTACGAATAAAAGGGTTGCAAAATATTGGATTGATAAAGAAGATGAAAGTAAAAATGTAATTAATTCTGCATTTTACAAAGATATAAAGTCTATTGACACTGTTTACAACGCTGGATTAACGTATTGCCCATATTTAATGATTAGCAAAATAGATGGTACTTCTTTTAAAATAAGTGTAGAAGGTGATAAAACTGAAGTGAAGTCATTTTTTGAAGATTTGCTTAAAGAATGGGATAAAAACAAGAGGTAAACTTTAATTTAATTTATTTGATTAACATATATTTAAATCTTTGATTTATCAAAGATTTTTTTATTTTGCTATTTATCAAAAAATCATACCTACAAAATTTTTATTTCAACTGATAATCATTATATTTGCCGACTATAATTTTAAATGTTGTAAACTATAAACAATGCAAGGAAAAGGACTTATTACGATTGTAGCGATTGTTCTTGGGCTTATTTGTATCAACGAGTTGTTGCCAACTTGGTATGCAAGTAAAATAGAAAACGAAGCCAAAGCTATTGCTGGTGAAGACGAAGCAAAATATAATAAAGAAATTGCGCGTCTTTCTAAAGATACCATCCATTTAGGATTCACTCAACTGAACTATCCTGAAGCTAAGCAGAAAGAAATGAAGCTTGGTTTGGACTTAAAAGGTGGTATTAACGTTCTATTAGAAATTAACCAAAGAGATTTAGTAAATGATTTAACTAATTATTCTACTAATCCTATCGTTATAGAAGCGCTAGACAGAGCTGACAAAGTTCAGAAACAGTCTACAAAACCTTATATTGAAGATTTTTTCACTCAGTTTGACTTGGTTAATCAAGAGAAAAAAGCTGGTCTTAAATTGGCTAGCCCAGAAGTTTTTGGAACTCAAAAATTAAGTGGTCAAATTAAATTCAATACTACAGATGAGCAAGTAAAATCTATTATTAGAAATAAAATTGATGCTTCTGTAGGAACTGCATTCGAAGTAATTAGAACCAGAATTGATAAAATGGGAGCGGTACAACCAAATGTACAGCGTGTTCCAGGTACTGGTAGAATTGCGGTAGAAATGCCAGGTATTAAAGATAAAGACAAAGTGAAAAAAATGCTTTCTACTTCTGCTAAATTGCAGTTCTGGGAAGTACAACAAATCAACGAAGTTGCTCCTTATCTAGAAACTCTATCTAAAATTGTTCCAGCAAAAGCAGATTCTCTTGGTGTTGCTAAAAACACTAATTTAATCAACATGCTTCAGCTGAATACATTAAGACAAGCTGGTGTAGGTAATATCAAGCTTTCTGATACTTCAGCAATGAACAAAATTCTGAATAGCGAAATTGCAATAAAACTAAGACCAGCAAACCTTAAGTTTACTAAATTTATGTGGGGATACAAGCCAGATGCTGCTGATCCAGATAATTTAGTTCTTTATGCTATCAGAGGTAATATCAATCAAAAAGCTCCAGTAGATGGTGCTGTAGAAACTGCTAGAATTAACTATGATAATCTTGGTAGAATTGTAGTAGACATGCAAATGGATACTGAAGGTACTAGAGATTGGAAAACACTTACAGAGAAAAACGTAGGAAAACCAGTTGCAGTAACTTTAGATAATATTGTTTACACTGCTCCAAATGTAAATGAGCCAATTCCTTCTGGTAGATCTCAGATTTCTGGAAGCTTTACTCAAGAAGAAGCTAAAGACCTTACAGACGTATTAAGTGCAGGTAAATTACCAGCTTCTGCTAAAGTAGTTCAGGCTGATGTAGTAGGACCTTCTCTTGGTCAAGAATCTATTTCTGCAGGACTTTGGTCATTCTTTATAGCATTCTTAATTATTGTAGCATATATCATTTTCTACTACGGTGGTGCTGGTGTTTATGCAATTATAGCAATGATATTTAACCTATTCTACCTTTTCGGAATTATGGACTCTATCAATGCTACGCTTACCCTTCCTGGTATTGCAGGTATTGTATTAACCATGGCAATTGCGGTAGACACGAACGTAATCATCTACGAAAGAACTAAGGAAGAATTATTTGCTGGTAAATCTATTAAACAAGCATATACAGACGGTTTCAAACATGCATTAAATGCAATTGTAGACGGTCACCTTACTTCGTTATTGACAGCATTGGTATTATTTATCTTTGGTACAGGACCTATTAAAGGTTTCGCGGTAACTACAGGTATTGGTCTTATCATGACTTTCTTTACTTCTGTATTGTTATCTAGAGTAATGATTTTCCATAGATTAAATAAAGGAAAAGGACTTTCTGTTTGGACTCCGATTACTAAAAACTGGTTCAGAAATATCTGGATTGATTTTATCGGTAAAAGAAAATATTCTTACATCGTTTCTGCAATTCTTACTGTTGCGAGTTTATTCTCAATTTTCAACTATGGTTTCAAAACTGGGGTAGACTTCAAAGGTGGTAGAAGCTATGTAGTAAGATTTGATAAAGATGTAGAAGCTTCTAAGGCTCATGAATCTCTTGCAAAAGTATTTGTTTTAAATGGCGAATCTCAAGCGGTAGATGTTAAAACTTTTGGTAATGCAGACCAGTTGAAAATTACAACTGACTATAAAATTGATGATGAATCAATCGAAGCTGACCAAGATATCGAGAAAAAACTATACGAAGGTCTAAAACCTTTCTTATCTCCAAATACTACATTAGCAGATTTCAAAGATGCTCATGGTGCAGAATTAGGAATTGTTTCTTCTTCTAAAGTTGGACCTACAGTAGCAGATGATATTAAAACAGGTGGTACTTATGCAGTATTAGCATCTTTATTAGGAATTTTCATTTATATCTTATTAAGATTTAACAAGTGGCAATTCTCTTTAGGTGCGGTAGCTGCATTAGCTCACGATGCAATTATCATTCTTGGGGTATTCTCATTCTTTAAAAATATCATGCCATTCAACATGGAGATTAACCAAGACTTTATCGCTGCGATTCTTACAGTACTCGGTTACTCGATAAATGATACCGTAATTGTATTCGATAGAATTAGAGAATATTTAAGAGAGAAAAAATCTCTTACTCTAGCAGGATTGTTTGATGACTCTATTTCTAGTACACTAGGTAGAACTTTCAACACCTCTATTACTGTATTATTAGTAATTATGGCTATATTCTTCTTCGGAGGAGATAACTTAAAAGGATTTATGTTCGCATTATTCTTAGGTATTTTCTTCGGAACTTATTCTTCCGTATTCATTGCATCAGCAATTGCATACGATTTCTTAAAAACAGGAAAAGAAGAAGCTCCACACGAAAGAACAACCACAGAAAAATAAATAGAAGCGCTCGAAAGAGCGCTTTTTTTATGAGATAAACTGATATATAAAAGTTAAAAAATTTATAGAAAATAGAAAAAGATGTATCTTCGCTTTCTGTATGAAAAATTCGAATAAGACAGCTGCCATTTGGTTTATATTTATCACCTTAATCATTGATATTACAGGTTGGGGAATTGTAATCCCAGTAGTTCCTAAATTAATAGAAGAATTGATTAATGGAGATGTAAGCGAAGCTTCTAAATATGGTGGTTGGCTTAGTTTTTTATATGCTTTCATGCAATTTCTTTTTGCGCCAGTTTTGGGTAATTTGAGTGACAAATATGGGAGAAGACCTGTTATTTTATTTTCACTTTTAGGATTTTCTATTAACTTTTTTATTCAAGCTTGGGCGCCAACTATTTTTTGGCTATTTGTAGGTCGTATTTTTTCTGGAATTACGGGTGCAAGTATCACTACCGCTTCAGCGTATATTGCAGATATTTCAGATGACAGCAATCGTTCTAAAAATTTTGGAATGATAGGTGCCGCTTTTGGTTTAGGATTTATCATTGGACCTGTAATTGGTGGATTATTAGGACAATTCGGTTCTAGAGTTCCATTTTATGCAGCCGCTGTTTTATGTTTGGTGAATTTCGCTTACGGATATTTTATATTGCCAGAAAGTTTAGGGAAAGAGCACAGAAGACCTTTTGAATGGAAAAGAGCCAATCCAGTGGGTTCATTATTAAAAGTAAGAACACATCCTGAAATTTTAAAACTTTTCATTGCTTGGTTTTTGGTGTATTTGGCGAGTCATGCGGTACAAACCAATTGGGCATACTTTACCATGTACAAATTTGCCTGGGACGAAAAAACAGTAGGGATTTCTCTCGGTGTTATGGGAGCTTTTACCGCTTTTGTTCAAGGTTTTTTAATTAGAAAGGTTCATCCTAAATTGGGTAGTGAAAGAAGTATTTTATACGGTATCATGTTTTATTGCACCGGAATGTTGCTTTTTGCATTTGCTCAAAAAGAATGGATGATGTACGCAATTTTAGCCATTTATTGTTTAGGTGGAATTGCAGGGCCAGCTTTACAATCCGTTATTTCATCTAAAGTTTCACCTAAGGAACAAGGTGATTTGCAAGGTGCTTTAACAAGTGTCATCAGCATTACGTCTATTATTGGACCGCTTCTGATGACTCAGATTTTCTATTTTTTCACTCATCCAGATGCCAAAATTAATCTTTTAACCTTAGAATTAAAACCACCATTTCAGTTTTCTGGAGCGCCATTTTTCCTAGGATTTGTGTTAATGGCAGTGAGTGCTTATTTTGTTTATTACGTTTTTCACAGAAAAAAGTAAATAATTATTAATTAATAATTTAAATTTGCAGAATGGAACTAAGTTTTGGAGAAATGCTGATGATTGCTTTGGTAATCGTCGTTTTATTTGGACCTAATAAAATCCCTGAAATTGCAAGAGGATTAGGACAAGGAGTGCGTAAAATGAAAGATGCGATGGAAGATGTGAAATCGGAAATCATGAAGGAAACAGATAATCCAGTCTCGGAAATAAAGCGTGAAATAGAAAAAGTAAAAAAAGCGGCTCAAGAATACGATCCTACCGAAAAAATAAAACAAGAATTAGATTTAAGAAAACAAATCGAAGGGAAATCTTCTGATGAATTAATTCAAGAATCTAAAGAAGAAATCAATAAATTGAGCGACGAATATCAAGGCCCGGTTTCAAGATAATGGAAGAAATTATTTTAGAAGACAAGCAAGCCATGATTTTCCTAAACAATCTAGGAAGTTCTACTTTTGATCCGTTCTGGATTTTGGTTTCAGAAAAATGGTTTTGGATTCCGCTTTATGTTATTTTTTTATATTTTCTGTATAAAAATTTCAATAAAAAATCATTGTTCTACATATTGCTTTTTGTTGCATTAGGAATTACAGCTTCTGACCAAATCGCCAATATTTTTAAATTTGGTTTTGAACGATTAAGACCTTGTCATGATCCATCATTAGAAGGTTTGTTGAGAGAAGTAAAATGCGGTGGGAAATTCGGGTTTTATTCTGCGCACTCATCTAATTCTTTTTTTGTAGCGACTTATCTTACCATGCTTTTAGGCAAAAAAATAAAGCAATTGCCTTACTTTCTATTTGTTTGGGCAGCTATTGTTGCATACAGTAGAGTATATCTCGGAATGCATTTTCCTGGAGACATAATCATAGGCGCAATTATGGGAATTCTTTTGGCTTTATTCTTTGGAACTTTAGCAAAAAAAGTCATCAAAAAATCAGAAGTTACAACTTATAACTCATAACTCATAACTTTAATCATTATGATACGGTTTTCCTTGTAGAATTTGGTCTGCTCGGTAAATCTGTTCTACAAAAAATAATCGAATCATTTGATGCGTAAAAGTCATTTTAGAAATAGAAATTTTTTCGTTTGCTCTATGATACATTTCTTCTGAAAAACCATAAGCTCCACCCACTAAAAAACAGATTTTTTTGATGGAATTGTTTTGATAAGAATCTAATTTTTGGGCAAACTCTCTGCTGGTAAATTGTTTTCCTTTTTCATCTAAAAGTACTACCAAGTCTGTATTTTCTATAATATTGAGGAATAATTTAGCTTCTTCTTTTTTAAGTAAATCAGGTGTGAGATTTCTAGCATTTTTAACATCAGGAATTTCTGTAATTTCGAAATTCCAATGTCTAGGAAGTCTTGTAAGATAGTAATTGATGAGATTTTTAATTTCTTTATCGTCAGTTTTGCCTATGCAGAGTAAATTAATTTTCATTCCTTATCTTTGTACAAATATAAAATAACGAATTTGAAACTTCCTACTTTCCTTAGAAAAATTCATCGTTTTTTAGATGGCATACATTTGCCCATGTTAGGCATTTCTCTTTGGGAAATGTTTAATATCTATGTAAGAGGAGTTTTTAAAAACCGTTTAATCGCGAAAGCTTCTGCCATTTCGTGGAGTTTCTTTTTAAGTTTATTCCCGTTTTTATTGTTTTTGCTTTCCATTTTGCCCTATTTACCGCATTATGATAAGCTTCAGTTTTATATTTTCGAAGTATTGATGCATAATGTTTTTCCTGCGCACATGCATGCAGATGTAACGAATTACATTACCAAAAGTATCGTTCCGAATATGAAGAGCATCAGTAATTTCACGATTATTTTTGCTTTGATTTTTGCGACCAACGGAACTTTTTCTTTGATTGATGGATTTAATGATCATACTGAAGAAAAACGAACAGACGTTTACGAATATATTTTGTCTTTTTTTATCACGATTGGTTTTATTGCCATAATCTTTTTAGCACTTTTCGGCGTGTATTATTCTGAGGTCGTTCTCAAACTTTTTACGCCACAATATGATATTTCTTGGTTTGTAGATAATTTATCTAAAATCATTGGTTTTGTTTCCTTTCCATTGTTTTATTTCTTGTTGTTGGCTTTGTTTTATTGGGTAGGAACAGCCAAGATTGCCAGATTTAGACAAGCGCTTCCTGGTGCATTTTTCACCACTATAGTATTTGTGATTACTACGTATTTCTTTGCGGTTTATGTAAGTAAATTTGCCAGATATAATGTTTTGTACGGTTCTATTGGTTCGATTATTTTATTAATGGTTTGGGTGAATTTAAATGTGATTTTACTTCTTTTAGGAAATGAATTGAATATTGCTATCAGAAAACTCAGAATTGAGAAAATTTTGGCAGATGAAATGAAACACGAAGTAGAAGAATATCACCAAGAAATCGAAAATTTACCCGAAGCAAGTTCTGAACATACTATCAAATTAGATTCTGATAAAAAATCATAAAAAAAACTTCAGCAAATAAATTGCTGAAGCTCGAAACACAAGTGGAATAAAAATTTAATCCTTAAAATTTATATTCTACTCCTAAAGTTATATTTCTAGGTTTTGTGGTAAAACCGATGACATCTGTATAACTGGTATTCAATACGTTTCCTACATTTAAATAAGTATCTAAAGATTTGGTGATTTTCTGATTGATATTCAGGTTAAACAAATGAAACGCTTCTAATTCTACGTTTTTTGTACTGTAATCGGTTGAATCAAAGTACGCATCATTTCTTTTTGATGTATATTGATAAGAAATATTGATTCTGTTGTTTTTAATCGGTAAAATTTCTAAAAAAGCATTTGCTCTTTGTTTTGGTGAGCGCAATCTTGTTGCAGGATTGTCTTTTTCAGCGAAAGAGAAATTACCACCTACATTTACTTTTTCATTAAAATGATATTGAACTCCTAATTCTACACCTTTTACTTTATTGCTTTCTACGTTTAAAAATTTCCCAGCATAAGTGTTGAAATCTACAATGTTATACACGAAAACATCTTTTTCTTTTCTGCTGAAAACACTTGCATTTACCACAAAAGTTCTGTCTTTCTTTCCAAAACTGAAATCCAATTCATGCGAAGCATTGGTTTCTGGTTTTAAATCAAAATTTGGCAAAACATAAGGCAATGAACCATAAGATTGATAGAGAGTAGGTGCGATAAATGCAGTAGCATAAGAATAGCCTATTTTTAAGAATTTGTCATCTAAATCAGTTAAAATAAATGGATTTACGCTGTAAACAAAGTGATTGTTATATTTAGAATGATTGTTCAATCGAGCTCCTAAATCCAAATGAAAGATTTGATAGGCTAAATTTGCATTGGCAAAAACATCAAAATTACTGATTTCGGTTTCGCCAAGAGTCAATACATTTTGCATAGAAGTTCCGCCCCAAGGTAAAGATTTAGAACCTAAATTCTGAGTTTCATACTGAATTCCCGCTACTAAATTGATATTTTCTGAAAATTGAGTCTGATTGTACAATTCTGCAAAAATATTTTGACCTTGATAGCTGTATTGATCTTGATAGGTATTGTTATTGAGGTTTCTCACGATTCTTTCATTCGCAGAAATTCTAGAATTAAAAGTGATGTTTCCTTTGTCGTATGAATATTGAGCATTGAGTCCGCTAAATTTTTGCGTGTCATTGCCTTTGTATTTTCCATCATCAAAAGCGCCATTGTCAAAATCATAATAATGATGTTGATAACCAGCGTTTACATTTACATTGAAATTTTGAGTGGTGTAACCAACAGTAGCATTTGCATTTTGCTTTTCAAAACCATCTTTATCGAAATTTTCTCCAAGAGCTGCCGAAATTCCATCTGATTTTTCATTTGAACCAGAAAATTGATAATTCCATTGATTAATTTTTCCTTGAGCGCTCAAATTTTGCCCGAAAGTTCCGAAACTTCCAATTCTCGCTCCAATTCTTCCTTCTAAAGCTTGTTGCGAAGATTTTTTAGTTTTAATATTAATCACAGAAACGGTAGCATTAGAACCATATAAAACCGAAGAGGCTCCATTCAGAATTTCTATAGATTCTATATTTTCTGAAGCAAAAAGTCTAAGGTCTGTAGCGTTGTAATCATTTCCGGTAACGTCTTTTAACGGAATTCCATCTACTAGAATTAATACGTTGGCTAGTTTTCCACCTCTAATTTTTAGAGACTTCGGTTCTGGACCATTGTTGAAGTTTCCAGTAATTTGATAACCAGAGACTTGGTTTAGGATTTCTGCGGCGTTTTGTCCTTTGAATTTTTCTAAATCTTTAGATGTAAGGAGTTGAACATTTTTACCAGTTTTGTGAAGTTGCTGCTTTGCTTTTGCTGCGATGGTAACTTCTGGAATTAGTTTTTCTTCTTTTTCTTGAGCTGACAATTGTGAAATTCCCGTCACAAAGAGCATTCCTGCGAAGATTAAGTTTTTCTTCATTGTTAAATTTTAAAGTTAATGACTGCTATCAATAACTTTCTGGAAAAGAAATAAAGAAAAACCACAGAAGAACTGCGTTTTTTACAGGATTTCTCTACTTTTCCTCCGAAAGTATTGATTATGAATGTTTTTGGCAGGTCTCCTGACTTTCGCATTTTTTGCACCTTCTCATCTTTTCAAATAAGATAATGGCTTTTTTTGCAAAAAATTCCTTCGATTTTCACCGAAGCACGATTTACAGTTGCGGGGACAGTTTCGGATTTTCACCGAATTCCCATTTTAATTCCGACAAACATCGGAAACCAAAAGCAATGCAAATGTACATTTAAACCAGAAATTGTGAAAATTTTTGGTCTATATATTTCAAAAAAAAATAGAAAACCCTAAGGTTTTCTATTTAGATTTTATAAAAAAGAAGCATCAAACGAGAACGGAAGTAAATCTTTAATTGAATCACATTTATAAACCGCTCCATCAATTCCAGAAAAATAAATTTCTATCGGCTCATTTTGCTTCGTCTCATATTCTAGTAAACTCTGTCTGCATGCACCACAAGGTGGAGTAGCAGTAGTAAAAGTCTCTTCTCTAGAAGGTCCACCAATAACGTATAATTTTTTAATTTTTACGTTCGGATAATTGGCGCCTATATTAAAAACTGTGACTCTTTCTGCACATAAACCAGAAGGATAAGCTGCGTTTTCTTGGTTGTTACCTGTAACAATTTCTCCGTTTTCCAGAAGAACTGCGCAACCTACATTGAAATGAGAATAGGGAGCATAAGCGTTTTTTCTAGCATTGATAGCTGCTTCATGAAGGGTTTTCTCTATGTCTGAAAGTTCGTTTCTTTCTATTTGAGAAAATTTAATTCTTAATTCTTTTTCCATTTTAAAAAAATCGGAGAGTAAAATTACAAAAATTTTGTGAAACCAAAGAATTAATCGTGATTTTCTGCGTAAAAATGATAAATTTGGGCTCAAATTAATTTTATAAATATGAAACTTTTTACCCCAATTAAGTTTAGAAATTTAGAAATAAAAAACAGAGTAGTCATGGCGCCTATGTGTATGTATTCTGCAGAAAATGGCGTAGTGAATAATTTTCATTTAGTACATTATGCAACTCGCGCTTTTGGCGGAGTAGGATTAATCATTGCAGAAGCTACTGGTGTAGTTCCAGAAGGTAGAATTACGGATAAATGTGCCGGAATTTGGAATGATGAACAAGCTGAAGCATGGAAAAAAATCGTAGAATTCATCCATCAAAATACAGAAACCAAAATCGGGATTCAATTAGGTCATGCTGGTAGAAAAGCTTCTACTTGGAATGGCAAACAAACTTCTTTAGAGGAAAACGGTTGGATTACGGTTGCACCTTCAGAAATTCCTTATCTAGAAGGTGAAAGAACACCTCATGCTTTAACAAAATCTGAAATTTCAGAATTGGTAAACGCTTTCAAAGAAGCTGCAGTAAGAAGTGTGAAAGCAGGTTTTGATGTGATTGAAATTCATGCTGCACATGGTTATCTTATTTCTCAGTTTTTATCTCCTTTAAGTAATGTGAGAACAGATGAATACGGTGGAAGTTTAGAAAACCGAGCGAGAATTTTACTAGAAATTGTAGAGGCTGTGAATGAAGTTCTCAACGAAAATGTTCCTTTGTTTGTAAGAATTTCTGCAACAGAATACGCTGAAAACGGTTGGAATGTAGAGGATTCTGTAGCGCTTTCTAAAATCTTAAAAGAAAAAGGTGTAGATTTAATTGATGTTTCTAGCGGTGGAAATATTTCTGGTGCTAAAATCAATGTTTTTTCTGGTTATCAAGTCCCTTTTTCTCATCAAATCAAACAAGAAGCAGAAGTGAAAACTGGTGCAGTTGGCTTAATTACCAATGCAACTCAAGCCGAAGAAATTTTGCAAAAAGATGAAGCAGATGTAATTTTGTTAGCAAGAGAACTTCTGAGAAATCCATATTTTGTAGCAAAAAGTTCTTGGGAAAATAATGAATTAAGTTTCTTCCCTCCACAATATGAAAGAGGTAAACCTTAAAATAAAAATGGTTCCTATATTTTAGGAACCATTTTTTTATGCTTAAATGTTTTCTTTATAATCGGAAACCGAAATTTTCTTTTTGGCTAAAAGTTTCAGTAAAAAATAACCAGAAAATCCAGAAATAGCAGAAGCTACCAGAATGGCAAATTTGGCTTCGTCTTGTATTTCGGTGTGTCCTTTGTAAGAAAGCAACGCGATGAAAATAGACATGGTAAAACCAATTCCTGCCAATAAACCGGCACCAATCATTTGAGACCAATTGCTTTTTTTAGGTAAATCACTTAGCTTTAATTTGATGGCAATGAAGGAAAAAAGATTGATTCCTACTACCTTTCCTAGAACTAAACCTAGAATAATTCCGTAGCCGAAATTGCTAAATAATCCCTCTATCATTCCGCTTTTAAACTGAATATTAGTATTCGCTAATGCAAAAATCGGCATGATGAAATAATTAACAGGTAAGTGTAATTTTTCTTCTAATTTTTCTAAAGGCGAGATTTCTGTAGTGCTTTCATTTGTAGGAATGGTAAATGCCAATAAAACTCCTGCAATGGTAGCATGGATACCACTGTGATGCATAAAATGCCATAAAAACAATCCTGGAATGATGTAGAAAATATGCTTTTTAACTTTGAAATAATTTAAAAGAATTAAAAGGAGTAAAATGGCACCACTCAAAGCTAAATAAGTGAATTCTAATTTCTCTGTATAAAAAATCGCAATCACAACAATTGCTCCTAAATCGTCTACAATAGCTAATGCAGTAAGGAAAATTTTAACAGAAGCTGGAACTCTTTTCCCCAGCATAGAAATAATGGCGAGAGAAAACGCAATATCTGTTGCCATAGGAATTCCCCATCCATTTTGGTATTCTGTTCCGTAATTAAAAAATACGAAGATTAATGCAGGAACCAGCATTCCGCCAATCGCTGCAAAAATAGGAAGAGAAGCGTTTTTAAGACTAGAAAGTTCTCCTTCTATGAGTTCACGTTTAATTTCTAAACCCACCAATAAGAAGAAAATTGCCATTAAACCATCATTAATCCAAAGACTTGTAGAATAAGGTCCAATTGGATAATCTAATACATTTTGAAAATCATCTCCTAAGCTAGAGTTGGCAATCATTAATGAAACGATGACACAGATAATCAATAAATTCCCTGAAGATTGAGCTATTTGGAAAAATTTTCTAAAATAATTGGTAATCAGCATATTTACAGTCTTTTTACTTGGGTTACACTCAGTACATTTCTGAGTTGTTTTAGTGTTTCTTCTAGTTGGCTTTTGTTTTTAACTTCTAGTGTGATGGTTCCTAAGAAAATACCGTCATTACTTTCGATAGAAATACTTTTCATGTCAATATTCATGGCATTACTTATCACTTCAGTAATGTCATTAACCAATCCTTTTCTGTCAATGCCTTCGATTTCTATTCTTACTCTGCTGCTGTAACGTTGTTCATTAACCCATTTTGCAGGCATTACTCTATAATCGTAATTTGCTCTAAGGTTAATTGCGTTCGGACAATTGTCATTATGAACTTTAATTCCGTCTGAAATCGTGATAAATCCAAAAATTTTATCACCTGGAATTACGGTACAACATTTGGCAAAGCTGTAATTCAGTTTTTCTTCATCTTTACCGAAAACGATTAAGTCTAAATCTGTGGTTGGACTTTCTTCGTAAGCAGTATTGATGTTGGGTGATTTTCTAAATCTCTGGAAGAAATTTTTCAGAGCACTTTTAGAATCGGCATATTTTTTTAAATCTGTGGTATCATAAGTGCCATCGTAGAATTTTAGAAATAAATCTTGAGAGGTTTTATGATTGAAAAATTTCTGAATATTATTCACTTCTTCCTCAGAAAAAGTAAGTTTTGCGTGTCTTAATTTTCTTTGGAAAATTTCTTTTCCTTCTGCAACTTGACCGTTTTTTTCGGAGTTAAGCGCGGCTTTAATTCTAGATTTTGCTTTTGAAGTGATGACGATATCTAGCCAATCTTGCTTTGGTTTTTGATTTTGAGAAGAAAGAATGTCTATTTGGTCGCCGTTTTGTAAAACGTAAGAAATAGGAACCAGTTTTCCATTGATTTTTGCGCCTAAACATTTCATTCCCAAATCGGTGTGAACTGAAAACGCAAAATCCAGAGCAGTAGAACCAACTGGTAAAATTTTAATTTCTCCTTTTGGTGTGAAAACAAAAACTTCTTTGGAATAAAGGTTAAGTTTGATATTATCCAAAAGTTCAGTGGTAGAAAGGTTTTGCTGTTGTTCGATGACTTCTCTAATCTGAGAAACCCATTGTTCAAAATTCTTATCGTCACTGCTTTGTTTGAAGCCTTCTTTGTATTTATAATGCGCTGCAACACCCTTTTCGGCGATTTCGTCCATTCTTTCAGAACGAATTTGAACTTCAATCCATTTTTTGTCAGGGCCTAGAACCGTTAAGTGTAAACTTTCGTAACCTGTGGAACGAGGATTGGTAATCCAGTCGCGCATTCTTTGTGGGTTACTGTGGTATAAATCGGTAACGATGGAATAGATTTTCCAAGCGATGAATTTTTCGTTTTTAGCGTCTGATTTATAAATAATTCTAATCGCGTAATTGTCAAAAACCTCTTCAAAAGGTACGTTTTGCTTCAGCATTTTTCTATAAATAGAATTGATGGCTTTTGCTCTTCCTTTGATGGTAAAATTAAGATGCTCTTCTTTAAGTTGCTCCGAAACTTCTTTTTTGAACTCTTCTACATATTTCTCGCGAGTATCTTTGGCAAGTTCTAATTTATTAGCAATGTCGTAATAAACATCTGGATTGTTGTATTTTAAAGATAAATCTTCAAGTTCTGATTTTATGTTATAAAGTCCTAATCTGTGAGCAAGAGGAGCGTAAATGTAAACCGTTTCTGAGGCAATTTTCTTTTGTTTGTCATCTCTCATGCTTTCAAGCGTTCTCATATTGTGCAATCTGTCTGCAATTTTGATGAGAATCACGCGGAAATCTTCAGAAAGCGTTAAAAGTAATTTTCTATAATTTTCAGACTGAACCGAAATGTTTTGATGGTTCATTACTGAAATTTTTGTCAGTCCGTTAACGATATCTGCTATTTTTTGACCAAAAATTTTCTTGATGTCTTCATAAGTATATTCAGAATCTTCTATCACGTCATGAAGCAATGCGCAAGCTATAGAAGTGGCTCCTAAACCTATTTCATTGGCAACAATTTTTGCCACTTCGATAGGGTGATAGATGTAAGGTTCGCCCGTTTTTCTTCTTTGGTCTTTGTGAGCGTCTAAAGCAATATCAAATGCTTTCCTGATGAGTTTATTCTGTTCTTCATCAAGAGTTCTGTATGTATTAGAGATTAAATCTTTATAGCGATACTGAATTTCTTTATTTTCTTTTTCTAAATCATAAACCATCTTTGAGCCTCTTTAATATTACGAAAATACAAAAAAAAGCTTTATGATAAAAGCTTTACCGCAATTCGCAAAAAGAAAACCCGAAAATAAATTTCGGGCTTCGTATGAAAAATTAATTTGATATGAAAAATTATGTGTTTGAACTTACTTCAGAATTTATTCCTGTGCTCATTTCAGAATGAGAAGTTTTAATTTCTGGCATCGCGTAAATAAGCGCTTTTGCTTTTAGGGCAACTACTTTTTTAATGTAATCTAAATCTACTGCTTCTGCAAAATCTACTTCTGGTAATTCATAAGTATTGACCACTTTGTTTTCTCTGAAAGCGTCTTTTGCCAATTGTAATTCAGTGTCATTATTAATAGCCACACTAGTAATCAAAGAATCTACAGCAGTAGCTTCTTGGTCTATGTCATTAGTGAAAAGTTTGCTCCAAAAAGATTTTTCTACTGGTTTACTTTGGGTAAGGTAAACAATGTAATCAGAATCTTTGAAACCTTTTTTTTCTAAACTTTCAGAAACTGCTTTTGCTTGATCTTGGCTTCCGAAGAGCCCTACAATTGTGTATGACATAATTTTAAAAATTTTAGTCGGTTAATTATGATACAAATATATATTAAATAAATGATAATAAAATGTTAAAAAATAAAAATTTAATATAAAATTGATAAAAATCATCAAATATTTTATTAATTAAATAATTGTTTAATAAATTGACATTGCTAATAAATCATCTATTTATTTGTTTTTTTAATTTTTTAGGAAGAAGTAATCCATTTTATTTTCTTTATATTTGAAAAAACAATTATTCTTTATGAAGAAATTTTTTGCTTTTATAACGGTTTTTTGCTTGCAAATATTTTATTCACAGTCGGTTACACAGAATTTAGATAAAGCAGTTCAGTCACTTTTGGCGTCTTCTCCTATGTATTCTGGGAATCTTTCTTTTTATGTAGCAGATGAAAGCGGAAACTTTGTTTATGAATATAAAGGAAACAAAGGATTGTCTACCGCTTCTACCATGAAAATCTTTACAGCTGCAGCGGCTTTGGAAACTTTAGGAAAGAATTATCAATACAAAACTCAAATAGCCTTCGATAAAAATCTGTATATTTTTTCTAATGGAGATCCTACTTTGGGAAGTTGGCGTTATGATGGTTATAAACCAGAACATTTTATTTCAAAAATTATAGAAACGCTCAAGTCTAGAAATATCAAAGAAATTCCTGGAGATTTAGTGATAGATGACACGTACTTTGATTTTCAAAAAATTCCTGGTGGATGGCCTTATAATGATATTGGGAATTATTATGGAGCTGGAGTTTGGGGTGTAAATTGGCGAGAAAACCAATTTGATATCAATACTTTTGGTAAAGATTTTAAAAATTTCAATATCAATTTAGAAGGTGTACATTTTGTGAATGATGCAAGAACGGAAGGAACTTCGGACAGAAGCATTATTTTTACGACTCCTTATAATGATGTGGCGCATGTAACGGGAACGCTTCCTGCAAAAAATATAACGATTTCTGGAGCGACACCTAATCCACCAAAACAATTGGCGCTAGAAATTGTGGCAGAATTAAAGAAACAAAATATCGCTTTTAACGGAAAAATCATCATCAATTCTGAACGATTGATTGAAGGTCAAAATCCTTTAGTATTTCCAAAAAATAAAGTGATTTTAGAATATTTATCGCCTACTTTAGATAAAATGGTTTTTTGGTTTCTGAAAAAAAGTATCAATTTCTACGGTGAAACTTTCGTGAAAACTATGGCTAAAGAAAAAACAGGAAATTCTTCTTTTGAAAGTGGAATGAAATATCTTAAAAATTTCTGGAAACAGCGTGGAATAGATGAGAGAATGATTAATTTTGTAGATGGAAGTGGATTGTCTCCGCAAAATTATGCTTCAACAAGGGCCGAAGTTTTAGCTTTGATTTGGGCTAAAAAACAACCTTGGTTTGCTGAATATTTTGAAGGATTTCCGGTGCAAGGAAATGGCATGAAAATGAAAAGTGGCAGTATAAAAGATTGTAGAGCTTTTGCAGGTTATCATACTTCTAAATCTGGTCAAAAATATGTTTTTGCAATTATTATGAATAATTATCAGGCCAATGATTTGAGTGATGCGCTGTATAAAGTTTTGAATCACTTGAAATAATTCAAAAAAATAGATTTTAAATTATAAATTCTTGAGAAACAACTTTATTTCTAAGATAAACAACTGGTTTGTGTTTGTGCTATTAACGATAATAGTTGCAGGATTGGCTGTTTCTTCTAATTTCTTAATCAATCATCTTAGAAAAAAAGAAACCGACAGAATAAAATCGCTTGCTACTGCTGTAAAATATCTTCAAGACAATAATGTAGACTCTCGATTGAATGACTTGTCACTCAATGTTATCGACGAAAATAAGGATATTCCTATTATTATAACTGATAAAAACAGGAATCTGATTGAAAGTAAAAACATCGACGAAGAAATCTTAAACAATCCCGAAAAACTGAAACAAAAAATCGCCGAAATGGATGATAAATATCCTCCGTTTGAGATTCAGTTGCCTAATTTTAATAACCAATTTGTGTTTTACGATAACTCAGATTTGCTCAATTATTTGCGTTATTATCCTTATGCGTTAGGTTTGTTCATTGGTTTGTATCTTCTGTTTTCTTTTTGGTTTTTGCGCACCATCAAAAAATCAGATGAATCCATGTTGTGGGCTGGTTTGGCTAAAGAAACTGCACATCAAATCGGAACTCCGCTTTCTTCTATGATTGGTTGGATAGAAGTAATGAAACTCGATGCCAATAGAAATGATGATGGTTTGCTTGAAATTAATAAAGATATCAATCGTTTAAAAACCATTTCTGAGCGTTTTTCGAAAATTGGTTCGGTTCCAGAACTGAATGACTTGAATTTAAAGGAAACGGTTCAGCAAAATTTTGATTATTTGAAATCTAGAATTTCCAGAAAAGTGAATTTTGAACTCAAAGTTCCTTCAAGAGAAATTTTGATTCCTCACAATAGAATTTTGATGAGTTGGGTGATCGAAAACCTTGTGAAAAATGCGGTAGATGCTATGAAAGGAGAGGGAAAACTGGAAATTTCTCTTTATTCAAAAAATAATTACGTTTTAATAGACGTAAAAGATTCTGGCTCTGGAATGACCAATACTCAAATGCGAAATGCTTTCAAGCCAGGTTATTCTACCAAAAAAAGAGGTTGGGGTCTTGGTTTGTCTTTAGCAAAACGTGTCATCAACGAATATCATAATGGCGACATCAAAATCGCAGAATCCGAAGTAGGAAAGGGAACAACGTTTAGAATTGTGCTGAAAGGATAAGGATTTTTGTTTCGAGTTTCGCGTTCCGAGTTTATTGTATTAATTTATAATTCCGTAGGAATTGAAGGTTTGTAGAGAATTTGCAAAAAAGAAAATAAGTTCGGCTCCGTTAGGAGCCGAAGGTTTTTTATCTATGAATATAAAATTTAAAATGATATTCTTTACAACTATTATTTTGAATAAATTTCAAAGATTTATTATCAATATAAAATTTAGAATTTTTAAAATTTTTGTAAACTTTAGTTATGCTTTTTGGTTTGCAATTTTTTATTGTTGTTTGTAATTCAATTGCAGGTTTTATAACGATATTTTTGTCAATATTAGATTCTTCTTTACAAGGTTGATTGAATTCTGTAACATATATACATTCTTTGTTATATAAAAAAGAATTTAGAATTAACAGATTTTCTTCAATTTGCCATGTTCCTCTCGAAAAACTATTTGTCAAATGATTAGATTCTGAATATCTAAAAGTATTATCTGGAAATATTTCAAGATTAGTTTTCGAATATGGGATTCCATCTATTATCCAATTCCCAATTATTTTATTTTTAAGCTTAAATTCATCATTTTTTTTATTGCAGCTAAAAATTGCAACTACAAATATTAACATTAACAGCTTATTCATAAAAATTATTATTTTTGAATCTTATATCTTCACAAAATTCACATAGTAATTATCATTAAACTTTACGTCTTTTTTGTCTTTCAGTTTAATAGTTTGCCAATCATTTGTTGGTTTAATCGTGGTTTTGTCGTCAATTCTAATAGGTAAATTAAAACCATCAACAGCATTTTTCCAATGAAATTTCAAAGTTTTTCCACTTTGTGAATATTCTAAAATAGGGATTTTTGTAGTTCTTAAATATTGATTGAAAACAGTGGAGAAATCAATACCAGATTTTGAAGAAATATAATCTTCAACTTGCTTTGTGGTAACAGTTTGATGGTAGAAATCCTTGTTTAATCCACGCAAAATTTGTCTGAATTTTTCATCATCATTTATTGCAGTTCTAATCGTGTGAAGCATATTAGCAGCTTTGTAATACATATCGCTGCTTCCTTCGTTTCTTACTCCGTATTTTCCGATAATAGGTTTGTCGTTTTCAATATTTTGACGGATTCCTTTAATGTACAATTCTGCTTTTTCTTTGTTCAAATAATTTTGAGTAAAAAGCGTTTCTGAGTAACAAGTAAAACCTTCATGAATCCACATGTCAGCTTGATCTTTTGCAGTGATGTTGTTCGCAAACCATTCGTGACCAGATTCATGAATAATGATGAAATCCCATTCTAAACCAACACCAGTTCCTGATAAATCTCTACCAAGATAACCATTTAAATAATGATTTCCGTAAGCTACATTAGACTGATGTTCCATTCCTAAATAAGGCGTTTCTACCAATTTATAACCGTCTTCGTAGAAAGGATAAGCTCCAAACCAATATTCAAACGCTTGAAGCATTGGTTTTACTTGCTTAAATTGCTTTTTGGCTTTATCTAGATTGTAAGAAAGTACATAATAATCGCAATCTAATTTACCTTTTTCTCCATCATAAATTTCAGAAAAATGTTCAAATTTCCCAATGGTAGGAACAATGCTGTAAAGATTGATAGGGTTTTTGACTTCCCAAGTGAAAATATTTTTGCCTTTTTCTACGGTTTGAGAGATTAATTTACCGTTTCCAACTCCTGTTAAATCTTTTGGCGTAATGATTTTCATTTCTATGCCTTCATCTGGCTCATCATTCCAAATATCTTTTGAGGGTAACCAAAGACTTGTTCCGTCTCCTTCTTGCGCTACAGAAATCCAAGGATTTTCTTGTTCATCTTTAGTGAAAACCCAACCACCATCCCAAGGTGCTTTTTTTGCGATTCTAGGATTCCCGAAATATTCTAAAATCATGTAAAAACGTTCTCCTTTTTTAAAACTTTGTTGAGTTTCTATAAAAATGAAATCGTCTTCAGTTTTTACTTGGGTATAGTTAAAATTTCCCATGAAATTTTTAGAATTCATAGGCTTTTGAAGGTCTAATTGAAACGTAGGGTTTTCTACATCTTTGGTAATTTCAAAGAAAATGGTGTTTTTCCCGCTGACCGATTGATCCTGAATATTAGGTTCTACAGTGAATTCATATTTTTTGACGTCCCAAAAATTTCTAAACGCCGTATCAGAACCTTTTAAAGTATCTTTTTTGGTGAATGTTTGTGCAAAAGTGATTTGACTAAAAACTAAAAGAAATAAACCGATTTTTTTCATGAATAAAATATTTTCAGTGTCTAAAAATAACAAAAACCACGCAAAGAAGCGTGGTTTAGTGTATAAATTTATTAAATTTTTCTAGTATCTAAGATCTAAGATCTAAAATCTAGCATCTAACATACTATTTTCTTACAAAAGCAGCTACATCTTCTGCTGTTACAGGATTTCCGCCCAAAATGATTAAACGCTCTACTACGTTTCTCAGCTCACGAATGTTTCCTGTCCAAGAGAAATTTTGAAGTGCTTTTATCGCTTTATCATCAAATTTTCTAACTGCATTTCCTTGTTCATCTGCAATGATTTGAGCAAAATGTTCCACCAAAAGCGGAATATCTTCCTTTCTAGCATCTAATGGTGGTACATAAATTTCTATCACAGAAAGTCTGTGATATAAATCTTCTCTAAATTTTCCGTCTTCTATTTCTTTTTGTAGATTTTTATTGGTTGCTGCAACTACTCTTACATCTACTTTTATTTCTTTGTCACTTCCCACCGGTGAAACTCTGCTTTCCTGAAGCGCACGAAGAACTTTAGCTTGTGCTACCAAACTCATGTCGCCAATTTCGTCTAAGAAAATTGTTCCTCCGTTTGCTAATTCAAATTTACCTTGTTTGTCTTTTATTGCACCCGTAAATGAACCTTTTACGTGACCGAAAAGTTCAGATTCTATTAATTCTGATGGAATTGCCGCACAGTTTACCTCAATCATTGGTCCTCTGCTTCTTTCACTTTGTGCATGAATAGAATGTGCTACCAATTCTTTACCAGCACCATTTGGACCTGTAATCAAAACTCTGGCATCTGTAGCAGCTACTTTTTCAATCATATTTTGAATTTTAGAAAGCGCTTCAGAAGTACCAATCATTTGGTATTTTTTGTTGACTTTTTTCTTGAGTTGAGTATTCTCTTTTTGAAGAACTTTAGTAGTTTGAACCAAATTTTTACGGTCAAGAGCATTTCTTACGCTGGTAATCAATCTATTAATATCAATAGGTTTTGAAATAAAATCGTAAGCGCCATCTCTTAAAGAATTTACAGCAGTATCAATATCAGCATGGCCAGAAATCATGACAAAAGTAGTGTCTGGTTTTAATTGAAGTGCTTGTTTCAAAAGTTCTGTACCAGAAAGTTTTGGCATTTTTATATCTGAAATCACCAATGCAAAATCATCTTTTTCGATGAGTTTGTAGGCTTCTAAACCATCTTCTGCAACCAAAACTTCGTAATTGGTTAATTCATCTGATAAAATACTGTGGAGTACACCAGAAATTGCTTTTTCGTCTTCTACGATTAATACTTTTTGCATAAGGCAAATTTAACAAATAATATTGGAATTTAATTTTATAGAATTTTACATAAAGTTTTCCAAATTTTATACCAAGATTAATAATTTCTCACTCCAAAAATAGCAGAACCTATTCTTACAGAAGTAGAACCACATTCTATTGCAAGTGAAAAATCGTCACTCATTCCCATAGAAAGTGTTTCGAGTTTTTTGAAGGTAGAAAGTTCATCGAATAAAGATTTTAGAACTAAAAACTCAGATTTTACTTGATTTTTATTATCTGTGAATGTTGCCATTCCCATCAAACCAAGAATTTCAATATTTGGGTATTTTTGTTCTAAATAATTGCTAAAAATTTCTTTGGCTTCAGCGATTTCAAGACCATATTTGGTTTCTTCTTCGGCGATTTTTACTTGAAGTAAAACTTTTATTATTCTATTGTTTTTTGTTGCTTCTTTGTTGATTTCTAATAATAATTTTTCAGAATCTACACTTTGTATGGTATCAATAAAAGGAGCAATATATTTTACTTTATTGGTTTGTAAATGACCAATTAAATGCCATTGAATATCAGCTGGAAGTTCATTTACTTTGGTTAAAAGCTCTTGTACTTTATTTTCTCCAAAAACACGTTGACCGCAATCATAAACTTCTTTAATTTTTTCAATAGGATGAAATTTAGAAACGGCTACTAATTCTACGTTTTCTGGAATTTGGGCTTTTATTTTATGGTAATTTTCTTGAATAGACATGATTTTGAATTTCTTTTTCAAATTTATGAAGAAAATTTTGGTTTAGAAAATTATATATCGTAATATTGCAATATGAAAATATAAAAATATGGGAATTTCTAAAACTGAACATTTTACAGAAGAACAAAATGAAGTGGCAAAATTAATGAAAGCGCTTTCTCATCCTGCAAGAATTGCAATTGTAGAATATTTACTTTCTGTGGATACTTGTATTTGTAATGATATTGTTGAGGAAGTGAAACTAGCGCAACCAACTGTTTCTCAGCACCTTAAAGAACTGAAAAACGCAGGAATTATACAGGGGGAAATAGATGGAAAAGCGATTTGCTATTGCATTAATCCTGAAACTTTGAAGAAAATGGAGCATTTTATTTCTGAAATTTTCAGAAAAATAGAAAAACAGAAATCTTGCTGTTAAAGTTCTTTCAAAAACGAAAACGGAACTAGCCCTGATTGAGCGGTATGTTTGAGCTCTTTTTATTTTTTCATTCTGAGCGGAGTCGAAGAATCTAAAAATAAAAAAGCGAGTAGCGAAAGCAGGAAATAGCTTCAAAAAAAATATCTAAAATTTATCATTTATCATTTAAAATTTAAAATTTAAAAAAATGAATTCTAACGAAGAAATTAAAGAAATGGTAAAGCAAAAATATGCAGAAATCGCTTTACAAAACCAAGATACTAACGCTTCATCTTGCTGTGGAAGCGGTGGTTGCAGTACAGAAGTGTACAATATTATGACGGATGATTATGACCATTTAGAAGGTTATAATCCAGATGCAGACCTTAAATTAGGTTGTGGTTTGCCAACAGAATTTGCCAAAATTAAAAAAGGCGATTACGTAGTAGATTTAGGAAGTGGAGCAGGAAACGATTGTTTCGTAGCGCGTGCAGAAACTGGCGAATCTGGAAAAGTGGTGGGAATAGATTTCACTCCTGAAATGATAGAAAAAGCAAGAAATAATGCAGATAAATTAGGTTTCAATAATGTAGAATTCCGTTTGGGAGACATCGAAAATATTCCTTTGATGAGCAATGTTGCCGATGTTGTAGTGAGTAATTGCGTAATGAATTTGGTTCCTAACAAACCGAAAGCTTTTGCAGAAGTTCAAAGAATTTTGAAACCAACTGGTCATTTTTCGATTTCGGATATTGTTTTGGTGGGAGATTTACCAGAAAAAATTAAAAATGCTGCAGAAATGTATGCTGGTTGTGTTGCTTCGGCAATTCAAATGGAAGATTATTTGAAAATTATCGAAAATTCTGGTTTCAAAAACATTACTTTACAGAAGAAAAAACCGATTATCGTTCCAGATGATATTCTGAAAAATTATCTGAACGAAGAAGAAATTCAACAATATAAAGATTCTACCACCAGAATTTACAGCATCACGGTTTACGCAGAAAAACTAGTGGGTTGTTGTACTCCAAATTCTGGTTGTTGTTAAAAAATTTAAAACATGGAGTTTGATAAAAAGCAACATTGGGAAAATGTTTTCGCCACCAAAAGCGAAACAGAAGTAAGTTGGTATCAAGAAAAACCTGAAACTTCTCTACAATTTTTTGAAAGAAATAACATTCAAAAAACTGCCAAGATTTTAGAAATTGGTGGCGGTGATAGTTATTTGATTGACAATCTTTTAGAGCAAGGTTATGAAAGTCTTACTTTACTTGATATTTCAGAAAATGCAATAGAAAGAATCAAGAAAAGATTGGGCGAAAAAGCAGAAAAAGTACGTTTTGTAGTGTCTGATATTTTAGATTTTTCTTCAATAGAAAAGTTTGACGTGATACATGACAGAGCAAGTTTTCATTTTTTGACCAAAGAAGAAGATATTCAAAAATATGCTACTTTGTTGAGTGATATTTTAGAACGAAACGGACTCTATTTTGTGGGAACTTTTTCAGAATCAGGACCTCTAAAATGTAGTGGTTTAGAAATTACGCAATACAGCAAAGAGAAATTCTTGAAAATTTTCGGAAATGATTTTTCGCTTTTAAATAGTTTTGAAGAAGCACATAAAACACCTTTTGAAACTACTCAAAACTTTATTTTCTGTGAATTCCGAAAGAAATAAGTAGTTTTTTATCCAAATTAAAATTATGAACTTAAAAATTAGAGAAATAATTGCTCAACTTTCCACGGAAAGGATTTCGGAGGAACGAAAAATAATCCTTCAACCTTTAATTGAATTTATCTCTTCTAAAATATCTAAAAATGAAGAAGTTAGATTAAATTTTATTTGTACTCATAATTCCAGAAGGAGTCATCTTTCACAGATTTGGGCACAAACAATGGCGAATTTTTATCACATTGAAAATGTTTTTTGCTATTCTGGTGGAACAGAAGCGACAGCCATGTTTCCGAAAGTCGTAGAAACGCTTGCAAATCAAGGTTTTGAAATTTTAAAATTATCAGAAACTGAGAATCCTGTTTATGCTGTAAAATTTGCCGAAAATGAACATGCGGTGATTTGTTTTTCTAAAAAATATGATGATGATTTTAACCCGAAGTCAGCATTTGCCGCCATTCTCACGTGTGATTCTGCAGACGAAAATTGTCCAATTGTTTACGGAGCAGAAGCTAGAATTCCAATAAAATACGAAGATCCTAAAAAATCTGATGGAACGCCTGAAATGAACGAAACATATTTCAACATAAGTTTAGAAATCGCTACAGAAATGAAATTTATTTTTGAAAATATAAGAAAATCATAAATCAAACTCATAAAATTAGCATGAAACCCAAACTAAAATTTCTCGACAGATTTTTAACATTATGGATTTTTTCAGCAATGATTTTTGGAGTTTTGCTCGGAAAATTTATTCCAGCAATTCCAGAAACCATCAATCAATTTTCTAGTGGAACCACTAATATTCCATTAGCGATTGGTTTGATTCTGATGATGTTTCCACCGTTAGCTAAAGTAGATTATAGTCTTTTACCTATGGCTTTTAAAGACCGTAAAACGATGGGAGTTTCTTTGTTTCTTAATTGGATTATTGGTCCGATTTTGATGTTTGTTTTGGCTATTATTTTCCTAAAAGACGAACCCAATTATATGGTCGGGCTGATTTTAATTGGTTTGGCAAGATGTATCGCAATGGTTATTGTTTGGAATGATTTGGCTTCTGGAAATCGTGAATATGCTGCAATGTTGGTGGCGTTAAATAGCATTTTTCAAGTGTTTACGTACAGTTTTTACGCTTGGTTATTTATTAATTTTTTACCGCAATATTTAGGTTTTGGAGATTTTGAAATCTCAGTTCCCATGAAAGATGTAGCGATAAGTGTTGCCATTTATTTGGGAATTCCTTTTGTTGCAGGATTTTTGACGAGATATTTCTTGATTCAGCAAAAAGGAAAAGAGTGGTATAATAGAGTTTTCGTTCCGAAAATTTCGCCAATTACGTTATATGCATTGCTGTTTACGATTGTGGTGATGTTCAGTTTAAAAGGCGACAAAATTATAGAATTACCTTTTGATGTGCTTAAAATAGCGATTCCATTGGTGATTTATTTTGTTTTGATGTTTTTCACCAGTTTCTTTATCAATCGTAAATTAGGAATAGATTATGATAAAAATGCATCGGTTTCTTTCACCGCCACTGGAAATAATTTTGAACTCGCGATTGCTGTTGCCATTGCCGTTTTTGGGATTCATTCCAAAGAAGCTTTTGCAGGAGTAATTGGTCCACTCATAGAAGTACCAGTGCTTATTTTATTGGTGAAAGCAAGTCTTTGGTTAAAGAAAAAATTGTATTTTTAACAAAAACTAATAAATGATACATTTCGAGGAGAATTCTTCTATTTATTTTAAACGAAATAAAGATTATATTTTAAAAATTAAAGAGCAATTAAAAGATTTTAAATTAGAAGGAGAGTGTAATAGTTTTGGTTATAATATAGTGGCCAGAAATAATGATTATACACAAGCTAATTTTTCATTCATAAAAACTCATTTCACAAGTAAAGGCACTAATACTCATCATAATTATTGTATTACGATTAACTTTCATTTGATCAATAATAGAATTCAAATTCATATTGAAAAATCAAAATTGAAAAGATTCCTAATGTCTTCTGACTTGAAAAAGCAATTTGATACTCCATATTTTGTGAAATTTCAAAATTTTTCTGAGCAAAAAATTGCAGAAATTTTTAATTTTATGAAAAAGGAAAACATTGCTTCAGTTTCAGTTAAAAGAGGAAATGTAGAAATTGAAATTTTCCAGAAAAAAGAAAATCCGTTGGAGATTTTAGAGTTTTTTCAATCAAAATTAATATAAAAGTCTCTCTCTCAAAATTTTCATTCCTTCTGTTGCAGATGTTTTCAAGAAATTTTCATGTTTGGTGAACTGGTTTTCTAAATGTGGATCAATCACAAAAATTTCACAATTCTTAGGAACGTAATGTATCAATCCAGCAGCTGGATAAACTTGCAAAGAAGTTCCTATCACGATAAATATATCCGCTTCAGAAGCGATTTCTGCCGCATTTTCCATTTCTGGAACCATTTCACCGAACCAAACAATATGCGGACGAAGTTGGTTTCCCAATTCATCTAAATCACCTAAATTACAGTCATTTTCCCAATCATAAATTTTGGTTTCATCATTTACCGAACGTACTTTTTTCAATTCTCCATGTAAATGAATGACTTTTTTAGAACCCGCTCTTTCGTGCAAATCATCTACATTTTGAGTGATGATGTGTACGTCAAAATGTTGTTCTAAATCTGCAAGAATTTCGTGAGCGAGATTGGGTTTTACTTCTTTCAGTTGTCTTCGTCTCAAATTGTAAAAATCTAAAACCAATTGCGGATTTCTGGCAAAACCTTCTGGCGAAGCCACATCTTCTATTCTGTGATTTTCCCAAAGTCCGTTAGAATCTCTAAAAGTAGAAATTCCGCTTTCTGCCGAAATTCCTGCACCAGATAAAACGACGAGTTTCTTTTTCATTAGTCAATTTTTTTCTTACTGAATTTCTTTCTAAATTCTAGTTTTTGAAGTTGTCTTTCGATAATTAATTTGGCAATGGTTTTTCCAGAACTGATGGTTTTGTCTTCATTTTGAAGGGCAATTTTCAGTTTTTGTTCGCTGATGTCAATTCGGTATAATAAGTTGACTAATTTATTGAAATCTTTGTCTATCAATTCATTAATATAAACGGCGAGATGATTTTCTAAATCATTTTCGGAATATTTTTCCAAAACTTCAGGAAACTCATGAGAGATGAGTTTGTTCATTAATTGCTCAGGATTATATTTTTGAATATCAGACATTTTTCTAATTTTTAAACTGTGGAACTAATCTCTGTGGATTTTTTTGCTCAAAAGTATACGCCATGTTGATGAGTTTTCCTTCGCTCCAAGCTTCTGCGTAAAACAAAATTCCAACCGGTAATCCATCAATATTTCCCATAGGAACGGTAATGCTAGGATAACCAGCAATCGCAGCAGCGCCAGAACCTTCAAAAATATAATTGTCGCCATTTACCATATCCGTTTTCCAAGCTGGACTGGTAGAAGCAGCGATAAGAGCGTCTAATTTGTACTTTTTCAATGTGGCATCAATTCCATTTTTTCGACTTCCTTCTTGAATTTCTTTTAATAATTTGGTGTAATTTTCATCTTGCATTCCTTTGGTAGCCTGCGTCATTTCAAGAAATTCTTGTTTGAAATATTTCATTTCTTCAGGATTGTTTTTGTTGAATGCAATCAATTCTTCTACCGATTTTATTTTAGCATTTGGTCCTAAAGATTTGAAATAATTATTCAGGCCATCTTTGTATTCCAAAATCATCAAATCAAAAGATTTTTCCTGAATTTCATTTGAAACGGGCTCTTCAGAAATTTCAACTAAAATAGCGCCTTCTTTCTCCAAAAATTTCAAATTTTCTTGAAATAGAGCATCTACTTTTACATTTCCACTTGATTTTTTAGAATAGCCAATTCGTTTTCCTTTTAGACCGTCTAGTTTTAAGAAAGAAGTATAATCTGTTTTTGCGATATTTTTGGAAGCTAAAGTTTGCGCATCTTTTTCGTCAACACCTGTCAAAACGCCAAGAGCAATCGCAGCGTCTTTCACCGTTCTCGTCATTGGTCCTGCTGTATCTTGCGAAACAGAAATCGGGATAATTCCGCTTCTGCTCACTAATCCAACCGTAGGTTTTAAACCTACAATTCCGTTAACGCTACTCGGACAAATAATAGAACCGTTGGTTTCCGTTCCAATCGCGAAAATTCCCAAATTTGCAGAAATGGCAGCACCTGAACCTGCACTAGAACCACAAGTATTTCTCGTTAAATCATACGGATTTTTAGTTAAACCACCATTTCCACTCCAACCAGAAACAGACATCATTCCACGGAAATTCGCCCATTCCGAAAGATTGGTTTTCCCGATGATAATGGCACCTGATTTTCTTAATTTTTCAACTAAAAATGCATCATGCAGCGGAAAAGAATCTTTCATTGCCAAAGAACCTGCTGTATTAGGCATTTTGTCTTTGGTATCAATATTATCTTTCAGCAAAACAGGAACGCCAAAAAGTGCACCTTTTCTTAATTGCAAAGGAACTTGGTCTAGACTATCTGCAATCTTCATTGCATCAGGATTTACCGTAATTACAGCATTGAGTTTTGCTCCGTTTTTGTCCACTTTTTCTATTCTTTCCAAATAAGATTTTACAACTTCTGAAATTTTATATTCTTTGTTTTGATAGCCTTTTTGAAGCTTTTCAATATCATATTCTAAGAATTTAAAATCTTTGTTGTAATCTGTATTTTGAGCTTTCATTAAGAATAATGAAGCCACAGAAAGCAGTGATAAAAGTTTTCTTTTCATTCGAGATATTATTTATCTCAAAGATACATTTTTCGTCTAAAAAATCAACTTAAATTTTCAATTTCACTTTGTTCAATCTCAGAGAATTAGCAATCACGGAAACGGAAGAAAAACTCATAGCAGCAGCAGCAAACATTGGAGACAATAAAACGCCAAAAATAGGGTAGAGTAAACCTGCAGCAATCGGAATTCCGAGTGTGTTGTAGGCAAAAGCAAAAAACAAGTTTTCTTTTACGTTTTTCATCATTTTTTCACTCAAAATTTTAGATTTTGCTACGCCAGAAATATCTCCTTTCAATAAAGTTATTTCTGCAGAATTCATCGCGATATCGGTTCCTGTTCCCATTGCAATTCCTACGTTGGCTTGTGCAAGAGCAGGAGCGTCATTGATTCCATCGCCAGTCATGGCTACAATTTTTCCTTGAGTTTGGAGGTTTTTAACCTCGTTTATTTTGTCTTGAGGAAGACAATTCGCAAAATATTTTTTGATGCCCAAATTTTCTGCAACGTGTTTTGCAGTGGCTTCATTATCGCCCGTCATCATGATAACTTCAATGCCTTTATTTTGTAAAGATTTGATGGCAGATTTTGCATTTTCTTTGATTTTATCTTTAAAGCCAAAAACAGCAACTGCTTTTCCGTCAATCGTTAAATATGAAACAGTATTGGCTTCGTTTTCTAAAATTTGTGCTTTTTGAAGTAGATTTTCAGAAATTTCAAAGTGATTTTCTTTAAGAAAATGAATATTTCCAAGGAACAATTTTTGGCCATCAATTTCTCCTAAAATTCCTCTACCTGAAATATTTTCAAAGTTTTTAACCTCTTTTAAATTGTCATTCTGAGCGGAGTCGAAGAATTTAGCTTTATTTAAAACTGCTTGTGAAAGTGGATGTTCAGAGTTTTTATTGAGAGAAGCAGCCAATTGTAATGCTTCATTTTCTGGAATATTTTCTGATAAAATTTGAGTTAAAGACGGTTTACCTTCGGTTAAAGTTCCTGTTTTATCAGTAATAATCACGTTTACTTTCTCCATTTCTTCCAAAGCTTCGGCATTTTTAATCAAAATTCCGTTTCTTGCACCTTTTCCAATTCCCACCATTACAGACATTGGCGTTGCCAAGCCAAGAGCGCAAGGACAAGCTACAATTAAAACCGCTAAAGCATTCACCAAAGCAAAAATCGCACGATTTTCTCCACCGAAAAAGTACCAGAAAATGAAAGTTAATACTGAAATAGCAATCACAACTGGAACAAAAATTTTAGAAACTTTATCTGTGAGTTTTTGGATTGGTGCTTTACTTCTGCTTGCAGAATTTACCATTTCTATAATTTGAGAAAGTAGGGTGTCTTTGCCAATTTTCTCAGTTTTCATGAGGAAAACTTGGTTTCCGTTGATGGTTCCAGAAGTTACTTTGTCGCCTAATTTTTTCTCAGCAGGAATAGGTTCTCCAGTAATCATGCTTTCGTCTATCGTGGTATTTCCTTCGATGATTTCTCCGTCAACTGGAATTTTTTCTCCTGGTTTTACTTTTAAAATATCTCCAATTTTTACTTCAGAAATCGGAATATTTTTTTCTGAATTATTTTGAATGAGATGTGCTTCTTTTGGAGACAAATTCATGAGTTCTTTGATCGCATTTCCTGTTTTTTGATGGGCTTTTGCTTCCAACATTTGTCCAAAAATCACCAAAGTTAAAATTACTGCAACTGCTTCGAAATACAGCGGAACTTCGTGATGATTTTGCATAAATTCATGCGGAATTAAACTCGGAAAAGTGAGTGCAAAAATGCTGTAAACAAAAGCTGCACTTGCTCCTAAACCAATCAGTGAAAACATATTGAGATTCCATGATTTAAAAGAAATCCAAGCTCTTTTAAATAAAAACCAACCCGTGAAAAACACGACTGGAAGGGTGAAAATTAATTGTAAAATTCCAGAAACTCTTGAACTAAAAGGAAATTCAAAAAACATTCCGCCCATTGATAATAGGAAAACGGGAAGCGTAAAAGCAACCGAAATCCAGAATTTCTTTTTCAAATTTTTATAGGTATCGTCTTCAGATTCATCATCATTTCCAGTGATTTTCACCAAATCCATACCGCAAACTGGGCAGCCTACATTTTCGGGATAGGTTTTATCTCCTTCACAAAACATCGGACAATAATATTCTCCTAATTTTTCTGAAAAAGTTTCTACATGATGCTCATGTTTGGTTTCGTGGTGATGTTGATGAATTCCTTTCTTGCGATTTTCTTCTTTTTCTTCAATAGGAACGCAGTACATATTGCAAACTGGGCAACGTTTACCTTGCACGAAATAGACTTTGTCGCCTTCGCATTCCATCGGGCAATAATAAACCGAACTTATAGAAACTCTGTCTTGAGGTGGAATAAATTCTGTAGATTTTGGTTTTTCTGGGTCTTCTAAAACGTAGTTTCCTGCATTTTTAAGCTCAGAATTAAGTTTTTCTAGGTCGATTTCTTGTTCAGAAGTGATTTCAACGAAATTTCCTGCGAGATTTACATCGGCTTTTATTCCTTCAATATTATTTAAAGCAGAAGAAATTTTTTTCTGACAGCCTTCGCAAGACATTCCCAGAACGTTATATTTTTTAGTATTCATCTTTCTTAATTTTGATACAAATTTCAAAATTAATAAAATAAAAACCATTATCAAATCTTGGCAGAATGTTATGAAATTTAGATTTTTAAGATTTTGGCAAATGAAAATTTTAAATCAAATCAATAGGACGTCTCTTTTTTTCTTTGAGTTCCTGAAATTGTGATGGCGAAAATCCTGTGATTTTTTTGAACTGTTGAGAAAGATGTTGAACTGTTTTATAACCTAGTTTGTCTGCAATCTGAGAAAGCGTGAGTTCTCGATAAATCAAAAGCTCCTTTACTTTTTCAATTTTTTGAAGAATGAAATATTGTTCTAAAGTAATGTTTTCTGTTTGTGAAAAAACCTTAGAAATACTGCTGTATTCTTTGTGGAGTTGCTCGGAAAGGTATTTAGAAAGCAAGAAATCTTCATTAATATCCAGATTTTGAACTTTTTCTAAAATCAGTTTTTTGATGTTTTCGATTTGTTTTTGTGAAGCATCTTCTAGAATTTCAAAACCTATTTTTTTTAGGTTTTCGTGGAGTTTTTCAAGCTGATTTTTTGAAATTTCTGTAGAAACATCCACCCAACCCAAATTCACTGAAACGAAATTAATTTCAGAATTTCGGAAGACGTCTTCCACTGCAGTGATACAGCGGTTACAAACCATATTTTTAATGTGAATAGTCATCATATATTCACAAAAATACAACTTTTAGAACTTGTAGTTTTCTTATCTTTGATAAAAATTAAGATTATGGATTTTTCAAAAATTATCATTGGGGTAATGCGATGGGGAATTTGGGGAGCTAATCATTCTGAAAAAGAGGTGCAAAATTTAATTGATACTTCATTGGAAGAAGGTTTGTCTACTTTTGATCACGCAGATATTTATGGTGGTTATACTACAGAAGAGTTGTTCGGAAAAGCTTTTTCTGAGATGAAAATTGAGCGTGAAAAAATTCAGTTGATTACTAAATGTGGAATTTGTATGCCTTCTGAAAAGAAGAATTTTCCGCTGAAATACTATAATTATTCTAAGGAATATATTCTAAATCAGGTAGATGAGAGTTTGAAAAATCTAAAAACAGATTATATAGATTTCTTATTGTTACACAGACCATCCCCACTCATGAATCCTGAAGAAATAGCCGCTGCATTTGGGATTTTAAGAAGTTCTGGAAAAGTGAGAGATTTCGGGGTGAGTAATTTTTCTGTGACTCAGTTTGATTTAATTTCTAAATTTTTTCCGCAATTGGTGACTAATCAAGTAGAAGTTTCTTTGACGGAAACCAAAGCTTTTTATGATGGAACGATTGATCAAATGATGATGAAAAAGTTGCAACCTATGGCTTGGAGTGTGATGGGAAGTTATTTCGCAGAAGATTCTGAAAGAACAGCGAGAATAAAGTCGGTTTTGGGTGATTTGTCAAAAAAGTATAATGCAGACGAAGCACAACTATTGGTGGCATTTCTTCTAAAACATCCTGCAAAAATTTTACCGATTATTGGAACTTCAAAAACTGAAAGTATAAAATCTCTTAAAAAATCTCTTGAAATAGATTTAACTGTAGAAGATTGGTTTACTCTTTTAGAAGCCAGTTTGGGGCATAAAGTGCCATAGAGTTAGGTAAAGGTAAAGGTAAAGGTAAAGGTAAAGGTTGAGTGGTGTTTTATAACGTGAGTTTGCGTGAGTGCGAAGCGATTTGTCTGAGCTCTCCCGAAAATCTATTTTCGGGAAGCGAGTGAGCGTAGAACGACCTATTTTACAGGGATTTAGGCTTTGGGAAATAGGGCACGCCAAAATAAAAATTGTTTATATCATTTATTGTTGTATCTTGCGAAAGATTTCTTATAAATGTTTTTCAAAATAATGTTCATTCGTTTTTTGTCATCTTTTATAATTCAATCATTTAAGACAATTTTAATTTAATTTTTTTTAACAATGAACATTTTTGTTTCAAACATCAATTACGTAACTAAAGATTATCAGTTACAAGATTTATTTTCAGAATTTGGCGAAGTTACTTCGTGCAAAATTATTACAGACAAAGAAACAGGTAGAAGTAGAGGATTCGGATTCGTAGAAATGAGTGATGAAGAAGGTCAACAAGCAGTTGAAGCTTTAAACGGTAAAGAATTTAACGGAAAAGAACTTAACGTTTCTGAAGCTAAACCAAGAGAAGAAAAACCAAGAAGAAGTTTCGATAACAACAGAGGTGGTGGTTACGGAAACAGAGGTGGTTACGGAAATAACAGAGGTGGAAACGATAGAGGTGGAAGCCGTTGGTAAACAATCTTTTTTCAAAGAAAAAAATGAAGCGACTCAGTAATGAGTCGCTTTTTTATTGGTGTAAGTAGGAATTATTTTTTCTTGACTAAAATAACCATGTCTCTGAAAGAAATATTATCTTTTTTACTGACTTTGTTATTGATGATTTCTGAAAAATATACTTTGAAATGATACTGGTGCAAATCAAATTCTGTAGAAATTTCTTCTATTGGAGTATTGAGCTGGTCTGCATTATCTTTTTCTAATTGTTTTTTGAGAAATGGAGTTAAATCATAAGATTGTGTAACTTTGGTAGGTGATTCTAAATCAATGATATATCCTGAGAAAATATAACCATCTTTGACAGGTCTAGTTTGCAACATATAATCGTCAATATGTTCTTCATTTTGAATATAAGTATTGCTAAAAACAATAAGTTTTTCGTAGTTCTGAATGTCATAATTTCTTTTGTTAGAAAACACAACTTGGTAATCGTTCTGGTAATTATTCTTTTCTTTAGATTTAATGGTGTTTTTGAAAGAAATTCTTATTTCTGAATTAGCCAAATATCTTTCTTGTTCAAATATCTTTTTGAATTTAGAAAAATGAGTTTCTGGGATATAATTCAGTAGAAAAGCCTGTTGTTTTCTTTCGTTTAGAAATTGAAATTTATTAGCAATTTCAATAGCCACTGAATCTTGAATCGCTTTTTCAAAATTAATTTTTCCTTTTTCTAAAAGTTGGTTTTTGGTTAGAATTTGTTGTAATTCTGTTTTCTGACTTCTTTTAGCGGTAGAAAAAGCATTAACATAAGGAAAAATCAATGCAAATACACCGAAGATAAACAGTGAAATAGGTACAAATTTAATGGTCGCTTTTTTGTAAAAAATAAAATAAAAAACGACTGTGGTAAGCCAAATTGCCAATAACAAAACGAAATATCTCGGTTCTGTATAACCATATTCTAAAATTCTGGTAAAAATCGCTACAAACAGTAATACCAATAATGGAATAAGCGTGTAATAGAAAATTTTGGAGAAAAATTTTACCCAAGATTTTGCAGATTCTTCTTTCAGTGGATGAACCAAAAGCAAGGCTAAAATTCCAACCACTGAATAAATTAAGATGAGATAAGAAACCCAACCTCGTGGTAATTCCCATTTAATCAATATTTTTCCTGTGTAGAAATATAAAATGGTTACATAGATTAATAATAGCGGAATAAGAACAAACTGTGTGAAAAATTTCAGGATTTGAGGGTAGCTTCCGTCTTTTTCGAGTTGGAAAATTCCTTTGTCGTTAAAAATTAGAAAAATGAAAGTGCTTCCTGAAATGGCTAAAAACAGAATGGTTTTAGGATAAAGATTATTATTAAAATTGAAGTCAAATAATTTATCAACCGCCAAAATCGCCAAAACAACTCCCAAAACTAAAACGCCTGTGAAAACGGCAGTCAAGAAAATATTGATGAATAAATTTTTATTGAATTGCCAAAAATTAAGTTCTGGTTTTTTATTCAAAAATCCTGAAAATGAAACGAATAAGTGTGATAAAATAACCAATGCGAAAATCACAAAACCATTCACTTCTGTAAATTGCTTTTCGGAGTTTGGCAAATAAAAATAAAACCAAAAGAGAAATGCAGCTCCCAAAATTTCTAAAAGAAAACCTTTGCCTATTCTTTGAGAGAGCATTTTGATGCCAAACATTAGCGAAATTCCCAAACATCCAGCAAAAGCCAATTTGGTTACCAAAAACTGATTGTCTTGGTGGTCAATTTCTATTGCAACAACCGCAGAAATAGCTGCAATAAGCGCTGCGGTAAGAACCATAGGATATCTTAGAATAATATCATCGGTTTTCCCCCAGATTTCTTTAAATTTTGTAATCATGATGTATGCTTTGAAGTTGGAAAAAGGGTGCTCTATTTCATAAACTTCTCACCTATAACATCCATTATCCAACAGAATTATTTTTTCTTTTTCTTTTTCTTCTTTTTGTCTTTTTCCTTTTCTTTTTCAGGCACTGAAAGCTGAACCATTCCTTCGTTCATTAAGTCCACTAATAAAGCATTAGGATTATTATCGTAAAAATTAAGAATGAAGTTTTTTAACAGTGTTTTTTTATAGTTTTCCTGAGTTACAGAGATTTCATATTTATGAATTCTTCCTTCCGAAACAGGTTTTAGATAGTTTTTGGTAACCAAATTTTTCAAAAAAGTAGAAACGGTGTTTTGGTGTGGTTTTGGCTCGGGAAAAGCAAGCATGATGTCTTTAAGATAAGTAGGGCCAAGTTTCCAAATGATTTTCATGACTTGTTCTTCGCCAGAAGTCAAGGATTTTAGATTTTCCATATTCTTGAAATTGAATTATAAATGTAGTAAAAATTTTAAGATTATAGAAATGTCTGAATATTAAAATATAAGTAAGCTAAAGAAACCACCGTTCCGATAAATGCTCCCATAATGACTTCTTTTGGCGTGTGTCTTTTCAGAATAATTCTAGAAATGGCAACAAATGAAGTTAAAATCAACCAAATAATGCCCAAAATAGGATTCAAAGAAAAGAATAGCGCTGTTACAAAAACATTAAAAGCGGTGTGCATAGAACTTTTGATGAAAAAATTACTGATGTGCATAATCAGCATGAGAATGAATAAAAAAACAATGATAAAAAGTAAATCTGTTCTTTGCTTTGTAAAATACAAAACCCCAGTATAAATGGCAATGATGATGAAATTAAAGAGATAAAGACTGTTTCTCTGTTTTCGATCAGAAACATCCATGTTAGTGTAGTTTCCTTTTTTTACATTCCAGCCAATCCATGAAAAAATAGGAATAACCACTAACGCAATCATCAATAAAATATTGATTAAAGATTCTTCCCAGGTCATTTTTACGTATGCAAAACAAATAAAGAAGATGAGTAGCGAAAAAAGTGGATTGAGTAGGTTAGAAATTACTTTAGAAAGGAATACAACAGCAGAAAAATTTTTCTTAGACATGGATTTATAAATGTTTTTTCAAAAATATAATATTTAAAGAAACAAATATCATCATTATTTGTGACATAAGTTTTCTTATAAACAAAAGAATTTTACTATTTTTGCATATTATTCAGAAAAATGCTCTTTAAAGGCATTTTAAATTTTGAAAAATCAACAAATTAAAACTTATCAATGAAAGAGTTTTCTAAAGAAGTTTATTTGCAATGGTATGCAGATATGACAATGTGGAGAAGGTTTGAAGACAAGTGCCGTTCTCTTTATCTAAAACAAAAAATTAGAGGTTTTTTACACTTATACAATGGCCAAGAAGCAATTCCAGCAGGATTTGTACATGCGATGGATCTTACTAAGGATGCTATGATTACAGCATACAGATGTCACGTACATCCTATGGCAATGGGAGTAGACCCTAAGAGAATTATGGCAGAATTATGTGGTAAAGCTACGGGAACTTCTAACGGATTAGGTGGTTCTATGCACATTTTCTCAAAAGAGCATAGATTTTATGGAGGTCACGGAATTGTAGGTGGTCAGATTCCATTAGGAGCAGGTATTGCATTTGCAGATAAGTATTTTGAAAGAGGTGGAGTTACCATTTGTTATTTTGGTGATGGAGCTGTAAGACAAGGTGCTTTACACGAAACCTTTAACATGGCAATGAACTGGAAGCTTCCAGTAGTTTTCGTGGTAGAAAATAACCAATACGCTATGGGAACATCAGTTTCTAGAACTGCAAACCATGAAGATATCTATAAACTAGGTTTAGGTTACGAAATGCCTTGTATGCCGGTAGATGCTATGGACCCAGAAAAAGTAGCAGAAGTAGCTTATGAAGCTGTAGAAAGAGCAAGAAGAGGAGACGGACCTACTTTCATAGAAGCTAGAACTTACAGATTCAGAGGTCACTCTATGTCAGATGCTGAACCGTATAGAACTAAAGAAGAAGTAGCTCTTAAAAAAGAAGAAGACCCTATCGTTTTAGTTAAAAACAGAATTTTAGAAAACAAATGGGCTACTGAAGAAGAATTAGAAGCTATCGAAGAAAAATCTAAAATGTTCGTAGAAGAATGCGAAGCTTTTGCAGAAGAGTCTCCGTATCCAAGTGCAGAAAAAGTTTATGAATATGTTTATTCTGAACCAAACTATCCATTCTTAGATAAATTAGAAAATTAATTTTAAATTCATTTGAAATTTGAAATTTGAGTTTGAAATTCTTTGAGTTTTAAATCTCGAATCTCGAATCTCGAATCTCAAATCAATATAAAAATTATGGCTGAAGTAATTACAATGCCCAGACTTTCTGATACAATGACCGAGGGAAAAGTATCAAAATGGCATAAAAAAGTAGGTGATACAGTAAAAGAAGGCGATGTTTTAGCCGAAATCGAAACAGATAAAGCCGTTCAAGATTTTGAATCAGAATTTAACGGTACTCTTTTATACATTGGTACAGAAGAAGGAAGTAATTCTCCTGTAGATAGCGTTTTAGCAATTATAGGAAATGCCGGAGAAGATATTTCTGGTTTAGTTTCAGGAGGTAATTCTGTTCCTCAAGCAGAAGAAAAGAAAGAAGAAGTTGCAGTTTCTGCACCAGAAGTTTCGGCTGTTTCAGCAGAGATTCCTGCAGGTGTAGAAGTAATTACTATGCCTAGACTTTCTGATACCATGACTGAAGGAAAAGTGGCTAAATGGCACAAAAATGTAGGTGATGATGTAAAAGAAGGGGATATTCTTGCAGAAATCGAAACAGATAAAGCGGTTCAAGATTTTGAATCAGAATTTAAAGGAACGCTTCTTTACCAAGGAGTTTCAGAAGGAAATGCAACGAATGTTGATGAAATTTTAGCCATTATTGGTCCTGCTGGAACAGATGTATCTGCAATTGTTGCAGGTGGCGGAAAAGTTGCTGCTCCAGTTGCTACAGAAGCTCCAAAAACAGAATCTGCACCAGCTCTAAATGCTACAGTTTCTACTACAACTTCTACGGGCGGAAGAATTAATATCTCTCCTTTAGCTAAAAAAATGGCTTCAGAAAAAGGAATTGATATTTCAACTGTTAAAGGAAGTGGAGACAACGGAAGAATCGTTAAAAAAGATATTGAAAATTATCAACCAAGTGCAGCTCCAGTTCAGCAAACTGCTGCAGTTTCTACAAGTGTAGCTTCTGCTCCTGCCGCTCAAGTGGCTATGAATTTCGTTGCTGGAGAAACTACAGAAACAGTAAACTCTCAAGTAAGAAATATTATTGCCAAAAGACTTTCTGAAAGTAAATTTACTGCACCTCACTACTATTTAATGGTAGAAATCAATATGGACAAAGCTATCGAAGCTAGAAAAGAGCTGAATAGTTTACCAGATACTAAGGTTTCTTTCAATGATATGGTGATTAAAGCTACTGCTTTAGCATTGAGAAAGCACCCACAAGTAAATTCTTCTTGGGCAGGTGATAAAATTATTCACCACGGAAATATCAACGTAGGTGTAGCTGTTGCAATTCCAGATGGTTTAGTAGTTCCAGTTCTTAAAAATGCAGATTACATGAATTATAATCAAATTTCTGCATCTGTAAAAGATATGGCTTCTAGAGCTAAATCAAAAGGTCTTAAAGCGAATGAAATGGAAGGTTCTACTTTCTCTATCTCTAACCTTGGTATGTTTGGAATCGAAACCTTTACTTCGATTATTAACCAACCGAATTCTTGTATCCTTTCAGTAGGTGCAATTATTGAAAAACCAGTGGTTAAAAGCGGTCAAATCGTGGTAGGAAATACTATGAAACTTTCTTTAGCTTGTGACCATAGAGTAGTAGATGGCGCTACAGGTGCACAATTCTTACAGACTCTTAAAACTTATTTAGAAAGTCCGTTGACTATGTTATTGTAAAATTTTACAATTTTATATATTAAAAATCCTTTCATTTTTTGAAAGGATTTTTATTTTGGCGTATCTTGTTATAAAATCCATTGCAATTCCCAAGTTATTTTATAACAAGACCGTGCTTTTCGCTGCAAATTAAGGAACGAAATTCGCCAATTCCTTTCAAAATATTAAAAATATTATTGGCAATTCCTCATTCATTTACGCTCGCTTCGCTCGCGCCATTTCATTGCGGGATTTACGCTACAATCACTTACGCGAAAGTATTTTTTTATTAAATCTTTCATTTTCATTTCTCTTTGAAATTATAAAAGCATCCATATTTTAAAAATTTTAAAAAATCTAAAATCTAAAATCTAAAATCTAAAATCAATTTACTATTTTTGAACTATGATTAAAGCGAAAAACATTCACAAATCTTACGGTGATTTAGAAGTTCTAAAAGGAGTAGATTTAGAAATAAAAACAGGCGAAATTGTTTCCATTGTTGGAGAATCAGGAGCTGGTAAATCTACTTTGCTACACATTCTGGGAACTTTAGATTTGCCTTCACATATTGATAAGTACGGAACTGAATTAACAATTGGTGAGCAATCATTCCTAAAAATGAACGACAGAGAAATTTCTAAATTTAGAAATGAAAACATAGGATTCGTATTTCAGCATCATCAGTTATTGCCAGAATTTACAGCTTTAGAAAATGTTTTGATGCCAACGAGAATTTCTGGGAAAAACGAAAAAGAATCTATGGACAAAGCATTTCTTTTGTTCGAAGAATTACACATTGCGCATAGAATTCAACATAAACCAAAAGAACTTTCTGGTGGTGAAGCGCAGCGTGTAGCCGTAGCCAGAGCTTTAATCAATTCTCCGAAAATTATTTTTGCAGACGAACCCACTGGTAATTTAGATTCCAAAAATGCAGATGCGCTGCATCAACTTTTTTTTGATTTAAGAGACAGATATAATCAGACTTTTGTGATTGTAACACACAATAAAGAACTGGCAGAAAGTACCGATAGAAAATTAGTCATGAAAGACGGACTTATTTTATAAAATAGCCAAGTAAAAAGTAAAAAGAGTAAAGTTTATCTAAAGCTAAAATAATGTCGATAAAATTCCTTTCAGAAGATGACAGACCAAGAGAAAAATTTCTTTTGAAGGGTAAATCTGCGCTTTCAGATTCAGAATTATTGGCCATTATTTTAGGAAGTGGAAATACAGAAGAATCTGCGGTAGAACTCGCTCAGAAAATTTTGAAAAGTGTAGATAATAATTGGCAAAATCTCAGTTTACTTTCCATAAAAGATTTGATGAAATTCAAAGGAATTGGCGAAGCAAAAGCCATTTCTATTGCTACAGCGCTGGAAATTGGCAGAAGAAAAGCATCGCAAGAAATTCCTGAAAAATTGATTATCAAAAGTTCGGAACAAGCTTATAAAATACTTTTGCCACATCTTTCCGACCTCAGGACAGAAGAGTTTTGGGTAATTTTCTTGAACCAGAAAAATCAACTGATTAAAAAAACTCAAATTTCAAAAGGCGGAATTTCTGTAACTCATGTAGATGTGAGAGTGCTCTTTAAAGAAGCTTTAGAAAATTTTTCAACGAATATAATTGTGGCGCATAATCATCCAACAGGTGTTCTAAAACCAAGCGAAGCAGACATTAGAATGACTAAAAATATTCAACACGCTGGCGAAATTTTAGATATTAAATTGCTTGACCATATTATCATTGGCGAAAATTCATTTTACAGTTTCGCAGAAGCAGGTTTATTATGATAAAGCGACTGAAATATGAAGAAATAGATTGGCAGAAATATCAAAATTGTTTAGAGAAGTCTGAACAACACATTTTCTTTGCCGATAAAAAATATTTAGATGCTTTAATTGGTAGAAAATGGGAAATTCTTGTTGATAATGATTACGAAGCAGTAATGCCCATTCCTTTAGCGAAAAAATGGGGGTTTAACTTTGTGGTAATGCCTTTGCAAACTCAACAATTAGGCATTTTTTCAGAAAAAGATAACCTTGAATTAAATGAATCGTTTTTAAAATTTTTTCAGAAAAATTATAAAGTGTTTTACTATGCTTTTAATGCCAAAAATGAGTTTACAACTCTTTTAAAAACTAGAAAAAACTATAAATTATTTGCTGAAGATTACGAAAGTATCAAAAAGAAATATTCTATTCACAGAAGAAGAAACGTAAGAATTACAGATGCTTTACAGGATAAAATAAAATTTACGGAAGCCGAAAATCTGAATCATTCTGAATCATTTTTTAGTGAAAATGTGATTGGTTTCTCAAATTTTTCTTTGAAAAAGCGAGCTTTTGAAAATATGAAAAACTTTTTGAGCCAAAATCTTTTGAATGTATATGAATTGTATTTTGAAGGAGAATTGGCTTCACAAGCGTATCTAATAGAATCTGAAAATGAAGATTTTTTGGTTAATTTTATTAATGATAAGAAATTTTCTAAGTACAATCTATCGTCTATTATTCTTGATCAAATTTTCAGAAAAAACATCGAAAAAAAGGATTTTAACTTTCATGGAAGTAATATTTCTGAAATTGCAGAATTTTATAGGCGTTTTGGCGCGACAGAAGAAAATTACGCCTTCGTAGAAAACTCTAAGATTCAGTTACTTAAATCGTATTTTATTAGATAATAATTATTCCTATCTTTGCACCCTCAATTTTTCGTAAAATGAATTTTGAAAACATGCTTCCTTATGCTTTTGCATTAATCATTGCGCTCCCAATAATTTTTTTATTGAGACAATTTGTTTTTACTTATATTAATCTGAAAAACAAAGAATTAAAACTTTTAGCGGTAAAAGCAAATGGAGATTTAAAAATGCAAGCCTACGAAAGAATGACGCTTTTTTTAGAAAGAATAAAACCATCGAATTTGGTCAATAAGTTTGATAAAGACTTAGCGATTCATGAGTTTATTTATCTTTTAGAAAAGAATATTACAGAAGAATTTGAGTATAACAGTTCTCAGCAATTGTATATTTCTAGAAATTCTTGGGAGAATGTTGTAGCATCTAAGAATAATGTAATTCAGTTGATGAGAAAAACTTACGAAAGTCTTAGTAATACTGCAAGTTTACAAGATTTCAAAACCATATTTTTAATGAATTATGTAAATGGCGAAGATTTTATAGCAAACACTATAGAAGATTTAAGAAAAGATGCCATTTTATTATCTTAACTTTGTAAAAATTAGAAACAAGTATAATTATGATTCCAAATTTTAAAGCACATCCATGGCATGGAGTTTCTGCAGGAGATGATGCTCCAAATGTGGTAACTACTTTCATAGAAATAGTTCCAGCAGATACAATTAAGTATGAAGTAGACAAAAAAAGTGGATATTTAAAAGTAGACAGACCACAGAAATTTTCGAATATTATTCCAGCATTGTACGGTTTTATTCCTAGAACGTATTGCCACGAAGAAGTTAAAAAATTAGCGATTAGAGAAGGAGCAGTAGATGTTTCAGAAGGTGACCACGATCCTTTGGATATTTTAGTGTTAAGTTCACACAATATTCATTCTGGAGGTTTATTGATGGATGCGATTCCGGTTGGCGGTTTTAAAATGATTGACAAAGGTGAAGCAGATGATAAAATCGTAGCGGTAATGGTAGGAGATCAAGTATATGGTCATATCAGAGATATTTCTGAATTGCCACAAGCTGAAGTTTTCAGACTAAAACATTACTTCTTAACTTACAAAAATCTTCCTTACGAAGAAGCAACTTGTAGAATTGAAGAAATATACGGAGCTGAACATGCTAAAGAAGTAATTGTAGCTTCACAAAAAGATTATTCTGACAAATTCGGGGGAATTATGTAAAAGCCGAAATTTGAGTAAATTTACAAAATCTAGCGAATATTCGCTAGATTTTTTTGTTTTATTTTCAGTACTTTACGATATAAATCATAACTTAAAAAATCTTAAATCTAAATTTGTTTTTTGTGTTATTGTTTTTACTATATTAGTCCCATCAATTGTTAACAAAAATTAATATTCTATGAATTTACTATTTTATTTAGTACCTCTTTTTGGTGTCATAGCCTTACTTTACACCTTCGTTCAAAGTTCTTGGGTAAGTAAGCAACCAGCAGGTAATGACAGAATGAAAACCATTAGTGGTCATATTGCAGATGGAGCGATGGCTTTTCTAAAAGCTGAATATCGTATCCTTACTTATTTTGTAATTGTGGTAGGTATATTATTGGGAATTATGGGATTTAGCAATGCTAATTCTCATTGGAGTATAGGAATAGCATTTGCTGTAGGAGCTGTTTTTTCGGCAACAGCAGGTTATATAGGAATGAAAATCGCAACTAAATCAAATGTAAGAACTGCAGAAGCAGCTAAAACTTCATTAGCTCAAGCGCTTAAAGTTTCTTTTACTGGAGGTTCTGTAATGGGAATGGGAGTTGCAGGTCTTGCTGTTTTAGGCTTAGGTTCTTTATTCTTAATTATTAAACAAATTTTCGCGCCAGAAGCCAACGTAGATTCCCACGAAATGGAAAGAGCCATCGAAATATTGACTGGTTTTTCTTTGGGAGCAGAATCTATTGCTTTGTTTGCAAGAGTTGGTGGTGGTATTTATACCAAAGCAGCAGATGTAGGAGCAGATTTAGTAGGAAAAGTAGAAGCCGGTATTCCTGAAGATGATCCTAGAAATCCAGCTACGATTGCGGATAATGTAGGAGATAATGTGGGAGATGTTGCAGGAATGGGAGCAGATTTATTTGGCTCTTATGTGGCTACTGTTTTAGCAACGATGGTTTTGGGTAGAGAAACTTTATCGGTAGATAATTATGGAGGTTTTGCGCCAATTCTTTTACCAATGCTTATTGCAGGAACTGGAATTGTATTTTCAATTATAGGAACTTTCTTTGTTAAAATTTCAGATAAAACAGAAGATACCACTGCTAAAGTTCAAAAAGCATTAAACATGGGGAACTGGGGAAGTATTATTCTTACTGCAGTTGCTTCTTATTTTTTAGTGAATTTCATTCTTCCTGAGAATATGACATTAAGAGGTTTTGAGTTTACCAGAATGGGTGTTTTTGGAGCGATTATGGTAGGTTTAGTAGTAGGAACATTGATGTCTATCATTACTGAATATTACACCGCTATGGGAAAAAGACCTGTAACAAGTATTGTGAAACAATCTTCTACTGGTCACGCTACTAATATTATTGGCGGACTTTCTGTAGGAATGGAATCTACATTATTGCCAATGATTGTACTTTCTGCGGGAATTTGGGGTTCTTATCTTTGTGCAGGTTTATATGGAGTAGCTATTGCTGCTGCTGGAATGATGGCAACTACTGCTATGCAATTAGCGATTGATGCTTTCGGACCAATTGCAGACAATGCAGGTGGAATTGCAGAAATGAGTGAATTGCCAAAAAGTGTTAGAGAAAAAACAGATATTTTAGATGCTGTAGGAAATACTACTGCAGCTACTGGAAAAGGATTTGCAATTGCTTCAGCGGCACTTACAGCTTTAGCACTATTTGCAGCATTTGTTGGAATTGCAGGAATTGATGGTATTGATATTTATAAAGCAGATGTTTTATCGGGGCTTTTTATTGGGGCAATGATTCCGTTTATTTTCTCATCATTAGCTATTAATGCAGTAGGAAAAGCGGCTATGGCAATGGTAGAAGAAGTAAGAAGACAGTTCAGAGAAATTCCAGGAATTTTAGAAGGAACTGGGCAACCAGAATATGATAAATGCGTTGCTATTTCTACGGATGCTTCTATCAAAAAAATGTTATTACCAGGTTCTATTGCTATTGTTACGCCATTATTAGTTGGTTTTATTTGGGGACCTGAAGTTTTAGGAGGCTTTTTAGCAGGAGCTACTGCAAGTGGAGTTTTATTAGGAATGTTCCAAAATAACGCTGGTGGAGCTTGGGATAATGCGAAAAAATCTTTTGAAAAAGGAGTTGATGTAAATGGTGAAACATATTACAAAGGTTCTGAAATGCACAAAGCTTCAGTAACTGGAGATACAGTAGGAGATCCATTTAAAGATACTTCTGGACCTTCAATGAATATTTTAATTAAGTTAATGTCAATTGTTTCATTGGTTATTGCTCCTACACTAGCTTCTATGTTTGCTGAAAAAATTGAAAAAGACAGACAACATAAGATAGAAACCATGATTTCTGCCTCTCAAAAGAAATCCGTTTCTATGATTAATTGTAATACAGAATGTATGAAAGAATGTTCCACTCAAGGAAAAAATTGTGAAACCGAACATTTCCAATGTTGTAAATAAAAATCTAACCGTCGTATTTTTTACGGCGGTTTTTTTTGAAAAACTTTGTCATTTTAATTTTTAAAATTTCATTTATTTCCCTATTTTTGACCAATGGAAAATTTTATCGTATCCGCAAGAAAATATCGTCCGCAAGAGTTTGACACTGTTGTAGGGCAATCTCACGTTACAGATACCTTAGAACATGCCATAGAAAACAGTCAGTTAGCTCAAGCATTGCTTTTCTGCGGACCAAGAGGCGTAGGGAAGACTACTTGTGCTAGAATTTTGGCTAGAAAAATTAACGAAAAAGATGGTTCTACCTCAGAAGACGGATTTGCATATAATATCTTTGAATTAGATGCTGCTTCTAATAACTCAGTAGATGATATCAGAGACTTAACAGACCAAGTTCGTTTTGCTCCACAAGTTGGGAAATATAAAATTTATATTATAGACGAGGTTCATATGCTTTCTACAGCGGCATTTAATGCTTTTCTTAAAACATTAGAAGAACCACCAGCTCACGCTATTTTTATTTTAGCAACTACCGAAAAACATAAGATTATTCCTACCATTTTATCAAGATGTCAGATTTATGATTTCAAAAGAATCACCATCGAAGATATACAGGAACATCTTAGAAAAATTGCAGAAAAAGAAGGCGTAAATTACGAAGACGACGCATTGTTCTTAATTGCTCAAAAAGCAGATGGAGCATTGAGAGATGCACTTTCTATCTTTGATAGACTTACTACTTTTACTCAAAAAAATATTACGCTTGCTAAAGCTGCAGAAGTTCTCAATATTCTAGATTACGATCAATATTTGAAAATTGTAGATTTAGCAAAAGAAAATAACATTCCGGGAATCCTTACTGCTTTTAATGATATTGTTAAAAAAGGTTTTGACCCACATTTATTCATTGGCGGATTAGGAAGTCATTTCCGTGATTTAATGATGGCACAGAATGCTTCTACACTTGCTCTAATAGAAGTAGGTGAGAACACGAAACAGAAGTTTTCTGAACAGAGCAAAAACTGGAGTGCACAGCAACTCATAGATGCTATAGAAATCTGTAATCACGCAGATATTAATTACAAAAATTCTAAAAATCCTAGATTAACGGTAGAAATCGCTTTAATGCAGTTGGCCAGTCTTACTGCTGCAAAAAGTGATGATAAAAAAAAAAGTTCTTAATTCTAGCACCACTATTTCGTAAAAAGGAAAGCGAAAAGCCAAAGGTAGCTTCAGAAAAGCCACAAGAAACTTTACCGTCAATACAAAAAACAGAAGAATCTGTTCCAAAAACTGTTCAAAAAATTACTGAACCCATTGTTAAGAAAACCATTGTTTCAGAATTTAGTATTCTTGCTACGCTCAATAAAAAAGAGGAAGAAGAAGTAGTTGTCACTCCTCAGAAAAAAGAAGAAGATTTACCAGATCATCATTTCACCGAAAAAGATTTACAAACAGAATGGCAAATTTTTCTAAATGATTTATTTATAAAAGACCAAGTCACTTATTTTGCTGTAAATACTGCAAAACTTCATAAAAAGGAAGAAAATGTTGTGGAGATTTTATATCCTTCAGATTTGGTAAAAACTGAGTTTGAGAAAATTCAAGCACAATTTTTTAATCATTTCAAGAGAAAAGTCAATAACTACAAAATAGAAGTTTCTTACCGAGAAGACAAAAAACTCATCAAAAAACAAGAAACGAAAAGAGATATTTTCCAAAAATATGTAGAAATTAATCCTGTTTTAAAAGATTTAGATGAATTGATGAAGCTAGATTTAAGTTAAAAATTCCATTTCATGTTTAGATTATTAGATTTACATAAAGGAGAAGAAAACAAACAAAAAGTTTTAGAAAACGTAAAAGATAATATTTCTTTTTCTGGTTCTAATTTATGGATTCTAATGGCTGCTATTCTTGTAGCATCTGTAGGTCTTAATGTAAATTCTACAGCAGTAGTGATTGGAGCCATGCTTATTTCTCCTTTGATGGGGCCTATTGTAGGCGCTGGTTTTGCACTTGGTGTTTTTGATTTTGAATTACTAAAAAAATCATTGAAAAACTTGCTTATTGCTACCATTGCGAGTTTATTAGTTTCTACCATCTATTTTTATATTAGTCCTTTCAAAGAAGCTCAATCAGAATTATTAGCCAGAACATCTCCTAATATTTATGACGTACTTATTGCATTTTTTGGCGGTTTAGCTGGTGTTATTGCAATAACTAGAGTGGAAAAAGGAAATCCTATTCCTGGAGTTGCCATTGCTACAGCTCTTATGCCACCATTATGTACAGCAGGTTTTGGTTTGGCAACAGGTAATTTTAAGTTCTTTTTTGGAGCATTATTTCTTTATACTATTAATTGTGTTTTTATAGGGATTTCTACATTTTTGATTGTAAAATTTCTTAAATATCCATCGGTTAAATTTGTAGATTTAAAGGAGAGAAAAAGAGTGCAAAATTTGATAACTCTACTTTCTTTACTTGTTCTTTTGCCAAGTATTTATTTTGCCTATTCATTATATAAAGAACAGGAATTTAGGATTAAAGCAGACCAGTTTATTGAAAAAGAATTTATAGAAAAAGGAAATACTTTGGTTTACAAAAAAATAAATTTTCTAAGCAATCCTCGAAAAATAGAATTGGCTTTCTTAAAGAGAAATTTTACTCAAGATGAAATAAAAAAAATGAACCAAAGTCTTTCAGAAATTGGTCTAAATAATACCGAACTTATTATTAAAGCGAATAATTATCAAAATTTAGAAGTTTTAAAAGACGATATTCTTAATGAAATCAATAAAAATTCTGAAAGAGATAAAGAATTATTGGCTTTAAAAAGTCAGACTTCATCTTTAGAAGATAATAGGCAGTTGCTTAAAGAAGCTCAAGTTTTGTTTCCAAATATTAATGCGATAAATGTTTCTGAACTCAGTTTTGCACAAGGTGATTCATTGGTTGAAAAACCTGTACTTATTTATAAAGCATCAGAAAATCTTACAGATGAAGACCAAATAAAACTGAAAAACTGGATTGAGAAAAGACTCAATAAATCAAATGTAGAAGTTTATAAATAAATTTTAAAGCTTCAAATCATGTAAAAAAATATTCAATGAATTTTCATTACAAAAGATTGCTGGTTCCCATTCGGAAAAATTTTATTGTAAGAAATCTACTTTCTTATTTTAAAAACGTATACCAAAGAACCACTTATGCCAATTCTACTCTCAAAAAGCAATTTTTACAGTTTTTACCCTTTTTATTGGCTTCTTTTATTACTGGTTTTGTAGCATTTTTGTACAGTAAAATATTCACTTTTTCAGAAAAATGGTCTCACGAAATTTTTCATCAGAATAAATTATATATTTTCATCATCACGCCTTTGAGTTTTTTCATTTCTTGGTTTTTAGTCAGAACTTTTGCTAAATATTCAGCAGGAAGCGGAATTCCGCAAGTCATGGCTTCAGTAGAATTGTCAAAACCAAATACACATCATCTTGTTAAAAGATTTTTGAGTTTAAGAATAATCATCATCAAAATTTTAGCAAGTGCCGTAAAAGTTTTTGGTGGAGGAATTGCAGGAAGAGAAGGGCCAACCATACAAATTGCGGGTTCTATTTTTGTGGAAATTCATAAAAGATTGCCAAAATGGTGGGTTCCGATTTCTGAAAAAAATGTAATGATTGCGGGAGCTGCTTCTGGTTTAGCTGCAGCTTTTAACACACCACTTGGCGGAATTATTTTTGCGATTGAAGAATTAGCCAAAACTCATATTAAGTATATTAAGTCTCCACTTTTTGTAGCGGTTATCATCGCTGGTCTTACTGCGCAAGGTTTTGGTGGTAGTTACTTGTATCTAGGTTATCCTAAAACCAATTACTCTGGTTGGCTGGTTTTTGTTGGAATTTTTATTACGGCTATTGTTGCTGGATATTTTGGAAGTAAAATGTGTAGCATTATCATTGCAGTGATGAATTTTTTTGAGAGATTTAAGAAAAATTATCAACAAGTTTTTATCGTTTTTTTCTGTGGATTTTTTGTAGCAACTTTCATCTATTTTTTCGGAACCGAAGTTATGGGTTCTGGTAAAGAATTAATGGAAAGATTACTTTTCACCTCAGATAAAACGGTAGAATGGTATTTGCTTTTTTTGAGAATGAATGGTTTAATTGCTACTTTCAGTTTTGGTGGTGCAGGAGGCGTTTTTGCCCCTTCATTAAGTTCTGGAGCAAGCTTTGGAGCGTTAATAGCTCAATTGCTACAATTAACAGGAGATAATGCTAATTTATTGATTTTAATTGGGATGACTGCTTTTCTTACAGGAGTAACAAGAGCGCCATTTACCTCTGCAATTATTATATTTGAAATGACAGACAGACATAGCATCATCTTTTTTCTATTATTGGGAGCAGTTCTCGCTTCTTTGGTTTGTAATTTTGTAACCAAGAGAGCTTTTTATGATGTTCTGAAAGAAAAATACATCGAAAAGGCTCTGAATCAAGAAAATATTGAAAAAAAATAAAAACAAATAGTCGTAATTTTCTATATTTGAAAAATATTTCAAAAAAGAACATAATTGAACACGCTTTTTGCGTGTTCTGTATTTTATAAAAGTTGTAAGAATCACGAAGTATGAATTTAAAAGATTTACAAAACGATTGGATTAATGAGTTCTCGAAACCATTAATTATAGCAGGACCTTGTAGTGCAGAATCAGAAGCACAAATGATGGAAACTGCACAAAGATTGAAAGAAAGTGGCGCAGAAGTTCCCGTTTTTAGAGCAGGAATTTGGAAACCAAGAACCAAACCAAATGGTTTCGAAGGAGTAGGAGTTATAGGTCTTAATTGGCTTAAAAAAGTAAAAGACGAGTTTGGTTTTAAAACAGCAACCGAAGTTGCCAATGCACATCACGTTTATGCAGCTCTAGAAGCAGATGTAGATATTCTTTGGATTGGAGCGCGTTCTACGGTAAATCCTTTTACCGTTCAAGAAATTGCTGTGGCATTAAAAGGAACCAATAAACCTGTTTTGGTGAAAAATCCGGTAAATCCAGATTTAGCACTTTGGATTGGTGCTTTAGAAAGACTTTTAGGTCAAGATGTGAAAAACTTAGGCGTTATTCACAGAGGATTTTCATCTTATCAAAAAACAAAATATAGAAATTTACCCAATTGGCAAATCGCATTAGATTTTAAACACCAATATCCGAATATTCCTATGTTTGTAGACCCTTCTCACATTTGTGGTAGAAGAGATTTGCTTTCAGATGTTACTCAGGAAGCATTTAACGTAGGTTACGAAGGAGCGATGATAGAATCTCACTGCAATCCAGATGCAGCTTGGAGTGATGCAGCTCAACAAATTACGCCAGAAGTTTTGGCAGAAATGTTAGGAAATCTACAAATCAGAAACTCAGATATTTCTGGATTTGATGAAGAAGTGGGCAAACACAGAGCTTTAATTTCTGATATTGACTTCCAATTAATAGAATTATTATCAAACAGAATGAAAATTTCTGAAAAAATTGGAGCATTGAAGAAAGAGAATAATATCGCTATTTTTCAGCCAGACCGTTGGAAAGTAATTGCAGAATATGCCTCTGCAAGAGCCGAAGAATCTGGAATGGGCAAAGATTTTATAGAAAAAGTTTTCAAAGCCATTCACGAAGAATCCATTGAAGTTCAAAACAATATCATGATTGATAAATAACAAGAAAACACGCCGAAAAGCGTGTTTTTTTATTGTGAGAAGATTTCGTAAATTGCACAAAAGAAATTCGTTTTGAAAGGACTCATCACAAAATCTACAGGAAGTTGGTATCAAGTTTTAGATTTGGAAACTAGGCAAGTTTTCGAAGCGAGAATTCGTGGGAAATTTAAACTCATAAAAACCAGACTCACCAATCCTTTGGCTGTGGGTGATTTTGTAGAATTTCAATTGGAGCAAGATGATATTGCATGGATTACCAAAATAGAACCTCGCAAAAATTATCTCATCAGAAAATCTGTGAATTTATCTAAAGAGGCTCACATTATTGCTAGTAATTTAGATTTGGCGTGTATTATTTTTACCTTGCAATCTCCAGAAACATCTTTAGGATTTTTAGACCGATTTTTAGCGTGTTGTGAAGCGTATAATATTCCCGTTCTCATTCTTTTTAACAAAATAGATTTATTGAATTTCGAAGAAGTAGAATTGGTTGAAGAATTGCAAGCCATGTACGAAAATTTAGGTTATCAAACGTTGCAAGTTTCTTCTGCTGAAAAACTGAATTTAGATAAACTTCAAGAAATTTTAAAAGATAAAACTTGCGTTTTCTTTGGTCATTCTGGAGCTGGAAAATCTACCTTGGCAAATGCACTTCAACCTGATTTGAATTTGAAAACCAACGAAATTTCTGAAACGCATAATAAAGGAAAGCACACCACTACTTTTGCTCAAATGCATTTTTGGCATTTTGGAGGTGCTGTAATAGACACACCTGGAGTTCGAGAATTTGCAATGATAGACGTAGAAAAAGAAGAAATTCAACATTATTTCCCAGAAATTTTTGAGAAAGGAAGAGAGTGTAAATTTCATAATTGTAAACATATCAATGAACCAAAATGTGCTGTTTTAGAGGCTTTAGAAACTGGTGAAATTCTAGAAAGCAGATATATCACTTATCTTAAATTGATGGAAGAGGCAGATGAGCAAAATCAAATGTAAATTAGTAGATATATGAAATTTTTAAAAAACTTGTGGTTTCATTTTTTTCTTATTTTATGCGTTGATTTATATCTTTCACTGTATTCTTTAGCGACTTTCTTTAGTTTATTCCATAAAAATTCTTTTTTTGATATTGTATCTATAGTATTTTATATATCACTTTTTATAGAGTTAGTATTTTTATCAGTCTTACTATTTGTAAATTTAAAAATTAAAAATTTTCAGAAGGTTTTTTTATTATTCTTATTAATAATAATTGTTTTGATTTCCATTTATATTTTTTATCTTTTTGTTTTCACTTTTTCTTTTTTAGGATTTACAAGTTAATTTGGCTTAAAATTTGTCACAAAATTCTATAAAACAGAAATAAAATTATATAAATCAAGCATTTAAAACTTTTTTATATCTTTGCATTACCAAACATAGAATAGATTAATGACGAACCCGTTATTTTACGCTAAAATATTGCTTTTCGGAGAGTACGGAATCATAGAAGATTCTCAAGGATTAACCTTACCGTACAGTTTCTACAAAGGCACGCTTAAATTCTCTGAAAATCAATCTGATTTCGAGAAAAAATCAAATGAATCTCTATCTAAATACGCTCAATATTTATCTGAATTAAGTCTTCCTGAAGCTTTTAAAATTAATGTAGAAGCCTTCAAAAAAGATATCAAAAAAGGATTATTTTTTGATTCTAATATTCCGCAAGGTTATGGAGTAGGAAGTTCTGGAGCTTTAGTAGCAGCTATTTTCGAAAAATATTCTTTCATTAAATACAATCCGGAAGAAATTTCTAAAAATCAATTAAAAGATTTGAAAAAAGTTTTCGGAGAATTAGAGTCTTATTTTCATGGTAAATCTTCGGGAATTGACCCATTGATTTGTTACATGAACCTTCCGATTCTCATTGAAAACAAAGAAAGTGTAGACAAAGTTTCTATTCCAAAAGAAGAAGCTGGAAAAGGTGCAATTTTCTTAATAGATTCTGGTTCTGTAGGAGAAACTGGACCGATGGTTCAAATTTTCTTCGAAAAATTGAAAAATGAAGGTTTCAGAAAAACTTTGAAAGAAGAATTCATTAAGTACAATAATGCTTGTATTGATACTTTCTTGAACAAAGAAATGACGCCGTTTTTCAAACACTTGAAAGACCTTTCTAAATGGGCTTATGTACATTTTAAACCGATGATTCCTAAAAATATTTATAACGCTTGGAAAAAAGGTCTTGATACCAATGCTTATTACTTGAAACTCTGCGGAAGTGGAGGCGGCGGTTATATTCTTGGTTTCGCTAAAGATTACGAAAAAGCGGATAAAATGCTAGAAGGCTTCAACAAAGAAGTGATTTATAGATTTTAAGATTTTTATAAAGAAGTCTGAAATTTTCAAATTTTTTCTCTGAAATCTGACATCTAAAATCTCAAATCTAATGAGTAACAATCCCATTCTTCATCGTTTATCTCAATTGGTGAGTTTGCTTTTAGGAGCAAGGATTTTCGTATTGGCATTGTTTACATTTACGTTGTACGTTTCTACCTTTTTTCTTTTTAACCAAGAAGAAAGTCTCAGAAAATTTGTTTTCGATTATAAAGTTCACGGAATTATTCTCTGCGCAATGCTGAGTATTGCAGCTGGCGGAATAATCAATCGTTTTTATGACAAAGAAAAAGACGAAGTAGAAAAGCCATTTAGAAGCAAATTGCAAAGCTTCTTAAAGGAAAAATATTTTCTGTACAGTTATGTTATTCTCAATATTTTTTCATTAGGTATTTCTGCGGTTCTTTCTTGGAGGATTTTTATTTTTTTCTTGATTTATCAATTTATCATTTGGTTTTACAGTCATAAATTGAGCAAAATGCTTATTATTAATAATCTTACTTTTGTGAGTTTAACATTATATCCATTTTTTGGATTATTGGTGTATTACAAGCATTTCTCGTACAAATTATTTTTAATGGCAGCGTTTTTATTTTTAATTATGTTGACCATTGACTTGATTAAAGATGTATTGACCAGAAATGTAGATAGAGTTTTTGGCTATAATACAATTGCCAACGTTTTCGGAAAAAAAGTGAGTTATATTGTCATCGGGTTTGTGATTTTTGCAAATATTTTGGTGTCTATTTTGTTGCTTTTCTTAATTCCAAAAACCAATTATATGTTGGGCTATTTCTCATTAAGCATCATTTTCTTTGTTATAATGAGTTTTCCTATTCTAACGTATCAAAAATCTAAATTATTTTGGGTAATCAATTTCTTTAGAATTTGGGTTTTTATTGGCGTAATTTTTATGTTGATCAACGGGATTTTTGAGAGATTTTAATCTTTATTAAATGTCTGAATTTCCCAAATAGATTTATGAAATTATAAATTGGAAAGTAGTGTTCTGATGATATGTTTCGCCTTTTCTTAAAATAGCATTCGGGAAATCTTCGTGATTAGGAGCATCTGGAAAGACTTGAGTTTCAAAACAAATTCCGCTTTCTGTGTGATATTTTACCGATTCTTTATTTTGAAGTTCATCAGAAGTTTTTCCGCCTACATAAATCTGTACCGCAGGTTGGTCTGTGTAAACCTTCATGGTTAAACCATTTTTCACACTTTCTAAAATAGCTGCAGGTTCTGTATTGTTCTTTAAAACAAAACAATGGTCTATTCCAGCCACTACATTTTTAGAACTTCTGAAATCAAAAGCGTGGTTTTCCATAGGAATAAAATTTCCTGTAGGAATGTTTTCTGCGTCTAATTCTAAGAATTTTTCAGCATTGATTTGTAATTTTTGGTCAAGAGTATTTCCAGAAATTCCATCAAGGTTAAAATAAGCGTGATTGGTAAGGTTTAGAAGAGTATCTTCTGTAGTAGTTGCTTTATATTTTATATTTAATTCGTTTTCATCAGTTAAAGTATAAGCTACTTCTATGGTAACATCTCCAGGGTAAAATTCGTTGGCTTTACTGAAATAAGAAAAAGTAAGTGTATTGGTTTCTTCGTTGTAGTTTTCAAAATTCCAAGCGACGTTACTTAATTGGTGTTTTCCACCGTGTAAATGGTGTTTCCCATGATTTTGGTCTAATTGAATTGTTTTTCCGTTCAGTTGAAATTGAGCGTTTTTAATTCTTCCTGCAAATCTTCCGACCACTGAATTAAAATATGGAGAAGCACCTATTTCGAAAGCTTTAATATATTCATCAACCGAATGAAACCCTAAAACGACGTCTATTTTACCATTTTTGGTAGGAACATAGAGCGAAAGTAGTGTTGCACCATAATTAGTGAGATTTATTTCTATACCATTTTTATTGGTAATTTTGTATAGTGATATATTATTTTTGACTGGTGTAATAATTACATTATTTTTAGAATGCATAGATATTTTTAAGATTTCAAAATTAAGTATTAGTTTGATTAAATTCTTTTTTTTGGTGAAAAATCATATTGATTTAAGGCAAAAATGTTAAAACTTATTTTTGTACCTTTGCAAAAATTTATTATTTATGAGCAGAGAAAGAAATTCAGGGAAAAGTAACAATAGAAATTCTGAGAGGAGACCTTCCTCACCTAAAAGCTCAAAACCTTCATTTGATAAACCAAAGAGAACCAGAGGAACTGACACCCCGAAAAGAGGTGGCGAGAAAACTTTTGATTCTAGAGAGAAATATGTAAAAGGTGATCTGAAGTTAAGCAAAAAGCCTTTCAAAAAATTCGAAAAAGACGAAGACAAAGCAAAATCTTTCGTTCAAAAAAGACGTTTAGAAAAATTAGCAAAGTCTGAGAACAAAGAAACCATTCGTTTAAATAAATACATTGCGAATTCTGGAATTTGTAGCAGAAGAGAAGCAGATGAATTAATTACTCAAGGTTTGGTAGAAGTTAATGGTAAAGTAATTTCAGAATTAGGTTACCAAGTACAGAAAACAGATAGAGTAGTTTTTGATGGACAAGGAATTACACCAGAAAAACCAGTGTATGTTTTGCTAAATAAACCAAAAGGTTATATTTCTACAACTAAGGACGAAAAAATGCGCAAAACCGTAATGGATTTAGTAGCAAATGCTTCGCCATATCGTTTATTTCCTGTTGGAAGATTAGACAGAAGTACTACTGGAGTTATTCTATTGACGAATGATGGACACATGACTAAAAAATTGACACATCCATCATTTAACATGAAAAAAATCTATCACGTAACGCTTGATAGAAAAATCTCTAAAGAGGATATGCAAGCTATTGCAGACGGAATTAGATTAGAAGAAGGTGTAGCAGAAGTAGATGCGATTTCTTACATCGATGGAAAACCTAAAAATGAGGTGGGAATAGAAATCCACATCGGATGGAATAGAGTAGTTCGTAGAATTTTCCAGAAAATGGGCTACGAAGTAGAAGCGCTAGACAGGGTAATGTTTGCAGGACTTACTAAGAAAAATGTAAAAAGAGGCTACTGGCGAATTCTTACAGATTTAGAAGTCAACAACCTAAAAATGTTGTAAGAAAATAAAGAAATTATAGAGCGTTTTATAACGCTCTTTTTTATTGTTTTGCGTTAAAAAAAAATGAGAAAATCTTTACACAATCTTTCACACGTAAACGAAATCATCAATAGAATACATCTTCTACATGAGAATTCTCCTAGAAAATGGGGAAGTATGAATGTCTCACAAATGATGGTGCATTGTGCTAAAATTCTAGAAGTTCCCAATAAAAATTTACAACTAAGACATCCTCATTTTCTAATTCGGCTTATTGGAGTAACAACCAAGTACGAACTCAAAATTTTCAATAACGGAATTCCGCATAATATGCCTACCTTCCAAGAAGTGATAGTAAATGAAACCTGTGATTTTCTAGAAAGTAAAAAATATTTATTAACAACTTTAGATGAATATGTTTGGAATGCATCACAAAATAATTTGCCCAAAACTCACCAATTATTCGGGAAAATGACGAAATTTGACTGGGGATTTTTAGAGTATAAACATCTTCATCATCATTTAAAACAATTTAATGTATGAGTATTTTTAACAATATATTTGGCGGAAATTCTAATGGTTCTTCTCTGAAAGAGTTTTGGAACGAAATAGAGTCTTCAGAAGATTTGGAAGTTGCAATACAAGCCTCAGAACTAGGAAAAGTAGTGATTTTCAAACATTCTACCAGATGCATGATTAGCAAAACGGTTCTTAGAAATTTTGAAAGACAAATAGAGTCAGAATCTGTTGACTTGCCAAAATTTTATTATTTAGATTTATTAAATCATAGAGATATTTCTAATCAAATTGCCCAAATATTTTCGGTGGTTCATCAGAGTCCACAAATTGTAGTCATAGAAAACGGTCAAGTTATTCATCATGCTTCACATGATAATATTGATTTAAGTCTTATCTTAGCATTATAAAAACAAAACAATTGGAAAATTTTCAATTTCAAATTTCTAGATTACTTGATGCTCCTATAGAAATCGTACAGTTTTGTAGTGAGAAAATCAAAGTTAAAAATGTGCAAAAAGGCGAGTTTTTCTTACAACCCGGCGAAGTATGTAATGATACATTTTTTGTGAATAAAGGTTTACTAAGAATGTACAGTATTGATAAAAATGGTAAAGAACATATCTTGCATTTTGCTCCAGAAAACTGGATTTTAGTAGACCGAAGTAGTCTTTATCTTAATCAACCTTCAGATTATTACATAGATGCGGTAGAACCTTCAGAAGTTTTGGTGCTTTCGCCAGAATATTTTGATTTTTTAGCTGAAAATCAACCATCAGTTATTGCGAAACAGAATGTTCTTTTGCACAAACATGTAAGCAGTCTGCAGAGAAGGATTACCCAATTATTGGGAGCCACTGCAGAAGAAAGATATGTAGATTTTTTGAAAACTTATCCTAATATTTTTGAAAGAGTTCCACAATGGATGGTGGCGTCTTATTTAGGAATTACCCCAGAAAGTTTGAGCCGTGTGAGAAAAGAATTGGTACGGAAAAAATAATTTTCTATATTTATCAAAAAAACACAAATGGAATTTAGTAAATTGGTCAAAGGATTCGAAGTCTCTGAAGAAGGGCATAAAATCGGGCATATCGATTTTAATATTGTAAATGGAGTGATGAAAATTACTCATACTGAAGTAGATAAAAAACATTCTGGTAAGGGAATTGCCACAGAATTAGTGAAAACTGCTGTAGAATATGCAAAGCATAAAAACCTAAAAGTGAAACCACTTTGTTCCCTTGCTTCGCATGTATTGAAAAAGGATAATTACTCAGATATTTTAGAATAAAAAAAGGAACTTCAACTGAAGTTCCTTTAATTTTTGGTTATTTTTAGAAAACCATTTCAAGAACATTTTCGTCTATAATTAATTTTCCAGCAGTTGCTTTTTTAATATCGTCTACAGAAACTCCAGGAGCTCTTTCTAAGCAATGAAATGCGCCATCTTTTACTTCGTAAACGCCTAATTCTGTAACAATTTTTTTAATACATTTCACTCCAGTTAAAGGCAAAGTACATTCTGGTAAAAGTTTGCTTTCGCCATGTTTATTGACTTGTTGCATGGCTACGATGATATTTTTCGCCGAAGCAACTAAATCCATTGCGCCGCCCATTCCTTTTACCATTTTTCCAGGAATTTTCCAATTGGCAATGTCTCCATTTTCAGAAACTTCCATTGCGCCAAGAATCGTTAAGTCTACTTTTTGAGCTCTAATCATTCCAAAACTTGTTGCGCCATCAAAAATAGATGCACCTTTTAATAAGGTAACGGTTTGTTTTCCTGCATTAATTAGATCTGCATCTTCATCGCCTTCGAAAGGAAATGGTCCCATTCCCAGAATTCCGTTTTCAGATTGTAGCACTACATTAAAACCTTCTGGAATGTAATTCGCTACCAATGTAGGAATACCAATTCCTAAATTTACATACGTGTTGTTTTTTATTTCTCTTGCAATTCTCATTGCAATTTGTTCTTTTGTTAAAGCCATGATAAATAATTTGAAAATTTGAACATTTTAAAATTTGAAAATGATTAATTACGCTCCTTTACTTGTGGAAATTATTTTTGACAAAATATAAATTAATGATTTTAAATCTTGATAAAGTTTTTCATTTGGGGTTGGTAAATAAATTGATTTTTCACACAATTGAAGCCAATATTCAGTTTCATCTGCTTCTTTTGCTGCAATTTTCATTTTGTGGATAAAATCATTTTTGCTCTCTGCGTTTTGCACTTCTCTTATATTTGCACCAATAGAAGTCCCAGCTCTGAAAATTTGGTCAGCTAATGAAAATTTTTTCTTTTCTGTTATCATTTCAGAAAACTCAATAATATCTAATGCAAAATCAAAAGATTTTTCAACAATTATATTTTGTTTATCGTTTCTCATAATTAAAATTTTCAAATTAACTCATTTTCAAATTTTCAAATTTTAGAACGAACAGTTCTCTGTTCAATGCGCTTTTCATAATTTTCACCTTGGAAAATTCTATGAACATAAATTCCTGGAGTGTGAATTTGGTCTGGATCTAGTTCTCCAGCTTCTACCAATTCTTCCACTTCTGCTATGGTAATTTTTCCAGCCATAGCCATCATTGGATTAAAATTTCTAGCGGTAGAACGATAAATGAGATTTCCTGCAGTATCACCTTTCCAAGCTTTTACAATCGCGAAATCTGCGTCAAAAGCATATTCTAACAAATAATCTTTTCCATTAAAATTTCTCACTTCTTTTCCTTCGGCAACTTCGGTTCCTACACCAGCTGGAGTGAAAATTGCGGGCATTCCGTAACCTGCAGCCATACAGCGAGTTGCCAAAGTTCCTTGAGGAATCAACTCAACTTCTAATTCTCCAGAAAGTAATTGACGCTCAAATTCAGCGTTTTCGCCTACATAAGAAGAAATCATTTTTTTGATTTGTTTTTTTTGTAAAAGTAAACCCAACCCGAAATCATCTACACCAGCATTGTTAGAAATACAAGTAAGGTTTTTTACTCCTTTTTTTACGAGTTCGGCGATAGAATTTTCAGGAATTCCGCATAAACCGAAACCACCGAGCATAATGGTAGCGCCGTCTTGAATATCAGCACAAGCTTCTGTTACGTTTTTTACTGTTTTATTAATCATTAGATTTTTCGTTTGCTCTAAAATACAAATTTTTTGAAATCTAAAATAAAAAACGCTTCCAAGTTCTAATCCCTTGAAAGCGTGATGTTATCATAAATTTTGGTTAAAAATATTTTAAACTCATGTTTGGTTTTATTTGAAGCAAAGTCTCATAAATGAGTTTAATAACATTGGCAACATCTTCTTTGGCTACCATTTCTACGGTAGTGTGCATGTATCTTAATGGTAAAGAAATCAGTGCAGAAGGAACACCTCCGTTAGAAAATGCAAAAGAATCTGTATCAGTTCCTGTTGCTCTGCTCAAAGCGTTTCTCTGGAAAGTAATTTTCTTTTTCTTAGCGGTATCTGTTATTAAATCTCTGATGATGTGATGAACAGAAGGAGCATACGCAATTACAGGTCCGTCTCCACATTTCATGTGACCTTCTTTTTTCTTCTCGATATGTGGAGTAGTGGTATCATGAGTAACGTCTGTGACGATAGCGATATTTGGTTTTATAGTCTGTGCAATCATCGTTGCTCCATATAAACCAACTTCTTCTTGTACCGAATTGGTAATATATAAACCGAAAGGTAATTTCTTTTTGTTTTCTTTTAAAAGTCTAGCTACTTCGGCAATCATAAATCCGCCCATTCTGTTGTCTAGCGCTCTACAAACGAAATAACGGTCGTTGAGTTCAAAAAATTCATCTGGATAAGTAATCATGCAACCTACATAAATTCCTAAATTTTCTACTTCTTCTTTAGATGTACAACCGCAATCGATGAAAATATTTTCAATTTTCGGAATTGGTTCATGAGGATTTGCGCTTCTGGTATGAATAGCAGGCCAACCGAAAACACCTTTTATAATGCCTTTTTCTCCGTGAATATGTACCGTTTTAGAAGGAGCAATCATTTGGTCTGAACCTCCGTTTCTAATTACGTAAATCATTCCATCATCAGAAATGTAATTTACGTACCAAGAAATTTCGTCGGCATGAGCTTCTATCACTACTTTGAATTCCGCTTCTGGATTGATGATTCCGTAACAAGTTCCATAGTGGTCTACTCTTATTTCGTCTACATAAGGCTTGATATAATCTGCCCAAATTTTCTGTCCGTTCTGTTCAAAACCAGTTGGTGAAGCAGTGTTCAAATATTTTTCTAAAAATTTTAAAGATTTATTTTCAAATTTCATATAAAGGAACGATTTTTGTGATACTTAAAATTAAATTTTAACTCAGGTAAAAATAATGAAATTTCAGAACATTTTCATCATATTTCTTTTGTTGTTTAGCTTATCATTTCAGGCTCAACAAGATACTATAAAAATAGAATTGAAGGCACTAAAAGATGTTCCAAAAGAAAAACTTCAAAAAGATGATTTTGGGAATATTTTTTATTACGACGAAAAGCAAAAAGCTAGAATTTACGAAATTAACGGAGAAAAAGTAGTGGTGATGGATGAGTTGCTTCTCATGCAGAGACCGCATTTTAATAATCAACTTGACCGTAATTTCTATTATTTTCTCAATAAAAAATTGAATAGAGTTTATCCCTATTTCATTACCGCTCTAGAGCAATATAGAGATATTCAAGATGAACTTTCTAAAATAGATGATGATAGAAAAAGAGCTTACATCAGAAAAAGACAAGAAGGGCTCGCGAATCAATATGAAACCCAATTAAGGGATTTGACGACTACAGAAGGTAGGATTTTTGCCAAATTAATGCACCGAGCTACAGGAAAAACTGTGTACGAAATCATAAAAGAATTACGTGGAAACTGGAGTGCTTTTTGGTGGAATGTAAAAGGAAATATTGCAGATGTAGACATTAAAGAACCTTATGATCCGCATGCTAATAGACAAGATGCTTTTGTAGAATCTCTTTTGTATTCTAATTGGAATTTAGGATATTTGCAGCCTTATGAAGGATACAGAGATTTTAAAACAAAAAAATAACATGAAATTTTTATTCAAACTATTATTTACGGTAAGCATTTTATATTCAGCAGAAGCTTACTCATGGGGAATTATTGGGCATAGAACCATTGCAGAAATTGCAGAAAATCACATTTCAAATAAATCTAAGCGTAAGCTTAAAAAGATTATTGGAAAACAAAATCTAGCGTATATTGCCAACTGGCCAGATTTCGTGAAATCTGATACGCTGAATACCTATAAAGAAACAGAAGTTTGGCATTATGTGAATGTGAAACCCAACCAGAATTTTATAGAATTTGAGAAATCTCTAAAAGAAATTAATACTCCTAACCTTTACAATCAAATTATTAAGCAAAAAGAAATTATCGCTAACAAAAATTCATCAAAAGACGAAAAAGTTGTAGCGCTTAAGTTTTTGGTTCATTTAATGGGAGATTTACATCAACCAATGCACGTGGGAAGAGCGGAAGATTTAGGAGGGAATTTAATCCAATTAACTTTCAATAGAGACCAAACGAATTTACACAGTTTATGGGATACTAAATTGGTAGATTATCAAAGATATTCATATAAAGAGTTTGCTAAAGTGCTAGATTATAAATCTAAAGAGGAAATCCAACAAATACAAAGTGGAACTCTTGAAAATTGGTTATATGAAAGTTACACGAAAGCCAATAGAATCTATACGCAGACTAAACCAAATGGCGTTTACAGTTATGATTATAATTATAAATTTTCAGGATTGTTAGAAGAGCAATTATTAGCAGGTGGATTGAGATTGGCTAAAGTTTTAGACGAAATCTTACAATAATTTTTCCTTCAGTTTCTGAAATACGATTTGATCAATAGGCAATTCTAATGGGTTTTCTTCATGTAAGGAAATCCATTTTATTTTTTCTATGCTTTCATCTAAAATTTGCAATTCATCTAAGTTTAAAATATCTACCTTGTAATATATAGTAAGCAATTGCTCGTTTTCTCTAAATCTAGAAACCAAAAAATCTTCTTGCGTATAAAAATGTTCTACAATATTTATTTTCAAGTTAAGTTCTTCTGCAAATTCTCTGTGAAGGCATTCTAAGGTTCCTTCGCCAAATTCTAAACCGCCACCAGGTAATTTGATTAGTTTTTGTCCGGCATAACCTTCATCTAGAGCCATTATTTCTTGATTTTCATTAATGTAAATGGCGTAAACTCTTATGTTAATTTTATCTATCATGTTTTGTTTTTTATTTGATTGGCTCTTTTTTACTTTTAACTTGGTTCTTTTAAAACCGCATTAATCATTTCGCGTTTTCCTTTTGGGCCTTCTAATTTAGTAACTTCGAAATTAAGTTCCTTCAGAATTCTTCTTACGCTTCCTTTTGAAGAATAAGTAGTGAGTAGTCCACCTTCTTTCATTTTGCTTTTTACGATTTCAAATAGCGGTTTTTCCCATAAATCTGGTTGAACTTTTGCACCAAAACAATCATAATACACTAAATTAATTGCAGGTAAATTTATCTCTTTTATCTTGAAAAAGTCCAAATTGTATTTAATAAAGAAGAAGTTTGGCAAAATTTCATGTGTTTTATTCCATTCTAATTCATGGATTTTTTGATAAATTTCTTCCGCATTTTCGAATGTAAAATGCTTTGCATAGTTCAATTCTACGATTTCTTCATTATTTACGGGATATTTTTCGAATGTGAAATAGTGAAAAACATGATTTTTATCATTTTTCAAATATTCATTAATTGTGACTAAAGCATTAAGACCTGTGCCAAATCCCATCTCTAAAATGTTGATTTCGTAATCATAAACATTTTTTAATCCATTTTTTATAAATACATGTTCTGCTTCTTGGATGGCTCCGTTATGAGAATGGTAGTGTTCGTTTAAATCATTGATATACAATGTTTTGCTTCCGTCTAATGTGGTTTTTATTTCTCTTTTCAAAGTATTTTTTGTCAAAAATAAATTAAAATTTTGATATTTAAAAAATTATATTAAATTTGTAGAAACTCAATTAAAATTTTTAAAATGATAATTCAAAAAACTTCAAACTCAAGAATTGGGGAATTTGACCCAGAAAATATTGGATTTGGTACAGCATTTATTGATCATATGATTGTATGTGAGTACGAAAATGGAAAATGGGGTGAAGTCAGGCTTATGCCATATGGTCCGCTACCTTTTACACCAGCAATGATGGGTGTAAATTATGGGCAAGCTTGTTTTGAAGGAATGAAGGCTTATAAAGATAAAGATGGTGAAGTGTATCTTTTTCGTCCTGAGAAAAATTTCGAAAGAATTAATAAGTCAGCAAAGCGTCTTGCAATGCCAGAAATCACTGAAGAAATGTTTATCGGTGGTCTTAAAGCATTAGTAGATATGGATAGAAATTGGATTCCTTATGGAGAAGGTAAGGCTCTTTATATTAGACCTTTAATTTTTGCAACGGAAGAAGCTCTAAAAGCAAGAATTGCTAATAAATATATGTTTGCGATAGTTGCAACTCCAGTTCAAAGTTATTACACAGAGCCAGTTTCTGTTAAGATTTCTGATTTTTATTCTAGAGCTGCAAGTGGTGGTGTAGGTTCTGCTAAAGCTGCAGGAAATTACGCTGCTTCATTTTATCCAACAAAATTAGCTGCAGAAGAAGGTTATGAGCAAATCATCTGGACAGATGATGCTACTCACAAATATTTTGAAGAAAGTGGTACAATGAACGTTTTTGTAAGAATAAACGATACAATTTATACACCGCCAACTTCTGAAAAAATTCTAGATGGAGTTACTAGAGATAGTTTCCTTCAATTAGCAAAACACAAAGGCATTGACGTAAAAGTAGAGCCAGTAGAAGTTGCTAAAGTTCTAGAAGCACATTCAAAAGGTGAGTTAATTGAAGTTTGGGGAGTAGGAACTGCTGTAGTAACTAGCGTTTTCAAAGCGATTGGTTACAAAGACCAAAAATTAATTTTACCAGAACTTTCAGAAGAAGAAAGTTTTGCTTTAACTCTTAAAAAAGCATTGGTAGATATTCAAACCAATAAAGCTGAAGATCCTTTTGGATGGAGGGTAAAAGTAGAAAAGCATATTTTAGAAACTGCTTAGAAATAAGACTTTAAATATTTTAAACCGAGGAAATCTTTTCTCGGTTTTTTCGTTGTTATTTATTGAGTAATTAGTATTTTCGCAGTCTATATGAAAAAGGTAGTTTTCGTTTCAATATTATCACTTTTGTCTTGTGTTAAAAATTCACCAGCTCATCCTCCAGTTGGCGGCGTTTTATCTCAAGAAGACTTAAATGTGTCTAAAAATAGAGCGAAAAATCTCAATTTATTAGAAAGAAAACAAATTCAAGATTGGATAAACCAGCAAGACAAAAAATTCTATTCTACAGGACTGAATTATTGGACGGACATTAGTGATTCTGAATCTAGAATTAAGAAAAAAGATGGTGAATTGGTTTCGTATGAATATGATTTATATGATTTTAACCAAGAAAAATTATATGAAAAGCCTAATCAAAACATAGATGCTCCATTAGGGAAATTTGAAGAGCTAAAAGCAGTAGAAGATGCGGTACGTTATATGAAAAAAGGGGAACAAGCTACACTTTTAGTACCTTCCGTTCTGGCTTTTGGAACTTATGGCGATGATGAAAAAATTCCAAATGACATGCCTTTAATCATTAAAATTAAAATTTTGTAAATCCATAAAATGAAAAAAATACTTTTATTAACTATTGCAATTATTACTTTAATTAATTGTACTCCAATTTATAAAAAAATGAATATAGACAAAGATTTTTACAACGGTCTTCAAGACGGTGTTTACGCTAAAATGGAAACTTCTAAAGGTGAATTGATTATCCAATTTTTTGATCAAGATGCGCCTGTTACAGTAGCTAATTTTGTAGGTCTTGCACAAGGAACTATTGAAAATAAAGCGAAAGCAAAAGGAGTTCCTTATTATGATGGAATTGTTTTCCACAGAGTGATTAAAAATTTTATGATTCAAGGAGGTGATCCTCAAGGAACAGGAATGGGAGATCCTGGTTATAAGTTTGATGATGAGAAAAACAACCTAAAACACGAAGGAAAAGGTTATCTTTCTATGGCAAATTCTGGACCTAACACAAATGGTTCTCAGTTTTTTATCACAGAAGTTCCTACGCCTTGGTTAGACGGAAGACATACTATTTTTGGTAAAGTAATTAAAGGAGAAGATGTAATTGATGCGATTGCTAATTCTGAAACTGGTGCTCAAGATAGACCAAAAGAAGAAATTAAAATTGTAAAAGTGACTGTTTTCACTAAAGGTGATGCTTACGAAAAATACGATGCTGCTAAAATCTTCAACGAAGGGAAAGCAAAAATTCAAGAAAACAACAAAGCTTACATCGCTAAACAAGAAGCAGAAGCTGCTAAAAAATTAGAAGATTTAAAAGCTGGAATGACTACCACAGCTTCTGGTTTAATGTATAAAATCACAAAATCTAATCCAGAAGGTAAAGCTCCAAAAGCTGGAGACATGGTTTCTGTACACTACGCTGGTAAATTAACAAACGGACAAGAATTTGATAATTCTTTCAAAAGAGGTGAACCAATTGAGATTCCAATCGGAGTTGGTCAAGTAATCAAAGGTTGGGATGAAGGAATCCAACTTCTAAAAGAAGGAGAAGCGGCTACTTTATTGATTCCATCTGAATTAGGTTACGGAACAAGAGGAGCAGGAGGTGTAATTCCACCAAATGCTTGGTTAATCTTCGATGTAGAATTGGTGAAAGTAAAATAATATTACTTCCAATATATTTAAGAAAAACGCGCTAAATAGCGCGTTTTTTTATTTTCTTTTTTAACTATTATTGAAAAAAAATAGACAAAAGTCTTTTTATTTTAGACAAAAGTCTTATATTTGTGTAAATATTTATGAGATGAAAAAGAATAAACTTTATACACAAGAAGAAAAAGAAGTGCAACTTGTGCAAGAAACCACCGCTTTTTATGGTACTTCAGTAGGTTTTACTTCTATTGATGATAGAAGCGTCTTTGCTATTATAGATTCTATTAATAAAGGTATTTCTTTTACTGCTTTTGAAAATATTATAAAAAAATACAGTTTTACACTCCAAAATTGGGCGGAGTTTTTACATATTTCTAATAAAACCTTATCTCGCTACCAAAAAGAATCAAAAACGTTTGATGCTTTGCAATCAGAGCGTATTATGCAAATTGAAATTTTACACAGTAAAGGAGAAGAAGTTTTTGGCAGTAGAGAGAATTTTTCTACTTGGCTAGAAACAGAAAACCTTGCTCTAGGAAACATTATACCAAGGGATTTACTTAAAAATTCTTTTGGCATAAATTTATTAATGGATGAATTAGTTAGAATTGAGCATGGTGTTTTAGCATAAGATAGATACAGAAATGATTGTTTTTAGACTTTCAAAAGCACAATTTGCCAATGATTTATCTGGAAAAGGAGCTGAATTGGTTGGTGGAAGATGGAATAGTAGAGGAAATGCTATGCTTTATACCTCACAAAGCATTGCGCTTTGTGTTACAGAAATTGCAGTTCACGTTCCGCTTGGAATTTTACCAAAAGATTATCAATTGGTACATATTGAAATTCCTGATGAAGATTTTTTAGAATTGAAAAGATTACCAAAAGATTGGCAAACATTTCCGCACTCTAATTCTACTCAAATGTTAGGAGATAAATTTCTGAAAGAGCAGAAATTTTTGGTACTGAAAGTTCCTTCTGCGACAGTTCAAGGTGAATTTAATTATTTGGTGAATCCGAGACATAAAAATTTTAATCAAATTAAAATTTTGAAAATAGAAAGTTTTAGTTTTGATGAAAGGCTATTTAGAAGATGATAAGTTTATTTTAATTCCATAAGTTTTTCGCCACAAGTCTTGCAATATCTTGCATCTTCATCATTTTCACTATTTCCACATCTGTCGCAAAGTCTAGTTTTGGCCATTTTTTTTCTCATTTCAGAGGTTACAATTCCTGTAGGAACCGCAATGATGCTATAACCGCATAACATTAAAATGACGGATAAAAATTTTCCTAAAGGAGTAACTGGAGAAATGTCACCATAACCCACTGTAGTAATGGTTACAACTGCCCAATAAATAGACGTAGGAATATCTACAAATCCGTTATTTCCGTTTTCTATAACAAACATCAGTGAACCAATAATGGTTACTAAAATCATTATGAAAAGAAGGAAAATATAAATTTTTCTAGAGCTGTTTTTTAGTGCTTGAACAATGTATTGGCCGTCATTCATGTAATCTAATAAATTGAGCACTCTAAAAATCCTTAACATTCTCAAGAGTCTAATGATAGAAAGAAACTTGGTAAATGGGAAAAATAAGCTCAAGAAAAACGGAAGAAGTGATAAAAAATCTATAATGCCTAAAAAACTGAAAATATAATCTTTCTTGTTTTTAACCACAGAAATTCTCAGAATATATTCTATCGTAAATGCAATGGTAATGAGCCATTCTAAGCTTACCAAAAGAGAATGATAATGTTCATCTACTTTTTGAACACTTTCCATCATCACAATGAAAGTACTCAAGATAATCATCAAAAGAAGCAATAAGTCAAAAATTTTTCCTGATGGAGTATCAGAAAAATAGATAATCCTGAAAATTTTCTTTTTCCAAGGAGTATCTTCAGCAATTAAATTATGTTCTCTTTTTTGCATTTTTAGAAAATTAAGTGTTTTTGTGACGTTTAATCAAGTGACAGCTTCCTATTGTCAAAAATAAGAGAAATATTTAGATTTCAAGAAGATAAAACTAAGAATGAAATTGTATTTTTGTATGACTTAATTTTTCAGAAATATTATTTGAAAATGATTTTAAAAGAATTTACTTCAGAATTAGATAAACTATTTTCGCTGAAACAAGCTGAGGATTTTGATAATGTAGGTTTGCTTTGTGGTAAACCAACTCGTGAAGTTTCGGGAGTTTTGGTTTGTCATGATGCGCTAGAAAACGTTGTAGATGAAGCTATTGCGAAGAATTGTAACGTGATTGTAACGTTTCACCCAATTATCTTTTCTGGGCTAAAATCAATTACAGGAAAAAATTATGTAGAACGCGCAGTTCTAAAAGCCATCGAAAATAAAATTGCGATTTATGCGATTCACACAGCGTTTGATAATGATTATTTCGGCGTGAATTATAGAATCTGCAATGAATTAGGCTTGAAAAATCAAAAAATTCTGATGCCAAAGTCAGAAAATCTTCTGCAATTGGTAGTTTATGTTCCGTCTGATTATTCAGAGAAGGTGAAAAATGCTTTATTTGAAGCTGGTGCAGGAAATATTGGTTTCTATGATGAATGCAGTTTTTCGGTGAAAGGAAATGGAACGTTCAGACCGATTGAAGGTTCTAATCCATTTTTGGGAACTTATAATGTGAGAGAAAATGCTGATGAAGAAATGATTTCTGTGATTTTTGAAGGTTTCAAAAAGAATCAGATTTTATCAGCTATGAAATCTGCACATCCTTATGAAGAAGTGGCGTATCAACTTTACGCTTTAGAGAATGATAATCAATATGTTGGATTAGGACGATACGGCGAATTAGAACAAGAAATGGAAGAAAAAGATTTCTTAAAATTCGTGAAAGATAAATTCAATTTAGAAGTGATTCGTCATTCTGAGTTTTTGAATAAAAAAATCAAAAAAGTAGGCGTTTTAGGTGGAAGTGGAGCCAGTGGAATTTCGGCAGCAAAAGCTTCTGGATGTGATGCTTACTTAACGGGAGATGTAAAATACCACGATTTTTTCCAAAGTGAAAACCAAATGTTAATCTGTGATATAGGACATTTCGAGTCAGAACAATTTGTTACTGAGCAATTAGTTGAGATTTTGTCGGAAAAATTTCCTACATTTGCATTCTCAAAATCCACAGAAAAAACCAACCCTGTAAATTATTTCTTTTAAGATATGGCAAAAAAAACTGTAGAAATTTCAGTAGAAGAAAAATTAAGAGCTCTTTATGATTTACAAATCATAGACTCTAGATTAGACGAAATCCGCAATACAAGAGGTGAATTACCAATTGAGGTAGAAGATTTAGAAATCGAAATCGAAGGTCTTAACAAGAGAGCACAAAAATTCGAAAACGAAATTAAAGACTTAAATGATGACATTAATAACAAAAAAGAAGTTATTAATCATTCTAAATCTTTGATGGAGAAATATAAATCTCAACAAGACAACGTAAGAAATAATAAAGAATTCGAAGCGCTTGCTAAAGAAATAGAATTTCAGGATTTAGAAGTTCAGTTGGCTGAAAAGAAAATCAAAGAATTTACTGCAAAAATCGCTCACAAAAATGAACTTTTAGATGAGTTGAAAGCTAAGATTACAGAACTAGAAAACCATCTAGGTTTTAAGAAAAACGAATTAGATACTTTAATTGCTGAAACGCAAAAAGAAGAAGATTATCTATTAGAAAAATCTAAAGAATTTGCAGAAAAAATAGACGAAAGATTATTAGCTTCTTACAAAAGAATCAGAAATAATTCTGGAAACGGATTAGCAGTAGTAGGTCTAGAAAGAGGTGCGCCAAAAGGTTCATTCTTTACCATTCCGCCACAGAAACAAATGGAAATCGCTCAACGTAAGAAAATTATCATCGATGAGCATTCTGGTAAAATCTTGGTAGACGATGAGTTGGTAATGGAAGAGAACGAAAAAATGGCTTCTATCATTAAATTCTAAAAATGTTAAATCAATATAAATTCCGTTCTTTTTGAGCGGAATTTTTTATTTTTGTCTAAAGCTAATGATATGAAAGAATTTGCGAATGCCAAAATGGATAAATGGACGTTATTTTACACCATTTTATACATTTTCTTCTCTATTGGAATGGTGATTTTCATGTTCGAAACAGAAGAGTCTAAATTCCCATTAATTTTAGTGGGCAGCATTCTTTCAGGAGCTTTTATTTTTACTTATTTTATGATTCCCAAAATCAGTTTGAGTGAAAATTCAATCCATGTAAAAAATTCTTTTGTTAACTTTAAAATTTCTATTCAAGATATTGGTCAAATTGAAAAAGTAGAAAAGTTGGGATTAAACATCAGAACATTTGGAGCAGGAGGCGTTTTTGGTTATTTTGGCTATTTTAATGGAAATGATGTTTGGTACGTAACCAATATTTATAAAAAAGTAAAAATTACCATGAAATCCGGGAAAATCTATATGTTTTCACCAGAAAATACAGAAGATTTTATTCAACAAATCACAAACCTAAAATCTAAAATCTAAAATTTAAAGTTATAATGATACAATTACTTGATAAAATTCATCACAAAGATTCTAAAAATTTCTTCTTAATTGCTGGTCCTTGCGCTATTGAAGGCGAAGAAATGGCATTTGAAATTGCCGAAAAAATTGTAAAACTTTCAGATAAATATAAGATTCCTTACATTTTCAAAGGAAGTTTTAAAAAAGCAAATAGAAGTAGAGTAGACAGTTTCACAGGAATTGGCGACGAAAAAGCTTTAGAAATCATCAAAAAAGTAGGAGAACATTTTAATATTCCTACCACTACAGATATTCACGAAAACGCTCATGCAGAACTCGCGGCTTCTTATGGAGTAGATGTTTTGCAAATTCCCGCGTTTTTGGTTCGTCAGACAGACTTGGTAGTAGCTGCAGCAAAAACTGGGAAAGCCGTAACTTTGAAAAAAGGACAATTTCTTTCACCAGAATCTATGAAATTTGCGGTACAAAAAGTATTAGATTCAGGAAATGATAAAGTAGCGATTATTGAGAGAGGAAATTCTTTCGGATATACAGATTTGGTGGTAGATTTCAGAGGAATTCCTACCATGCAACATTATGCGCCAGTCATTTTAGACGTTACGCACTCTCTTCAACAGCCTAATCAAAATTCAGGAGTAACAGGAGGAAGACCAGAATTGATAGAAACCATTGCCAAAGCTGGAATTGCAGTAGGAACAGACGGAATTTTCATCGAAACACATCCAGATCCTTCTTGTGCAAAATCAGACGGAGCGAATATGCTAAAACTTGATCTGCTCGATGATTTATTAGGAAAACTAACTCGAGTAAGAGAAGCGATTTTATAATATTGAACCAAGCATTTTTGCTTGGTTTTTTCTTTTGAAAAACACAAAAAATTACTAAAATTTACCATTGAAATAATTCTTTATCAATTTGATTAAATTTTATAAATTTATCCTTTAAAATATAACCTTTTGAAAAAGCTCATATTATTCTTAGTTCTTACATTTCCAGTCTTTATTTTTTCACAAATTAATTTGAAAATTTTAGACGATAACGGAAGTCCAGTTTCTGATGTAAAAGTCACTTATAACAATCAAAACTTTACCACAAATGCGCAAGGTTTTGCTAAAATTCCTGTAGCTGAAACAGAACAAGTATTGACGGCAGAAAAGGAATCTTATGTTTCTTTTACCAAGAAAATCAATCCTAAATTAAGATACCAAAACTTAAATGTTTTGATGGTGCTTTCCATTAAAACCAAAGAAATTAAAGAAATTACCTTCCGTGGAAAAGGAAAACCAAAGAATACCGATCTTACTTCTCTTGAAATTTCTGCAAAACAAGCTCAGATTGTAGCTTCGCTTTCTGGGGGTGTAGAAGGTTTGATTAAGTCTTTACCTTCGGTAAATTCTAATGCAGAATTGTCATCGCAATACATGGTGAGAGGTGGTAATTATGATGAAAATTTAATTTACATCAATGATATTGAGATTTACAGACCATTTTTAGTGAGAAATTCTTTGCAAGAAGGAATGAGCATCATTAATCCAGATATGGTTTCTATGATTAACTTTTCTGCAGGTGGTTTCGAAGCGAAATATGGTGATAAAATGAGTTCTGCGCTTAATATTTATTACAGACAACCTTCAAAAACTGAAATCTCTGGCGAAGCAAGTCTTATTGGCGGAAGACTGTCTTTAGGTTTAGCTTCTAAGAATAAAAAATTATCTGCTTTATTCTCAGGAAGATACAGAAATACCAATTTGGTTCTGAATACCTTAAATGAAGATACAGATTTTAATCCTCAATATTTTGATTTTCAATCGTATATCAATTATTCCATCAATGATAAATGGTCGGTTTCATTTTTAGGATATTGGTCGAAAAATGACTATGAAATGATTCCAAATTACAAAGAGGTAGATTTTGGAACCGTGCAACAACCGATAAAATTATTGGTAGGTTATGAAGGAAAAGAAGATGATTCTTATAAAAACATGATGGGAACTGCTTCTATCACTTATAAACCAAGCAAAAAATTAAGTGTAACGCTAGATAATTTTGCTTACCAAAACAGAGAAAGAGAATATTATACCATTGCTTCAGGTTATTTATTGCAAACCTTTGATCCTGTGACAGGAGACCCGAATTCTAGTTATGATGCAGGCGGACAAATAGATCATGCAAGAAATGATTTATTAGCAAGAACGTATGGAAGTCAATTAAGACTTAAATTTTCTCCAAATGCCAATACTGATATAGAAGTAGGTGCAAAATTCGAGAAAGAAATGCTTAAAGATCTTACGAATGAATGGCAATTGGTAGATTCTTTGGGTTACAGCACACCGAGAACTTATTTGAATCCTGGAGTTTTAGATGCTTCTGATTTAAAATTGAAATACAATATTTCTGGAAATAACGAAATCAATCCTACGAGAATTTCTGGTTACGCTCAGTTTTCTAAAAAATTATATTGGGGAGAAAACAGAGTGTTTATCAACGGTGGAGCAAGAGCGCAACAATGGAGTTTTAACAAAGAGACTTTAATTTCGCCAAGAGCACAATTCGCGATAAAACCAGATTGGGATGCAGATATGCTTTTCAGAATTTCGGGAGGAATTTATTATCAAGCGCCTTATTACAAAGAAATCAAAGATTTAGACGGAACATTTAATGAAAATATTAAAGCTCAAAAATCCGTTCAACTTATTTTAGCAAATGATTATGAGTTCAAAATGGTTGACAGACCATTTAAATTGACCACAGAATTGTATTATAAAAAAATGAATGATTTAATTCCGTATTATATTGATAATGTAAGAATTAGATATTCAGGAAAAAATAATTCCGAAGGTTATGCTTATGGAGTTGATACCAGGTTATTTGGTGAATTTGTTCCCGGTGTAGATTCTTGGATTTCTGTAAGTTATGCCAGAGCAAAAGAAAACATTGATGGAAGAGGCTATATTGCAAGACCAACTGACCAAAGATTTAGATTTTCCATGTTTTATCAGGATTACATGCCGAAATTCCCAAGTATGAAAGTTAATCTTACGTTATTATTTGCAAGCGGTTTACCAAATGGTGCTTCATTATTTGCAGACCCTTATGAATACACCAAAACTTTACCTTCGTATAAAAGAGTAGACATTGGTTTAGAGAAAGTTTTCATTGACCAAAAAGACAACAAAGCAACAAGTGATTTCTGGAGAAAATGCAAAGAATTATCTTTAGGTGTTCAGATTTTCAATGCATTCAATATCAATAACACAATTGCAAATCAATGGATTACTGATGTTAATTCAAGTTATATTTATCCAGTTCCGGTAAGATTAACGGGTAGATTTTTTAATGTGAAATTAAATTTCAAATTTTAATTCTTTTTCTTCAAAATGAACTTTATTTAAAGAAGAAAATCAAAAAAACTGTAGAATTTTTTAAAAATATTATTACTTTTGAAACTGTAAAAATTAATAAATGAGAAGAATAGTTAAAGTTTTAAGTCTTTTGTCTTTTATTTTCTTGGGAACTCAAGTTGCCAAAGCACAATTGTATGATATAGCAGTTGGCGGACAAGTAGATACAGGTGTTGGTGAATCTTTGGTTGGAGTTTCTATAAAATATCAACCTTTTCAGTTTGTGGGAATAGAATTTTCTGGAAATTATGGGGGTGGATTTACAGCTTTACAAGTTATTCCTCAGTTTGTTTATACGGTAAGCGAACAGACAGACGGACTTGCAATTTATGTAGGAGCTGGTCCCTCTTATATTACAGGAGGTCATCCTAACAAAGTTAAAGCATTTAATATTGTAGGTGTTGCAGGAGCTGAATTTGAATTGGTAGATTATCCTATTAGTTTCTTTGCAGATTGGAGACCAAGATTATACCAAGAAGACCCTGGTTTTTATAATACCATGCAAATAGAAAAAGGATTCGAGCCAGGAAGATTTAGTTTCGGTTTAAGATATACTTTCTAAAAATTATATAAAAAATAAAAGTCTTGAAAATTTCAAGACTTTTTTATTTTTAGTTGGATTGAGCTTTAATTCTTTTCTCAGAAAGATTTCTAAATCTTATCACCAAAAGCACCGCCGAAATGGTAAGTCCAATTCCCAGAGCTATCCACATTCCGAAAGCGCCCATCTTCATAGGAACCGTAAGATAATAACCTAATGGAATGGTAATCACCCAATAAGCGATAAAGGTAAGAATTGAAGGAATTTTCACATCTTGTATTCCTCTGAGACAACCAAGCGCAGTCACTTGAATTCCGTCTGATAATTGAAATAATGCCGCAATAATCATCAATTGAGATGCCAATTCTACTACAGCAATGTCTTCTTTTTTGGTGAAAAATGTTGGTAAAACATCTTTTCCAAGAATAAAAATCAATCCGCACATTAACATAAAGATAAAAGCGATTTTCAGGTTGTTAAAACCAACTTTTTCTAGATTTACAAAGTCTTTTTCGCCTAGTTTTCTTCCAATCATTACCGTAGAAGCTACACTGAATCCTACACAAAGATTAAAAGTGAAACTTGCCATAGAAAGTGCAATTTGATGTGCTGCAATGTCTTTGGCAGAAATTAATCCGCAGATAAAAGCTGCTCCTGCAAAAGCCGTTACTTCAAAAAACAATTGTAATGCTGTAGGAAAGCCCAATCTGATTAGTTTTTCAAACATTTCTTTGGTGAAATCCTTTATTTTTAATGAAAAATCTTTGATATATCTTCTCGTTTTTTCTTCTTTAATCAACACATAATATAAGAAAACCATCATGGCAACTCTTGCAATAAAAGTAGCCCAAGCTGAACCTGCAACTCCCATTTTAAAGTGTTCTATAAAAACATAATTGAGAATAACATTAATAACATTCGCGAAAATCGTGGCTTTAGTAACCCCAATCGTAAAAGAAAGTCCTTCTGAAACTTCTCTCATCGTTTGAAAAATCATAAATGGAATGATACTCAAGGTTACGATGGAAAGAAAAGTAATGGTATCGGGTAAAATTTCTTTTGGCTGATTCAAATAAGGCATAAGTGGAATGATTCCAAATATCAAAAGCATTAAAACAAAAGCTAAAATTATATTCACCACAAATCCGTGTCGGAAAATGCTGTTAATTCTGTTGTGATTATGTTGCGAGTGCGCTTCGGAAACCAATGGCGGAATCGCCAGTGAAAATCCCAAACCGAAGATGAAAATTGAGAAAAACATTGCGTTTCCAAGAGAAACTGCTGCCAATGCTTTTGCGCCAAGAAGTTTCCCTACAATAATGTTATCAAACAAGTTTACAGAAACTTGCCCTACTTGTGTAAGCATTACTGGGAGCGCAAGTTTTAAGGTTTCTTGCGTAAACTGTTTATTGAGAAATTTCATTTTTTAAGTTTAAAAGTTAAGTGTTTCTTTTGGCCAATTCTTTTTGTTCTGCTTTTTGAATTTTTTTGTAAACATAAATGCTCATCAAAACACTGAATTCATACAAAACCAAAAGCGGAAATGCTGCAGCCAACATACTGAAAACATCTGCCGGAGTTACAATTGCGGCAACTACCATAATAACTACAATCGCGTGTCTTCTGTACGTTTTTAAAAACACAGGTGTCAAAATTCCTATCGTTGTCAAAAAATAAACGACTACTGGAAATAAGAAAACCAATCCCATTCCTAAAACCACTTGCAAAAATAGAGTAGTGTAATCTGACAAGTCAAATAATTGTGTAATAGAATCTGAAATGGTAAATAATAATCCGAAATTTATTGCCAATGGAAGAATAAGAAAATATCCTACTAATGCACCAATAATAAAAAGAATCCACACAAAATTAATCACAAAAGAAGAATTTTTTCTTTCTTTAGGATGAAGTGCTGGACTGATGAATCTCCACAATTCCCAAATAATATAAGGAAGTGCCAAAACCATTCCTCCGAAAATAGAAACAGACATCATTACATCAAACTGTTGCAATAATTTTTTCTGTTGAACTTGAAACGTATCTGGCAAAACGAAACTCTCGTGACCAAAAAATTCCTGAGAATAATGATTGATCACTCTAAAAGTGATAAAATCATTTTTGGTAGGTGCAAAAAACACATGATCCATTATCCAGTTAATATTGAAACCTACAATTAAAGCTCCAATAATAATTGCGATAATACAACGAATAAGATGCGATCTTAGTTCACCTATGTGTCCTAAAAAGGACATTTCTTTCTCTTCTGCCATAAATTTTCTAGTTCAGAGTTATTTAAACTTCCAATTGAGTTCTTCCTGATAAGGGATGTTGTATTCTTTTGAAATGAACTTTAAGTTGGATTTAATTTTTTGTATTTCTGCAATATTTTTGGGTAAAATAATACAGTTGGTTTCAAAAATTTTTACAAAAATATAGTTTTCTGTCTCATTAATCTCAGAAAAATCTTTGAAAGCGATAGAACTTTCGCTATTTCCTTCTTTTCCGAACAATTTATCATCCTTAAATTCAGCCCAAAAAGGGATTCCTATTCTTGAAGTCAACTTTTCATCAACAAAATTTTTATAATGTTTTATATATTTTCTTTTTTCAAGAGAAAAATAGATGACTAATAAAACTAGAAAAATGAATAAATTCAAAAAAAACAGATAAGGATCTTTGTAATTGATGAATAAAAAAATCAATAAAGAAAAATAGATAACAGAAACGATTATTTTATTTTTTCTCCTTGCATTAATAGTAGTTTTGCTATGGTTAGCGCTGAAGAGAAACCAATTTAGGTAATCTTCTTTGCTAAGGCGATTTTCAAAACTGAAATATTCTATTTTCTCCATCAAATTTTCTTCTTAATTAATCCCTTCGTCTAACAATCTGTGCAAATCTATAATTCCGAAATAATTACCGTTTTTTGTAACGATGAGTTGTCCGATATTATTTTGTTTTAAAATGGTCATCGCTTCTTTTGCAAGTGCATTTTTGTCAACCGTTTTTGGGTTTGCAGACATTAAATCTTTTGCTAAAATTCCGGTAAGATTTTCAGTTTTTAGAAGCATTCTTCTTAAATCTCCATCGGTAATTACGCCTACTATTTTTTCTTCGTCTGTTACCACCGTTATTCCATGCTTAGAGCTTGAAATTGAAAAAATTACATCTTTTATGCTAGAATTTACTTCAACTAAAGGTCTCTGCTCAGAAACGAATTGTTCTACTCTTGCCGTTAAGTTTTTTCCTAAACTTCCACCTGGGTGAAACTTGGCAAAATCTTGGTCTTTAAAATTATTGAGTTCCATTAAACAAACTGCTAAAGCATCACCAATTGCCATTTGAACCGTAGTAGAACTTGTTGGCGCTAATTTATTAGGGCAAGCTTCCACTTTTACCGAAGAATCTAGAACCACATCAGAAGCTTCTGCCAATTTAGATTTTAAATTTCCTGTCATCCCGATGAATGCCGAAGAATAATCTTTCAAAAATGGCAATAAATACACTACTTCTGGCGAATTTCCAGAGTTAGAGATGCAAAGCACCACGTCATTTTTTTGTATCACGCCTAAATCTCCGTGAATCGCTTCCGCAGCGTGTAAAAACTGAGAAGGAGTTCCTGTAGAATTTAAAGTTGCTACAATTTTATTTCCTACGTGTGCAGATTTACCGATGCCTACTACAATCAGTTTTCCTGTAGAATTATTGATGATGTTTACCGCTTTTTCGAACTGTTCATCAATTCTGTTTTTAAGCGATTCTAGCTCAGTAACTTCTACTGCAATAGCGTTTTTGGCGAGGCTAACAATGTCTATTTTTTCCAAAATGCAATTTCTTAGATTTATTTATTTTTCAAAAGACAAAAATTAAGATTTTTTAAATTTTTAAAAATTTTCAAATCTCATTAAAAAGTTTTATCTTTGGTAAGATGCAAATTTAGTAAAACTTACTTGAACAGATGAAGACTAAACATGAAGATTTAACAAGTGCACTAAAAAAATATTTCGGATTTTCTACTTTTAAAGGAAGACAAGAAGAAATTATTTCCACCTTATTGAGTGGTAATGATGTTTTCGTATTAATGCCAACTGGCGGTGGTAAATCGTTGTGTTATCAACTTCCTGCACTTCTTTCAGAAGGAACTGCTATTGTAGTTTCTCCGCTGATTGCTTTAATGAAAAACCAAGTAGATGCCATTAATGGTATTTCTGCCGAGGAAGGAGTAGGTCATGTCCTGAATTCTTCTCTCAATAAAACCCAAACAAAACAAGTTTTTGATGACATCAAAAGTGGCAAAACCAAGTTGCTCTACGTAGCTCCAGAAAGTTTAGTAAAAGAAGAATACCTTAATTTTTTAAAAGAAATAAAAATTTCTTTCGTAGCGATAGACGAAGCGCACTGTATTTCGGAATGGGGACATGATTTCCGTCCAGAATACAGAAATCTCAAATTAATTATTGATAAAATTGCAAAAGTTCCTGTAATTGCATTGACTGCAACTGCTACACCAAAAGTTCAGGATGATATTCAGAAAACTCTAGGAATGAACAATGCATTGGTTTTTAAAGATAGTTTTAATAGACCTAATCTTTACTACGAAATTCGTCCTAAAGTAAATGTAGACAGAGAAATCGTAAAATTTATCAATCAACATAAAGGCAAATCAGGAATTGTTTATTGTCTCAGCCGAAGAAAAGTAGAGGAATTCTCTCAGTTATTGCAGGTAAATGGTATTAATGCATTGCCATATCACGCTGGTCTTGACCAAAAAACCAGAGTAGCGAATCAAGATAAATTCTTGATGGAAGAAGCAGATGTAATTGTGGCTACTATTGCTTTCGGAATGGGAATTGACAAGCCAGATGTAAGATTCGTCATTCATTATGATATTCCAAAATCACTAGAAAGTTATTACCAAGAAACAGGTAGAGCTGGTAGAGATGGAGGAGAAGGTCATTGTCTTGCTTTTTATGATCCAAAAGATATTGAAAAATTAGAAAAATTCTTAGCTCAAAAACCAGTTTCTGAACGTGAAATCGGACTTCAACTTTTGAATGAAGTAGTAGGTTACGCCGAAACTTCTATGAGCAGAAGACAATATTTATTATATTATTTCGGGGAAGAATTTGACCCAATCAATGGTGATGGTGCTAAAATGGATGATAATTCTGTAAACCCACCAAAACTGAAAGACGCTTCTAAAGATTTGAAAAAAGTCTTAGAAATCGTAAAAGATTTGGAAGAAAAATTCAGAACCAAAGATTTAATTTCTATTATTTCGGGTAAAGAATCTGCCACTACCAAAGCTTACAAATTAGAGAATTCTAAACATTTCGGAATTGGTAAAGCAGAAAATGACAATTATTGGAAATCTATTATCAGACAAGCTACTGTACAAGGTTATTTGACTAAAGATATAGAAACTTACGGCGTTCTAAAACTTTCTGAGAAAGCTAAAAATTTCCTTTCTGGAAAAGAAACTCCAGAATTTATGATTGCCGAAGATAGAGAATATGATTTGGCAGCGATTGCAGACGCAGAACAAGTTCAGGTACAAGCTGGAGGTGGTCTAGACCAAAATCTTTTCGCTCAGTTAAAAGAATTGAGAAAAAAAGTAGCCAAAAAACATGGCATTCCACCTTACACGGTTTTCATGGATCCAAGTTTGGAAGATATGACGGTACAATATCCAATTTCGGTAGACGAAATTGCAAAAGTCTATGGAGTTGGTGAAGGAAAAGCTAAAAAATACGGAAAAGAATTCGCAGAATTCATCGCGAAATATGTAGAAGATAACAATATTGAGAGAACTCAAGACATGGTACTAAAAACAGTTGCCAATAAGTCTTCGCACAAAGTTTTTATCATTCAAAATACCGACAAAAAAATAGATTTAGAAGACATTGCCAAAGCGAAGCATCTCAGTATGGATGATTTGCTTTCTGAAATGGAATCTATTGTTTATCAAGGAACTAAACTCAATATAGATTATTACATAGAAGAAAATTTTGACGAAGATATTGTAGATGATTTTATGGATTTTATGAAAGAATCCGAAAGTGATTCTATGAAAGTTCTTTTGGCAGAATTTGGTGATGATTTAACGGATGAAGAAGTAAGAATGCTCAGAATTAAGTTTATTTCTGATGTAGCGAATTAATTGATAAATGGATTTAAATTTAGATGAAATAATAATTAAAGAAATTCTTCCAAAAAAGAGTTTCTTTTTTAATTCTACAGAAATGTTAAGGATTCCTTTTTCTATGATTTATCTAATTATTATAGCTTTAATTATATTTAATACCTCTGGTTTTTTTTTAATTTTTGGTATTGTGTTTATTGGAGCAGGAATTTATTATTCTTTTGGGAGATGGATATTTAAGTATTATGAATTAAAAAACAATAAATACATTATTACAAATCAAAGAATTATAATTGCTAAAAAATCAACTGGTTATATTTTTAAATCTTTGAAATTAGAGGAGATAGAAATTGTAAATATTGAAATGAATAATAAATTTTTTGGAAATATTATTTTTGGAGAGCCCGAAACAATTTTTGGAAATGATAAGGAATCTTTTTTTTGGGGAAGAAGAGGAGGAATGAATTTTAAAGAAGACGAATACTCATTTCAGAGTGTTGAAAATATTAATGAAATTATACCAATTTTTGAGAAATTAAATTTAAAAATTTCTAAAACTTTTTATTAGTGGAAAAAAAATCTATCCTTTTCATCCTTCCAGATCTTAATGCAGGTGGTGCAGAACGCATTGTGACTACCATTGCCAATCATTTGCCAAGAGAAAAATTCTCTCCAAGCATTTTATTGTTGAGAAAGGAAGGTTTGTATTTAGATTTTTTACAAAATGATGTAGAAATAATTGACATTAAAACGCCAAGAATTCGTCATGCTCTAAAACCGATTTTACAGCAAATCAGAAAAAGAAAACCAGATATCGTTTTCAGTGGTTTTGGAGAAGTAAATGCATATTTATCACTCTTCATCAAACTCTTCCCAAAAACAAAATTTATTGCCAGAGAAACCAATGTTGTTTCTCAACATGTTACGAGAAAGGAAATCCGTTTTTTCTATAAATTTTACAATAATTACGATAAAATCATTTGCCAAAGTGATGACATGATAAATGATTTGGTGGAGAAACTAAAAATTAAAAAAGACAAACTCATCAAAATCAACAATCCAGTAGATTTTAGTTTCATAGAAGAAAAATTAGAAAATGCTACAAAACCTGAAAGCTATCGAGAAGGTTATAAAAACGTTGTCGCCATTGGAAATTTATCTTCAAGAAAAGGTTTCGATAATCTCTTGAAGGTTTTTGTGAAATTAAAACAACACAAAGTGTTGTTGCATATTTTAGGAGACGGAAAAGACAGAGAAATGCTTAATCAAATGAAGCTAAATTTAGGATTAGAAAACGTGATTTTTCATGGAGTTCAAAAAAATCCTTATCCGTTTTTGAAGTTTGCAGATTTATTTGTGTTGAGTTCCAGATACGAAGGCTTCCCGAATGTTTTGTTAGAAGCTGGAGCTTGTGGAACGTATGCTTTAGCCAACAATTGCAAAGGTGGAATTCATGAAATTATTCAACCGAAAATCAATGGAGAAATTTCAGATATAAAAAATCACGAAGTATTTGCAGCTAAAATTGTAGAAATCTTAAAACAAAATCACGATTCGGAAGCGATTAAAAATTCAATAGAATTTAGATTTTCAAAAGAGATTATTTTAGAGAAATATTTTGAGGTTTTTGAAAGTATTGTTTCTCACAGATAACACAGATTTTCACAGAAAAATTTAACGAATGTTTAAAATCTTATAAATCTGTGAATCTAATAGAAATAAAATCAATTTGAAAAAAAATGAAGTATTAATTTAAAAATCATATCATTTTTTTTTTATCAATTCAAATTTGTAAAATCTGTGCAATCTGTATGATAGAAATTCCGTATTTTAGCAAAAATTAAGTTTTAATAAAAAATAATATAAAATGTCACAATTTGATGTTACTGTAATTGGTTCTGGACCTGGTGGTTACGTAGCTGCATTAAGATGCGCACAATTAGGTTTCAAAACTGCTCTTATCGAGAAATATTCTACTTTGGGAGGAACTTGCTTAAATGTAGGTTGTATTCCGTCAAAAGCGCTTTTAGATAGCTCAGAACATTTCGAAAATGCAAAGCACAATTTTGCAAATCACGGAATTATTATTAACGAACCTCAAGCTGATTTGGCAAGAATGGTGGCTCGTAAAAACGAAGTAGTAGACCAAACTACCAAAGGAATTAATTTCTTGATGGAAAAGAATAAAGTAACTGTTTTTGAAGGTTTGGGTAGTTTCGAATCTGCTACTCAAGTAAAAGTAACGAAAAATGATGGTTCTTCTGAAATTTTAGAAACCAAATATGCAATTGTTGCTACAGGTTCTAAACCATCTACTTTGCCTTTCATCACTATAGATAAAGAAAGAATTATCACTTCTACGGAAGCGTTGAATTTAAAAGAAATTCCAAAACACTTAGTAGTAATAGGGGGTGGTGTAATTGGTTTAGAATTAGGCTCTGTTTATTTGAGATTAGGTTCTCAGGTAACCGTTGTAGAATACATGGATAAAATTATTCCAACAATGGATGGTGCTTTGTCTAAAGAATTGACTAAAGTTCTTAAAAAACAAGGTATGAAATTCATGCTTTCAACAGGAGTTCAATCGGTAGAAAGAAACGGAGATTCTGTAAAAATTACAGCGAAAGACAAAAAAGGAGAAGAAGTAAGTGTAGAAGGAGATTATGTTTTAGTTTCTGTAGGTAGAAAACCATTCACAGAAGGTCTTGGCTTAGAAAAAGCAGGAGTAGAAGTAGACGAAAGAGGAAGAGTAAAAGTAAACGACCATTTACAGACCAATGTTGCCAATATTTATGCAATTGGTGACGTAGTAAAAGGAGCTATGTTGGCTCACAAAGCTGAAGAAGAAGGCGTTTTCGTAGCTGAAACTTTAGCAGGTCAAAAACCTCACATCAATTATAACTTAATTCCAGGAGTTGTTTATACTTGGCCAGAAGTTGCAGGAGTGGGTAAAACCGAAGAGCAATTAAAAGAAGAAGGAGCGGCTTATAAAGTGGGTTCTTTCCCAATGAGAGCTTTAGGAAGAAGCCGTGCTTCTGGAGATATTGACGGATTAATTAAAATTTTGGCTGATGAAAAAACAGACGAAGTTTTAGGCGTTCACATGATTGGTGCAAGAGCTGCAGACTTAATTGCAGAAGCTGTAACTGCTATGGAATTCCGTGCAAGTGCAGAAGATATTTCTAGAATGTCTCATGCACATCCTACTTATGCAGAAGCGATTAAAGAAGCTGCATTAGACGCTACCGGAAAACGTGCGCTTCACATGTAATTTTTGATTGAAAAATTTAAAAATTAAATATTTAAAAATAAAAGAGAAGTTTCGGCTTCTCTTTTTTATTTGGGCAGCAATTTCCTCGTTCCGCTCCCGCTTTTTTGTTTCGCTTCGCTACACAAAAAGAGCTCCGCTCAACTCGGGCTGCAATTCGGTTATCATTGAGATAATTTCTGCAACTTTTTTTTGTACATTTGATTTTATATGTTTCTCGCAGATTAAGAAGATTTTGCCGATGATTGAAATTAAAATCTGCTTAATCAGCCAAATCAGCGAGAGAAATTAAACTATTAATAATCATGAAAAAACTAATTCTATTTTTACTTTTCTTAAGCTTCATTTACGGTTTTTCTCAAAACTTAGATTTGATAAAAAAAGAAGTTGAAAAAATTAACAATACCAAAAATTTTAAAATTAAGACCGTTCCAAATGATTATTTTGTTGATTTGAAAAATGAAGTTACAGATAATGGACAAGAATTAAAAGGCTATTATCAGAATAATCAATTGAAGAAAATAACACATTCTTTAGGACTTTCACTTTGGAATATTGTAACTGAATATTATTATAAAGACAACCAATTAATTTTCGTTTTAGAAACTAAATTTCAAACCAATGATGAAAATGGATTTATAAATAATCCAAAGCTTATCTATAAAAATAGTTACTATTTCAATAGCAATAAATTGATCAAGAAAATAGTAAAGGAAACTTCTGATTCAATTGATTTTGTTAAAGAAGCTAATGAACTCAAAAAAGATTTAAAAAACTACAAATAATCAAATGTTTCAGCCTCTCTTTTTTTGTACATTTGAATGAAACGAATAGCTAATATGTTAAATTTTTTGAAACATTTTTCACTGATATTTATTGCAGGATTAATCTGTTATATATTTCTTGATTTTGATGATTATTGTAGTGGAATAGAAACATTGTTTATTGTTCCATTTTTATTGATTATTTTGATTTTAAATATTCTTACCCTATTTATTTTTAACTATTTTCGAAATAAAAGAAACAAAACCAATAGAAATAAAATTTCTACTTTTTACGTTTTAGGAACATTATTAATAATGGCTTTGTGTTTTTTCGGTCAAAATCTTTATCAACAATCATACAAATCAATTTGGACTGGAACAAGTCAAGAAAATGATTTTATAAACCTTATTTTATTTGATGATAATCATTTTGAATTGAAGAAACGTTCTAATCATTATACTTGCATTAAAAAAGGGAAATTTGAACAAAAAGGAAATTACATTTATCTTAAAAGAAAAGATTTAGTTAGAAATTATGACATAAAATTAGACAGCATTTATTTTTTCAATAAAGATAAAAGTCTATTGATTCCACAAAATGAAAATTCTAAAATATCACCATTTCAAAAAAATTAAAATATGATTACTAAACCTATATTTCCATGTCTTTGGTACGATGGAAAAGCCAGAGAAGCTGCAGATTTTTATTGCCAAATTTTTCCTAATTCTAAAATCCTTTCGGATAATGGAATGGTCGTAAAATTTGAACTGAACGGAAGAGAATTCATGGGATTAAATGGCGGCCCGAATTTCAAATTTGATGAAGCGGTTTCTTTTTGTATAGAATGCGAAACACAAGAAGAAATAGATTACTATTGGGGAAATTTACTGAATAATGGAGGACAGGAAAAAGTTTGCGGTTGGCTTACAGACCAGTTCGGAATGTGTTGGCAAGTCTATCCAAAGATTTTAGTTGATATGATGAATGACGCCGAAAAAGCACCAAAAGCAGTAGAAGCATTTCAGAAAATGATAAAATTTGATATACAAGCTTTACTTGATGCTGTGAAATAAAACCTTACCTTTGCAAAACTTACCAATTATCAATTATAAAAATGCAGTTAGGAAAAACTCAAACTTTAAAAATCGCAGAAAAAAATACCTCTGGACTTTTCTTAGAATCTCAAACGGGTGAAAGAGCTTTTTTGCCTAAAATTTTTGCAGACGAAAATGCAGAAATAGGCGATGAAATATCAGTTTTCGTGTATCAAGATGATTCTGCTTTGAAAGCTACTACAGAAATTCCGCATTGCGAAGTAGGAGAGTTTGCAGTGATGACTTGTGTGCAATCTTTGCCAAGTGGCGCTTTTATGGATTGGGGAATTATCAAAGATTTATTTATTCCTTACAAGCAACAAAAAGGTAAAATTCTAGAAGGAAAACGTTATTTGGTGTACGTTTATGTAGATGATGTTTCTGACAGAATTACTGGAACGACTAAGTTTAAGAGAAATCAATCTTACGAAAATGTTCCTTTCAAAAAAGGAGAAGAAGTAAATCTTATCATTGCAGGAGAATCAGAAATTGGTTTCAATGTAGTGGTGAATAAAAAATATTTAGGCTTAATTTACACTTCGGATGTTTTCAAAAAATTATATCCACTGTCTGAAGAAACAGGCTATATCAAAACCATCAGAGAAGACGGTAAAATAGATGTTACGCTTCAGAAACAAGGTTATGAAAACAATCATGATGAATTTCAACAAAAAATTCTTCAGAAATTAGAAGAAAATTACGGAATTCTTTATCTCTCAGACAAATCAGAACCCGAAGAAATAAAACAAGAACTCCAAATGAGCAAAAAGAATTTCAAAAAAGCAATTGGCGGTTTATACAAAGACCAAGTCATAGAAATTCTGGAAGACAAAATCAGACTCATCAACGAAGAATAAAACAAAAAGAGCAGAATTTTCTGCTCTTTTTTAGTTTCTATTTTTAATTAAAACATAACCTTGTAAAATTCGTCCGTCTGAAACTTTCAGAACATACCAATACGTTCCAGTTGGTAAAATTCTGCCATTAAACTGTCCGTTCCATTCAAATGTTCCATTGATGATTCTTTTCAAAACAGCAGTGCCAAATCTGTCTAAAATGGTGATTTCTGAGTTAGGGTAATTTTCCATTCCTGTGATTTTCCATGTGTCATTTATACCATCAGAATTAGGAGTGAAAGTATTCGGAATATCAAAAATGGTAAAGTTCATTTCGCCAATAATACAGCCCAATTTTGTTTTTACATAAACGGTATAACTTCCATTGTTTAAATTCGGAAACTCTGGATTGTTTTGCCAATTTGAATTATCTAAAGAATAAACGAAATCACCATTTGCCGAAAGTAAAACTTTCGCATCATTATTCGTGATTTCCACTTTTAAAATATTGGCTAGAATAGATTGATTGACTAGAGTAGAACTCGTATTTTTACAATCAGAGCTGTTGGTAACTTCTACAGTATATTTTCCTGCTTCTGAAATGGTAATTATTCTCTTATCCCAAATAACAGTAGGCGAAGAATCTTTTGTCCATTCATATTTTTTGAAACCTGCACCTGCATCTATATCTACGGATAAACCTTTACAAAATTCTGCATTTGCAGGAAGATTTACCACAGGTTTTGGATTGAGTTGAAGCTTTAACTGTACCATTTTCCAACAACCATCTGCGCTTTTTACTTTTACATTAAAAATATTAAAACCAATGATAAGATTTCTATTGGCAAAATCAGCAATTGGATTGTTGTTCTGGTCAAAATATTCAAAACTGTAACCGGTAGAACCTATGATAATATTTTCTTGATATTTTCTTAAATCTTCGGTTTTAGAATTGGCGGTAGTAATATTGCAAAAGGTGAGTTGATAATCATTTGCAGGAAGTGAATTAGCAGTTAAAGTAACTTTAATTTCTAGTTTTGGACTTTCGCAATTATTTAAAGTTTGTGTAACAAAATACGAAGTATTGTTTTGAAGAACAGTTGTATTAGGTAATAGATTTCCTACACTATCATAAAATTTCAAAGAAGTTCCTGTTACAGCCAAATCTTTAATTTGAGCATTTCTGGAAGTACAAAAATCTTGATTTACATTTCCTGTAGGAAGTGGAGTAGCATTTACCTTTACTTGAATAGAAATCTTATCACTTTCGCAGCCATTAATGGTTTGAGAAGCGTAATAAGTAGTTCCATCAATCAATGGAGTTGTAGTATTTAAAACATTTCCAGAATCGTCATACCAAATAATATTTTGACCAGTAATGCTGATGTTTGAAATTTCTGGAACATCAATCGCACAAAAGGTTTGAGGAGAGGTAGCTATTGGTAATGCTGTTGATGTAATAATAACTTTTTGAGTTTGCGAGAAAGTATTTCCGTTTCCATCATCGTATTTCCAAGTGATGGTGTAAGTTCCGGGAATAGAATATTGTAATGGATCTGTTGTAGTTGCTGTAATTTTACCAGAACAATTATCTGTTGCAGTAGGAGTCGTAGAAATTACAGTATGACAATCTCCTGTAATATCTGGTAAATTTATAATATCTGGATTTGGAGGTGTTTTGTCTTCTACTTTAACTTCTACGGTATAAGTTCCGTCACAATCGCCAGTTCCAGAAATGGTACAAGAATATGTTCCAGAATTTGCAGAAGTAGCATTCGGTATAATTGGATTTTGGTCTGTAGAAGTGAAACCATTTGGTCCAGTCCAAGAATAAGAAGTTCCGCCAGAAGCTTCAAGTTTTATAGCTGTGTTTGGGCAAACTGGGGAGTTGGAGGATAAACTACCTGATTTATTGGTGCTGAATTTATAAAGCATTGCATCTACATCTCCGTTTCCACTATTATTTGTTATAATGGTATTATTTATTTCTATTGGATTACTTGTGAAATTGGCAGTTAAGTAAAGGTTTCCTTTTTTTAAAAACATTTGCTTTGCGCTATTAAGACTTCCATATTGGGATAATGTTTTTGAGTTTGTAAGATATACAGGTAAAAAAGTATTAAGATTGATTTTAAATAAAATTAAATCATCATTATATTGTCCATAAATGCTTTTTGTGCTTTCAATTATTTTGTTATCAATGCTCATTTTGCCATTAAAACTTCCAAATACAAAGAGTTCATCTGTATCTTCATCGGCAAAATGGTAGCGGTTTAGAGTTAAAGGATTGTTATTTCCTTCATCATTTGGAATATCTAATCGGCAGTTGTTGTTTACTTTTAAATATCTATTTAACGAAAGTTTTACTGGGTCAAATTCGGTTATCAAACCCTGTGTAGAATTGCTATTGTCGGTAATAACAGTTCCGTCTACATTGGTTGTATTATAATATGTTCCGTATGCAAAAAGTCTATTTGTTTTTTTATGGTAGTGTAATTTAGTAGGTACATAGCCCCAAGAATTAGTGCCTTCTGTCGCAATTTGTTTTGAGATGAGGAGATTTAGATTAGAGTCAATTTTATAAATTTTAGAAAAATCTAAATTACTATCATACATAGATAAGTAAATATTTTCATCAGGGTCTGTTTCATAATCATTGAAAATTTCTGTTGTACCATTTCCGAATTCCTTTGCGTCTATAAAATTTCCATTGTTGTCATATTTTGCAACAAATGCTTTAGTTTTGTTTCCTCCAAAATGCTGATAAGGGTAGTGAAAAATGATTTTATTTTCAAAATTTAGATCATACCAAAAATTTGCCACTATATAGATGTTTTGATTATGAATAAAAATGTATTTTAAAATATTTCCTCCTTGTATATTTCCTATGAATTTTTTTTCCCAAACTAAATTTGCATTAGAATCATATTTTCTAAATAGGACATAATAATTTTGGTAATATCCGTATTGCTTTATAATATAAATATTTCCATCATTGTCAACATTAAAAGTATCATTAGGCAGATATTTTTCCCATATTAGATTACAGTTATAATCAAACTTTATCATTCTTTCACCAGCAGGAAAATTGGGCCAGTCCCCTAATTGGTCATAATAAGAGAATAGAAATCCGTCCTTGGAGTCTTTTATATTGATAACGCTGTCATCAACCCAACCGCCAAAATTTTTCGCACAATTACATTGAGAAAAAATAAAAATATTTATTAATAAAAATAAGAATAGATAGAGTTTTTTCATGGTTATTTTTAGACCTTCAAATCTACTAATTCCATTAATGATGACAAAAATTTTAACTCAAAAAATAGATGAAATTTCCAGAAAGACTAGGGTTTAGATAAACAAAAAGAGCAGAAATTTCTGCTCTTTTTTAGGGTTATGCTTTTGGAGATTCACCTTCTGGTTTTGTAGGTTTTTCTTCTATTATTTTAGCATCCTCTTCTTTAGGATTTTCGCCTTTTAAGTAAGACGGAAGATTAAGGCCTGCCATATTGAATAAATCATTCAATGGAGGAACGGTTTTCATCATTCCTGAAACAAAATTAGCAGTTGAAGTGTTTCCTTCAGGATTGTTTCCGCCATCCCAAACAGTAATTTTATCAATTTTAATATTTTTAACTGCTTCCACTTGAGTTTTTACCAATTCTGGTAATTTTTCAATCAATAATAATTGGAATGCACTATTGGTATCGCCACCTGCAGCTTTTACAATTTGGTCATAACCTTCTGCTTGTTTGGTTAAGATTTCATAAAGACCTTTTGCTTCTGCTTCCATTTTGGCAAAAATAGCATCTGCTTCACCTTTTGCTTGAAGTCTTATTTTTTCTGCTTCTGCTTCTGCATCAATAATGGCTTTTTGTCTTGCAATTTCAGCTGGAACTACAATATTGGCATTCTGTGTAGAACGTTCTCTTTCAGCTCTTGCTGTTTCAGCTTTTTGTTCGGCTAAGTAAGATTCCTCTAAAGCTTTTGCCGATTGTACTTTTTCAGCAGCCATTGCTATTTTCAGCGCTTCCGCTTCTTTTTCACGTCTTTGTGCATCAGAATTGGCAATCGTAATTTTTGCTTCGTTTTCTCCTTTTACGGCGATAGAGTTGGCAAGAGAAGTTGCGATTCTCGCTTCTTTTTCTGCTTCAGCTTTACCAATGCTTTCATCTTTTTTAGCTGAGGCAATGCTTACTTCTCTATCTTTTTGAGTCACGGCTATTTTTACATCTCTGTCTCTTTGTGTTTCCGCAATGACTACATCTTTTTCTCGGTCTGCACTTGCTTTACCTGTTTCCCCGATTTTTTCTTGCTCCGCTACAGAAATTTTAGCTTCGTTAATCGCTTTTGCAGCAGCTTCTTTACCAAGAGCTTCTATGTAGCCAGATTCATCTTTAATATCGGTTACGTTTACGTTAATAAGTTTTAAACCAATTTTTTTAAGTTCTGTATCTACGTTTTTAGAAATATTATCAAGGAATTTATCTCTATCTGAGTTAATTTCTTCAATTGTCATGGTAGCAATCACCAAACGCAATTGCCCAAAAAGAATATCTTTAGAAAGTTCTTGAATTTGTTCTGGAGCAAGTCCTAATAATCTTTCTGCAGCATTTCCCATAGAATCTGGCTCGGTAGAAATAGCGATGGTAAATCTACAAGGCACGTCTACTCTGATGTTTTGTCTAGAAAGCGCATTGGTAAGATTGGCTTCAATAGAAATAGGTTTAAGGTCTAGGTAAGCAAAATCTTGAATAACAGGCCAAATAAAAGCACCACCTCCGTGAATACATTTAGCAGATTGACCGCCAGTTCTTCCGTAGATGACTAAGATTTTGTCAGAAGGACATCTTTTGTATCTAGAAATAAGGGCTAGAATAGTTACAAATATTACAAATGCAACAATAACGATAATAATAAAAGGTTCCATTGGTTTTAATCAGTTTATATTAATTTAAATTTTTTCTACTACTAAAATTTTGTTTTCTGTATTGATGATTTTCACGCTTTCGCCAGAAAGAATTTCTTCTCCTTCTGTTACTGCATTGAGTTCATGAAAACTACCATTAATGCTAACCTGAATTTTTCCAGTTCCAGATTTATGAGCGGGAATTTTAAGATAAACTTCAGCGGTTTTTCCGATGGTTTTTTCCATTTGAAAGGTGTTGTCTTCTTGTAATTTTAGAAATTGCTTGATGATGATGAAGAATATCGCCACAAAAATTAATCCTACTAAAGTTGCTAAAGCTACCAGAAAATAATCATTCATTTCGCCAAAAAAAGCCACTCCAGTCCACCCAAAACCAAGAAGAAAATTAATAAGATTTCGGAAGGTAAACCATTCAAAAGGTGCATCTACATGATGAAAATCTCCATCAAAATCTGCATCTAAATCAGAAGATTCTACTCCTACAAAAGTGAGGATGGTTTGCAATAAAAAAATAATGCTAGATAGGAGAGCAGAATACCAAAATGCTTGTTGAAGCACGCTCATCCCAGTAAAGAAATCGGTCATAGTTTAATAAAATAGTTTTTCAAATATAGCGAAAATCTGGTTCTTTTTCAAGAAAAAGTAGACTTTTAAGCTTCTTTTTTTACCACCAGAATAAAATCTTCTTCTAAAAATTTATACCCAAAATCATACACAAAAAAATATTGAGCTCCGTTTTTATAGGTTTTAATATTGGTGAAATATTCAAAATCAAAACCTGCAACCGAAAGTTTATTTCTAGTAGTTTTGGCTTTGTTTTCTACAAAATTTTGTTCAGAGAGAATTTTGAAATTTTTGCGCAGTTTATTATTAATATTGCGCATAAGGTTGGTTTGGTCTTTGTTCTGTTTATTGTTATAGGCGTTTCTACAAGCATCACTGCAGAATTTCTTATCTATTCTGCCCATGATTTTTTCGCCACATTCTAGACAGTTTTGCATGGATTTAGTTTTATGTAAAGATAAAAATCACTTTTTATTCACTTCGAATAAATTTTCAAGGAATTTTATTTTTTGTTCTTCAGTCCAGTTATTGGTATAAACCAAAAGATTGAGAAAGTATTTTTGACTAGAGCCAAATAAAAATACATTATCTGATTTGCCGTCATTGTATTTCCAAATAATATATTCTGCTTTAGGATTTTCTTTTAATTTTTGAGTTTTAGAATTTAAAGATTCTCTATAATCAGCATCCCATTTATAAAATGCGATTACGTTTTCAAAATCAGATTTTTCTTTTGCATAAAAAGGATAAGCTCTTTTAGGATTTTTTGCAATAGCAATAATTACGTTATCACTGTTTTTAAGATATGTCTGCCCAGAATCTTCTGCTGTATTCAGTTGTTGCCATTCTCCAGGAATTTTTACTTCTCCAGAATTGGTTTGTAATGAAGTATAAGATTCTTGACTGAAAATTACTTGCGGAAGTAGTAGTAATAAAAAGAATAGAAAATTTAGCTTTTTCATAGCAATTAGTTTTATGTAAAGATAAAAAAATCCGTTTGTAAACGGATAATATTTTTGAGATAGAATTATTAATTTTTTGATTTAAGAGACATTTAGTTTTTTTAACTCGTTTTTTAGCTAATAAATTGCAATCTGCCACTTAAATCATTTTAAGAATACAATGACTGTTAATTGGTACGCTAACTAAACTTACTTCTACAAATGTTGCTTCGTGAATTTCATTAGCACATCTTTTACCATTGTATATTTCACCAGTTATATGATTACAATCAACGTAATTTTGTTGACAAATATTGCAAATTGACTTTTCTGCGATTCCTGTTACACTTGCTCCTTTGATTTTGCCATTTTTGATTTTTCTTTTAATTGTTTTATCTAAAATTTTACATTCTTCAATTTCTAAAGCTTCATCAGAAACTTTTAATCTTCCCCAGCCAATAATTTGTGGTTTATGCTCTATAAAAATTGGAGTAGGTAAATGGGAATAAGGACTTAATCTCGAAAAACAACGTTTGAATGCATCTTTTTTTTTCTTTGATTTATTTTTTTTATCAAAAATTTCACTTCTTGTGACTGTTTTTTTATTTAAATCTATAATTTCATTAAAGGTTTGGTTTATGATAATTATATTTTTTCTGTTTTTATCTGTTTGATTCCATTTATCAATACTTTTTTGAATATAGTTACTAGCAATATTAAGTATCACACTTGTTGGGATTCCAGCTAAATACGCATAAAGAGGATCACTGAAAAATTCGTGTATTCCTTTTTTAAATAAATATTGAACTGGTTGATTGTTTTCGGGTCTTACAATTACTTCATAACCATTATTCCTCAATTCTTTAATTAATTCTAAAGTTCCTTTTGTTACCAATTTTTTTTCGGGAAATTTCCATGAATAAGGATTAAATGAATCAAATGAAATTGTTTTTTCCATCTTAATTATGCGTGATGTGTGGATAATTTGAAACTAACCCAAATATACACAATAATCACAAAAATTTAAAATACTTATAAGTGTTTGATTTTAAATTATAAAAACTCGTACAAACGACTACAAACGGATATAAATGACTAAATACCGACTAATATTTCGCTTTCGTCACAACTTTGTCACAGAGATTCGAGGGAAACACAGAACGACTCGTTTCTAACGTTTAATTTAAAATTTATTATTATGTCTTTAAGAAACAAAGTGACGCTTATCGGTCACACCGGAAAAGAAGTAGAAATCGTAAATTTCGAAAAAGGAATGAAAGCTACAGTTTCATTAGCAACCAACGATTATTACACCAATTCTCTTGGTGAAAAAGTAGAAGAAACTCAATGGCACAATTTGGTTGCTTTTGGTAAAACTGCAGAGATTTTTCAAAAATACGTGCAAAAAGGAAAAGAAATTGCCATCGAAGGAAAACTTACCTACAGAACGTATGATGATAAAGACGGACAAAAACGCTACATCACCGAAATTAGAGTAGAAGAACTCTTGCTTCTAGGAACTAAATAAAGGAGAACACACATATGAAATTACAGCCTTGTCATTTTTGGCAAGGCTTTTTTTTATTTGTAAAATTTTTGTCATTTTGAGCGCAACGAAGTGGAGTCGAAAAATCTTAATTGATTTTAATTAGATTCTTCATTACATAATGCTTCGAAAAAATTCATTCAGAATGACAAAAAAATTAGAAAAAATGTAAATATCAGCTTGATAAATTTGTCAAAGCAAATAAATATTTGCTTACTTTCAATAGTCATAAAATTATAAAATCTTTGCGTTTTTTTGAAATCAGAATGTTTAGAAATAATTTTCACTATTTTTGAAATATGAAAATCAATATCAGACCTATTCAACCATCAGACAACGCTATTTTAGCCAAAATCATCAGAAGTTGTTTCCATGATTTCGAAGTAAAATGTACTGCAGGAACCGTTTATACAGACCCTACAACAGATGATTTGTATTCGCTTTTTCAAACGCCTAAATCTCAACTTTGGGTAGCAGAAGCAGAGGATAAAATCGTAGGTTGTTGCGGAATTTTCCCCACCGAAAATCTACCAGAAGGTTGTACAGAACTCGTAAAATTCTATATTTCTAATGAGGGAAGAGGAAAAGGAATTGGCAGATTACTGTTAGAAAAAACCATAGAAACCGCTCAGGAATTGGGATATTCTCAGATATATTTAGAAAGCATTCCAGAGTTTTCTACCGCTGTTTCTATTTACGAAAAACAAGGTTTCCAATACCTAAATCAACCACTGGGAAATACTGGTCATGATGGTTGTAATCTTTGGATGCTGAAAGAAATGTGATGATTTGCTGATGTGACGAAGCGTTGATGCGATGATTATTGATAATTTCCGTATTTTTGCACAGAATTTATTAACCAATTAGCAAATCGACTAATTAACACATCAAGGAATGAAGCCAAGTTTAGCGAAAGGAACCAGAGATTTTACAGCGCAGGAAGTTTACCGTAGAAAATACATTATCAATACTTTACAGAAGAATTTTGAATTGTTCGGATTCCAACCTTTGGAAACACCAAGTTTTGAAAATTTATCAACTTTGACGGGTAAATATGGAGAAGAAGGAGACCGATTGATTTTTAAAATCCTCAATTCTGGAGATTACGCTGCCAAAACAAAACAGGAAGATTGGAATGCTAAAAATTCTCAAAAACTCATCGCTCAGATTTCAGAGAAAGCTTTAAGATATGATTTAACCGTTCCTTTTGCACGTTTTGTAGCCATGAATCAGGGAACGCTTACTTTTCCTTTTAAACGTTACCAAATTCAACCAGTTTGGAGAGCAGACAGACCGCAAAAAGGACGTTTCAGAGAGTTTTATCAGTGCGATGCAGATGTAGTTGGTTCAGAAAGTCTTTGGCAAGAAGTAGAATTGGTTCAGTTGTATTTAAAGTCTTTCAAAGAATTACAAATTCCTGTAAAAATCCATATCAACAACCGTAAAATCCTTTCTGGATTGGCTGAATTTGCCAACATTTCTGAGCAATTGATTGATTTTACAGTGGCTTTGGATAAATTAGACAAAATCGGAAAAGATGGTGTAGTGAAAGAACTTCAAGAGAAAAACATTTCTGATGAAGCCATCGAAAAATTATCTTTCCTTTTTGATAATAAACCTCAAACCGAAGTTTTAGAAATCCTTAAAACCAATTTTGCCAATGTAGAAATCGGGAAAAATGGAGTAGAAGAACTAGAATTTGTTTTAGAAAATTGTAAAAATCTAGGCATTGAAGATGAGTTGGTATTCAACATCACTTTAGCTCGTGGTTTAGACTATTATACAGGTGCTATTTTCGAAGTGAAAGCGCAAGGTGTAGAAATAGGTTCCATTGGTGGCGGTGGTAGATACAACAACCTTACTGAAGTTTTCGGGGTGAAAAACGTTCCAGGAATTGGAATTTCTTTCGGCTTGGATAGAATTTATCTCGTGATAGAAGAACTGAATCTTTTCCCTCAAAATTCTGAAAGAAAAATAGAATATCTTTTTGCCAATTATGGTGAAAAAGAAGCTGCAGAAGCCATGAAGATTTTAGCCAAACTTCGTGAGAAAGGAATCGCTGCAGAAATTTACCCTGAAAGTGCCAAACTGAAAAAACAATTTACCTACGCCGAAAAGAAAGGCATAGAAAACCTTATTTTCTTGGGTGAACAAGAAATTGCAGATGGAAATATCACCATTAAAAATCTAACTTCAGGTGAACAGAAAACTATGAAAATTGAAGAGTTCTTATCATAAAAAAAGCCATCGTAAAGATGGCTTTTTTATTTATGCTTGTTGAGCGTTTTCTACTTTTTCTTCAACTACTTCTTTTGCTTCTTCCATTTTGGTTTCCGCTTGAGATTTCAAATCATTGAATTTTTCTTCCGCTTTTCCTTTTAATTCTTCGGCTTTAGATTTTAAATCATTACCGTATTTGTTAAGGTTGTCTTTTGCGTTATTCAAAAGGTCGTTAACTTTTTGTTTTTCTTCAGGAGTTGCTTTTTTATATCTCCAAAAAGCTAGTGCTCCAAGACCTAAAAGTGCTAATAATTTAGAACTGTTTTTCATAATTTTTGTATTTAGTGATTAAAATTGTTTGGTTGTTCTTGTGATGACAAAATTATAGCATTATCACCCATTAAAGTTACAAAATTTAATTAAAACATTATAGTATTAAAGCATTTAATTTATCTTTGAATAAATTACAAAACAATGGATTATATCAATATCAATAAAAATTCTTGGAATGCCAAAGTAGATTATCACCTAAAATCTGATTTCTATTTTGTAGAAGAATTTATTGCAGGAAGAACCTCTCTTAATGAGCCAGAATTAGAACTTTTGGGAGATGTTCAAGGAAAGAAAATTCTGCATTTGCAATGTCATTTTGGTCAAGATTCTATTTCTTTAGCAAGAATGGGAGCTGAAGTCACCGCGGTAGATTTATCAGACAAAGCCATCTCTGAAGCCAGAATATTAGCCGAAAAGTGTGGAGTAGATGTCAACTTTATAGAATCTAATGTGTATGATTTACCAAATGTTTTAGAGGAGAAATTTGACATTGTTTTCACCAGTTATGGCGTGATTGGTTGGCTTCCAGATTTAGACAAATGGGCAAAAATGATTCAGCGTTTTCTTAAACCCAATGGCGAATTCATCATGGTAGAGTTTCATCCTGTCATTTGGATTTTTGATGATGATTTTACTAAAGTTGCTTATGATTACCAATCTACAGAACCTATTGTAGAAACCTACGAAGGAACTTATGCTGATAAAGATGCGGCGATTACTCAAGAATACGTCATGTGGAATCATGCACTTTCTGAAGTATTTCAAAGTTTAATCAACCAAAATTTAGAGATTAAACACTTTCTAGAATACGATTGGTCACCGTATGCATGTTTTAAACACACCGTAGAAGTAGAAAAAGGGAAGTATAGAATCAGTAAATTTGATAAAAAAGTGCCTTTAGTCTTCTCTATAAAGGCGATGAATAAAGAATTTTCAAATTAATGATTATTTTGTTTTGATTTTTACAAATATTTTCTATATTTGTTTCATAATCGATATGATTAATGAAAAACCTATGAAAAAATGTGCCTCTCGTGAAAGCGAGAGGTTTTTTTGTGTTTTTATGCATTCTTATAAATGGTAATAATTATTCAGCAAGTGGCAGTTTTTACTGAACATGACAAATGACAGTAAGTAATTTAAAATCAGTAAAATAGCCCGTCGTAACTTTATGAAACAAAAAATAACTTTATGAAAAGAATTATTATTACTCTTGGTGTATTATGTTCAGGAGTTATGATGGCTCAAGTAGGTCATCTCATGCAAGGTATAGGTTCAGTAAATATGAGTATGGGTGGTGCAGCAACGGGTCAACCTATTGACATTAGTGGTGCGTTACAGTGGAATCCTGCGGGAATTACAGATTTTAATGGAAATACCGTTTCTGTAAATGCTGGTTTATTTATGTCGAACCCAGAATTATCTTCTTCTTACGGACCAATGTCTGGAGTGACTAAAGACGAAAAAGCCAACTCTATCATGCCTGCTGTTGCAGTAACTTTTGGTAAAAATCCTAATCATAAATTTGGTATTTCTGTTTTCGGAGTGAGTGGTTTTGGAGTAGAATATCCAGAAAGCACTACCAATCCTATTCTCATGTCTCAACAATATGGTGGTTTTGGTAAAGTAGAATCTAATTATATGTTGATGCAAGTGGGTTTTGCTTACGCTTATAAATTCAATGAAAATTTCTCTATGGCCATTCAGCCTAATGTAAATTATTCAGCTCTAAAAATTCATCCTAATCCATTGGCTAATCCAAGCATGACTGCAGGTTATCCTAATTCTGATAATGCTTCTGCAATTGGTTTTGGAGCACAAGTGGGAATGTATTTTAAAACCAACAATGGTTTTAAACTTGGTTTATCTTATAAATCACCGGTATACTTTAATGAATTTAAATTTGAAAACACTTATCTAGACAATACTAAAGGAGAAAACAAATTTACGATGAATTTCCCTGCGATTTATTCAGTAGGTGGTGGTTATTCTCATCCTTTATTTGATTTAGCTTTAGATTACAGATATGTAGATTATGAAAATACTGAAGGTTTCTTGGCAAACGGATGGAGCAATTATGGCGCTGTAAAAGGTTTTGGTTGGGAAAGCATCGATGTAATTTCTGCAGGGATTCAAATCAAAGCTATTGAAAAATTGCCAATTAGATTAGGATATACTTACAGTTCTAATCCTATTAATCCAGAATTAACAATGTTCTCTGTTCCAGCTTCTGCTATCATTCGAGATGCATACGAAATAGGAGTAGGATATAAATTAAACGACAAATTCACCATCAATGCAAATTACCATTATGGAGCAAGTGATGGCAAAACTTCTGGAGCATTATTAAACCCGATGATGGCATCACCATCTAATCCTTATGGAGCAATTCCTGGAAGCACTGTAGCGTATGAAATGACCACTTCTATGGCTCAAATAGGAGTAGATTTCAAATTCTAAAAAATATATTAATTTGACTTGAACTCTTCACTATAAACGGTGGGGAGTTTTTTGTACTTTTTATTCAATTAGTGGTAATATTTAGAGATGTACATGTATTTCATTTTGAAATCTAATTAACTAATGATAATTTTGTCCTCAGAAAATGAACTTATTTTCTCTTCGAAAGGAGAAAACACAAATGATGAAAAGGAAACGCCTCTCAAAATACTTTGAGAGGCGTTTTTTATGATATTGAAATAATTCTTAACCTAAGAACGGATATTTATAATCGGTAGGAGATAAGAAGTTTTCTTTAATACTTCTTGCAGAAACCCAACGAAGAAGATTCATTTTAGAACCTGCTTTGTCATTGGTTCCAGAAGCTCTCGCTCCACCAAAAGGTTGTTGACCAACTACAGCACCTGTCGGTTTATCATTAATATAGAAATTTCCTGCTGCATTTTCTAAGGCTTTAGTTGCCTCGTTAATCGCATATCTGTCTTGTGCAAATACAGCGCCTGTTAATGCATAAGGAGAAGTTTCATCTACTAATTGTAGCGTAGCTTTCCAATCTTGGTCTTCATATACATAAATCGTAAGAATTGGGCCAAAGATTTCTTCTTCCATACTTTCGTAGTGAGGATTTTTAGCTTGAATAACCGTAGGCTGTACAAACCAACCTTTGCTGTCATCACAAGTACCACCGAAGATTACTTCTGCATCATTAGCATTTTGAGCTCTTTCGATGTAGCCTTTGCATTTTTCAAATGAAGCCTTATCAATTACCGCATTTACGAAATTAGAAGGATCTTCTGGACTTCCCATTTTAATTTCAGCCAATTGATCTCCCATAATTCTTTTTACTTCTCCCCAAAGTGATTGCGGAACGTAAGCTCTAGAAGCAGCAGAACATTTTTGACCTTGATATTCGAAAGCACCTCTTACCAAAGCTGTAGCAACTTGACTTGGTACAGCAGAAGGATGGGCTACTACAAAGTCTTTACCACCAGTTTCTCCTACGATTCTAGGATAAGTTTTATATTTATGAATATTTTCGCCAATTTGTCTCCATAATGATTGGAAAACTTCTGTAGATCCTGTAAAATGGATTCCAGAGAAATCTGGGTGTTCTAGAATTTGCTTAGAAGTTTCTGCACCACCAGAGAAAACCATATTGATAACACCTGCTGGTAAACCTGCTTCTATCAATACATCCATAATGACTTTAGCAGAATAAATCTGTGTAGCAGATGGTTTCCAAACCACTACATTTCCCATCATAGCCATAGAAGTTGGCAAGTTAAGAGAAATTGCGGTAAAGTTAAACGGCGTAATCGCATAAGTAAAACCTTCTAATGGTCTGTATTCTGCTCTATTCCAGATTCCTGCATCAGAAACCGGTTGTTCAGAATACAATTCCGTCATGAATTGTACGTTAAAACGTAAGAAATCTATCGCTTCACAAGCTGAATCTATTTCTGCCTGCATTGCATTTTTACTTTGACCAATCATCGTCGCAGCGTTGATTTTGTCTCTATAAGGACCAGCCAATAAATCAGCCGCTTTTAAGAAAATAGAAGCTCTTTGCTCCCAAGGTAAATTGGCCCATTCTGCTCTTGCCTTCAGACAAGAATTGATGGCATCATCTACATGTTGTTTATTTCCTTTGTGGTAATATCCTAAAGTGTGTTGATGATCTTGAGGAGAGTGTAGTGATACTTTTTCACCAGTTTTCACTTCTTTTCCGTCAATAACCATAGGGATTTCTACTTCTTCTGACCACATTTTTTGGTAAGTAGCAATCAGTGATTTAATCTCTGCAGAACCCGGAGCATAGCTTCTTACAGGTTCGTTTTTAGGAGTAGGAACTTGCGAAATTGCGAATGACATATAATTAGATTTAAATATTTAACAATTTATAAAAATGAAAAGATTTCACTTTTTTACAAAAATACAATATAAACCCTCTCCAACCAAAACACTTCTGTTACATTTCACGGAACTATAGAAAATACGTTTGATAGACAAAAAAAATAAAAACATTTCTTGCAATTCTATAATTTTGCTTGTCTGATTTTACCGAAATTTGTAGAAAAATAAAGACAATGAAAATAATAAAAGGATTTGCCATCATGGCAGTAGTAGCCACCATTTTTACTTCATGTGTAGGAATTCCAGATGGAGTAACGGCGGTACAAAACTTTAACAAAGACAAATATCTAGGCAAATGGTATGAAATCGCAAGGTTTGATTTCCGTTTTGAAAGAAACTTAGACAATACCACAGCGCAATATTCCATCAATCCAGATGGAAGCATCAAAGTACTGAACCAAGGCTACAACTATGTAAAAAAAGAATGGGATTCTGCAGAAGGAAAAGCCAAATTCATAGGCTCTGAATCTGAAGCGAGACTCAAAGTTTCTTTCTTTGGGCCATTTTATGCTGGGTATAATGTGGTAGCTATTGACGAAAATTATCAGAATGCACTTATCTATGGGAATTCTAAAAAATATATGTGGATTCTTTCTAGAAATAAAACCATAGACGAAGCCACCAAAAAGAGATTCATTGAAAAAGCAAAAAAAGATGGTTTTGATGTTTCAAAACTCATCTGGGTAAATCACAACAAAGATTAAAATTCATTTCAATAACAAAAAACTCGAGTATATCACTCGAGTTTTTTTTGACTTTTACCTTTACCTCAACCTTTACCTTCATCCTTCATCCTTCATCCTTCATACTTACCTTTACCTATCTCCCAAATCGATAATATGGGACTAAAGCATTTTCTTTTTTCTGTAAAAGGTCTACAATAATTTTTCTTCCTTGTGTAGAAAAAGTAATACCATTTCCACCAAAACCTAAGCAAAACAAACAGTTTTTGTATTCTGGAGATTCCCCAATATAAGGCAATCCATCTTTGGTGGTTCCGAAAATTCCACCCCAAGAAATATCTTCGATGAAGTGTAAATCTGGTAGGGTTTTCTTTAGTTTTTTAATAAGCGTTTTGCTTTTTTCTTCTTTAATGTTTTGTTGAAGTATGGTATCTTTATACACAGAATCTTCGCCGCCAACTAAAAATCTACCATCATCCGTAGTTCTCATATAGAGATAAGGATCTTGTGTGTCCCAAATCAAAATCTTTTCTAGATTTTTATTATAGGTTTGTGTCGGTTCACTCACGGTTGCGTAAGTATAAATTAAATCGGCAACTTTTTCTTTGAGTAAATTTAAAGATTCAAAACCTGTGCAGAACACTATTTTTTGAGCACGAATGGTATGATTTTCTTGCGTAATAACTTTCGGAGTTGTGCCTTGATCTTGAATGCTTTTAATTTCGGTCTGGTCAAATACTTTCATACCTCTTTTTACGTTAAAAGCGATAAGTTCATGCGCCATTTGATACGCATCTACACTAGCGGCAGTATCACTTAGAATACCACCCTGAGAAACAATACCATAAGTTTTTTGGATTGTTTCTGGCTCTAACCATTTTACACCCAATTGATATTTTTTTCTAATTTCAAATTCTTGGTAAAGTTCTTTTGCAGCGGTTTTGTTATGTGCAATGTAGAGTGACTTCATCATTTGGAAGCCACAATTTAACTTTTTGGTTTTCACCAATTTTTTTAAATCTTGAATAGCGATAATTCCTTCTTGGTAACAAAGTGCAGCAGCTTCTTCGCCAATTTTCTTTGCCAAGTCTTTTAATGGTTCATCTATTTCATACTGTAACATGCTGGTAGTAGCACTTGTGCTTCCTTGCCCAATATCTCGCCTGTCGATGAGAGTTACTTCAAACCCCGCATCCATTAACGCATCAGAAATCAGAGCTCCAGTAATGCCACCTCCAATCACCAAAATCTCAGTTTTGATGTTTTTTTGTAAACTGGGATAGGTGTAGAGTAAGCCGTTTTTGAGCAACCAAAAAGATTCAAAGGTTCTTAGTCTCATATCATTTGTGTTTTAAAGTGTTTGCAATGAGTTTATTTCTTTCCTCGTGAGAATAGCCAAAATATCACGACTAATACTAAGGCAATTAAGAAAAATCCCCAATACATTCCTGCTTTGAAAACGGTTTCTACCGCTTCACAACTCGTCAATAAGGTCAATAAAAATAAAGTTACGATGGATAAGGTATACTTTTTCATAGGGTCAAATTTTAAATTAAACGAAATATTGTCTGAGTTGCCAAGCCATTTTTTCATGGTCTTGCATCAACCCGGTTAAAAAATCTGCAGTTCCTTTGTCTTCATATTTTTCTTCACAGTCATCTATGGAAGTTCTGAGAGATTTTACAACACTCTCATGGTCTTGCAAAAGTTCTTTTGCCATTTCCAGAGGAGATGGGCATTTTCCGGGTGCTTCTTTTAGCTGAGAAAGTTTCCCAAACTCTATGGTAGTACCTACTGCGATTCCTCCAAGTGTAGAGATTCGTTCGGCTATTTCATCGATGGCTTTTTCTAATGCCTCATATTGTTCTTCGAAGAGGTGGTGAAATTGCATGAAGTCTGGTCCTTTCAGATTCCAATGAAACTTTCTTAATTTGAGGTATAACACATTGCCATCTGCTAAGACAGCGTTAAGGTTATCACATACTTTCTTGAGGTTTGCGGCACTGATGCCAATGTCTACTTTCATAATGATTAAATTTTGTATTGATGTTGATACAAAAGTAGAATACGATGAAGTTGAAAGAGTTATAATATCATGACCATTTGTTATAAGATTTAGAGGTCAACTGTAGCTTATTGTTCCCCGACATCAAATATCTCTCAACGACATATTTCATACACTATCTATGCTTCATCTATGCTTTATCTTGGGGGAAGCGGGGAATAGGTGATGTAGTGATGAAGTGATGAGGTTACGAAGTAAAGTGATTGTCTTTTATATCACAAAGTTTACGGAGATTTTGTGAAATGATACCGTTTTTGAGTTCCCAAAGGAACAGCATAGATGTTATAGAAAGCACACGGATTTTAATGCAATAGAAATAATGTGCCTTCGACAGGCTCAGGCACCGAGATGAGAATTGAGAATGTGCCTCGACGACGCTCAGGCAGCGTGTAATAAAAGAATTGGTGGCTGAACTTGTCAAAGCCACTTTGGGTATAATTTTTGTGTTTATTTTAATATCACAAAGTTTACGGAGATTTTGTGAAATGATACCGTTTTTGAGTTCCCAAAGGAACAGCATAGATGTTATAGAAAGCACACGGATTTTAATGCAATAGAAATAATGTGCCTTCGACAGGCTCAGGCACCGAGATGAGAATTGAGAATGTGCCTCGACGACGCTCAGGCAGCGTGTAATAAAAGAATTGGTGGCTGAACTTGTCAAAGCCACTTTGGGTATAATTTTTGTGTTTATTTTAATATCACAAAGTTCACGGAGATTTGTTGAAATGATTGCGTTTTTGAGTTCTCAAAGGAACATCGTAGATGTTCTATAGATTACACGTATTTTAATGCAATAGAAATAATGTGCCTTCGACAGGCTCAGACACCGAGATTAGAAGTGAGAATGTGCCTCGACGACGCTCAGGCAGCGTGTAATAAAAGATTTGGTAGCTGAGCTTGTCGAAGCCACTATGTGTGGAATATTTGTGTTTGCATTAATAACACAAAGTCCACGGAGATTTTGTTAAATGATGGTGTTTTTGAGTTCTCAAAGGAACATCGGAGATGTTTTAGAAAGCACACGGATTTTAATGCAATAGAAATAATGTGCCTTCGACAGGCTCAGGCACCGAGATTAGAAGTGAGAATGTGCCTCGACGACGCTCAGGCAGCGTGAGTAGTAATAAATAACACGGTGGATGAGCTTGTCGAAGCCACTATGTGTGGAATATTTGTGTTTGCTTTAATAACACAAAGTCCAGGGAGATTTTGTTAAATGATGGTGTTTTTGAGTTCCCAAAGGAACATCAGAGATGTTCTATAGAGTGCACGGATTTTAATGCAATAGAAATAATGTGCCTCAGGCAACGAGCAATAAAAAATGTTGTGCCTAAATATAGTCGATGGCAGAAAGTAGATGAATTCTATTTCCTAATTTTTGAGATATTTTTAGAGAAAGAGGAGAGGAAAAGTAAATGTTGGGGTATTGAAAAAGGAATTGGAAAGGAAATTTTTATTCTTTAATTTTTAGAAATCAGGGAGTTAAAAGGCTGTATTGATGGTCTATGAAGGCGATTGATAGATTGTATTTGGTTCGTTGGGCGATAATGATTACTTTTGCCGCCTATTATCAGGAACCTCTACGGGAGGTAGCAACCTGCAACAACAAGCAAGGTGCTAAAGCGATAAGCCAAACTTTTTTGGAAAAAATGTTGTCTATCTTTTGTAAAGTTCCTGTGTTAAATTTTTAAATTTTATGAACCATACAAAAGCAAATTTTCTTAGTTTACTTCCTTTTTTAATTTTCGTAGGTACATTTTTAGGTGCCGGAATTGTTTTGCAAGACTTTTATGCCTTGCCATCGCCTATTGCCGTGAGTATCGGTATTATTGCCGCCTTTGCCATGTCGAGGTTGCCTCATCAAGAAAAAATCAAAACTTTCTTACACGGTTGTGGGGAATCCAGTGTACTCACCATGTGTATTATTTATCTATTGGCAGGCGCTTTTTCTACCGTAGCACAAGTTTCAGGCAGTGTAGATGCGGTGGTGAATATCGGTTTAACTTATATTTCTGCTGATTATTATGCTTTAGGGATTTTCCTATTGGCATCATTTCTTTCTCTGTCTTCTGGAACCTCGGTTGGTGCAATTGTCGCATTAGGGCCTATCGCGATACAGTTGGCTCAAAAAAGTGGAGCAGACCTTAACCTGATTGGAGCAAGTCTTTTGGGGGGTGCCATGTTCGGCGACAATCTTTCGGTGATTTCTGATACTACCATTGCAGCAGCTCAAACGTTGGGCAGCAGCATGAAAGATAAGTTCAGAACCAATTTTTATTTGGCTGCCCCTGCTGTAGTATTAACGGTGGTGATCTTATTGATTATAGGATTTAGCAATCCTGTCGCGCCCATTGCGTATACGCCAACTCCCATTTCTTGGGAACTTATTTTTCCCTATTTGGTGGTTTTGGTATTGGCATTTTTAGGGTTAGATGTATTTCTGGTGTTGGTTATTGGGATATTTCTAGCGGGAGCCATAGGTTTATGGCAAGGAAACCTTACGTGGTTGAGTTTTGCCAAAGCCAGTTATGAAGGCTTCACGTCTATGAACGAAATTTTCCTATTGTCTTTGCTTACAGGAGGTTTAGCTGCCTTAGTAGAAAAAGCAGGGGGAATTCAATATTTATTGAACAAAATAGAAGCTAAGATTAGCTCAGCCAAATCTGCACAATTGGGAGCAGGATTGATTACAGGTTTGGTAAATCTCTGTATTGCCAATAATACTGTATCGATTTTAATCTCTGGGAAAGTGTTGAAACCTATTTCTGAGCGTTTTGAAGTCCCTGCCCGAAAAATGGCTTCTGTCATTGATATTTTTGCGTGTATCGTTCAAGGGTTGCTTCCTTATGGCGCTCAAGTGTTATTGATTATTGGATACAGTAAAAATAAAATCAATTATGTGGATATGCTCTCGCATTCTTATTATTTAGGACTTCTGTTCTTAATGGTGGTGGGTTCTATGTTTTGGGGAAGGTCTAGGAATGTGTTGCCTTCGACAGGCTCAGGCACCGTGTAATAAAAGAATTGGTGGCTGAGCTTGTCGAAGCCACTGTGTGTGGAATATTTGTGTTTGCTTTAATAACACAAAGTCCACGGAGATTTAGTTGAAATGATGGCGTTTTTGAGTTCTCAAAGGAACATCGTAGATATTCATTAAGTACACGGATTTTAATTCAATAGAAATAATGTGCCTTCTACAGGCTCAGGCACCGTGTAATAAAAGAATTGGTGGCTGAGCTTGTCGAAGCCACTGTGGGTATAATTTTTCTTGGTGATGAGGTGATGAAGTTATGAGGTTTTTTTTGATGCTGCCTTCGATAGGCTCAGGCACCGTGTAATAGAATAATTGGTGGCTGAGCTTGTCGAAGCCACTGTGTGTGGATTTTATGTTTGTTTTAATATCACAAGGTTCACGAAGATTTGTTGAAATGATGGTGTTTTTGAGTTCTCAAAGGAACATCGTAGATGTTCTATAGAGTGCACGGATTTTAATGCAATAGAAATAATGTGCCTTCGACAGGCTCAGGCACCGAGTGTAGTAATAAATAATACGGTGATTGAGCGGAGTCGAAATCACAGGGAGGAATAAGAACGTGCCTTCAACAGGCTCAGGCATCGTGTAATGGAATAATTGGTGGCTGAGCTTGTCGAAGCCACCATTTTAGAAAATTCTTTTTTATTTTTAATTTCCTCTGTACGTGGAGTAGCCGTAAGGCGATAGGGTGATGGGAACGTGGTAATGTTCTTGGTCTGCCAACTCAAAAACCACTTCTAAAAAGGGATAAAAGGATTTTTGACCTAGGCTTTTAAAATACGGAGCGGTGTAAAACGTGAGCTTGTAAATACCCGTATTGTTTTTGCCCTCTTGTTTTAAGAAATCTTTTACCCTGCCGTTTTGGTCGGTGATTTTTTCTTCTACCAATACCCAATTGTTTTGTGCATCTCTTTTTTGCAAAGCAATTTTTACATTCGGTGCAGGTTTACCCGTGGAGATGTCTAAAATGTGACTTGAGAGTTGATAGCTGCTTTCTTGAGCATACATCATAGGGACCATTAAAAACATCATGAGGAAAACTAACCCGTTCTTTTTCATTTTTTTTAAATTTTTATTGTTGAATATTTTTTGTCTTATGCTTACAAAGATGATGCCTATTTATGCCGAATTGACTTCATTTTGATTAATGCTGCCAAGGAATTTATTGTATTATTCTAATGGGAAAATTTGTAGGTTTTGTGATGTGGTTTTATTTCTAAATTTTTCATTGGATTTAAGTTGAGAATTACGTTTTCCTTATTGGTATAAAGAGAGGTTTTTGTTATATTTGGAACTTAAACTTTTTATATGTTTAAAAAAGCTAATAATTAAACCTAGCAACATTATATTTATAGAATAAATTAAAATTTTACTTCTAGCAAATTAAATAAATTCATTAATTGAACTTTTATTTTATGACTTAGTTTATTGTTTTATTAGATGAAATTTAGATTATGACATACTTAATAACTGTTGTAAATTTTATTGTTTTTGACTTTAAAAAATTTGAGAATCCAAGTAAATAAATGAGTACTAATTTTTTTACAAATCAAGATACAAATACATTGTACAATAAGTTTGTTGGTGTATTTAATCACATGCAAAATATCGAATACTTTAAATCTGTAATTGGATATTTTAGGGCATCAGGTTATTTTGCCATTCGAAAACATTTTCCTGAAGATATAAAAATAAAAATTATCGCTGGTATAAATGTAGACCCCTTTATTGCATTAGCTCAGAAACAAGGTTTACTTTTAAATATAAATGCTAAACATGCAAGAGATACTTTTATAGAATCTATTCAAGAAGACATTGCCAATTCAAAATATGGTAAAGAAATTGAGGAAGGAATTATTCAATTAATTAAAGATATTTCTAGCAAGAAAATTGAAATAAGAGCGCATAATTCTAAAAAACTTCATTCTAAATTTTATATTTTTCTTTCTCCCAACTTTAATGAACATAATCCTAATGGGTTAGTTATAATGGGCTCTTCTAATCTTACAGCCCAAGGTTTAGGATTAGAAGCGGTAGAATATAATTATGAAATGAATGTAGAATTACGTGATTTTGACAATGTCAATTTTGCAGATAGGGAATTTGAAAAATTATGGAACGAGAGTTCGCCTATTCTGCCAGTTGATGCACCCGAACTCATTAAAAAAACTTATTTAGAAATAAATCCTACACCATTTGAATTGTATGTAAAGTTCTTAATAGAATTTTTTGGAAAAAATATAGAGTACGATCCTGATAGTATTAGTGATATTCCACTAAAGAAATTTAAGAAATTAAGTTATCAAATTGATGCTGTAAATCAGGGGTATGAATTATTGTTGAAACATAATGGTTTCTTTTTAGCAGACGTGGTAGGAACGGGTAAAACAGTAATGGCTGCTCTATTAGCCAAAAAGTTTATCATCAATAATGGAGCAAAGACTAAAATTTTAATTGTATATCCTCCTACATTAGAAAAAAACTGGAAGAGTACTTTTAAAGAATTTAGAATTGATGAGAAATGTGATTTTATTACCAATGGTAGTTTAGATAAAATTATTAATGAAGATGATCCATTAATATACAAAGAAAAATATGATTTGGTTTTGGTAGATGAAGCTCATAAATTTAGAAATAATGCAAGCCGTCAGTTTCAAAATCTGCAGATTATTTGTAAATCAGGGAGAGAAAATATTGGTAATATAGAAGGTTTTGAAAAAAAAGTGGTTTTAATATCTGCGACTCCTTTAAATAATAGACCAGAAGATATTTACAATTTATTGCAAACATTCCAAGATGTAAGAAACAGCAATCTGAATGAACCTAATCTTCAAAAATTCTTTTATCCTCACATAATAAAGTACAAACAACTTATAGGACAAACACCATTAGATTTAGAAGGAATACAGGAAATATTTAACGATATAAGAGATAAAGTAGTAAAAGATATCACCATTAGAAGAACTCGTACAGATTTATTAAAAAATGAACGTTATGCAAAGGATTTAGTTTCTCAAGGAGTTATATTTCCAAATGTAGTAGATCCATTTGCTAATGAATATGAATTAAGTCCAGAATTAGCAGAACTTTTTTTAGATACAGCAAACAGCATTATTGATAAAGATAAAATAGATTTTTACAGATATCAAGCTATTGCCTATTTAACAGATGAAGCCAATGATGGTTTATATCAAAGTGCATTAACTATTTCTCGGTCGTTAGCATATATAATGCAAACACAATTAATAAAACGATTGGAAAGTAGTTTTTATGCTTTTAAAAAATCATTAAATAAAATTACTACTTCTACTTTGCATATGATAGAAATGTATGAAAGAGATAGTATTTTTATTGCACCAGATTTAGACATTACAGACTTATTAAATAAAGGTTATACCGATGAAGAAATAGAATTGGAGATTCTAAAAATTGATGATGAAAAACCTAAGAATAAAAAATTTAAACAATCTGATTTTAAGCCAGGCTTTATTGAAGGATTAAGAAAAGATTATGAAAACCTATCGGCTTTAAATGAGCGTTGGAAAAATATTGATGATCAAAATGATCCAAAGTGGAATGTTTTCTTTGAAATGTTAAATTCTGAATATTTTAATAAAGAAAAAAATGAATTGGGCAAACTCGTTATTTTTACTGAATCTGCCGACACTCTTGATTATTTGACTGAAAGATTGAATAATGAAACACTGCATAGAGTTTTAAGCATCACTTCTACCAACCGAAATAAAATGTTTGAAGCGATACGAGAAAATTTTGATGCCAATTTTGAAGGTACTTTCAGAAATGATTATGATATTATTTTAACCACTGATGTTTTAGCAGAAGGTATAAATTTGCATAGAGCCAATGTTATTGTGAATTATGACACGCCTTGGAATCCTACAAAACTTATTCAAAGACTTGGGCGTATTAATCGTATCGGAACCAAAGCACGTTTTATTTATAACTATAATTTTTATCCTTCAGAACATGGGGATAAGAGAATTAATCTACGTCAAAAGTCTTTAGCTAAACTACAAAGTAGCCACAGTACATTTGGTGAAGATAATAAAATTTATACTTTAGAGGAAATCATTGAGCAGTTTAAAATGTTTGAAGAAAAAGACGAGGAAAAAGATTTAAGAACTCAATATCTGGAATGGATTAGAAATTTTAGAGAAAAACATCCTGATGATTTTAGTAGAATCAGAAGAATGCCTTTAAAAGTAAGATGCATCAGAAATTCCAAAGAAAATAATTCTTACAGTATTGCTTTTGTGAAAAATGGAGAACATAAAAATATTTATTTGAATAAAGAAAATAAATCTTACTCACTTCCATTTGAACAAGCAGTAAAGATTTTTGAAGCTGAAAAAAATGAAGTAGGAATTAAAGAAATCCCAGAATTTCATTACGAGCAAATTAATAAAATTCTGAATCAATTTGAGAGCGATATTACCACTCCAGAAATGATAGGAGGTGCAGAAGATAAAAAAGATGTAAGAACCAATAAAGCTTTAAATGACTTAATAAATTGGCTTTCTCTTGGTTTTATCAAAACTACAGAAGCTGTAAAAGCAGGAGAAAATTTATTACCATTAATTAAAAATGGTACTTACTCTAATCTTACTAATGAAGTTTATAAATTAAGAAACGAAACAGACCCTATAAAAATTGAAAACGAAATTGTAAGATTGGCAAATAAATATACTTCTAAAATTCAAAGACCAACAAAAAAAGAAGTAGAACCTATAGAACCTAAAATAATTATTTCAGAAACATTTATTAATGAATAATCTCACCAATAATAACACACTTGATTTTCAGAACATCTTACATTTAATTCAAGATGCTAAAAACCGTGTATTTGTAAAAGCAAATACAGAATTGGTTTTGTTGTATTACAATGTGGGTAAAATTGTTTCGGAGAAAGTAAAACTAGGATTTTGGGGGGATAAAACCGTACAAGAATTAGCCAATTTCATTCAATTAGAAGAGCCTCATCTTACAGGTTTTAGTCGTAGAGGATTGTACAGAATGAAGCAATTTTACGAAGTTTATTCTGGAGAAGAAATCGTGTCATCATTAATGACACTATTACAAAAATCAGAAAATGAAGCGGTTAAATTTGTGTCATTACTGATGACACAAATTAGTTGGACACATCACCTTATGTTAATTTCTAAAACAAAAAGAGCAGAGGAAACGCTCTTTTATTTACAAAAAACAATAACAGAAAAACTCACCGTAAAACAGTTAGAGCGAGAAATTAATAGCAGTAGTTTTGAAAGAACCATGTTGGGTAACGAAATGATATCTAAACTAACTGCTCCTATAAATATACCTCAAAATTTCTTGAAGGATCCCTATATTTTTGAGTTTTTGGATTTACCAGACGGACACTCCGAAAAGGATTTTGAAAAAGCTATCATACTTAATTTCAAAAATTTTATTCTCGAAATTGGTAAAGGTTTTACCTACATGGGAAATCAATATAAATTGCAAGTGGGCAATAGAGATTTTTATACAGATTTGTTGTTTTACCATAGAGACTTACAATGTTTGGTTTTATTTGAATTAAAGATACAAGACTTTGAACCCGAATTTCTAGGCAAATTAAATTTCTATTTAGAAGCTTTGGATAGAGATGTGAAACGCCCACACGAAAAACAAAGCATTGGTATTTTGCTTTGCAAAGGAAAAGATACAGAAGTGGTAGAATATGCATTGGCACGCAATACAAGTCCTGCATTAATAGCAGAATATGAAACCAAACTCATTGATAAAAAGATATTATCTCACAAACTCAATCAACTAGTTACCATTTTAAATAAAGAAGAAGAATAATGACTGTTACAGAAATTAGACAAATTTTAGAAAGTCCTTATGATAGAAGTATCTGGAAAAACTTTCTACAAACACAGTTTACCAATAATAAACTCAATGCAGAAGACCGTAAAATTTCTTTGTCAGATAACACCATTAGCAAAGAATGTATTAGTTTAGGATTTTACGAAATTGACGATTATACCAAAATTGGAATTTTTGAAATAGAACTTTCCCCAAAAGTAAACCTTGCCAGAAATAGAGTACAATTAAGAAATCTACTAAAAGACATCACCAAACAAATGGCTGGTGCAATGGTGGTTTTTGTACAAGGTGAACAATGGCGTTTCAGTTACATCAGCAAAAGAAAATTTCATAACAAAGATACCAATACTATAGAAGATAAAGAAACAGCACCGAAACGTTATACCTATCTTTTTGGTAAAGGCGAAAAAGCTTTAACCGCCGCCCAAAATTTTTATAATCTCATCCAAAAGCAAAAAGGAAACCTCTATGATTTACTTTCTTTAGACGATTTTGAAGATGCTTTCTCTGTAGAAAAATTAGGAAAAGAATTTTTCAAAAACTACAAAGAAATTTATGAAGATTTTGTAGAATATATTACAGGTTACCGCTATGTAAAGAAAGGCAGCAAGTGGACTAAAACCCAAGTTCACGAACCGCATTTTGATTATCAAGACATCTTTAGAGGAGATTCTAAAGCCGTAAGAGATTTCTTTAAAAGAATGATGGGGCGAATTATATTCCTTTATTTTATACAGAAAAAAGGTTGGCTTGCTGTTCCTAAAAATGAAAATTGGGACAAAGGAAATCCAGATTATCTATACCACCTTTTTAAAAATGCCCAATACAAAGAACTTTTTTATAGTGATTATCTAGTACCCTTATTTTTTGACACCCTTAATAATCCAGATTCTGAAAATGAGAAAAACGACCTTCGCTTTCCTTATCTTAATGGGGGATTGTTTGATAAATCACAAGATTTTCTTTACGACAAATTAGCTTTACCTTCTAAAATTTTTGATAAATTATTTGATACTTTTAATCGGTACAACTTTACCATTTACGAAGATTCACCAGATGAACATACAGTAGCTGTAGACCCAGAAATGTTGGGACATATTTTTGAAAATTTACTAGAAGATAACAAAGACAAAGGCGCTTTCTATACCCCAAAAGAAATTGTGCACTATATGTGCAAAGAAAGTTTGAAAGCGTATCTTTTGGCAAAAGAAGATTTAGATGCCACAGAAAATAGCATTGCACAATCTGCACTAGAAAATATTATTCTGCAACAAGAATTAAGCAAAGACGAACTAAAATATGCCGACAAATATGCCTACAAAATTATAGATGCTTTAGACCACGTTAAGATTTGTGACCCTGCCATTGGTTCTGGTGCATTTCCTATGGGATTGTTGCAAGAGATTTTTAATGCACAAGTCTATCTGCAAGAACTCAAAGGTTTTACCAAAGCCAAAAGCGATGCCGAAATTAAAAAACACATTATAGAAGAAAGCATCTATGGTGTAGATATAGACGAAGGTGCAGTAGATATTGCACGTTTGCGTTTTTGGTTGAGTTTGGTGGTAGACGAACCAAAACCACAGCCATTACCCAACCTATCTTTTAAAATTGTGTGTGCCAATACTTTAATCCCATTAGGAAAACCAAAAGGCGATTTAGGATTAACCAACGAAATTGCAGACCAAATAGAAGCCATAAGAGAAGAATATTTTACCGCCAACAAAGATGCCAAAAAACATCTGGAAATGCAGTTTAGAAATCTGCAAAATAAACTGTGGACTACTGCAAAAGAATGGGCAACAGCAGCAGATGTAGAAATTTATAAAAAAATAAGTGAGTTTAATCCCTTTGCAGACAAAAGCTGCTCTTGGTTTGATCCTTGGTGGATGTTTGGTGTAAAAGACGGCTTTGATATTGTGATTGGAAATCCACCGTATGTACAATTGCAAAAAGATGGAGGAAAATTAGCAAAGATGTACCAGCTTTATAATTACAATACATTTGAAAGAACAGGTGATATATATTCCTTATTTTACGAAAAAGGTGTTCAATTATTAACCCCTAAAGGTATTTTATGTTATATCACTTCAAATAAATGGATGCGAGCTAATTATGGGAAAAGTACCAGACTATTTTTTGCTGAAAAAACGTATCCATTACTATTAATAGACTTTGGAAATGTACAAGTATTTGATACTGCAACTGTAGATACCAATATTATTTTATTGCAAAATAAACCCAAAGCAAAGGTGTATGAAAATAAAGAAGTATTTGCGGTTAGATTTGATGGAGATTTTAAACTAAATGAAAGTAGTGTTGACGATTATATTGTAGAGAACGGTTATTACCTATCTAACCTAAACCATAATGCTTGGGTGGTAGGTAAAAAGGATATTTATAATATTAAAGATTTTGTAGAAAAGCAAGGTATTAAATTAAATGATTGGAGACTAAATATTAATAGAGGTATTCTAACTGGATTTGATAAAGCATTTATTATATCCAATTCAGTTAAAGAAATAATTGTAAAAGAAGATAAAAGATCCATTGAAATATTAAAACCAATTTTAAGAGGAAAAGATATCTCTGCTTGGTATCCAGAATACAAAGGGTACTGGTTAATAAACTCTCATAATGGATTAAAATCAAAAGATATTAAACGAATAGATGTAAAAGAGGATTATCCTGCTATTTATAAATGGTTAAAACAATATGAAAAAAAATTAATAAACAGATACGACAAGGGAGATGATTGGACAAATCTTAGAAATTGTGCTTTTTTGGATGAATTTGACAAACCAAAAATAATTTATCCTAATATGACTAAGTTCCTACCATTTGTATATGATGAAAGTGGAATATTCATAAACCCTAAATGTTATATTTTAACTGGTGAAAATTTAAAATATTTGACTTGTTTTTTTAATTCAAAACTCTTTAAATATTGTTTTTCTGATAATTTTCCAGAATTACAAGGGGGAACTAGAGAACTTCATAAAGTATTTTTTGATAAAATTCCTGTAAAAAGAGTTTCAGATCAACAAGAAATACCTTTTGCTAAAATAGTAGATTATTTGGTAGCACTTAAAAGAGAAAACAGTCAAGAAGCTACAGACCAGTTTATGTTAGCATACTTTGAGCAAATAGCCAATGCTTTGGTCTTTGAGTTTTATTTTGAAGAAGAATTTAAAAAAGCTGGTTTTGAAGTAGCTAAATATGTTGCTCAATTACCTGATTTAGAAGAAAAATCTTCTAAACCTACCATTCTACAATTGAGAGAAATATATATAGAAGCACACAAAAAAGATAGTGAATTGCGCAATGCGATAGAATCTGTTATCACCATACCACAAATTAATCTTATCAATTCAAGTGTAACGATATGAAAATTACAAGAATTGAATTTACAAATTATAAAGCCTTTTATGGAGCTGGAACTATTAACTTTATAGATATTCCAAACGGAGAGAATTTGCTTATTTATGGAGAAAATGGAAGTGGTAAGTCAAGTATTTATGAAGGATTAAGAAATCTATTTTTAGCATCAGATTCCACTTCTGGTAATGCTCGATTTTCAAGACATTTAGCGGTAAGTGAATTTTTAGATGACCCTGATAATCCTGGTACACAAATACAACAACCAGCAAATATCAAAATTAAGTTAGATGACTTTGCAGGAAACGAAAAAGAAATAATTTTTGGGTTTCCTAATGAAAATGTAACAGGTGATATTGATATATTTAACGCCAATAAAACCAATACTTTTTTATCGTATAGAGAATTATTAAAAACATATTTAATTAGTGATGATGTTTTAGATACATACAAGTTTCAAACAAGTTTTGCAGAACTAATTATTAAGGATATTTTGGCTCAAACCATAAATGTTGGTAATAACAGAACCTACATTCAAAACTATAATGATTTATGGGTAGCCGGAAGAGGTACGAGACCAAATAGAGCCGAAAAAGAAGAAATTATAAGTAAGTTTGATATAGGGTTTAGAAAAGATATTGAGGATATAAATGTGATTTTAAAAGAATTACTTAATTACTTTTTCCCCGAATTGAACTTTGAATTAAAAGTTGAAAATTCTTATATAGATTATGAAACTCAAAACTATCCGGTTTTTCAGGTGTCAATTAAAAATTCACTTTTCGGAATGGATACATCAGATAATGATGAAAACCACCTTACAATTTTGAATGAAGCAAGATTATCAGCGTTAGCTTTATGTATATTTTTAGCAGGAGTAATTATTAAAAATAAAAGCAGTAATAAAATTAAACTTTTGTTTTTAGATGATATTTTTATAGGTCTTGATACATCTAACCGGATTCCACTTTTAAAAATCTTAAATGTATATAAAGAACCAGAATGGGAAGAAAGAACAAACCCTGAGACCAGTTTACTTGAAAACGTTATAAGAAAGGATGTTAATGGAGATGTTATTTATAAAGCAGAACCTTTCTTTAAAGATTTTCAGATTTTTGTAACGACTTATGATTTTAGTTGGTTTGAAACAGCAAAGTTTTATTTAGATAATAGAAAATGGTTATCAATTGAAATGTACTCTCATTTAGAAGAAGGTTTTGCCTTTGAAAAACCATTAATTTTTACACCAAGTATTGGTTATTACGAAAAAGCTGAAATATATTTTAAGAAGAGAAAAGAATATAAAGATTATCCAGCAGCAGCGAACTATTTACGAAAAGAGTTTGAGAGTCAATTAAAAAGACTTTTATATGGCAATTATCTGTTAAAAAAAGGAGACAAAGGAACAACCGTTTTAAGAGAAGAATTAGGCGATTTAATATCTAGTTTCAAACAAATGTGGTCAGATTTAGAGTTTAACTACATTCCATTTGAAGATTTGGAATTATATTCTAAAACAACTTTAAACCCTTTTTCTCATGATAACGTAAGTAAACCTATTTTCAAGAGAGAATTAAAAGAAGCTTTTGAATTAGTTGATAAACTTAGAAATATTGAAAAAAGAAATGTGATAAATATAGATGAAAAAGTAACTCATGAAACAAATAATGCTGGTGTAATTAGAACTACAACCTTGAAATTTGATACTAGTATATTGAGTTATGAATATGATGGTGTTAAAAAAAATACACCAATATATTTAAAACCAATACAGTATATTGAAAATGGTAATATTTCAGATTTAAAAAAACTGGCTGTTTGTAAAATCTCAAAAGCATATGATATGATTCACCATAATGTTTTTCAGATGGTTGATGCTTCAAATGGAGTTAATGTTAATGAGCAATTCTTTTTTAATGATGGTAAAAAAGTAAGTGAAAGATTAATTTAAAATGAAACAAACACTATCTTCCTTCCTTTCACAATTTGAAAAAGACAAAAGCCACAGATATACTTCGTGGGAGCATTGTTATCAGGCTTTTCAAAAAGAAACAGATAGGGAATTACTAACTTTACATTTGGCTTTGTACTTAGCAAGTTGGGGTATGTATAGAGGTTCAAGTGGTTTATTGCAAAAAAACCATACCATTCATAGAGAAACGGTAAATATTATTTTAAAATACAAGCATTTACAGTGTTCACAAAATAAAGAAATTGGGTTAAATTATTTAGAGGATATTATTAACCTAATTAAAGAACTAAAAGAACATTATCTGTCAATCACTTATATAAAAGATAATCAAGAAAAAAATATTAATCCAACAGATACTCTAATTTCTAAAGTTATTTTAGGTAGTTTAGGTTGTTTACCTGCAATGGATAGATATTTTATAAATGGTGTAAAAGATAAGGATGAGACATTTTTTACTCTATCTAAAACCAGTCTTTCCAAGTTATTTTTACACATCAATCAAAAGCAAGTAAAAACAGAAATAGAATCCCTTCAACAAGAAATATTAGAAAGTAGAAAAATGTATTACCCAACTATGAAAATCATAGATATGTATTTTTGGCAATTGGGATATGAAAAAGTGTAAATACCATGACAATAAAAGAAATAATATCCCATTTTGTAGAAACCCAAACAGCCATTACTAAAGTAAAATCCTATTCAGATTTACCAGGGATTTATGCTTTCTTTTTTATAGGTAAAAAATTCCCTTTGGATAACTTTATACTTCCAGAACATAAGATTATTTACATTGGTAAAACTGAAAGCAGTCAGAAATCAAGAGATGCCAATACTCATTTCAAAACTGGAAAAACGGGAAGTTCAACCGTGAGAAAAAGTTTGGGTGCATTGCTTTCTCAAACAGAGAAAATTACACCGATTATCAGAAGTACATCTGATGTGGAAAAAGGCAGAACCTCTCATTTTAGATTTGATAATCGTTCTGAAATTAAAGTAACAAATTGGATGGAAGAAAACCTTGCCGTTGCCTTTTTTGAATATCCTGAAAGCAAAGAAAAAATAGACACTTTAGAAACGCTATTAATCAAAGCAATTGAACCAGTTTTAAATATAGACAATAAAAATCCTAATAATCTACATAAAAAATATATCCAATCTTTAAGAAAAGAATTGGGATTACAAGCACATACAACAGTTGTAACACAATCACCTAAAACAAAAAATATTATTGAACCGAAAAGGGAAAAGACATTTTATACACTTGATGCCAATCTTAAATCAGGGAAATATATTTCTATTTGGAATTCCTATCTAAAAGAAATAAAAAATGCTTTATCTAATGGAAATGGAAAAAATATAATCTTATTAAATAAAAATTTATTTTTTACAGCAGGAAACAGAAAATCATTTGCCTTTAAATTAGAATACAATCAGGGAAAAATTATTAATAATATTGAAGGAAGTGCTGTTGCTCGTGATTTATATAAAATATTGTTAGATAACAAAATTGCAACACACAAAATTTTTAGATTAAATAAAGAATTTGAATTAACTATTGAATAATAACCATGGCAACACTTTTTAAAGATGTAAAATACAATCTCAATTCACTCATTCAAAACATAGATTTAGGAACCATTGGTCTTCCTGATATTCAGAGACCTTTTGTATGGAAAGATACTAAAGTGCGAGACCTTTTTGATAGTTTATACAAAGGTTATCCTGTTGGTTATTTTCTTTTTTGGGAAAATGCCAATATTGATGGGGTAAAAGGAATTGGTACTGATGTAAAACAAAAGTTTGCTAATTTATTAATTGTAGATGGTCAGCAAAGATTAACATCATTGTATGCTGTGTTAAAAGGACAAGAAGTCATTCGAGAAAACTACGAAAAGACAAAAATTATAATTGCTTTCAATCCTTTAGAAAATAAATTTGAAGTTCCAGATGCCGCCATAAAAAGGAATCCTAGATATTATCAAAACATTTCAGATTTATGGCAACCCAACATCAATATTTTTAAAGTCATCATGGATTTTGTGGCTAACTTGAAAAATCATATTGTGGTTTCAGATGAATTAGAGATGAAAATTCAAGAAGCATTTATGCGACTAAAAAATTTAGAAAATTATCCATTTTCTGTTTTAGAACTTTCACAAGAAATAGACGAAGAACAAGTTGCAGATGTGTTTGTAAGAATCAATTCCGAAGGAAAAACCCTCAATCAAGCAGATTTCATTTTAACCTTAATGAGTGTATTTTGGGACGAAGGAAGAACCAATTTAGAAAACTTTTGCCGCGATGCCAGACTGCCTTCTAAAACAAATGCTACACCATTTAATTATCTTATTGTTCCAAAACCAGAACAAATGCTTAGGGTAAGTGTTGGTTTAGCTTTTAGAAGAGCTAGATTACAATATATTTACAGTATTCTAAGAGGTAAAGATTTAGATACTGGTCTTTTTAGTGAAGAACGCAGAGAACTACAATTTGAAAGACTAAAGATAGCACAGGCTCATTCTTTGGATATTCAAAACTGGCATGAATTCATTAAAGCCTTAAAGCAAGCAGGTTATAGCAATGAAAGTTTTATTTCTTCTAATAATAACATTCTCTATTCTTATGTTTTCTTTTTAATCGGCAGAATAGATTATAAAGTAGATTTATATGAACTGAAAAAACTGATTTCCAAGTGGTTTTTTATGTGTTCAATTACTGGTCGCTATACAGGTTCTCCTGAAACTGCTATGGAAATGGATTTGGCAAGATTTCGTTCTGTAGAAACAGCAGAAGATTTTGTAAATCAATTGAATTCAATTATAGAATCTCAACTGACCACAGATTTTTGGGAGGTTACCCTTCCGATGGATTTGTCTACATCTTCTTTCCGTTCACCTTCATTATTTGCTTATTATGCATCTTTAAATATTCATCATGCTCTTGGCCTTTTTTCTAAGCTGCAAGTAAAAGAACTCTTAGAGTCTGGTCTTAGAGCTAATAAATCTGCTTTAGAAAGACATCATCTTTTTCCAAAAGCTTGGCTCATGAGAAACGGAATTACTGAGCAAAGAGATGTTAATCAAATTGCAAACTTTGCCTTAGTAGAATGGAGTGATAATATTGCAATCAGTGATAAAGAGCCAAAAGTATATCTTCCTTATTACAAAATTAGATTTGATGATGATGTCTGGCAAAAAATGTATTATTGGCATGCCTTACCAGAAAATTGGGAGGAAATGAATTACCAAGATTTTCTTATGGAAAGAAGAAAAAGAATTGCAAAAGTAGTTCAGAAAGCTTTTGAGAAATTATGATTTTGAATAACTCTAAAACAAAGTGCCTTCGACAGGCTCAGGCACCGGGAGTAGTAGTAAATATAACACGGTGATTGAGCGGATCCGAAATCACAGGGATGAGAATAAGAATGTGCCTTCGACAGGCTCAGGCACCGGGAGTAGTAGTAAATATAACACGGTGATTGAGCGGAGCCGAAATCACAGGGATGAGAATAAGAATGTGCCTTCGACAGGCTCAGGCACCGGAAGTAGTAGTAAATATAACGCGGTGATTGAGCGGATCCGAAATCACAGGGATGAGAATAAGAATGTGCCTTCGACAGGCTCAGGCACCGGAAGTAGTAGTAAATATAACACGGTTATTGAGCGGAGCCGAAATCACCGGGAGTATGAGTGAGAATGTGCCTTCGACAGGCTCAGGCACCGAGAGTAGTAATAAATAAAACGGTGATTGAGCGGAGTAGAAATCACAGAGATGATGAGTGAGAATGTGCCTTCGACAGGCTCAGGCACCGGGATTAGTAGTAAATATAATACGGTGATTGAGCGGAGCCGAAATCACAGGGATAAGGAATAAGAATGTGCCTTCGACAGGCTCAGGCACCGAGAGTAGCAATAAATATAACACCGGTGATTGAGCGGAGTCGAAAACACAAGCGTAATAATATAACACGGTGGCTGAGCCTGTCGAAGCCACGCAATAAAAAAAACTAAAAACCATGAAAGGATATATGTATATTTTAGAATGTGCAGATGGTTCTTATTATACTGGGAGTACTACAGATTTAGAGCTAAGACTGCAACAACATCAGTCGGGTGAAGGAGCTAACCACACCCGAAAAAGGTTGCCTGTACGATTGGCGTATTACGAAGAATTTGACAGAATAGATGATGCTTTTTATCGAGAAAAGCAGGTTCAGGGTTGGAGCAGGAGAAAGAAAGAGGCTTTGATGGAGAACAGAGCAAACGATTTGCCTTTATTATCAAAAAATTATAAAGATAAGGATTGAAAAATGTGCCTTCGACAAGCTCAGGCACCGGGAGTATGATTGAGAACGTGCCTTCGACAAGCTCAGGCACCGAAAGTAACACGGTGATTGAGCTTGTCGAAATCACCAGCGTAATAAATAACAGTGTGGCTGAGCGGAGTCGAAGCAACCACAATGAAAAATCTTTCCTACAAATACTTGAAATCTGCTATTTCTTTCGTAAATTTAGGTGTTCAGTAAAATAAAAACTATATTGGTCTTTAATCTTAATGGCATGAATTGTTTTAGAAGCTTTATCTATCTTATCGGTGTGTTCTTGTTGGTTCAGTGCAATAAAAGTGCTGGAGCAGAGGAGGTGCATTATAATACCACTCAGCAGCAACAGAAAGCAGATACCGTCCAAAAAGATACGGTGGTGAAAAAAGAAATAAAGTATCATGCTTTTGTGGTTAAAAATAAAAATAAAGACTTTAACGCTTTAGAGAAAAAGTATTCTCAAGAAGAGTTGCATGCTATTTTAGCCATCAATCGACTAGACTATAAAAACAAATGGAGAGCTGATACCTTAGTGGTTCCAGACATTATGGAAAAAGATTTTAAGGTGTACAGTCCGTTTCCTAAAAATATTTCTGCGGCTAGAAACATTCAGAAGTTGGCGATGTTCAGTTATGCCATTCATGCCTATGCCTTGTATGAAAACGGGAATCTCATCAAATGGGGACCTACCAGTATGGGCAAACAAGCAACACCTACCAAAATGGGGCTCACCTTTACCAATTGGAAGAAGGAAATCGCCATCAGTACCGTGAATTCTGATTGGAAATTGAGATGGAACTTTAATTTGTATAATTATTTGGGCATTGGTTGGCATCAGTATGATTTGCCGGGGCATCATGCTTCACACTCTTGTGTTCGTTTGTTGGAGGAAGATGCCTACTTTATGTACACTTGGGCAGAACAATGGATTCTGAACAAAAAAGGGACTATAGCCTTGGCTAAAGGTACACCTGTGATTATTTTTGGACCGCCGGTATTCAATAAAAAACCTTGGTTACAGCTCATCAAATCTCCTCATGCCAATGATTATACAGAGGATCAAATCAACCATGAAATACAACCGTTTATCTCTGAAATATTGAAACAACAAAACATTAAAAGGCAATATCTAGAACACGTTCCATAGTCATTTGCATTATCAATGTTAAGCATTAAAAGCATTTCATGCAGCATCAGAAAAGTGCAGTAAGTGGTTGAAATCGGGATGATAAAAATCTTCTTTTACAAATTATCTTTTTGAGACAATAATTTTTTATCTTTATCCTCCTAATTGTAGACTATGGCAAAACTGAACGCACTATTCTTTACGTTTTTCTCTCTGTTTGTACTGGCTCAATCTTCTGATGTTGCTGCGGCTAAAGGTTTGGTGCAGAGAATTGCTCCTGCTTATGCCGAAAAAATAGTCTTTCATCAAGAAAAAAGTAAGACTTCCCCAGATTATTACGAGCTGGAATTCAAGAAAGGGAAACTGCATATTTCTGCCAATAATGCCAATGCAATGGCGGTAGGTTTTAATGAATACCTCAAAACGTATGGTCATGTTTCGGTGTCTTGGTATGCAGATAATGTGGTGAAAGTTCCAGCAAAAATGCCTGTTTTTAAAGGAAAAATACGCAATGAGGCAAGAGTTCCACATCGTTTTTTCTTGAATTACTGTACTTTCGGGTATACCATGCCTTGGTGGAAATGGCATGATTGGGAGCGTTTTATCGATTGGATGGCGCTGAATGGCGTGAATCTTCCTTTGGCGATTACGGGGCAAGAAAAAATTTGGCTCCAAGTGTGGAAACAGTTTGGTTTAAGCGATGAAGAAATCAGAAGTTTCTTTACCGGCCCTGCTTATTTGCCTTGGCACAGAATGGCGAATATCGATCATTGGGAAGGTCCTCTTCCGATGTCTTGGATTGATGGTCAAGCCGAATTACAAAAGAAAATTTTAGCAAGAGCGAGAACTTTCAACATGAAACCTGTATTGCCTGCTTTTGCGGGACATGTTCCTAAAGCATTGTTAAAAAAATATCCTCATGCCAAAATCACTTCCCTTGGAGAATGGGGAAACTTCAGTGAAGAATATCAAAGTTACTTTTTAGATTCTTTTGACCCTTTATTTCTACAAATTCAAGAAGCCTTTTTGAAAGAGCAAACCAAGGAATTTGGTACCGACCATATTTACGGCATAGACCCCTTTAATGAAGTTACGCCACCGAGTTGGGAACCTGAATATTTGGCGAAAGTTTCTCAACATATTTATGAATCTCTCACTCATGTAGACCCGAAAGCGAAATGGTTGCAGATGGGTTGGATTTTCTATTACATGCAAAATAAATGGACGAATGAACGCATTAAAGCTTATTTGCAAGCCGTTCCACAAGATCAATTGATGATGCTGGATTATTTCTGTGACCATACCGAAGTTTGGAAACGCACCGATTCTTTTTTCGGTCAGCCTTACATTTGGTCTTACCTAGGAAATTTCGGGGGAAATACCACCCTGCATGGAAATCTAAAAGATGCCGATGAAAAAATAGAACATGTATTGCAGAATGGAGGCAAAAATCTTTGGGGAATTGGTGCAACATTGGAAGGCTTTGGAGATAATCCGGTGATGTATGAATTTATCTTGGATAAAGTTTGGAAAAAAGGTCATCGCATGAAAGATTTTGTAAAAACCTATGCCAAAAGCAGAGTAGGAAAAGAAAATGCAGATGCTGAAAAAGCTTGGGAAATCCTTTCGGAGAAAATATATGTCCAAAATTCTGATGTAGGAAAAGGCGATTTAACGCATTCAAAACCTGTCTTTGAAAAAGCTTATAATTGGACGGTAAATCCAGAGATTGCTTATGATAACCGCGACCTTGCTGCCGCTTGGAAGCATTTGATTGCCGCAGAAGCCAATACTTATGAATACAGAGACGATTTGACTGCAGTTGGCAAACAAGTTTTGGGCAATTACTTTTATCAAGTCAGAGACCAATTTACGCAAGCATATCGCCAACAAGACGTCGCTAAAATGAAAAAAACAGGAGCCGAAATGCTTCAAATTATTGATGACATTGATGAACTTCTCGCTTCAAATCCTAATTATTTAGTAGGAAAATGGATTGCCGATGCTAGAGCCATGACCGATATAGAACAAGAAAAAGCCTACTATGAAAGAGATGCCCGTAAAATCATCAGCGTTTGGGGAGAAAAAGGTAGAGATCTTAATGATTACGCCAATCGTTCCATTGCTGGTTTGATGAAAGATTATTATGGCGGTCGCTGGAAAATCTTTATAGACGAGGCGATTCTTGCTGTAGAACAGGGCAGAAATGCAGATGAAAAATTGATTTTAGAAAGAGTGAATCAATTTTCATGGGATTGGTCAGAAGCACAAAATCCTTATCCATCAACACCAAAGGGAAATACGCTGGAAATTTCTAAGAGATTGTGGGGGAAGTATCGTTTAGAATTAGATAATTAGGTAATTTGATAATGAGATAATGGTGAGGTTGTAAAGTTGTTAAGTCGTAGAGTTGTGAAGTTGTGAAATTGTAGAGTTGTAGAGTTGTAGAGTTGGAGAGTGGGAGAATGGGAGAGTTTGAAAATTTGAAGATAAGTTAATGTTGGAGAGTTGTAAAAACGTAAAGTTGTAAAGTTGTGAAATTGTAAAAAACTAATCATTCTTACCTAATACCAATTACTAAATACTAAATACTAAATACTAAATACCAATTACCTCAAACTAAATATGAAATATGAAGTATGAAGTATGAAGTATGAGATATGAAATACTAAATACCAATTACAAATTACTAATCACCAAAAATACCTAAAACCTATATAAAAAAATAAAATTATGCAGTTGAGTAATCGTTCTTTAGCCTTAGATGTCTTCCGTGGGATGACGGTGTGTTTTATGATTATCGTGAATACTTCAGGGAACTGGGGAACTACTTTTGCGCCATTGCTTCATGCGCAGTGGAATGGTTTTACGCCTACAGATTTGGTTTTCCCGGCCTTTCTTTTTGCCGTAGGAAACTCTATGAGTTTTGTAATGGATAAGTGGAAAAAAATGGCTCAACAACAAGTCTTGACGAAGATTTTCAAAAGAACATTTATTATCTTTTTATTAGGGTATCTCATGTATTGGTTTCCGTTTTACAATGTAGATGCAGATTTTAATCTCAAAAGTTTTCCTTTTGTAGAGACTCGATTTCTAGGGGTATTGCAGAGAATTGCACTATGCTATGGTATGGCTTCTTTGGTCTTGTATTATTTCAAACCAAAGTTTTCTTTGTATCTCAGTGCCTTTATTTTGTTGGCGTATTGGTTTATTTTTATAGGATATGGACCTTATGATATGCAACACAATCCTGTTCTGGACTTGGATTTACAATTGTTTGGCGAAAGTCATCTCTATCATGGCGAAGGTTTTGCCTTTGACCCAGAAGGATTTTTGAGCACTTTCCCAGGTTTGGTAAATGTATTTGCAGGTTATTTCGCGGGTAAATTTATTCAAGAAAAAGGCAGAAGTTATGAAGGTATTGCCCAATTGCTTTTGGTTGGGTTTATATTGATTGCAGGTGGTTTTCTTTGGAATTATGGCTTCGCTATAAACAAAAAACTATGGACGAGTTCTTACGTATTGCTCACCATCGGTTTGTCGATTTCTATTTTGCCTTTGATTATTTATTACACTGATTTTCTTCAACAGAAAAAAGGCGTTTATTTCTTTGAAGTCTTTGGCAAAAATACCTTGGCGATTTATTTGCTTTCCGAGCTCATCGTTCCGCTCATGTGGAGAATTCCTATAGCAGGACAAGTTTCTTATACTTGGATTTATGAGAACTTATTTACCCCTTTTGGAGCTTATTTTGGGGCGTTTTTATTCTCTTTTGTGTACATGCTTTTGTGTTGGAGTGTAGGTTATATTCTAGACCGAAAGAAAATTTATATTAAGATTTAAAATGTCTTTTTAATAGATAGAAAGAAGCTTTTTAGGCTTTTTTTGAAAGCATTTTAAGTTTTACTACCTTTGTGGCATGAATCAAGACACTATTTGTGCACTCGCCACTGCCAATGGAATTGGAGCGATAGGAATTATTAGAGTTTCTGGAGAACAAGCCATAGAAATCTGTGAAAAATGCTTTGACGGAAAAGCACTTACCCAACAGAAATCTCATACTGTACATTATGGTTTCATTAAAGATGGAGATGAAGTCATCGATGAAGTAATGGTTTCTATCTTTCTGGCTCCCAAATCTTTCACCACCGAAAATTCTGTGGAAATTTCTTTCCATGGTTCTCCACATATTGGCAAAAGAATTTTAGAAGTCTTGATTAAAAATGGAGCTAGAATGGCAAAAGCAGGGGAGTTTACCATGCGTGCATTTATGAACGGTAGAATAGACCTCAGTCAAGCCGAATCTATTGCCGACCTTATTGCTTCGGAGAATGAAGCTTCCAGAAAAGTAGCTCTTCAACAGTTGAAAGGTGGCATTTCTCAGGAGATTTCTGTTTTGAGAAATGATTTGCTCAATTTTGTTTCACTCATTGAATTAGAATTGGATTTTGCTGAGGAAGATGTGGAATTTGCAGATAGAACTGCTTTGGTACAACTGCTTCAAAAAATAGAAACCAAACTGAAATCTTTGATTGACAGTTTCCAATACGGAAATGCCATTAAAAGTGGAGTTGCAGTAGCCATCATCGGAAAACCAAATGCTGGAAAATCTACTTTACTGAATGCCCTTTTAAAAGAAGAAAGAGCCATCGTTTCTGATATTGCTGGAACTACGCGTGATACGATAGAAGAAGTGTTGCACATCAAAGGAAATGCCTTTAGACTCATTGATACCGCAGGTTTGCGTGAAACAGAAGATGCTATAGAAGCGATAGGCGTCGTAAAAGCCAAAGAAAAAGTGGCTCAAGCTGATGTTTTAGTATATCTGATTGATGTTGCGACTACCGATTTAAAAGACGACCTTGCCATGCTTCAAGAATTGGCAAGAGAAGATTTGAAAATCATTATTTGTCTTACCAAAATTGATGAAGTAGAACAGGCCGAGCAAAAAGCAGAAGCTATTGCCAAAACCCTTCAATCTGAAATTCCTGCGCATGAGTTGTTGAAAATTTCGGCAAAGGAAAATATTCATCTTCAGGATTTAAAAGATGAACTTTCTACCTATGTAGAACACCTAAAATCTGAAAGCAACGTGGTGATTACCAACCAAAGACACTACGAATCTCTTCAAAAATCTATTGACGCGGTTTATAAAGTAAAAGAAGCCATTACCCATCAAATTTCTACTGAATTATTAGCCTATGAACTCAGAAATGCTCTGGAACATCTGGGTGAAATCTCTGGAGAATTTACCAATGACGAAGTATTGGGGAATATCTTCAGTAAGTTTTGTATCGGGAAGTAGGTTATATAGTTATGAGGTGACGAGGTTATGAAGTGATGGAGTGAAAATTTACTTGTTTTGATTTAGTAGAATTAATCACTATGGATTTTAAATCTGCAAAATCTGCAACTGAAAGATTGAAAGACTCTTTTTATCTCTTTTTGCAAATTTTTTTTCTTGAAAAAGAAGGTTATTTGTCCTTTTTATCAGTATAGAAAAACTAAAATTATTGTAAAATTCCGAATTTAACAAATCTATAAATATCTGGAAATTAGAAAAATAAGCATAAATCCTGCTTCTATTAACAAAGTATAAATAAAAAAAAACTCTAAAAAATTATATTTGCCGCATAATTTTGGATTATTATGTTAAATTGCTGTGTAATTTGTTTACTGAAAAAAATACTTGTTTTCGTTTTCCTGACCTTTTCAACGCTTTCTTTAGAAATACATTTTATGAATTTTAGAGAATCAAACATCTTAACTAGTTGGAGCATCGATAGAAACGATTTTATTAATTTTATTAGTTTACAATCTATAGGAAACAGCTATATTTCCCCAGAAAAATTAAATATTTTAATTCCGCATCAATTTAACCTCATCACAAATTCTCCTTTATTATTTAAATCAGTACAAGAACAATATTATGTTTACGAGAGAACGATAAGTAGTCTAGAGCAAAGATTGAGTCATAAATTTAATAGCATAGAAAATAGCTCAAGAAGAAATAACATTTACTTAAACATTCTCTTATACTTTTTTATCTATTATTTTTATTGGAATTTCATCCAAAAAATTAAAAGGTCATATACCAGAAGATCTTTAATTCCTATAACCCAATATATTATCAAGAAAAAAGAAAAATTAGCTTTCAAGAATAATACTCCTATTGAATATATTAATGAAAGTACAGAAAAAATAATATTGAGCGGATTATCCAAGTTTGAAGACCAGTACGCCTATCTTCAGAAAAGTATTACATTGGGTAAGTTGGCAACAGAATTAAATACCAACGTAAAATATTTATCAATAGTTATTAAAAAACATAAAGCAGAAAATTTTAATCAATACATTAATAAATTAAGAATTAAGTATATCGTAGAAAAATTAACTCATAATGAAGATTTTTTAAAATATAAAATAAGTTACCTCTCAGATTTGTGTGGCTATTCTTCACCAGCTGCATTTACTAAGTCTTTTATTGAGATTACAGGACAGACTCCTTCTGAATTCATAAAATCGCTTAATAAATAAATCACTTAAAATTTATTATAATTCTGAAAAATTACATTCTTATTCAGAATTTTACTTTTACTTCCGTTGGATTGTGTTTTTTTTATTCACTAAATTTATAGTAATAATAAGATTAAATACATTGATAAAGTAGAGTTAATTCTATTGATTTGAAATTTAATCTTGAATCTAATCTATTAAGTAAAAATGATGGGTAAAAATTATGGTTATAGAGAATAGACGTTCTTTAATTTTAGATTTATTTTATAATTTTTTTTTACCCAAGCTCCCTACCATCAAATTCTGTTTTTTTTTATCATTTGTGTTTTTAGGATGCAATGGGGAGTATTATCTACAGCCCAATAGGAGTAAGTCATAACAACAAGAATAGTAAAATTTATAATTGAGAAAACAACTTTAATTAAAACTAAATCTTACTCTAAAAACCTCTTCGTTTATTATTTATAATGATAGCTTAGAGGTGGGCTTTTTAATTTTTTTAATAAATGGATATTTAAATTTAGACTAATAATTTCTTATAATGTTTTCTGGTAAAATTTTTTCAGATCCTTTCATGAATGACAATATAGATTCAAGTAATTCTATAATCTACAATGCATCGGAAGATTTTTATGTTGCTTTATATTTTCTTATTATTTCTATCATATTTTTAATCATTATGATCATTTTCTTAAAGAGAGAAAGAAACAGATAATTATTAAAATTTAATAAAATAAATGTTTAATAAAATAGAGTAGAAGTTCAATATTAGACTATTTTTTATTTTTTATTAAACTCTTTAGTCTCTCTCCCTATGAAAGAAATTATAATTTTTCATCATTTGTGTTTGTGTTTTTAGGGGGAGGACATTTTTAGATTAAGGTTTTTTTATATAATATCCTACTGTTATTTACGAACTTTTAAACTTCATATTTGACTTTGGACTTTTTTAATTCACAATCGTAAATAACAATTACTTCTCCAGTTCTTATTTTTAAGGCTGGAGAGTAATAGGAGTACATCAAAATAGATCATGTTACCCTATAAAAATATTGGTCTGAAAATTTACATAAATTAAAACAATAACCGTTATCTCTATCAAAGTCTTTGTAAAACAACATAATATTTATCATTATTTAAAAAATAAATGTAAAAAATAGATTTTTTTACACATTTAAAAGTTAAATTTGATAGAGAATTTCAAAATATTATGGTAAGCTATTATTTTTTAGAGGTATTAAAAAAAATGATTATTTTATTCATTTTACCTCTCCATCATAGTAATATTGACCACCCATTTATTGATTCAAAAATCCATCAAAATTCTTACGTAAATTTTATTTCCTTCCAAACTTCACAAGATTCTACTGCTGTAAACAAAGATTATCAAATTGATGCAGAAGATTTAAAAAGTCATATTAGAAAGATAGAGTTTTACTCTAGAAAAAATAATGTATTTCTGAGTGTATTTATTTATTTGATTGTATATTATCTCTATTTCGATTTTCTAGCAAAGAACAGAAGGTCTCAAAAAGACAGACCAAGAAGCAGTTTAGATGAATCTATTTTAGATAAAAAAGAGGCTTCAACTCACCAAAATGTAAATGCAGAAACCATCAATGAGTTTACAGAGAAATTTATCTTAGAAGGTTTAAAGAAATTTGAAAACAAGTATTCTTTTCTCCAAAAAAGCATCACCCTAGGAAAATTGGCTACAGAACTCAATACCAATGTGAGGTATTTATCTATTGTCATCAAAAAACATAAGGCAGAAAACTTTAATCAATACCTTAATGGCTTGAGAATTCAATATATTGTAGATAAGCTCAAATATGATGAGGAATTCTCTAAATACAAAATCAGTTATCTCTCTGATTTATGTGGGTATTCTTCTCCTGCAGCTTTTACCCGGTATTTTTTTGAAATCATGAGACAAACGCCATCAGAATATATTAAAGATATTTCACATGATTAGAATGTAAAAAAAAGTTAAAATGTTATAACGTGAGTTTAGTTCTAAAAAATTATATTTGCCACATAATAATAGATTATGTTAAATAATTATCTATATCATTCTATTTTAAAAAAGATTATTTTTCTAATCTTCCCTTTTTTTATGAGTGAAAATTATAGTTCTTGGAATACTTACTTTCATAATAATAACTTTCATCATTTCAGTAAAGAAGTTCGTCATCATTTTTCGTTTGATTCAGAAAACAACCTTTATACAAAATCTCAGTACTTACTTGTTCTTCCAGTTAGGATAGTAGGAAGAAAAATATCATTATTACGTTCTCCTAAAACCTTTACAAAAACCGCTCAAAAAGTCAGTATATCTGAGGAATATGATTATGAAAGGGACTTTAAAAGAATAGAAACCAATATCAAAAGGAATAGTATTTATTTAAATATTATTATCTACGTTTTCGTTTATTATTTATATTGGGGTATATTTAAAAATTTAAAGAGAAATAGAAATCCTCGTTTATTATCAGAATACAACCAGATTATTGTAGAAAAAAAAGAACAAGCTATCTCTAAGACTTTGGCTAATGATACCATTAATGATACTACAGAAAAATATATTTTAGATGGTTTAGAAAATTTAGAAAGTAACCTTATTTTTCTACAAAAGAATATTACTCTTGGCAAAATAGCCACTGAACTCAATACAAATGTGAAGTATCTTTCTATTGTTATCAAAAAAAATAAAGCCGAAAATTTCAGCAATTATATCAATCAGTTAAGGATTAATTATATTGTAGAAAAATTGTCAACTCAAGATGAATTTTCTAAATACAAAATCAGTCATCTTTCTGACTTATGTGGCTATTCTTCTCCCGCTTCATTTACCAAATCATTTTTTGAAATTATGAAGCAAACGCCTTCAGATTATATCAAAAGTCTCAATAAATAAGGAAAATTACTAAAATTTTTCACTACAATTCCGAAAAACAAATGCCGATTTCAGAATTCTACTAACCCTTTACTTTTACATCGTACTTTCTTGTCCTAAATTTGTTCTCAGATAGTTCGAAGGTCATCAACTGTAAAACTATCAGAAAACATTTTTAGAAAAAATAAAATAATTTTTTAAAAATATTAGGTAAGAATAATTATTTAGAGCAGATGTTCTTTAAAAAGAATTTAGTAATAATTCATTTTTTACCTATACTCCCAACATTAATTTTTTTTCATCGTTTGTGTTTGTTTAATTTAGGGAGACCAACCAAATAGCCCAGTAGAGTAAGCATTAATAATTAGAGTAATATACCTTCATTTGTATAGAGCGATTTTTAATAAAACGGACCCAGTCTTATTCTACAGCCTCTCATTGTTAAATTATTTTCATTTGTGTTTTTAGCCTTAGAGGCAGGGCTTTTTTTTATTCTAAGAAAAAATCAAATTGTATTTTTTCATTCTCTATATTCTTTTTATCATCCTTTTTTACTCAACTTCTAAAGTTCCATTTGTATTTTTATATCCATTAACACGATTTTTCGGTCTTTCACGATTATAAAAATCACTCATGCATCAAACAGAAGCCATATTTTTATGGGCTGAAACTTTATCTCAACAAAGCACAAATATCAACCTTATTTATTTTTATTAACTGATAATCAAAGAGTTGATGGAATTTTTTGTTTTGTATAGCAAATGTATATATAGCTAAACTTTAACTATATCTTACTTAAAGTTTAATTTTATCTGAAGAAAAATTGAAGAATATTTTCAATTCAGATTATAGGTAAAATAAGCTATTTACTATGAAAAAAATTGCATTAGTTTTTATTTGTTTGATGATTCAATTGTTGTATTCCCAAAGTGCGAATGTAAAAATTGAGAATCAAGCAGATGGTCAAAAACTTTTAGTTGACGGAAAACCATTGATGATTAATGGTATGAATTGGGATTATTATCCTATAGGAACCAACTATAACTATTTACTGTGGAATCAAAAAGATGATTTCATTAAAACAGCTCTCGACAGTCAAATGTCACTTCTCAAAAACATGGGTGTAAATGCCATCAGAGTTTACACTGGCATTCCAGCCAAATGGATTACCTACATTTATGAAAATTACGGAATCTATACGATGCTTAATCATTCTTTTGGCAGATATGGACTTACCGTAAATGGAACTTGGATTCCGAATACAGATTACGCCAATCCCGCTACCAGAGCGTTACTCCTCAAAGAAGTAAAACAACTTACTCAACAATACAAAAACACACCAGGATTGCTTCTTTATCTTTTAGGAAATGAGAATAATTATGGTTTGTTTTGGGACGGTGCAGAAACAGAAAATATTCCTGTAGCCGAAAGAAAATCTACGCATAGAGCAGAAGCCATGTATAAACTCTTTAACGAAGCTGCTCTAGAAATGAAATCAGTAGACCAAAACCATCCTATAGCCATGTGTAATGGTGATTTATTATTTCTAGACATTATTGCTAAAGAATGTAAAGATATAGACATCTATGGAACCAATATGTACAGAGGCGTTTCTTTCGGAGATGCGTTTTTACGTGTTAAAAATGAATTCGGAAAACCATTACTATTTACAGAATTTGGAGCCGATGCTTTCAATGAACTTACGGGTAAAGAAGATCAAGATGCCCAAACTTATTATTTACTAGGAAACTGGCAAGAAATTTATGAAAATGCAGCAGGAATGGGAAAAGCTGGTAACAGTATTGGCGGTTTTACTTTTCAGTTCAGTGATGGATGGTGGAAATACAAACAAAATGAAAATTTAGAAGTTCATGATGCTAATGCTTCTTGGAGTAACGGTGGTTACATAAAAGATTATGCAAAAGGCGAGAATAATATGAACGAAGAATGGTTTGGTATCAGTGCAAAAGGAACTCCAGATGCTAATGGATTGTATCAAGAATTTCCACGTTCTGCATATTACGCTTTGAAACAAGCTCATCAATTTAATCCTTATGACAGCTCATCATTGGTGAATTCTAACACCGTTAAAAACCATTTTAACCAAATTAATATTGCAGATGCGCAACTTAGAGCTAGAGGTGACCAAGCAGCCTTAAAAGCAGAAAGCAGTGATAAGCTGAAAATAAGCAATTTAAGAGCAGATTTTAACACGTATAATACAGGTGGTAGTCTTATCACCACTCCAAAAGATAAAACAGATGGGTATAATTCTTACCCAACTCAACAAGGATTTGACCATACTCAATCGTATTACATTGGTGTAGAAGCGAATCCTACTTCTAATATGAGAACCAATGTGAATGTAAATATTTTAGGAAATGTAGCCGAAAATCCTATTGACCAAATCTTTTATGAAAACAGAGGTAGAAGCGTAGAAGTTCTAAATGCAGATGGTACAACTACTCAAATGAAAGATCTGAACCGCGTACAAATTTACAGTGCGAGTTATCATTGGAATCATAAATGGTTTGACTTAGACGGATTCTACAGAACAGGACATTATCATTGGGGTTATGAAGGTGATATTTTTGGATTGTATCCAGAAGCCAATTACGGACCTAATATTGATATTTATAACGGTGAAGCACCTTTCGGATTTGAATTTGCAGGTAAAAAAGCCATCAATGGATTAAAAATCGCTTTCGGTCCAGAATTATGGTGGGGCGCAAACCCAGCCGTTTTGGTTAAATATTCCAGAAAAGTAGGAAAATTTGATTTAACGGGAGTTTTCCATGAAGATTTGGACCAAAGAGGAACTACACAGAGTTCATTTGCCATTCCACAACCACAAACGAGAAGAGCAACGCTTGCCGTTCAAAGAAAATTTGGAAAATTGGGCATTGATTTAGGTGGAATTTGGGCTGGTCAACCTTTAAACGGTAGAACCTTCCAAATTTACAGAGATGGAAACGTTTATCAAGACCAAATTAACGGCCAAGACAATTGGGGAGGAAAAGTAAAATTTACTTATGCAGGCGGAAGATTTAATTGGTATGCACAAGGTGCAGCAATGGGATTGGTTGCTAATGGTGGAGCAGATAATACTCAAACGTTCACCGGTTGGAGATTAAAAGACAGTGGAAGTGGTAACCAATATAATTTCTTGACTGGTTTTACTTTCAATATAGGAAATTTACAGATTGCGCCTAATTTCTTATGGCAAAAACCTATCGAAGGACCCGTTCCTTTTGGCGCTCCAGCTCCAGGAAGACCTAGAAATATTTTAGAAGATCCATTTGTAGTAAGAGCCAACAGAGAACAAACTGCAGGAGAAATTTTATTCACGTATGATCCTACACCAGCCACTTGGATGTACAGTTGGGACAGTGATAAAACCGAAGATGCCAAATTTGCCATCAGTGCAGGATTTGTTTACAGACATTTACCAACTACACAAGACGCTGCTATCGGAATTTTACCAGACGGCAGAACCACTTTTGCTTTCCCTGGTGCTGCTCCAGCAAAAGACCTTTGGGAAGTAAACACGAGAATCGTTTCTAAACTAAATAATGATTTTGGAATTATTGCCAATATTTATGGAGGAACTGCTCAAGCCAATGGTAGTGATACTAGAACTGTAGAAAGAGTAGGACTAGACCTAAGAACGATTTACAAAAAAGTGAAATTTATTTCTGCTATTAAATTCAATGATTGGGGACCTTACGATTATCATAGAGATTACAACTTAACTTTCCCAATGCAATTAATCGGTGATTTATCTTTTGAAATCGGAAAACCAGAATGGTGGATTTTGCCGGGAACTAGAATTGGGGTTCGTGGAACTTATAGAACTTTAGACCAATATTCTCCTAGATATGCACCTACTTATACCATAGATGCCGCTGGAAATTGGGTAGCAGATCCTACTGCAATAGGCTTCCCGAATGGAAACGAGTGGGAAATCAGAACGTATATTCAAATCAACATAGGCAAATAATTTTATCAAAATGAAAAATATATTTACACATACATTCATTAAACCATTTTTAGGAATTTCTTTGCTCCTTACATTGGGCTGTCAAAGAGATCTCAATGACCTAGAACCTGCTAGTTATTCTAAAAATCCAGATGTTTTCTTAGACACTTTTAGTGCAGGACTTAACTATGCCGCATTTGGTGGTTCAGATGTAAAAGCTTTTGATGTAGATACTCAAGTAAAATATTCTGGGACTACCTCTATGAAAATTGCTGTTCCTGATTATGGAAGTCCAGAAGGAGCTTATGCTGGTGGAACTTTTTTCACTTCTGTAGGAAGAGATTTATCCGATTACAATGCCTTAACATTTTGGGTTAAAGCCACTCAATCTGCTAATATAGACGTTTTAGGTTTTGGTAATGATTTAGGCGAAAATAAATATCAAGTTTCGCTTTCTGGAGTTGCCGTGAACACGAATTGGAAGAAAGTTATTATTCCTATTCCAGATGCTGCGAAACTAAAAATGGAAAGAGGAATGTTCTTCTATTCCGAAGGACCAGAAAACAATAAAGGTTACACTTTTTGGATTGACGAAGTAAAGTTTGAAAAAATAGGAACTATTTCTTATCAATCTGCAGCAGTTTTAAATGGAGAAAACAAAACGGTGACTTCATTTGTAGGCGTAAAAAATGTATTAGATGGTTTAACTGCTCAGTTTAGTATGCCTAATGGAACTACACAAGCAGTTAACCTTACGCCTTATTATTTCAATTTTACTAGCTCTAATCCTAGTGTAGCCACTGTAGATGGAGTAGGTAATGTGAATACCATAGCAGCAGGAAGTTCTACTATTACCGCTTCTTTGGGAAATAATGTTGCCAAAGGAAGTCTTATCATCAATTCTAGTGGTGCCTATACTCATGCTCCAACTCCAACCCAAGATGCTTCTAAAGTTATTTCTTTGTTTAGTGACAAATATTCTAATGTTCCTGTAGATTATTATAATGGTTATTGGGCACCATATCAAACAACTCTCTCTTCAGATTTTGAAGTAGAAGGTGACCATGTATTAAATTATACTAATTTCAACTTTGTAGGCATTCAAATGAGTTCACCACCGGTGAATGCAACCTCTATGTCTCATCTTCATTTAGATATTTATTTGCCCAATGCAATGCCAGCTGGAGCTAATTTTAAAATACAAGTTTTAGATTTCGGTGCCAATGGAATTTATGGAGGAAACGATGACAAAACCGGCGAAACAACTATTACAGCTCCTACTTTACAAGGACAAAAATGGGTGAGTCTTAATATTCCACTAACTGCTTTTGCTGGACTTACTTCTAAAGCGCATATTGGTCAAGTAATTTTTGTAGGAACGAATATTTCTGGATTCTATGCAGATAATATTTATTTTTACAATGACGGAAGCATTATTCCTGCAACGCCTACTGTAGCTGCTCCAACACCTACTCATGCCGCTTCTGGTGTATTGTCTATCTTTAGTGATGCTTATACCAATGTAGCAGGCACTAATTTTAATCCGAATTGGGGACAAGCTACCCAAGTTTCCCAAGTATCTATATCTAGCAATAATACTCTAAAATATGCAGGACTCAACTATCAAGGAACGCAGTTTGGTAGTAATCTGAATGTCTCTACTTATGGATATTTACACATTGATTATTACTCATCAAATTCTACTGCCCTTAATTTTTATTTAATCAGTCCAGGACCTGTAGAAAAAGCGTATTTTCTGTCAGTTCCAACAGGAATGGGAACTAACAATAATGGTTGGAAAAGCATTGATATTCCATTGTCAGCCTTTTCACCTGTAGCGCTTAATAATCTTATTCAGTTTAAAGTAGATGGAAACGGAGATATTTTCTTTGACAATATTTATTTCCACAATTAAAATGATTCCTAATTTTTAAATTAAAGTTTATGAAATTTTTCGAAACCAAAAATATTCAAAAAGTAATTCTTACCAGTAGTTTGGGACTTTTTTTACTGCCACTGATGAGTTGTGAAGAAGAAGCTGTACAAACTTTACCTACCCGAAATTGGGAACTTGTATGGAGCGACGAATTCGAAGGTAGTGCAGGGACTTTACCAGACGCTGCTAAATGGACTTATGACATCGGGACAGGAGCCAATGGCTGGGGAAATCAAGAATTAGAATATTATACCAAAAGAACTGATAATGTAAAACTTGATGGAACAGGAAACCTAGTCATTACCGCAAAAAAAGAAAATTATTCTGGTTCTGCTTTTACTTCTGCAAGAATTAAAACTCAAGGTTTATTTTCTCAGACCTATGGTAAAATAGAAGCCAGAATTAAAACACCTTATGGACCTGGAATTTGGCCAGCATTTTGGATGCTCGGAGATGATATTGGCACCGTTGGTTGGCCTCAATCTGGAGAAATAGACATTATGGAACTCAAAGGTCATATTCCGAATGTGGTTTATGGAACATTACATGGACCTGGCTATTCTGGTGGAGCTGCCAAAACCAAATCTTATGGTTTGCAAAATTCTAGATTTGACCAAGATTTTCATGTATTTGGTATAGAATGGAAAGAAAACCAAATCGACTTTTTTGTAGATGGATTTCTTTACCAGAGAGTTACTCCAAAAGATGTTACAGGAGAATGGGTCTATAATCATCCTTTTTTCTTAATCCTTAATGTAGCAGTAGGAGGAAATTTCGTAGGTTTTCCAACCGATGGAACTTCTTTTCCACAGAATATGTACATCGATTATATACGCGTATACAAGGCTAAATAAATTTATTAATAATAACCAAAATTTTCAGTTATGAAAAAATTCTATTCTTTAATCGCAGTTTTAGTAAGTATTTTGTTTTATTCACAAAATACGATTAACGCTAATACTTCATTTGGCTGGATAGGCTATGTGAATGTTTTTGACACCTCTAACAATTATCAGTGGGGCTCTTCTTGGGCAGTTTCAGATTTAAAAACCGAAATCAATACGGTTAATAATTCCATTACCTTAAAACCAAATTACAACACCTATAATGCTGCAGATCCTTATTGGTCTGATGGTTCAGGTAATGGCAATAAAATTTTAGAAGCCACTACTTATTATGAACCAGGAAGTACCTATAATGGTCAAAATCTAACTTTTACCGGAAACGTGACTTCTAATAATCTTAGTAGCCAATACACCGCAGTTGCTTTTATTAAAGCTCTAGATCCTAACAATGGATATGCTACAGTATATAATAATTTTGTGACTATACCAAGCAGTGGCGTATTCTCTATCAATGCACCTAGTACAAGTTTAGCTACAGGATTGCTTATTCAGGTAGGTTTTACAGTAAGAGGACTTAATGCTAATCCTGCCAATGAAACTACAAACGGAAGCATCGTTATTTCACCTGCAAATCTTTCTACAACATCTGCTAGTAAAAAATCTATAGAAATTTATCCTAATTTAGTAACAGCAGGACAAGAGGTAACTGTAAATGCAAAAGTTAAAAATCTAGCCATTTATAACATGAATGGACAAATTATGACTTCTTCTAAAGCTTCAAGTATTAATACTTCAGGCTTGTCTAAAGGAATTTACATTATCAAATTAACTACAGAAAACGGAGAAACACTTACTCGCAAACTTATTGTAAAGTAAGTTTCATTTTCAAATATATTTTTTTTCGCTCGTTTGTAAAAACGAGCGTTTTTTTTTATTTAAAATTGTAACTTTGGAATATTACATGTTTACAAGATACTTCACATATTTTTTATTTCTTATTTCTATTTTTTCTGAGGCACAAGTCATTGCAGAAAAAGGGATTCCTTTTATTAAAAATTACCTTCCCGAAGACTATGGAAATCACGGTAAAATCTGGGAAATAAAGTCCGCGCAGAATGGTCTCGTTTACATGGCTTCTGAAAACGGATTATTAGAATTTGACGGTAAAAAATGGAACCGTTTCCGGGATTACAAAGGATACACTCGTTCGCTTTTTTTAGCCAATGATTCTACTATTTATACCGGTGCAGATATGGATTTTGGGATTTGGAGAAAAAATAAATTCCAAAAATTTGATTATGAGTCGCTTTATCCTTATAACAGAAAAATCGGTGGCGTAAATGAAGAGTTCTGGGGAACCTATGCTTATCAGAATCAAATTATTTTTGTTTCTCACCAGAATTTATATCAATATTCTAACAAGAAAATTACTAAAATTCCTGCTCCTGTCCGTTTTTTTGACAGTTTTCAAGTAAAAGGCAGAATATTTTTAGCCGATGAGAAAAAAGGTCTTTATGAATATGTGAATAACCAATTGGAGCTCTTGTTTTCTTATCCAAATGATAAAAATTTAGAAATTTCAGGGATTTATATTGAGCAAAACGGTACCATTATTATCGTGACGAGAAGTTCTGGAATTTACACCTTCCAAAACGGAAAATTACAAACCGTTACTCTAGAAATCAGTTCAGAAATTATCAAAAATAAGGTTTTTAGTTTTACCTATTTTGACGAAAAATATTGGGCTTTTGGTACGATTCTCAATGGTTTATATATTACTGACCATCAAGGAAAAATCATTCAGCATCTCAATAAAAATAAAGGAATGCCCAATAATACCATTCTCAGTTTGCATTATCAAAAAAATGGAAAAATATGGATGGGATTAGATTATGGTTTGTCTTATTCTGATATTAAAAACAATGTAACCTACTTTTATAACACTAATACCAATTTCGGAACAGGTTACACCGCTGCTTTAGAAGGGGATTCTTTTTATTTAGGCACAAATCAAGGACTTTATAGTGCTTCTTGGAACGCAATGGATAATAGCAAAGACGCCAATCCTTTCCACATTATCAATGGAGCAGAAGGACAAGTTTGGACTTTGCAAAAAGTAGGCAATACCATTCTCTGCGGACACGATAGCGGTTTATTTGAAATAGAAAATGGTCAACTGAGAAATATCTACAATGAGCCAGGCGTTATGAGCATTTTGTCTTATAGTGATGATATTTTACTTACTGGAAATTACAACGGAATTTCTATTTTCAAAAAAGAAGGCAACTCTTGGAAATTCGTCAAAAAAATGAAGGTAATTCTTGGCGCCATTAATCAAATTGTGAAGGAAAACAATCGTACACTTTGGGTGAATATTCCTAATTATGGTTTTATACGATTTGTGATGGATGCCCAATTTAATCCTATCAGCAAAACCATTATTAATCCTAAAATATTTAAAGGATATTTTCCTTATCTTTTTAAAGATTATTTGGGAATTCACATTCTCACCAATAAATCAGAATATTTATATAACAATACCACTCATGAGTTTGACTTGATCAAAAAACAAGTTTTTCTGAAAAATATTAACAATAGATTTACGGGATTTTATCTTCCTATTGCACTTAATTCAGAATACGGTTTTTACTCTATCCATAATGGTTTTGCCCTTGAAAAGACCATAAAACAAAAACAAAATTATCCTTTTTATTCAGAGTTGCTTTTCAGAAAAAGTCAAGCTTTTAACAACCAAGAAACTAGAGATTTATTCAATGGTTCTGAGATGCCATTTCGTTTTAACAATGTGAAATTTTCTTTTGTACATCCTCACGAAGCGGCAGTGCAATATCAGTATTATTTAAAGGGGTTTTCTGACGATTGGAGCAATTTTAGCGAACAAAACGAAATCGAATTTTTAGGATTGAGAGAAGGAAGTTATATTTTATTTGTAAAAGCTAAAAAAGGTGAGCAAATTTCTTCTGTAAAAAGTTTTTCGTTTACCATCAATGCACCTTGGTACAGAACTTACTGGAGTTACCTTTTCTATTTTCTTTTATTCTATTCCATTTATGTTATTCTAAAGAAAATTCACTACAAAAGATTGTCAAAACAGAAAAAAATATTTTTAGAAAAAGAGAAAAAAGCATTAGAAGAACAAGCAGAAAAACACCGTCAAGAAATGCTTTTAGAAAAACAAAAGCAACTGGAATTAGAGCAAAATAAACTCAAGGAAGAAATTAAAAATAAGACCATAGAACTCGCTACCAAAGCAAAAGATGACGATGACAAAAATAGAATTCTGCAAACCATTAATGAAAAAATAAGTGAAGCAGAAAGTAATCCTAATATTCTTAAATTAAAATTAGGTGAAATCCGAAGAATGGTTCAAAGTTATCTAGAAACCGAAGATCATACCTTTGAAATTCAGATGGATGAATTGCATCAAGAGTTTTTCAAAGCCATGAAGAAAAGATTTCCCAATCTTTCTATCTATGACCTGAGATTGTGTGCATATCTTAAAATAGGCCTTAATTCTAAGGAAATGGCAGATATTTTTCAGGTTCTTCCATCGAGTATTAATGTGAGTCGCTCTAGATTAAGAAAAAAATTGAACTTATCACCAGACGAAGATTTGTATGAATTTTTGAATTCGGTTGAATAATTCTTATCCATTAAAAACTCCAACTTGCTACATAATTTTTATATGAGGAATATTCAATTGTAAAATTCCGAATTACAACCATTTTAGGAAAACATGTATATTCTCATATCATTTCATTTATAAGTATTTATAAAATATTTCTGGCATACTTAATTACCGTAACAATCTGATTATGAGAGTTAAAAATATTTTTCAAACTCTCATCATACTGTACTAATCATTTATTTATTGAGTTCTCTCAAAACTAGAAAATCACTTTGAATGCATAAATTCATAGTGATAAATGATGATGTATCTTTAAAATCTACTACTCATTTTCAGAAAAAATCCTTTCTTTTTCGGAATTATGATTTTGTAATTTTTTTAATAGAGAAAAAAGCTTTTTAAGTTTGTATAAAAAACATTTGAAAAAGTTATTTTCTTAATATTTTTTAGCAGAAAGTAATTGATAGAAATGACTTGCTTTTATTCAAGTAATATTAAACTATAAAAACAATTATACATGCAAAAATTTACCTTTTTATTCAAAACAACATTTTTTTTCTTATTCGCTTTCACATTAAATGCTTACTCACAAAGTACCTATGACTTTTCTTCGGGATTAACGATTTATAAATCCTCTGGAAGTAGTAATTTTGATGAAGCAAAATTTACAGTAGGCGGTGTAGAATATAAAATTCAAGGAGGGATTAATGGTAATCTCACCAATCCTAGCACAGGTGGAGTATCCAATACCAAATGCTTAAAAAAAGATACGGCTGGTGGTGACACCTTTACTTTAACAAGAACAGATGGTCAACCTTTTCAATTTTATGGATTATGGGTTAAACATAATAGTATGAATTCTTATGCTGCATTTTACTCTTTGCCACCCTTCTTTACCATGAATGCTTCTAACGGTTGTACTTCTGTAGCTAGTTACACAGATGCTACTGCTATACAAGGAGGTTCTTATACTACATCATCTTATACATGGAGCATTCCTAATGATGGGTTTACTGTAACAAGCGTGCAAATAAGTTATAAAGCTACATTAGAATGGTGGATTGATAATATTATAGTAGGAACTGCTCTCAATAATAGTCCTACGAATATCTCTACTGCTAATCCCACTGTTATAACATCTAATAGTGCAGTATTGGGAGGAAATCTCACTGAAAGTGATACTTATTATGGAGAATGGGGTATTGTATGGTCTAATGTGAATAGCACCCCTATATTTGATTATGGTACAACTCCAGATAACTATTCAGTTAGTTCAACAACAACTGGAAATTTTAGTAGTACTGTAAATTTTGATGGAATTCCTGTAGGAAGTACTATTTATTATAGAGCATATGCCGATAATTGGGATTGTGGCATGGTAGAATATGGAGATGTAAAGTCTTTTGTTCTTACCGGATCTTTAAAATCTATAGATGTAAATAAAACTAACGATTTTATCGTTTATCCAAATCCTGTTCATTCTTTTGTAAAAATTTCTGGACTTCAACAAAAGTCAAATGTTCAAATTCTGGATACCAACGGCAAACTCATTTTACAAAGAAAAATAGATAATAATGAGAATCTCAACGTAGAATTTTTACCGCCGGGAATTTATTTTATAAAAGTAAAAGATAAGGTTACGAAATTCATTAAAAAGTAAATCACAAAAAAGTCTTTCATCATGATGAGAGACTTTTTTATGTCATAAATTATTTGTTTCTCTAAGCTAATTGATGAGAAATAAACATTTTATGTATTTAATATTAATATTTGCTTTAATGATAAATTAAAATTGAATAGAAGAAATTTAATTTTATACTTCAAAAAATTCCTTACCTTTAAAAGAAAAAATGAAAGCCTTTTTATCTTTTTTAATCCTCATTTCATTTTTGGTTTCTTGCCAAAATAAATCCTCTGAAAAAGCATCAGAAAGCATTAAAACAGATACTATTCTCCAAAAAAATGGTCAGGTTTTGAGTTATACCGTTTTTGATAAACAACTCTTTAAAATGAAGCGAGACCGCGCTGTATATAGTGATGCTTACCAAAAAAGAATTGCTAAATTGGTAGAATATTATCTGGATAAAAATAACCAAACTGGTGTACAATTTCAACTTAAAAATCCTGAAGCGAAGCTGGGCTATTCTGTAGAAGAAACCGATTGGGAAGGCGTACTTTATACCCAAATTGGCCTTTTTACGATGGGAAAAACCAATATGAAAACTTTTCAATGGTTATTTTACAATGCAAAAACCCAAGAACTCTATGAGTTTGACGTTCCAAAAAACACGCCTATCTTATTTAAATACCGTTAATTTTCAAAATATATGAAAATCAAACAACTACAAAGCATTTTAGACCAGCAACCTTCTGTTTCTGGAAACACTTATTTTATCTTCATTGTTTGGGGAATATCTTGGCTGTTTGCACTGGTCTTTTTACTCTTGGGAATTGGACTTTTGCTCGAAAGTTTGCTTCATTATAAAATATTTTTAGATACAGTAGCCCAAAAATTACATCTTGTGCTTACTGATGAACAGCGCTGGAATATTTCTACGAGTTTGGGATGGCTATCACTTATTCTCGCGTTGGTTTTCGGAGCGATGATTTATATCTGCAAAATGGTTTTGGTGAGAAATCACTTCATTATTTTATTAGAAGAATGGCTTATTTCTGAAATAAAAGAAGTAAAAATAAATCGCAAAATTTCAAAAAAATAACTAAATTTACTCTTATAAATACCAAATTATGAACACTATTATTAAACTTATCATTACCGCTGTTGTGGCTTATTTATTGCCCAATGTTCTCAGTGGAGTACACGTTACTACTTTCTCTGCAGCGATTATTTTTGCTATTGTATTAGGACTTTTGAATTTATTTGTAAAACCTATTTTGCATTTATTTTCTTTTCCGATTACGCTTTTAACTTTAGGATTATTTGCTTTGGTTATCAATGCGATTATAATATTATTGGCAGACCGTTTTACAGACGGCATTCAGATAGATGGATTCTGGTGGGCACTTATTTTCAGTGTGGCTTTATCCATTATCACTTCTGTTTTAGAAAGCATTTTCATCAGCAAAGAATAAATTTATTTCACTTAGATATCATCCAAGCCTCAAGAAATTGAGGTTTTTTTTGTCTAAAAATTTTGAAAATCCTCTTCATAATTCTGTAAAACATTTTATCTCTGGCTTTTACATCTTTACAAAAAATTAAAAACAATCTATTAACCCTTTTAAAATGTAAAGCCATGAACAGAATATTTTTTATTTTATTATTTCTTATTTTCGGAAAATTAAGTGCTACCAATCCTGATGATCTTTTGGGAACTTGGATGAGCACAGATAATAGTGTAAAAGTAGAAGTATATAAAGTCAATAATCAATTTAAAGCCAAAGTTCTTTGGTTTAATCATCTTTTAAGCGAAAGCAAAACGCCCATGCATTTATCTTTGGACACGAATAATCCCAATCCTGCATTGAGAAATAGAAAAATTCTAGGCATGGAAATTTTAGATGGATTGCGCTATGATGCTCAGAAAAAAGAATGGGTTAATGGGAAAATTTATGACGCTTCTAGTGGAAGATATTGGAGTTCTTGTGCCAAGTTGCTTCAAAATGGAATCTTAAAAGTTCGCGGTTTCTGGAAGGTAGAATGGATAGGAAAATCTATATCTTTTAAAAAAGTAGCCTAAAAAAAGACCTCCTAAAATGGGAGGTCTTTTTTGATTTATGCTCTGTCGTATAATTTTTCGTAAAGATTAAAGAATTTTTCTTTTACTGCTTTACGTTTTAATTTCATCGTTGGAGTAAGTAAACCATCTTCAATCGTCCAAAGCGTAGGAGTAAGCTCTATTTTCTTAATTTGCTCCCATTTTCCTAAAGTAGCATTCAACAAATTAATATCTTTCATAATTCTTGCTTTTAGCTCAGGAGAATTCGCCATTTCTTCTGGATTTTTGCCTATTTTAAGATGTTTTCTCTCTGCCCAAAGTTTTGCAAATGCATAGTCTGGTTGTACTAAAGCACACGGCATTTTTTCGCCGTCACCTACTACCATAATTTGTTCGATAAATTTAGAACCTTTCGCTAAATTTTCTAAAACCTGAGGCGCAACATATTTACCACCAGAAGTTTTGAACATTTCTTTTTTACGGTCTGTAATGTGTAAGAAACCTTCTTCGTCTATATGACCGATGTCTCCCGTCATGAAGTAACCATCTTCTGTAAATGCTTCTTTGGTTTTTTCTTCGTCTTTATAATATCCTTGGAAAACAGAAGGTCCTTTTACGGTGATTTCTCCATCTGCTTGGATTTTTACATCTAAATTATCTAAAACATGACCTACAGTTCCTATTTTCACTCTTTCGAAAGAGTTTACCGCAATTACTGGTGAAGTTTCTGTAAGCCCATATCCTTCTAAAATAGGAATTCCAGCACCGTGGAAACTTCTGTTCAGTTTGGTAGATAGGGCAGCAGAACCACTTACTAAAGTAATCATATTGCCACCTAAACCTTCTCTCCATTTAGAGAATACCAATTTATCTGCAATTCTGTGTTTTAGAGATTTAGGCTTCTTCATGTCATAATTTTCAAGCAATGACAATGCCCAATAGAAAATTTTGGTTTTTAAACCACCAGCTGCAGCTCCTTTGTCTACAATTTTATCATATACTTTTTCTACCAATCTTGGTACTACCGTCATGTAATGAGGTTTCACTTCTTTTACGTTATCCCCAATTTTATCAATACTTTCTGCAAAGTGAATCGAAAAACCGTTGTACATAAATAGATAAGAAATCATTCTCTCAAAAATATGACAGATAGGTAAAAAGCTTAATACTTTAGTTTCTGTGTATTCTAATTTCCAATTTCTAGGAATTCTGTGATCAGAAGCCAACACATTTGCTACAATGTTTCTGTGTGTAAGCATTACACCTTTTGGTCTACCTGTAGTTCCAGAAGTGTAAATTAAAGTTGCTAAATCATCTGGTTGAATGGTTTTAGCAATGTCTTCTACTTCTTGTTGATTGTCATCATTTTCTCCCAAATCGAGTACTTCCTTCCAGTTTGCAGCTCCAGGAATGTCATCAAAAGTAAAAATTCCTTTCAAACTTTCTACTTGAGGTTTTACTTGAAGTAATTTTTCGTACAAATCTTTATCTGAAACAAAAACGTATTTTATTTCCGCATTATTAAAGATGTAAATATAATCTTCAATAGAAATAGTAGGATATACCGGAACGTCTATTGCACCAATTTGCAAAATTCCCAAATCCATAATGTGCCATTCTGTGCGGTTATTCGTAGAAATTAGCCCGATTTTATCTCCCGGTTTAATCCCTAATTTTAACAGTCCTCTGGAAATTTTATTTCCTTGATTCACATATTCTTTTGTAGAAGTTTTTGTCCAAACTCCATTATATTTGGTCACCAAAGCATCCTCTTTCGGGAATTTGTATAGCGCATGATGAGCAAAGTCAAACAATCTTGTAACTGACATACTTTACGGTTTTTGATTTTTGTAAAAATAATACTTTTTCTTAATTAACAAATAGTTAATATCAATTTTCGTTGAAATACCTAAAAAATGTATATTTACGGCAATTAATTTTAATACAAAAAATGGATTTTAATTTAACAGAAGAACAACTGATGATTCAGCAAGCAGCGAGAGATTTCGCGCAGACTGAACTTTTGCCTGGCGTAATAGAAAGAGACGAACACCAGAAGTTTCCTTATGAACAAGTAAAGAAAATGGGAGAACTAGGATTTCTAGGAATGATGGTAGACCCAAAATACGGTGGAGCAGGAATGGATAGCGTTTCTTATGTTTTGGCAATGGAAGAAATTGCAAAAGTAGACGCTTCTGCAGCTGTAGTAATGTCAGTAAACAATTCTTTGGTTTGTGCTGGTCTAGAAAAATTCGCTTCTGAAGAACAAAAACAAAAGTATTTAGTTCCTTTAGCAAAAGGTGAAGTAATCGGTGCATTTGCACTTTCTGAGCCAGAAGCAGGTTCTGATGCTACTTCTCAAAAAACGACTGCGATTGATATGGGAGACCACTATCTATTAAACGGTACTAAAAACTGGATTACCAATGGTGGAAATGCTCAATATTACATTGTGATTGCACAAACGGATGTAGAGAAAAAACACAAAGGAATCAATGCTTTCATCGTAGAAAAAGGATGGGAAGGTTTCGCAATTGGTAAAAAAGAAGAAAAATTAGGAATCAGAGGTTCTGATACGCATTCATTAATGTTTACCGACGTAAAAGTTCCTAAGGAAAATAGAATTGGTGAAGATGGATTTGGTTTCAATTTCGCAATGGCAGTTCTAAATGGTGGTAGAATTGGTATCGCTTCTCAAGCTTTAGGTATTGCTTCTGGAGCTTATGAATTGGCACTTAAATACGCTAAAGAAAGAAAAGCTTTCGGTACAGAAATCATCAATCACCAAGCAATTGCTTTCAAATTAGCAGATATGCATGTAAATATTATGGCGGCAAGAATGCTTTGCTACAAAGCTGCTGCTGAAAAAGATGCAGGTCTAGATATTTCAGAATCTGGAGCAATGGCAAAACTATACGCTTCTCAAGTAGCGATGGATACTACTGTTGAAGCCGTTCAAATTCACGGTGGTTACGGTTATGTAAAAGAATATCACGTAGAAAGAATGATGCGTGATGCTAAAATCACTCAGATTTACGAAGGAACTTCAGAAATTCAGAAAATTGTAATTTCTAGAAGTATTGCTAAGAAATAATTGGCAAATTCTTTTTAAAATATGAAAGTCGGACAAGGAATTGTTCGACTTTTTGTTTTCCTATTTATCAAATTTTTATACATTTATTCAATGAAAAAATTAAGTCTTTTAGTCGTTTTGTTTTCCTTGAATTTTTCAGCGCAAGTTCCTACGCTTACTGATGAAATCGCATTTCAATTATCTGAAAAACCAGTACATTGCATCAATCAAGAATACCCCAATAAAACCGCACATGTCATCAATAATGAAATGGATGTAAAACTGACTCCCAAAGAATTGCATCCTAGCTTTTATGGCTGTTTTGACTGGCATTCTTCGGTTCATGGACATTGGATGCTTGTAAAATTGCTTAAAGACAAACCTTTTATCAAAAATAAAGAAGAGATTATTAAAATTTTGGATGGTTCTTTTCAAGCCGAAAAAATAAAAACCGAAGCAGAATATTTCAATAAATATCAAGTGGCAAAAGGTTTTGAGAGAACTTACGGTTGGGCTTGGTTGCTTCAATTAGATGCAGAATTGGCGAGTTGGGAAAATCCACAAGCGAAAATTTGGCATCAAAATTTAAAACCGCTCACCGATGAAATCGTAAAATTGTGGAAAGAATATTTACCCAAACAAACGTATCCCAATAGAACAGGAGTTCATCCCAACACTGCATTTGCACTAAGTTTTGCCATAGATTGGGCTAGAACGGTTGGCGAAAAAGATTTTGAAAACCAACTCATCGAAAAAGCAAAATATTTCTATCTAAAAGACGAAAAAACGCCTGCTTATTTAGAACCAGACGGAAGTGATTTCTTCTCGCCAAGTTTAGAAATTGCTGATTTGATGACCAGAATTCTTCCGCAAGATGAATATGTAAAATGGTTTAATAAATTCTACGAAAAGAGAAGTATTGAGAATATTTCACAGATTCCTGTAATTTCGGATATTAATGATTACCAAACAGTTCACTTGGTTGGTTTAAGTTTTACTAGAAGTTGGTGTATGAAAAATATTGCTCAAGTTTTACCAAAAAATCACCGACACAAAAAACATTTCGAGGAAACTTCTTCTAAATTTTTAGAAAATGCTTTACCTTTGGTTTTTAAAGGAAATTATGGCGGCGACCATTGGTTAGCAAGTTTTGCGGTGTATGCTTTGAGTAATAAATAATAAAAACTATATGATAACTATGAAAACAAAAAAACTATTCTCTCTTTTTTTATTTTTTACAGCCTTTTTAAATGCTCAAATTCTAGATGAGTTTCCAAAAAATCAAGAATTTTACAAAGGTGGATTACAAGAATTATACAAGGATATCAACACCATTGCTTCTGAGAAAAAACTTTCTTCTTGTGGTAAAAAAGAAATTTATCAAGCGAAATTATTATTGACCAAGGAAGCCAAAATAAAATTTATCACCGATTTTGACTCTGTCAACATCAATAAAAATAAATGTGCGTACGATTTTACTTTAGATGTTTTGAGAGAACTGAAACTTAGTAACAAATGGATTCCTGCAAAAATAAAAGATCAAAATTTTGATTCAATTGTTAGATTATTTTTTGTTCCCAATCATTTGCTAGATAAATACACAGAAAATTACATTCCTGAAAAACTTTATATTCCTATTACTTATAAAGGTGGAAAAAAAGTGATGGACAAGGATATTCATGATAATTTCATGTCTATTTTTAACGATTATCATGTTAATGGAAACCTTTTTTTAGAATTTGTCGTTGATGAAAATGGTGAAATTATTAATCCTATTGTTTCACCCAAAATAGATAATGAATCATTTAACAAAGATATTGTTCGCTCCATCAATAGAACAAAAGGAAATTGGAATCCAGCTATATTAGATGGCGTTCCTGTAAAATCTAGAATTACTATACCTCTAAATTTTTCAACATCTTTCTATGAAAAATAATAAAAAGGCTGTTCAAAAAATGAACAGCCTTTTTTCTATATCTTAATCTCATTACTCTTTCGGCATGTATTTAGAAATATCGTCATCGTTTTTATTTTCCTCAGTATTGGTTGGTTCTGCATTGTGAGGAGTTTCTTCTGCTGATGGTTTTAATCCTTCCGTCGCTTTTATTTTTTCTCTTTCTAATGCCAATTGTCTTTGGAATTCTTCTTCGCGTTTTTTCTTATTTCTTTTTGCCACGAAATACCAAACAATTCCGCCGATTAAAAATATTGGCCAAAACGGAATTAGCGCTAAAAATAATCCACCCAAAACTGCAAATCCTTTCATAAATGCATTAGAAGATTTATCTCCGAAAGTTTCATCTTTTTGTTCATCATTCAGAATGTTTAAATCCTCTGCATTATTGGTTTCTGGAGTATTGTCTACCAAAGTGAGTTCCACATCGCACATTTGGCTTCCTACATAATCATTGCCTTGAACTTCTGTATTTTTAGATTCTACATTTCCCAGACTGCTCATTTTATTCACCAATTCATTAAAATTACTCAATGGTACTTTTACGGTCAAATATTGTTTGGCAATTCCTTCGTTTTCGGTATAATTTTCTGTGATAATATCTGCATTATAAGTGCTTAGTTCTTGATTTAACAGTGCTTTTGCGGCAGCCAAATCTTCTACCGAAACTTGCAATCTCGTAGTTTTCGCAATAGGGTAGAGTTCACGCTGAGGAATAGGTTGATTCTGAACTTGATTTTGATTTTGAACCTCTTGTTCTGGTTGGGTTTGCGAATTATTTTTAGAAGTTTGCTTCAAAATTTTATTGGCAGTTTCAGCAATGACTACAGCAGCATTGTCACCGCTTTTTATGGCATTATTAGCCGAATCAATCGCTTTTCTAATGTCTTGTGCTTGTTGGCTTTTGTTATCTAATTTTTTAAATTCCCTGTTGAGGGAATCAATGTTTACGTTTCCCTTTTTAATCGCGTCTTCTATAATTTCTTTATGCTTATTGATTTCTGGAAGGATAACTTTTCCTACCGTACTGTTAGAATCATTTACAATTTTAGAAATAGAATCGATGGTTTGGTAGCTTTCTTTTGCTTGGTTAAAAAGGCTATCTGCTGTTTTAAAGGAATCAGCTGTTTGTTGAATATCGGTTTTATTACAAGCCACCAATAATAGAGTAGCGGTAAAAAGACTAAAAATTGTTTTCTTCATTTTAATAGTTTTGTTGATGCCAAACTTAATACAAAAAATGTTCCCTAAAAATAGGTAAAAAATCGTATTTGTATTAAAATTTTGAAAATCAATGAATTGTAAAATAATTTGCAAAATTTTTACAAAAAAAATCCTCAGAAAAATTCTGAGGACTTGTATTGAGAAGTGTACTTTTAGTTACTTTCTTGAACAGAAGCTTTACCACTGAATTCACCATTTACGGTTTTGCCAGAAGCTGTTTTAAAAGAAAAACTTACAGTAAAATTATCTGTAGAATTTCTTTTCACAGTACATGTTCCTTGTGTTAAGTCGTTATAACTTTGCATAGCAGAACCTGTAGTTTCAGCATAACTGCTTAACCAATCATCTAATTTTCTAGAAGTACTTGTTAAGGTATAAGTACCATCCATAGACTGATTGTAAGGGAAATAAATGGCTAAAGATGCCATTTTCGTTGAAGTTCCCGCAGTGTTAATGAGCGTAATGGTGTAAAAATTCTCTTCTGAAGCATCAGTTGCTTTGAAACCCATTACAGCAGCACTAGAAACAGCAAGTTTACTACCATTATCTACCTGAATGTAATTGGAAGAAGAAGATCCTTCATCATCGTCTCTACTACAAGAAATGAACACAAAAGAAAATGCTAATAATAGCACTGAAAGGGAAATTAGTTTTTTCATGATTATTGATTTTAATTACGGCCGTAAAGATAATATAAATTGGGATTTTACAAAAAAAATCTCCAAGTTTCCTTGAAGATTTTTATCATGTATTATTTCTTATCATTCTAAAGAGAATAATTATTTTGCGTGATTCCATTCACTGATGAAGTGTAATTTCACATTCGGGAATTTTTCTTGAGTCATGTGAATCGTGAAAGCAGAATCTGCTAAAAATACCAACTGACCATGATTATCTCTTGCCATAAAACGCTGTTTTAATCTTGCAAATTCTTTGAATTCTTCTGATTTTTCGTCGGCTTCTATCCAACACGCTTTATGAATTCCAATCGGTTCATACGTACATTTTGCGCCATATTCATGCTCCAACCTGTATTGAATAACTTCGTACTGAAGCGCACCAACAGTTCCAATAATTTTTCTGCCGTTCATTTCTAGCGTAAATAATTGCGCCACACCTTCATCCATTAATTGGTCAATACCTTTCGCCAATTGTTTTGCTTTTAATGGATCATCATTATTGATATAACGGAAATGTTCTGGTGAGAAACTCGGAATGCCTTTGAACTGTAATTTTTCTCCAGCAGTTAAAGTATCTCCAATTCTGAAACTTCCAGTATCGTGTAAACCTACAATATCTCCAGGGAAACTTTCGTCTACCACTTCTTTTTTGTCTGCAAAGAAAGCATTCGGCGAAGAAAACTTCATTTTTTTACCTTCTCTTACTAGAAGATAGTTTTCATTTCTCTTAAAAGTTCCCGAAACAATTTTCACGAAAGCCAATCTATCACGGTGTTTTGGATCCATATTGGCGTGAATTTTAAAGACAAATCCTGTAAAATTTTTCTCTTCTGGTTTTACCAATCTAAGGTCAGATTCTTTGGGTTGAGGCATTGGTGCAATTTCTACAAAAGCATCCAACAATTCTCTTACCCCAAAATTATTCAACGCAGAACCAAAAAACACGGGTTGTTGTTCACCAGTAAGATATTGTTCTCTATCGAATTCTGGATAAACTGATTCTATAAGTTCTAGTTCATCTCTTAAAGTAGCAGCAGCTTTTTCACCGATGATTTCATCTACCGAACTGTCATTGATATCATTGATAACGATGGTTTCGCCAACTTTCTGTTTCTTTTCTTCTAAAAATAACTGAATGTTTTTCTCCCAAATATTATAAATTCCTTGGAAATCACTTCCCATGCCAATAGGAAGCGAAAGTGGAACTACTTTTAAACCTAATTTTTGCTCTACTTCATCCAGCAAATCAAATGCATCTTTTCCTTCACGGTCTAATTTATTGATGAAGACCAACATTGGGATTTTACGCATTCTACAAACTTCTACCAATTTTTCAGTTTGCTCTTCCACACCTTTTGCAACGTCTATTACTACAATTACAGAATCTACCGCAGTAAGTGTTCTATACGTATCTTCCGCAAAATCTTTGTGACCAGGCGTATCGAGAATGTTGATTTTCTTTCCTTTGTATTCAAATGCTAAAACCGAAGTCGCCACAGAAATCCCTCTTTGTCTTTCGATTTCCATAAAGTCGGAAGTTGCTCCTTTTTTAATTTTATTCGATTTTACAGCACCTGCTTCCTGAATTGCTCCCCCGAAAAGAAGTAATTTCTCCGTCAAAGTAGTTTTTCCAGCATCTGGGTGAGAGATAATCCCGAAAGTTTTACGTTTTGATATTTCTTGTAATAAACTCATTTCTAAATTTTGAAGTTGCAAAAATCGTGATTTTTATTGAGATTTGAAAATATTGGTTTATTTCCACGCAAAGGCGCAAAATATATTTATGAATTGATTATGTTTTTAAGACGCGAAAAGACTTCGTCTTTATTTGTTTTGAAAATCTTTGATTTTCTTGCGTCTTATTTTCTTTCTATTTTTTAATATAAATATTGCGTCTTTGCGTTAAAAATTCTTTTGTAAAACAAATGATAGATGTATTTCCAAGCAAAGGCTCAAAAAACATTCAGCTTCCTACTTGTAGCTTCCCTCATTTTTCTATCTTTGAACAAAATAAGTTTTTAGAAATTTTTCTTTAGATTTTTTTTTGAACCCCCATCAACTTATCATCATTTATGAGTATAGACAATACAAAATACAGAAATTATATTTTAGACGGTTACGGAGCAATAGTGATGATTATAGCTCTTATTTTCTCTTCATCAATGGTTGGTTTAGCTGTTTATATTTCGTTTAAATATTTTCATACAGACCTCAGATATACTGATGGATTTAATATTTTGAGTTATCTCTCTACTTTTTTACCTGTTATTTGGGCTTTTGATTTTTTTGTCATGAAAAAAGAAAAAAAAGTGCTTAACTTCAATATGCAAACTAGACCTTTTCATGTTTACCTATTGATTTTTCCTATGATGTTTGGAATGATTTTGATTGGAGAATATAGTACTTCATTAATTCCCACTGCTGGACCTATTTTTGGAGATTTATATCAGATTTATTCTGAACAGATGAATTCTATTTCAGATGACACCTTCACTTTATTTCTATTAGTTAGTTTTTTTGCTCCCATTATTGAAGAAATTTTATTTAGAGGAATTATTCAAAAAGGATTGATTAATAAGGGTGTAAAACCTAGAAATGCGATTATTATTTCGGCATTGGTTTTTGGAATTGTACATTTCAATCCTTGGCAATTTATGGGTGCTTTTCTTTTAGGCATTGTTTTAGGAGTGGTTTATTTTAAAACCAAATCACTTCTCATGTCTATTTTCTTGCATTTTTTCAATAATACTATTGTAGTAGTGATGATGAAATTTTTCTACACAGAAAGCTTTTCAGAACTTTTAAACATCCCAGAGTATGTAGTTTTGTTGGCTGGAATCATCATTTTTGCAATTTTTTACTATTTATTCATGTACCGAAATAGAATTTATTACAGAGAATAAGCGCTAAAAATTTAAAAATTATAAATCTTATATTTAATATTACATAATGGAAATCCTCGTTGCCACGCACAACTTACACAAGAAAGAAGAAATTCAACAGATTTTAGGCGAAAAATACCACATTACTTCACTTACTGATTATCATATTCATGACGAAATAATAGAAGACGGAAATTCTTTCCACGAAAACGCTTTGATTAAAGCCAAATTCTGCTTCGAAAAAACTGGAAAACCCAGTTTAGGAGACGATTCTGGATTAGTGGTTCCTGCACTTGATGGAAGACCTGGAATTTATTCTGCTCGTTACGCCGGGAATCATGATTTTGATAAAAATATAGCCAAAGTTTTAGAAGAAATGATAGACAAAAATGATAGAGAAGCTTATTTCATCACCGTTTTATGCTTGTACAATGAACATGGAGCAGAATACTTTGAAGGTAGAGTTTATGGTGATTTAAGCACCGAAAGAAGTGGAAACAAAGGTTTCGGTTATGACCCGATTTTCATTCCCAAAAATCATGAAATTTCTTTTGCAGATATGCCTGCGGAACAAAAAAATGCGATGAGTCACCGCAAAAATGCTTTAGATAAATTTCTTGCATTTTTAGAAAAATAATTTTTTTATAAAAAATATCCCACGCATTCCAGAGATTTCAGAGATTAATAAATAGTTTTCTACTTTTGATATTAGAATAATTTTCACGAAATTTGCAGACTTTAAACCTCTAAAAATCATCATTTAAGCATTTTGAGCACCTATTTAACAATTCTCGGCTATAACTCAGCAATTCCTACTGTGAAATCTGCACCTACTGCGCAATTTCTAGAAATGGAAGAGCGTTGTTTCCTCATCGATTGTGGTGAAGGAACACAAGTTCAATTGAGAAAAGCTAAAGCCAAATTTTCTAAAATTAATCACATTTTTATCTCGCATCTTCATGGCGACCATGTTTTTGGTTTACCAGGATTGATTTCTAGTTTTAGACTTTTGGGTAGAGAAACTCCACTTTATGTGTACGGTCCAAAAGGAATCAAAGAAATGATGGAAACCATTTTTAGAATTACCGAAACGCACCAAGGTTTTGAGGTGGTTTTCCATGAACTTTCTTCTAAAAAATCAGAAAAAGTTTTCGAGGACAATCGAGTAGAGGTTTTCACGATTCCATTAGACCATAGAATTTACTGTAACGGATATCTTTTTAAGGAAAAACCAAAAGAAAGACACCTAAACATGCAGGAAGTTTCTAAATATCCTGAAATTGAAATCTGTGATTATCACAATTTAAAACGTGGCAAAGATATTCAGTTGAGCGATGGTTATATTCTCAAAAATGAAAATTTAACGAAACCTGCAGAACCTTCTGTTTCTTATGCTTTTTGCAGTGATACTCGATATTTAGAAAGCATTATCCCGATTATTAAAAATGTAGACGTCTTGTATCACGAAGCTACTTTTTTACATGATTTAAAGAAAATGGCAGATTACACAGGTCATACTACTGCTCTAGAAGCTGCAAAAATTGCCAGAAAAGCCAATGTTAAAAAATTAATTTTAGGTCATTTTTCTAATCGCTACCATGATTTGTCGGTTTTTCTCAATGAAGCCTGTGAAATTTTCCCTGAAACTCATCTTCCGCAACAGTTAGAACCTGTGAAAATTTAAGATTTTTCAAATGAAAGATTTAATTAACAGATATAAAAGAATTGATATTTTAGTAATTGTTTTATTATTATTTACTTATTATTTTGATTCATTTTTTTATAATATCTTAAAAAATCATTTGATTGTAAATTTTTTACATATTCTTTATAATGTTTTAGTTCTATTTTTAACATTAGTTTATATAAATCATAACAATGAATTTAAGAAAATGAATTTTTCTCCTAAATCTGCTTTTTATGTGGGAGTTTTTTGGATTTTCACACAATTAGTGTTTATAATTTTTGATATTGTTACTGAAATATAATTTTAAATTTAGTTTATATAATCGTCATCAATGAACGAACAAGAAATCTTCGATTTTTTGAACCAAAAAGCCGAACAGTACAATCATACAGATTTTATTGAATTAGATCCTATTTCAATTCCACATCTGTTTTCTTTGAAGCAAGACATAGAAATTTCGGCGTTTTTTGCAGCGACTATAGCTTGGGGAAATAGAAAATCTATCATTACTTCGGCTCAAAAAATCATCAAATATATGGGGAATTCTCCTTATGATTTTGTGATGAATGCTTCCCAAAAAGATTTCAAAAAACTAGAAAATAAAGCCGTTCACAGAACTTTCTCAGCAGAAGATTTCGAGCAGTTTACATTGAATTTAAAAAGTGTTTACACTGAATTTGAAAGTTTAGAAAACTTATTTCTTTTAAAAGAACACGAAGAAAATTATTATCACGCTATCGAAAGATTTAGAACTCGTTTTTTAGGAGAAATTCCGCATAGAAGCCATAAACATGTGAGTTCGCCTTATAAAAATTCTGCTTCAAAAAGATTGGTCATGTTTCTGCGATGGATGGTTCGTCAAGATAAAAAAGGGGTAGATTTTGGCATTTGGAAAAACCTTTCTCCGCAATATTTGTCTATTCCATTAGATGTTCACACTGCGAATATTTCCAGAAAATTAGGAATTCTCACCAGAACTCAAAACGATTGGAAAGCCGTAGAAGAACTCGACCAAATCATCAGAAAATACAATCCAGAAGATCCTGCTGTATACGATTATGCGCTTTTTGGGATTGGTGTTTCTAAAGAATTATTATAGAAAATATTCCTAAATGTGGAGGAGTGCTTTTGCGATGGCAAAGTAGATTAAAACTCCTAAAATATCATTAGAAGTGGTGATAAACGGACCTGTAGCAATTGCGGGGTCTATTTTATTTTTCTCCAGAACAATAGGAACAATGGTTCCAATAATCGCCGCTACCATAATTACTGCTAAAAGAGAAATAGAAATGGTCACAGAAACCATCAAATCATTATGGTTAATCAATAAATTGAATCCAAAAATAATTAAAGAAAGTATCATTCCTGAAGCTGCAGAAACGCTTACTTCTTTGAATAAAGTTTTAAAAGTATCTTTCCCTAAAGTGTTATTCGCTAAACCTTGCACGATAATCGCCGAAGCTTGTACTCCAATATTTCCAGCTGTTGCCGCAATCAGCGGAACGAAAAACATCAATGCAGGAATGTCATGCATCGCATTTTGATTGCTTTGCAACACTCTAGAACCAATTAAACCACCTACCATTCCAATGAATAGCCAAGGTAATCTCGCTTTGGTTAAATGAAAAATGGTATCACTAGAGTCAACATCTTGAGATATCCCCGATGCTAACTGGTAATCTTTTTCTGCTTCTTCGGTAATAAAGTCGATAACATCATCCACGGTAATTCTTCCGACTAATTTTCCTAATTTATCTACAACAGGAACTTCGAACAAGTCATATTTTTGCATGAAACGCGCTACTTCTTCAGCAGATTCTGTATCTTTAACATATTGAATTTTAGAGTTATAAACATCTGAAACTCGAGTAGAAGATGAAGTAGTTAATAATTTTTTGAGACTTAACAAACCGAGTAACTTTTCGGAATCATCTACTACATAAATAGAGTAGACTTCTTCCATTTCTTCGGCTTGTTTACGCATCTCTTTGACCGCAGAAATGATAGAAAGATTTTGATTAACTTTTACCAATTCGGTTGCCATTAAACCACCTGCAACATCTTCATCATAACGCAAAAGTTCTACAATATTCTGTGCGTGCTCCTCGTCATTTAAGTGCTGAATAATTTCATCTTGTTGATATTCAGGTAATTCCGCGATAATATCTGCCGCGTCATCGGAATCAATTTCGTTGATGATATTATCTGCAATTTCTTTGGTAGAGAAGTTTTTTAGGAATTTTTTACGCTCGTCTTCGTCTATGTAGAGTAGTACTTCTGCAGAGCGCTCATTATCCATAATTTCGTAAAGAAATTTTTGATCTTCTTCTTCTAGAATTTCAAAAATATTGGCAATATCTACCGCTTCCACTTCCGAAATGGCTTCAGAAACAGCTTTTACATTTCTTTCCTCGATGAGAAACTGTAAGGTGTGAGATATTTTTTGCTCTTCAATCACAGAAATTAATTGGGATAAAAAGTTAGAATTTTTGCAAAAATACAAAATAAGAGTTCAAAAATTCGCATTAATAATCATTAAAGTCAAATTTTAGTCGATTTTTAATCGTAATTTTGTCAAAAAATTAAGCAAAATGAAGTTTAGAGAACTTAAAACAGAAAATAATACGTTACTCGATAAAATGGCAGACCGCGTTATCAGTTGGATTGGTTCTACCGCTTCATTGGTCTTTCACACTTTGCTATTTATCACCAGTTTTTTACTTCCACTATTTAAAGTAGTAGAATTCGAAGAAATGCTTTTGGTTCTCACAACCATTGTTTCTTTGGAAGCGATTTACTTGTCGATTTTCATTCAAATGTCTGTCAACAAAAGTAATAAACACATAGAAGTGATTAAGGAAGATGTAAACGAAATTCAGGAAGACATTGATGAAATCCAAGAAGACATCGATGAAATTCAGGAAGATATTGACGAAATTCAAGAAGACATAGACGAAATTGCTGATGATGAAGACGAAGATGAACACAAAGAAAAAGCTCAAAAAGTAATTCTCAAGAGCAATGTTTCTAATAACAAGCAAGAAATCAAGGAATTAAAAGCGAAAATTCACGATTTACAAGCGAAATTAGAAGATTTGATACAGAAAGATTTTAATTAATTTTTTGCAGCTTTCCATTCTTGAGTAAAGTTGATAAAATCTTCTACACTCAGTTCTTCAGCACGTTTATCCATGAAAGCATGAGATTTTAACACTTCTGGAATATCTAGAGATTTCAGTGCATTGCTCAGTTTTTTTCTTCTTTGGCCAAAACCCGTTTTTACAATTTGTTTGAAAAGAATTTCATTGCCTTCTAAACCTTCTTTTCTGTTTCTGGTGAGTTTGATGACTCCAGATTTTACTTTTGGAGGTGGATTAAAAACATTTTCGTGAACGGTAAAGAGATATTTTACATCATAATACGCTTGAACCAATACCGACAAAATGCCATAATCTTTGGTTCTGGGAACTGAAGCTGTACGTTCTGCCACTTCTTTTTGGAACATTCCTACCATTTCTGGAATCTGTTGATAATTTTCTATAATCTTAAAAAGAATCTGAGAAGAAATATTGTAAGGAAAATTGCCAATTACCGCTACTTCTCCAGAGAAAATATCACTTAAATTAATTTTGAGAAAATCACCTGTAAAATGTTTATTTTCAAGTTTTTGATAATGTAATTTTAGGTATTCTATGGATTCTGTGTCTATTTCTGCAACGTAAGTTTCCGTAGGTTTTTCGAGGAGATATTTGGTTAAAACACCAGTTCCCGGACCTACTTCTAATACATATTGATATGGTTGAAAGTCAAGACCTTCTACAATTTTTTTGGCAATATTTTCATCAGTTAAAAAATGCTGACCAAGATGTTTTTTTGCTTTTACGTTCAAAATTTTTAAGATTTTTTAACACAGTTTTGTGTTTGTTCAGGGGCAAATTTCGGAGTTTTTTTTCTATTTTAGCAGAAAATTTTTTATTGATGGCAAAATTAGCAGAAGATTTAAACAAGAAAAGGCTCCGTTCTAGCAACATTACCGTATCCATTAGTATTGCATTGGTATTATTTTTAGTAGGACTTTTTGGGTTGATATTGATAAATGCTCAAAAATATTCGGATTATATCAAAGAGCAATTGGTGGTAGAAGCTTATTTTGATGATTATATAGACCCTAGAGATTCTGCGAAAGCAGAGCAGTTGCAAAAATTAACTTACGAAAGAATAAAATTGCAGCCTTTTGTGAAAAAAGCTAAATTTATTTCTAAGCAAGAAGCCACTGAACTTGCCAAAAAACAATTGGGTATAGAAACAGATGCTCTTTTTGAAGGAGATATTTTCCCTCCATCTGTAGAAGTTACTTTAAAACCAGAATACGTAGATCCTGCAAAAATAAATGAAGTTGTAAAAAAACTGAATGAAGTAGAAGGCGTGAAAGAAGTGAAAAACGATAGTAAATTAACGATTGAAGTTTACAATAACCTCAATAGAATTTTGACTTGGATTTTAGCATTTTCTATCTTATTCTTAATCGTAGCAATGGTGTTGATTAACAACTCTATCCGTTTAAAAATATTCTCTAAACGTTTCATTATCAAGACTATGCAATTGGTAGGTGCAAAACGCAGATTCATTTTAAAACCATTTGTAAAAGAAGCGGTGATTTTAGGAATTATCGGTGCTATTATTGGCTTAACAGCTTTATTTACAGGTTGGTATTTCTTTACCAGCGAAATAGGGACTCCATTTGTACAAGACACTAACCAATACATTTGGTTAGTTGCAATCGTATTTGGAGTGGGAATTCTTATTACCGTCATCAGTACAGTTTTTGCAACTTGGAGATTCTTAGCATCTAGCGTAGATGATTTATATTACTCATAGAAAATTTTAAAAATGTCTAAAAAACAAACTATAGAAAAGTCTGAATCCCAGCACAATCCTTTTTATTTTGGCAAAAAAAACTACCAACTCATGTTGGTGGGATTGGCTTTAATTTTAGCAGGATTTCTTTTAATGCTCGGTCCAGATGCTAATACAGTCGACGGAAAACTAGATCCTAATGCTTGGAATGAAGACATTTTTTCCATCAGAAGAATCAGAATAGCGCCGTTATTGGTGATTGCCGGATTTGTAGTTCAGGTTTTCGCGATTCTTAAAAGAAACAAATAAAAACATTTTAAAAACTAAAGAATTAAAAGATTTGAATTGGTATTTGAATCTTTTAATTTTTTTATCACAATACAGTTTATGGATTTAATCAGAGCAATTATTATTGCAATCATAGAAGGACTTACCGAATATTTACCCGTTTCTTCTACGGCACACATGATTTTCACGAGTTCATTTTTTGGAATTCAAGAAGATGAATTTGTTAAAATGTTTCAAGTTTCTATTCAGTTTGGAGCTATTTTGGCGGTAGTCTTTTTGTATTGGAAGAAATTTTTTGATTTTAAAAACATTAAATTCTATTTAAAATTGGCAGTTGCCGTTTTACCAGCTTTGGTTCTAGGAAAATTATTTGATGATAAAATAGAAACGATATTAGAAAAACCAATTCCTATCGCAGTTGTTTTGATTGTAGGTGGTGTCATTTTACTTTTTATCGACCAAATTTTCACCAAACATACGATAGATGATGAAAAAGATATTACTTTCAAAAAAGCATTAACGATTGGTTTTTGGCAATGTCTTGCGATGATGCCAGGAACGAGTAGAAGTGCGGCTTCTATTATTGGTGGAATGCAACAAAACCTTACCAGAAAAGCAGCTGCAGAGTTTTCATTCTTTTTGGCAGTTCCTACTATGTTAGCGGTTACTTTTTATTCAATTTTTGTAAAAGATTGGAATCACAATGGAGTTGAACAAAAAGGTTACGAAATGATTTTTGCGACTCCAGAAAACACGATGAGTTTTTTCGTGGGGAATTTGGTAGCATTTGTAGTAGCAGTTATTGCGATTAAGTTTTTCATTGGTGTTTTGACCAAATACGGCTTCAAACCTTGGGGTTGGTATAGAATTATTGCAGGGATTTTATTGTTGATTTATTTTGGTTGGGTGAAATAATTTCATTTTATACTTTTTACATTGAACGCAGAAGATTTTTTAAACGGACAAGTACTTTTGGTGGACAAGCCTTTGGATTGGACCAGTTTTCAGGCTGTTAATAAATTGAAGTACAAACTCAAAAGAGAGTTCCATCTTCCTAAAAAATTTAAAATTGGTCATGCTGGAACGCTTGATCCTAGAGCAACTGGCTTATTGATTGTCTGCACCGGAAAATTCACCAAGAAAATTCCAGAAATTCAAGATGCGCCAAAAGAATACATCGCCGAAATAAAAATTGGCGTACAAACCGAATCTTATGATACCGAAAAACCAGAAATCCTTCACACTGATTATTCACACATTACAGAAGATTTCATCCAAGAAACTTTGGCAAAATTTGTAGGAGAAATTGAGCAAAAACCGCCTGTTTTTTCAGCGATAAAAATAGATGGAAACCGCGCTTATGATTTAGCAAGAGCTGGTCAAGAAGTAGAAATGAAATCTAGAAAAACGACCATTCATTATCTCAATAACATCGAAATTCATCTTCCTTTTGTTACTTTTACCGTAGGTTGCAGCAAAGGAACGTACATCAGAAGTTTGGCTCACGATATTGGTCAAAGTTTAGGAGTTGGTGCTTATCTTACTCAACTCAGAAGAACCAAAATAGGAGAGTACCATGTAGAAAATGCACATGCAGAAATTTTGGAAAATGAGTTTAGATTTGAAAATTTCTAACCATGAAAAACTATTACTTTTTATTCATTTTTATTAGTTTTTTAGGATATTCACAGCAAAAAGGAAATCTTAATCAAGGAATTTATTGGAGTACAGATGCGCAAGTTGCCTATGGATTAGCAAAAGCAGTTGCAGATATCGTGAATGAAGATAACAATGTAGATTTTAATGCCAATGCTGGAATCACTTCTGTTATTGGTTTTCAACCGATTCATAAAATAGGTTTAGGCGCTGGTTTTCGATACAATTACATTTATGATAATATCCATAATTTGTATTTTTTGGTTCAGCCAAAAATTTATTTAGACAATGCCGCAGATTCTGGATATATTTATCTCAATGCTGGATTTGCGCTTACTAAAAGTGATGTGAGAAAAGCCAGAGTATATACTTTAGGGATTGGTGACCAAAATCCAATTAATGTGAGAATGAATTATTATTACTCCTTTTTTCTGGAAAATCACAGCATGAATTTCGGAGATGGACTAAAGAGTAACTTTTATATTGGGTTAAATCTTGGAATTACTTTTCACTCCAGTAAAGTGAGAGAAGAATAAAAAATTAAAATTTGTGGAAACGCGCATCAATAAATATTTATCAGAAGTAGGTTTTTGTTCGAGAAGAGAAGCCGATAAACTTTTGGAACAAGGAAGAATTACCATCAATGGCAAAAAGCCAGAATTAGGAACTAAAGTTTCTGATGCTGATGAAATTTGCGTAGATGGCAAAAACATCAAAAAAACAGAAGAAAAACACGTTTATATCGCATTTAATAAACCCATCGGAATTGTTTGCACCACAGATACCAAACGTGAGAAAAATAACATCGTAGATTACATCAATCACCCGAAAAGAATTTTCCCCATCGGTAGACTTGATAAACCTAGTGAAGGTCTTATTTTATTGACTTCTGACGGTGATATTGTGAATAAAATTTTACGCGCCAGAAACAACCACGAAAAAGAATACATTGTACGTGTAGACAAACCCATTACACCCAAATTTCTAGAAAAAATGCGCAATGGTGTTCCGATTTTAGATACCGTAACCAAAAAATGTGAAGTAGAACAAATCGATACTTTGCAATTTAGAATTGTACTTACACAAGGTTTAAACCGCCAAATTCGTAGAATGTGCGAATATCTAGGTTACGAAGTAAAAAAACTGAAGCGCATTAGAATCATGAACATCAAACTGGATTTGCCCATAGGAAAATGGAGAGATTTAACCGATGCTGAAATGAAAGAACTGGCTCAACTTCTCCAAGATTCAAGTAAGACTTTTGATTAAAATTATTCCAAAATTTCTACCATAAGTTCTAATAATTCTTTTTTCAATTTAAAATAAGATTTGCTCATCGTTTCTTGGTATTTTCCTAGAGCTTTATCTAAAATTTGTATTTCTGAATCGTTATACTTATTGTGTTCGAAGTAGATAAAATCTGCATCCACATATTCTCTTAGTAATTCTTGGTCTTCTTCTTCCATATACATGGCAAAAGTAGAAGATAAAAGCTCTGTAACTTTCTTTTTGAAAATCTTTTCTTTAGAAACCATAATGTTTCTGTTTCTCATAATCGTTTCGAAATCAAGCCTTTGAGACATGAAATTGATATATGGAACAAACTCTTGAAACGCATTGTAATACTCATCAAAATCTTTATCTGTTTGTGTAAAACGGCTTGCCAATTCAGAAAACTTTTCTTTTTGTTCAAGCGAAGCTTTATACAAAAGATACTTTAAAATAGCATCATCATTTTCTTTGATTTTTTGGTCAACTTGTTCTTCTCTTTGTTTTAGAATTTTCAGGACTTTTGGTGTTTGACTTGTGGTGAATTTTGCACCGTCATAATCAAAGGTTTTCAATTTATACGTTCCATTTTGAATCATTTCTAAGACTTTAGCATCGTTTTCTAATGCATTTTTTTCAAAGACAAGGCTTACTTTTTCGTCTGAGAAAAAATCTTGAGCTATGACCTCATCTACAGTAGAAGTTTCATTTTCAATATTTTCGAAAATTGGATTTTTAAAATCATAATAAGAATTAAAAATCTTATGGAAGGACTTTTCATTCACGATGTTTTTATATTGCTCTCTGAATTCTTCCTCGGAAAGAAATTCTTCTGTATGCGTAAGCATATTATACTCGAAGAGTTTATTGGTAAATTTTTCTGCGTATTTATCAAAATGCTTCAAAATGTTTTTAGAAATCCTATTGTCTACCTTTTCAGAAGGAATATTGAGTTTTTTGATGGCTTCAATTCTTTGTTTTATGGTTGGGTGAGAAGCCCATTGATCTTCAATTTGAAGCTTAGATTTATTATACCTTTCTATTTCATTTATATTGATATACGGCAAATCATTTTTAATTTCATGGTTATTTTCTTGAGCAAAATAATGCAACAAGGTAGTCTGATTTTGATAGATATTTTTGGTGTCGGCTTTTACATTTTTGTCAAGGTAAAAATTCATCGCATTAGAAAGCGCCGATTCTGAAAGGTCTAATCTTAGAAGAGCAGAAGTTTTAACATCGGCACCTACCACATACGTAGCGATTGCATCTGCATTAAATTCCATCTGTCTGCTTAGCGACATGTGTTTCAGATATAAAAAATCATAAAACTTAGTAAGAACCCATTGTATTCCTTCAATAATCCAAGCTGCCAATCTTGTAAAAAGTGCAATTATAGCATGAGTACTCGCAAAACTTTCCATAGAATCGGCAAAGCCTTTGTTATTGTACAGCATGTCATAAATCATTTTATTGGCTTGATTTACATAACTTCCCACCTTCATGCTTTTTTGAGAAAAATGTCCAAATTCGTGTGCAAGAATCGCTTTTAATTCACTTACTGTTGTGGTATTGATTAAACCCATTCCTATAGTAAGATTTTTTCTTACTGGGAAAAACATGCTCCAAAAAGGAGAGTTGTAGTTTACAAAAGCATTCACATCATTAGATAAAAACAGCTTTTTAGGTTGATCTGTTCCTACTTCTTGTACCACTTCATCTATTAATTTGAAAAGTTCAGGTTCTTGATTTCTCTTGATTTCGATAAATGCGCTGGTATCATTTTTCTGAAAATTAAAAATAAATTTAACCAAGAAAATCAATATAAAAACCGCCATTCCTATTAGACCACCAGAAAGCAAAATAACCAAATAATTGAATCTAAAATTTGCAATGATTTCAAATACTAAATAGCCAATAGCAGCGACTAATATTAGTGCCAAAGTGATTAATACTAAATAAACTAAAAAGAATAAAATGATGTAGAGAATAGCCTTGGCTACTTGTTTTTTATACTCCGAAGAGATAGGAGGTAATGTTTTTTTAGACATTGGTTTAATGATTATTTTTTTGTTTTTTTACTAAAGGAACATAAAATCAAATTCTAGAAAAGATTTTTTTGAAAAAAGAGTAGAGTACTCTGAGGAATTATGTGGTATTTCCCATTTTTAAAAATTTTTAAGAAATCTTAAAAATAAGAAAGGAGAATTTCTAAGATCTCATGGTTATTGTTTTACAGAGTAAAAATAATAAAAAAGTGGAAAATAAAAAAGACTGATGGCAAAACTTCTTTGCTTTTCTCAAAGCATTGTCGTTTCTGTCATCAGTCTGGAAACATTGCCTCTGCAATCTTTATTGCTTCAACTCCCGAAAAATGTTTAATTGCATCTTTTTAAATTCTATCCGCAGATATTTCTAAAAATTTTGCCATTTTTCATTAAAACATATTCCATTGCTCGGGCAATTTTATCAACTTGAATTTGGATTAAATTATTTTCTTATCAAACACTTTCGTATTCTTCTGGAAAACACCATAGTCTAAGTTGACTGTTTAAGTCTTGCTTTGAAGATTCAAAATCTTTTTTACCTTTTCACTTCAAAATCGTTGTGAGACCATCTTGAAAGTTACTCAAATAAATTAAACCCTGTTTCTTTTTTCGGTTTCTAAATCGAGTATGAAGAAACTCCACAACTCTCATTTTTCTACCTAAAAGTTTGACTTGTTTGTTGATGTAAAGGTAGTACAGAAATTTACTTTTTATAGACTATTTTGCTTTCTCTTTATTCACTTTTAGATATAATTTATGCACAATCATTTTTCTCTAAAAGTCTTTATTGATGAGGCTTTATAATTTTATTCACAGAATGAGCATTTAGGAAGCCTCATAAAAATGTATTAGTTTTTGATTTTCAATAGGTTGAAAAGTTATCAATTACCTGATTATTCCATTCTTTTTACAGGCTCTAAATCTTTTAATTCTTCATCAGTAAAAAGTCTGTAAATAATTTCAAAAGTCTTTCCTAATGGTGTTTCCAGAGAAAAACCGCCTGGTCCGAAACCGTCTGTAACATCTAGTGTGAAATGCGAAAATTTCCAGTATTCAAATAAATCTCTATCAATCCAAAATTCATAACCATCTACCAAACCAATCATAGCATCATTGGTTCTTACGTAGAAACCTCCTTTTTCAAAACATTGAGGTTGGGTTCCTTCGCAGCAACCCCCAGCTTGGTAAAACATTAAATCACCGTGTTTTTCTTTTAGCGTTTTAATGACTTCCAACGCTTTTTCTGTTACGTCTAATCTTTTTACCATTTCTAAAAATTTTTAATAAAATTAAAAAAAGGAATGCTGATGAACAACATTCCTTTTAATTTAAAACACAAGTGAACTAGAAAAATCCTAGTTTATTTTTGTTATAAGAAATCAACATGTTTTTTGATTGTCTGTAATGGTCAAGCATCATTTTGTGGTTTTCTCTACCAATACCAGATTGTTTGTAACCACCAAAAGGTGCACCAGCTGGATATGCGTGATATTGGTTCACCCAAACTCTACCAGCTTTTATCGCTCTAGGAACTCTGTATAATTCATGTGCATCTCTGGTCCAAACTCCCGCTCCTAAACCATACATGGTATCGTTTGCAATTTCTATCGCTTCTTCTGTAGATTTAAAAGTAGTTACCGCTAAAACTGGCCCGAAAATCTCTTCTTGGAAGATTCTCATCTTGTTATGCCCTTTGAAAATCGTTGGCTGAATGTAATATCCACCTTCTAAATCTCCACCCAAATGATTTACTTCTCCACCGCAAAGCAATTCTGCACCTTCTTCTTTGCCTAATTTTATGTAAGAAAGGATTTTATCTTTCTGAATTTGTGAAGCTTGAGCTCCCATCATTACTGTTGGGTCAAGTGGATTTCCTGTTTTGATGGCTTTTGTTCTTTCTACCACTCTTTCTAAGAATTTGTCTGCAATTGATTCATGAACCAATAATCTAGAAGGACAAGTACAGATTTCCCCTTGATTTAGAGCAAATAATACCGCTCCTTCAATGGCTTTGTCAAAAAATTCGTCATCTGCATCCATCACAGAAGGGAAGAAGATGTTTGGAGACTTACCTCCCAATTCTAAAGTCACAGGAATAATATTTTCTGTAGCATATTGCATTACCATTCTACCTGTAGCTGTAGAACCTGTAAACGCTGCTTTTGCCACTTTTGGATTGGTCACTAAAGTTCTTCCTAACTCTGCGCCGAAACCATTGACAATATTCACAACACCTGCAGGAAGTAAATCTTCAATTAGCTCCATTAAAACCATTATAGAAACAGGCGTACTTTCTGCTGGTTTCAGAACTACACAGTTTCCTGCAGCTAGAGCAGGAGCCAGTTTCCAAACTGCCATTAGAATAGGGAAGTTCCAAGGAATAATTTGTGCAATTACACCGATAGGTTCGTGTACGATAATAGAAACGGTGTCTTTGTCTAATTCAGAAATAGAACCTTCTTCAGCTCTTATTACACTAGCAAAATATCTGAAATGGTCCACAGCCAAAGGTAAATCTGCAGCCATCGTTTCTCTAATGGCTTTACCATTATCTACAGTTTCTACTGCAGCGATATAGGGTAGATTTTCCTCAATTCTATCAGCAATTTTATTCAAAATAATGCTGCGTTCTGTAGCAGAAGTTTCGCTCCATGTTTTGAAAGCTTCAGATGCAGCATCTACAGCCATTTCTATGTCTTGTTTTGCAGAATGTGCAGCTTTTGCCATAACTTTTCCATCAAGTGGAGAAAGCACTTCGAAATACTGTCCTGTAGAAGGAGCAGTCCATTTACCATTAATGTAATTGTCGTATTTTTCTTTTAAAACCGGACGATTGATGTGTGTTGACATAATTTGTTAAATTTTTAATTTTCAGCCAAATTATCTTAAACATGACAAATGTCATGGTAAAATCGTCTCAAATAATAGTATAATAGTGTTTTGAAAATATTGATTATAATACTTTAATATAAATCTTGTTTGATTGAAAAATTATTATATATTTAGGCAAATTGATTATTTTATCAAAAATATCATTCATAGTTTATGATACGAGAAGACAAACATTTGCTCTATACGCCTGAATTAACGGGACATGAGCAATTACAAAATATAATAGAAAACAAGACAACATTTACTTTAAATAATTGTGAATTTTCTTTATACGAAACACACAAGAAGACAGAAGATGTTAAACTAAAGTTTAATGATTTGACTTTTACAGCGATGTTACGAGGAAAAAAGCACATGAAATTGGAAAATAAATCTGAGTATTTTGATTATTTTCCTGGTGAAACGGTTTTAGTTTCTCCCGGTGAAACAATGGTCATCGATTTTCCAGAGGCAGACGAAACTCCTTCGCAATGTATTGCATTAAGTTTCAGTCCAGATTTTGTAGAAGAATCTTTGCATTATCTCAATACCAAATTAATGAAAGTAGATGAAAGCACTTGCTGGAGAATTTCTAGCGAAGAATTTTATCTGTTTAACAGTTTACCGCTGGCTTCTGCAACTAATAATCTCATGAGAATTGCCATGGAAGATAACATGAATAAGGATATTATGGCAGATTTGGCGTTGAAAGAATTATTGGTAAGACTCATGCAAACTCAAGCAGGAAAACTCATTGAAAACGATTACAAAACACTGAAAACTTCAAACAGACTGGCTTTTATCATAGATTATATTAAAAACAATCTGCATCAAAAATTAAGTATTGAACATTTGGCAAAATTGGCTTTCGTAAGTAAATCTAATTTCTTTAAACTTTTTAAATACGAGCTCGGAACATCACCCAATGAATATATTCTTCAGCAAAGAATAAAACGTGCTAAAGAATTGCTCAAAGAAAACCAAAGCATTAAAGAAGTAGCTTTTGCGACTGGTTTTTCTGATACCAATCATCTCATCAAAACCTTTAAAACTTTTGAAGGTATTACTCCGAAAAATTATCAACGAAATTTATTTTCAGAATATAAAATCGTTTCTTAAATAAACAAAAAACCGCTTCAGAATTTTGAAGCGGTTTTATTATTGAGTAAGTCTTGAAAATCTTACATTACTTTCTGGAAAATCAATTCCATAAGCAAAAAGCACCAACAAACTGTATAAAAATGCATTGAAAAATAAATGAAAATCGAGAGTTCCAGTTGGTAGTTTACCTGCATTTACACAAGTGAAAGCAATTCCCATAAGAATAGACAAAATTGCTAACCACTGATATACTCTCATTCCCATAAAATAAGGAGTTTGTGGCTCACCTCTAAGAGATTCTTCAACAAATCTGAAAATACCATTTAAAATAAAATACATCCCACCAATAAAAGAAGCTGGCATTTCTAAATGATAAAATCTTAAGAGTATTAAAAATGTAAGAAAATTCGAAACAATAGAGTAAAATTGAGTAGGATAAAGATTTTTTCCTTTCCAATGCGCTATTTTATTTACTCTGGATTTAGGATGGCAAAATTTAATTCCCAAAACTTTATCTGTAGGTTTACCATGACAACATCCTTGTACCAAACATCTAAATCTACCAAAAAACTGAATGATACATGCTGCTAAACATGAAATTCCTAAAAGAAACCAGAAATTTAAATCTGTAAAAATAATGATTGACAATAAAGTCAATGCAATTCCTAAAACACTTCCATAATAGCCAAAAGGTCTCAATAACATGGGAGAGCCTTCTACAAACTGTGCCCAAAGTCCAGCTCCTACAAAACCAGCAATGCCAATGATATAGATAATATAAAGCTGATTAGGCAAAAAATAACCCATAATTACAAAGCCAAAAAAACCACCAATTGCTGCATAAAAACCATGGTTGATGATTCTTATTTTTCCGAAACGCCATTCTTGCCAACTGTTTGATATTTTTTCACAAAATTGAATTGATTTTAAATAGATTAATTCGCGATTAATTACGACAAAATAAGCTATGATTCCGAATAAAACATCTAAAATGGTGTGGTTTTTTGTGGTGAGACAACTGATGATAATTAAAATTGAAATTAGGAAGAATAAAATTTTACTTTTCGGAAAAATTTTACTAAAATATTTATAAATTATCAAAGCCCAAAACACATGAAATGAAGGTAATGCCGCCGTTTGTCCATCTGTTTCTCTTCCTAAAGCAATTGCTTTTAAAAATAAATTATCTTGACTGATTGTTTCATAATTCACTATAAATGGAAAAACCAAATAGCAGAAAAATATTAAAATCATTCCTCCAATAATGTCAAAAATAAATTCTCTTGCCTCTTTATTAGTTTTCAGAATAAAAGGAATTAAAAGAGAAAGAGGATAAACCAATACATAAAAAATAACTGTAAAATCTACTAATGAAATGTATTTATCTAAAATAATTTCTGTAGAAACAGCATCTTTAGGAACTCCTAAAAAAATAAAAATCTCATAGATCAAAAACCAAGGAAAATACACCCAAACATAAATGAGTAATTTATTTTTAATGGATAATCTTTCAACATTATTTTGTGGAAAATCAAAAAATGTATGATGGGTTTGATGGTTAAAAGCTTTGGAAATAATTTCATTTTCAAATCCTATAACATAAGCCAATATCAGTAAGATAAAAATAGGAGAGATTAACCATAAACCTGATGAAGATTTAAAAAACAGAGAAATTCCTATTGAAAAAATTACTGCACCTACATAAATAGGATGATGAAAAAAATAATACAGTCCACTTTTTACGTAGTTTTCTGGAGGATAAGCATTCATAGGTAAACCTTTGCCTTTTTTCCAAAGATTGTACATTGCCATAACAATCATAATAAAACCTAAAGCAATAATAATTAGACTAAAACTACCTAAATCTGGAGTGGGAAGGGTAATGAATTTTGAAGTAGATTTGGCCCAAAAAATTAACAAATAGGGAAGTAGTAAGCAAAACACACTTCCATAAATAATTTTTGAAATAATTAATTTGAACTTTTCCATAGTACTGTTTCGTATAGAGACCAGCCCAATTCTTTTTCATTATGGTGAAGAAAAATTGATTTTGATTTATATTTGGTCTCTTGTGTTTGTAAAAATTGTTTACTGAAAAATATTTTTAAAAAAGGAAAACGATTGGCAATTTTCAGCAATGGTTCATCTTTTATAATTTGTGGATTTTCAAATATGAGCTTAGTTTCTTGGTTCTCAAATGTAATTCCCAACTCTGTAATTTCTGCATTTTCTTGTAGTTTACCGTTCCAATATACTTTTTTCAATGGTTTCTTTCCTAGCCATTCTATCCAAACAATAGTATTGTTTTCAGATAAAAATCTACCCCATTTTAATTCTGAAATAGGCAATTTCCAAGGAGCGAAATTTAGGTCTAAAGTTTCTGCATATCCTAATCCAGAAAAGAAAAATTCTTCACACCTTACCTCAAAATTAGCTTTTGGATGATGGCAATTCCAAATAAGCATTTTACCGTTTATTTCATGTAAATTTTCAGAAAATCCTTCATCTATTTTCTCCCAATTTCCAAAAATTTGAGAACTATCATTCAAGAGAAAAGTTAATTTGGACTGATTAATTAATTGACCTTTCTTAAGAAACGCTTTTTCAAAAATACCTTTTGAATTAGATGTAATATAAGAAGAATAAGGAATTTTTAATCCTAAAAAAGACATTTCGGCGGCATAAATAATAATAGCATTTCCGTTTTTATCTATTCCGTCAAAATAATGTTTTTTGATTTTAAACATTATCAAATTTATTTAATTTCTTCTGGTTAAACAAAAAACCGCCTCAAAAATTTGAAGCGGTTTTTAAGTATAGTTGAATTAACAAATTTTAGTAAGAATTTTTCTCTACAAAATGCTTAGCAATTTTCTCAGTTAACGCGATTACGTTTGGCTGATTGGTGTATTTTGTAAATCTTCTTAAACCAGAAAGCATCATTCTTTGCTCATCTCCATCAGCGAAAGAAACAATTCCTTCTTTAGCAGCTGCAATTACAGCTTCTACCGCTTTGTAAAGGTTCAATTGAGCCATTGCTGCTTCTATAGAATCTGGACCGAAGTTTTTCTCCACTCTTAGAATTGCAGATTCTGCCATGTAAATTTGGTTTAAAATTTCTGAAGCATTGATTAACAAGTGTTGTTGTTTTTCAATCTCCATCATGTATTTCTGAAGTGCAGCACCAGAAACCATTAAGAAAACTTTCTTAAGGTTAGCGATGATTGCTTTTTCTTCTGACATAAATTCTGAATAATCAGGCGTTTCGAAAGAAGGAATTCCCATTAATTCTTTACCAACTGCCATTGCAGGAGACATTAAATCAATTTCGCCTTTGAAAGCTCTCTTCACCAACATTCCTACAGAAAGAAGTCTGTTGATTTCGTTTGTTCCTTCATAAATTCTAGAAATTCTAGCATCTCTCCAAGCTGCTTCCATTGGTGTATCTTCAGAGAATCCCATACCTCCAAAAATCTGAATTCCTTCATCTGCTGCTTTTTGAGCGATGTCTGAAACATAAACTTTTAGGATAGAACATTCTACCGCGAATTCTTCCACACCTTTTAATTCTGCTTCTTGGTGAGACATTCCACCTGCAACTAAAGCATCAATTTTATCTTGAATATCTTGAGCCGCTCTATAAGAACCAGCTTCTGAAACGAAAGTAGCAGTAGCCATTTCCGCTAATTTTTTTCTAATTGCTCCAAAAGTAGAAATTGGAGTATTGAACTGTTTTCTTTCGTTTGCATAGTTTACAGAAAGGTTGAAAATTCTTCTCTGTGCATCTAAACAAGCAGCAGCCAATTTAATTCTACCTACGTTTAATGCATTTAAAGCGATTTTGAAACCATTGTTTCTTTCACCAAGAAGACATTCTACAGGAACTTTCATATCATTGAAGAAAACCTGACGAGTAGAAGAAGCTCTAATTCCTAGTTTATGCTCTTCTTCGCCGAAAGTAAGGCTTTCAGGATTTTCTAGTTCACTTCTGTTTACTACGAAACCAGTGATATTCTTGTCATCATCTATTTTAGCAAAGAATGTGAATGTATCTGCGAAACCTGCGTTAGAAATCCACATTTTTTGTCCGTTGATGATGTAATGTTTACCATCTTCAGACAATTTAGCTCTTGTTTTTCCAGAGTTTGCATCAGAACCAGCATCAGGCTCAGTTAAACAATATGCTCCGAATTTAGTTCCAGCTGCTAAATCTGGTAAATATTTTTGTTTTTGTTCTTCAGTTCCGTATAATAGAATAGGAAGGGTACCGATACCAGTGTGTGCTCCATAAGCAGTTGCCAATGAACCAGTTGCACCAGATAGGTAATCACAAGAAATCATAGTAGATACAAAACCAAGACCAAGACCTCCGTAATTTTCAGGAACTGCGATTCCTAAGAATCCCATTTCACCGATTTGTTTCATACACTCTTCAGTAAATGCGTAGTCTTTTTTCTCGAAACGCTCTTTGTTAGGAACTACAACTTTGTCAATAAATTCTCTTGCAGAGTCGCGAAGCATTTTTTGTTCCTCAGAAAAATCTTCCATCGTGAAGATATTCTTAGCTTCTATTTCTTTTATTAGGAATTCTCCTCCTTTTAATGTGCTCATATTATTATTTTTTTATTCTGTATAATGTAAAATGTATAAAGTACAAAGTACATTTGGTTAATTTATTTTTTTGAAATTTTAAAAGATACATTGTACATCGTACATTGTACTTTCTACGATTTAAAGAAGTTCGATTACAGAAGCTGCGCCTTGTCCTGTTCCTACACACATAGAAACCATTCCGTATTTCACGCCTCTTAATTTCATTTCGTCAAGAAGTTGAACCGTCAATTTAGTTCCTGTACAACCTAGAGGGTGACCAAGAGCGATAGCTCCACCATTTACATTTAAAATTTCTGGGTTTAAATCCAATTCTTTTTTAATCGCAACTGACTGAGAAGCAAAGGCTTCGTTCAATTCAATTAAACCAATATCTTGAAGAGAAAGCCCTGCTTGTTTTAACGCTTTTGGAATGGCGTAGATTGGGCCAACTCCCATAATTCTTGGCTCTAAACCAACAGCTGCATAAGAAACTAATCTTGCAATTGGCTCAAGGTTTAATTCTTTTACCATTTCTTCAGACATTACTACTACGAAAGCAGCACCATCAGACATTTGAGAAGAGTTTCCTGCGGTAACTGAACCTCCAGCTGCAAAAACTGGTCTTAATTTTGCCAAACCTTCAACAGAAGTGTCTGCTCTAGGACCTTCGTCTACTGAGAAATCAAATTTTTTGGTTTGAACTTTTTGGTTTTCATCTAAGAAATTATATTCTACAGGAATTGGAACGATTTGTTTTGCAAATTTTCCTTCAGCAATAGCTTTCAAAGCTTTTTGATGAGATTCAAAAGCAAATTGGTCTTGTTCTTCTCTTGTAATTTTATATTGCTTAGCTACTTCTTCTGCAGTATAACCCATTCCCCAATAATAATCTGGGTTAGATTTTGCGTAATGACTTTCTGGAACTGGTTTATAACCGCCCATTGGAATGAAAGACATACTTTCTGCACCTCCTGCAATAATACAATCAGCCATTCCTGCTTGAATTTTAGCAGAAGCAATCGCAATCGCTTCAGAACCAGATGCACAATATCTGTTTACGGTAACTCCTGGAACTTTATCGGTATTTAACCCCATTAAAGAAATTAAACGAGCAACGTTTAAGCCTTGTTCTGCTTCTGGCATTGCATTACCAACGATTAAATCGTCGATTCTATCTTTATCTAATTGTGGCAAATCTGCCATCAATTTCTCTATCACTTTTGCAGCCATTACATCTGGTCTGGTAAATCTTAAACTTCCTTTCGGAGCTTTACCCACTGCTGTTCTGTAACCTGCTACTATATATGCTTGTTTCATAATTTAGATTTTAGAAATTAGAGGTTAGAAGTTAGAAAAACAACTAACCGTTTTTTAATTTTGTTTTAAAAGAATAAATCATCTTCTGTATTTCAGAAAGTTCGTTTAATAGGGCAGAAATTTCTTTTTCTGTTTTAAAATTTAATTCAAACAATAGAATTAATTGAGTCTCTAATTCATATGCAGAACCTGAAGCAATTCCTAAAAATTGAATAAATTCATTAACATTATTTCTGCCAGCTCCTTCAGCGATATTAGAAGGAATAGATACTGCACATCTTCTGATTTGACTTATCAAACCAAATTTTTCTTCAGAAGGTAAATCTTGAGTAATGAGATAAATTTCTTTAACTAGACTCATAGATCTTTTCCAAATTTGTAAATCTTGTAAACGATGTGCTTTCATCTAAATTCTAATATCTAAATTCTAACCTCTAGTTACGAAGCGGTTTACCTTTTTGTAACATATACTGAATTCTCTCTAGTGTTTTTCTTTCACCACATAATTGTAAGAAAGCTTCTCTTTCAAGATTCAATAAATATTGTTCTGTAACTACAGTTGGCTCAGAAAGATTACCTCCTACCATTACATAAGCCAATTTATCTGCAATTTTTTTATCGTGTTCAGAAATGAAATTTCCAGTTACCATTTGGTCAGTTCCTACATAGAACATACCTAATGCGCCTTGACCAAGAACTTTTACTTTTTGCTGAATTGGTTGAGTATAACCTTGTTCTGCCATTAGTTTAGCTACTTTCTTCGCTTCAGCAATTTGACGGTTTTTGTTTACTACAACAATATCTTTGTGATTCTGTAGAATACCCATATCATAAGCTTCGTGAGCAGATGTTGCTACTTTACCCATTGCGATATTCATGAAAGCTTCACGCATTCTGTTGTTTTTCACGTCATCAGCCGCGAATTCTTTAGAAGTTCTCAAAGCAAATTCTTTAGTACCACCACCTCCAGGAATTACACCAACTCCAGTTTCTACTAAACCGATGTAAGTTTCTGCAGCAGCAACTACTTTATCAGCATGCATGGTCATTTCGCAACCACCACCCAAAGTTAATCCATGAGGAGCAACCACAACAGGAACAGAAGAGTAGCGAACTCTCATCATCGATTTTTGGAAGTAAGCAATTGCCATGTTCAGATCATCCCAATCTTGTTCGATTGCCATCATTAGAATCATCGCTAAATTAGCTCCCACAGAGAAATTAGCACCTTGATTTCCGATTACTAAACCATCGTATTCTTTTTCTGCTAAATCAATAGCTCTGTTTAAACCATCTAGAACTTCACCACCTAGAGAATTCATTTTTGAACGAATCTCGAAGTTGATGATTCCGTCTCCTAAATCTTGGATTGCAGAACCAGAATTGCTCCACAATGTTTTATTTTTTCTGATATTATCAAGAATAATGAAAGCTTCTTGACCAGGAATATTATTGTAATTTCCAGAATTTTTGTCGAAGAATATGCTTTGACCTTCTTCATTTACTTTGTAGAAAGATTCTACTGATTTTACCCATTCTGAAACTGTGAAACCTGCTTCTGTAGCCAATTCAATACCTTTTTGAACACCTACAGCATCCCAAATTTCGAAAGGACCATTTTCCCAACCGAAACCAGCTTTCATAGCATCGTCTACTTTATAAAGCTCGTCTGAAATTTCAGGAATTTTGTGAGAAACATAAGCGAAAAGTGCTCCTAAAGATTTTCTGTATAATTCTCCTGCTTTATCTTTTCCACCAATTAAAACTTTGAATCTATCAATTGGCTTATCAATATTTTTAGTGAGTTCAAGCGTTGCAAAATTTGCTTTTCCTTGATTTTCGTATTGATAAGAATCTAAATTAAGACCGTGAATTTCTGATTTTCCATCAGCATTTTTCACTTTTTTATAGAAACCCTGTTCTGCTTTAGAACCTAACCATTTGTTTTCCATCATCATATTGATGTAATCTGGAAGAACAAAAGTTCCTTTGAACTGTTCATCTTCTACACCAGAAGCGTGAACTCCGTTTGCCACGTGAACCAAAGTATCTAAACCTACAACGTCTGCAGTTCTGAAAGTTGCAGATTTTGGACGACCAATTACTGGACCTGTTAATTTATCAACTTCAGTTACATTAAGACCAATAGATTTTACATTGTGAAGTAAATTCATCATCGAGAAAACTCCAATTCTGTTCGCGATGAAGGCAGGAGTATCTTTTGCTAAAACAGTAGTTTTTCCTAAGAATTTAGCGCCATATTCCATGTAGAATTTCACGATTTCAGCATCGGTGTCATTGGTAGGAATAATTTCTAAAAGCGGTAAATATCTTACCGGGTTAAAGAAGTGCGTTCCTGCAAAATATTTTTTGAAATCATCACTTCTTCCTTCTACCAACATATTAATTGGAATACCAGAAGTATTAGAAGACACCAAAGTTCCAGGTTTACGGAATTGTTCGATTTTTTCGTAAACAGACTTTTTAATGTCTAATCTTTCTACTACCACCTCGATAATCCAATCTGTATTTTTGATTTTCTGCAAATCGTCATCAAAATTTCCTACAGAGATTCTTTCTGCAAACTCCTTTTTATAAAGTAGAGCAGGACTGGCTTTTACTAATTTTGCCAAACTTTCTGTAGCAATTCTGTTTCGTACTGCTTTGTCTTCTTTGGTAAGACCTTTTTTCTGTTCAGCTTCTGTTAATTCAAACGGAACAATATCAAGAAGGAGAACTTCTACGCCAATGTTTGCAAAGTGCGCAGCAATTCCGCTTCCCATAATTCCTGAACCAAGAACTGTAACGTGTTTAATTCGTCTTTTCATTATAAATATAGGTTTATTTTTTATTGTTCATATCATTAGCAATTTTCAAAATGTCTCCCATGACTTCTTTGAAAACAGCGAATTTCTCTGGGTCTATTTTTTCTACCACTTTTTTATTAAATCCTACTACTACCTCTTTTGAAAGGTTTCTAGATTTAAGTCCTTTGTCTGTAAGTTTAATAATTACTTCTCTTTTATCAGAAGTTGTTTTTTCTTTGTAGATATAACCATTATCTTCTAAAAGCTTAATTATTCTCGTCAAAGAAGTGGGTTCAATAGCCATTTTAGGACCAAGATTGGTACTTCTTGTTCCTTCTTTAGGATCGATTTTAAGTAGCGTTAAAGCTTGTACAGCCGTAGAATTATGCATAGAAGCTTGTTCGGAGTACATTTTACTCACTGCCAACCAAACTGATTTAAGCATTAAGTCTACATTTTCTACTTTCTCTTTAGTCTTAGTTTCCATTTTTAAAAAATGTTATGCGTGCATAGCAAATATAAAAAAAATACTATGCGTGCATAGTATTTTTTATTACAAACGGATAACTTATTGATTATGTGACAATTATTTATTATGTAAAGAATAATAGAGCTAAATAGAAAATGAGAAATTTCAAACGAAAAACGCTGATTATAAGCAATTTCTAATTGATAACAGTATTTCGTCAATAGATTGACAAGAAAACCTATTATTTTGGTAAAAAATCTCCCAAAATGCACCCTGAAATTCTATTTTAAAACCAGAAAGGTCTCTTTTAAAGTTTTTTTGCAAAGCAGAGTACAACATTTCTTTTTCTAAAAATGGAGCTATAATTTCAGGTGAAACAAAGTCTTGATTGATGGTAAAAAGTCGAGGATTGGTCAATAAATCATTCTTCAAGAGAATGTCTTCCGCCAAACCTTCTTGGAGATTTTGGTCATTAATAAACCAAATTTTATCAGCAAATTCTTTAGCCAATCGCCAATCGTGAGAAGAAAAAAGAATGATTTTATTGTGGTTTTTAGCCAAATCTCTCAACAATTTTAAGATGATGATTTTATTTTCTTCGTCTAAATGAGTTGTAGGTTCATCTAAAATAATCATAGGAGAATTCTGTGCTAAAGCTCTTCCAATAAAGGCTTTTTGAAGATTGCCGTCTGACAATTTCTGCAACTGAATATTTCTATATTCTTCTAGCTTTAACTGAGAAATAATGCTGTTAACATGTTCTACATCTTCATTTTCTAACTGATAATAAAAAGGCAAATGAATGAATTTTCCAAGTGAAATTAAATCTTCTGTGGTGTAATTTGTGGGAATTTGAGACTTCGCAAAAACCACTGCTATTTGTTCTGCAATTTCTTTATCTGTAAGTTTTTCTATATTTTTTTGATGTATCAAAATCTCACCATTTAATGTGGAAATTTGATGAAGAATACTTTTAATCAGTGTGGTTTTACCAACGCCGTTATTACCAATCAGCAAACAAACATCACCGTAATCCAATGACGCATTAACCTCTGAAATAAGAGGTTTTTGGTAACCAATTGTTGTATTTTTTATTTGTAAAAACATAATTTTTGTTTCCCTCAGATTTCGCAAATTATTAGTTGATTACTGTCCAAATATTTTTAAGAACAGAATGTATTCTTTCAATTTGATAAGGTATAGTGATAAATAATATAATAGGTGTTATACCCAATAAAATCCATAAAACATTTAAACCAAATTTTTTAAAATATAAAATAGGTAAAATTAATGATGAAATCATAGAAATAGGAAGGGCAAAAAACATCCACCAAATATGAGCATATTGATAAATCCAATGACATTCTTTATTTAACCTATAAAAATCTGAAAATTTCATCAACAAAAAACTTATTATAAATAATGAGATATTTGCAATAATTATTTTTTTTAAAGATATATTTTTATTCATATAAAATCTGCGAAATCTGCGGGAAAATTATTCATTTATTTTTTCTTCAAAATCATCATCAGAATAACTGGAACTCCAAATAAACTCGTAATAACATTAATTGGGAATTGAGAAATCTCTGAAATAATAGAGAAAAACTCCATAATAAAAACTCCCAGAATCATGTTCAAAATCCACTGTTGCCACAATTTCGCTGGCGAATAAATCATTCTGCTAAAATGAGGAACTACGATTCCTATAAACAAAATTGGCCCTAAAAACGCCGTAACAGATGCAGAAAGTAGGGAAGAAGCAATGATGACAAAATATTTCAGTTGCTCTAAATTTACACCCAAACTTTTAGCATATTGATTTCCTAAACTATTCCCGATGAGCGGTTTTATGCTTTTGAAACTTAAAAACAATCCAATTAATACAACAATGAATAGCACCCAAAGTTGATTTCTGGTCACTTGATTATTCGCACCAAAACTCCATAAAATATAGTTTTTCAGACTTTGATTTTCTGCATATAACTGTAGAATAGAAACTACTGCTCCTGCTAAAGCAGAAACCAAGAAGCCAAAAATAATCAAATATGATTTATCTTGAAATTTTCTAGAAAAAACGAGTAAAATGGTCATTAACAAAAGACTTCCAAGAATGGCGGAAATACTGATGAAACCATTTTGCAAAAATTCTGGTAAAGTAAAATCTTGAGAAAAGAAGATATAAAAAGCTACGCTTAAACTCGCCACTGAAGTAATTCCTAATACGGAAGGTCCAGCTAAAGGATTTTGAAAATATTCTTGCAAAAGAAAACCAGAAGTAGGAATAGAAACGCCCGCTAGAAACATTGCTAAAACACGATTCATTCTGAGTTCTGCAATTTGTGAGTTCTGAGCATTAGCGTCAATAAAATCTACGAAACCTAGTTTTATAAAGCCTATATTTAAATTGATGAGAATCGTAATCACCACCAATGAAAATAGGAAAATAAGAATGGTTTGGAAGGTTTTATTGTTCACAGATTTTATTTAAAAACTTCACAAATTTAATTTAAAAAAATCTATGAAAAAGAAAACTCTCGCTGATTTTGCAAATTTTGCAGATTTTTTTGAGTCTATTCATCTGCTTAATCAGCCCCATCTGCGAGAGAAATATTTTATTTAAAAGAATTTAGTTTTGCATCTAAATCTTCTTTGCTCATCATTCCTACTGTTTCTATTTCTTTATCCCCTTTTTTAATCACGGTAAAAGGAATAGAACCACCGTCCCAAGTCTTGGTAATAGTCGTGAAATAATCTGGTGCAATCATAGAGGCATCAAAAAGAACTACATTTTTTCTGATATCATATTCATCTGCAAAATCACTTACAGCGGTGTTCCAATCTTCTTTAGCATCTACACTTACAAAAGTAAATTTCACTGGTTTTCCTTTTAGTTCTTCCATTTTTTCTTTGAAATGCGGAATCTCTTTCATACAAGGTCCACACCAAGTTGCAAAGAAATTGGTTACATAAATGGTGTCATTTTTTTGTGGGGCAACCATTGCTTTTAATTGCTCTTGATTTACTTCAGGCAAAGCATTAGCAGGAGTTACAGCTGAGCTATCTACTGTTTCAGTGGTTGTTTCTTCTGTTAATTGATCTGGAGCTTCGTTCTTTTTACAAGAAAATAGTGCGGTTAATATAAGTGTGGAAAAGATTAATTTTTTCATAAATATTAATTGTTTATTTTTGTTATGGAATTGATTATTGAGTCGATTTTACAAATATAATAAAATCAAAATGCTTCTTTTGATATATTTGTTACCAACGAATTTAGAATTATTTTATTGAGAATCCTTTTAGACATATTTAAAAAATTTTTCTTGTTGATAGAAATAGGATTTTTGCTGATGATATTGGCAAACTTCTGGGTATTTTCTCTCACCGAAGGAAGAACGTATACTAAAATTTCTAAAATTCCGCCAAGAGAAGTAGCTTTGGTTTTAGGAACTTCTCCCAAAACGATGGCAGGAAATGCCAATCCTTATTTTATTTCTAGAATGGATGCTACTGCGCTACTTTATCATCATGGAAAAATCAAAAAAATCATTGTAAGTGGCGAAAAAAGTAAAGGCTATAACGAACCAAAAGCCATGAAAAATTTCTTGATTTATCAAGGTGGAGTTCCCGAAAACATTATTCTAGAAGACCCAAAAGGTTTTAATACCCGCGAAAGCATTCTCAGATGCAAAAATGAATACCAACAAAAAAACGTAATCATTGTTTCACAAGGATTTCATAACCTTAGAGCTTTATTTTTTGCAAGAAACATTGGTATGAACGCATTAGGATTTGATGCCCAAGACGTTACTAAATATCAGAGTTATTACAGAAATCACTTTAGAGAATTTCTCGCAAGAGTACAAGCTGTAGTATATTATATTTTTGGAATTTCAAATGAAGAAGAACATCTGAAAAAATAGGGTTTCAGACCAAAAAAGAACGCATCAATCAACCAATTATTTAGGAATTTAGCTAAATTTGTAAAAAATATATTTTTAATGTTAGTAATAGGTATTGCAGGTGGAACTGGTTCTGGTAAAACCACCGTAGTGAATAATATTTTGCAACAATTGAATGCAGAAGGTGTAAATGTACTTTCTCAAGACAATTATTACCATGATAATCACCAATTATCGCTCTCAGAAAGAGAAGCGCTAAATTATGACCACCCAAAATCAATAGATTTTGAATTATTGGTAAAACATGTAAAAGCACTTAAAAGAGGAGAAAACATAGAACAGCCTTTGTATTCTTTCGTTACGCATTCTAGAACTGGAGATCACGTAACTGTAGAGCCTAAAAACGTTTTAATTGTAGAAGGAATTCTGGTTTTGACCAATCAGGAACTTTTAAAGGAATTTGACCTTAAAGTATTCGTACATGCAGATTCAGACGAAAGATTAATCAGAAGAATCAAACGTGATACACAAGAACGCGGCAGAGATTTACACGAAGTTCTTCACCGTTATCAAACTACGCTAAAACCAATGCACCAAGAGTTTATAGAACCTTCTAAAAACGAAGCAGACCTTATTGTTCCTAACATGAGAAAAAATTCTGTAGCTATTGATTTTCTTTCTACAGTCATTAACAATTCTCTTAAAAAAGCCTATTAATGAAGGAACTAATTAAAGATATTCAGAAAAAATCTCCGAGTTGGCGTTTCGTGCAGAAATACCTTCTCAATAAATATTTTATTACCATTTTTCTTTTTTTGGTATGGATGATTTTTTTTGATTCCACATCTTGGTTAGTCATCAAAGATTTAAACAAAGAAATAGACAAATACGAAGAACAACTCTCGTATTACAAGTCAGAATATCATAAAAATGATGCTTTCTACAAAAAGCTCATGAATAACAAAGCAGAAAAAGAAAAGTTTGCGCGAGAAAATTATTTTATGAAAAAGAAAAATGAAGAAATTTTCATTCTCGTGGTAGACAGTTCTGCCATTAAGCAAAAAGAAGAAGAATAAATAAATTATCTTGAATTTCGAATGTCGAAAAACATTTGAACATAAAACAAAAAACCATACATTATGTTTGCTCAAGTTACACTTCAGGATTGGGAAAATCTGGTCAAAAAACAATTGAAAACAGAAGATATTTATGCTGTTCTTACCAAAGAAAACTTGGAAGGCATTTCTGTAAAACCTTATTATGCCGACACTGATTTTGTCTTAAAAAACCTGCCAAAAGTAGAAGAATCTACGCATTTGGTTGCTAAATATCAAGATAATTTAGAAGAACATGCTTATGCGTTTTTACTTGAGCATAATGTAGAACATTTGACCGAAAAAACGCTTTTCGTGGCCAATAAAGATTTGGCAGGACACATTTCTCTTGCAGATGATAATCAATATATTTCTTTGATAAATGTTTTTGAAAATCAAGAAATTAACACGCAATTAGCGGAAGAATTATTGTCTAAAAATTTCAAAAGAAATATTGCCGTAGATACTACTTTATACCAAAATGCTGGAGCTTCTATTACACAACAATTGGCTTTAGCACTTGCAAAAGCAAAAGACTTGGCAGAAGTTTTCGGGGGTGAAATTTTAGAAAAATTAGTTTTCAAATTTGCAGTAGGCGGGAATTATTTCTTTGAAATTGCAAAAATCAGAGCATTTAAAATCCTTTTCAATCAACTTTCTAAAGAATTCGGACTAGACAGCATTCCTTATATTTTCACAGAAACTTCTCTAAGAAATAAAGCTAAAAACGACGAAGAAAATAACCTTATTCGTTCTACATTAGAACTATCTGCAGCCATGATTGCTGGTTCTGATGCGGTTTATAGCAATGATTTTAAAGTGCAAAATTCTAATTCACTTTCAGAGGAAATTTCATTTAAACAACAAATTGTTTTGGCATACGAAAGCATTATTAATGTATTTGACGATGCTGCCAACGGAAGTTATTATATTGAAGAAATTACCCATCAATTCGCAGAAAACGCTTGGAAATTATTCTTAGAAATCGAAAATTCTGGTGGTTTTGTAGAAAATCTAAAATCTGGAAAAATTGCTGAAATGATCTATCAACAGGCAATTGCAGAACAAAATTGGGTAGAAGAAGGTAAAATAAAACTCATTGGTGTAAATCTTTATCCAAAACTAGAAAAAACTAAATCTGTAGAACAACTTTATAACGCTCAGGAAATAAAACCAGTAAGATGGGCTGAAATGTTTGAGTAAAATGGAACAGAAAATAAGAATATTTCCTCTTCATGACGATGAAGATGATTTCTATAAATTTAAAATAGAAATATCTAATCATAATTGTTCTATAATTTCTGAATTTTATGGTTATTCTGATGTTTTTAATGACTTCAGTAATAAATTGATTGATTTTCCAAAATCAATTTCTGATGAAATAATTTTTGAAATTGGAGAGGATTCAAAAACTTGGGCTTATCATTTTTTATTTAAAGTTTTGTGTTATGAAGCAAACGGTAATTCCGCAATTCATATTAAAATTTCAAATAATAAAGAGTTTGCAGATGTTGAAAATTCAGAATTTGTAATTAAAACAAAGCCTGCTTCATTAAATAAGTTAGGAAAATCTCTAAATGAATGGAATCCTTATAATAATAAAGAGTTTATATGGATTGCAGAAAATATTTAATCTGTGAAACTATTAACAAAAGAAATACAAAAATATATCAATGCAAATCTAAATTCGGATTTGCATTCTTTGTTATTGAAAAAATCTCCATTTCCGGAGGTTTCTATACAAGAATTGGTTCAGCAGATTAAAGGCAGAAAAGTAGCAGAGAAAAAGTTTCCTTTTTTGAATCAAGAAAACATTATTTTTCCGCCAAATCTTAATCTAGAACAGGCTTCATCACAAGACACCGCAGACTTTAAAAAACAGTTTTTTAAAGGAAAAAAATTCATTGATTTAACTTGTGGCTTTGGAATTGACGCTTATTTTCTTTCTCAAAATTTTGAAGAAATTACTTTGATAGAGCAGAATACAGAGCTTTTGGACATTGTAAAACACAATTGGGAAGTTCTCGGAAGAAAAGCGAATTTCATCAACCAAAAATTAGAAGATTTTCTCACAAACAATAAAGAAAAATTCGATTTAATTTATCTAGATCCTGCAAGAAGAGATAACCATAACAGAAAAGTATTTCTTTTGGAGGATTTGTCGCCTAATATTATTGAAATTCAAGAGCAATTAAGTGACATTTCAACTGAAATTTTAATAAAACTTTCTCCACTGATTGATATTCAGCATTTGGTTTCTTCGCTCAAAAATATTCATAAAATCTGGATTATTGCAGTTAAAAATGAAGTAAAAGAAGTTTTGGTTTATCTCAAGAAAACAGAAAATAGACCAGAAATTTATTGCATAAATTTACAATCTACAGAACCTGAATTTCACTTTAATTTAGATGATGAAAAATACTGTCAATCAGAATTTTCAATTCCTAAAAAATACATTTACATTCCAAATAATTCTGTATTAAAATCTGGAGCTTTTAATTTAGTCTCAGAGAAATTTGGTTTGAAAAAATTAAATCAAAACACACACATTTATACTTCAGAAGAAAAAATAGAACATTTCCCAGGAAGAATTTTTGAGACAGAAGAAATCAATTCAAAAGCAATTAAAAAAGGTGAACAATTTAATATCATCACCAAAAATTTTCCTTTAAAACCTGAAGAAATCAAGAAAAAATACAAAATAAAAGACGGCGGAAACCAATATCTTATCGCGGTAAAATCTCTTTCTGGAAATCATTTCTTGGTAGGAAAACTTCTTGATTAAGAAAATTTTAAGTTTTTTTTGTGGTAAACTCAATATTTCTTACTTTTGGAAAAATTTATAAACGTAATAATTTAGATATGAAAAAATTAGTATTTGCTGTAGCTGCAGCGTCTTTTTTAGTTTCTTGTGGTTTACCTGAAGGAGGAAACAAGGGAGTTTTGAAAAAAACTGAAGATGTAGTAAGATATGACGATGAAAATGCTGAAGCGCCTACTTATAAAGAAAAAACAGACTCTGCTACTGTAGAACAACCAGCTGCTGCAGAAGTTAAAGTAGATAGCACTGCAAAAAAATAAGATATTTTCTCATACAAAATACATGTCTTGCGATTGCGAGACATTTTTTATATTTACTAAAATTTTAAAACAATGTCGGACACACAAAGTTATATCCAACAAAACAAGCAACGTTTTCTAGACGAATTGATAGAATTATTGAAGATTGCTTCTATTTCTGCAGACCCAGCTTACAATCAAGATGTGCTCAATTGTGCTGATGCTGTGGCAAAACACCTTGCCAATGCAGGAGCAGATCAAGTAGAAATCTGCGAAACCAAAGGTTATCCTGTGGTTTATGGTGAAAAAATCATCAATCCAGAATTACCAACCGTTTTAGTTTATGGTCACTATGATGTTCAACCTGCAGATCCATTAGAATTGTGGGAAAGCGGACCATTTGAACCTGTGGTTAAAAAGACAGAACTTCATCCAGAAGGTGCGATTTTTGCAAGAGGAAGTGCGGATGATAAAGGCCAATTCTTCATGCACGTAAAAGCTTTTGAAGCCATGATGAAAACCAATTCTCTACCTTGTAATATTAAGTTCATTATTGAAGGAGAAGAAGAAGTAGGTTCTGTAAGTTTAGCTGGATTTTTAGAAGAAAATAAAGAAAAACTTTCTTGTGATGTTATCTTAATCTCAGACACGCATATTTATTCTAACGAACAACCAACGGTGACTACTGGTCTTAGAGGTTTAAGTTATATGGAAGTAGAATTAGAAGGTCCGAACAGAGATTTACACTCAGGATTATATGGTGGCGCTGTTCCTAATCCAATTAATGTTTTAGCAGAAATGATTGCTAAACTTCATGATGAAGAAGGAAGAATTACCATTGATGGTTTTTATGATAATGTAGAAATCGTTTCTGCGGAAGACAGAGCAGAAATGAATAAATTAAAAGACAACCCAGAAGAATTCAAAAAATCAATTGGTTTAAGCGGAGTAGAAGGAGAAACTGGTTATACTACCTTAGAAAGAACTTCTATCAGACCAACTCTTGATGTAAACGGAATTTGGGGAGGATATACAGGTGAAGGTGCTAAAACCGTGATTCCTAGTAAAGCATTTGCTAAAATTTCTATGAGATTGGTTCCTTATCAAACAGACGAAGAAATTACTGAAAAGTTCACCAAATATTTTGAAAAAATAGCTCCAGCTTCTGTTAAGGTAAAAGTTACGCCACATCACGGTGGAATGCCTTATGTTTTACAAAGCAATACCAAAGAATTCCAAGCGGCTAAAAAAGCTATGGAAAAAGCCTTTGGTAAAGAAGTTTTGCCATATAGAAGTGGCGGAAGTATTCCTATTACTTCTCTTTTTGAGAAAATTTTGGGAGCTAAATCAGTTTTAATGGGCTTCGGTTTAGATTCTGATGCGATTCACTCGCCAAATGAGCACTACGGATTGTATAATTTCTACAAAGGAATAGAAAGTATTCCATATTTCTTTGAATTTTATACTCAACAATAAATTTTAAGTTAATCCTCAGTCGAAAAGATTGAGGATTTTTTATTTCTGGTTAAAAATTGAGAATTAACTCCACATTTTTGGGAAAGAAAAAAACATTAATTTGTGGTAATTTTTAATGATTTCAAAAATTATTTCCGAAATAAAATCTCAAAATTTCCTTTGTTTCAGGCAATTATCGTATATTTATGCAATGAATATAAATAATTTTAGAGTATTATGCATGCATAATATTTTTTTATTTAAATTAGCAAACATTCAAATAAGAAAAATTGAGCCTTATGAAATCGCCGTGATTAGCAAACAACAATACTAATGATAAATGAGCGATTGCATATGACCTTTAAAAAAACAATAAAAATCTACATATGAAAATATTAGTTTGTATTAGTAGTGTTCCAGATACTACTTCTAAAATTAACTTTACTGCAGATAAATCTGCTTTTGACAAAAACGGAATTCAGTGGGTAATTAATCCTTACGACGAATTTGCTCTTACAAAAGCTGTAAAATTACAAGAATCTCAAGGCGCTACAGTGACCATCGCTACTGTAGGTGACGTTGCTACTGAAGCTGTAATGAGAAAAGCTCTTGCTATTGGTGCAAATGACGCAATAAGAGTAAACGCTGAACCACAAGACAGCATTACCGTAGCTAAAGAATTGGCAAAAATTGTAGAAGAAGGTGGTTATGACTTGGTACTTTGCGGTAAAGAATCTATTGATTATAATGGTGCTGCAGTTCCAGCAATGATAGCTCAATTACTTAATAGACCTTTCGTAAACGCTTGCGTAGGTTTAGAAGTAAACGGTGCAGAAGCTACTGCAGTAAGAGAAATTGAAGGAGGAAAAGAAACTTTATCTGTTAAACTTCCTGCTGTAATCGCTGGTCAAAAAGGTATGGTAGAAGAAAAAGACCTTATCATTCCTAACATGAGAGGAATTATGTCTGCAAGAACTAAACCTTTAACAGTAAAAGAACCAACTGAAACAGATGTTAAAGTAAGTGCAGTATCTTTTGATGCTGTTCCGGCAAGAGCTCAAGTAAAACTAGTTTCTGCGGATAATCTAGATGAATTGGTAAGATTACTTCACGAAGAAGCAAAAGTTATTTAACAAATTATTAATCCATTTGAAATTTGAAATTTGAAATTCAAAAAATCTCAAATCTTAAATCTCAAATCTCAAATCTTTTTAAATTATGTCAATTTTTGTATATACCGAAAATATTTCAGGAGCATATAAAAAAGCGGCTCTAGAAGCTGTTTCTTACGCAAAAACAGTTGCAGATATGTCTGGAACTGATGTAGTAGCGGTAAGCATTAATCCTACAGATGCTGCAGATGTTCTTTACAAATACGGAGCTTCTAAAGTGGTTACTCTAAAAAGTGACGCACTTAAAAGTTTCAACCCAAAAGCTTATGCAGAAGCTCTTGCTACTGTAGTAGATGGAGTGGTAGTTTTCCCGCATTCTACAGATGCTAGTTCTGTAGCTCCTATGCTTGCTGTGATTAAAAACGCTTCATTATTAACCAATGTAGTTTCTGCTCCAGTTGCCGTTTCTCCATTCGAAGCGAAGAGAAAGTCTTTCTCTGGTAAAGCTTTTATGGATGCTAAAGCTCATGGCGAAAATGTAGTGGTTACTGTTTCTCAAAACTCTTTTGGAGTAAAAGAAAATCCAGTTGCAGGTTCTGAAGAAGTAAAAGAAGTTTCTGTTTCTGCAGAAGGTCTTACAGTAGTGAACCAAGAAAAATCTTCAGGAAAATTAGATCTTAAAGAAGCTGAAGTAGTAGTTTCTGCAGGTAGAGGGATGAAAGGTCCTGAAAACTGGGGAATGATCGAAGATTTAGCTAATGTTTTAGGTGCAGCTACTGCTTGTTCTAAACCAGTTTCTGATATCGGTTGGAGATCTCACTCAGAACACGTAGGACAAACAGGTAAAGCCATCGCTCCTAATTTATATGTAGCGGTAGGAATTTCTGGCGCTATTCAGCATTTGGCTGGTGTAAACTCTTCTAAAACCATCGTAGTGATTAATAATGATGCAGAAGCACCATTCTTTAAATCTGCTGATTATGGAGTAGTAGGAGATGCTTTCCAAATTATTCCTGCGCTTACAGAAAAAATTAAAGCATTAAAAGGACACTAAAATATCATCCTTTTTAAAAATATCAATCCGAGATTTTTATCTCGGATTTTTTTGTCGTTGCAGAAGCCAAAATTTTTTATTTCTTTTGAAGAATAATTGAATTTCTCATTATATAAAAAGCAAAATCAATTTTATCATCAAAACTTGTGAAATAAATCATCTGAAGGCAGTGATAAAATTTTAAATATCAAATGTTAAATTTTAAAAATTAAAGTATATTTGTATTCATGGATTATAAACAACTAATCATACGCGGAATATCTTATAGCCAAACTCAATCTGGAGCTTATGCATTGCTTCTGGAACATGAAGAAACTGGCGTAAAACTACCTGTAGTAATTGGTAATTTTGAGGCTCAATCTATTTCTTTAGGTTTAGAAAAAGACTTGAGACCACCTCGTCCACTCACGCATGATTTATTTACCAAATTTGTAAATTCTACTCATTACACGCTAGAATCGGTAATTATTTATCAAATTATTGACGGTGTTTTCTTCTCTAATATCAATTTTAAAAATACAGAAAACGGAGAAGAACTTATTTTAGATGCCAGAACTTCTGATGCTGTAGCAATGGCAGTACGTTTTGATGCTCCAATCTATACTACAGAACAAGTATTGAACGAAGCTGGAATTCTTCTAGAAATTGACAATAACAATGAATTGCCCGAACCTGAAACTGCTTCAGAAAGTGAAACTTCTGACCTCAGAAAACTCAGCACAGAAGAATTACAAATTTTATTAGAAGATGCAGTGAAAGAAGAAGATTACGATACCGCTATGGAAATCCAAGAAGAACTCAAAAGACGAAATAAAAAAATTGACTAGCGCTAAAAATTAAAATTAAATAATAAACTCTGAAAACACTCAACGGTCTAAAATACCGTAAAAGAAAAAATTACTACTTATGAATATTAAATTTAGATTGACACTGCTCAGTTTTCTACAATTTTTTGTTTGGGGAGCTTGGCTAATCACCATCGCTAATTATTGGTTTGGAACCAAACAATGGGATGGAACAAAGTTTGGCGCTGTTTTTAGCACTATGGGAATTGCTTCTGTATTCATGCCTACTTTAGTAGGAATTATCGCAGATAGATGGATTAATGCTGAGAGAATTTATGGAATTCTGCACATTTTATACGCTGTGGTTCTATTTTATTTACCTCAAGTAACTACACCAGATACATTTTTTGCAGTGATGCTTCTTGCGATGGTATTTTACATGCCTACAATTGCACTAGCCAACTCTATTTCTTATACTTTACTTAAAAGCAATAATTATGACGTGGTAAAAGATTTTCCACCGATTAGAGTTTGGGGAACAATTGGCTTCATCGTAGCGATGTGGATTACTAATTTATCTGGAAATAAAGCTTCAGAATTTCAATTTTACATTGCAGGTGCAGTAGCAGTTTTACTTGGCTTATATTCATTTGCATTACCTGCTTGTAAACCTCAAAAATTAATTTCTAAAGACTCTTCATTAGTAGAAGTTTTAGGTCTAAATGCATTCAAACTTTTTGGAAACTATAAAATGGCTCTTTTCTTCATTTTCTCAATGTTTTTAGGAGGCGCTTTACAGTTAACCAATGCTTATGGAGATGTATTTTTAAGTGAATTCGAGAATTTTCCAAAATATGCTGATTCATTCGTAGTGAAATATTCTACCATTATCATGTCTATTTCTCAAGTTTCTGAAACTTTATTCATCCTTGCTATTCCTTTCTTTTTAAGAAAATACGGAATTAAAAACGTAATGTTAATGAGTATGTTTGCCTGGGTATTAAGATTTGGTTTATTCAGTTTTGGTAATCCTACTTCAGGACTTTGGATGATTATTTTATCATGTATTATCTACGGAATGGCGTTTGATTTCTTCAATATTTCTGGCTCACTTTTCGTAGAAACCAATACCAACTCTAAAATTCGTTCTTCAGCTCAAGGTTTATTTATGATGATGACCAATGGTTTCGGAGCGATTATCGGAAGCGTTTCTGCAGGTTGGGCGATTGATAAATTCTTTACTCATAAATTCTCTACTGCAGATTCTTTAGCTGGATTTTTAGATACTACAGTAGATAATTCTAAATTTGTAGAATTCATAGGGAAACAAGGTTCTTCTATTGTAAACGGTACTTTAACTAAAGAAATTGCTATGAAAGATTGGCCACATATTTGGTTAGCTTTTGCTGCTTATGCTTTAGTGATTGCTGTACTTTTCGCTTTGATGTTTAAACACAAGCACAATCCAGAAGCAATAGGAAACGTATCTCATTAATCTAAATCATTGATTATAAACGTAAAACACACTTTTTAAAAAGTGTGTTTTTTTTTGTACTTTGGCGAAAAGAATTTTAAAATTTAAATCTCTATTAAATATCATGAAAGAAGTATTTATCGTTTCAGCAGCAAGAACACCTATGGGAAGTTTTCTAGGAAGTTTATCTAGCATTCCTGCTCCTAAATTAGGTTCAATTGCTATCAAAGGAGCGTTAGACAAAATTAATCTTGACGCAAAACACGTTCAAGAAGTTTATATGGGTAATGTTTTACAAGCTGGAGAAGGACAAGCTCCTGCTCGTCAAGCTGCATTAGGCGCTGGTTTATCAAACGAAACGCCTTCTACTACAATCAATAAAGTATGTGCTTCTGGGATGAAAGCCGTAATGATGGCTTCACAATCTATTAAATCTGGTGACCAAGACGTAATCGTAGCTGGCGGAATGGAAAACATGAGCCAAGTTCCGCATTATTACAGCGCAAGAAATGCTGTAAAATTAGGAGATGTAAAAATGCAAGACGGAATGTTAGTTGATGGCTTAACAGATGTTTACAACAAGGTTCACATGGGAGTTTGTGCAGAAAAATGTGCTGCAAAATATGAATTCTCAAGAGAAGACCAAGACAACTTCGCGATTCAATCGTATAAAAGAAGTGCAGAAGCTTGGGCTTCTGGTAAATTTAAAGAAGAAATCGTACCTGTAGAAATTCCGCAGAGAAAAGGAGAACCGATTATGTTTGCAGAAGACGAAGAATATAAAAATGTAAATTTTGATAGAATTGGAACTTTACCTACTGTTTTCCAGAAAGAAAATGGAACAGTAACTGCTGCTAATGCTTCTACACTAAATGACGGTGCTTCTGCATTGGTTTTAATGTCAAAAGAAAAAATGGAAGAATTGGGCTTAAAACCTTTGGCAAAAATTGTGTCTTATGCAGATGCTGCACACGAACCAGAATGGTTTACTACTGCACCTTCAAAAGCATTGCCAATTGCTCTTAAAAAAGCTGGTTTAGAAGTTTCTGACATTGATTTCTTTGAGTTTAATGAAGCTTTCTCTGTAGTTGGTTTAGCTAACAATAAAATTTTAGGTTTAGACGAATCTAAGGTAAATGTTAATGGTGGAGCTGTTTCATTAGGACATCCACTAGGTAGTTCTGGCGCTAGAATTATCGTTACACTTATTAATGTTTTAAAACAAAACAATGGTAAATATGGTGCTGCTGCAATCTGTAATGGAGGTGGTGGTGCTTCTGCAATTGTGATTGAGAATTTATAATTTTCTTATTTTACAAATGATTAACCATTAAGATTTATTGATTTTTTAGTCAATTTCTTAATGGTTTTTTTATTTTTGTGTAATAATTCCCTTTTACGGAAAAAAACTATGAAACAAAATATCAAAAACAACCCTAAAATTATGAAAGCTTGGGCTTTCTACGATTGGGCGAATTCTGTTTATTCACTGGTAATTACCTCTACCATTTTTCCTATTTACTATTCTATTATTACTACTGCTTACGAAAAAAGCGAGTACGTAACCGAAACAGGAAAATGGATAAAAATTCCAGTGAGAAATATGATTAATATTTTCGGAAAAGATTATCAACCAGATGCAGTTTATGGCTATTCTCTAACGATTTCGTTTTTGATTGTAGTAATTCTTTCGCCTATTTTATCCTCTTTAGCAGACACCATTGGAAATAAAAAGTCTTTCTTGCAATTTTTCGCTTATTTAGGAGCAACTTCTTGTATGGGATTGGCGATGTTTACCAATATGAATAACGTTTTCTTAGGATTGCTATTCAGTATTACTGCGAGTGTAGGTTTCTGGGGAAGTTTGGTTTTCTACAATTCCTTTTTGCCAGATATCGCTACGCCAGATAAGCAAGATGCACTTTCTGCAAAAGGTTACGTTTATGGTTACATTGGCTCCGTAATTTTAGTGGTGATTTGTTTGGCATTGATTATGTTTTTTGCAGACACTCCAAAAGAAGCACTTTTATACACTAGAATTTCATTCTTATTCACGGGAGCTTGGTGGTTTGGATTCTCTCAATACACCTTCAAACATTTACCTCAATTTGGTGAAGTTAAAGACCAATTACCAAAAGATTTAGTATTGCTAAATTTAAAAAATATTTTCAAAAGTCATAAATCAAATGGTGGCTTTGTAGAAGTTTTAAAAGACAACATTATCTTCTACATTGAAATCGTAAAAGAAAGTTTTAGAGAATTATATAAAGTTGGTTCACAATTATTTAGAACCGCTAATCTTAAGTATTTTTTAGCAAGTTTCTTCTTTTATAGTGTTGGAATGCAGACCATTTTCTTAATGGCTACATTATTCGGAAAGAGCGAAATCAACCTTGACCAAGGAAAACTGATTATGACCTTATTATTGATTCAAATTGAAGCGATTATTGGTGCAATTTTCTTCTCAAGATTATCCAAAAGAATAGGCAATAAAAATGTGATTAGCATTACTATTATTTTATGGATTTTTGCTTGTCTTTCTGCTTATTTCCTCAAAAAAGAAAATCCAAATGTAGAATATCAATTTTACGGAATTGCAGCCATCATCGGTTTGGTAATGGGCGGAATTCAGTCGATGTCTCGTTCTACCTACAGTAGACTTTTACCAAAAGATTCTATGGATAACACTACATATTTCAGCTTTTATGATGTGCTAGAAAAAATTGCGATTATCTTAGGAACCTTCATTTTTGCACTATTAATTGACAATTATGATGCAATTAGATTGTTCTTCTTACAAGAAACTTCATTCCAATTGCCTACTACTTCAGGAATGAGATTTGCTGCACTTTCTATGTCGGTTTTCTTTGCATTAGGATTGTTCTTCATTAGATTTTTGAAATTCAACAAAATATCAGAAAAAGAAACTTTGTAAATCTTTAGATAATATATTCACAAGAACCTCAAATTTGAGGTTCTTTTTTTGTAAGTAAATCTTACAATTGATAAACTTTTTCAGAGAATAATTCCGTATTTTTGTAAGTCTTGATTTTTTTGACGAGATTGACATTATGAGTACAGAAAAAGAATACATCGAAATATACGGAGCTAGAGAACACAATCTAAAAAACATCAATGTTAAAATCCCTAGAAATGAACTGGTTACCATTACGGGACTTTCTGGTTCTGGGAAATCTTCTTTGGCATTTGATACCATTTTTGCAGAAGGACAAAGACGTTATATCGAAACTTTCTCTGCATATGCTCGTCAGTTTTTGGGCGGTTTAGAGCGTCCAGATGTGGATAAAATCGAAGGACTTTCTCCTGTAATTGCCATCGAACAAAAGACTACCAATAAAAATCCACGTTCTACGGTAGGAACCGTTACAGAATTGTATGACTTTCTGCGTTTGCTTTTCGCTAGAGTTTCAGATGCATATTCTTTGGAAACTGGTCAAAAAATGGTAAGCTACACAGAAGAACAAATTCTAGAAACCATCAAAGAAAATTATAAAGGCGAAAAAGTTTTGCTTTTAGCACCCGTTATTCGTTCTAGAAAAGGGCATTATCACGAACTTTTTGTCCAATTGGCGAAAAAAGGATATTCTCAAGCAAGAATTGATGGAGAATTACAAGATATAGAATATGATTTAAAGCTTGACCGTTACAAAACTCACGATATAGAAGTGGTAATAGACCGATGGATTATCGGCGAAAATGCCACGGAAAGCAGAATGGCAAAATCTCTGAAAACCGCTTTGCAAATGGGAGAAGGAGTAGTTATGGTTCAGAAGTTAGGCGCTGCAGATTATCAATATTTTTCTAAAAATTTGATGGATGCACACAGCGGAAATGCTTTGCCTATTCCAGAGCCAAACACGTTTTCTTTCAACTCACCAAAGGGAAGTTGCCCAACTTGTAAAGGTCTCGGAACCATCAAAAAAATCAATGAAGAATTTTTGGTAGAAAATCCTAATTTTTCTATCAATCAAGGCGCTTTATTACCTCTAGAAGTTTTGAAAGGAAACAAATGGCTTCTCACTCAAATTAAAAATATTTTAGAAATTTTCGGGCTAGGTCTAAATACTTCTTTCAATGAAATTCCTCGCGAAGCGGTAGATTATATTTACTACGGTTGCCAAAAAGAATTCACTGCAGATTTAAAATACGCTGGAATTTCTAAGAAAATAAAAATCAATTTTGAAGGGTTGGTTCCTTACCTGAGTCAAGTGATTGAAGATAAAGAAAACTACGATGCAGTAGTGCTTGAAAGACAATTTACCACCGAGGAAACTTGTCCAGAATGCAACGGAGCAAGACTTCAAAAAAGCAGTTTGGCTTTTAAAATTGATGGAAAAAACATTGCGGAAATCAATGCTTTGAGTTTATTGGATTTAAAAGATTGGATTCAAGAAGTTGAAGAAAAATTCAGCGAAAAAAATAAAATTATTGCAAACGAAATTCTAAAAGAAATAGAAACCAGATTGCAGTTTTTATTAGACGTTGGTTTAGATTATTTAAGCTTGAGTAGAAGTTCTAGAACGCTTTCTGGTGGCGAATCTCAGAGAATTAGATTGGCTACACAAATTGGTTCTCAACTCGTAAATGTATTGTATATTTTAGATGAACCGAGCATTGGTTTACACCAAAGAGACAACGAAAGACTCATCAATTCATTGAAAAATCTTCGTGATATTGGGAATTCTGTTCTCGTGGTAGAACATGATAAAGACATGATTCTAGAAGCCGATTACGTTCTCGATATCGGTCCTAGAGCTGGAAAACACGGTGGCGAAATTCTTTGGCAAGGAAAACCTAAAGATTTAATCAAAGCCAATACAATCACCGCAGATTATCTCACGGGCAAAAGAAGCATAGAAATCCCTAAAGAAAGAAGAAAAGGAAACGGAAAATTTCTAAAACTAAAAGGCGCAACAGGAAATAACCTGAAAAACGTAAACCTAGAAGTTCCTTTAGGAAAATTAGTGGTGGTAACAGGAATTTCAGGAAGTGGAAAATCTTCTTTGATTAATGGAACGCTTTATCCAATTCTCAACAAACATTTTTACAGAGCGGTTCAAGAGCCTTTGCCTTATAAAAAATTCGAAGGCATCGAAAATATCGACAAAATTGTAGATGTAGACCAAACTCCTATTGGAAGAACACCACGTTCTAATCCTGCAACTTACACTGGAATGTTCACCGATATTAGAAATCTTTTTGCAGAATTGCCAGAATCTAAAATCCGTGGTTACAAGGCGGGAAGATTCTCTTTCAATGTAAAAGGTGGAAGATGCGAAACGTGTCAAGGTGGTGGTTTAAAAGTGATTGAAATGAACTTTTTACCAGATGTTTACGTGCATTGCGAAACCTGCAACGGAAAACGCTTCAACAGAGAAACTTTGGAAGTTCGCTACAAAGGAAAATCGATTTCTGATGTGTTGGAAATGACGATAGATGAAGCGGTAGATTTCTTCCAACCGATTCCTAAAATTTATGCAAAAGTGAAAACTCTCCAAGACGTTGGTTTGGGATATATAACACTTGGGCAACAATCTACCACATTAAGTGGAGGAGAAGCTCAACGTATAAAACTAGCAACAGAACTTGCCAAAAAACAAACAGGAAACACGCTTTATATTCTGGATGAACCTACAACAGGTTTGCACTTTGAAGATGTAAAAATCTTGATGGAAGCCATCAATCAGTTGGTAGAATTAGGCAATTCTTTTATTATTATTGAACATAATTTAGACGTAATAAAATTAGCAGACCACATTATAGACATCGGTCCAGAAGGTGGAAAACACGGTGGCGAAATCATCGCAACGGGAACTCCTGAAGAATTGATAAAATCAAAAAAATCTTTGACTGCTAAATTTTTAAAAAAGGAAATGGAATAATAACTAAAAACTAATAACCATAATGAGCGTTTGGACAGAATTTTTACAAAACAAAAAATTTGAAATTAAAGATGATTACGGCATCTTTTTACATGAATTCAGAACGCCAATGTTCTTTTCTACTGAAGATGATTTAATGACCTACATTAGTGATACCGATTTAAAAGAAATTTTATACATCAAGTTCAAAGAAGACGAAAATTTCAAGCTTTTTGGCTCCGAAAAAAAGCATCACGAGATTATTAACAGTACCGAAAAGAAAAAATTTAAGAATTCATTTTTATGGTTTATTGTTATTTTAATAGGCTCTTTGGTTTATCATTATTTTGTTAAAGAAATTGATTTTAAAGAGCTAAAATTATTCATCATTATTGGAGGAGTTTTCCCAATTACCGAAATGTTTTTTGAATATAAAAATCTTACTGATGTCAGTTCCCAAAAACATCAAAAATTTATTGAAAATTCTATTTTTAGCTTTTGGTTACAAAAATCTAATACAAAATTCTTTGCATATTTAATTCCAACCATTCTAGCATTGAGTTTTGGCTTCCAAGAAATTCTAACATTGGGTAAATCCACTCAATTTAATTTTGTGAATGAATTTGCACTCATAAAAAGCAGATTAGATTTGGGAGAATATGAAAGGTTGCTAACTTACCTTTTTGTACATTATAACATACTGCATATCAGTGTAATATTTGGCGCATTGTATTTTTTATCTAGAATATTTCTTCAGTTTTATAACCTATCATTATTTATTCTCATCTTCGCAATTACAGGAATTGTAGGAGGTTTATCAAGTGTTATTATCCTTCCGAAAGAGATTTCCTATGGTGCTTCTAGTTCTGTTTTAGGGATTTTGGGATTTTTAATCGTTATTGTTTTCAAACATAAAGAAGTGATTCCTACCAATATCATTAAAGACTTAGTTAATGGAAGTTTATATGTAGCTGTTTTGGGAATTGCGGGTTATGAATTTATAAATAATGCCGCTAATTTTGGAGGTTTTATAGCTGGAGCGCTTATTGCCACAACCATTGATAATAAAGACGAAATAGAACATAAAATTAAAAAATCTCTTTCAAAAATTAAATTTTAAAACAATACTCAAAAGAATATGAACTACCAAATCCGTGAAATGCTTCCAGATGATGGAACGAGAGTTTTAGAAATTTTCAAACAGGGAATTGATGGCGGCAATGCTACTTTTGACAAAGAAGTTCCAAGTTGGGAAACTTGGGACAATAAATATTTCAAAGTTTGTAGATTGATTCTAGAAGACGAAAATGGAGTAGTACAAGGTTGGGCTGCCATTCAACCGGTTTCTGCAAGAGCATGCTTCAAAGGTGTTGCCGAAGTAAGTATTTATCTCGATAATTCAGTTCATGGAAAAGGTTTCGGCGAAATGTTACTCCATAAATTAATAGAAGAAACTGAGGAACATCATTTTTGGACTTTACAATCTGGGATTTTTCCAGAAAATGTAGCGAGCATTAAAATTCACGAAAAATTAGGCTTCAGAATCATTGGAAGAAGAGAAAAAATCGCTGAAATGAACGGTGTTTGGAGAGATGTAATTCTTTTAGAAAGAAGAACTCATAAATTCTAAAAACGTTAAAGTTTTCTTAAGAAATAAGATTTTGGCAAAGCTTTTGTTTTATAGAAAGTATCAACCCCAAAATCTTAAAAAAATGAAAAATATATTTAAAATATTCGGTGCTTTAGCACTCACGATAACTGTAGTTTCTTGTGGTTCTAGTAATGTTTACGGAGATAATGGAAGAGTTTATAGAGCTCCAGATGGTAGAATTTACAGACAAGGCGAAATTTATAGAGCACCTAATGGTGATGTTTACCGAAATGGTGTTTTAATTAGAAGCGGTTCTTCTACGGTAATCATCGTAGATGACAGACCGCAAAATTTACCTCCTGGTCAAATGAAGAAAGTCTATGGAACCAAATCTGCTAAAGTTTTCGCGCCTGGTCAACAAAAAAATGATCGTTATTACTATGATGAACACGGGAAAAAAAGAAAAATGAAGCACAAAAAGAATCACCGATAAAAACAGAGATTAAATATTGATAATGAGAGCCCGAATTTTCGGGCTTTTTTTATGAAATTCCTTTTTCTATATTTCTATTTAAATATACTTTATAATCAGGAGTTTCCACAGCATATTCTGTATGCATGAAAGGCGAAGTTAGAATAAAATCTGCGGTAGAGGCATCACATGCTACGATAATATTCCAAACGGCACAAATTCTTAAAAATGCCTTCACATCTGGATCATGAGGCTGCGCTTCCATAGGATCCCAAAAGAAAATAACGATATCTATTTTTCCTTCGGCAATCATTGCACCGAGTTGTTGATCTCCACCAAGTGGGCCACTCATTACTCTGTGAACAGGAACGCCCAATTCATTTTCTATCAATTTTCCCGTGGTTCCTGTAGCAATTAATTGATGTTGTTGAATCACTTCACTATGTTTTTTTACCCATTCAAGTAATTCATCTTTTTTATGGTCGTGAGCAATAAGCGCTATTGTTTTTTGAGGAGAAAGCAACCTTACATTTTTAGTCATTTCATTCATTTTTGAACAAGTAAATTTACAAAAAAAGCAGAACAAAATGTTCTGCTTTGGTATTAATTGTATTTTAATATTTTAGTTTTGGCTAAGATATTCTGCAGTTGCAGTTCTAGTAGCATTCATTGCTGCTTTACCTTCTTGCCAGTTTGCTGGACAAACTTCTCCGTATTTTTGAACGTGAGTGTAAGCATCAATTAATCTTAAATATTCAGCTACGTTTCTTCCAAGAGGCATATCATTTACGCTTTCGTGGAAAACTTTTCCTTCTTCATCAATTAAATAAGTTGCTCTGTACGTTACGTTAGACCCAGAAAAAGTTTCGTTTCCTTCTTCATCATATTCGAAATCTTGGTCTACAATTCCTAAAATATTAGCCAATTGTCTGTGCGTATCAGCTAAAAGTGGATAAGTCACTCCTTCGATTCCTCCCATATTTTTTGGAGTAGATAACCATGCGAAGTGTACCTCGTTTGTGTCACAAGAAGCACCAATAACCATGGTGTTTCTGTTTTTAAATTCTTCTAAAGCAGCTTGAAAAGCATGTAATTCTGTTGGACAAACAAAAGTAAAGTCTTTTGGATACCAAAATAATAGAACTTTTGATTGATTTTTTACTGCTTCTTCTAAAACGTTAATTCTTAAATTTTCTCCTGATTTAGAGATTGCGTCTACCGTTACATTTGGAAATTTTCTTCCTACTAATGCCATTTTTTTGTTGTTTTTTACTATTATATTTTCAGACTGCAAAATTAATCAATTTTAAAATTTTTAAAATGAGAAACCGATAATTTTTTTCTATGACTCTTAAAAAGCAAAAAATCTTCAGCTTTTGACTGAAGATTTTAAAGATATTTTTAAAAATTTGTTAATGAATTTCTGCTTCTGTTAAAACATTTTTAATTCTACTCATCGCTTCTTTTAATTCTTCTTCAGAAGCCGCATAAGAGAATCTAATACAATTAGCATCACCAAAACTTACGCCTCCTACACAAGCTACATGCGATTTTTCTAATAAAAACATCGCAAAATCATCAGAATTATTGATGAGAACACCGTCAATTGTTTTACCGATGTAATAAGAAATATCTGGGAAGAAGTAGAATGCTGCTTTTGGCAAATTAACTTTAAATCCTGGAATATCTTTTATCAATTCAAAAACCAAATTTCTTCGTTTTTCAAAACTTTCTACCATAAAATAATATTCACTCGGATCTGTTTCTAAACCTATAATCGAAGCTCTTTGCGCAACTGTATTCGCGCCAGAAGTCATTTGTCCTTGAACTTTATCACAAGCTTTGGCTAACCATTCTGGACAAGCGCTATAACCAATTCTCCAACCGGTCATTGCAAAAGCTTTAGACATACCGTTGATTACTGCAGTTTGTTCATAAACTTGTGGAAATTCTGCAATAGAAGTGTGTTTTCCATCGTAATTGATGTATTCGTAGATTTCATCAGAAATAATCGTTACATAAGGATATTTCGCCACTACATTAGCTATTTTTTCTAATTCGTCTTTCGTATAATAACTACCAGAAGGATTACAAGGCGAACTGTAAAGAATTACTTTCGTTTTTGGAGTAATCGCAGCTTCTAGTTGTTCAGCCGTCATTTTAAACTCTGTGTCAATATTCGTTTCTATAAAAACAGAAGTTCCGCCCATCATTTTCACCATTTCGTCGTAAGAAACCCAATAAGGAGCTGGTAAAATCACCTCGTCACCATCATTTACTACTGCTGCTAAAACATTAAGAATAGACTGTTTTGCACCGTTTGAAACACATATTTGAGTCGGTTTATAATCCAGATGATTATCTCTTTTCAGCTTTTTAGCAATCGCTTGTCTCAACTCTAAAAATCCTGGAACAGGCGAATAATGAGAGAAATTTTGATTAATAGCATCAAAAGCAGCTTGTTTGATATTCGCAGGAACATCAAAATCTGGCTCACCAAGAGTTAACGAAATCACATCTATTCCCGCAGCTTTCATTTCACGGGCTTTATTGCTCATTACGAAAGTTTGAGAATAACTTAATCTGTTTAATCTATCTGACAGTTTATTCATTTTTACGATTTTTAGCAAAGATAAATTTTAAAGTATAAATTCCGAAAGATTTCCGCGATAAATTCTTTATTTTTGTTGAAATATTAGAACGCATATGTCTTCAGAAATTATTTTAAAATATTTCCCAAATTTAACAGACCAACAAAAATCTCAGTTCCAACAACTTGAAACACTTTATAAAGACTGGAACGAAAAAATTAACGTGATTTCGAGAAAAGATATTGATGAATTCTACGAAAGACATGTTCTCCATTCATTGGGAATTGCAAAAATCATGGAATTTGCAGATGGAACCAAAGTTCTAGACATAGGAACTGGTGGTGGTTTCCCGGGAATTCCTTTGGCGATTTTGTTTCCAAATGTAGAATTTACTTTGGTAGATTCCATTGGCAAAAAAATTACGGTAGTGAATGCAGTAGCAGAAAGTCTTGGTTTAAAAAATGTAAAAGCCTATCACGAAAGAGCCGAAAAAATAAAAGACAAATTCCATTTTGTAGTGAGCAGAGCAGTTACACAAATGCCTGTTTTCTTGCGTTGGTTAAAAGGAAAATTCGAAAAAGAACAATTTAACCCAAAACACAATGGCGTTTTATACCTAAAAGGTGGTGATTTAGGAGAAGAACTCGCTGGAATAAAATGTGAAATTTACCATCTGAAAGACCAATTCGAAGAAGAGTTTTTTGACACTAAAAAAGTAGTATATTTATCCAAAGGAAATTTTAATTCATAAAAACTAAAATCAATGAAGAAAATTTTTAACCTCAGTGTAATCACTTTATTAGCTGGATTTTTCGCTGTTTCTTGTGATAGAAATGACGAAGATGAAATTCAAAATGTTGAAGCCATCAAAATAGACAGCGTGAAAATTGCCCAAGACACGATGGATGTTTTCACCATTCAAACAATCAAAACGTATTCTACTTATCCAAGTGCTTGTGATGATTTTTTTGGATATGATTATATCAGAAACGGTTTAGAAAGAAATGTGGTGGCTTATTCTTACACGATTAACGGAACTTGTACTCAAGCAACAAGAGTTGGAGTAAATGGTTTCAACTTTAGACCAGAAGAAAAAGGTATTTACACTTTCAAATTTTGGAACGGAAAAGACAGCAGCAATCAAAACATTTGGATTGAGAAAACAATTGTAGTAGAGTAGTATGAAGAAGATTTTTAGCCTTATTTTATTGTTTTGTTTTTTAACTGTTTTTTCTCAAAAATTAGTCTGGAAAGAAGGAACAAAACTTAATTGGAGCCTTTTTAAATCACCAGAAAACAAAATGAAAAGTGACAGCACCATTGTCAGTTATTCTTCTTGTGGACTAAGTTACACCGCTTTTAAAGACAAAGCCAATAATAAAATGAAGGTGAGAATAGATGCTACTTTTGACCCTAGCAAATCTTGGAAGCATCCTATTAAGACCAAAAATCTCAATATTAATCATGAACAAGGTCATTTTGATATAGCCGAAATTTACGCTAGAAAACTGAGAAAAGAATTTCTAGAAAATGTAAAAACGGAGAAAGATTACCAATTGAAATTTAAGTTGATTTATCAAGTGATGTATGGTGAATTTCTCGATTATCAAAACTATTATGATAATATTACCAAACGAGGAACCAATGCAGAAAAACAAAATGAGCTGGAAGCAGAAATTAAAGCTCAACTCAAAAAACTAGAACGCTATAAAAACTAATGCTAAACCAAAAATTTTTACAAAAAGTCATATCAGAAATACTCGAAAAATCTTCGGATTTATCGGGTTTTTCATTTATAATTCCAGGAAAAAGACCCGTAGTTTTTATTAAAGAAATTTTAAAAGAAAAAAACTATAATGGGATTCTTCCAGAGTTTTTTACGATTGATGAATTGGTACATTCCATCAGTCAAAAACAAGAGATCAAAGGCATTGCACTTTGGCTTTTTGCTTATCAAACCTATACTCAACTTTATCAAGATGAAGATCTTGCCACATTTTTAAAATGGTTCCCAACACTGCAAAAAGATTGGGATGATATGCTGAAATTCCATGGAAATGATAAAGAAATTCTGGAATGGATGCTCGCTGAAGAACGCATCAAAAACTGGGGCGAAAATCTGGGTGATGAAGAAGGTGCTAAAAAGAGAAATCTCAATTTTTGGAGAAAAATGAATGCTTTTCTTCCTTTTTTACAAGAAAAATTAGAGGAACAGCAATTGGCTACTTCGGGAATGATTCATCTTTACACCAAAGAAAATTTAGAAAATTATTGTAAAATTTTCAATCTTAGAGCCATTTTTATTGGGTTTAACGCTTTTACTCCCGTTGAAGAAAAATTAGTCAGAACGCTTTTACAATGGGACAAAGCAGATATTTTCTTTCATGCAGATGAATACTATTTCCATGACGAAAGACAAGAAGCAGGGAAATTTCTCCGCGAATACAAAACTTGGAAAGAATTCAATGATTCTAGAGATTTCAACTGGATTGAAAATGAATTCATTGAACCAAAAAATATAAAAGTTTACGAAGTTTCAGGAAATATTGCTCAAACCAAAGTTTTGCCAGAAATTCTTTCAGAAATACGCACAGAAAATTCTGATTATCAAAATACTGCGGTAGTTTTATTGGATGAAAATTTGCTTCCTGCAACGTTAGATTCTCTCGCATCTGTTGAAAAACTGAACATTACAATGGGCTTTCCGTTGAAAAATTTGGCATTTTCAAATGCGATGAAAAAACTGTTTCATCTTCATAAACAATTAGAAAAAAACGCTTCTTCATATTATTACAATGATATTTTACCGATTTTAGATGAACTTCCAAAGAATTTTAAAGACGAAAATATCATCAAAAACTTCGTTGCAACCTTAGAAGAAAGAAACATTGTTTATATTTCTAAAAAGCAATTAAGTGAATTATTGAACGGACTTTCTTTCTATAATTTGTTTGAAAAACAAGACGCTGAAACTTTACTTAATACTTTAATTCAATTTTGTAAAGATTTAAAATACAATGAAATAGACAATGTGCAATATGAAAACATTTCTCATTTTGAGAAGAGTTTCATCATCATCAAGAATCAACTTTCTCCATATCAATATCAAGTAAAAATCGAAACATTGGAAGTGTTGATTAATCAACTCATTAACTCTGAATCAATAGATTTTGTGGGAGAACCTTTAGAAGGTTTACAATTGATGGGACTTTTGGAAACACGATTGTTGAATTTTGAAAATATCATTCTTCTTTCTGCCAATGAAGGAAAATTACCTCTTGGAAATTCTCAAAACACCTATCTTCCGTTTGATGTAAGAAAGCAGTTTAATTTGCATACTTTCTTAGAAAATGATGGAATTTATGCCTATCACTTTTACCGATTTTTACAGAATGCCAAGAATATATATTTGCTTTACAATGCTCTCGGTTCTGGCGTAAATACAGGCGAAAAAACGAGATTCATTACCCAAATTGAAATGGAATCTCAGCATAAAATAGAGCATATCATCATCGAAAACACATCTGAACCGATTAATCAAGAACCCATTACGATTGAAAAAACGCCTTCAGTTCTTGAAAAATTAGAAGAATGGAAGCAAAAAGTTTCACCATCACATTTGGTAACCTATCTTTATAATCCTATTGATTTTTATTTGGATAAAATTCTCAATACCAGAGAAACAACAGAAATTGAAGAAGAACTTTCTCAACGTAATTATGGGACTTTAGTTCATAATGCTTTAGAATATTTATACGAAAAAATAATCGGTAAAATATTAAAAGTTAATGATTTAGAAAATTTACTTCAACAAGTAGATGAATCAATTGAAAAAGCCATTGAAAGACTCAAACATCAAACAGAATTCTACGAAAAAGGAATGAACTTCGTTCACAAACAAATTGCCAAAAGAGTAGTAGAATCTGTTTTGAATTATGATTTAGAGTTGGTAAAAAACGGAAATTCTTTGGAAATTGTAGCTTTAGAAAGAAAAATCGAAAATATTCCTTTTAAAATTGATGAAAATAATGAGGTGATTTTCTACGGATTTATTGATAGAATTGATATTCTGAATGGAACTTTAAGAATTATAGATTATAAAACTGCAAAGCCTAAGAACCTGAAAATCAAAGCAAAAGAAGACAAAATTGAAAATCTTTTCTTTGATGACAAATACAAACAAGCGATGCAATTGTGCATGTATCAATATTGTATTTCTCAAATAGATGAGTTTAAAAATCGTGAAATAGAAACAGGAATTTGGAGTTTTGCAGAGGTGAATAACGGCGTACAAAAAGTAGAATTTACCGAAGGTAATTTTGAAGATTCTTTAGTTTCTGTGAAAAATTTAATTCTAGAAATCCTGAATCCAGAAATTCCATTTACAGAAAAAGTTCACGAAAGTTGGAATTGATAAAAAATATAATCAACGAATAAAAAGGAGCGTTTAATAACGCTCCATATTTTTTTTAATCTCCGTCAAGAATTTCGAGGCAAGAGCGCCATCTACAATTCTGTGGTCATAACTTAAAGACAGCGTCATCACCGATTGAGGCAATATTTTTTCTTCGCCGTTTTCATCAACAATCCAAGATTTTCTCAAAATATTTCCTAAAGCCAGAACTGCAACTTGCGGTCTGGAAATAATAGGCGTTCCACTTTCTGAACCGAACATTCCCGTATTAGAAACTGTGAAAGTAGTATCTTGAATATCGTCTGGTTTCAGTTTTCCATTTTTAGCTCTTGTTCCGATTTCAGAAACTTGTTGAGCAATTTCTACAACCGATAAATTCTGTGCATTTTTTATATTCGGAACGATGAGATTACCATCTGGAAGTGCTGCTGCAAAACCTAAATTGATGGTTTTCTTTTCTAACAATTCTTCATTATTAAACCAAGAATTTAGAGTAGGATAGACCTTAATTGCATCTATCACTGCTTTCATTATCAAATGTGTATAAGTGAGTTTTACCGCATTTTCTTGTAGAAATTTCTCTTTATTTTCTTCACGATAAGCGACTAATTTCGTCACATTTGCATCCATAAAAGTAGTAACATGAGGAATGCTTCGCCAAGATTTTTCCATATTTTCGGCGATGAGTTTACGCATTTTAGAAAGTGGCTCTAAAGTTTCGCCGAGTTCTACTTTGAGTTGAAGTTTTTCTTCAACAAATGGAGTAGAAGAGCTTTGTTTTCTTGGTTTTAAGAAATTTTCAACATCTTGTTTTCTGATTCTTCCGTTTTCTCCAGTTCCATTGATTTTCTGCAAATCTTCTAAACTCAATCCGTTTTCTGCAGCCATTTTTCTTACAACAGGTGAAAGAAAAGATACGAGCTCCGAGTTTCGAGCTGTGAGTTGAGTTTTGTCATTTTGAGCGGAATGTAATGGAGTCGAAAAATCTTTATTAGACACTTCGACTGCTTCACTATGTTTCGCGCTCAGTGTGACGGTTTCAGAAACAGCATCATCCACTTCCATGGTGCAAATAGGAGTTCCTACAGAAACTTCTTCGCCTTCTTTTACAAGAATTTCTTTGAGCGTTCCTTCGTATTCTGAGAAGATTTCAGAATCTACTTTATCTGTTCCTATCACTGCAAAAAGTTCATCTCGTTTGATGAAATCTCCAGGTTTTTTGAGCCATTCTACGATTTTGGCTTCGGTAGTAGATTCTCCTATTTTAGGTAATGGTATGTTGATGGTTTTCATAATTTACACGCAAAGAGCGCAAAGAAATTTTTAAAATTCTTTATGTTTTTAAGTCCGCAAAGGCGTAAACTTATCAAAAGTTTTCGCGTGAGCGATTGCAGTGGAAATCCTTTTATTTTGTCAGTCTGAGCGGAGTCGAAGACTGGAAAAATAAAAGATTGGAACGGAAAGCGCGACTTTTTTGCATGGCAATAGCGGTGGAAAAAAGGCACGCCAAAATCAAAAAAAAACTTTGTCAAAGATTTAAAAACTTTGACAAAGTATAATTTTTATGAAAATGCGTTAATTCCTGTAATATCAAGACCTGTGATGAGCAAGTGAACGTCTTCAGTTCCTTCGTATGTGATTACAGATTCTAAGTTGGCAGCGTGACGCATCATTGGGAATTCTCCCATAATTCCCATTCCTCCAAGAATTTGACGAGATTCTCTTGCTATGTTAATAGCCATTCTCACGTTGTTTCTCTTAGCCATAGAAATTTGAGCAGGAGTAGCTTTGTGGTCATTTTTTAAGATTCCTAATCTCCAGCAAAGCAATTGCGCTTTTGTAATTTCAGTTAAAAATTCGGCTAATTTTTTCTGTTGAAGTTGGAAACTTGCGATCGGTTTTCCGAACTGTGTTCTTTCTTTAGAATACTGAACAGCAGTACAATAGCAATCTATTGCAGCACCAATTACACCCCAAGAAATTCCGTAACGTGCTGAATTTAAACAAGAAAGAGGACCTTTTAAACCTTCTACATTTGGTAAAAGATTTTCTTTAGGAACTTTTACGTTATTAAAAACCAATTCACCCGTTTTAGAAGCTCTCAAACTCCATTTATTGGTAGTTTCTGGAGTGGTAAAACCTTCGTAACCACGTTCTACAATCATTCCGCGAACTTTTCCGTCTTCACCTTTTGCCCAAACTACAGCAATATCACAAAGTGGAGCATTGGTAATCCACATTTTAGCACCATTTAACAAATAATGATCGCCCATATCTTTGTAATGCGTTTCCATTCCTCCTGGATTAGAACCGTGATTAGGCTCTGTTAAACCAAATGCACCGATAAATTCACCAGAAGCTAATTTTGGAAGATATTTACGTTTTTGTTCCTCTGAACCAAACTCAAAAATAGGAAACATTACCAAAGAACTCTGTACAGAAGCAGCAGAACGAACTGCAGAATCTCCACGTTCTAACTCTTGCATAATTAATCCGTAAGAAATTTGGTCTAAACCTGCCCCTCCATATTCTTCTGGAATATAAGGACCAAGAGCACCAATTGCTCCTAATTCTTTCATCAAATTAGGAATGTCTTTATGATGTTGCGCTGCATCATCAATTTGAGGCATAATAAATGACTGAACCCAATCTCTTACAGAGTTTCTGATTAATATATGTTCTTCTGTAAGTAAATCATCAATTCCATAATAATCTGGAATGCTATTTAAAGGATAGTATGACATTGCGTTTAAATTTTGCTAAAAATACGAGGATTTCGCATAGTATCAAAATACCCAATAGAAAAAGTAAACTGCAACTATTTGTAGAGAAAAAATTAAAAATTTAATCTAAAATAGAGTAGAATAGCATGAAAAATTACTAACATTATTTACATTTAACAGGCGATAAAACTCTTCCAGATTTAAAATCTACACTTTTATCATTCACAATAATCATGGTAGAATCGTTCTTTTGTTTCAAAGCAGTAATTCCTTCGTAAAGTTTATTGTCTTTGGTCAAAAAGCGAACATCTATTAACGAATGCATTCCTTCAGAAAACATGTCGTAAGTTAATTTTAAGGTATCACCAGATTTTATACCATACACTTTTCCAGTAGAACCATCTTTTTCAAAATTATCGTAACTCATTTTTCCTTTTACAGAATCTGTAGGATAAAGAGTGTAAGAAAGGTGCAAAGAATCTTTGCCTACCACAGAAAGATAACAAAATTGCAAAGTATCTTTTTTCGGCTCAAAAGTATCTGGATAATTCTGGTGAATGGTATCTTCAGGAATTATGGTATATGAAGATGTTTCTTTTTTGTTACAAGAGACAAAAGAAATGCTTATCAAAAGAATAATTACAAAATTTTTCATAATTTTTCTTGTAAAATTATGGCGATAAACGATTTACAACTTTATAGAATTCTCATCAAAGATTATAAACTTTCAACGGAGTGAAAGAAATGATAAGGTTAGGAAACTATAAATTAATTTAAGTCGTAAAAAATACAATTTAACATAATATAAATTATAGGAATTAATTAAAATATTATGTTTTGTTGTTTACAATTGTTCTGAATGTCAAATTAATTCTTGGCTCGGTGATTTTAGCATTCGTATAAAGCTTATGTTTCCAATAGATTTGAGTTTCATCTTTCATGATGAGTAATGAACCATTCTCAAGCATTAGAAAAATTTCTTCTTTGCTAAAATTATGTTTGAAACCAAATTTTCTTTCCGCTCCGAAACTTACAGACGCAATTGCAGAATGTTTCAAAATTTCTTTTTCATTATCAGAATGCCAACTCATCGCTTCTGAGCCATTGTGATAATAGTTCAATAAACACGCATTAAATTTTTCGCCTGAGATTTGTTCCACCGTAGATTTTATTTCTAAAATAAATTTTAGCCAATTCTCAGCGATTTTATTTTTACCCGAATATTTATAAGAAATTCCTTCATCTCCTAAAAAAGCAACTTTTCTTTTGGTGATAATCTCTTTTCCAAAAATTTTGACTACATCATGTTGCCAATTTATTTCATTGAGCAATTTAACATAATATATTTCACTTTGTTCTTCCGTGAAAATTTTTCCATAATAATGTAAAGTGCCGTCTTTTGGTAAAAGATTATTCATTTCTTAGATATTAGATTGCAGAAGTGAGATTCTAGACTTTTTTAAAATTACAAATTTTATCCCATTCAGAATTATTTAAAAATAAAAAAGACGCTTTTCAGCGTCTTTTAAAATTTATTTTTTTAAACATTTTTCCAAGAATTGGTCTTGTTCCCAAAGCAAATGTAAAATGTTTTCCTTAGCAACATAACCGTGAGCTTCTTTTGGTAAAATCACCATTCTTACAGGTGCTCCCAAGTTTTTCAATGCTTGGAAATAACGCTCTGTTTGCAATGTAAATGTACCCGGATTGTTATCTGCTTCACCATGAACTAAAAGCATTGGTTTTTTCATTTTATTAGCGTTCATAAATGGCGACATTCCGTTGTATATTTCAGGAACATCCCAATAATTACGCTGTTCACTTTGGAAACCAAATGGCGTTAAAGTTCTGTTATAAGCGCCACTTCTAGCAATTCCGCATGCAAAATCATTAGAGTGCGTCAATAAATTAGCCGTCATAAACGCTCCATAAGAATGTCCACCCACTGCTACTCTATTTCTGTCGATATAACCTAACTGATCCACTGCATCAATCGCTGCTTTTCCATTGGCAACCAATTGCGGAATAAAGGTATCATTCGGTTCTGTGGTTCCTTCACCAATAATTGGAAAACTCGCATCATCTAAAACCGCATAACCTTTGGTTACCCAATAAATAAACGAACCATAACTTGGGAAGGTAAATTCATTTGGATTAGCAGTGTTTTGTCCAGCAGTTGCTTTATCTTTAAATTCTTCTGGATAAGCCCAAACTAAAAGTGGTAATTTTGGTTTCTTTTTGAAATCATAATTTGCTGGTAAATAAAGCGTTCCTTTCAGTTCTACTCCATCGTTTCTTTTGTATTTGATGACTTCTTTATGAATATTAGAAATGCTAGCAAAAGGATTTGCAAACTGAGTTACAGCTTCTGCTTTGTTGTTTTTAATATTTCTCACAAAATAATTAGGGTACTGATTTTTAGACTGTTGTGTTACTAAAACCGTTCCTTTATTCGCATCAATAATGTCAATAATATCTTCTTTTACATTGGGTGTTTTAGAAGTGTATAATCTTTTGGTTTGGAAGTTTTTAAAATCAAATTCATCAATGAAAGGAAACTGACCTTCCTTGGTAAAACCATCACCAATTAAATGTGCTTTTCCGTTTTTGATTGAAATTACATATTGTCCGAATTCATTTTTATCGGTTTGGAAATTTCCTGGATCTGCATAAACATCTTGATAATTTCTTTCGGCAATTTCTTTATTTTCTCCTGTTTTTGGATTTAGGAAATACGTTTTTTGTGAACGCGTGTCATACCAAGAATCCATTACTACAGCGTTTTCTTCATTCCCGAATTGAATTCCTGCAAATCTTTGTTTGGTTTTCATCAAAGATTTTGGTTCTGCAGAAAAAGGTGCATCCCAAGTAAAAATTTCATCTCTGAATTCTGCTTTTTTGCTTTGGTCTCCACCATCTAGAGCTTCTACAAAATATAAACTTGCAGGTTTGTCTGCTCTCCAAGACATATTTCTTTTTCCTGTTCTAACTGATGAAAATCCTTTTGGCATAATTTCATTCAATGGAACGTCATTTACTGTTTTCACTAAATTCCCTTGTAAATCAAAAACTTGAGCAGTCATCGGGAATCTAGAAAGCGGAACGATGTAAGAAAATGGTTTTTTAATGGTAGAAATCATTACATAATTTCCGTCTGGCGAAAGTTGGATTCCTGCATAAATATCAGCAGATTTATAAGGAGTTTCTGCTCCATCAAGATTCATTTTTACCAATTCTGCTCTGGTTAAAGTCTCAAAATTGGCTTCATCCATAGGATTTTTTAATAAATCTTGATATGTTCTGTTTTGTGAAACTTTTCCATCTGCATTAGAAACAATTGGTCCAGTTGGAAGATTTTTCTTTTCATTTAAAAGAGCTGGCCTGTTTGCAGGAAGTTTTCTTACGATTAATTCCTGAGAATTTTTCAGCCAAACAAACGGAGAACCTAAATTGGCATTAAGATTATCACTTGAAATTTTCTTAGCTGTTCTGGTTTCTAAATCTAAAATCCAAAGTTCTACTCCTTTTTCTGTAGTATTGGTAAATGCTAGTTTCTTTTCGTCTGGAGACCAAGAAAGATTGGTAATTTTAGGATTTTGAGGCAATCCAATTACTTGTGTTTCTTGCTTTTCGTTGAATTTTCTAACTTTTAAATTACTAATATACGTAACAGAACTCGAAATATTGGTTACAGGATTTACACGTAAACCTGCCAATTTCATTTCTTCTTGGTTAAGGTCGTCTAACGTTTTATAAGTAGGTCTGTAAGAAAAAACCATCCAGTCTTTTTTGCTGTTCATAGAAACAGAAGGTGTTCTTTGGAAATCAGCGAGTTGAAGAATTTCAGCAGAAGGTTTTTGGTAGGTTAAATTTTCTTGCGAAAATCCACAAATGGATAAAGCGAGAAATAAAACAGAAATTTTGATAGATCTCATATTTTAAATTTTTGATTTACGATTTTTTGATTAGTGGTTTTATTGAAGGGAAAGTTACAATTTTTCCTGAAATTTCTGAAGATTTCTGCATTTGCGCTAACGATGGAAGCGGCATCCTTTTTCTTTAGATTTGGAAAATGCTTTGGAAAGAAAAAGATATAGCGGACAGCGTGTTAAAGCGCCAAAAAACATCCCGTCATTCAGAAAATCTGAATTCCACACTCTAAAAGAGAGGAACAAAAAAGACGCTAGAAGCGCCTTTGAATTTATTTTCGATTGATCATTCTGTCGATGGAAATACTTCCGGGACCTGCTACAAATATTAAAATGTAGTGGAATAAATAGAGCAATGCCATTTCTTGTTTGGCAAAAGGATCGTTTCCATGAACGATGAAAATAGCTACTAACATCGTGATAATGAGAGGAATAGAAACGAATCTGGTGAAAAGTCCTAAAATTAAGAAAAGTGAACAAAGAACTTCTGCAAGAACTGCTAAAACGAGGGATGTTTTGCTGCCGATTCCGAAGAAATTAATGAAATCATGACTTCCTCCGAGAAGTTGCATGAGCTTCGGAAATCCATGAGTAAGCATTCCCAATCCTACAAAAATTCTAATGGCTAATAACGCCCAATCTAACAAGGTTTTGTTATAACCCGTTGTATTCAGATTCTTCATTTTCTCTTTATTTTTAGACTACCAAAAATAAAAAATAAATTTGAGATGATATGACTTTTTATCATAAAAAAACTCAACCAAAATGATTGAGTTTTTATTTTATCTGTAGCCGAAATTCTTAAGGTCCCTTTCGTTTTTACGCCAGTCTTTTTTGACTTTTACAAAAAGATTAAGGTGAATTTTCTTAGAAAAGAATTTCTCCAAATCTATTCTGGCTTCGGTTCCCACTTTTTTGATGGCTTCACCTTTGTGACCGATGAGAATTCCTTTTTGGGTGTCTCTTTCAACGTAAATAATAGAGTCTATAAAGATAATTCCTTCTTTTTCTTTGAACATTTCTGTTACCACTTCTACAGAATATGGAATTTCTTTATCGTAATTCAATAAAATTTTCTCTCTGATATTTTCGTTTACGAAGAATCGTTCAGATTTATCTGTGTATTGGTCTTTGTCGTAGTAAGGCGGATTTTCGGGCAATAAAGCTTTTAATTTTGGCAAAATTAAATCGGTATTAAAACCTTCTAACGCTGAAATCGGTAAAATTTCTGCTTTTTCAATTTTATTATGCCAGTACTCCACTTTTTCGAGCATCGCTTCTTGGTTAGACGCATCTATCTTATTGAGTAAAATAAGAACTGGAACTGGAATTTTGTTCAGTTTATCTACCAAAAATTCATTCGGTTCTTCTTTATCATTAACATCTACGATGAACAAGAAAACGTCTGCATCTTGTAAAGAATCTTTTACAAAATCCATCATTTTTTCCTGCAATTCGTATTTAGGTTCTAGAACTCCTGGAGTATCAGAAAATACGATTTGTAGGTCTTCTTCATTATAAATTCCGAAAATACGGTGTCTTGTTGTCTGTGCTTTTTGGGTCACAATCGCTAATTTTTCGCCCATCAATTGATTGAGCAATGTAGATTTTCCTGCGTTTGGTTTCCCGACTATGTTTACAAATCCTGCTTTGTGCATTTGTTTTACTTAAAATTAAAGGATTAAAAGATTTAAAATTTCTTTTTTGCAAAGGTAAGGAAAATAGAATTGGGAAATAATTAAAACGAAAAAATTGTCATTGCGAAAGAATCTTTGAAACATTGCGTTCCTACGGAACGAGAATTATTTTAAAAATTTCGAAAGTTGTACAATTTATAAGAATTTAAAATTACTTTCTTACCACAGGTAAAATTTCGGTTACGTTTAGTCCGAATTTTTTTTGTTCTTGTTCAGGAAATTTTTGAGAATAAAAATTAGTTTCTACTTCGAAACCTACGAATTTTAACCTTTCGAAATAATCCATTCCATACCAACGAACATGGTCATATTGCCCAAAATGTTTTTGTCTTTCTTTTGGGTCTGTAATGGTAAAATCTTCGTAAGTTTTCTCTAGAGAGTTTTTCATGGGAACTTGCAAAATTCCCCACCCTCCTTTTTTCATCACCCTATAAAGTTCGCTCATCGCTTTTTTGTCATCTATAATATGTTCTAAGACGTGATTACAGAAAATGACATCAAAACTTTCATCTTCAAAGGGCAAATCTAGAATGTCTGCTTTTACATCTACAATCGGCGAAAACAAATCTGCAGAAGTGTATTCTAAATTCTTCATTTTCTTGAATTTTCTCAAGAATTCTTGCTCTGGAGCAATGTGAAGCACTTTATAATTTTTAGTGAAAAAATCGGTTTCATTTTTTAGATACAACCACATTTGACGATGACGCTCTAAACTCAAAGTTCCGGGAGAAAGTGCATTTTCACGTTGTTTTCCGTAACCATAAGGTAAAAATTTACGGTAGGATTTCCCGTCAATCGGATCGGTGAATTTATTTCCTTTGAAAAAAAGATAGATTAAAGGGCGAAGAAAAATGCTTAGATTAATAAGCATAGGTCTTGGAATTTTATTCAGTAAAAATGATGCGAGTTTCTTCATATAATTTCTAATTCAAATTTAAAAAAATATTTTTCATTTTTTAAAATAAATTTTGGAGTATCTATTCATAAAAAAAACGGACAAAAGCCCGTTTTAATTGATATTCATATTTTCTAAAAATCCATAGTAAATGGTTCTTCTTCATTACTGGTAATTCCTAATGCTTCGTAAATATATTTGAAGGTAGAAAGTAAAACTGGCTTTCCATTAATCACTGCAACATCATGTTCAAAATGTGCAGAAGGTGTTTTGTCTAATGAAGTCACCGTCCATCCATCTTTGTGGAATTTTACCTGATGTGTTCCCAGATTAACCATAGGTTCTATAGCGACAACTAGACCATCTTTGATGACTTTTCCGCTGCCTTTTCTTCCGTAATTAGGAACTTGAGGATCTTCGTGCATGGTTCTTCCCAAACCGTGACCTACCAATTCTCTTACCACTCCGTAACCATGTTTTTCGCAGTGCGTTTGAATAGCGTTTGAAATATCTCCTATTCTTTTTCCGCGAACGCATTGTTCTATTCCTTTATAAAGGGATTCTTTGGTTACTTGAAGTAATTTTTTGGTTTCTGGTGCTACTTCTCCCACTTCGAACGAATAAGCGTGGTCTCCATAAAAACCATTCATATAAACACCACAATCTACAGAAAGAATGTCTCCTTCTTCTAGTGGAATATCTTTTGGTATCCCATGAACTACCTCTTCATTGGGAGAGATACATAAGGAATTGGGGAAACCATACATTCCTAAAAATGCAGGTTCGCCACCATGATCTTTGATAAAATCATGAGCTAATTTATCCAAATGTAATGTGGTAACTCCTGGTTTAATTTCTGCTGCAATCATTCCTAAAGTTTTAGAAACGAGTTGAGCACTTTCGCGCATTAAACGGAGTTCTTCTATTGTTTTAAGTATAATCATTTTTTAAAATTTGAAATTAGAGATTTTAGCTTTTTTTACCAAAATAAACCTCTTTTCTTTTCTTTTTTCATTTTAGAATAAGCTAAAACTTCGCCTCCTTCTACTCTGAATTCTATTCTTTCGGTGATGATGTTATAGATTTCTCCCCAACCAGGAAAACCGCCTAAATTTCTATCATCTATAAATAAATCTGCGTCTATTTTTCTGGATTGAGTTTCATCATCAAAGATTTCACCTTCGAAACTAGAGTTTACGGCGTAGAATTCTACTCCATTTTTTCTACAAAATTCTACCGCTTCTTCTAGAGATTTCCCGTGTCTATAAGTCCAAAGAATTAATCGATATCCTTCAGATTGTAATTTTTTTAGGGTTTCAAAAGCGAAAATTTTTGGTTTTCCAATGGATGGATAAGCATCTTCTACAATGGTTCCATCAAAATCTATAGCGAGTTTTTTATTACTTAACATTGTACTGATTTAGTTTTTGCAAATATAAGAAATAAAAAAAGGCTAATAAAATAAGCCTTTTAGAAATATTAAATCCATTTATTTTTATAAGCCAGATTCATGACTTGACTTCGGGAGTTGAGATGGAGTTTTTTGTAGATATTATTCACATGAGTTCTCACGGTATTAGGACTTATGAATAATTTATCTGCAATTTCGTGATGATTATACCCTTTTACCACTTCTCTTAGAATTTCCATTTCTCGGTCGCTTAATTGATGGTCTATAATTGCATTCTGCATACTTGCAGTAGGTTTTGGCGTATCTCTTAACAAATCCATTGCTCTTCTTGCAATGGCAGGACTCATAGGAATACCATCAAACTGAACCACATTTTTCATGGCTTCTACTATGTTTATAGCTTTATCTTCCTTAAGCAAATAACCACTTGCTCCAGCTTTAATGGCTTCGAAAATTTTATCATCATCTTCATAAATCGTTAACACAATGTATTTAATTTCTGGAAATTTAATAGACGCAGAAGCAATGGTGACAATTCCATCGAGAATAGGCATTTCTAAATCCATCAATACCACTTGAGGATGCTCTTCTTTGGGAAGACTTTCTAATTTATCAAAAAAATCTTCACCATTTGTGGCTTCGAATACTAAAAGCACGTCTTGATAGGGCGCTAACTTTTCTTTAATCGTAATTCTATTAATCTGATTATCATCTACTATTGCTACTTTTATCATGGCTTTTTAATGGTTTTACAATATATTTTTTTTGTGTTTTAAAATCAATACTACAAATTACGTATTTTACATCTCGTAAAGTTCTATGGTAGTACCAGATGAATCTGAATAAATATTGAGCTTGAATCCTAGTTCTCTTGCTCTTTCTTTCATATTAATTAACCCATTACCTTCTCTAAGATTATCAGGATTAAATCCACGACCGTTATCTTTGATATAAATGATAATTTTATTTTTAGAGATTACATTTACTTCTACTTTCGCAGCATTTGAATGTTTATAAATATTTTGTAGTGCTTCTTGCATAATTCTAAAAATTCCGCTTCCTGTAGTTGCATCAAATTTTCTATTATTTTCTATTTCTTCTTCGAAAATTATTTTGATTTCATTTGTTTGTAAAAATTTACGCGCATAACTTTTAAAATTATCATATAATGCAATAATATTGGTGTCTTTATTTCCTAAAATCCAAATGGTTTGTCTAAGAAGTGCTAAAATATGTTCTGCATCTAGTCTTACATCTTCACAACTAATTTCTTTATTGTTATATGAATTTTCGTTTATAGAAGTTTTCAGTTTATCAATTTTAGAAATTAAACTGGTTACATACGCACCTATATTATCATGTAAATCTCTGCTGATTCTTTTTCTTTCGTTTTCTAATTGATGTTTAACTCTGAGTTGATTTAATCTCTTGATGTACTTTTTCTTATTAATTTCATTTATATAATTATAAAGAAATAACCCGAAAACTAGAAGAGAAATTACTACAAACCACCATCTTATGTAGAAAGGTCCTAAAACGGTAAATTCTATTTTATTTGGCATCACTTTTTCATAGCCATCTTCATTTACAGATTTTATTTGTAAGGAATATTTTCCTTGATCGATGTGAGAGAACTTAAGTGTTCTTGGTTCTTTAAAGGGTTTCCAAGCATCATCATTAATTTTGTAGAATAAAGTAGTTTTTCCCAATAAATTTTTATCAACTGAGGAAAATACAAATTGTATATCACGGTTATGGTCTTCAAAATAGATATTGTCTTTAACATTTATTTCTTCGCCATCATGAAGAATTTTTGAAATTTCGGTGGATTTCACCATGGTATTCGTTACAATTTTATCTAAATCAATGACTGTAATTTTATTTTTAGAAACTACCGTAAGTTTATGATTAGAAGCTGAATAATCTCCTTTTAAAATCAAATCTTCATTATTATCTAAAATTCTAATAGAACCTATAGGTTTTAAAATATTTTTGGTTTTCAACAATAAATCTTTATCAGTCAACACCCAAATTCTATTTTTAACATCTCTAAAAATCAATCGTGTAAGATTCCCACTAAATCCTTCTTCTGCTTTAAAAGTTTTGATTATTTTATTGTTATACCATTGTGCAATTCCTTTTCTAGCACCAATATAGACAGTATCTGTATCTGCAAAAACGGTAGTTACAAAATTACTGTGTAACCCATTTTTTTTATTGATATGACTTATAAAATTAAGCTTTTCATCGAGGATAGAAAGACCAGATTCATAAGAAACCATGCCATAACCTTGTTTAATTTTAAAAAGATTCTCAATATTATTAAAAGGTTTATTTTGATATTTAGTCACGGAATTTCCATTCTTTACAAAAAAACCGCCTCCATAAGTGGTGAAAATAATCTGACTGTTGAATTTTAAAATCTTAGAAACGCCAGCAGTAAAAGGAAATAAATTTATGAATTGCAATTGATTTCCATTCATTTTATAGGTTTCTAATCCAGCAAACGAACCTAAATAAAGAAAATCACCATCTAAATGGAAAGTAAGCGCATCTTTTCTAAGAAAAATTTTTGACAGTATCTTGTCACCTTGAATAATGTATAAAAAACCATCTGCGAGAATATATTGTTTATTATCAAAAGTCAAAATCTGTCTCGCATTTATACTCTTATGATTGAAAGTTATTTTCGGGTTGTTATTACGAATGATAGAAATACCACCTCCCAGTGTAGAAATAATCACATCATTCTTAGAAGTTTTTAAGATATGATTAATACTGTTATTTCCCAGTCCATTTTTTTCGGAAAGCGTATCTATGATTTTACCATTTTGCTTTATAAAAATGGTATTTTCTATTTTTTCTAAAATAAAACGATTGAGGACTATTTTATCATTTTGTAATAAAAAATCTCGGTCAGCCAGTTTGATTTTTGAATTCTTTCCTCGAAGAAAAATACTATTTTGTTCAATGTACAAAGGAATTAATGTCTTAACATTACTGATATCAATAGCATAAAACTTCTCCTGATTTGTTTTAGGATTAACTCCATTAATTAAGATATAATTGCTGTTATAATTAGAAATTTTGAAATCCCTCAATATCAAATTACCTAAACTTGGATATTTTACTGTAATCCTTCTTTTATTGGTGTCAAAATAATATAATCCTCTTTCTGAAAGATAAATCAACAATCCATTTTTTTTATCTGAAATCGCTTTATTAATATAGTTTCCAGGCATTCCATTATCTACATCTAGCGTAATCCATTCTCCATCTTGATAAGTAGCAAGACCTTTATCTGTTCCTAACCAAATCACTCCATTTTGGTCTTCATTGGCATTAAAAACATAATTGCTAGGCAGACCTTCTGTCTCGGTAATATTTTCTATAATAGAAGCCTCTTGAGAAAAAAGAAAAGAAGAGAGAACAATAAAAAATAGGCCAACTACTTTTTTGTTTTTGGAATATAAGTACTTATAAAAAAAATTAGCCAACATAATGATTATTAGTTGGCTAAAGTTAATAAATTATTTTAAAAATTTGAAATTTTTAAGAGACTAAAACTTCTCCTGTCATAATTTCTGGAATTTCTACGCCCATTACTTTTAAAATAGATGGCGCTACATCTCCTAATTTTCCTGGTTTTAAATTCCATGTTTGGTCTTTATCCATTACAATTAGTGGAACTAGATTAGTAGAGTGTTGCGTGTTAGGACTTCCATCAGGATTAATCATGTAATCAGAATTTCCGTGGTCTGCCAAAATGAAAACAGCATAACCATGTTCATAAGCTGTAGTCGCTACTGCTTCTATACATTTGTCTACCGCTTCACAAGCTTTTACTGCCGCTTCGAAAACTCCAGTATGACCTACCATATCTGCATTAGCAAAATTTAAACAAATGAAATCTGCAGATTCTTTTTCTAATTCTGGTAAAATAGCATCTCTGATATCAAAAGCAGACATTTCTGGTTTTAAATCATAGGTTGCAACATCTTTTGGACTCGGACAAAGCAATCTTCTCTCTCCTACATATTCTTTTTCTCTACCTCCAGAAAAGAAGAAAGTAACGTGAGGATATTTTTCTGTTTCAGCAATTCTGATTTGAGTTCTACCTGCTCTTTCTAGAACTTCGCCCATTGTTTCCTGTAAAACTTCTTCATCAAAGATAACTTTTACATTTTGGAAACTTTCGTCATAATTGGTTAAAGTCACATAGTAAAGATTCAATTTTTTCATTCCAAAATCAGGGAAGTCTTGTTGAGAAAGCACTTCTGTAATTTCTCTACCTCTGTCTGTTCTGAAATTGAAGCAGAAAACTACATCATTTTCCTCAATTTTAGCAGTAGGAAGATTATTATTTTCTGAAACGATAATTGGTTTTAAAAACTCATCAGTAACACCTTCTGCATAAGATTTTTCAATCGCTTCTACAGGATTTTTGGTGATTTCTCCTACTCCATTTACCATTGCATCATAAGCTAATTTCACACGCTCCCATCTCTTATCTCTATCCATTGCGAAATATCTTCCTACTACGGTTGCTAATTTCCCTGTAGAGATTTTCATGTGATTTTGTAAATCTTCTATGAAACCTTTTCCAGACATAGGATCACAGTCTCTACCGTCTGTAAATGCGTGTACGTAAACATTTTCTGTCAATCCAAATTCTTGAGCAGCAGTTAATAAACCTTTCAAGTGATTGATATGAGAGTGAACTCCACCATCTGAAACTAAACCGATAAAATGTACTTTTTTATGATTTAATTTAGCATATTCGAAAGCCATTTGAATTCCTGGCTCTAATCCTAGAGTATTTTTTTCTACCGCCATATTCAGTTTTACCAAATTTTGGTAAACTACTCTTCCTGCTCCTAAATTCATGTGTCCTACTTCAGAATTTCCCATTTGTCCTGCTGGTAAACCTACTGCAAGTCCAGAAGCTTCTAGCGTGGTATGTGGAAATTTTGTATAACAAGAATCTATAAAAGGTGTGTTTGCTTGGTAAATTGCAGACACTTTATTATCCGTTCCTAAACCCCATCCATCAAGAATGGCAAGTATTGCTTTTTTAGCCATTTTAGTATTTTTTTTAATGATGCAAATTTACGAAATTTCTAGGCATAGAATAATTCTTTTTAAAGGCGATATTTATCAGTAATTAAAATATTTTTAAAGATTAATTTTTCTGTTATCAGTTAATTTGTAACTTTACACTCCTTTTTTTGAAAACAGTAATATGGATTTAAGAGACCAATTAAAAAACCTTTTCCCTGAACACGAGGAACAAGATTTTGAAATGCCAGAAGAAAAATTTGAGCAGAAGAATCCTCTTATCTGTAAATTCGAAAAAAAAGGAAGAAATGGTAAACCTGTTACTTTAATAGAAGGTTTCGAAGGAACAGAAGAAGAACTGAAACAAATTTCTAAAAAAATAAAAACCACTCTAGGAATTGGTGGCTCAGAGAAAGACGGAATCATCGTGATTCAAGGAGATAATCGTGATAAAATCATGAAAATTCTTCAAGATATGGGCTATAAAACCAAAAGAGTTGGAGGATAATAATTAAAAAATTAAAAATTATGTTGAATAAATTAGCTGCTTCAGAATTGGTTTTAAATCCAGACGGAAGCGTTTATCACCTTAATCTTCAACCAGAAGATATTGCAGAGAAAATTCTATTAGTAGGCGATCCAGACAGAGTGCCAAAAGTTTCTCAATATTTTGATACCATTGAAATTCAAAAAAATAAAAGAGAATTCTACACGCATACTGGAACTTTAAGAGGAGAAAGAATTACGGTAATGTCTACCGGAATCGGTACAGAAAACATCGATATCGTGATGAACGAACTAGATGCTTTGGTGAATATTGATTTAAAAGAAAAAGAATTCAAATCAGAACATACTGCGCTTCAATTATTCAGACTCGGAACTTGTGGTTCTGTAAATCCTGATGTGGAAGTAGATAACATGTTGGTTTCTCAAAACGTAGTTGGTTTAGATGGTTTAATGCATTTTTACCAAGATTATGAGTTCGAAAATGAATTTTCTAGAAATTTCATGGAAAAATTCCCATACGAAAGAATTAAACCAATGCTTTATTTTTCTGAATGGACAGAATCTCAATATGATTATTTCAAAGATGCTAAATACGTAGGAAATACTGCTACTTTCCCTGGTTTCTATGCGCCACAAGGAAGACAATTGCGTCTAAAAGCTGTGGATGATCAATTTTTAGAAACACTTAATGAATTAGGCGTTACCAATTTCGAAATGGAAACTTCTGCGATTTATGGTTTGTCTAAACTTTTAGGACACAAAGCAGTTACCATTAATAACGTTATTGCGAATAGAAGACGTGGAGAGTTTTCTGCTGATCATCATCAATCAGAAAAAAATATGATTGAATGGGTATTAGAAAGAGTTATCAAATAATTAAGAATCTCTTACTTTATAAATAAAAAACCAGCTAAAAATTAGCTGGTTTTTTTTCATTTGTGTTTTTAGTATTTAGTAAAATATAGCCCTTAAATATATCTGCAAAGATTGTTTTTTTAATCCTCTCATACAAAATTTAAGATACTCATCACCTACTCTACTTTATAATACACTGATTTACAGGTTATTAAAAAACACATAAGTATCTACTTCCTTAGGAATATTAAACTTATTTCTAATTCTATACTTCTTATTTTGTACTGTTCGAATTGATGTAAAGGTGTAATTCGCTATGTCTTTAGAAGAAAAATTGAGTTTTAATAATGCACAAAATTGAATTTCAGAGATAGAAATTTTAGGATTAAGCTCTAAAATATTTTTTTCAAATTCTGGATATAAATCCAAAAATCTGGAGTAAAAATTAGGACTGTTTTGTTGAGCCAATTCTATTACTTCTGAGTGCAAATCACTTATTTTATTTTCTAAATTTTCTATCTTTTTTTTCTTTTCTTCTAATTTTAGTTCTATAATTCTTTTCTCTCTTTTCTTTCTATTCATTTTTTTCAAGGAGTAAAAAATGAAAATCAAAAAAGATAAAGCCACCATTCCTATGACGATGATTAAAAAGGTTTTATTTCTGTTTTCTTTTATGGCTTCTTCAGATTGTGCTTTTACTTCGTTTACAAAAGTTTTTACGCCACTTAATTTTTCTTCATTTTCTATCTTTAAATTTTCTAGATAGCGAAGTTTATATTTCTCATATTCCTTCTCATTGCCTAGATTTTTATAAGAATCTTGTAAAAGTTCATAGATAGAAGTCATGTAAAAACCATCTTGTACTTTTTCATTAAGCTCTTCTGCTTTTTTAAGATACACCACCGCTTTTTCGTGCTCTTTTTTTCGGTTATAGACTTCTCCTAAACCTGTATAATTAGCCACATTGAAATTTTTAGCCTCTATTTTATCTTGAATTTCTAATGATTTCTTGAAATAATGAGCAGCAGAATCTAAATCTACAGAAAGGAATTTCAAGCCAATGTTTCCGTTACCTTTCGCAAGTTGATTTTTTCTTTCTTCAGGATTTTTAATTTTTTCATACTCGGGAATTGTTTTTTTAATATAAGCTACAGCTTTATCATGCTTTGAAATATGGGTATATAAATCAGATTGAAACTGATAATTATTGGCTCTAATCAAATTCTTATCTGGAAACTCATTATCATCAATAAATTGTTCTGCTTCTTTCAGTTTCTTTTCCGATTCATCATGTACTTGTAAAAAATTTAGGGTAACTCCTAATCTATTTTTAGCAATAGCAATCAGTCTTATATTTTTAGCAGCAGTAGCTTTTTCTTCTAGTTCTTTAGCAATTTTATAAGCTTTGTTGTACTCAGCTTTTGTAAAATAATAAAATGCTTTATTGTTTAGAACTTCTAATTGTGCATCAGCATTTTGCTGTAAAATCGCAGTTTTTTCCAGCGTCTTCAGTTCTTGGAAACCTCGTTCCATTTCGCTTTTCATCAACTTTTGGTTCTCTTTGATTTTCAATACCAAATCGTTAGAATTTTGCCCAAAAGAAAATGAAAAAAAGAATAAAAAAATTAAAAAATAGCCTTTCATTAGATTTATTTAGATTTTTTACTTTACAAAACAGTCTTCTACGTGATCATTTACCATTCCTGTGGCTTGCATGTGTGCATAAACTACGGTAGAACCCATAAATTTAAAACCCCGTCTCTTTAAGTCTTTGGCAAGAGCATCAGAAATTTCGGTAGTTGCGGGTACTTCTTTCAAGGTTTTAGGACGATTGATAATCGGTTCATGATTCACAAAACCCCAAATATATTTACTGAAAGAACCAAATTCCTTTTGAACTTCCATAAATTTTTGAGCATTATTAATCGTGGCGAGAATTTTCAGTCTATTTCTTATAATTCCAGCATTTCGGATGAGTTCTTCTACTTTCTCCTCAGAATATTGAGCAATTTTTTGATAATCAAAATCATCAAAAGCTGCTCTGAAGTTTTCTCTTTTAGATAAAATGGTGTACCAACTTAAGCCAGCCTGAAAACTTTCTAAAATCAGAAATTCAAAAATTGTTTCATCATCATAAATAGGTTTTCCCCATTCTTGATCATGGTAATTTCGGTATAAATCGTCTTTTTCGCACCATGCGCATCTTACTACTTCCATATTATAGATAGTATTGATAATTAATATTTTACGTTAAAAAATTTAATAAAATTTTATCAATTGATTAACAAAATCTTGTGAAATTAGTGAGTAAATTTGTTATGTGAAAATTCACAAAATCTAGGTAAAGATACAACCTTCCTAATAATAGTTATTCATAAAAAATCAAATTTTTGTTGCAAAGAACCTCGAAGAAATTCAGAGGTTCTTTATTTTTAACGATGTAACAATTCTTCATAATTCTGTAAGAACTGCCGTGTTTAATAATTCTACATTTGCTTTACTAACCAATCAAAATATATTATTATGGACACGAACAAACCATTAGACAATGCTTCTGATAGATTAGACGAAGCTAGAGACAAAACAGTAAACTCTGTAGAAAATACAGCAGAAAACATGTCAGAAAGAGCAGAAAATTTTGCAGATGATGTAAAAGATACTGCAGAAAATGCTTGGGAAAAAACCAAAGATGTTGCCAATGACATTTGGGAGAAAACCAAAGATGTCGCTGAAAACGTTAAGGATAAAACCGAAGACATGATAGACGATGTAAAAGACGAATACAGAGACAGAACCCATTAATTTTTATTCATCATTTTGATTTAGAATCCCGAATTTTTCGGGATTCTTTTATGCTATAAGTAATATTTTTATAAATTTGCCTAAAATAAATTATTATGTACGGATTACTTAAAGGTAAAAAAGGAATTATTTTCGGTGCGCTTAATGATCAATCTATCGCTTGGAAAGTAGCAGAACGTTGTCATGAAGAAGGTGCAGAATTTATCCTTTCAAACGCTCCTATAGCAATGAGAATGGGCGAAATAGATGCTTTAGCACAAAAAACTAATTCAGAAGTAATTGGCGCAGATGCTACTTCTATGGAAGATTTAGGAAAACTTTTTGATGCAGCTATCGCTAAATTTGGTAAAATAGATTTCATCCTTCACTCTATCGGAATGTCTGTAAACGTAAGAAAAGGCAAGCATTATACAGATATCAACTATGATTGGTTAGAAAAAGGTTGGGATGTTTCTGCAGTTTCTTTCCACAAAGTAATGAAAACCGCTTGGGAAAAAGATTGTATGAATGAATGGGGTTCTATCCTTGCGCTAACTTATATCGCTGCTCAAAGAACTTTCCCAGATTACAACGATATGGGAGATAACAAATCTTACCTAGAATCTATCGCAAGATCTTTCGGTTATTATTGGGGAGAGAAAAAAGTAAGAGTGAATACCATTTCTCAATCTCCTACCGTAACTACAGCAGGTTCTGGTGTAAAAGGTTTTGGCGGATTTATGGGATTTGCAGAAGATATGTCTCCTCTAGGAAACGCTACAGCACTAGATTGTGCTAATTATTGTGTAGCCATGTTCTCAGATCTTACCAGAAAGGTAACCATGCAAAATCTATTTAATGATGGTGGTTTCAGCAACACTGGAGTTTCTCAAAAAGTAGTAGATAAATACAACGGAGAGTAAGATCTCTAACATTTCAAAATACAAAATCCATTCAGCGCTTTGTTGAATGGATTTTTTTATGGCGCTTTAACACGCTGTCCGCTATATCTTTTTTAAATTTTCTCCAAACTTATTTTCCGAAGCTAAAATTTAAAAAAGGATGCCGCTTCCATCGTTAGCGCGGTGAACGCAGATAAGAAAAATTAGTTATATTTGGAAAAAACTTCTCTACAATGAATTACCGCAAAATTCTACTTTCTACCGCTATTTTAGCATTTTCTTTTCATCATGCGCAAAACCTTAAGCTCAATCCTACTTCGGCAGAAGAACGCTGGAAAGGTTACGAACAAAGAAAAAAATTAGAAGAAAATTCTATTCTCAAAAATTTAGAATTCAGAAATGTAGGTCCTACTACCATGAGTGGTAGAGTTACAGATATAGATGCGAATCCAGAAAATCCTGCAGAATTTTATGTGGCTTATGCTTCTGGTGGATTGTGGTACACCAATAACAACGGAACCACTTTCACTCCTATTTTCGACAAAGAAGCCGTAATGACAATAGGTGACATTTATGTAGATTGGAAAACCAAAACCATATTCATAGGAACTGGCGAAAGCAATTCTTCTCGTTCTTCTTATGCAGGAATGGGAATTTATAAAAGTACAAACCAAGGAAAAACTTGGCAAAACTTAGGCTTAAAAGATACGCATCACATTGGAAGAATTGTAGTAAATCCAGAAAACAATAATGAAATTTGGGTTGCAGCAGTTGGTCATTTATATTCACCAAATGCAGAAAGAGGCGTTTTCAAAACTAATGATGGTGGTAAAACTTGGAAAAAAACGCTTTCGGCTGACCAAAATTCTGGAGCAATTGATTTAGCCATAAATCCTCAAAATCCAAAAGAAGTTTATGCAACACTTTGGTATAAAGAACGTAAAGCGTGGAAATTTGTAGAAAGTGGCGCTTCATCTGGAATTTTCAAATCCAATGATGGTGGTGAATCTTGGCAAAAAATTTCAACCAAAGATTCTGGATTTCCAGCAGACGAAAACGTAGGCAGAATAGGACTTTCGATTTTCCCAAAAAATCCAAATATTATTTACGCAATTGTTGATAATCAAAAAACAAGACCTGCTTCAACTACAAAAGAAGAAAAAACAGAAAAATCTTTGGACAAAGCCAAAATGCAAAAAATCACCAAAGAAGAATTCTTGGCTTTAGATGATAAAACGGTTAATGAATACCTTGATGGAGAACGTTTCCCTGAAAGATACACTTCAGAAAACCTTAAAAAATCGCTCAGAGAAAATAAAATCACGGTAAAAGATATTTTCAACTATACACACAATGGAAATGATGATTTATTCAACATAGAAATTGAAGGTGCAGAAGTTTATCGTTCTGATGATGCCGGAAAATCTTGGAAAAAAACCAACGAAAAAAATCTAGACGGTTTATATTACACTTACGGTTATTATTTTGGGCAAATTTGGGTTTCGCCTACCAATCCAAATAAAGTAATTATTGCTGGAGTTCCGATTTTGGTTTCAGAAAATGGTGGAAAATCTTTCAAATCGATAGATTCTCCAAATGTTCACGCAGACCACCATTCTATTTGGTTTAACCCAAAAAATGACAATCATTTCATCAATGGAAATGATGGCGGAATCAATATTTCTTACGACAATGGAAATTCTTACATTCATTGCAATTCATTGCCAGTTTCACAGTTTTATTCGGTGGATTATGATTTAGAAAAACCTTACAATGTTTATGGAGGAATGCAAGATAACGGCGTTTGGTTTGGACCTTCAAACAACAAATTTGATTATAAAAAAGGAAAATTTGATAACGGCGATAATTTCAAATTTCTTCTAGGAGGAGACGGAATGCAAGTTCGTGTAGATTTCAGAGATAATGCAACTTTATACACTGGTTTTCAGTTTGGGAATTATTTTAGAATTAACAGAAAAACCAATGAAAGAAAATATCTAGAAGTTCCAAGAGAAATTGGTGAAAACCCACTTCGTTTTAATTGGGAAGCACCTTTCCAGATTTCTCGTCATAATCAAGATATTGTTTATTTTGGTGCACAAAGCGTTTACAGAAGTATGGACAAAGGCGAAACTTGGCAAAAAATCTCTGGAGATTTAACCAGAAATACCAAACAAGAGAACGTGCCATATTCTACCCTTTCAACAATAGAAGAAAGTCCGAAAAAATTTGGTTTAATTTACACAGGAAGTGATGATGGATTGGTGAATGTAAGCAAAGACGGTGGAAATTCTTGGCAAAAAATAGGCGATTTTTCTGGATTTTGGGTTTCTATGGTGCAACCTTCTTCTTTCTCGGAATCTAGAGTTTATTTAAGCTTAAATGCCTACCGAGAAGATGATTTCCGTGCTCTGCTTTACAGTTCTGATGATTTCGGGAAAACTTGGATAAAAATTGGCGAAGATTTACCTTTAGAACCCATCAACGTTATAAGAGAAGACCATAACAACGAAAATCTTTTGTATGTAGGAACGGACAATGGATTGTACATTTCACTTGACCGAGGAAAAACGTTTATGTCTGCCAATAATGCTACACTTCCGAATGTAGCTATTCACGATTTGAAAGTTCATCACAGAGATAATGAATTGATTGTAGCAACTCATGGTCGTTCAATTTATATTGCCGATGTGAAGAAATTACAAAAAATGACGGCTGAAAATTTAGCTAAAGAATTAATCGTTTATGATGTAGAAAGCATTAATTTCAAAGAAAATTGGGGCAAATCTTACAATAATTTCACAGAAATTGACAAACAAAATTTCCCTATAGAATTTTACACTAAAAATCCTGGAAACGCTGTCATTAGAATTATTAATGCACAAAATGAAACGGTAAAAACCATTCATCAAACCGCTGATAAAGGCTTTAACATTGTTGATTATGATTTAACGATCAATGCTGCAGAGAAGTCTAAAAAAGCAGATGATGGCCATGTTTATATTACTCCAGGGAAATATATGGTAGAAATTTCCATTAATGGAGTTACCGAAAAGAAAACGCTGGAAGTGAAAGAAAGACCTAAATCTAAAAGCAAAAGAGTAACCGAAGTTCCGCAAGGAACAATGTCTCCGGGAGAATTTAAAAAATGGAGAAAAGAAGTGGGCTTCAAAAAACAATTATGATTTTAAAAACAAAAAAGTCCCGAAAATTTCGGGACTTTTCTATTATTTTACACTTGGAATTACGATGAGACTTTCGTTTCCTGAACTGTTTACCGCTTGTACTGCAAAGAAATAATTATCTTTAGAATAAGGCAGTTTTATAGAATTTTCTTTGGTGAAAAATTTCTTTTGCCAAGTAGAAGAATCGGTTTCACGCATGAGAACATAGTAACCTGCAACTTCTCCATTTTTTGGTTTTTCCCAATGAATGGTCGTGAAATTGGTCAATTCTTTTACATCCATCTTCACATTTTCTGGTTTTGAAGGAGATTTTGCCAAATTTGCCAAAACAGCAACATTTACCCCAACATTTTTCTTGAAGTATTCAAAATCCATAAATTCTGGTAAATCTCCAAATTGCTTACCATTTTCTTTTCTAATATCTTGATGTTGATGGTCGTAATTTTCATTGAATTCAGTCAATCTTACCGCTGAAAAACCTTGATTCACAAATGAAGTATGATCGCCGCCACGAAGAAATCTGTCGTTTCTATAGATTAATTTAACTTCTAAATTGTCCACATAACGCTCTCCAATTTCTTTGATGTATCTTGCCAATTGTCTTGCTTCTCCATCATTTTCTAAGCCTAAATTTCTAATATTTTGCGCTTTTTTATCCAAATCAAATTGTGGTAAACCTTCAGAAAAAACTCTTAACTGGTTGGCATTAATTAAATTGGTTTCACTGGAAAGATTATTACCTACCATATCATTATTAAGCAAAGCTTCTAATTGCCAATTTTCATTTTTTGCCTTTTCTGCAAGCATTTTAGCACCTAACAAACCTTGTTCTTCGCCAGAAAACGCCACAAAAACTATAGTTGCAGGAAATTTTGATTGGCTCAAAATTCTGGCAGATTCTATTACAGCACCTACTCCGCTTCCGTCGTCATTTGCTCCAGGTGCGAAATCTTTGTTATTCATCACATCAGAAACTCTGGAATCAAGATGTCCGCCAATCATAAAAATTCTTTTATCATTAGGATCAGTTCCACGCAAAATAGCAATAGCGTTTCCTAAATCTGTTGGCTGATTGATTCGTTTTCCATCAGGTTGAATGGTTTGATTTTGTAGAAAAACTTCCATTCTTCCATCAGAGTTTTCAGCATAATTTTTAAATTTAGAAAGCACCCAATTTCTAGCAGCACCGATTCCTTTTTTGGCATCAGTCGTAGAACTCATCGTATGACGAGTACCAAAACTCACCAATTTATTGATATGAGATTTTAAAGAATCTGCGCTTACTTGAGACACATAATTCGCAATTTCTGCATCTCTGGAAACAGTTTGTTGCGCAGAAAATACAGCAGGAATTAAAAAAATTGAAAGTATAAGTTTTTTCATTTGTTAATCTATTGAGTACAATTTAAATTGATAATATTTTGAAGAATTTTTTTGATATCCAATCACTGTTAATACTTGATTTTCAATATTTATAATGTCATAATAATAAATATCACCTTTTGAACTAAATACACTTCGAGCCTCATTATTACTTTCTAAAAATTGCAATTCAAAATGACAATCTTTTAATTTAAAGCTTAGTTTTGAGTAGGTGCCATCTGTAAATTTATCAGTCCAAAAGTTATTTGAAACATCCACTAAAGTTTTATCTCCTTCAGATTCAAAATAATAAAACTTTGAATGTTTTTTGAAAAAATCTTTACATTCATTAGCTGTTGCTTTAATTTCGGGTTTTTGGTCTAATATTTTCCAATCACTCTTATCATAATACCCCGATAATTTGGATAAATATTTTTGATACCAATCACAATTTTTTTGAAGTCTAATATCAATTTTTTGAGCTAAATCATCATTTAACTCTGATAATTTGAATTTTTCTTTAAAAAGGATAAAATTTTCATAAAAAGCATATTGAAACTTGATAGAATCGTCTTTCTCTCTACTATTGATAATAGAATTACAAACATCTTTTGTAAGTTTGTCTACATCTTTCATTTCTTGAGCAAGACCCAAATTACAGTAAAGGATAAACAAATAATATATTTTTTTCATATTGATTTCAATTTAATTATTTCTTGACAAAAACGTTCTACCACTTCGGTTTCTGTAGCCCAAGAAGTAATTATTCTAATGGCTGATTTTTGTGCATCTATTCTCTTCCAAACATAAAAATCAAACTGCTCTGAAAGTTTTTCAATTTGAGAATTTTCTAAAATTGGGAAAATCTGATTGGTATCTGTTTCCGCTAAAAATTCACAACCTATTTCTTTGAAAGTTTGCTTGATTTTCATGGCTTGTTGATTGGCATGTTTCGCTAAATCCCAATATAAATCGTCTTTCATCAACTCTTGAAACTGAATTCCGAGTAATCTTCCTTTCGCGAGCATTGCACCTTTTTGCTTGATATGAAACCCGAATTCTTCTTGCAGACTTTGTCTGTTTATAATGATTGCTTCACCTAATAAAGCTCCGTTTTTGGTTCCGCCAAGATAAAAAACATCTGTAAACTTCGCTACATCTTCTAACGTTACATCATTGCTTACTGCCGTTAAAGCGTGTCCTAATCTGGCACCATCCATAAATAAATATAGATTTTTTTCTTTGCAAAAATTTGATAAATCTTCCAGTTCTTTTTTGGTATAAATCGTTCCAATTTCGGTAGAATTAGAAATATAAACCAACTTTTGTTTTAATTGATGAGGAACATTGGTATGAACATCTAACACTTTCTGAATATCTTCTGGTTTCAGTTTTCCATCGGGAGTTTCTACCCCATGAACTTTGTGACCAGTTGCTTCTATCGCACCTGCTTCATTGGTAAAAATATGACCAGTAGTTGCAGAAACCACACTTTCGTGAGGTCTTAGAATTGCTGAAATCACCAATAAATTGGCTTGAGTTCCTCCACTTACAAAATGAACTTTGGAATGAGGAGCATTTGCTTTTTGAAGAATGAGTTTTTCTGCTTCTGCGCAATAATCATCTAAACCATAACCATTTTGTTGAGAGGAATTGGTACGCAGTAACGCTTCTAAAATGCTGGGATGACAACCTTCTGAATAGTCGTTTTTAAAAGAATATTTCATAGGACTAAATTAAATATTATTAAGGAAAAAATATGAAATATCACATAAAAATATAAGAAAAATTATATTTATTTCAGAATGTGTTAAAATACGGAAACTGCGCCCCAGATTGAGCCATTGTTGGAGCTCATCTCAAAAAATATGGGAATTAGGATTGGCTTTTGAGATAGCGACTGGCGAAAGCTGGAAATGGCGCCCGAATTATTGGCTTTTTCTATAAAATTTAGCTGTTTTTTCATTATTTTCAATAAAGTGTGTAACCTTTTCGTTATAATGAACGTATAATAAGATATGAGACAGTTAAAAATTACAAAACAGGTTACCAATAGAGAAACCGCTTCCCTTGACAAATATTTGCAAGAAATTGGTAAAGTAGAACTCATCACAGCAGACGAAGAAGTAGAACTCGCTCAAAGAATCCGTAACGGAGACAGAGCTGCTCTAGAAAAGTTGATTAAAGCCAACTTGCGTTTCGTGGTGTCTGTATCAAAACAATATCAAAACCAAGGATTATCTCTTCCTGACCTTATTAACGAAGGAAACCTTGGCCTAATGAAAGCTGCTAAAAGATATGACGAAACCAGAGGTTTCAAATTTATTTCTTATGCAGTTTGGTGGATTAGACAATCTATCTTACAAGCTCTTGCAGAGCAATCTAGAATTGTAAGATTACCTTTGAACAAAATTGGTTCAATCAATAAAATCAACAAAGCTTACGCACACTTAGAACAAGAAAACGAAAGACCACCTTCACCAGAAGAATTGGCAGAAGTTCTAGACATGAGCGAAGAAGATATTAAAGAATCTATGAAAAACTCTGGTCGTCACCTTTCTATGGACGCACCATTAGTAGAAGGAGAAGATTCTAACTTATATGACGTTTTACGTTCTGGTGAATCTCCAAGTCCTGATAAAGACTTAATGCTAGAATCTCTACAAATAGAGATTGAAAGAGCTTTACAAACGCTTACTCCAAGAGAAGCAGATTTGGTAAGATTATATTTCGGCCTCAACGGAAAACATCCAATGACTCTAGAAGAAATAGGTGAAACTTTCGACTTAACGAGAGAAAGAGTAAGACAGATTAAAGAAAAAGCAATTAAGAGATTGAAACACAACTCTAGAAGCAAAATCTTGAAGTCTTATTTAGGAAAATAATAAAGCTGTAAGCATTCAGCTATCAGCAAAACGCAAAAAAGATAGCAATTCGCTATCTTTTTTTATATCAATACTTTAAAAATCTAAACGAAAGAAGTAAAAAATAAAATGAAAACAAAACTTATTGCACCTTCAGTTTTATCTGCAGATTTTGGGAATTTACAGCGTGATATAGAAATGATCAACCACAGTCAAGCAGATTGGTTTCACGTAGATGTAATGGATGGAAGATTCGTCCCTAATATTTCTTTTGGCTTCCCAGTGATGAAAGCGATTCAAGAACACGCCAAAAAATTTGTTGATGTGCATCTTATGATTGTAGAGCCTGAAAAATATGTAGAAGAATTTATCAATTACGGCGCAGACTTAGTTTCTGTACATTATGAAGCGTGTACACATCTTCACAGAACCATTAATTTCATTCAAGACAAAGGTGCAAAAGCTGGTGTAGTACTTAATCCTTCTACTCCAGTTTGGGTATTAGAAGATATTATTACCGAAGTAGATTTGGTTTTATTGATGAGCGTAAATCCTGGTTTTGGTGGACAAAAATTTATAGAAAACACCTACAAAAAAATCAGAGAAACCAAAGAATTGATTCTGGAGAATAATTCTACAGCGCTCATCGAAATAGACGGCGGTGTAAATACCGAAAACGCTCCAAAACTCTTCGAAGCTGGCGCAGATGTTCTGGTAGCGGGAAATGCTATTTTCGCCAGTGAAAATCCAGAAAGAACAATTGAACTGTTAAAAGTTTAAAATTACTTAAAGAGATATAAAAATAAAAAGTTCGAGAAAATTCTCGAACTTTTTTTATAAATTTTGGGTAAAAATATTTGATTAGAAAATTTCTCTTCCAGAAAAATGGAATTGCGCTTCAATTAGAGCATTTTCATCAGAATCTGAACCATGAACTGCATTTTCGCCTACGCTTCTTGCAAACATCTTTCTAATGGTTCCTTCTGCCGCGTCTGCAGGATTGGTAGCACCGATTAGTTTTCTGAAATCTTCTACTGCATTTTCTTTTTCTAAAACCGCAGCTACGATTGGTCCAGAAGACATAAATTCTACTAATTCTCCGTAGAAAGGTCTTTCTGCATGTACTTCATAGAATTTTTTAGCATCTGCAACTGTTAATTGAGTTAATTTTAATGCTTTGAATGTAAATCCAGCTTCTGCAATTTTCCCTAAAATTGCTCCAATGTGCCCATCTGCAACCGCATCTGGCTTAATCATTGTAAATGTAATGTTACCTGACATAATTTTTTTAAAATATTTTTTGCAAATGTAAGATTTTTTTGTACTTTTGCAAAGGAAACTTATTTCAAAGAGAGCCATTTTCTTTTGGCACGTTATTTGCAATATTAATAACGATTCTCATGTTTAATTTGAGTTTTCATGGTTATTAGTTTTTACCTCCAAGCAATTGGAGGTTTTTTTATGTAAAAATAAAATGTTAGATTTGAAAAATATTACATCTAACAACATGAATTCCCTTACCGAAGAAAACTATTTAAAAGCCATTTTCCATCTATTAGATTCTGAAAATCAGGTTACTGTAAATGAATTAAGCAAATTTTTACAAATCAAAATGCCTTCTGTAAACAGCATGATGAAAAAGTTTGCAGACAAAAATTGGGTAATCTACGAGACCTATAAACCAATAAGAGTAACAGAATTGGGAAGAAAAGAAGCGGCTATAGTGGTAAGAAAACATCGATTAACAGAAATGTTTTTGGTTGAAAAAATGGGATTCGGTTGGGAAAATGTGCACGAAATTGCAGAACAATTAGAACATGTACACTCTGAAGATTTTTTTGACAAGATGGATGAAATCCTCAATTTTCCAAAAGTAGATCCTCATGGTGAACCTATTCCAGACAAAGACGGTATCATTATCACTCAAAATCTTAAAAAACTAAGTGAGTGTAAAATAAATGAAACAGTAATTCTTACTTCTGTGACTATTTCTACAGATGATTTTCTGAATTACCTCAACCAGAGAAATTTAGCTTTAGGTGCAGAAATTTTAATTAAAAATATAGAGAAATTTGATGGTTCTATGCAGATAGATTTTTCAGATAGAACAGAAGTTCTCAGCAAAATGGTTTGTGAGAAACTATTGGTAAAAAAATAAATCCCGAATTTCTTCGGGATTTTATTTTTATGTATTGAAATATCAATTATTTTCCAGCTTTTAGAGCAGCTTCTACTGCTTTCATTTCTTGGAATTTAGCATCATTATGTGAAGTTTGATATAAACCTTTTAATAAAGATACAATTTCTACATCTTTAGGGTTAAGAGAATAAATTTTCTCTGCATAAGGAATAGCCTTGCTTAATTTAGCTCTTCTTTCACCTAATAATTTATTGAATACATCCATTTTTTTTGCTTTTCTAGCTGCATCAATTGCTTCTATTGCTTTATCATCTCCATTTACATAGATATTGAATACCATACCTTGTAGAGCTTCTACATAGTTAGGGTCAATTTCTAAAGATTTTTTGAAATAACCTTCGGCTTCAGCTAATTTGCTTGGATCTTTACTTGCTAAAACTCCTAAATTATACCAAGAAACTTTATCGTTAGGATTTTTAGTAACTTGATCTTTTAGATTAGCCATGAACTGATCCATTTTCCCTGATTTGTAGTAAACCGTACCTTGTTGTTCTGTTAATTTACTACTTTTTGGAAATTTGGCTAATCCTTTATCAATTAATGCTAAAGCAGAATCATAATTTTGATTTTCAATTTCTAAAGCAACCGCTGTTTCATATAATTCTTGTTCAACACTTGGAGTGTTTTCTGTTTTGAAATCAGTATAATCGCCAGTAGCACCCATTTTTTTATAAAGCTCAAAAGAGTTTTTATCAAGATTTTCTACTGCTCCTGTTTTCTTATTTTTTGCTTTATATTCAGTTTTTACACCAGTATAACCTTCATTAATTAACTCATTATAAACCTTAGCAGCTTCTACATTTTTTTGACCTTGAGCATAAGATACACCTGCATAATATTTATATAGTTTATCTTCACTACCTGCTGCAGCTAATAAATTATTTACTTCTAAGAATTTTTTTCCTGCTACTTCATGGTTTTTCGCATTATAAGCAGCCATAGCTTCTTCATTAGCTTTAGTCAAAAGCGGATTAATCTTTGCTCCAAGATTTCCTACTAGTGTAGGTGCGTAAGTTTCTTCTTTAAGATTAGCCACTCCAGATGCATCCGCAGCTTGCTTACCTACGTAATACACTTTTTGTTTCTCTGCGTTCTTACCTACATAAATTTTAGATTTTCCAAGTGCAGTGATATTCGCTAATACTTCTGCACCTTCAGAAACTTTACCTGTATTTAAAAGTCCAAGACCTTTAGCATAATAATATTGTTCTAAAATGGTAGGCTCTAAAAGGTAAGTTTTACCACCTAAAATTGCATCTGCAGCACCAATCTGTGTATTTGCTGTAGCAGTATCATTTGCTTCGATTGCTTTGAAAGCAGCTGAAATTTCTTTTTTTTGTCCAAATGAAAAACCAAAGGCAATAACTGCTGCACTTAAAATTATTTTTTTCATAATGTAAAAATTAAATTTTTAAAAAAGGACAAGTTTATGGCTTGTCCTCAATATAATACTATTCTTCTTCGTTCTTATTTAATGTATCTTCTTGAGATTCTAGAGGAGCTTGATTCTGAGTTTCTTCGTCGTTATTCTCTACTGTCTCTTCAGTTTCTTCTTCTACTTCTTTGTCCATCATTACTTTTGCTACAGCAGCAATCTCGTCATTATTTTTCAAATTAATCATTCTTACTCCTTGAGTATTTCTACCCATTACTCTTAGGTCGTCCATTCCCATTCTGATGGCAACTCCAGATTTATTGATAATCATCAAACCATCTTCATCTGTAACCGACTGAATCGCAATAAGATTTCCTGTTTTTTCAGTAATATTAAGCGTGATTACTCCTTTTCCACCTCTATTGGTAATTCTATAATCTTCTACTGCGGTACGTTTACCATATCCTTTCTCCGAAACGACCAATACCGTTTCATTCTCGATATCATTTACCACAATCATGCCAATTACTTCATCTCCATCAGATAAATCTACACCACGCACTCCAATAGAACTTCTACCAACTGCTCTTACTTTCTCTTCTGGGAATCTGATACATTTACCATCTTTAGTCGCAATCATGATTTCAGAAGTTCCTGTAGTTAATTTAGCTTCTAATAATTGGTCATCTTCTCTAATTTCAATAGCGTTAATACCATTTACTCTAGGTCTAGAATATTGCTCAAGAGAAGTTTTCTTGATGATACCATTTTTAGTCACCATTACTACATACATAGAATTTACATAATCTACATCTTTTAGATCATTGGTTCTGATGTATGCTCTGATTTTATCATCTGGTTCTATGTTAATTAAGTTCTGAACTGCTCTTCCTTTCGCTGTTTTAGAACCTTCAGGAATTTCGAAAACTCTTAACCAGAAACATTTTCCTTTTTCGGTGAAGAACATCATGTATTGGTGATTCGTCGCCGAAACAATGTATTCTAAGAAATCTGCATCTCTAGTGGTAGCAGCTTTGTTACCAACTCCACCTCTACTTTGAACTTTATATTCAGAAAGTGGTGTTCTCTTAATATAACCAGCGTGAGAAATTGTAAGAACTACTTTTTCGTCTGGAATTAAGTCTTCGATAGACATTTCTCCACCTGAATAATCTATTTCTGAACGTCTTTCGTCACCGTATTTTTCTTTAATTTCCAGCAATTCATCTTTGATGATTTGGTATCTTCTTGGTTCATTAGTCAAGATATCTTCCAAATCTTTTATTAAAGCCATAATTTCTTCATATTCAGCTCTAATTTTATCAAGCTCCATTCCTGTTAAACGAGCTAGACGTAAATCTAGAATCGCTTGAGCTTGAATTTCTGAAAGTTCAAATTCTGCAATTAATCCTTCTTTCGCTTCTTGTGGATTTGCAGAATGACGAATAATCGCGATGGCTTTATCAAGAGATTCTTGCGAACCAATTACCTTCATAAAACCTTCTAAAATATGCGCTCTTTCTTTTGCTTTTCTAAGTTCATATTCCGTTCTTCTCACAATCACTTCGTGACGGTGGTCTACAAAATGATGAATAATATCTTTTAGATTTAATTGTTCTGGTCTACCATGAACTAAAGCGATATTATTAACAGAGAAAGAAGTCTGAAGCGAAGTGTATTTATACAATAAGTTAAGAACAACATTTGGAATCGCATCGTTCTTCAATTCATAAACTACTCTAAGACCATTTCTGTCAGACTCATCTCTGATTTCATAAATTCCAGGAATTTTTTCATCTTTTACCAATTCTGCAGTTCTGGCAATCATCTCTGCTTTATTCACTTGGTAAGGGATTTCGGTAACGATGATGGCATTTCTATTGCCTATTTCCTCAAAACTTACTTTAGCTCGAAGCACAATTCTTCCTCTTCCTGTATGGAAAGCATCTCTTACTCCTTCATAGCCATAAATAATACCACCTGTTGGAAAATCTGGAGCAATAATATGCTTCATCAATTCATCAATAGTGATTTCTTTATTATCAATGTAAGCGCAAATTGCATCTACAGCTTCAGATAAATTGTGTGGCGCCATATTGGTAGCCATACCTACAGCAATCCCCGAAGTTCCGTTTACTAAAAGATTAGGAATTTTGGTAGGAAGAACTTTTGGCTCAGTTAATGAATCATCAAAGTTATTCTGAAAATCTACCGTTTCTTTATCTAAATCAGAAAGAATTTCGTCTGAAATTTTCTTTAATCTCGCTTCGGTGTAACGCATTGCAGCTGGTGGATCTCCGTCCATAGAACCGAAGTTACCTTGACCATCTACTTGCGGATAACGCAAACTCCATGGTTGCGCCATTCTCACCATCGCATCATAAACTGAAGAATCTCCATGAGGGTGATATTTACCTAAAACATCCCCTACAATTCTTGCAGATTTTAAATATTTTCTGTTCGAAAAAACGCCCAAACCATACATCCCGTATAAAACTCTTCTGTGAACAGGTTTTAAGCCGTCTCTTACATCTGGTAACGCTCTGGAAACAATTACCGACATTGAGTAATCAATGTAAGAGGATTTCATTTCATCAACGATGTTGATAGGAATTAGTCTTTCTCCTTCTTTATGCATACTTTATTTTTTAATTATTTGAAAATCAAGCTTATAACAAAATAAACTGATTTCTAAATTTTTCAATTTTAAATAACGCACGAATATACGAAAAAATGCCGAAAAAATTGACGGAAATTCACAATTTGTTATCCACAAATAAGCTAATATTTATCATTTTTTGAAAACAAAATAAACCGCCAAAACCAAACAGATAAAAGCCGCTAAATGATTCCATTTAAACGATTCATTTTTAAAGAAAAACACTGCAAATACGGTAAAAACAACCAGCGTAACTACTTCTTGTATAATTTTCAACTGAAACAAGGTAAAAGGACCACCATTTTCTCTAAAACCCAATCTATTAGCTGGGACTTGAAAGATGTACTCAAACAAGGCAAAACCCCAACTAATCAAAATAACTGACCAAAGTACAGATTTTTTCATCCAACCCCATTCTTGAAATTTGAGATGACCATACCACGCAAACGTCATGAAAATATTAGAAATCAATAAAAGTAGAACGGTGAGAATTCCTTTTGTCATTTTTGAGTATTTTTGCAAAATAATTTCCAAAAATAAGAAAAATGAGCATTTTAAGCATAACATTCCATACTGTAGAAAGCCAATTGCAGACTTGGGAACAGTATTTAGAGAATGAATTGATGACTTTAGTTGAAAACTTTATAGACGTAGAAAAATACATTCTTTCTGAAGTAAATACCGAAATGCTTACCGAAGGCAAGAACACTAACCTCCTTCTCATCTTCGAAAGTGATGAAAAAAGACAAGAATTCACAGAAACTGAACTCTACAATCTTTCTGAAATAATCGCTCGAAAATTCGGGGAAAGCGTGATGATTTTCAAAACAGAATTAAACGAAAAAAAATCCAGATTTTAAATAATCTGGATTTTTTTTAATTTTATTTTAAATTGGTTTATTTTCTACTTGATAGAATTCTTAAAATATACCAGAAAAGAAGCATGATTGAAGCAAATAATTGTAGTGACGCTCCTACATATTGATTAGGAGAATAAACATCTTTTAATTTCTGTGTTTCGTATAAAATACTTGCCGAAGCCAATAAAACCATTCCTAGTGAAAACCATAATCCTAAATTAAATCCAAAAAGGATTGCAATTACGATTAATCCTAGAGAAACAAAACCTCCTATTACAATAACATTTTTCAGGAAAGAAAAATCCTTATTGCTTAAAAAAGCAACAGCTGTTAAGCCTCCAAATAAAGCTAAAGTAAGGAGCGCAGCTTGTTTTAAAACCTCTATACTTTCTGTGTACACTACAGCCAAATAAATCATAGGCAAAAAGATAATCGCTTCTAGTAAAACATAAAAAGCTAAGCCTAAATACTGAACATTTTTACTTTGAGAAAGCGTCCATTTATTCGCTAATGTAGAACCTAACCAAAATAACCCCAAAATGAATAACCAAGCAAATTTTTGAGAAACCATCGCAATGATATACTCTTCTGGAATGTTGAATAATAAAATGTATTCTACCAACGCAAATGCTAAAAGTGCAAAAGCAACATGTAAATACGTTTTTTTGTAGAATTCTCCTTTCTCAATATCAGTAGCTTGAGAAACTAATGTAGTTTGAATTTCCATAGATATTTGTTTTTAAAAATTTTAATTGTTAAAAATAGAAAAAATATTTATACCACACTTAAAAAAGCCATCGTATCAATATTATCTGCATAAGTATTGAGACTAGGATTTTGAGCATCTCCAAAGTTTACAGAATTTTCTATCCCCAATTCTGGTTTTGCTACCACACACTGAATATTTGATTCATTTTCCACGAGAAAAGCGTGAACTTCTTCTACACTTTCGTATCTGCTGAAATTAAGCACAGAAAGCGGCGAAAATAGCGCATTATCTTCTTTGAGCATCACAAAATTATTATCCCAAAAATTTTCTAGATTCAAGAGATAAATTGCTTTGTTATAATCATAGTTATTGGCATATTTATGATGATTAATTACGTCTTTGAAACCTAAAAAGTTTTCAAAAAGTCTGCTTAATTCATAATCTTTCGGGATAAGAAGTCTCGTTACATTTCTACAACCTAAACCAAAATATCTGAAAATATCTTCTGCCAATAATTGCAATTCTTCATCAGTTTCATCTCCTTTAATTACCGCTACGGAAGTTCTGTTTTTTCTAATAATAGACAAAGCATCTTTAAAATAATATTCTAAATATCTCGCCGTATTATTACTTCCTGTAGCAATTACCGCATCATATTCCGTCAATCTTTCTACGATTTGAAATTCTAAATTCCACTCAGAAAATTCACCCCATTTTTTCAAAAAGAAAGGCAAAAGAAGCCTATCTTTAGAAGAAAGTTTAATCAACGGAATATGATTACTTAGAATCACACACATCACGTCATGAAAGCCTACCAAAGGAATATTTCCCGCCAAAATCAATCCTACTTTTTTAGATATTTGAGAAACCTGATATTCTGCAAGCCAATTTTTTATATTTTCTTCGGTTAAAATATCTGCCCAATTTTTAAAACAAAACCTTATGTTTTCTTGAGTAAACCAAGGGTTTTCTACCTCGCTTCGTCTCATTAATGCGGCTAGTTCTTGCTCATCATGAGTATAATCAATTTCTGATTTTTGTAAAAACTGTTGAAGATAATGTCCTAATTTACTTAAACCCTGTATTTTGAGATCTTGTTTCATTTTATTTATTTAATCCTATTATTTTTGCACTTATTATTAAAAATTACCTCAAAAAAGATAAGTTTTACCATGCAAAACTTTTCCAAATCAACTGAAATTTACTAATTTTGTGCAAATTTAAAAAAAATACCTAGCAATGGCTATTATAATAACAGACGAATGTATTAATTGTGGAGCTTGCGAACCAGAATGCCCTAATAACGCGATTTATGAAGGAGCTGTAGACTGGAAAGCTTCAGACGGAACCAGTTTAAAAGGAACCGTAACTTTGAAATCAGGTTTAACAATGGATGCTAATGCGCCTCAAAGACCTGTAAGTGATGATGTTTACTACATTGTTCCAGATAAGTGCACCGAATGTAAAGGTTTCCACGAAGAACCACAATGCGCAGCGGTTTGTCCGGTAGACTGTTGTGTTCCAGATGACAACCATGTAGAAACGGACGCAGAACTTTTAGGTAAAAAAGCATTTTTACACGGCGAATAAAAATTAAAAAAATCCCGCTTCATTCTGCATGAGCGGGATTTTTTGTTTCAATAAAATTACTATCATTCTCAATAAAAATATGAAAAAACATAATTTCAGTGCAGGCCCCTGCATTCTCCCTCAAGAAGTTTTCCAAAAATCAGCAGAAGCTATTTTAGACTTTAACGGAATGGGACTTTCAATTTTAGAAATATCTCACCGTAGCAAAGACTTTATCGCAGTAATGGATGAAGCCAGAGCCATCGTAAAAAGATTAATGAATCTTAATGATGACTACGAAGTATTATTTTTAGGTGGAGGCGCAAGTTTACAATTTGCGATGGTTCCATTTAACTTGATGAAAGAAAACGGAAAAGCTGCTTATTTAGATTCTGGGAACTGGGCTGCCAATGCAATTAAAGAAGCCAAAAAATTAGGAACAGTAGATATAATCGGTTCTTCTAAGGAAGAAAATTATTCTTACATTCCAAAAATTGAAGAAGTAGGTGCAGAATATGATTATTTCCACTGCACTTCTAACAATACCATCTATGGAACTCAAATCAAAGATTTTCCAAAAGCCAATACGTTAATGGTTTCTGACATGAGTTCGGATATTTTCTCTAGAGTGATTGATTATTCTAAATTTGACCTAATCTATGCAGGTGCTCAAAAAAATATGGGACCAGCTGGAACTACTCTAGTGGTGGTAAAAAAAGAAATTCTAGGAAAATCAGGCAGAGTTATTCCTTCATACTTAGATTACGCTCAACATGTAGCGAAAGAATCTATGTTTAATACGCCACCAGTTTTTGCAGTATATGCTTCACTAATTACCCTACAATGGTTAGAAAACAATGGCGGAATAGCTGCTGCAGAAGAAAGAAATATTGCTAAAGCGAAACTTCTTTATGATGAAATAGACAGAAATCAATTATTTGAATGTTTCTGCGTTCCAGAAGATAGAAGTTTAATGAATGTTTCATTCAAAATTACAGACGAATCTAAAAAAGAAGCTTTTGACAACGCTTGGAAAGCTGCTGGAATCAATGGATTAAACGGACACAGAAGTTTAGGTGGTTACAGAGCAAGTCTTTACAATGCATTACCAATAGAAAGCGTACAGGTTTTGGTAGATGTTATGAAATCTATTTAAAATCTAAAGAAAAATATGAAAATTTTAGCAAACGACGGTATTTCAAATTCTGGAGAAGAAGTTTTAAAAGAAGCTGGATTAAATCTTCTTGACAACAGAGTTTCTCAGGAACACCTCATTCCTTTTATCAATGAAAATCAAGTTGAAGTTTTATTGGTTAAAAACGCTACACAAGTAACTAAAGAACTTATAGATGCTTGTCCGAGTTTGAAAATTGTAGGAAAAGGTGGCGAATCAATGGATAATATAGATGTAGAATACGCCAAATCTAAAGGAATTCATGTCATTAATACTCCAAACGCTTTTGCTAAATCTGTAGCCGAATTAGTTTTTGCACATTTTCTGACTTTGATTAGATTTTTGCACGATTCTAATAGAAATATGCCTTTAGAAGGTGATTCTAAATTTGCGTTTCTCAAAAAATCTTACGAAAAAGCAACAGAACTTTCAGGCAAAACGCTAGGAATTATTGGTTTTGGTAACATCGGAAAAGAAGTTGCCAAAATAGGAATAGGTCTTGGAATGAAAATTATTTTCTACACCAGAAAACCTAAAACAGATACCATTTCTTTAGAATTTTTTGACGGAAGAACTATTGATTTTGAATTCACTTCTACCAATGATATGGAAGCGTTTCTAAGAGAGCTAGATTTCATCAGCATTAATACTTCAGAAACTAATGAATATATAATAGATACGCCAGAATTTGAAATGATGAAAGATGGCGTTTTCATTGTAAATACTGCAAAAGGTGGTGTAATCAATGAAGTAACACTCATTGATTATATAGAAAATAAAAAAGTAGCGGGAGCTGCTCTAGATGTTTTCGAAACCGAACCAAAACCGGAAATTCAGATTCTGATGAATCCTTCGCTTTCGCTTTCTCCGCATGTTGGTGGAAGCACTTTAGAAGCCCAAGAAAGAATAGGAACAGAATTAGCACAACAAATTATTGACTTACAAAAACTTATATAATTTAAAAATTTATTATATTCGCAAAATTTAAAAAATTAAACTATATAAAACCTCAAATTAATTAAACGTAGAACATGCCAGTTTTTAAACCATTTAGAGGAGTTAGACCGCACCCTGATTATATTGATAAATTCCCAACTCATCCTTTGGATAATTTTACGCAGGAAGAAATCAATAAAAAAGCGACGGAAGACTCTTCTTACATACAGATGATTAAACCATATGTATGCAGCAAATCGAAAGATGTTGATAGAAATCTACGAAAAGTAAGAAGCAATTACGAAGAAATGTTGGGCGACAATAAACTTCTTCAAGACAGCTCTTCTTATTATTTGTATGAACAAATTTTACCCAATAAATCTGTTTTCAGAGGATTATTAGGATTGACAAGTGTGGAAGATTTCTGGAACGGAAAAATTAAAAAACATGAATCTACCCTTACTTATAAAAAAGAAAAACTAGCTCATTTCTTAGAGAAAGTTTCACTTCAAGCAGAACCAGTTCTTCTTACCTATCAAGCTAATTCTAAAATAGAATTACTGATGAATCACGAAGAAAAAAACGTTCCCATCATTAATCATACAGACGAAACTGGAGTAAGACATAAAGTATGGAGAATAGACAATCGTCTAAAACTTCAGCAATTTAAAGAAGTAATAGACCAAATTGATTCTTTTTATGTAGCAGATGGTCACCACAGAATTGCGTCTGCAGCATTATACGCTCAAAAACACAAAGAAAAAAACAAAAGACATAATGGCAATGAACCTTATAATTTTGTTTTCAGTTTTATTGTTTCTAGTCAATCGATTAAAATTAATGACTATAACAGAGTTGTAAAAGATTTAAACGGAAATTCTGAAGAAGAATTTTTACAAAAAGTATCAGAGAACTTCCTAATCCACGAAAAAGGTGAAAACGCTTACTATCCTTCACAGAAATTCCACATTTCTATGTATTTAGGCGGTAAATTTTATTCACTGCACGTAAAACATAATCTCAGAGATTTAGACCAAGGATTAGACAATGTAGACCATCATTTATTAGACAAATACATTTTTAAACCTATTCTCGGAATTAATGATTATGAGGAAGAAGAAAACAGCAAAATGAATTTTGTAAAAGGAAATTCTAATATTGAAGGCATCATCAAGCTTAAAGAACAAGTAGATTCTGGCGATTATTCCGTTGGCTTTGGATTGTTCCCAGTAAGTTTTAATGATATTACCAAACTAGCAAATCAGAATTTACAAATGCCTCCAAAATGTACTTACATAGAGCCAAAATTGGTTACTGCACTGTTAATGTACGACATGGATTGGTAATTTTTCTTGATTTATTACAAAAAAATAGTACTTTTAGATTTCCAAAAAGAAATCACAACATGAAGAAACTACTTTATATACTTCCGCTCTTTTTGGGCGGATTTTTTTGGTCTCAAAATTTCAAGCAAGATTCTCTTCAATTCAAGAAAATTTCAGACGAAATTTTGGTCAATGGTAAATCTTATGAAGACCTTAGAGAATTGACCAAAGACATTGGCAGCAGATTATCCGGAAGCAGTAATTACGAAAAATCTGCAGACTGGGCGATGAAAAAACTGCTAGAAGCTGGTGCAGACCAAGTTTGGTTTCAACCTGTAATGGTAAACGTATGGACTCGCGGTGATGAATCTTTAAAATTAAAAGTGAATCACGGAAAATGGAAAGAAGTAAAGATGCTTTCCTTAGGCAATTCTGAAGGAACCAAAGGTAAAGATTTAGAAGGAGAAGTAATTTTAGTAAAAACTTTAGAAGATTTCGAAAAATTACCAGATTATGCTGTAAAAGATAAAATTGTGTTTTTCAACTATGCCTTTAAACAAGAGTTTGTGGTAACTGGACAAGCTTATGGAGACGCTGGAAAATACAGAAGAGTTACTCCATCTGAAGTAGCAAAAAAAGGCGGAAAAGCGGTAATTATTCGTTCACTTACTTCTTCTTTTGACGATGTTCCTCATACTGGTTCTACTCGTTACGAAGACGGAATTCCTAAAATTCCTGCTGTAGCTATCGGTGCAGAATCTGCGGATTATTTAGAAGAAATTTTACTCAAAAAACAAAAAGTTCAAGCCGTTCTCAATTCTAATTGTGGAATGAATGGTCAAATGATGACCAAATCTGTCATTGGCGAAATCAAAGGAAAATCAGACGAAAAAGTAATTGTAGTTGGCGCACATCTTGATTCTTGGGATGTAGGTGAAGGCGCTCATGATGATGGTGCTGGAATTGTACAAAGTATAGAAGTTCTAAGAACTTTCAAAAATTTAAAACTCAAAAATAATCATACCATAAGAGTTGTTTGTTTTGCCAATGAAGAAAATGGCGTAAGAGGTGGAAGAACTTATATGGAAACGGTAAAAAAATCTGAAGAACCGCACGTTTTTGCTCTAGAAAGTGACAGTGGAGGTTTTACACCGAGAAGTTTTAGCTTAGGAATGCATCCTGACAAAGCCAAATCTATGAAATCTTGGGAAAAACTTTTTAACCCATACGGAATTTATGAATTTGCAGGAGACCATTCTGGCGTAGACATAGAGCCATTGAGAGAACTTAAAATTCCTGCATCTGGATTGGTAACAGATTCACAAAGATATTTTAACATTCATCATACTCCAGAAGACACTTTCGAAAAAGTAAATCGCAGAGAATTATTATTGGGAACTGTGGTTATGACACAACTTATTTACATGGTTGATAAAAATTGGTAATGAAAAGACCTCCGTTTTACAAAAGTGTTTATTATGCTTTCAAAGGACTTTTTTGGATGCTAAAAACCGAAAGAAATTTTCAGTTAGAAGTTTTAGCACTTGTTATTAATTTATTTTTAATTGTTTATTTTCAATTAAATTCTACAGATACTGTTTTAATTTTTATCGTTTGTTTTTTAGTCCTCATTGCGGAAATCATCAATACAGCTATTGAAAAAATTTGTGATTTCATAGAACCACATTTCAATGAAAAAATAGGCTTAATCAAAGATTTAGCAGCAGCAAGTGTAGTAACAGCTACTCTACTTTCCTTAATTACAGGAGTTTTAGTCTATTCGAAATATGTTTTTTAGAAAATTTTAAAAATTTTCGGGGAAAGTTTTTACGGCTTCGTCATAACCTAGCTTATAGATTTCGTCCATTCGGGCTTTATTGCTCTCGAACATTCCATAATTGGATAATTCTTTGGGAGAGATAAACCAATCACAATCTTTGAATTTATAATTTTCTACACTATGGCTCAGCAATTCATAAGCTCTGGTAGAAACAGCTTTGATGCTGTTTAGCTGTTTGCCTTCAATATCTTGTAGTGGCGAAACATATACTCCAATTAGTTTTTCACATTTCTCTCTGATGAGATTTGAAGGAAAATTATTCAAAATTCCGCCATCACTCAACAACATTTCATCTTTTTGGAACGGACTGGTCAAACCAGGAACCGAACATGAAGCTATAATCGCATCAAGCAAATAAGTGTCTCCATCAAAAACGTGCGTAACGCCTTGAACCAAATCAGTCGCTGTAATAAGCAATTCTAATTTTAAATCTTTAATTTTAATTTCTCCAATAATGGGTTTCAAGTACAATCTAAAAACTTCAGAATTGATAAATCCTGGTTTAGTAAGCGTAAAATGTTTCCAATTGAAAAAATAAACCGATTTAAAAAAATCTAAAATCTCATCAGGAGACTTCCCGAAAGTATATAATCCTCCTACAATTGCACCAGCACTCGTTCCTGCAATGACTTCTGGAAAAATATTTTTTTCTTCTAAAAATTTCAATGCACCAGCTTCGGCAATTCCTTTAGTTCCACCACCTGAAAGTACTAACCCGATTTCTTTCTTCATATTATTATTAGTTTCATTTGTTAAAATTAAAAAAACCACAGCAAAAACTGTGGTTTTTTTGTATTTATTACATAAATATTAAATGTGAATCACTTCTCCGTAAGCAGCAGCTACAGCTTCCATAATTGCCTCAGAAACAGTTGGATGTGGGTGAATAGATTTGATGATTTCGTGACCAGTAGTTTCTAATTTTCTAGCAACCACCGCTTCTGCTACCATATCTGTAACACCGTCTCCAATCATGTGGCAACCTAACCATTCTCCGTATTTTGCATCAAAAATTACTTTGATGAAACCATCTGTATTACCATTTGCGGTAGCTTTACCAGATGCTGAAAGCGGGAATTTACCAACTTTAATTTCGTATCCTTTTTCTTTAGCTTGTTTTTCAGTTAAACCAACAGATGCAATTTCTGGATGACAGTAAGTACAACCTGGAATGTTTCCGTAGTCAATTGTTTCTACGTGCATTCCTTTGATTTTCTCTACACAAGTAATTCCTTCTGCTGAAGCTACGTGAGCCAAAGCTTGAGTAGGAATAATGTCACCAATTGCATAATAACCAGGAACAGAAGTTTGGTACCATTCATTTACCAAAACTCTACCCTTGTCTGTAGCAATTCCTACTTCTTCTAAACCAATATTTTCAATATTTGCAGCAATACCCACCGCTGAAAGTAGAATATCTGCTTCTAATGTAATGTTTCCATCTTTGGTTTTCACATTGGCTTTAACACCGTTTCCAGAAGTATCTACAGATTCTACAGATGCATTGGTCATGATATCAATTCCAGATTTTTTAAGAGATTTTTCTAAGTGTTTAGAAATTTCTTCATCTTCTACAGGAACGATATTTGGCATGAATTCTACAATTGTCACTTTAGTTCCCATTGTATTATAAAAATCTGCGAACTCTACTCCGATTGCTCCAGAACCTACTACAATCATAGATTTAGGTTGAGTAGGCAATGACAAAGCTTGTCTGTAACCAATTACTTTTACTCCATCTTGTGGAAGATTTGGTAATTCTCTAGAACGAGCTCCAGTAGCTATGATAATATGATTAGCAGCGTATTCTGTAACTTTTCCTTCTTTGTCTGTTACCGAAACTTTTTTGCCTTTTTGTACTTTGGCAGTTCCCATGATAACGTCAATTTTATTCTTCTTCATCAAGAAAGAAATTCCGCCACTCATTTTAGTAGCAACTCCTCTACTTCTAGCAATTACATTAGGAAAATCAAAACTTCCCTCTACTTTATTAAGACCGTAATCTTCGGCGTGTTTTATATAGTTAAAAACTTGAGCAGATTTAAGTAATGCTTTGGTAGGAATACACCCCCAGTTTAAACAAATACCACCTAGATTTTCTTTTTCTATGATAGCAGTTTTAAAACCTAATTGTGATGCTCTAATTGCGGTTACGTAACCACCAGGTCCAGAACCTATAACAATAATATCGTAATTCATTTCGAGATTAAATTTTTGCGAATTTACGGAATTTTTCAGAAAATTCGGGTTTTACTATGATATAAATATGATTTTTTAAAACAAAAGTTTAGCTCTTTTTTATAAAAAATCTATTCTGAAATCTACCTTTCATAAAAAGCAATAGATTTAGCAACATCATAATTCCAAAAAAAACTGAAGTATTTCTACTCCAGTTTGTAATATTAATTTTTTATGGATTTGTAACTCTCCATCAATCTTATAAATTCTGCTCTGTAACCATCTTCATCACTAGATTTCCCTTGTTTTGCCAAGTTGATAATATCCTCTAAATTTTTATTAGAAATGTATTGAGAATCTCTCAGAACCAAACCAAACCAAGCTACTGCATTAGCAAATCTAAAATCTAAAGAAGCAGAATTAATCTCTTTTTGAGAATTAGAAACTGTTTGAATTAATTCTTTACTCTCTTCTTCATTTGGCTTTTTATATCTGAATTTTATAGTTGCCAATTCACTTCCTAGATTGTCTTTTGTTTTTACTTCAGTATATTTTAAATCGCTTCCTTTTGGTAAAAATTCAGAGGTTGAATTTGCAGGAATAATTTCGTACAAAGCGGTTACCGTATGCCCGATTCCTAATTCTCCGGCATCTATTTTATCATTTATGAAGTCTTCTGTTTTCAGTTTTCTACTTTCATAACCAATTAATCTATAAGCTTTTACTAATTTCGGATTAAATTCAATTTGAATTTTAACATCTTTTGCAATTGCATACATACTCCCCGCAAATTCTTTTCCTAAAAATTTATTTGCCTCTTGAATATTATCAATATATGCATAATTTCCGTTTCCTTTATCTGCCAACATTTCTAAGCGATTGTCTTTGTAATTTCCCATTCCAAAACCAAGACAAGTCAAGAAAACACCAGATTTTCTTTTATTTTCAATCATTGCTTTCAAATCTTCATTATTAGAAACGCCTACATTAAAATCGCCATCAGTTGCGAGAATTACTCGATTGTTTCCATTTTTCACAAAATTTTCTTCTGCTAATTTATAGGCTGTAATTATACCTTCTGCACCAGCTGTACTTCCACCAGATTGTAGATTTTCTAGGGCGGTCATAATTTTTTCTTTTTGTGAAGCCGATGTTGGTTCCAGGGCAATTCCTGCGTTTCCTGCATAAGTAACAATGGCTACTTTATCTTGAGGACGAAGTCTTTCTAATAAAACTTTAAAAGATGACTTTAATAATGGTAATTTATTGGCGGCATTCATAGAACCAGAAATATCTATCAAAAAAACCAAATTAGAACTTGGTAAGTTTTTTTCTACCAAAGTTTTCCCTTGTAAACCAATTTTTAGAATTTTATGTTGAGGATTCCAAGCGCAATCATTGTATTCAGAATGAATAGAAAATGGCTCATTTACTGAAGGTTGCGGATAATTATATTTGAAATAATTAATCATTTCTTCAATTCTCACTGCATTTTTATCTACTATCTGTCCATTGTTTATCATTCTTCTAATATTAGAATATGCTGCATTATCTACATCAATAGAAAAAGTAGACAGCGGTTGACTTGTAGATAATTCAAATGGATTTTCTTCCCAAGAATCATAAGACTCATTATTATTTTGAGGACTAAAACTTGTAATCGTTTTAATATCCTTATCCGACAAACCTTTAGTATCTATTACAACGACCCCATTTAAACCTCTACTTCCGTAAAGAGAAGTTGCAGCATTGTCTTTCAGAATATTAACGGATTTGATTTTGTCTGATGAAATTTTTTGTAAATCTACATTTTCATAAGGTGTTCCATCTATTACATAAAGTGGTTTAGATGATGATTCTATAGAACGTACTCCTCTAATTACAATACTTTTATTTGGAATATTAGGTGCGTTAATAGAAATTTGTAACCCAGCAACTTTGCCTTGAAGTTGAGAAGCGACATTTATTTCAGAAGCATATCCCAAAGATTGTTCTTTTCTTTTAATTCCCATTGCTGTAACAACCAATTCATTTATATTTTTAGTTTTAGCTCTTGACAAACTATTTTCTTGATTTTGAAATGGTATAGCAGAAACTGCGGGAGTTTCTATTTTTTTTAAATAGTATTCATCAGTTGTATACTTGCTATTTTTCATATATTCTAAATCAACCGTTTTCATCTTCTCTGGAACAATATTCTGAATAATTTCTACAGTATTATCTGAATTTGAAGTATTTTGATAAGCTAAAATTTCTTTAGTAACTATAGGATTTTTCTTAATTCGCTCTTGAATTTCTTCATCTAACTTATGTACATCTGACTGTGGTTTATTAATAATATTGGATTTCGCAGAACTTTCAGGTGAAGTTTCTTGTTGCGCAATAACTGGTTTTACTGGCAAATCTTCTTTTTGATTGTACAAATACAAAACACCCAATCCTATTACTAAAGTAGCCGCAATTCCGGAAGGAAACCAAATCGGAAGGATTCTTTTCTTTTCTTTTTTTTCTAGTTTTTGTTCTACTTTGTCCCAAACTTTTTCAAATCCGGGGAAATTAGTATTCTCTTCAGCTTTTTTGCTTTCGCTATTGAATAAATCGTCTATATTTTTATTAAAATTTTCCATTTTTTAAGATTTTTTTGAAATTAAATGTTTTGAAATTGTAACATTTCTTGCAATTTTTTTCTTGCAAAATTCACTTGTGATTTAGAAGTTCCTTCAGAAATAGAAAGCATTTCTGCAATTTCTTTATGAGGGTAACCCTCTATCACAAACAAATTAAAAATCGTTCTACAGCCTTCTGGCAAATAATGCAGTAAAGACAGTAAATCTTTTTCAAAGGAAAAATTATTCGCTTCTGTTGATAATGTTTTCTCTATAAAAGTTTCTTCTATAGAAATTTTTAACTTGTCTTTCTTTCTTAACAATTGCAAACAATTATTTACCGCAATCTTTCTTGCCCAAGCTTCAAAAAAATCAGAATCTTTTAATTGATCAATCTTGGTAAAAATAATAAAAAAGGTATCTGCCAAAATTTCTTCAGCATCTTCATCATTTTTTAAATATCTTTTGCATAAGGTAAATAATTTTCCTGCATTTTGTGCATAAACTTGCCTTTGAGCATTTCTGTCTTTGTTTTTGCACTTAATGAGTAATTCCTGGTTCATAATAATGATATTTAAAAGTATAGATGAAACTTTTAAGAAATAGGTTGGAAAATCAGAATAAATTTATAAAAAAAACCTTGCTAATTTTTAGCAAGGCATAGTATTTTTAGTTTTTTAATAAACTTCTTGTACTTTTATATTCGGGCAGTTTTTCTCTATCCAGGTGGCATCAAATTCCTTGATTTCTCTTCTTTCTCCTTTGTAAATATAATATTCATTATGCGTTTGTGAGTTTCCATCAATCACTTTGGGCATTTTATTGATGAATTTTTCTTCTGGGCAATCTTGGATTTTTGCCACAGCACAACTCGAAAGAGTAAAAGCTGTTATAATAAAAAATAAAATTTTCATTTTTTAAATTTTTGGAAATTGAGAAGGGTTCGCTTCATGAAAAACTGCATATATTTTCTCTACCATATCATCTACAGAAGGTTTTGAGAAATAATCTCCATCACTTGCATAAGCTGGTCTATGATCATTTGCTGCAATCGTTAACGGAGCCGAATCCAAATATCTGAATGCTTTTTGTTTTTCTACAATTTGCTGAAGAATAAATGCAGAAGTTCCGCCTTCTACGTCTTCGTCTATAATTACTAAACGATTGGTTTTCTTTACGCTTTCTGCAATTTCATGTGAAATATCAAATGGAATTAGAGACTGAATATCAATTACTTCCGCAGAAATTCCTAATTTTTCTAATTCTTCGGCAGCTTCCATTACCAATCTCCAAGTAGAACCGTAAGTTACTAAAGTAACATCTTTTCCTTCTTTAGTTACTTCTATTTTACCAACTGGAACAGTGAACTCACCTAAATTATCTGGTTGTTTTTCTTTTAATCTATAACCATTGAGCGTTTCTACAATAATTGCTGGTTCATCACTCTGAAGCAACGTGTTATAAAAACCTGCTGCTTTAGTCAAATTTCTAGGAACCAAAACATTAACACCTTTTACTAGGTTAATAATCCCAGCCATTGGTGAACCAGAATGCCAAATTCCTTCTAATCTATGACCACGAGTTCTGATGATAACTGGTGCTTTTTGTCCACCTTTTGTTCTGTAATGAAGTGTTGCCAAATCATCACTAATTCCTTGTAAACAATATAAAATATAGTCTAAATACTGAATTTCTGCAATCGGACGAAGTCCACGCATCGCCATACCAATTCCTTGTCCCAAAATTGTAGCTTCTCTAATACCAGTATCTGCTACTCTTACTTTGCCATATTTTTCTTGAAGTCCCTCTAAACCTTGGTTTACATCACCAATATTCCCTGCATCTTCTCCGAAAACCAACGTTTCAGGATATTTTTCAAAGATTTTATCAAAATTATTTCTTACCACTACTCTTCCATCTACCATTTCAGAATTTTCTGAGTAAATTGGTTTTACTTCTTTTACATTGGTTGATTTCCATTCAGATTCTGAATACAGGTGTGAAGAATAATTATCTTTTTCTTGCGCTAAAAGTTGTTCAAATTTAGAAGCAAGCCATTGTCTTTCAGTAGATTGATGAGTTCTAGTCAAAAGCAAAACTTTTCTCATCAAACTGAATACATCCTTTTTAGCATAAGAAATCAATGCCCCGAATTTTTGCATTTCTACTTCTACTTCGCTATTCTGAGATTTTAGATTCTCTACTAATGGAAGTACTTCATTTTTAAGAATTTCTATAGAATTTCTATAATTTTCCCAAGCTTTTTTCTGACCGTCTTTTGCTATCTTTTTCGCTTCTTTTTCTATATTTTCAAGTTCTTCTACTGTAGCTAAAATTTCTTCTTTTCCTTCTAATTCAATAGAATAATTAAGAATCCATTCTTTAAATTTTTCTAAGCCGTCGAAATCTGCTTCCCATCTCAATCTATCTTCAGATTTATATCTTTCGTGAGAACCAGATGTAGAGTGACCTTGTGGTTGAGTTACTTCTGTCACGTGAATTACCACAGGAACAGATTCTGTTCTTGCAAAATGTTCGGCTCTAGCATAAGCGTCTAGAAGTGCAGGATAATCCCAAGCTTTTACTTGAATAATTTCGCAACCTTCTGTTTTTCCTTCTTTTCTTTGAAAACCAGAAAGCATTTCTGCCATGTCTTCTTTTGCTCTTTGGTCATGAGTAGGAACAGAAATTCCGTAACCATCATCCCAAATTGATAAAATCATAGGAACTTGTAAAGCACAAGCAGCGTTCAAAGTTTCCCAGAAATGGCCTTCTGCAGAAGACGCATCACCGATGGTTCCGAAAGCAACCTCGTTTCCATTATTGCTGAATTTCTCTGAACCGTGAAACTTAACTGATTTGTAAACCTTAGAAGCTTGAGCCAAACCTAGAAGTCTAGGCATTTGTCCTGCAGTTGGCGAAATATCTGATGATATATTTTTAATTTGAGTTAAATCTTTCCAAGTTCCATCTTCATTTAAACTGCGTGTTGCAAAGTGACCATTCATTTGTCTACCAGCAGAAGCAGGTTCTCTTTCTACAGAAGTATCTGCATACAACTGCGCAAAGAAACTCTCTACAGACAAAGCACCAACTGCTAAAGCGAAAGTTTGGTCTCTATAATAACCACTTCTAAAATCTCCATTTCTAAAAACTTTTGCCATGGCTAATTGTGGTAGTTCTTTACCATCACCTACAATCCCGAACTTAGCTTTACCTGTTAAAACTTCTCTCCTTGCCATGTAAGACATTTCACGAGAAATTCTACCTAGTTTATAGTCTGCTAATATTTGATTTTTAAAATCTTGAAAAGAAACTGTTTGTGTTTCAATGTAAGTAGTTTGCATATCTTGGATAAGGATTTTTACAAAGATAATAAAATTATGGAATTGATAAAATAAATTGATTTTTTTGATTATTTTTCAATTACAAAACAAAACACAATATTTCAAGTGAAATACTGTGTTAAGCTCAACTTAATTAATATGAATGTATGAATAATTGTGATGATGTCTTTAAAAAATCTCCTTCGCTGCTCTGAGAACAAGCAGCGAAAGGAGAAAACACAAACGATGAAAAAAAATTTTATTTTACTTTTATTAGATTTATTTTAACTGAATATTACTTATTAAGAAATCTTAATGCTTCTTCTTCATTATGTAAAACTACTGTAGTCTTATTTTCGTTACTATTTCTTAATTTTCTTTTATTTTGTATAATTTCTAAAATCTCAATGTCATTTTTACTCAAAACATCATCAGATTTCCCTGAACTATTTGATTGTTTAAATGATAATACTGCGATTGAAGCCAATGCTAACAATATTGGTGTAAATTTTTTCATAACAGTAAATTTTTAAATTAATATTTTAAATTTCTAAGATTAAAATATGGTTATGAATATAACAAAGTACATCTTAGATATTTCTTTAATTTGTATTTTAAAATTTTCTTTTAAAAATCTCCTTCGCTATTCTGAGAACAAATAGCGAAAGGAGAAAACACAAACGATGAAAAAAAATTTTATTTTACTTTTTATTAATATTATTTTTAAATCTTTCAAAAAATTTAAATAAAAAATTCTTCAAAAATCTCTTTCGCTGTTCTGAGAACAAACAGCGAAAAGAGAAAACACAAACGATGAAAAAAAATTTTATTTTACTTTTTTATTAGATTTATATAAATTATCTTGGTGGCTTTACAATTTCATCAAATGATAAAACAGTTGAAAGAGAATCAGTTCTTAAAACTTGAGTTTTTATTGAAATAGTATCTTTTTTATTTTTATTATTTAATTCTCTTAAATCTCTATTCTTTTGTATTATATTAAGAGTTTGAATATCTTCATTACTTAGAATATCTTCATTTTGTCTACATGATACAAATAAAACACTTAACGCACTAACGGATAAAAGAATAATTTTTTTCATAACTAATTTTTTTACAAATGTATCATGAAACAACAGCTACAAACAAATTTTTCAACTGTCATTTCATAAAATATAAGTGTTGTTTTATAAAAAAACTGTTTTGTTTTAGAAAAAATAACAGTATTATTGTAAAAATAATTTATTATTAAATTAAAATAAATAAAGAATTCTGTTATTAATCAAAATGAATCAGCACTTTAGCATAAAAATATTGTTTTTTTTGATTCTACTTATTTCAAATATTTTTTTCTCTCAAAATAATAATATTGAGTATTTAAATTATGTAAAAATTGAGAAAAAAATTGATAGTTTATATGATATAAACCATAATGAAGGGATTAAGCTTGTCAAATTTTACATAAAAAAATCAAAAAAAGATAAAAATAATGAAGCATTATTTTATGCATATCGTTATGCCAGTAAAATTTTTAGCAGTCCTCAGAATTTTCAATACACAGATAGTGCTTTAATTACCAGTAAAATTTCTAATAATAAAAATCTAATAACAGATGCTTATTTGAATAAAGGAGTTGTTTTAATGGATGCTTCTTTGTATAAGCTCGCATTAGATAATATACTTACAGCTAATAAATATTCATTAGATTTAAAAAATCCATATATCACTAATAAGACAAAATATTTTATTGCTCAAAACAAAATTTATCTTGGATTATATGAAGATGCAAATGAAGAATTATTACAATGTATCTCATATTTCAGAGAAAATGTAAATAAATCATCTTTAGGTGAGGATAATGAAAAATATTATCTTTATAGCCTTATGAGCATTTTAGATACTAATACTAAAATAGGAAAACACTCTCAAAATAAACCATTTCTAAATGAAGCTTACAGCTACATTGATAATAATGACTTAAATATATATAAACCATATTTTATTTCTTGTGATGGCGTAGATGATTATTTTTTAAAAAATTATAAGTCAGCTATAAAAAAACTTTCTGATGCTATTAGATTATATAATGATCAATGGCCGCACATTACTGATATTTTTTACATTGGCCTTTCCAATTGGAAACTTGGGAAAAGAGATGTAGCAGTTAAATATTTTGAGGAAATAGATAAAGAATATGACAAATCAAAAAAATTAAATCCTGAATTTAGACCAGCATATGAACTATTAATAAAGTATAATGACTCTATTGGTAATAGAGATAAGCAATTAAAATATATTAATACTTTAATGTCTCTTGATAAAAATTATGAGAAAAATTATAAGTACTTATTCTCTAAAATTAACAAAGAATATGATACTCATAAACTCATAAATGAAAAGAACAAAATTGAAAGTTCTCTAAAAAATCAAAGAACTATAATTAGTTTAATATTATTAATAACCATTCTTGCATCATTATTTTATTGGAATCGCTATAATTCTTTACAAAAAAAATATAAAGAAAAATTTGAAGAAATCATCTCGCAGAAACCTATCTTAGAGAAAAAAGAAATACTTGCAGAAGTAGAATTAAAAGAAGAAAAACTAGACTTAAAAACGCTTAGTATAACCGACAAAATAAAAATTACTGCTCCGAAAAATTCTTCTGAACTGGAGTTTTACAACAAAATACCTGGACTTAATCCTATTTTAGTTCAAAATATTTTGCAACAACTAGAAAAATTCGAAGAAGAACTTAAGTTTACTGATAATCAGATGTCATTGAGACTTTTAAGTGAAGAATTTAACACCAATATTCCTTATCTTTCTAAAATCATTAATGTGTACAAAGGAAAGAATTTTAACTATTATATTAATGATCTAAGAATCGACTACATTATAGAACTACTGAAAAACGATGCTACCTATTTAAACTATGATATCAAAAATTTAGCATCTCTGGCTGGTTTCACGAATGCGGTAAACTTTTCTGATAATTTCCAAAGAAAATTTGAGATTAAACCTTCTTACTTTATTAAGATGATGAAAGAAAATATTAAAGATAACGCTTAAAAAACAAAAACTTCAACATTTACATGTTGAAGTTTTTTGAAGAAGAACTTTACTATTCTAAATAGTATTGTTTTTTTTGTTTGGTTATTAAATCTTACCCCTTTTTATTGTGTTTCTATAAGATGAAGCAAAACTACTCTTTTCATTAATTTCTTACTAAAAAGTGAACTCGGAATTCATAAAAATCAACCGGGATTTTTTGAAAAAATATCATATTTCTTATTTCAGTTTTTTGTTTTATAATTGTATAAAAGCAAAAATTGAAAGCAAAAACCAATAACCACCTAATAATCAAAAACTTAGCTTTTATAGTTCTATTATTTCTTCAAATGCTAACAAACGCTCAAGAAAAAAAAATAGAAAATTTATCTTTTTTGCAATTAGAACATAAAATTGATAGTTTAGTTTATAACAATGCTAATGCATCGCCATTAATTCAATTTTATATCAAAAAATCCAAGAAAGAAAATAATTTAAAAGCATTAGTCTATGCCTATAGATATGCAAGCCAAAATCCTTCTGAAAAATATAAAATCAAATATTCCGATAGTGCCATATTAGTTGCTAAAAAAAAAAATGACAATTCTATATTAACTGAAGCTTACATCAATAAATCTAGTCTACTTATTGCAAAAAATGAACACGATAAAGCTTCTAATTATCTAATGCTTGCTAACAGAATTGCAGAAAAAACAAATGATAATTATTTAAAATATCAAACAATTTATTCTATTGCTCAAAATTATTTGTATTTAGGTCGATTATTTGATGCCAAAAAGGAATATGAAAAATGTGTAAATTTCTTTTCTGTAAATCTTGATAAATCGCAGACATACGGAAAAAATTATGAAATGATGTTTATGTACTCTTTAATCAGTTTGATTGACATAAACTCAAAATTAAATCAATTTTCTGATAATAAAATATTATTAAAAAAAGCTTTTCAATATATTAAAGAAAACAATTCTAATTTTTATTATGCATATTTTATTTCTTGCGAAGGAACCAATGCTTATTTTCTTAAAAATTATTTTTTGGCTATAGAAAAATTGAAGAAGGCTCAAACTTTATACCAAGATAGTTGGCCTCATTATACAGATATTTTCTACTTAGGAATGTCTTATTGGAAACTTGGAAATAAAAAAGAGGCTGTAAAATATTTCGAAAAATTAGACAAAGAATATTACAAAGACAAAAATCAAGATCCTCAGTTCAGACCTGCCTATGAATTACTTATAGAATACTACGCTTCTAAAAACAATACCAACAAACAACTCGAATACATTAATAAATTAATGTCTTTGGATAAATCTTACGAAAAGAACTACAAATATCTTTTTGCCAAAATTCATAAAGAATATGATTCTCAAAAATTGATTGACGAGAAAAATAGTATTGAAAACAGCTTAAAAGTTCATCAATACCTCACGCTTTTGGTAATCATTATCAGCATTGTTTTTATTTCGTTTTCTACTTATAAATATTTCCAAATGCAAAGGAGATATAAAGAACGTTTTGAACAAATCATATCAAAAAATAAAGAAATCGAGAAAATCCCAGTTACAATTGTTGATGAGTATAAAACTGTAACTCCTAAAATCGCTGGACTTAGTGAATCCACAGTCACATATATTCTAAAACAGTTAGATATTTTCGAAAAAGAACAACAATTTCTAGATTCTAAAATCACTCAAAAACTGCTCAGTGAAAAACTGGGAACCAATCCAACTTACCTTTCGAAAATTATTAATGTTTATAAAGAGAAAAATTTTAGTAATTATCTCAATGACTTAAGGCTAGAATATATTGTAGAATTGCTCAAAACAGAACATAAATACTTGAATAGAGAAATCAAAGAACTGGCAAATATTGCAGGATTTACGAATGCAGAAGCATTTTCTGATAATTTCCAGAGAAAATTTGAGATTAAACCTTCGTACTTCATTAAAATGATGAAGGAAAATATTAAAACTCATTCTTAAAAAACATCTAAATAAAAAAACTTCAACATTTTCATGTTGAAGCTCCCTTTGAAGAAGAACTTTACTATTCTAAATAGTATTGTTTTTTTGTTTGGTTATTAAATCTTACCCCTTTTTTATTGTGTTTTATAAGATGAAGCAAAACTACACTTTCCATTATTCCCTTACTAAAAAGTGAACTCGGAATTCATAAAAATCAACCGGGATTTTTTGAAAAAATATCATATTTCTTATTCCAATTTTTTGTTTTATCATTGTAGAAAAGTGAAAAGTGAAAACAAAAATCAATAACTATCTAATAATCAAAAACTTATTTTTTGCAGTTCTGTTTTTTTCCCAAATCTCAATAAATGCTCAAGAAAAAAAATTAGAAGATTTATCTTTTTTAGAATTAGAAAAAAAAATTGATAGTTCTTATAACAAAAAGGAAGAACTGTGGGTATATATAAATCAATACATAAAAAAATCAAAAGATGAAAAGAATTCTGAAGCGTTAATCTACGCATATAGATATGCATCTGGTTACTCATTTTATCCTGAAAATTTAAAATATTCAGATAGTATTTTATTTATAGCTCAAAAAAACAAAGATCACAAACTAATTACAGAATCGTTAATAAATAGATCCTACACACTTATGGATAATTTTATGCATAAGGAAGCTTTAAAATATATCATTAAAGCAAATACGGTAGCATCTAAAATTGGAGATCAATACTTAATAAATAAATCAAAATATTTTATCGCTCAAAATAAAATTTATTTAGGCTTAAATTCAGAAGCTAATAAAGAATTAAAATCTTGTGTAAAATACTTTAGATCAAATCTAAAAGAAAATAAATTGGGGGTTGATAATGAATTATTCTACATGTATTCTATTTTGTCATTAATTGACTCTAACAGTAAAATTAAAAATCACAAAGAAAACGTTTCTCTATTAAATGAAGCTTTCTATTATATTAAAAAGAATAATTTAAAAGAATATTATCCTTATTTTGTTTCATCTTTGGGAACAGAAGCATATTACCATAATAACTTTAATTCAGCGATTAAATATTTACAAAAATCTTTAGATTCTTATAATGACCAATGGCCTCACTACACAGAAATTTTCTACATAGGCTTGTCTTATTGGAAATTAGGAAACAAAAATGAAGCTGTAAAATATTTCGAGAAATTAGACAAAGAATATTATATAGGAGTAAATAGAAATCCTCAATATAGACCTGCCTATGAATTACTTATAGAATACTACGCTTCTAAAAATAACACAGATAAACAACTCGAATACATTAATAAATTAATGTCTTTGGATAAATCTTACGAAAAGAACTATAAGTATCTTTTTGCCAAAATTCATAAAGAATATGATTCTCAAAAATTGATTGACGAGAAAAATAGTATTGAAAATAGCTTAAAAGTTCATCAATACCTCACGCTTTTTGTAATCATTATCAGCATTGTTTTTATTTCGTTTTTTACTTATAAATATTTCCAAATGCAAAGGAGATATAAAGAACGTTTTGAACAAATCATCTCAAAAAATACAGAAATCGAGAAAATACCAGTTAAATTTATTGAAGAGGATAAAACAATAACTCCAAAAACTCAGGGGCTTAGTGAATCCACTGTTTCATATATTCTAGAACAGCTAGATATTTTCGAAAAAGAACAACAATTTCTAGATTCTAAAATCACTCAAAAGCTTCTCAGTGAAAAACTGGGAACCAATCCTACTTATCTTTCGAAAATCATAAATGTTTATAAAGAGAAAAATTTTAGTAATTATCTCAATGACTTAAGGCTAGAATATATTGTAGAATTGCTCAAAACAGAACATAAATACTTGAATAGAGAAATCAAAGAACTGGCAAATATTGCAGGATTTACGAATGCAGAAGCATTTTCTGATAATTTCCAGAGAAAATTTGAGATTAAACCTTCGTACTTCATTAAAATGATGAAGGAAAATATTAAAACTCATTCTTAAAAAACATCTAAATAAAAAAACTTCAACATTTTCATGTTGAAGCTCCCTTTGAAGAAGAACTTTACTATTCTAAATAGTATTGTTTTTTTTGTTTGGTTATTAAATCTTACCCCTTTTTTATTGTGTTTTATAAGATGAAGCAAAACTACACTTTCCATTATTCCCTTACTAAAAAGTGAACTCGGAATTCATAAAAATCAACCGGGATTTTTTGAAAAAATATCATATTTCTTATTCCAATTTTTTGTTTTATCATTGTATTAACCCAATTCAAACTAATAACAATATATAAATAATTAATAATCAATTAATTATAAAATTAACGCCAAATATCAAACAACAAAAAATGATTTTTTTAAAAAAAAGAATTTTAATCATCGTTACACTTCTTTTTATACCATTATATATATTTTCACAGACTTCAGTTGATTATAATAAGTTAGAGGAAACTATAATTAATCATAAAATCTCTAAAGTAGAGAGATGGAAATTAATTTACAATTATATTAACATCGCAAAAAAAGGTCAAAATGATGAAGCTATTATTAATTCATATAAAATTGCAAGTGTTTACTCTATTTTTCCTGAAAATTTAAAATATGCTGATAGTGCATTAATTATTAGTAAAAAATTAAATGCTCCAAAATTTCTGGCGATTAGTTATCTGAATAGAGGAATTATTTCTATGGATAATTCTGAATATATAAAATCACTAGATGATGTTTTAACTGCTCATAAATACGCTTTGAGTTCTAACGATCATTATTATATTTTTAAGTCTAAATATTATATCGCACAAAACAAAATCTATCTTGGTCAGATAAAAGATGCTAACAATATTTTAAAAGAATGTGTTTCATTTTTCAAAAAAAATACAAAAATTAAGGAGTATGGAAAAGATTATATTCAAATGTATATTTTTTCAATGATGAATTACATTGATACTAATTCTAAACTAAACAAACAAAAAGAAAATCTATCTCTAATAAAAGAAGCGATAAACTTTTGCGATAAAAATAAATTAGAACATTACATCCCTTATTTTCTATCTTCCGAAGGAACTGATGCTTATTATCTTAAAAATTATTCATTAGCAATTAATAAACTTAAAAAAGCACAGCATTTATACCAAGACAATTGGTCTCACTACACTGAAATTTTTTACATAGGAATGTCTTATTGGAAATTAGGAAATAAAAAAGAAGCTGTAAAATATTTTAAAAAACTTGATAAAGAATATTACAAAGATAAAAATCAAGATCCTCAATATAGACCTGCTTACGAATTACTTATAGAATACTACGCTTCTAAAAATAACACAGATAAGCAACTCGAATACATTAACAAATTAATGTCTTTGGATAAATCTTACGAAAAGAACTACAAATATCTTTTTGCAAAAATTCATAAAGAATATGATACAAAAAAATTGATTGACGAGAAAAACAGTATTGAAACCAACTTAAAAGTTCATCAATACCTCACGCTTTTCATTATTATATTAAGTATACTGATTATTTCTTTTTCTACTTATAAATATTTTCAGATTCAAAGGAGATATAAAGAAAGGTTTAAACAGATTCTTTCACAAAATACAGAAATAGAGAAAATCCCAGTTACAATTGTTGAAGAGAATAAAACTGTAATTCCAAAAATCACGGGACTTAGTGAATCAACCATTACATACATACTAGAACAGCTAGAAATTTTCGAAAAGGAACAACAATTTCTGGATTATAAAATCACTCAAAAATTAATCAGTGAAAAATTGGGAACCAATCCAACTTATCTTTCCAAAATCATTAATGTTTATAAAGAGAAAAATTTCAGCAATTATCTCAATGACTTAAGGTTAGAATATATTGTAGATTTGCTCAAAACAGAACATAAATACTTGAATAAAGACATCAAAGAATTGGCAAATATTGCAGGATTTACGAATGCAGAAGCATTTTCTGATAATTTCCAGAGAAAATTTGAGATTAAACCTTCATACTTCATTAAAATGATGAAGGAAAATATTAAAACTTCCTCTCTATAACGTAATCAAGCATCAAATTAAGAGAATGTTTCGCGTCAGAATCAGGGAATTCTGAAAGAATATTTTTTGCTTTTTGCTGAAAATCTTTCATCACACCAAATGCGTAATCCAGTCCTCCAGATTTTTTCACAAATTCTATCAGCTCTTTTACGCGTTTTTGATCGTTATTATACCTTTTAATAGTATTGAAATAGTACTTTCTATCCGCTTCATTCGCCGTTTTCAGAGTATGAATAAGCGGCAAAGTCATCTTTTGTTCTTTAATGTCAATTCCAACTGGTTTTCCAATAATATTTTTAGAAAGATAATCAAACAAATCATCTTTGATTTGGAACGCCATTCCTGTATAAGTACCGAAATCTTGCATTTTTTTGGCTAAAACCTCATCAGCTCCATTAGACAAAACACCTACTTCGCAACAAGCTGCAATAAGTGTAGCCGTTTTTTGACGAATAATTTCATAATAAACGTCTTCAGTAATATCTAATTTTCTAGCTTTTTCTAATTGAAGCAACTCACCTTCAGACATTTCTCTGATGGTTCTTGAAATAACAGCCAATAAATCAAAATCTTTATTATCAGTAGAAAGTAAAACCGATTTAGAAAGCAAATAATCACCTACTAAAACTGCGATTTTATTTTTCCATAAAGCATTGATAGAAAAGAAATTACGACGTTTAAAACTTTCGTCTACTACGTCATCATGAACCAAAGTAGCAGTGTGAATCAATTCAATCATAGAAGCGCCGCGAAATGTTTTTTCATTTACATTTCCTACCAATTGAGCGGTAAGAAATACAAACATAGGTCGCATTTGCTTTCCTTTGGTGGTTACAATAAAACGAGTAACTTTATCAAGCAAAGGAACTCTGCTTTGCATAGATTCATAAAACTTTTGTTCAAAAAGTTTCATTTCTTCGTTAATCGGCTTCTTGATTTCTTCTACGATGTTTGACACGCTATAAATGGAATGATTATTGACAATAATTATAAAATCATACAAATATAATTAATTAAAACTATACTTACATAATCCGTTGAATGCAATAAAAAAATTATTTTAATTTTTCAAAAGGAATAAAATACAAACGCTGTTTTACACTGAAAATAAACTTAGAGAAATCTTCATTAGAAATGTAAATTCCATCTTGGTTCACTGTAATTCCTTCTACTTGACCTACCGAAAGAAAAGAACCTAACTTATACTTTTTCAATGGTTTAGATAAAAATAATCCTTCAGAATTCTCCTGAAAAATCATCATATACACTTTCGCTTTTCTAGTATAACCTACCACATAAAGTTTTCCTTCAAAATAAGCAGCATCTGTAATGACAAATCCTGCATGAAAAGACTCCAAACTTACAAGTGATTGATTTTCTGAATTTTGTACATCAACAATATAATGAGAAATATTTTTAGAACTCCATTCTTTAGAAAAAACATTAATTTTTTCATTGCGAAAAATCATGGCTTCTGCATCATAATTATGAGAAAGATATCGCGTAGAAAAATCGTCTTGTGCAGAATAATTAAAAGAATTTTTAGAATAACTTCCTTGAAAATCAACTTTATAAATGGCTAAATCTCTTCGATTTCCTGCATTATTGCCAAAATCTCCTATATAAAAATTTTCACCATCACTGGTCATCGCTTCCCAATCTTTATTCGGAAAATTGATTTTCAGTTTTGATAAAATTTTACCCGAATTTTTATCAATTTCAAAAATCTCATTGGTATTGCCGCCATCATTTAAGGTGTAGAGTTTATCTTTAAGAAAAGTAAGACCAGATGTTTCTTTCAAAGAATCTGATAAAGTGGCAATTTTGTATTTCCTAAGAGCTAACTTTTCTGTTTTTTGAGAAAAAGAATGAAGTGAAATTAGAAAAGAAAGAAAAAACAACAACTTTTTCATAAAATAAATTAAATTGCTACCGCTTAAAAAATAAAATCTTAAAACTTTATTATTTTTATTTTAAAAGATTTTTTATAATTATTCTCGCTGATTTGGCAGATTAAAACAATAGAAAATCAGCAAAATTTGCTTAATCTGCGAGATACTAGACTTGAAATTTAATTAAAACATCAAATTATTATCCAGAATTTTTGTTGGCCAATTGTCCACAAGCTGCATCGATGTCTCCACCTCTACTTCTTCTCACCAAAGCTGTAATTCCCGCTTTTTCTAATTCACGAACATATTTTTCTTCGGCTTCTACACTTCTATGGTCAAATTTCCCTTCGCCAATTGGGTTATATTGAATCAAATTCACTTTACAAGGAACTTGTTTACAATATTTAATCAAGGCTTTTATATCTTCGTCACCATCATTAATTCCTTTCCAAACACAATATTCAAAGGTGATTCTGCTTCCAGTTTTATCATACCAATATTGCATCGCTTCCATAATTTCTGTTAACGGAAATTTTGTGGAAAAGGGCATTATTTCGTTTCTTTTGTGTTCAATTGCAGAGTGTAATGAAAGCGCTAATTTGACTTTCAAATTTTCATCAGCAAGCATTTTTATCATTTTTGGAATTCCAGATGTAGAAACGGTAATTCTTCGTGCAGACATTCCCAAACCGTCTTCTTGAGTGATTTTTCTGATAGCATCTACTACGTTTTTATAGTTCATCATAGGCTCTCCCATTCCCATAAAAACGATATTTGACAAAGGTCTGTCAAAATATAGTTTGCTCTGCTTATCAATCAAAGCAACTTGGTCTACAATTTCAGCAACTTCTAGGTTTCTCATTCTTTTGAGTTTTGCTGTTGCACAAAATTCACAGTTCAGACTACAACCTACCTGCGAAGAAACACAAGCAGTAGTTCTAGATTCTGTAGGAATGAGAACAGATTCTACCAAAAGTCCATCATGAAGTTTTACTCCATTTTTGATGGTTCCGTCTTTAGATTTTTGCAATAAATCTACAGAAATAGGATTAATGGTGAATTCTTGAGAAATTTTTTCTCTCAACTCTTTAGAAAGGTTGGTCATTTCATCTATGGAATGTAGATTTTTAGACCATAACCAATCATAAACCTGTTTCGCACGAAAAGGTTTTTCGCCAAGAGTGACAAAATATTCTTTGAGTTGTTCTAAACTTAATGTTCTGATGTCTTTCAAAATAATTTTAGATTTTAAATGATAAATTTTAGATTAAAAATATAGCGGACTACATAATTAATCTAAAATTTAAAATCTATAATTTATAATTTCTACAGAATCAACATTGCGTCTCCGTAAGAATAGAATTTATATTCATTTTTCACGGCTTCTTCATAAGCGTGCATGATAAAATCTGTTCCTGCAAAAGCTGCAATCATCATAATTAATGTAGATTTCGGCGTGTGGAAATTGGTAATCATAGCGTTTGCTACCCCAAAATCATAAGGTGGATAAATGAATTTATTGGTCCAACCTTGGTAAGCAGAAATCTTTTTGTTAGAAGAAACAGAAGTTTCTAATGCTCTCATTGTAGTAGTTCCTACAGCACAAATTCTTCTATTTTCATCAGCTGCCTTGTTGATAATATCAGCAGTTTTTTCGTCGATAATTGCTTCTTCACACTCCATTTTGTGCTTAGAAAGATCCTCTACTTCAATTGGGTTAAATGTTCCTAAACCTACGTGAAGTGTAACTTCTGCAAAGTTAATTCCTTTGATTTCTAAACGCTTCATTAAGTGCTTAGAAAAGTGTAAACCTGCAGTTGGAGCAGCTACTGCACCTTCTATTTTAGCATAAATAGTTTGGTAACGTTCTGCATCTTCTGGTTCTACTTCTCTTTTGATGTATTTAGGAAGTGGAGTTTCTCCCAATTCTTTTAATTTAGCACGGAATTCTTCATAAGAACCATCAAATAAAAATCTTAAAGTTCTACCTCTAGAAGTAGTATTGTCTATTACTTCTGCAACCAAAGATTCATCTTCTGTAAAGAAAAGTTTGTTTCCAATTCTAATTTTACGAGCTGGATCTACTAATACGTCCCAAACTCTGGTTTCTTTATCAAGTTCTCTTAATAAGAAAACTTCGATTTTAGCACCAGTTTTTTCTTTATTTCCGTATAGTCTAGCTGGGAAAACTTTGGTATTGTTAAAGATAAATAAATCGTCTTCGTTAAAATAATCGATTACGTCTTTAAATAGTTTATGTTCAATGGTTTGTGTCTTTCTGTCAAGAACCATTAATCTTGCTTCGTCTCTGTGTTCTGAAGGGTGTTCTGCCAACAAATGTTCTGGCAAGTGAAAATTGAAATCAGATGTTTTCATAAAATTTACGGATTTTATTTAAATTTTTTAAGCCTGCAAATATACGATATGAAAACAGGGGTTGTCAAGTGTTTTGGGAAGTATTTTGAAAAAATACTAGTTAAATTTCAGATTAAGCGCTTTTTCTTCACAGTTATCAAATTCATATAGAAATTTATATCCATTTCTGTAATCTACTTCAGCATATAAAATCCAAAAATTATTTCCATTTAATCTTTCCTTTAAAGAATCGTATATTTTTTTATGAATAATTTGACCTAAATCCATAAACCTAATTTCAATCATTGGAGTTTTTGATTTATATAATTTAAATTTCACTTCTAAATTTGTTTTTTTAGAATCATCATTTACAAAACATTGAACTAGGAACTCATCTTCTGCTAATTCTTTGATTATTATTTTTCCAATTTCTTTTTCACTATAAGTGTAATCAAAAGTTTTCTTATCTAAATAAGAATAATATGGTTTTTCACTGTTTATACATTGTAAAGCAATAACCTCTTTTAAAGAATTATCCGTTATATAGTAATAAGAATCATCATTTCTTTGAGTCATATAATAATTATTGTTGCTAGAATTAAAATAAATGTAACTTTTCCATGAATTTTTATTTCCAATTTTTGGACTAATTCTAATGGAATTACTAACACATTTTTTATCAAATTGATACTCTTGAGAAAAAACAAATAAAGAAAATAGTAAAACGAGAGAGGTTAATAGTTTTTTCATGGTAAATAGTTTTTAATTTTCTGCCAAGATAATAATTTTTCTTCATACCTCAAACTTGCATGAGCAGGACTTGTAGAAGGTAAAACAATAATTGGCAGATGAAAATCTTTCGGTAAAATTTTCATTAAATTTTTATAGGATTTTTGTCCGTTACAGAAAATAGCTTTTATGTTTAGATAATTGTGTAGCAACTCTCCTATTTTATTGGCTTCTTCATTTCGGATTTCAGAATCTAAACTTCCTTTTCTTTCGCAAGTGTCTATTACATCCCAAAGTGCGACATGGTATTTTTCTAAAATTTTAATTCTTTCGTCATAATCTGTGGTAAATTTTTCATTGAATAGTTCAAAGATAATTTTCCAGAATTTGTTTTGAGGATGTGCGTAATATTGTTGCATTTCCAAAGATTTAACTCCCGGAATAGAGCCTAAAATCAGAATTTTTGATTCATTATTGATGATTGGAGGAAATGAAGATATTTTTTGCATAAAAAAATTGCGATAGAAATCTACCGCAATTTAATATTAATTCTTAATTTTTTAATTTAAAATTTCTACAAAGTTTCTTTCAACCAATCGAAAAATTCTCTTTGCCAAACTAGACCGTTTTGAGGATGTAAAACCCAGTGGTTTTCATTAGGGAAATAAAGGAATTTGGTTTTCAGACCTTTCATTTTTGCTGCTTGAAAAGCTTCCTGACCTTGTTCATAACCTACTCGGAAATCCAGTCCTCCTTGAATCACCATAATTGGTTTATTCCATTGGTCTACAAAATTGATTGGGTTAAAATCGGTATACGCTTTTGGTAAAGGTTTTTCCCAAGGTGAACCTAAATCCCAATTCGCAAACCATAATTCTTCGGTCGTTCCGTACCAAGATTTCATATCAAACAATCCGTCATGAGCAATGAACGTTTTGAATCTATTTTCGTGAACTCCAGCCAACATGAAAACGCTGTAACCGCCGTAACTAGCTCCTACTGCAGCCATTCTATCACCATCTACATAAGGTAAAGTTTTTGCAAAATCTGCCGCTGCTAAATAATCTCTAATTGGTTGTCCTCCCCAATCTTTAGAAATATCTTCGTTCCATTTGGTTCCCCAACCTGGCATTCCTCTTCTGTTTGGTGCAACTACGATGTAATCATTTGCAGCCATCAAAGCGAAATTCCAACGAGTAGAGAAAAACTGAGTTAAAGCAGATTGTGGACCTCCTTGACAATATAAAAGTGTAGGATATTTCTTATTTGGATCAAAATTCGGTGGATAATGGAACCAAACACCCATTTCTTTTCCATCAGAAGTTTTTACCATTTTCAGTTCAGATTTTCCTTGAGATAATTTAGCGTAAGTATTTTCATTTACAGAAGTTAGCTGTATCATACTTCCGTCTTTAACATTAACTTTAAATAAATCTGCATTATGGTTAATATCTGTTCTGGTTACCAAAACGTTTCCGCTTTGGAAGGCAATGATTTCATTCACATCAAAATTACCCCCAGAAATTTGCTTCACTTTCCCATCTAAACCGATGTGGAAAAGCTGTTTTACACCTCTGTAAGCAGTAGAAAAATAAATATTTTTAGAATCTGGACTCCATGCTATATCTCCCACTACACTTTCGTCCCAAGATTTAGTAAGATTTGTGATTTTTTTAGAAGCCAAATCCATCACTACAATGTCATTTTTATCTGCTTCATAACCATCTCTCGCCATAGATTGCCAAAGCAAAGACTTTCCATCTGGAGAAAACTTAGGATTTACATCATAACCCATCATTCCTTCTGTCCAATTTTCTGTTTTACCAGAAGCTAAATCATAGGCGTAAATATCTGTATTAGTGCTGGTTGCATAATCTTTGCCCGACTTTTTCTTGCAAACGTATAAAACTTTAGAAGAATCTGAACTCCAAACGAAATCTTCGCTTCCACCATGAGGTTTTTGAGGAGAATCAAAAGGTAAATTTTCTAATAAATCTTTAGCTTTCGCAACATCTTCACCTACATTGGCAACGAAAACGTGGTTGTATTTTCCTTCGTTCCAAGCATCCCAATGCCTGTGATTAAGGTCTGTATAAATTTGAGCTGTCGTTTTAGGAAGGTCAGAATATTTGTCTTTTCCCAACAAATTTTCTACGTGAACCGACTTACTAAAAGCGATTTTTTTACCATCTGGAGAAATGATAATATTGTCTGCATCACCAATGGTATAAAATTCAGTCCAAGTTAATCCTCTGTCTTTAGAAATATAGATTTTATCGCCTTCTGAAGCGTAAATTCCGTTTTTGTCCCATTGAATTAAAGATTTTTTACCAAAATCAACTTTAGAAGTTTGATTTTTTGACAAATCGTAGTAAAAGTGTTCTTTGTTGGTCTTTTCGGTTTTCAAATCTACTTTTCCTACGCTGTAAAATAGCCCAGATTGAGACGGTTCTACTGCAGTAACCGAGAATTTATTAAGCGTCCAGAGAATTTCTGGCGTCATCACCTGTTGTGCTTTCATAAGGAAAGGTGCTGCTAGAGCGATAATTGTATGTTTTAGTTTCATTTTATAATGATTTTAGCGGTCTAAAATTACTTAAATTTATGGATAAATTTTCTTTGCCTCATTCTTAAAGGATGAAAAATTTATTGACAATTTTTTCGATGGTGTTGATATTTCGGCTGGTTAGAATGTTTTTAAAAGATTTCTTTCCCAAAATCTTACCAAACTCACAGTCAAGCGTATTTCCTTTAGGAATTTTCCAATAAAAATTACCGTTGATTAATTTGGCTTCTTCATGCTCTTGATGATTGGTTTTTAGAAATTCTTGCATCAAAAGATTTTCGTCTCCCGAATTACAAATAAAACTGTAAATATGAAGATTTTCATTTTTCTCAAAAGGAGAATTTTCTAAAATTCGCTTTACTTCTTCATCAGTTTTTAAAAACAAAAATGCTTCGTAATGAAAATGCTCGGAAAGTGCTTTTTCTAATTTCTGTTTTAAATTTTCTGGAGCTTCATCAGATTCAAATAAAATATTTCCTGTTGCCAAAACGCTAGAAACGTCTTTCATTCCTGCTTTTTTGAAAACATCACAGACTTCTGCCATTTTCATTGCAGTTCCGTTTACGTTTACGCCGCGTAAAAAAGCACAGTATTTCATAGGTTAAGGCAAAGACAAAGTTTAAGGTTAATTATTTTCTTTTGTAGAGATTATAATCCGTTCCAGAAGGTTTTAATCTGTATATTTTTTCCAAAATTTTATTGTCAGAATTTAAGTGATTTTTAATTCTAAATTCCTTCAACAATCGATAATTTTCTTGATAAAAACCACCATCTTTTCCTTCAAATAAATTTTTCGGAGCCAATAAATACTTTGGTTTCCTTTTTTCGACGGTGTTTTTCCAATAATTGGCTTTGTCTTTTTTGATTTCGGTTTGAATTTCTTTATCCACCAAACCTACTTCGTCTATTGCTTTTAAACCTGAAAAATATGGAATATAACCTGCTGGTTCCAACAAAATGTATTGATTTTTATCCTTCTCATAATCTTTTAGAAACATACCAATGCTTCTTCTGTAATTCCATTCTCCGTTTCCTGTGGCGATAGAATGAACCGTTTGAAAAGCTGCCATCGGTAAAATATAAAAAATAAAAAGCAGAAAAATCCACCAAAATTTATATGTTTTTTGTTCTAAAACAAATACCAAAATCACTGCAAAAAGCAAAATCTGTGGAACCCAATAATACCAATCAAAATAACTTCTTTGAGAAATAAAAATCAATTGTTTTGTCCAGCTAAAAAGGAAAATAATCCAGATGAAAAGGTTTTTGCTTTCTCTCTTCGAAATGATGTATAAAAACGCTAAAAGCTCGAAAAATAAAACTAAAATCGTGAAAGGATTAAAATCTCCAGGAAGTTTCAGCATTCCCCAGAAATTACCATAATTCATTAGGAAATATTTCCACTGAAGACCTAAACTCATGTTTTTAGCGTACGTCACACTTTTGGCAACAATGGTATTATTTACCAATTCACCGAAGTAAAACCAGTTAAAACTCATCAAAACGGCAACTCCTAACATTCCACCTAAAATGTAGAACCAACGATTTTTTTTATTCCAAATAATATCGACCAAAAAGACGACACCTAAGAAAATCACCGTATCTATTCTGGTGAAAAGAATGAGAATGGGGAAAAGAATTTGCGCCCAGATTTTATTCTGTTTGAAACCGAAATACAACAAAGCCATTTCTAGAAAGAATAAAAGTCCATATTCCATACCTAGAATTGAAATTTTAATAGATGGTGGCAAAATGCCAAATAAAAAAATAAAAATTGCTTGATGTACAGGATTTTCGAGGATTAATTTTGAAAGAAAGTAGCTCCCAATCGTAAACAATAATGAATTGAAAATCAATAATGGATAAATGAAGTTTTCTTTGCCAAAAACCAAGTTAAAAACATAAGAAACAAACACATACAAATGCGTAGTAGAAGCAGAAATTTTAGTTTCTCCATTGAAACCAATAACACCGTAATCCAATAAGTTTTGCGCTACTCTCCAAGTGATAAAAGCATCTTCCTGAATATGATGCGTGAGCAAAAAAAGAAGTTTTACCAAAACGGTAAAAACTACTGCCAAAAGAGGAAATTTTGCGTACTTCTGTAAAGTTTCAGACATTTTTTCGTGTAAATTTTTACAAATATAGTTTTAAAAAATTCGCTGTCAAAGATTTTAGACTTTCAGTCATAAAAAAATCCGTCAGAAAATTTCTAACGGATTTTATATTGAATTTTAATTGAAAAACTAGTTCGTAGCTTTCATCATTTGTCTGGTGATTTCTGCTTCTTTTTCTTTTGGATAAGTAGAATCATAAGGTTTCATCACTTCGAACAAATAAGAATAAAACGGTGTGATTTTTTGTACTTTCTCAGCTTCGTTGAAGGCTTTTTCTTTTCCTGCCATCTGTAAATCACTGATGAAATTTTTAAATCTCTTATCAATCGGTTCGATGGATTTTAACAAGTAATTGTAACCATTATCTTTTTGACCGATTTTCTTATACGCATCAGAAACTGCTCCTGTTACCAATGAATACAAGATAGGTTGAGCATTCATCTGTTTTTTCACATATTTCTGTTCATATTTAGAAAGCGACAAATAATAGTCATATTCTTCGAAAATATCTCTTTTTAATTGCTCTGCCAATTGTAATCCTTTTTGTTCTTGACCTGCAACAATATATCCATAAACCATTGCGCTTAAAGAACGAGGGTCATTATATTTGGTAGAAGGAATTTCTCTGCTCGCTAAATCTAAAACTTCGATAGCTTTTGCTTTTTTACCTTCTAAAGTCAATGCTTCTGCGGCTCTACTTGCAGAACTTCTGTAACTTACGATGTTCTGTGTACACGTTTCGTCCATGTGAACATTTAGATTTTTGAAATTGCCCCATTTGTAATTTTTGACAATTTTATATAAATCTTCAGCATCTACTCTTCCCATTTCGCCATCTTCTCTTTCTTCTGTTTTAATAGGAACCAATCTGTAAGTGAATCCATCAAATTGAAGATAATCTTTCAGATAGAAAATGTTTTCGTCATCATAAATTCCACCCACTGAGAAATTGATAGGACGTTTCCAATCGAAATTCGCCAAAATATCCATTAAAATATAATTGGATTTGAACATATTTCCTCTTCTGTAATCTATGGTAATTTGGTCTACTGTATTTGGTAAATCTTTAGCAGAAATGATTCCAGATTTCACGGCATTTGCTTTATTTACAGGCAAAACAAATCTAGAAACAGGCAAGAAATTAAAACGCTCATATTTATCTTCTCCAAAAAGTAATTTTAAAATTTCATCTTTTTCTGAACTTCTTTTTCTTAAGAAATTTACGGCGTCTTTGATGTTCATAGAATCTTGAACCATATATTTTTTGTAAGGCTCAAATAAACTCTCTGGAACTCCTGCATCTACATTATTCTGAATAAAATTTTTCCAATCTTCTGCAGAAAGTAAAACTACTTGATCATTGGTTCCATCTCTGTATTCTTCGTGCGTAAGAACTGACGGAACTGGCATTGAATTGTATGTTCTGCGTTTTACTTGGTCTATATTCCAAGGTGTTCCTAGAAGCGTGAAATTCACCACTTTTACATCATCTCTGAATTGCTCCGTTTCTTGTAATCCCCAAATTGGATACGTATCATTATCACCATAAACGAAGAAAATATCATCTTTTGGAAGGGATTTTAATGAAGAATAAGCAAAATCATAAGCCGCATAACGCTCACTTCTATCGTGAGAATTATAATTCTGGAAGCCCATCATCAATGGAACTCCTAAAAGAACGACACCAGTAATCCAAGTAGCTGCATTTGATTTAATTTTTTCTTGTAAATACCAAAGAATAGCTGCAGCTCCGAAACCAATCCAAATTGCAAAGGCGTAGAAACTTCCTACCATTGCGTAATCTCTTTCTCTTGGTTCAAAAGGTTTTACACCAGTGTAGAAAATAATTCCAAAACTGGTTAACACAAATAAAGAAAGAATTGCCCAAAATCTTCCAAAATCTTTATTGAACTGGAAAAACGCTCCCAAAAGTCCTAAAATCAGTGGTAAAAAGAAGAAATAAACTGTACTTTCATTTTTGAATTTTGCAGGCATATCTTTTTGACTTCCCCATTGCATTTCATCAATTGCAGGAATACCAGAAACCCAGTTTCCATTGGTATTTTCCATGTGACCTTCTAAATCGTTCTGTCTTCCTACAAAATTCCACATGAGATACCTTACAAAATAATATCCTATTTGAAATTCTACAAAATACGTGAGATTTTGTGCTAATGTAGGTCTATGAACCTTGATTAAATCATATTCTCTGGCTTGTTTGTAATCATCAAGCGTGATGTTTCCGTCTTCAAATTTTTGTCTTAATTGGTCAAAAACTTCTTTAGCTTGAGGATTATCTGCAATATCTTGATTGTCATAATTGAATTCAAAATCTGGCGCTCCATACATAGAAATGTAATTGCTCATCACGGTTTCATCTTCATTGAACATTCTCGGCATAATGCTTACATGTTCTTTAGAATAAACGTAATTGAAACGCTCTCCTACAATATCATAACGACCGGTTTTTTCATTTTTTTCGTATACATCACCTGTTTTTTGCGTTTTATAACTACCATCATCATTTTTTTCAATTCCATAATTATCTAAATATGCGGTATAGTTTTGTCCATAAGAAGTTGGCCAATCTCCGTATTGCTCACGATTGTAATAATCTAGCATTCCGATGGCGTTATTTGGATCATTAAGGTTCATCGGCGGATTTGCATTCGCTCTAATCGGAATGACTAACCAACAAGAAAAACCAATAATCATGTAGATTACTGACAGTGCAATAGTTTGATATAATTTGCTTTTAGATTTTCTAGCATAAGAAATTCCTAAATACATTAAAGCAAACAAAATGATAAATGCTGCAATCGTTCCTGAATGGAAAGGTAAACCTAACCCATTAACAAAGAAAATTTCTGATTTACCGAAAAGACTCATGATAATTGGGAAAATTCCTTTGAAAACTACTGCTAAAATGAAAAGTGTAACCAAATTAGCGATGATAAAACTCTTCCAAGTAAATTCATAATTTCTAGCGTAATAAACCAAACAAACGGCTGGAACGGCTAACATCACCATCATGTGAACTCCCACAGAAAGACCTGTAATGAAGAAAATTAGAATGAGCCAACGTTCATTATCACTGTCATGATACTCGTTTTCCCATTTGGTAATGAGCCAAACCAAAAGTGCAATAAACATAGATGACATAGAATAAACCTCTCCTTCTACCGCAGAAAACCAAAAGGTATCTGAAAAAGTAAAAGCTAAAGCACCTATGACACCAGCAAAAAGAATTGCAATCTCGTCTGAAACAGTTACGTCTTCGAAGTCTTTATTCAAAAGCCTTCTTACAAAATGAGTAATCGTCCAAAATAAAAACAGTATGGTGAATGCACTGAATAGTGCAGACATAGCATTAATAATTACAGAATATTTAGAACCATCTCCGAAGCCAAAAATAGCTGCAACAGCACCCATTAACTGGAATAGAGCAGCACCAGGAGCGTGCGTAACTTCTAATTTTACAGCAGATGAAATGTATTCTCCACAATCCCAAAAACTAAAATTAGGTTCAATAGTAGATAAATAGGTGAAAAATGCGATTGCAAAAACCACCCAACCTAAAATGGTGTTCCATTTTTTGAAAGTCCAATTCTTCATAGAAATTTTTAAAAATTTACAATGTTGCGAAATTAAGTTTTTTTATTCTGATATTTTCTAAAACATAGATTTATTAAGAATATTTTAAGAAAAAAAATGAAAAAATAAATTTAAACATTTGTTTGGCTTAAAATTTGGTAAAGAATTGAACAAAAAACATGAAAAAAATCATTTCTATTTGCTTTCCGTTCAAAATGTTAGGACAAAATGATAAATTTATTTGATTTTTTTCTTATTTTTGCAATCGGTTTTTTAGAGAAAAATGAAGAAAATGACGAACGTTTTTGATAATATTCTCGGGTTAATTGGTAATACTCCAATGGTGAAACTTAATGAAGTAACTAAGGATATTCCAGCAAAAGTTTATGCTAAAATAGAATCTTTTAATCCGGGGCATTCTACTAAAGATAGAATCGCGCTTCATATTATAGAAGCTGCCGAAAGAAAAGGTCTTTTAACTCCTGGTGCTACTATCGTAGAAACCACTTCTGGAAATACGGGCTTTTCTATCGCTATGGTAAGTATTATAAAAGGATATAAATGTATTCTTTCTGTAAGTGATAAAACCAAGCCAGAAAAAATTGCTTATCTTAAAGCTTTGGGTGCTACTGTATACGTTTGTCCTGCTTCTGTTCCTGCAGACGATCCTCGTTCTTATTATGAAGTAGCGAAAAGAATTGCAGCAGAAACACCTAATTCTATTTACATCAATCAATATTTTAACGAGCTGAATATAGACGCACATTATTCTTCTACTGGTCCAGAAATTTGGGAACAGACAGAAGGAAAAATCACTCATCTTTTTGCTTGTACAGGAACTGGTGGAACACTTTCTGGTTCTGCTAAATTTTTAAAAGAAAAAAATCCTTATATTAAAGTTATTGGTGTAGATGCAGATGGTTCTATCCTAAAAACCTATCACGAAACAGGTGAAATAGACCCTTCTGAAATTCATTCATACCAAATTGAAGGTTTAGGAAAAAACCTTATTCCATCCGCTTTACTTTTTGATAGAATAGATCATTTTGTGAGAGTAAATGATGAAATGAGTGCTTATTGTACTAGAGAAATTGCTCTTAAAGAAGCGATTATGGGCGGTTATACTACTGGAGCTGTTTTACAAGCACTTAGACAATATGCAAATGCAAATCCTTTCTCAGAAAACGATTTAGTAGTCCTTATTTTCCCTGACCACGGTTCTAGATACATTACCAAAGTATACAGTGATAAATGGATGGAAGAACAAGGATTCATCAATAATTGTGTCCATAATTACGAAGAAGTTTTTAAAACAGAATACATTAAATAAAAATAGAATTCAGATGTCCTTCTTGGCATCTGATTTTTTTAAAATTTAAAATACAAATCTACAATATCATCGAAATGAAAGATATTTTTGAAAGAATTAAAGAAAATCCTGGTCCTCTAGGTCAATTTGCAGATTATGGTGAAGGTTATTTCATTTTCCCAAGATTAGAAGGTCCAATTGGCCCTAGAATGAAGTTCCAAGGAAAAGAAGTAATTTTTTGGAGTGCAAATGATTATTTAGGACTCTGTAATCACCCAGAAGTTCTAGAAGCTGATGCTAAAGCAGCTGCTGAATATGGTATGTTCTATCCTATGGGAGCTAGAGCAATGTCTGGTGAAACAGAACAACACTTACAATTAGAAAGAGAATTAGCTGATTTCGTAGGCAAAGAATCTGCTTATTTATTGAATTTCGGTTACCAAGGAATGCTATCTACGATTGATGCATTGGTTTCTAGACATGATGTAATTGTTTATGATTCTAATTCTCACGCTTGTATTGTAGATGGAGTTCGTCTTCACATGGGAAAAAGCTTCATGTTCCGTCATAACGACATGGATAGCTTCGAGAAAAATATCAAAAGAGCGACTAAAGTTGCAGAAGAAAACGGCGGAGGTATTTTAGTAATCACTGAAGGAGTTTTCGGGATGACTGGTCAACAAGGAAAGCTTAAAGAAATTGCTGAGTTCAAAAAACAATACAGTTTCCGTTTATTAGTAGATGATGCTCATGGTTTCGGTACTTTAGGGAAAACTGGAGCTGGAGCTGGAGAAGAGCAAGGTTGTCAAGACCAAATTGATGTGTACTTCTCTACTTTTGCTAAATCTATGGCTGGTTTCGGTGCATTTATCGCTGGAAACAAAGAAATCATCAGATACTTAAAATTCAATCTTCGTTCACAAATTTTCGCAAAATCATTGACGATGCCAATGGTAATTGGAGGTTTAAAAAGATTAGAACTTTTAAGAACCAGACCAGAAATCAAAGCTAAACTTTGGGAAAATGTAGAAAAACTCCAAAAAGGATTATTAGACAGAGGTTTCAACCTTGGAAATTCTAACACTTGTGTTACTCCTGTTTTCATGCAAGGAACACCAGTAGAAGCTACTCTTCTAGTTAAAGATTTAAGAGAAAATTTTGGAATATTCACTTCTGTAGTAGTATATCCAGTAATTCCAAAAGGAAGCATTCTTCTAAGATTAATTCCTACAGCTTCTCACACAGATGCTGAAATCAATGAAACTCTTGCTGCTTTTGAAGCTATTCACGATAAATTAGTGAATGGTGTTTACAAGCAACAAGCTGAAAAATTATTAGAAGAACAAAATTTGAGTTTTAAACCGCTTTAATTTTTATTAAAATAAAAAATTGAAACCGTTTGGAACTCCAAACGGTTTTTTTAATGCATAAATATTATGAAAAAAGTAACTTTAACTAAGAATGATTACACTAGAATTTACAAAGCCATCACTGATGCTAAAAATTCTAAAACCATTAACAGCAATGAGGCCGAAAAGCTTTTGTCTGAGCTAAGTAAAGCAGAAATTGTACCTTCAGAAAAGATTGATAAGGATGTAGTCACTATGAATTCTGAAGTAAAACTTTTTTTTGAAAACACTCAAAAAGAGCAATCCTTTAAAATTGTATATCCACAAGATGCCAATCTAAAAGAAAATAAAATCTCCATTTTTTCACCTATTGCTACAGCATTAATCGGTTACAAAATCGGTGACGAAATAGAATGGATTGTTCCTGGCGGAATGACCAAAATAAAAATTGTAGATCTTATTTATCAGCCAGAAGCAGCTGGAGATTTTGATTTATAAAATTCAATGAATTATAATCCGTGAGAAACTCTTCTGACGGATTTTTTTATTCCAAAAATCTATAGGAAAATCATACCTTTGCAAAAATTCATTTTTTGAAAGATTTACTGCTCATCACTCCTCCATTTACCCAACTCAATACGCCGTATCCTGCAACTGCGTACTTGAAAGGATTTCTCAATACCAAAAATATTTCTAGCTATCAAATCGATTTGGGAATTGAAGTCATCTTAGAAATTTTTTCCAAAAAAGGAGTAACCCAAATTTTTAACGTAAAGCCTGAAAATTTATCTGAAAATACTCAAAGAATTTATGCCTTAAGAGAAGAATATATCAAAACCATAGATGAAGTTATTGCTTTTCTTCAAAACAAAAAACCAACACTTGCAAGACAAATTTGCAGTATGAATTTCTTGCCAGAAGCTTCCAGATTTTATCAGTTAGATGATATGGAATACGCTTTTGGAAACATGGGATTACAAGACAAAGCAAAGCACCTCACTACCCTTTACTTAGAAGATTTATCAGATTACATCATAGAAAATATTGATGAAAATTTTGGATTTAGCAGATACGCAGAACGACTAGGAAGAAGCGCTAATTCATTTGACGAGTTATATCAAAAACTCCAATCAGACAAAACTTTCGTAGATAACTTTACACTTGAAATTTTAAATAAAAAACTTCTCGAAACTCAGCCGAAACTGGTTTGTTTTTCCGTTCCGTTTCCTGGTAATTTGTATTCAGCATTTAGATGCGCTCAATACATTAAAAATCATTATCCAAATATTAAAACGGCTTTTGGTGGAGGTTTTGCCAATACAGAACTCCGAGATTTAAAAGACAAAAGAGTTTTTGAATTTTTTGATTTCATCACATTAGACGATGGTGAACTTCCGATAGAATTACTTTTTGAAAATGTCTGTCATTCTGAGCAGAGTGAAGAATCTTTATTCAAGCGAACCTTCCTCTTAGAAAATGGAGAAGTTGTTTATAAAAACAATTCAGAAAGACACGATTATAAGCAAGTCGAAATCGGAACTCCAGATTACACAGATTTACCTTTAGACCAATACATTTCTGTAATAGAAATCGCGAATCCTATGCATAGTTTGTGGAGCGATGGAAGATGGAATAAACTCACAATGGCTCATGGTTGCTATTGGGGAAAATGTACTTTTTGCGACATATCACTAGATTATATCAAAATTTATGAGCCTATTGCTGCTAAAATTTTGGTAGACAGAATTGAAGAACTCATTGAAAAAACAGGAGAAAACGGTTTCCACTTTGTAGATGAAGCAGCACCACCAGCTTTAATGCGAGAAGTGGCTCTTGAAATTTTGAGAAGAAAACTCGTGGTAACTTGGTGGACAAATATTCGATTTGAAAAGAACTTTACCAGAGATTTATGCTTTTTATTGAAACTTTCGGGTTGTGTAGCGGTTTCTGGCGGTTTAGAAGTAGCATCTGACAGATTATTGAAACTCATCAACAAAGGAGTTTCGGTTTCTCAAGTTGCCAAAGTCACCAGAAATTTTACCGAAGCAGGAATTATGGTTCACTCCTATTTAATGTACGGCTATCCTACTCAAACCGAACAAGAAACCATCGATTCTTTGGAAATGGTTCGTCAAATGTTTGAAATGGGGATTTTACAAAGTGGATTTTGGCATCAATTTGCCATGACCGCACATTCTCCTGTTGGGAAAAACCCTGAAGAATTTGGGGTAGTTCCTCATTTGAAAGAGATTACTTTTGCCAATAACGATGTAGAATTTCAAGATAAAACCGGAATTGACCACAGTAAATTCAGTTTCGGACTCAAAAAATCGCTGTTCAATTATATGCACGGAATTTGTTTTGAAAATCCGCTGCAAGAATGGTTTGAATTTAAAATTCCAAAAACCACTATTCATCCTAATTATATTCACGATTGTCTTTTAGAAGAACATCACTTTAACACCAAACCAAATGCTAAAATTGTTTGGTCAGGAGCGAAACCTTTGGTAGAGTTTTTCACGAAATCAAAGAAAGGAAATTCTTGGGAAATGGCAACACTTACCTTCCATGAAAAGACCAATGTTTTTAGTATCAATTTAGAAAAAGAAAAAGCAGTTTGGCTTCTTGAAATCATTGATGAAATTTCTATTCATGCTCATAAAAACATAACATTCAATCAGTTAAAAGCCAAATATGAATTAGATTTTGATGATTTCGAATTGTTTTGGTATTCTAAACCGATGCAAATTTTAAAAGAAAACGGAGTCATCTTAGCCTTATAAAACAAAAAACTCGAGCAAAATTGCTCGAGTTTTTAATTTATTGTGAAGAATTTTAATCACAAAGGATTATTCCTTTATCATTACTAAATTCTACTACACCACTGTTGATGGAATAAGAAAAAACACTGTTCTTTTCGTTTTCTTTGGTAAAGAATTTTGCAAAATTTTCATTCTGAATTTCATTCGTGAAAACTCTTACTTTACCATTCACTAAAGAAGAAACAATAGCGGCGTGGTTTTTCATGATATGGAAATCACCATTTTTTCCAGGAAGAAGAACTGAATCTACTTCGCCATCAAAAACTACAAATTCCGGAGTTAATATTTTAATATTCATTTCTTTTCAAATTATAGATTATAGATTTTAAATTTTAAATTATTGAAATCAAATCTAAAATCTAAAATTTAACATTTAAAATTTATTAAGCGTTTTCAGCAAGCATTTTTTGACCTGCTTCGATAGCTTCTTCGATAGTTCCTTTCAAGTTGAAAGCTGCTTCTGGTAAGTGATCCAACTCACCATCGATGATCATGTTGAAACCTTTGATAGTATCTTTGATATCTACTAAAGCTCCTTTAAGACCTGTAAATTGCTCTGCAACGTGGAAAGGTTGAGATAAGAATCTCTGTACTTTTCTAGCTCTATATACTACTAATTTATCTTCTTCTGAAAGTTCTTCCATACCAAGGATTGCGATGATATCTTGAAGCGCTTTATATCTTTGAAGAATTTCTTTTACTCTCTGAGCTGTATTATAATGATCTGCTCCTAAAATTTCTGGAGTTAAGATTCTAGAAGTAGAAGCTAGTGGATCTACTGCTGGATAAATACCTAATGAAGCAATTTTTCTATCTAATACGGTAGTTGCATCTAAGTGAGCAAAAGTAGTTGCTGGAGCCGGGTCAGTTAAGTCATCCGCAGGAACGTAGATTGCTTGTACAGAAGTAATAGAACCGTTTTTAGTAGAAGTAATTCTTTCTTGCATTGCTCCCATTTCAGAAGCAAGAGTTGGCTGGTAACCTACTGCAGAAGGCATACGTCCTAAAAGTGCAGATACCTCAGAACCCGCTTGAGTAAATCTAAAGATATTATCTACGAAGAATAATACGTCTCTACCTTGACCAGATTCACCACCATCTCTGAAATATTCAGCAACAGTAAGACCAGAAAGTGCTACTCTAGCTCTTGCACCAGGAGGTTCGTTCATTTGTCCGAAAACGAAGGTACATTTAGAATCTTTCATTTCTTCTAAATCTACTTTAGATAAATCCCATCCACCTTCTTCCATAGAGTGCATGAAACCTTCACCATATTTGATGATACCAGATTCTAACATCTCTCTAAGAAGGTCGTTTCCTTCTCTTGTTCTTTCACCTACACCAGCGAACACAGATAAACCACCGTGTCCTTTAGCAATATTGTTGATTAATTCTTGAATTAATACTGTTTTTCCTACACCAGCACCACCGAATAAACCAATCTTACCACCTTTTGCATAAGGTTCGATAAGGTCGATTACTTTGATACCAGTAAATAAAACTTCAGCCGAAGTAGAAAGCTGATCGAAATGAGGAGCTTCTCTGTGGATTGGCAAACCGCCATCTTTAGATAAATTAGGAAGTCCGTCAATTGCATTACCTACTACGTTAAAAAGTCTTCCGTTTACACCATCACCTGTAGGCATGGTAATTTGGTTTCCTGTTCCTACAACTTCTTGCCCTCTTTGTAAACCGTCAGTAGCGTCCATTGAGATACATCTTACCATATCTTCACCAATGTGTTGTTCTACTTCTAATACAACAGTTTCTCCGTTTGATTTTTTAATTTCAAGAGCATCATAAATTTTTGGTAATTCTTCTACTTCTTGAAAAAGAACGTCTATAACTGGACCGATAATTTGTGAAATTTTCCCTTTAATTTGGTTTGCCATTGCTTTATTTTTTCTTGTGGTGCAAATATAGTGATTCTCTTCAAAATACATAATCAAAAATCAATATTTTTTTTCATCTTTGCACACAGAAAATGTAAGCGGTTTTGAAACTCATTGAAGATTTAAATTTTTATCACGAAAAATCTCCTAAAGTTCTTTCTTTAGGAATGTTTGACGGAGTTCATCTCGGTCATATTTCCATCATCAATCAATTGAAAGACAAGGCAAAAAAAAATAATTTAGAGACTTCTTTGCTCACCTTTTGGCCTCATCCTAGGAAAATTTTCAACCCAAATGATGACCTTAAACTGCTCAACACTTTAGAAGAGAAACTTTTTTTACTAGAAAAGGCTGGAATTGACATTTTATTTTTACAAAAATTTGATGAACATTTCAGAAACTTAACTGGCGAAGAATTTATCCGTGAAATTCTCATCAAAAAACTGAATGTAAAACACATTATCATAGGTCACGACCACGTTTTCGGGAAAAATAAATCTGGAAATTTCGAACTGCTTAAAAAGCTTTCTTCCGAATTAGATTTTACTGTAGAGCAATTACAAGCCATCAAAAATGAAGATGATTTCAATATCAGTTCTACTAAAATCAGAAATTGCTTAGGAAACGGAAACATCGTGGGCGCCAATAAAATGCTGGGTTATTCCTACTCTCTTTCTGGAAAAGTAATTGATGGGAAAAAATTGGGAAGAACAATTGGTTACCCTACTGCAAATCTAGAAATAGACGAACTGAAACTCTTGCCTAAAAAAGGGGCTTACATTGTAGAAGTTTTTGTGAAAGACCAATTTTACAAAGGCATGATGAGCATTGGTACTAATCCTACTGTAAATGGTGATAAATTGACTGCAGAAGTGTACATTTTAGACTTCAATCAAGATATTTATGGCGAAGTTATCACTGTAAAATTCAGAGATTTTCTACACGAAGAAATTAAATTCGAATCGCTAGAAAAACTCATCGAAAGATTAGATGAAGACAAGGTTTTGACCGAAAATTTTAACTTTAGTTAAGAGTTAGAATCATATAAATTTTCAATCAGATTTTATAAAATTAGATTCATAAGTTTCTATAGTTTTGTGAAAATCATAAAATAAAACTATGGAAGCAGAAATTATTATTTCTTTACTTACTCTAATCGCACTAGAAACCGTTCTAGGAATAGACAATGTTATTTTCATTTCTATTTTGGCGAATAAATTACCTGTAAACCAACAGAAAAAAGCCAGAAGAATCGGGCTTATTCTTGCCGGAGTGATGAGACTTGGTTTATTACTTTTGATTAGTCAAATTATGAAACTAGACCAAGATTTATTTACCGTTTTCGAAACGGGAATCTCAGGTAAAGATTTGATTTTAATTCTCGGAGGTTTATTCCTACTTTACAAAAGTACCGCCGAAATTTATCATAAAATGGAAGGCGAAGATGGGGATGTAACTAAAACCATGATTGTAACGAGTTTCGGACAAGTGATATTCCAAATTTTACTAATGGATTTGGTGTTCTCTATTGATTCCATTATTACCGCAGTAGGAATGGTAAAAGAAGTTTGGGTAATGTATGTAGCGGTAATTGTTACAGTGATTATCATGCTATTTGCAGCAGAACCTATCAGCAATTTTGTAAATAAACACCCTGCTTTTAAAATTTTAGCACTTTCATTCTTGCTTTTGATTGGTTTCTCACTAATCGTGGAAGGTTTTGGCAAAGAAATTCCGAAAGGTTATATTTATTTCGCGATGGCATTTTCGCTTTTGGTAGATATTATTCAAATGAAAACGACCAAAAAATCTGAACCTGTACATCTTCACGAACATTACAAAGAAGAAGAACAGCATCTTGATAAAGATGTTTTATAAAAAAAGGCTGTCAAAATTTGACAGCCTTTTCTATTATTTGTAAGCAATGATTTGTTCTTCTGCTTGAATAACTTCGCTTGCGAATTTTTTAAATTCTGGATATTCTGAAACACTCACATTCTCCCAAGAAGGATTTGCCAATTTTGTAATTTTCAGTTTATTAGGACTTATTAATTCATATTTAATAGAATATTTATGTTTTTTGTAGGTTAATTCTTTGTTTTCTGGTATTTCTGTAAACTTAGAATTAGCTGGAATATTAATTATAATTTCTTCAGCATATTGGTTGATATTTTCATATTGAACATAATCAATCTCAGACTTTCTATTTTCTAAAGCGATAAGATTTTTAGTGTAAGGCTTTATCAGAATAGGAATTTGAGTAAGCTTAAGACTTCCTACCGTTTGTGGTTTTTCGTTTATGTTAAATTTAACTTCGTAGACTAAAGGATTAGAAGACAAATCTTTTCCACTCACAAGTTTTATAGATTGTGCAGAAATCACTTTGTCTAAAACGCTACCTAAATCTTCTTCTACTCTACTTTTTCTATCATCATCTGAATAACTCTCAGAAAACAAATCGTTGTAATATGCTTTTTGCCCACCAAAATTCTGATATTCTGCGGTAATTATTTTCTTATCTTCAGTGATATTTACCTCAGTTTTGATGGCTATTTTGTTCTCTAAGTTATTTTGGTAAGGTAAATCTATAATTACTGAGTTTTCATTTTCTGATTTATCTTTCCCGATAACTAAAGCTTTTGCTCTGATATTGGTATTTGAAATAGAATTGAATGGCAAAAATTTATCTGTCATTTCCAGAAAATACTCTTTTCCGTCTAAATTAGCTTTTACAATACAGTGGTTAAAGCCAATATTAGGAATTGTTAAATAGTTTTTAGCATTATCATTCGTAGAGACTAAAACGAGATTTGCAGAAATTTTCGCTTGTTGAGCCAAAACCATAAATAAAGTAGAAAGATCTTTGCAATCACCTAGTTTAGTTACCAATGTTTTAGATGGTCTCTGTGGAATATAACCACTTTGTCTAAAGTTTACTGAACTGTAATTTACATTTTTTTCTATGTAGTCATAGATTTGTTGAGCAATTTCATATTGCGTGAAACCGCTGGTTCCTTTTGGAAATATTTTATTAAAGGTATCAATCGTAATTTTATCTGGATTAGTTACTTTCTTCACTAAATCTGAGTACCAATTGGCAATTTCTTTCCAAGAATTAAGAGTTCCTACATTTACAGAAGTCGCAATATCTGCATATTGTTTTGAAAAACTTTCTTCTTTAGACAATTGAGGAAGATTTTTTAAGGTCCAAGTTGTATAAGTTTTTTTCTCAATTTTCTTACTTGTAAATGGTACGTTACCATTATTATAGACTATATTGTATTTTAAATTCTCTGGAGAAATTACCGTAAAAGTAGATTCTACTACAGGATAATATCCATTAAAATAAGAAGCTTCATTAAAATCTTTATAAAATCTACCTGTTTCTCTTTCGGTTACATCATATTGTAAGATAATAACATCTCCTACCGCTAAATTTGTAAAGACTATATTTCCGTAATTTTCTTCTGCTGGAACTATAGAACCATTAGGTTTTACAATTTCTGCTTTTTTCACTACTCCATTTACAGAATATTCTTTTAATTCTTCTATTCCCGCTTCAGAAGTAATTTCGTAGATGTAAGAGCTTCTTTTTTTGAGTCCCCCTTCTTCTAATACATTTACAATATATTCATCTAATAACGTAGTTACGCCTAAATCTCCTTTGTGTGTAGTATTTCTTCTCTGTTTTGCTAATGCATATAAATCTTTTACGGCAACTCTATCAATATCATTTATTTTCTTGGTTAAGTCTTCTAAATATTGATTTACTTTATCATTTCCAGAGTTATATGAAAGCGATTTTTTATAATAATTAGCCGCTTCTTCTTTGTTATTTAAATTACCAAACAAAACTCCTTTCGTAGAAAGATTGTTGTAAGAAAATGGGAAATTATCTAAGTTACGATTGATTTCAACCATTGCTTCTTCATACTTTTTCTCTTTGATGAGAATTTCTGCATATTTTTCTCGATAGAGGTTAATGAACGGATAAGCTTCAGACAATTTTTTAAGGATTTTTTTAGCATCTTCATCGCGTTTTGCATCTATATAATAATCTACCAATGTAAGCAACAACTCATAATTATCTCTTTTTTCCAATGCTTTTTCCAATCTTTGAATTGCTCCGTTACCATTCGATTTTTGAACATCATAAATCTGAGCAAATCCTTTTAAATACTTCTCGTTGTTATACGAATCTGCAATGAGTTTATCTAAAATAGTGATGATTTCAGAAATATTAGATTTTCTTACTTCTATCATCATTTCTAGTAAATCTGTAAATGCTGTAGCCTTTGTCTTTTTAGATTTTTCAACCAGTTTTTGAAGTTCATCCATACTACCAGTCTGTAAAAAATCTTTATCAGAAGCTTTAGAAATTACGTTGTAGTAATAATCAGGATCATTAATTTCTATATTTTTTATAATTTCTAATGCTTTTTGATTATCTGCAATATTGTTATAATAACCAATCCATATAAATCCAAGTAAAGATGAATTAGGATATTTTTTAGATAATTCTTCTAATAAAATTCTGCTCTTTTCATTTTTATTAAACATAATATCGGCATAAGCCAACATAATCTGATGCGAAATAAGAGAAGGATTTTCCTTTATTTTTTGAGCTAGAAAATCTTGATAAGGAAAGTTTTTCGCTTCTGGATTTACTTCTTGAAGCGTTTTTGGTTGATAATTTTGGTAAGTGTTATAATATTTTAAATCTGTAAATCTATTCTTCTGTTCATCTGAAAACAAAGCAAAAATAGCCGTAGAATTATTAAGTTCAGACTTCAGTAAAAGCCTATTCATCCCTTTAGAAAGCTTCACTTTTACAAGGTAGTTTCCTATTTCATTAATATATTCATCAGAACTTCTTACAATTTCTACATCATTTAAAAATGCTTTAAATTCTGAAGAAGAACCCAGTTCTAGCAAGACTGTTCTATCTTCTGGAGATTCTATAAAAGTTTGTGCATACATTATTCCTTCTCCATATTCATTTTCATTTGCATAGAAATGAATAATATCTTCATCTTCGTCTTTTGCATTATACCAATGAACCATTCCATTACTATTGGCATTGAATTTTTTATCATTTTTAGCATAGGTTTCTGGTTCATATTCTATATCTAGACCACTCCCATTAAGATTTTCAAAAACTCCGCAGAATTGCCATTTATTCACAGCACCTATTTTCTGCAAGTTATCTTTTGCAGAAACATTCTCTCTTCTTAATTTATCAGCATAATATTTATAATAAATAACACTGAAATCATTCCCAAATTTGCTCTTGCTTAATAAATCTATCTTCTTATAAAAATTATCATCTATACCATTCTGAGCAATTCTATTCATCATAAAAGGCATATAAAACAAAGCTCTAAAATAGTTTTCATTGGGAGAAATAGCGATGAAATTTTTCACAAACTCATCATCATAATTAAGTTTTCCTTCTTCTAAATTAATAATGGCATCTAAGTATAAAGCATCTAATTCTTTGGTTTTTAAGTGAGCTAAAGATTTTTCATAAAGATTTCTAGCTTCAGTTCTTTTGTTTTTGAGTAATAAATCCCAAACTTTATTATAATTCTCATTCTGAGAGTACAATAAAATAAAGGAGAATGTAAAAATGGTTAGTAATAGTTTTCTCATGTTATTTATTAATTTCTAATTTTATTTTCTTCGTTAAACTTTCATACACCAATTGATAAGAATCATCAATGAGTTTTTTAATGAATTCCGGCTTCAATCCTTCACAAATTATAGAATTCCAATGTGTTTTATTCATGTGATAAGCTCCAGAAATTTGGTAATATTGCTCTCGGAGTTCTTCGTTATAATCTGCAGTGTTTTTTGCCGAAAAGACCAATGGTTGCTTTTCTAAAGCCATTAATAGAAACATTTTACCACCTACTTTAAAGACTAAAGTAGTTTCATCAAACGGAAAACCTTCCGTAACTCCTTTTTTGTTGAGACAATAATTACGGATTTCTTCAGCTTCCATTAGCGTAAATCATGATTGGGAATAATAAGTGACAATGTTGTTATTAGTTTTAACAAAAATACTAAATCATATTCAATTTTTTCTTAATTTTAAAGTAATATTTATCACTTTATCAATCCCTTTAAAAATTTTGTTATGAAGGCTTTAATTATAGGAGCAACTGGCGCTACAGGAAAAGATTTGGTTCAAAAACTAAGTCAAGACAAAGATTTCGAAGAAATTCATGCTTTTGTAAGAAAACCTGTAGAATCTAACTCTGAGAAAGTGAAATTTCATGTAGTAAATTTCGAAAAGCCAGAAGAATGGAAAGATTTGGTAAAAGGTGATGTCGCTTTTTCTTGCCTCGGAACTACCTTGAAAGATGCAGGAAGCAAGGAAGCACAGAGAAAAGTAGATTTTGATTATCAATTGCAATTTGCCAAAACTGCCAAAGAAAATGGCGTGGAAGATTTCGTTTTGGTTTCTGCTTATGGAGCCAATCCTAATTCTAAAATTTTCTACTCTAGAATGAAGGGCGAATTAGAAGAAGAAGTAAAAAAACTTCATTTTAATAAAATTACCATTTTCCAACCCGGAATGCTCGATCGAAAAAACACCGACAGAACTGGTGAAGTTTTAGGCGCTAGAATTATAAAATTTGCCAATAAATTTGGCGTTTTAGAATCTCAAAAACCATTGCCAACAGACATTTTAGCACAAGCTTTGGTGAATTCATCTAAAATAAAATCTTACGGATATTCTAAAATAAAATTAGGCAGTATTTTCAGTTTTGCAGAGAAAGGAAAAGAATAATAATTGCCGCGAATACACAAATTTTATTATCTATTTCCCACAGATTTCGCTGATTATGCAGATTTAAAATAAAAAACCGCAAAAATTACTTTGCGGTTAACTTTTATCTTTTGCCTTTATTCTTGATTCTTTATTTAAAATATTTCGTAATAGATTCAGAAGTAGGTTTCGTAGTACTTACAAAAGTATCGATTAACTCGCCTTTTTCGTTAAGCAAAAATTTCTCGAAGTTCCAAAGAATGGTAGTACTTTTTACTCCGTTTAGTTTTTTGTCTGTTAAAAATTTAAAAATGGGAGCAATATCTTTTCCTTTCACAGAAACTTTAGCCGCCATCGGAAAAGTAACTCCGTAATTTTTTTTGCAAAAAGCACCAATTGCTTCATTGCTTCCAGGTTCTTGTCCACCAAAATTGTTTGCAGGAAAACCTACAATCACCAATTGGTCTTTGTACGTTTCGTATAACTTCTGTAAACCTTCATATTGTGGCGTAAAACCACATTCTGACGCTGTATTTACAATTAGAATCTTCTTGCCTTTAAACTTAGAAAAATCAATGGTTTTACCGTCTAAAGCTTTCACTTTAAAAGAATGAATGGATTTTGCTTGTTGCGCCTGCGAAGAAAAAAGTCCAAAAAATGCCATAAGAATAAATAATATTTTTTTCATTTTGATTTTATTTGATTTCAAATTTAGGGATAAAAAAACTGCAAAATCCATAGAAATTGCAGTCATAGAAATTTTTTATCGTAAAGTTTTATTAGAACTTAAAAGTATTGGCTGGAAATGCTTTGTTGACTTCAATTTTATAGAGAATCATCACGTAATCTCCTTCTTTTTTAGGCGTAGTTGCTTCTATTCTAAAAGGCATTACCAAATTATTCACTTTTTTGAAATCAGAATACACCAACGTTTCGTCTTTCTTTTCTTCTTTCAGCAATAAATAGTTCTGAACATCAAAATAATAAACAGTTTTATTCACATTTTTGGTGAGTTCTACCTTATAACAATCTCTTTCTCCCACTTTTTCTTTCCCTAGAACTTGAGCGGTAAAACCTTTGTTTTCGTAATCGATGAAATCTGTGTCAAAGCTTTCTGGAACGTAATTTTTTTGAACCTGAAGTTTATTCACCACGTAATTCATAGCGTAACCATTTTTACCATCATAACCTTCGATTACATTTTCTTTATTCCCTATGAATACTACGGTTTTGGTAAGATTAGGTCTTTGTTGATAAATTCTCATAGGATATTCATCATTTACGCCTAGAATTACTTTTCCTTGTAGAATAATAGAATTCAGCAGTTTCCAGTTGGTTAAGCCTCCTGTTAACTCAATATTTTTATCAATAATTTGTTTAGCAGTTTGCGCCGAAAATATGGTGGTTACTAGAATTGTTGCGACTAATAGTATCTTTTTCATTCAATCTTTTTTACGAAGTTTCAAATATAAAGTTTTTGTGTTAAGTTCCAATTTTCAACACCCTTTTTTTTGAAATATTTATATCAACAGCATAACTTTTTTATGACGCTTTCGTTTCATTATTCAGAATAGCTTTCGCTTTTTCTAAATCTTCGGGAACATCTATTCCTACCCCAATGAAATCTGTTTCTATCATTTTGATTTTCATTCCGTTTTCCAGATAACGAATCGCTTCTATTTTTTCTGAAATTTCAAGTGGAGTCATCGCCAAATCAGCAAATTTCAACAATGCTTCTTTCCTGAATGCATAAACACCAATATGCTTGTAATACAAGTGTTCTACAGAGGTTTCTCTAGGATAAGGAATTACAGAACGACTGAAATACATCGCAAAATTCTGTAAATTTGTAATAACTTTTACATTATTCGGATTTTCGATTTCTTCCTTTTCCTTTAACCTGATTTTAAGCGAAGCCAATGAAATTTCTTTGTCAACATCATTTTTAAAAACTTGAATCAGTTGTTTCAAAGGCTCTGTTTTCAGGAAAGGTTCATCTCCTTGAACATTAATCACAATATCGCAATCAATATTTTGAACCGCTTCTGCTATTCTGTCGCTTCCTGTTTCGTGTTCACCTGTCATTACTGCTTTTCCACCGATTTTGGTGATTTCTTCAAAGATAATTTCTGAATCAGTCGCCACGAAAACCTCATCAAATAGCTGAGTTTCCACCACATTTTGATAAGTGGTAGCAATTACGGTTTTGTTGCCTAAAATCTGCATTAATTTCCCGGGAAATCTACTTGCAGCATAACGAGCTGGTATGACAGCGATAATTTTAAGCGTTTCGAATTTCGAGTTTCTGGTTCCGAGATTATTCATTATTGACTTTGATAATTTTATTTAAAAAAATCTCGCTGATTGAGCTGATTTAGCAGATCAAAATCCTCTAAATTTGCTCAATCTGCGAGAGATAAATTTATTTTAATTTAGCTAAAGCATTTTCAAGTTTCGGGAACATTTTTTGTAAATCTTCTACTGAACAAGCGCCAACTGATGCTCTAAACCAAGGCATTTCTCTAGAATTTCCAAATGCTGAAAATGGCACTAATGCTACTCCTGCATTTTCGATTAAATAGAAAACTAAATCGGTAGAATCTTTCAAAACCTTTCCGTCTTCAGTGGTTTTTCCTACATAATCCAATTTAATGGTCAAATACAAAGCACCCATTGGTTTAATGCTATCTACCGCGAAATTTTTAGATTTCATTTCTTGAATTCCAGCATGTAAAACTTCTAAACTGTGTGCAATTTTACCTTTGAAATCATTCACAAATTCGTTTACAGCTGGTGTATTATCTAAAAACTCAGCTACTGCTTGTTGTTCTGGTTTCGGCGCCCAAGCTCCAACATGTGTTAATAGCGCTTTCATTCTATCAATCACTTTAGTTGGTCCGAAACTCCATCCTACTCTAACTCCAGTTGCTGCAAAACATTTAGAAGTTCCATCGATATAAATAGTGTAATCTCTAAGTTCTGGATAGAGAGAAACTGGATTAAAATGTTCTGAATCACCAAACGTAAGCATTGCATAAATTTGGTCGTACATTAAGTAAAGTGGCTTTTCGCCTTCTCCTCTTTTTTTATTTTCTGCAATTACCGCTTCACAAATTTCTGAAAGTTGTTCTTTGGTAAACATGGTTCCTGTTGGGTTAAGCGGAGAACAAAGCGCCAATAAAACTGCACCTTCTAAATGTGGGGTAATTACATCTGCTGTCGGCAAAAAATTATCTTCTGGAGTAACTTCTAGTTCTACTGCATTGGCTGAAGTTAAGTAAGCGTAGTGGTTATTATTCCAAGAAGGAACGGCATAAACTACTTTGTCGCCTTCGTCTACAATAGTTTTAAAAGTAGCGTAAATCAAAGGACGAGAACCACCAGAAACCAAAATATCTTCTGGAGAATAATCTAAATCCCAACGAGATTTAATGTCTTTTGCTACTGCTTTTCTTAATGAAAGCAAACCATTTGCAGGAGGATAATTGGTTAAATTATCTGCGTAAGCTTTCTGAATATTTTGTTTTAATTCTGCAGGAATAGGATAAATGTTAGAATCTAAATCACCGATGGTGAGGTTGGCAATTTCAGCTCCTTGAGCTTTGAGTTCGTTTACTTGATTACCGATTTTAATAATTTCTGAACCGATAAGGTTTTGAGCGAGTTTTGAAACCACTTTTTATTAAGATTTTGTTGTTAATGATTTTTCAAATTTAAATAAAATAAAAAAGTTCACAAAAGATTAAAAACCTAAAGATTTGTTAAACTTCTGTGAACTTAAAAACATTAGATTAAAATATTTATAGTTTTAAATCTTTTTTTACTTCATTGATTTTTTGTTCCAGAGAAGCTTGTTTAGCTTTGAAATCTGCTTCGTTTTCAATTTTATCTTTCACAGAAAAATAGAATTTAATTTTCGGCTCTGTTCCAGAAGGACGAATGCAAACTTTAGTTCCGTCTTCTGTGTAATAGATTAACACATTAGATTTCGGGATTTCGTTCATTACTTTTTTCTCACCAGTAATCACATTTAAGCTGGTTTGTTCTTGGAAATCTTTTACTTCCAAAACTTTAGAACCTGCCAATTCTTTTACAGGATTTTCTCTGAAATCTACCATCATTTGAGCAATTTCTTCGGCACCAGTTCTTCCTTTTCTTACCACGTTTACCAAACCTTCTTGATACATACCAATTTCTTTGTAGATATCAATCATGTACTGATACATGGTTTTTCCTTGTGCTTTGCAAACAGCTGCAATTTCACAAGCCAATAAAATAGAGCCACAACTGTCTTTATCTCTTACGAAATCTCCTGTCATAAATCCGAAAGATTCTTCGCCACCGCAAATGAATTTTTCTTGTCCTTCTACATCACGAATCATTTTACCAATCCATTTGAAACCAGTCAATCCTACTTTGCAATCTACTCCGAATTTTTCAGCTACATCAAAGAAACAGTCAGAAGTTACAATCGTAGAACCGATGAACTCTTTTCCTGTAATTTTACCTGCTTTTTTCCATTGGTCAAGAATGTAATAGGTCAAAATCATATTGGTTTGGTTACCATTCAATAACTGAATTTCGCCATCTAGATTTCTAACCGCAATTCCTAATCTGTCACCATCTGGATCACAACCGATAACGATATCGCCATTGGTAATATTTGCTAAATCTACTGCCATTGTTAATGCTGCAGGTTCTTCAGGATTCGGAGATTCTACCGTTGGAAAATTTCCAGAAGGAATCATTTGTTCTTTTACCAAATCTACTTTGGTGAAACCTGCTTTTGCTAAAGCTTTAGGAATCGTAGTATAAGTAGTACCGTGAATAGAAGTGAAAACGATGTTTACATTATCTCTTCCAATATTTTGGTACAATGAATTTTCCATACAAGTATCGATGTACACATCATCTTGTTCTTCGCCAATCCATTCGATTAAATCATCACTTCCGTTGAATTTAATTTCGTCGAATTTTGTAGCGTAAACTTCTTTGATGATATTTTCATCATTTGGTGGAACTACTTGTGCTCCATCATTCCAATATACTTTGTAACCGTTGTATTCTGGTGGATTGTGAGAAGCCGTCAAAACGATTCCCGCATTACATTTTTTATCACGAACCGTGAAAGAAAGTTCTGGAGTTGGTCTGTGTTCTTTGAAAAGCAACACTTTAATTCCGTTTGCAGTAAGAACATCTGCACACATTTTTCCGAACTCTTTAGAATTATTTCTTACGTCATAAGCAATCGCTACTTTTATTTCTTCGCCCGGAAATTGCTGATGAAGATAATTTGCCAAACCTTGTGTAGCTTGACCCAATGTATATTTATTGAGACGATTGGTTCCTACTCCCATAATTCCTCTCATTCCGCCAGTCCCGAATTCTAATTCTCTGTAAAAACTGTCTTCTAATTCTGGAGAATTGGTATCAATCCAATTCTGAACTGTTGCTCTGGTTTCTGCATCAAAAGTATCTGATAACCAAAGTTTTGCTTTTTCCAAAGTTGTCATATATTTTTATTTTTATTTTTTTGCATTAATTAAATCTCTCATCATTGGTGTAACTTTCCAACAATCGTCAATTTCATTTTTATCGTTTTCCAAACAAGCCCAATAATAGATTTGATATTCATATATATCATAGTCTTTTTCAAGGATTTGTCTTACAATTTTTAAATATTTTTGAAATAATTCTTCATTTGATTGCTCTTCAACAGATTGAATTATTCCATCTAACAAGACAAATTTTTTATCATCATCATTCAATAATTTATAGTGATTGATATATTTATCAATATCAGAAGGATTAACTACTTCAAATGGCCAATCTTGCATCCATTCATCAAAAGGCAGATTTAATTCTTCTGCTAATTCTTTAATTGCTTTTGTTGTACCACTTCTAAATTTAGGTTTCATCAATAATTTACTTCAATTTCCTATTTTCAATGACTGCTTTGTCTTTTTTTGTTAATTTATTAAGCGGTTCTCCGTAGAAAATGAGTTTTGAGGTATTTTCTAGAGTTCCTATCATTTCTTGGTCTATGTTTAATCCTGCAGAAGCTCCATTTTTACTAAGAATTTCTAAATTTTCTACATAAAAATACGGCGCCATTATACTTGCAGAATCTGCTAATTTTAAATTCAAGTTTTTAGTTTCTCCTAGAATATTGGCATTAGATTTCTCTGCCATTTCTATTTTGCTTTTCGGAGCAATTACCGCTCCCATAAATTTAGAATTTCCTTTTAAATGAAGTGAAAATTCTGGTGTTTTTACTTGTCCAGAAACATTCATTTCTACTTTATCAGAAAGTGAAACCTCATTTAAATCGTTTTTACCGAAAATAGTGATATTGTAAAAATCTACTTGGTCTGTTTTTCGATTTTCTTCGATGGTTAAAATTCCGTTTTCTACTTCTATATCTAGATTTTTGTAAACATTAGGATACGTTTCTACACTTACCAAATTCTGATTTCCTTTCGCAAAAAACACTTTGAAATCTCCTTTAAGATTCAATTTAGTGAAATTTTCTACGGTTACATCTTTCACTTCTATTTCCCCTTTTGGAGAAATTTTAGAGCAAGCCAAAAGAGTAAGGCAAAGGTTTAGGTAAAGGAAAAGTTTTGTTATATTTTTCATTTTTTACATTGCGTTTCTACGGAATGATTCTATTTTTCATTTTTTCGTTGGAATAAATTCCAACGTTATAATATCTATCGTTCCTACGGAACTCTGCTATTTATTTTATTATTTCTACAAACGTTTCATTCCTACGGAACTTTTCATTTTCAAATTTTCAAATTAGCACACTTTCAAATTAAATTACCTCTTCAATATGGTAATTCTTATGACCTCTACTTTGTCTGATAATGAGTTCTCCTAAAAATCCAGCTACAAAAAGCAATGTTCCCATAATCATCATGGTTAAAGCGATGTAAAACCAAGGATTTTCGGCGATGAGATTTCCATAAACGTGGAAGTAATATACATCAATTAATTTTGTTGCACCCAACCAAAATGCAGATAAAAACCCGAAAATAAACATTAAAGTTCCTACCGCTCCGAAGAAGTGCATTGGTCTTCCTCCGAATTTGCTTACGAACCAAAGCGTAATTAAATCTAAAAATCCACGAATAAATCTTTCTGTCCCGAATTTAGAAGTTCCGTAAGGTCTTGCTTGATGTTGAACTGGTTTTTCGGTAATTTTTTTGAAACCCGCATTTGCAGCCAAAACAGGAATCCATCGGTGTAAATCTCCGTAAACATCTACCGATTTTACCACTTGTTTTCTGTATGCTTTCAAACCACAGTTAAAATCGTGTAATTCAACTCCAGAGAGATTTCTTGCCGCAGAATTGAACAATTTTGACGGAAGATTTTTAGTCATCACATTGTCAAAACGTTTTTTCTTCCAACCAGAAACCAAGTCGTATTTTTCGTCTACAATTTTACTGTATAATTCTGGAATTTCTTCTGGAAAATCTTGTAAATCTGCATCCATTGTAATCACTACATCGCCTTGAACTTTCTCAAAAGCGGCATGTAATGCTTGAGATTTCCCATAGTTTCTAGAAAATTTAATGCCGTGAACATGATGATTTTCTTTGGATAAATTTTCTATAATTTGCCACGAAGAATCTGTACTTCCATCATCTACGAACCAAATTTCGTAAGACAATTGGTTTTCTTGGCACACTTTATTTATTCTTGCATAAAGCTCGTGCAAAGATTCTTCTTCGTTTAATAAAGGAACTACAACGGATAGATTCATTAAAAATTATTTTATTTTTTTGAAAATTAATATCGCTAAAACGAACAGCAAAATTACAAAATATAAGCTTGTAAATAGACTTTTTATTACAGTAAATGTGCTGATTATTCTCACGCCTATTTCAGAGATTTTAGGATAAGAAGTGAGTAAATAAATAAGACCGAAATTTTCTAAATAATCGAAAACTCCAGCAATTACAGGGAATAAAACCAAAAGAAACCAAGATTCTAATTTGCCAATTTTCTTAAGAAAGAAACTCAAAATCAGAATATTACTGATCATAAACAAGAGAGGATATACTAAATCTAATGGCAACTGACGAAACAGATAAAAATTTCTGCCACTCTTCCCTAGATTTCCTAAAAGTTCTTTGGCATAAGTAAAACTGTAACCATTTGGTTTCATGTCAAAAATCTGTAAACCATTCGCAAAATCAGTCAATTTTGGAATCGTAAAAAAAATCATGGCAAAATAAACCACACTTGACAACACGAAAAAAGTAAGAACTTTTTTCCCCGTCAAATTTCTGGAAACAGTAGTTTTTAAGCTCATTATTCGAATGTTTTATTTCTAAAGAAAGTTCCGAAGAATGTAGAAAGAATGGTATAAAATACCAAAACTGCAGCAAAAAAATACGTGAAGTTTCTGAAGGTAAACATATCTTTATCTTTTACCAATTCTGGTGCAAAACTTTGCAATCTTTCTTGATATTTTTTGTCCAGTTCTTCTTTGTCTTCTTTTTTAGCTAAAATTTGCTTTGCCTTGTTATATTCATTGTCAAGCTCTGTTTTTTGACGCTCTACATATTGGTGATTCAGTAAATCTTTAGCATCTGTATCTACATAATTCAGAAAGGCAAAAATGCTGAACATGGAAAGAAAACCACCAATAAACATGGGCTTAAAAGCTCTACCAAAAGCATCTCTAAAACCTATTTCTTTTACTTCTTTTTTGTAAGTTGTCACCGAAAAATAAGCACCTAAAGTATAAAGCGCAGGCATTAAAAATGCATTAAGAAGCATACTTGTGTTAAAATAATTGGTATTATAACCAAAAAAATACACTCCAAAGAACACTAACATGGTCGCGATAAATATCAGAAAACCAAATGTATAAACGTTTTTACTCATTTTATTTTTAAAATTTTTTCTCGAAAATACGAGATTAGATTTTGAATTTTAAATTAATTCAGTATTTTTGCACCGGCAAGTCCTAAACAACCAGCTCCTGAGAATCCTCCAGGGTGGGAACGCAGCAAAGGTAATCGGTCGTAGCGGTGTGATTTAGGTAGCTTGCCATTTTTTTATGTCTTTTTTTGAAATTTTTCAGAAAATTATACTTCAAATTCTTCTCCCAATTCTGGAATCGAAAACTCAATATTTCTCTCTGCAAACAATTGTTTTGCTGAATCGTGATTAATTTTTATCGGCTCGAAAGTATCAAAATGACAACCAATCACTCTTTTGGTTTTCAATAATTCTGCTGCTGCAAAACTCGCTTTTCTTGCACACATGGTATAATGTGAACCAATTGGAAGAATAGCTGCTGTAATTTCCCCGAAAAGTCTTGGAAACAACTCCATATCTGCCATTACACCTGTATCTCCTGCAAAATACAAGTTTTTACCCTGAAATCTGAACATATAACCGCAAGGTTGACCGCCATAAGTTCCATCTGGAAAACTAGAAGTATGATGCGCAGGAACCATAGAAATCTTCAGGTCATCCAACTTAGCAGAACCTCCGTAGTTAATGTCAATAGAATTAGGATGATTGAAATAACCACAAATTTCTGGTTGGCCAATTACCGTAGCATCTGGATGATGTTGCAATACTTCTCTTACATCTGCAACATGATCGCCATGAGCGTGAGTAATGAGCACATAATCAATTTTTTGTGCAGAAATATCAAATCCTGTTTGCTCTTTCTGAAAATTATAAAAAGGGTCAGAAAGGATGTTTTTACCATTATAAGTGAACAAAAAACAGTTTTGTCCGAGGAATTTTATTTTCATTTTACAGTTATAGATATTTGTCTAGTTCAAATTTATATTTGAAAAATTCTGGATTTTGAACTAAAAGATATTCAATTTTTGGAATTAAAATATCATTTTCGAATTTGTCTAAATCTTCCTTTTTTTTATTATATTCAGATAATTCAACATTATATTTATTTTTTAATTCTAAATTTGTTTTCCTATTTTCATTGTAACCTATAAATAAAAAAACACCTAATGCTAATAATAGAATTGAAATAACTGTAAACAAAATATTAAATTTTGATACTGAAATAAACAATATTATAAAGCCTATAAATATTGGAATTATAGGCAAAACTATATTTTCAGCTGAATAATCAGGTATTTTAGGTACAAAAATTTTGCTCTTTTCCTTATGTTCATTCCTTAAATTTTCAGATTCAGAATATAATTCAACTAAAGAATTTTCAACTAAAGAATTTTCATTTAAAAAATCATTAACTTTTTGCTTTATACTATTTGCAAAATTTTTATCCTCAATACTTTTTAAATAATACTGAATATCTTCGATTTTATTATAAATTTTTATTTTATTATTTTCAAGCAATCCATAAGATAAGGATGTATTTGACATTAAAATAATTTCATCAATTAAATCATTTATATTATGAAGCTTATTATTTAAAGTAACTTGTAGAGATTCATTATTATTAGAAAAATCATTTTTAACTTTAATATCTTCATATCCTTCTCCAATTCCAAATTCATTACCACAATTTAAACAAGTAATTATAATTTTATTACTACCAATAGTACCAGCGAGAATTCCTATTCCTCCAAATAATAAAGCACCAGCAAATGCCTTTTTTCCACTAAATCCTTTTTTATTAGCTGATAAGTTTTCAGATTTACAATTTGGGCAAAGTAATTTTGACATAATTTTATTTTCATGATTTTTTATCTAAAATAATTCAATCCAAAAGCCACTAAAACGCTCATTAATAAGGTAATGATTCCCACTTGTTTTAAGAATGGGTCTAATTCTTTTGGTTCTTTTACTTCCATCATTTTTCTACGCAAAGCAGTTAAAGGAAATACGGTAATGAAGAAAATAAAAGCGTAATATTTTCCTTGTTCTTGTAAACCATTTATCATCATGTAAATCAAAACCAAAATCGGTGGAAGCATCAAAATAACCATTTCATAAATCATTGCATTTTTAAAACCTAATCTTAATGCAAGCGTTTTTTTGCCAGATTTTTCATCGTTTTCAATGTCTCTCATATTATTGAGATTAAGAACAGCTGCACTCAACAAACCTATTGCAGAAGCAGGCAAAAGCATATCCCAATCAAAAGTTTTAGTAAACAGAAAATAGCTTCCGCACACAGAAACCAACCCGAAAAAGATAAAAACCATGATATCTCCTAAACCAAGGTATCCATAAGGTTTTTTACCTACAGTGTAACCAATTGCCGCCAAAATACACGCAACTCCTAGTCCTATAAAAGTGTAAAATTCATTAATAAAATCAGGGAAAAATGCTTTGTACAACAAAACTAAAGTCGCCACCAATGATAAAAAAGCAAACAAAAACATAGCGTTTCTCATTTGTTTTGCAGAAATTTTACCAGAAGCTACCGCACGTTGTTCTGCCTCTCCTATTCTATTTTGGTCGGTTCCTTTTACGCCATCACCATAATCATTGGCAAAATTTGACAAAACTTGATAGAGCAAAGTCACCAAAAGTGCCAAAGCAAAAATTTGCCAATCCCAAGTTTTTCCTTGTTCTAGGAGTTTCCATCTTGCAATGAAAGAACCCATAATAATTCCGCTCATAGAAAGCGGTAAAGTACGCAGACGAGCTGCTTTTATCCAATCAATCATTTTAGTTGTTAGTTGTTGGTTGTTGGTTGTTAGCAAATAATTTCAGAAAACTGACAACTATCAACTAACAACCGTCAACCAAATTATGAAATCCACTGATTATCTCCGAAATCTGGTTTACGTTTTTCTAAAAATGCGTTTCTGCCTTCCTTAGCTTCTTCAGTCATGTATGCTAATCTAGTTGCTTCACCCGCGAAAACTTGTTGGCCAACCATTCCGTCATCCGTTAAATTCATCGCAAATTTCAGCATTCTGATAGATGTTGGCGATTTTGCTAAGATTTCTTGAGCCCATTGATAAGAAGTTTCATCTAACTCAGCGTGAGGAATTACCGCATTTACCATTCCCATATCTTCGGCTTCTTTCGCAGAATAATTTCTTCCTAAAAAGAAAATTTCTCTGGCTTTTTTCTGACCTACCATTTTTGCTAAATATGCCGAACCGTAACCACCATCAAAACTAGTAACATCTGCATCGGTTTGTTTGAAAATTGCATGTTCTTCACTTGCCAAAGTCAAATCACAAACCACATGAAGAGAATGGCCACCGCCAACTGCCCAACCGTTTACCACAGCAATCACTACTTTTGGCATAAAACGAATTAATCTTTGAACTTCTAAAATATTAAGACGATGTCTTCCATCATCACCTACATAACCTTGATGACCACGAGCTTTTTGGTCGCCACCACTACAGAAAGCATGACCGCCATCTTTAGGACTTGGACCTTCTCCTGTTAATAAAACTACTCCAATGCTAGAATCTTCATAAGCATCATAAAAAGCATCATACAATTCTGAAGTGGTTTTAGGACGAAAAGCATTTCTAACTTCCGGTCTGTTGATAGCGATTCTCGCTACTCCATTGCACTTTTTGTACGTGATATCTTCGTATTCTTTAGCCGTTTTCCAATCTATATTCATATTTCAAAAAATTTGCTGGTAAAGATACTATTTTTGAAAAAAAGGTGCAGAATAAAAATTTAGAAATATTAATGTGATATATGTTACATAATGATTATGAATTTAATAATTTTTAATACTATTCATTCACAATAATAACTTATACATGAAATAAATCATTTTCAACTGTCAAAAAATTGGTTTATATTTGAAAATATTTAAAATTAATAAAATGATTATAGGTGTATTAAAAGAACCTTCTTTCGAAACAAGAGTTTCTTTACTTGCAGAATCTGTAGCAGCACTCATTAAAAAAGGAAATAAAATAGTTGTAGAATCTGGTGCAGGTGATAAATCCTTTAATAATAACCAAGAATATGAAAAAGTAGGCGCAGAAATTAAATCTAGAGCCGAAGTATTAGAACAAGCAGACATTTTATTGTCTATTCATCCTATTGAAAATGAGGATTTTGCCAAAGTTCATTCTAAAATTCTTTTGGGAGTTTATCAACCCCTTGCTAACGGAGAAAACGTTATTAAATCGATTGAAAGAAAAATCACTACTTTTTCTTTGGATATGCTTCCTAGAACAACTAGAGCACAAGCAATGGACGTATTAAGTTCTCAAGCCAATATTGCAGGTTACAAAGCAGTTTTACTCGCTGCTAATTCTTACGGAAGATATTTCCCAATGTTTATGACCGCTGCAGGAAGCATTGCTCCCGCTAAAATGCTTATTTTAGGAGCTGGAGTTGCTGGGTTACAAGCCATTGCTACCGCAAAAAGATTAGGTGCTGTAGTAGAAGTTTTCGATACTAGACCTGCGGTAAAAGAAGAAGTAATGAGTCTTGGTGCTAAATTTGTAGAAGTGGAAGGCGCTGCAGATGCCAGTACAGCTGGTGGTTATGCAGTAGAACAAACCGAAGAATACAAACAAAAGCAACAACAACGCATCGCTGAAAGTGTTGCAAAATCTGATATCATTATCACTACAGCACAAATCCCTGGTAAAAAAGCTCCGATTTTAATTACCGAAGAAATGCTCAATTCTATGAGAAATGGCTCTGTAATTATAGATTTAGCTTCTTCTACTGGTGGTAATACTCCATTTACTAAAAATAACGAAACGGTAAATTATAACGGTGTTTCTATTATAGGAAATTCTTCTCTACAATCTACCATGCCTTCAGATGCAAGCAAATTGTACGGAAAAAATATTGTGAATTTCTTACAACTCATCATTGACAAAGAAGCAAACCTTAACCTCAATTGGGAAGACGATTTGGTAAAAGGTGCTTGTATCACACACAATGGCGAAATTATTAACGATAGAGTAAAATCTATCCTCTCTCCTTCAATGAATAACTAAAACAAAATTTTTATGAATATTATAGAGTGGATTTCTCAATACCAACAAATCATCTACATTGTAATTCTGATGATTTTTGTAGGAATTGAAGTGATAGGTCATGTACCTAGTGTACTACACACTCCTCTAATGAGTGGCGCAAATGCAATTCACGGAGTAGTGATTATTGGGGCTATTATTGTTATGGGAAAAGCAGAACCAGACAATTATTTGGCATTAATTTTAGGTTTTCTAGGAGTGATTTTAGGAACGCTTAATGTGGTAGGAGGTTTTGTAGTAACAGACCGAATGCTGGAAATGTTTAGTAAAAAGAAAAAATAGAAAATCATGGGACTACTTACAATATTATACCTCATCGGTTCAGTGACCTTTATTTTAGGGTTAAAAATGCTCTCGAATCCAGCTACTGCTAGAAAAGGAAATTTATTAGCAGCAGCAGGAATGGTAGTAGCCATTTTAGGAACTATTTTTCTTTATCAAGATGAAGAAGGTCAAAAATTAGGAAATTACGGTTGGATTTTTGGCGGAATCCTTATCGGAACAATCGTGGGAGCGCTAGCTGCCAAAAAAGTAAAAATGACGGCAATGCCACAAATGGTGAGCCTTTTCAACGGAATGGGAGGCGCTTGTGCAGCTTTAATTTCTTTGGTTGAATTCAATCACTTAGCACACAATACTAGTGGAGAAGTAAACTTAGGAATACTTTCCATAATTCTTCTAGGATTAATTATCGGTTCTGTATCATTTGCAGGAAGTATGATTGCTTGGGGAAAACTGAATGGAAACATTAAAAAAGATTTTGCTTTTCCTGGTCAACAATTCGTGAATATCGCTATTTTATTGGCTATTTTAGGATTATCAGTATATTTGGTAATGACTTTCAGTCCAGAAAATGCTTATTTATTCTATGTCATTTTTGGATTATCTACGCTTTACGGATTACTTTTTGTATTCCCAATTGGTGGCGCAGATATGCCTGTAGTTATTTCACTATTGAACTCATTTACAGGGGTTGCTGCAGCTTGTGGAGGATTTTTATACGACAACAAAGTAATGTTAACTGGTGGTATCCTTGTAGGAGCAGCAGGAACTTTATTAACCATCTTAATGTGTAACGCCATGAATCGTTCTTTATTAAACGTATTGATTGGTTCATTTGGAGGTGGCGCAAAATCTTCTGGCGGAACTTCTCCTTCTGGTGGAACTGTTAAAGAAATCACGTTAAGCGATACAGCAGTTTTAATGACATACGCTAGCAAAGTAATGATTGTTCCTGGTTATGGTTTAGCAGTAGCTCAAGCTCAACATGCTTGTCATGAATTAGAAAAATTATTAGAAAGCAAAGGTGTAGATGTTTTCTACGCGATACACCCAGTTGCTGGTAGGATGCCGGGACACATGAACGTACTTTTGGCAGAAACCGATGTTCCGTATGAAAAATTAATGGAAATGGAACAAGCGAATGAAGAATTTTCAACTGCAGATGTAGTGTTAATTCTAGGAGCAAATGACGTAGTAAACCCTGCTGCTAAAGAAGACACTTCCTCTCCTATTTACGGAATGCCTATTTTAGAAGTTGAATTGGCTAAAAACGTTATCGTAAACAAACGTAGTATGAAACCTGGTTACGCAGGAATTGAAAACGAATTGTTCTACAGACCAAAAACTTCAATGCTTTTCGGAGATGCGAAAAAAGTTTTGCAAGATTTAATCTCTGAGATTAAAAATCTGTAAAATTTTAGATTTTCTTTTCCTCAAATCCTAAAGGAAGGAAAATCTTCAATTTTTATAAACTATAAAAACAAAAATCCTGTTCAGAATCTGAACAGGATTTTTTTATGATTAAAATCAAAACTTCAACTCATAACTCAAAACACATAATTGATAACTTTTAAAGCATTTCTTCTTCCTTAAATTCCCTATCATTAAAGTAAATTTCAAGTGTTGTATGATGTACATTGTAATGCTCTAATTCATGCTTCACTTTATCTTTCAACTTTTCAATTTCATTGTGAGAAAGTGATTTTTCAACCTGAAGATGAGCAGTTAATGCATTTTCAGTCGTACTCAATGCCCAAATATGAAGATGTTTAAAATCTTTCACTCCGTCAATTGCTAGAATTTCTTCTTTTAATTTATTGAAATCTACGCCTTCTGGAACTCCATCTAGAGCCAATTTAAGACTTTGGGTAAACAAACTCCACGTTCCGTAGAGAATCACCAAAGCAATAATAATACTCATCACCGCATCCAGCCAAAACCAGTCTGTATAAATAATCACCACTCCTGCAATTACCACACCCAAACTCACCAAAGCATCTGCAGCCATGTGTAAATAAGCGCCTTTAATATTGAGGTCTTTGTCTTTATCTTTCATGAAAAAATAAGCAGTCAACGCATTGATGATAATCCCAATAAAAGCCACAATTGCCATTACTTTTCCTTGCAAAGGTTGAGGATTGTAAAATCTAAAAACCGCTTCGAAAATAATTCCGCCAACTGCTGCAAAAAGGATTAAAGCATTGAGTAAAGCCACCAAAACAGTCACTTTTTTGTAACCGTAAGTATAAGATTGTGTAGCCTTTGAATACATTAATTTAAAGGCAATGAGTGCCAAAATCAAGCTCACCACATCACTGAGATTATGTCCTGCATCTGAAAGCAAAGCCAATGAATTCTGAGACCAACCAACTCCCGCTTCTATAATCACAAAAGCTGAATTAAGGAAAATCCCAATGTAAAAAGCGTTTCTTAGTTTTTTAGAGTTTAAATCTAGCGCTGGAACGTGACTATGACCGTGATCGTGAGAATGCGACATGAAAGATATTTTAGTCAAATTTCGGGAATTTTTTTGAGAAAATTTGGTATTGGTTGTTTATATTTGATAACAAAGGTATTGTTCAATACTAAATTAATTGGAAAAAAAATTCCCAATTTGGGAAATTTGTATTATTTTTGCTTAAAGTTAATTGAGTGAGAATCATAGCAAAAAAAATATTACGAGAATTTTGGGAAAAACATTCTGATTGTGAGCAACAATTGAAAGCTTGGTACAAAGAAACAAGTAAAGCAGAATGGAAAATCCCAAATGAAATAAAACTAGAATATCCTAGCGCAAGTATTCTTAATGATAATAGGATTTGCTTTAACATTAAGGGAAATAATTATAGATTAATTGTGAGAATAAATTATGATTATCAAATGGTTTGGATAAGATTTATTGGAACTCACAGTGATTATGACGAAATTGATGCTAACAAAATTTAAGAAAAAATGAAAATTAAACCTATAAAAACAGAACAAGATTATCAACAAGCATTAGAAAGACTTGAGGAAATTTTTGATGCCAAAAAAGGAACTAAAGAAGGTGATGAACTTGAAATTCTAGGAATTTTAATAGAAACTTATGAAAATGAATACTTCCCTATTGATTTACCAGACCCAATTGAAGCCATAAAATTTAGAATGGAACAATTAGATTATTCTCAAAATGATTTAGCGAAAGTAATAGGTCTTAAAAGCAGAGCAAGTGAAATTCTAAATAAAAAAAGAAAACTTTCTTTAGAAATGATAAGAAACTTGCATGATAGACTTAATATTCCTACTGAAGTTTTGATACAAGCGTATTGATTTTTGTCAAATTTCGGGAATTTTTTTGAGTAATTAACATTTGTTTTATTGGAATTTATATATGATATTTGAGAAAATTATTCTTTAAATGAACTCAAAATTTAAACTTATTTTTTCTTTAATAATATTTTTAGTGTTATTTTTCATTTACAATCATAATTCTAAATGGTCTGACTTCTTTAAAACTTACAAAGAATTATTCCTTGAGCATTATTTGCCACTAGAAATGAATAATGAAAAATATTTAGGAATAATTAGTGATTCATCTAATCATATGAATCCTTACTTAAGATTTTCAAAGACTTGCCTTCCATTACTTAATTCATGGGAAAATACATTTGAAAAGGGAGATATTGTTTCAAAGTCTAAAAAATCTACAGATTTAATTTTATTAAGAAATAATAAAACTACTATTATTAAATTAGATACTATAAATTTTGAGGGTTCCCCATTTCCTTGTGAGTGTTCTAAAATTTTGAAATAATTTAATAATGCAAACAATTATCCATAAACTAAAAACCTTTGTTCCTATTTTAATTATTGCAGTATGTACTTGTTATCTACTAATAAAATGCATCAGTGAAAATATAAATCAAGAAGAAACCTTTAAAGAATTAAAATTTAAGTTCCTCACTTCAATTCTAAAATCAAAGTCAGATAAATTTGATTATCAATATGATGGTTTAAGTCCACAAGAATCATATTTTGTTAATTGCAAACTTAAACATTTGATTTTAAGAAGTAATGGTGAACTTTCAGATACTGAAAATCTTGTAGAATTTGAAAATGATTCAATTTCTAAAATAATTGTCCGTAAAACGATTTTTGAACAAAACGGAAACAAAGCAGGTAGAAATTGGGAAAATATAGAAAGTGATTCTGTTTTTGTTTTAGATTACAAAACCAATAAAAAAGAAATTTATAAGAATAAAACTCTTCTTAAATCATTGCCAATGAAAGACATTGATGAAAATACCCAATATATTTATCAAGTAAAAAAACAAACCGAAAAAAATTATACTTGTAAATAAATAAAACCCTCTTCAGAATTATTTCTAAAGAGGGTTTTATTTTTAAAAATTAATTTCTTATTTACTTCTCAGAATTCCTTTTATTAATCACGTAATACACTGGTAAACCAATTAAAATAAGCAATAATCCTGGCCAAGTGTAATTCGGTTTGTAAATGAATAAAAGTACACAAAATGCTGCTCCAATTAGCAAATAAATGATTGGAGTAACTGGATATAACCACGTTTTGTAGCTTCTTTCCGCATTCGGTTGTTTAATTCTCATATAAATCACGCCAAAAACGGTAATCATGTAAAACAACACAATCACAAAAGAAATCATATCTAATAAATCGCCGTATTGTCCGCTCAAAGCGAGAAGTGAAGCCCAAATTCCCTGCATCCAAAGAGATTTTTCGGGAACACCATTTTTATTATTTTCGATAGCAGATTTTAAGAAAAGTCCGTCTTTTGCCATCGTTTGAAAAACTCTAGCTCCCGCCAAAACAATTCCGTTCACACAACCAAAAGTCGAAATCATCACGAGAACCGCCATAATAATCGTTCCTACACTTCCGAACATCTTTTCCGAAGCGGCAACTGCTACTCTATCATTCGCTGCAAATGCGATGGAATCTCTGTCTAAAGCATTCAGATAAACGAAATTCACCAACAAATACAAAACCATCACAGAAATCGTACCTAAAACCATCGCTTTTACTACATTTTTTTGCGGATTTTCGATTTCACCAGAAACGAAAGTCACGTTTTCCCAAGCTACAGAACTAAAAACCGAACCAACCATTGCTGCAGCAATTCCTCCGAAAAGCGTAGCTCCAGAAATAGATTCCCAACCGAGTTTCAAGTAATTTCCTTTGTCATCTTTGACCAAATTATTAAAAGAATCCCAACCAAAATTCATATTTCCGTTCCAAAAAGATTCTTTTACCAATATAAAACCTAAAAAAATCAAGCCTAAAAGCGCGACGATTTTAGAACCTGTGAAGATATTTTGAAGGAGTTTTCCGCTTTCTACACCTCGAGTATTGATATAAGTGAGCAACAAAATCACCGCAATACCAACGATTTGAATCCAAGTAATTTTAAATTCGCCACTTTGGAAAAGCGGAGCTGCATCATTGAGCGCTGGAAAAAGATAAGCCGAAAATTTCCCAAAAGCCACGGCAACTGCTGCAATGGTACCTGTTTGAATCACGGTAAACATTCCCCAACCATACAAAAACCCGAGTCTTTTCCCGAAAATTTCTGTAATGTAAGTGTATTGTCCACCTGCTTTTGGAAACATTGCCGAAAGTTCTCCATAGCTTAAAGCGGCTGCAACCGTCATAATTCCGGTAATAATCCACACGACGATGAGCCAATATCCAGAACCCAGATTTCTCATCATATCCGCAGAAACAATGAAAATTCCGCTTCCAATCATGGAACCCATCACAAGCATGGTTGCGTCCCAAAGTTTTAATTTTTTATTCATAAAGTTTTTTGTTTCGAGTTTCAGGTTAAGATTGCGGTTGTGATTTACTTTTCATAACAACATAGCCGATAAATATTATTGGAAAAATTTCTGCAATAAACTGAATTATACTAACATACAATGACGAATAAAACTCTAAATATTTGGTAATATTTGTGTTATAAATATTCATATCAAAAAAATTGTACAAAAATGGATTAATAAAATTCAATATGTACCCAATAAACATAATAATAACAGAAATTTTGAAGAAATTCCCCTCTGAAAGTGTTTCCGTTTTTAATTTTTTATACAGATATAAAATACCATATACTATCAAACTAACTTCAATAATAACACCAATTACATAAGTCAAAATATTATTTGAATTACTATAAACCATTATATCTCTAACTAATCTTACTGAAACACCTTGAATCATTCTCAATCCAAGCCAAAAAAATATAGAAGATGCAGAAATTAAGAATAAATTTCTTTCTGAAGTTGTTTTATTCATCATTATTTATTATTACTTTCAAAGATATTATAAAATTAAAAAGCCACAAAAATTTGTGGCTCATTGTTTATAAATTAAGTAAAATTATTTAGATTCCTAAGGAAAGTCAAAATAAACGTCATCATTTTAATCTTCGGACTTCCGTCTTCCCTCTTCCGACTCTTACCCACATTTAGAATTTCCGCAATTTTTACAAATCAGACAACCTTCTTGATAAACCACTTGGTCAGAACCACAATTGCTACACTTATGTCCGTCAACTTCGGTTCCATCAGGAATATAGCGCTTTAAAGCTCTTGCAACTCCCGCTTTCCACGTATTGATAGATTCAGAATCTAGCTCTAATCTGTTGATTAATTCTACTACGTTTTCAATTGGCATTCCGTGTCTTAAAGTTCCTGAAATCAGTTTCGCATAATTCCAGAATTCTGGATTAAACTTATGAGAAAGTCCTTCAATAGTGGTTTTATAACCTCTTAAATTCTTGAATTGGAAATCATATCTAGAAACGCCGTTTTCGTCTCTATTTTTAATGATCAAACCTTCATTTACCCAACGTGGAAGCATAATTCCCTCTTCATCATCTGCCAAACCAGTAAAAATTTCATAAGGTCTACCATTAACCAAACCTACAAAAGCAATCCATTTTTCTTTATTATTTTGGAATCTCACCACATCAGCTTCTAAAATCTGAGGTCTTTTCGTAGGGAAAGCTTCTAAAGATGAAGCAGTTTCTTCCTCATCTTTTTCTTCTTTTTTATCATCTGCAGAAACCAAAACTCCACTTCTAGAACCATCTCTGTAAACCGTAACGCCTTTGCAACCCACTTCCCAAGCTTTGATGTAAAGTTGATTCACCAATTCTTCTGTAGCTTCATTAGGAATGTTAATGGTCACCGAAATAGAATGATCTACCCATTTCTGGATCGCACCTTGCATTTCTACTTTGCTGAGCCAATCAATATCATTAGAAGTAGCTTTGTAATAAGGAGATTTCTCGATTAAATCTTGAACTTCTTCGTTCGAATAATTTTTAGAAATATCATAACCATTCACTTCCATCCAAGTTTTAAAATGATGATGGAAAACAATGTACTCTTCCCAAGAATCTCCCACTTCATCTACAAAATCTACTCTTACATCTTTATCATTAGGATTTACCTTTCTCCTACGCTTGTAAACAGGCAAAAATACTGGCTCAATTCCCGAAGTAGTCTGAGACATCAAACTGGTACTTCCAGTTGGCGCAATGGTTAATAAAGCGATATTTCTTCTGCCGTATTTCACCATGTCTTGATACAGATTTTCATCTGCTTCTTTTAATCTCAAAATGAAAGGGTTATTTTTCTCTTTTTCTGCATTAAAAACTTCAAAAGCACCTCTTTCTTTCGCCATTTCTACTGAAGAACGATACGCAGAAAGTGCCAACGTTTTATGAACTTCTACTGAAAACTCATTGGCTTCCTTGCTTCCATATCTTAAATTTAAAGCCGCCAACATATCTCCTTCCGCAGTAATTCCTACCCCTGTTCTTCTTCCTTGAAGTGTTTTCTTGCGGATTTTTTCCCAAAGTTGTTTTTCAGTATGTTTTATTTCTTCGTTTTCTGGGTCTTTTTCAATTTTTGCTAAAATTGCATCAATTTTCTCCATTTCCAAATCAATGATGTCATCCATCATTCTTTGTGCATAAGCTGCATGTTTTTTGAATAAATCAAAATTAAATTTTGCCTCTTTGGTAAATGGATTTTCTACATAAGAATAGAGATTAATGGCAATCAATCGACAAGAATCATACGGACAAAGGGGAATTTCGCCACAAGGATTGGTAGAAACCGTTTCAAAACCTAAATCTGCATAACAATCTGGAATAGATTCTCTGATAATGGTATCCCAGAATAGAATTCCCGGTTCAGCAGATTTCCAAGCATTATGTACGATTTTTTTCCAAATTTCATCTGCAAAAATAGTCTTGGTATATTTAGGATTTTTGCTGTAAATAGGATATTTCTGTTGATATTCACTGTTCGTTTTTACCGCTTTCATAAATTCATCATCTATTTTCACAGAAATATTCGCTCCCGTTACTTTTCCTTGCTCTAATTTAGCATTGATAAAATCCTCAGAATCGGGATGATTTATGGACACAGAAAGCATTAAAGCGCCTCTTCTTCCATCTTGAGCCACTTCTCTGGTAGAATTAGAATAACGTTCCATAAACGGTGCTAAACCTGTAGAAGTAAGCGCAGAATTCTTCACCGCAGAACCTTTTGGACGAATGTATGACAAATCGTGACCAACTCCACCTCTACGTTTCATGAGTTGAACTTGCTCTTCGTCTATTTTCATAATGCTTCCATAAGAATCACTATTGGTTCCGTTACCGATTACAAAACAGTTAGAAAGCGAAGCAATCTGAAAATTATTCCCAATTCCCGTCATCGGACTTCCTTGCGGAATGATATATTTAAAGTCTTTTATAAGATCAAAAATTTCTGCTTCGGAAAGCGGATTGGGATATTTTTTTTCTATTCTCGCAACCTCAGAAGCAATTCTTTGGTGCATATCATCAGGTGTTTTTTCATAAATATTCCCATCAGAATCTTTCAGCGCATATTTGGTTACCCAAACTCTGGCTGCTAAATCGTCTCCTTTGAAGTAGTGTAAAGTTTCTTCATACGCTTGTTGGTTGGTTATTTTCTCCATGGCAGATAATTAATTTTTTGACACAATAAAATTAGACAAAAAATTAAATCCTCAATATTAAATTTTAATAAAAATTTTTATTTTTGTAAACTTTTTTAAAATTTAAAAAAATTAAAATACTATTAATCAATTATTTAAATTAAAAAATTTGTAAACTTTTATGATATAAATCAAGAAACAAGTTTTTTATAAAATAAAATTTGGAAAATAAAAAAGCCTAATAATTTTTCAAAAATTAATAGGCTAAATCTATAATATAAAGAATAAAATTGTTAATTTATTCAATAGTAAAGTTCTGAACAGCTTCTAGTTTAGGGAATTTATTCTCTGAAATAAATTTCTTTCCTGTACAATCTATTTCTTTCCAACCTTTTTTTCTGTGCAGGTCTCCAACTTCTACTACAATAGGAACAAAAGATATTTCCTCTTCTCCTTCTTTAATTTCTTCTTTATATTGAACCGCAACATCTAATACACATTCAAAATCTGTATTAAGTTTCACATTCCTGTAAATAACATCAAAATGCGATTCTTTGTTTTCTGGAATTTCGAAATATGTTTCGTAGCCATAAGTCTTCCTATCTAACAATCCAATATTAGAAAGCGCTGTATATAAAGCAATTGTGTAATATTTTCTAGTCCCAAAACGTTGATAATCATCAGGAAAATGCCCACCTTCAAATAAAATTACTGGAATTCCTGCTCTCATGAAATTGTCACCAGTAGAAGTTGGGTAAAACTCATCAGAATATCTTGCTAATTGATTAGGAATTTGCATTCTCAATACATTATATATACTTGCAATAACCGCCATACTTTTTTTACGATTTTCGGTAACAGTTCTGTCATAATCTTCTGAAGGCGCTAAAAATGATAAAGTAGCTGGATTTTTACCATCTGTAGAAAAAATAGTCCTTTGTTCATGCAAATTCAGGGCGTAATCATATTTTTTAGAAAACGCAATTTCTTTTAAGAGCTTCATTTCGCAGCTAGCATTCTGTAAATAGTCTCTATTCATGTCTATATCAAGAGAATTTCTGCGCGACCAAACTTTAGAACCATCTGGATTGAGCATAAAAATGAAATCTAAAGATATATTTTGGAATAATTTCTCTTTGAGCTGAGGTTGAGATTCTAAAGAATACCACAAATCCAACATACAGTGAGTAGAATTACTCTCATTTCCGTGCATCTGAGACCAAGCCAAGACCTTAATATCACCAGAACCATAAGAAAATTGATAAATAGGCTCACCTAGAGTAGAAGTACCAATTAAAGTAATATAATCGCTGAGATTCTCTTGTAGAAAATTTTGAAGGCTCTTAGGCGAAATATAACGATTTGGGAAATTAGGGTTTTTCTGATACTGAAAAGTAGAATGCATAATGTGGATAAATTTTGACGATTCAAAAATACTATAAAAAGAATTAATCTCCTAATTAACATTTGTAAATTATTTAAACAATAAAAAAAGACATAATGTCTGTGGAAAAAATTGTTAATTACATTTTTAATAATTAAAAAATATAAAATAAACAAAATCAGTATTTTATGAAATTTATATAAAGCTAATTTATAAATATACTTTAATACTTAAATCCTGTTATTAAAGCCATTTGTAGAGTTATACCATTAAACATTTTTAATATTAATAAAGTTTTCAGATTTCATTTATTTACAAATGTAAAATATTGAAATTTTCTTAATTATAGTTATCTTTGACAACTTAAAATTTTAAAATTTATGTCAAACGAGACTTTGTTTTTACTATCCTTTGTAGTATTCATCTTTTTCATATTAGCTTTAGACTTAGGACTATTGCACAAAAAATCAGACACCATCTCGCTGAAACAAGCTGGATTAATGAGTTTTTTTGTGGTTTGTTTGTCTTTAGGCTTTTATTTTCTGTTGATTACTTATGGACACATGCTCCACGGAATTGATAGTATTGAGAAATTACAAACGGTAATTAATAAACATCACCATCCTGTTACAATAATTCCGAATGATTTAGAGCACAGTATTGCACTTTATAATCAAAATTTAGGATTAGAATATCTTACAGGTTATGTAGTAGAATATGCATTATCAGTAGATAATATATTTGTAATCGTGTTGGTATTTACAGCTTTCGGAGTGGCACAAAGAAATTACCACAGAGTTCTTTTTTGGGGCATTTTAGGCGCTATCGTAATGCGTTTCATCTTCATCTTCGTAGGTGCAGCTTTAATTGAGAAATTCAGCTGGATAATGTATGTATTTGGAGCATTTTTAGTGTTTACAGGTATTAAAATGTTTGTGGATAAAGATAAAGATGAGGAAATAGATACTCAGAACCACCCTGTTGTAAGATTTGCCAATAAATATTTTAAAGTTCATCCACATTTTGTAGGTAGTAAATTCTTTGTAAAAATTGATGGAGTAAAGAAACTTACGCCATTATTTTTAGTTCTTATCATCATAGAATTTACCGATTTGATTTTTGCAGTAGACTCTATTCCTGCAATATTTTCGGTGACTAAAGATCCTTATATTGTCTTCTTTTCAAACATTTTTGCAATTATCGGACTTCGTTCTATGTTCTTCTTATTAGCAGGAATTATCGATAAGTTTAGATTCTTAAAAATTGGTTTAGCAGCATTACTTACATTCATTGGTTTAAAAATGCTAGGACATAGTTATCTAGAAGAATGGGGCTTTACTACTACGCATTCACTGTTAATTATTGTAAGCATTTTAGGAGCTAGTGTATTCTTCTCATTACTGTTTCCAGAGAAGAAAAAAGACAGGAAACTGAAATTTAATCCAGACGATGAAAAGCATCTTCATCATCACGAATAAAAATTTAAACTCTCATTACTGAGAGTTTTTTTTGTGCTTTATTAGAAAAATATTTTGGAATTTTAATATTGTAAATTACATAAAATCCTTTATTCATAATGTTTTTAGTGGTATTTATACAAATGTAAAATTGTAAGTTTTCTCTTTGTTTACATTTGTATTTACTTATGTAAATTATAATTATTACATTTGTAACATGAATATAAATGACAGATTTACTAAAATTTTAGAATATTCTGGATTTACCGCATCAGAATTTGCAGACGAAATAGATGTTCAGCGTTCCAGTATTTCACATATCATTTCGGGGAGAAATAAACCTTCCCTAGAATTCATTGTCAAGATTAAAAACAGATTTCCAGAAATCAGTTGGGACTGGATAATTTTAGGTCAGGGAGAAATGCTACAAAATGATTCTGCTCTATCGACTAGCGAATCGAAAATAAATCTAGAGGAAGAAAATTCTTCGCCTGATCTTTTTACATTAATTGATGAAGATTATAAAAATGAAATTTTTATTCAAGAAAATCTTCAAAAAGAAACGCCGCGAGAATTTAATACACCTTTCCCTACTCCAAAAAAAGAAAAAATAAGCGATTCTCAGCGATTAGAAGTTCAGGAAGACATTTCAGAAGTTCAAAATATTGTAAATCAATCAATTACAAATTTACCTACAGAAAATAAAATCAAGAGAATTGTTTTCTTCTACGAAAACGGAAAATTCGAGGCTTTTGAACCTTAACAGATTCAATATTTGAGAATTTTTAAAATTCTTTAATTCCATAAAATAAAAAAGCATTCCAAAATTTTTGGAATGCTTTTATTCTTTTTCTAGAGAGGTGATTACTTTTTGTAAGCAGCATCTTTGATTCTTGCTCTCTTACCTCTAAGATCTCTGAAGTAGAAAATTCTAGATCTTCTAACTTTACCTCTTCTATCTACTTCAATTTTTTGTAAAGCAGGCATGTTGATTGGGAAAACTCTTTCTACACCTACATCACCACTCATTTTTCTGATGGTGAAAGTTTTTGTAGCACCTGTTCCTCTTAGTTGAATTACAACTCCTTTGAAGAACTGAGTTCTCGTTTTGTTACCTTCTTTAATTTCGTAATACACAGTAATGGTATCACCAGCTTTGAATTCTGGGAATTCTTTTTTAGCAATGTACTTGTCTTGTACGTACTTTAATAAATCCATTTTTTATAAAAATAATTTTTGGAAAGCTAAACAACGTTCACGGCTTTCGTCAGAGGTTGATTAACAGGTTGCAAAATTATTAATTTTCTTTGAAACAAGCAAATATCTTTTGCAATTTTTATTGATAAAAACTGAAATCAATGACAAGTAAATCAATGAGTTATAGGTTAAACATAAAAAACCGCCTCATTTATAAAATGAGACGGTTTAAAATTTATGAAATATCAGGAAGATTATTTACCTTCTTCCATTCTTTTCTTTAATTCTGCTAAAGCATCGATATCACCAAGTGTAGATTTTTCTTCACCTGAAGAAGATGCAGCTGGTTTAGATTCCTTTGCAGCTTTTTTCTCTTCATCTCTGAAGATACCAGTATGAGATACTACTACTCTTTTGAATTCTTTGTTGAACTCGATTACTTTGAAATCAGCAGTTTCACCTTTTTTGATTTTAGAACCATCTTCTTTTTCTAATAATCTAGAAGGAGCGAAAGCTTCTACTTCAGCATCTTCGAACTGAACTTGAGCACCTTTATCGAAAACATCTGTAGCTTTTCCTGAGTGAACAGTTCCTTCTGCATATTTAGTTTCGAATTTATCCCAAGGATTTTCAGTCAATTGTTTGTGACCTAAAGAAAGTCTTCTAGCTTCAGTATCTAATTCTAGAACGATTACGTCTAGTTTATCACCTACAGCACAGAACTCAGATGGATGCTTGATTTTCTTAGTCCAAGAAAGATCAGAAATGTAGATAAGACCATCAATTCCTTCTTCTAGTTCTACGAATACACCAAAGTTAGTGAAGTTTCTTACAGTACCAACGTGTTGAGAACCCACTGGATATTTAGTTTGGATATCAGCCCATGGATCTGGAGTTAATTGCTTAATTCCTAAAGAAATTTTTCTTTCTTCTCTATCTAAAGTAAGAACTACAGCTTCTACTTCGTCACCAATTTTCACGAAATCACCAGCAGATCTTAAGTGAGTAGACCAAGACATTTCAGAAACGTGGATAAGACCTTCTACACCTGGAGCAACTTCTACGAATGCACCATAGTCAGCAAGAACTACTACTTTTCCTTTTACTTTGTCACCTACTTTTAAGTCAGCAGAAAGAGCATCCCAAGGATGAGCTTCTAATTGCTTCATACCTAATTGGATTCTAGTTTTCTCATCATCGAAATCAAGGATAACCACTTTCACCACTTGTCCGTCTGAAAGGATTTCTGATGGATGGTTAACTCTAGACCAAGAAAGATCTGTAATGTGGATAAGACCATCTACACCTCCTAAATCGATGAATACACCGTAAGAAGTAATGTTCTTAACTGTTCCTTCAAGAACTTGACCTTTCTCTAATTGAGCGATGATTTCTTTTTTCTGACCTTCGATATCAGCTTCGATTAACGCTTTGTGAGATACTACTACGTTTTTGAACTCAGGGTTGATTTTCACAACTTTGAATTCCATAGTTTTACCTACGAATTGATCGTAATCTTTAATTGGTTTAACATCAATTTGAGAACCTGGTAAGAATGCTTCGATACCGAAAACATCTACAATCATACCACCTTTAGTTCTAGATTTTACGAAACCGTTTACGATTTCTCCAGACTCGTGGTATTCATTTACTCTATCCCAAGCTTTAAGCGTTCTAGCTTTTTTGTGAGATAATTGTAATTGACCAGATTTATCTTCTCTTCTGTCTACCATTACTTCTACTTCATCACCTACTTGTAAACCTTGGTTGTAACGGAATTCGTTAAGAGAAATTACACCTTCTGATTTGAAATTGATATCTACAATCGCTTCTTTATCAGTTAATCTTACTACTTTACCGATGATTACATCAGTTTCAGAAAGATCATTAAGAGAACCTTTGTAGATTTCTTCTAAATCATTTTTTTCTTTTCTTGCATCAGCGTCAAGACCTGATTCAAAAGAATCCCAATCAAATTGTTCTGGTGCTACGTTTGCATTTAATAATGCTTCTTGGTTTGTCAATTCAGACATAATAAAAAAATTTGTATTCCTTCTTTTTTAGCTTTGGCATTATGTGGATTCTAAAAAATACGGAAGATGTTAATTACTAATGTTTTACTTCGCCAAAACTACTTCCACAAAAGTGGTGCAAAAATACAAACTTTTTACAAAATAGCAATGGCTTTTTCTGCTAATTTTCAAAGAATTATTCAACTTAAAATATACTTAATCAAGGTATTAATTTAATGCATTATCAATAAGTTTCTGATAAACCCAAACCTTTACCTTAAATTTGCAAAATGGAATTACAACCAATTTATGAAAAACTGCAGATTCAAGAAATGAATCAAATGCAGAAATCTACCTTTCAAGCATCTGAAAACGAACAAGATATCATTTTACTTTCCCCAACAGGTTCGGGAAAAACGCTCGCGTTTTTGTTTCCTGTGCTTAGAAATTTACAAAAAGATATTTCGGGAATTCAAGCGATTATTCTGGTTCCGGCAAGAGAATTGGCACTGCAAATAGAACAAGTTTTCAAAAATATGGGAACCGATTTCAAGGTGACTATTTGTTATGGCGGTCATGATAAAAAAATTGAAATCAATAATCTTACCCAAGCTCCTGCTGTTTTAATAGGAACTCCAGGAAGAGTTGCTTATCATCTCAAAAATAATAATTTCGAGCCCAAAACCATTAAAACTTTGGTTTTAGATGAATTTGACAAAGCTTTAGAATTGGGCTTTGAAGAAGATATGAATTTCATTATCAATTCTTTAAAAAATATATCTCAACGTTTTCTTACTTCTGCAACTGCGATGGATAATATTCCGAAATTTGTAGGATTAGACAACGAAAAGACTATCAACTTTTTAAAATTAGGCGAAGTAAAACCTAATATTCAACTCAAAAAAGTGATGACGATTCCAGAAGAAAAACTGGAAACACTTTTTAAACTCATTTGCAAAATCGGGAACAAAAGAACGCTAATTTTCTGCAATCACAGAGATGCTGTGGATAGAATTTCTGAACTTTTAAGGGAAAAAGGAATCGATAGAGAAACCTTTCACGGTGGTATGGAACAAGACGAAAGAGAACGCGCTTTGCTGAAATTCAGAAACGACTCTACCCGAATTTTAATTACTACAGATTTGGCTTCCAGAGGTTTAGATATTCCAGAAGTAGAATCTATTGTTCATTATCAATTACCTCCAAAAGAAGACGCTTTCATCCACAGAAACGGAAGAACTGCAAGAATGCACGCCAAAGGTTTTGCGTATTTAATTATGACTGAGGAAGAAAACTTCCCTTTCATTAAAGGAAATACGCCAGAAGAAAACATTACTGAAAATTACAGAATTCCGGCAAAAACTCCTTTCCAAACTATTTACATAAGCGCAGGAAAAAAAGACAAAGTCAACAAAGTAGATATTGTTGGTTACCTTATCAAAAAAGGAGAATTAGCCAAAGAAGATGTCGGTATTATTGAAGTAAAAGACACCACTTCTTATGTAGCAGTTGCCCGAAATAAAGTGAAAGATGTTCTAAAAAAACTCGCCAACGAAAAGCTGAAAGGCAAGAAAATAAAAATGGAAATCGCTTATTAAAATAAATGCCAAAGATAAATTTCTTTGGCATTTTTATTTCGTTTATTATTTTATTCCTGAAACATTCATTTTTAGCGTGTAAACTGATTTAGAAGCAGTTATAAACAGAGTAGAGAAATTTTCGCCACCGAAAGTTACATTTGCCGTCCAATTTTCTGGCACAGAAATATGATGAATTTGTTCTCCATTTTTATTAAAAACCGTCACTCCTTTTCCAGTTAAATAAAGGTTTCCTCTATTATCTAAAGTCATTCCATCTGAACCTAAATTGCAAAATAATTTTTTATTTGTCAATTTCCCATCTCCTTGAATGTCATACACATAAGTTTTATTAGCATCAATATCAGAAACGTACAATTTTTTAAATTTCTGACTTCCTACAATTCCATTGGGTTGAGTGAAAGTATCTAATTTGGTAATTTTACCATCAGAATTTCTGTAATACAAGTTTTTTTCAGGAATTTCTTGTTTGAAACTTTTCCAATAATCTCTCACATATAAAGGGTCTGTAAAGTAAATTCCGTTGTTTTCATCAACCCATAAATCATTAGGACCGTTTAATCTTTTGCCTTCAAAACTGGTGGTTAACACTTCTGCTACTCCATCTTCGTTGATTTTCCAAATTTCTCCGTTTTCATCAGAACACGTCAGTAAATTTCCTTTTTGGTCAAAAAAAGTTCCGTTAGCTCTTCCTGTTTTATCTAGAAATTCTTCAATTTGATTGGTTTTCCAGTTCCAAACGTAAATTTTGTCATTCGGTTGGTCTGTAAAATAAACATTTCCAAACGCATCAGAAGCAGGACCTTCTGTAAAACTAAATTGGCTGGAAACAAGCTCTATTTCTGCATTTTCTTGAACCAAATCATTTGATATTATGGATTTTTTTGAAGAACAATTTACAATCAGTAAGAAAGCAAAGAAAAGTGCAGTGATTTTTTTAAACATGAGATTTAAATTTCTTGGCAAGTTACGATAGCGCTTTAAAACAAAAAAATTTCTATCTTTGAAATTCGATTTTATAGACTATGAAACTCAATTTACCAGACAAATTATACTATTCTATAGGAGAAGTTTCAAAAGCTTTCGGTGTAAATGCTTCCTTAATCAGATATTGGGAGCAAGAATTTCCTATTATAAAACCTAAGAAAAACAAAAAAGGAAACCGTTATTTTACTCCAGAAGACATCAAAAATCTTAAAATCATTTATCATCTCGTAAAAGAAAAGGGTTATACTTTAGACGGCGCCAGAATTGCACTTACTACCAATCAAAAAATCAATGAAACGGTAGAAGTTTTAGACCGTTTAGAATTTGTAAAATCTGAACTTTTGAAACTCAAAAATTCTTTACTTGACAGAGACGAAGCCGTTTAAAAATTTCATTTAGTTTTTCTGAAAATTCTTATATTTGGGTAAAACAAACACCATGAAACCCAAATTACCTTTTGAAATAAGGAAAAAGCAATTCTATGCTCTTTCTTTACTCGGAATTTTCATTGTCATATTTCAATTAAGCTATCTTGTTTACAAAGGAAAACAAGAAACAAAATTCCCTGAAATTCATTTTACAAATAGCATTGAACCTCAACTTTTTCTTACAGATTTTGACCCAAATCAGCTCAATGAAAAGCAATGGGAAAACTTAGGTTTTACTGCCAAACAAGTGAAAACTATTTTAAAATATAAAGAAATTGTAGGCGGTAATTTCACTTCTAAAGAACAACTGAAAAAATGCTATTCTATCTCCGAAGAAAAGTTTGCAGAACTAGAACCCTACATTCTTTTACCCGAAAATAATTCTAAAAATTCACAGAAAAATTTTACAAAATTTGAGCATAAAGAGCTCCTAATTAAAGGTAAATTCAATCCAGACGAATATTCTCAAAAAGATTGGGCAAAATTAGGTTTTTCGGAGAAACAAGCTGCTGCAATCATTAAATACAAGCAATATTTAGGCGGAAGTTTTGTGAGTAAAGAAAAATTTAAAGAATGCTTCATCATCAGTCCAGAAAATTACCAAAAACTCTCTCCTTTCTTGCTTATTCCAGAAAAAACACCCGAAAATTTTGAAAGAAAATACCAAAAAATTGCTTCCGAAAAGCCTAAAATTCAGTACTTTGAATTTGACCCTAACAGTTTAGATGTAAACGGTTGGCAAAAATTGGGTTTTAGCAAAAAACAAGCTTCAGTTATTGTAAATTATAGAGAACGAAATCTGAAAGGCAGTTTCAAATCGCTAGAAGATATAAAAAAATGCTTTGTGATTTCAGAGGAAAAATTTAATGATTTGAAGCCTTATATTAAATGGAATTCTGTGCAAAAAAACACTGAAAACACCATTCAAAACCCTCCTGAAAAAGCAATAACAGTTACTGATTTTAGTAAAACTGATTTGAATAAAATAACGTTTCAGCAACTAATAGAATTTGGTTTCGACGAAAAATCTGCTGCTAGTTTCATTGGTTTTAGAAATAAACTGGGTGGATTTGTGAAAAGCAGTCAGATTTTAGAAACGTATAATATTGACAAAAATTTAGCGGAGAAACTTATCAATGTCTCTCCGCTAAATAATATGAATGTTCAAAAGTTTAGTTTATTAGATGCTCCAGAAGATTGGTTGAAAAACCATCCTTATTTCAGATATTATGCCAATAAAATCATCTATTACAGAATAAGTTTCCTAAAAGAATCTACCATTTTTGAAAAGATGAAAGCAAAACCTGAAGATGAGGCTAAAATGCGATTGTATCTGAAATAATTACTCTGCAATTTGCGCAGTGAGGAATATTCTCGCCATCTCTTCATTTAAATTATTACATGAAGTAGAAGCAGCGCCACCATAAGTAATATTAGAATAATTGTTAGACAATTTTGGCAAATTATAAGCATATACTTTTACTACATGACTTCCAGGTGTAAGATTTTCAAAAACTCCTGCTATATTAAATTTCTTGAAGTTGCACTTCTTTTCTGAGGCATCTACATGAAAATTTTTCACTAATTTCAATTCATCATCTATAAAAATTCCTATCGCAAATTGATAAGGAGATTCTTTAGTTAAATTATCAATTTGGGCAGCTCCATCCACTTCAATTAGAGCTGTATTTTGGTTTTTATCAACAGAAATCTGTGTAGATGTATCGAGATAAGACCAACCAGTAGCATCACTTCCTAAAATAAAATTAGACGACACCTTAGGAAAAGAACTTAGCGTGATAGCGTTGCCAGACTTGGATGAGAAATTTCTTGTAACGTCTTCTAAATAAGCTTGAGTTTCATCTACCGAATCTTTTTTGACACTATCATTTTTTTTATCAAAAATAGTTTTCAAATCATCAAAAAATGGATGAATTGTAGTGAATGATTGTGTAAAATATATATTAAAAGTAAATCCAAATAATAACAGAATAATCTTTTTCATGACATAATAAATCAACAGATTGTAACAAAAATCAGACCAAAAAGAATAGCCGCAATAGAAACTTCACGACTATTCTCTAATCAAAACCAATAAAAACAATCTTTATTCTCCTTTATATAAGTCGAAAACTAAGATGTTCAAAACTAAATTGTTTGTACCACCAGAACATTTAACTCCTACGATGAAGCTTCCGTTCTTAAAATCTGCTGTGCCTGGTACAAAACAATTACTATCATTAAGTATCGTACTGTTGTTGTTTGATAAATCTCCTTCTATTCCTTTAGATTCTAAGGTAACAATGGTTAGATAAGCTGCACTTTCTAAAGGGGTAGTCATATGAATTTTAAAATATTCTGTTTGGCTTACGGTTTTAACTAAAGTTGCCTTTAAAATGTTATCATTTCCAGGTAAAGCGGTAAAATTTGTTCCATCACTTCTACCTGAACCCCCAACATCACCAATTGCTATTTTACCTGAAGATAATGATCTGAAAACAGTAATTGCTTTAGTTGTAGATTTAGAGGCTAATAATTTCAACCAAGTTCCCGTTAATGTAGTGTAATTCCAATCCCAAGTATAGAGACCTGCCGTGTAAACAATATTAGGTGTAACACTTGTATCTACCCAATCTTTTAATAAAAAAAGAATCATTCCATCTTGATCGGCAGTTAAATTTAAATTAAGTTTTTCTACTTTAGGAACTAAGAAACCATCAGAAGCAGAAGGATTTAGAGGGTCTGAAGATTTGATTTCTAGTGTAGCTTTAGGATCCGACGTATTAATACCTACTCTTTGGGCTGGTAAGACGGCCCAAAATAATAGCATCACTAATAAAAGAGTTTTTTTTGTTTTCATCTGTTTGTGTTTTTAGAGGTTGTGTTTGTGGGTATTTAAACCTTGCCAAAATTCATCATCTTTTTCTATAAATTCAATACGTTGGATTACGTATTTTTTATAAACAATAAAAAAACCACCCAAAAAATGGATGGTTTTTAAATGATATTTTAAATGAATTATTTTTTAATAAACTTGTAAGAAACCCCGTCAATTGCTATAATATACACTCCGGCTTTATACGAGGAAACATCTATAAAGTTTTCTGTCGCAAAAGCTTTTGGAATAATTTGTAGAAGTTTTCCTGAAATATCATACACTTCTACTTTTGAAACTTTAGAAAGATTTTTACCGCTTATATAAAGCTTTTCAGAAACTGGATTTGGATAAATTGCAAATGCTAAATCTACTTTTTCAGGTTCATTTGTAGCTAAGAAACTTCCTAATCCTGTTGCATAATTCATTCCGTATTCTGTCCATTCAGAAGCAGTAAAAGTAGTATTAGGATTATTCACATTAACATTTCTGTAAAGTGATTTATTAGCATTCGTATTAGAAATTCCTCTTGAACCTACAGCATCTACCGTTTCAAATAACATTTCATAATTATTGGTAGAAACAGTTTTTATGGTTTTAGTACCGTAAGAAAGTTCTACATATTGACTTCCCGTAAAGGTTAATGGTGTGGAATTGGTCACAAATTTATATTGATTAACATCTACTCCTGCAAAATTAGATTTAGGATTAATAATCACAATACTTTCACCGTGAGCAATTTTCCCTTCTAATTGATAAGGATCTGATAAATAATAAGATGTAGAACCTTTAAATTCTATATTTAAATAATAGTTGCCTAAATTCACATCGTGACCAGTAAGATTAGTAATTTCAATAGCGGTATTATATATGTCAGAAGTACTACTTGTAGTACCTTCTATATATTTGGTAATCATTAAATCTTTAGCAAAATTATCTGATGACAAAGTAGTTGCAGTAATTTGATTGCTATCTGGAGAAAGTAAATATCCTTTATCATAAGCTTTTACAGTCACATTATATGCTGTAGAAGGAGATAATCTATCAATGGTAACCGAATTGGTTTTAGAATATTTTACATAAGTTCCATTTACATAAACTTTATATCCTAATACATCTGTATCTGAACTTGGCGTCCACGAAAGGGTAACAAAATTCTTGCCTACTTGCGAAATCGACAAATTAGAAGGAGCTTGTGGAGCAACTGCATCTGGTGTTTCACTCCAAATCATATTTACCCATTCTGGATGGTCTATAAAAGGATTTCTTATTTTTTGAATAGAAAACACTGCATTATTTCTATCTCTTTCTTTCTGAGAAACAGGGTCTAGTGCATTCCAATCTTTTAGCATAGTGATATACCAATCTTCAAAAGCTTTTTCTTCGCTTCCATCAAGAGGCATAGTAGATATTTGATGATTATAAAGGTTCAGATTTCCTTCGTATCTTACTGCAAAATACAATAAATATCTCGCCACATCTCCTTTGAATTCATCTATGGGTTCATACACTAAATTACTGTAGCCAGGAGTAGTACTTTTACCTCTTTTTGAACCATTGCTGAAAACATTAGATTCGCCATTATTTCTTGCATACGGATAGTTACTTCTTAATTGGTTAATTCTAGCATCAGCAGGAATTAAATAATGCATATCAGAATACATAGGATAAATTCCATAATAAGTACTTTGAGGCATTCCGTGTTCCTTATTCCAACCTTCACCTTCAGCTGTTGCAGAACTTATATTCTGTGTTAAATTATAATTATAACTGTCTGCTTCCGTTGGTTTTTCAGAATAAATATCTAAAACGGTATTGTCATTTTCATAATATTTATCTAAATCTGTATAAGCATACAGTGGTCCTATTTGACTATAACTGTAAGAAAATATTTTTTGTGAAATAATTTCATGCACTTTACTTTTTAGTGCATAGCCAGTTAATCCTTCAGTTCCGTTATAATAACCAACAGGAATCTGTGCACAATAACTTATTGGCACGATAAATAAAAATAGTAAAAACTTCTTCATTTCGATTTTATAGGGTCTACAAAGATACTACATTATTTAACATAAAAAATAAGTAATAGGAGTTGAAAACTGAAAATCAAAAGGTTAAAAATTAGCATGATAAATATCTCTTTTTTTAAATTTGATTCAAAAAAATACTTTTACGCCTAAAGTTTTTCAATTATATTTGAGCAAACAAAAATTTATGAATACAGAAATATTAAATAATCTCAAAATGATAGCCGAAACTGCAAGAGATTTTGCAGAAGTAAACATTAGACCTCACATTATGGAATGGGACGAAAGCCAAACTTTCCCTGTAGATTTATTCCATAAATTAGGCGAAATGGGATTCATGGGAATCATCATTCCAGAAGAATACGGAGGTTCTGGACTAGGCTATCATGAATACGTAGCTATTTTAGATGAAATTTCACAAGTAGACCCTTCTATTGGTCTTTCTGTAGCTGCTCATAATTCACTTTGTACTAATCATATCTATGAATTTGGAAATGAAGAACAAAGAAAAAAATGGTTACCAAAATTAGCGAGTGGTCAAGTGATTGGAGCTTGGGGTTTAACAGAGCATAATACAGGTTCTGATGCAGGAGGAATGTCTACCACTGCTGTTAAAGATGGTGACGAATGGGTGATTAATGGTGCTAAAAACTTCATTACCCATGCTATTTCTGGAGACATTGCTGTAGTAATGACCAGAACTGGCGAAAAAGGAGCACCTAATAATTCTACTGCTTTTGTTTTAGAAAAAGGAATGCCTGGATTTACTTCTGGCAAAAAAGAAAATAAACTCGGAATGCGAGCTTCTGAAACTGCAGAATTGATTTTTGACAATGTTAGAATTCCAGATTCTCATAGATTAGGAGAAGTAGGTGATGGTTTTAAACAAGCTATGAAAATTCTTGATGGAGGTAGAATTTCTATTGCAGCACTGAGTTTAGGAATTGCAAGAGGTGCATATAAAGCCGCTCTGAAATATGCTCAAGAAAGACATCAATTTGGGAAATCTATTTCTAATTTCCAAGCGGTAAATTTTATGTTAGCTGATATGGCAACAGAAATTGACGCAGCAGAATTACTCATCCAAAGAGCATCAGAACTTAAAAATAATAAACAAAAAATGACCAAAGAAGGCGCAATGGCAAAACTTTACGCATCAGAAGCTTGTGTTAGAATCGCGAACAACGCTCTTCAGATTTTTGGTGGCTATGGCTATACTAAAGACTTCCCAGCGGAAAAATACTACAGAGATTCTAAACTTTGTACCATAGGAGAAGGAACTTCTGAAATCCAAAGATTAGTAATTGGTAGAGAAATTACCAGATAGAAAAATAAATTCAATGTATCATGCCATACTTTTTAAGTATGGCTTTTTTATGAATTAAATTTAACACAAATATTAACTTTTTAAAAATTTATTAATTTAACCGCAGGTAATTAATTGATATTTACTAGCTTTGTTGTCCTTTTTAAAAAATTAACTATGAAGAAGACACTACTATCTCTTTTTGCTCTTCTTTGTTTTACTTTAATTTTTGGACAAAAAGACAACTTGTGGACACCCGCAAAGAATCTAAACAACAAAGAAATTAAGGCAAACAAAAGAGCAATTAGCACACCCACTCTGTTTAATCTAGACGTAGATAAACTGAAACAAATTATTTCGGAATCCCCTAGAAAAACAACCAAACTTTCAAAATCTGCGGTTACCGTTTCGTTTCCCATTTCTGAAAGTGAATTTCAAAATTTCAGCATTTATAAAACTTCTAACTTCTCACCAGAATTAGAAGCTGCACATCCAGAAATCGCAACCTATTATGGTGAAAGCATTGATGGAAAATCTGCAAAAATTTACTTCAGCCTTTCTCCTCTTGGACTTTCGTCTATGCAGTTAAGACTTGGCAAGGAAGCAGTTTTTGTAGAACCTTATGATAATAACAATTCTACTTATGTAGTATATAAAAAATCTGACAAAGGAATTTCAAAAAATAAATTTGAATGCGCTACTTCTGCAAAAAGTTCTACCGATGGTCTAAAAATGGGAAAAATCCTTAGTGCAGATGATGGCTTATTGAGAACTTATCGTTTAGCTTTATCTTGTACTGGAGAATACACACAATATTTTGGTGGAACTAAAGCTCTTGCTCTTGCAGCAATGAATAACACCATGACTAGAGTAAATGGTGTTTTCGAGAATGATTTTGGGATAAGATTAGTTCTTATTCCAGAACAGGAAAACATTATATTTACTTCTGCCTCTTCTGATCCGTACTCTAATGCAACTGCTGGAGCAGATGGCGCTTGGAATACAGAATTAATGAATGTATTACATGGTACCACTTACGGAATTGGTGACAGTAAATTTGATATTGGTCACTTATTCGGAGCAAGTGGTGGTGGTGGAAATGCAGGATGTATCGGTTGCGTTTGTAATAACAGCACTACTTATGATGCTACTGAACAATGGTATTGGTATAAAGGTCAAGGATTTACTTCACCAGCAGATAATGTACCTTCTGGCGACAGTTTCGATATAGATTATGTAGCACACGAAATAGGACACCAATTTGGCGGAAACCACACTTTTACAGATTCTGAAGAATACACGATTGCTCAAGTAGAACCTGGAAGCGGCTCTACAATTATGGGATATGCAGGTATCACTACAGAAGATGTACAAGCGCATTCAGATCCTTATTTTCATGCTGTATCTATTCAACAAATTACAGAATATGTAAAAAGTACAAGTGGAAGCTGCTCGGTAAATACTCCTACTGGAAATAACGCTCCTACTGCAAATGCTGGAGCTGATTTTACCATTCCAAAAAGTACTCCTTTTATGCTAACAGGTAGTGCTTCTGACTCAAACGGAGATGCACTTACCTACACATGGGAACAGATGGATGTTCAAAATTCTACAACATCTAACCCTTCGGCAACCAAAACTACTGGCCCTGCTTTTAGATCTTACAGCCCTACAACATCTCCTGTTAGATATTTTCCTAAAATGAGCTCTGTTCTAAATGGCGCAACTACAACTGCTGGTCTAGAACTTAACGTAGAAGTTTTACCATCTGTAAGCAGAACTTTAAAATTTAGATTTACAGCGAGAGATAATAAAGCTAATGGCGCAGGAAATGCTTATGACGATATGGTAGTAACTGTAAATTCTAGTTATGGTCCATTAACGGTAACCTCACAGAACGCTACAGGAATCTCTTATCCTCAAGGTTCAAGTCAAAATGTAACTTGGAATGTAGCCAATACCAATACACTTGCTGCAAATGTAGACATATTACTTTCTACAGACTCAGGAAACACTTGGTCTACTCTAATTACCGGGACTCCTAATGATGGCTCACAAAGCGTTACCATTCCTAGCGTTACAAGTAATACTTGTAGATTTATGGTAAAAGCATCTGGAAATGTTTTCTTCAATGTTAACACTGCTAACTTTTCTGTTACTGCACCAGACACTGAAGTTCCTACAGCTCCTACCTTATCAGCAAATAATACAACTTCTACAAAGACTACATTATCTTGGACAGGAGCTACTGACAACGTAGCAGTGGCTAGTTATGATATTTACAAAGATGGAACTTTGGTTGCAAATTCTACCACTTCTCCTTACACAGTAACAGGATTATCCGCTTCTACAAGTTATGTTTTCACGGTAAAAGCAAAAGATGCTTCTAATAATATTTCTGTAAGCAGCAACGCTGTTACAGTTACGACATTAGCTCCAGATACAGAGGCTCCTACAGCTCCTTCACTGTCACCTTCTGGAACTACAAATGTTTCTACAACTTTAACATTTACAGGAGCTACTGATAATATTGGCGTAACCGCTTATGAAATTTACAAAGATGGAGCGTTAATCGCTACCGTAAATAACTCTCCTTACACAGTAAATGGACTTAGCGCATCTACTACTTATATTTTTACCGTAAAAGCAAAAGATGATTCAGGAAATGTTTCTCCATTAAGCAATGCAGTTTCTGTAACCACTTTAGCTGCTCCTGCCGCTACAGAACTTTACATTTCAGAATATTACGAAGGTACAAGCAATAATAAAGTATTAGAAATTACCAATCCTACTCTTTCTGCAATTTCTTTAAGTGGATATTCTATCAAAAAGCAATCAAATGGATCTGGAGCTTGGAGTTTTGAGTTAAATTTATCAGGAACCATAAATCCTAAATCTACATTTTTACTTAAAAATTCTTTATCTTCATTATCTTCATGTACGTTTACAGCACAAAGCGTTGTAGGGGCTCCAATAGATTTCAACGGAGATGATCCAGTTGCTTTATTTAAGAATGGAACTTTAATAGACGTAGTAGGAACATTTAACGGAACTACTAATTTTGCAAAAGATACGGATTTAAGAAGAAATGTAATTATTCCAAATCCTGTATATACTCCATCAGAATGGGACGTTCTTGCTATTACAACTACAGTTCCTAATTGTGATAATCTAGGAATTGTAAATCCTGCAAGTGCACTAGGTGTGAAAGACACTACATTAAATCCTACAGATGTAGTAATTCTTCCAAATCCTGTAAAAGGAGATGTGATGATGGTGAAAAACGTAAAAAACAACACTAACTACGAAATCATTGATTTCTCTGGAAAATTAGTTCAAAAAGGAAAACTTACGAATGACACCATTCATGTTAATGGTCTTCCAAAAGGAAATTATATCCTAAAAATAGACCAAGTTTCTAAGATTTTCATCAAAGAATAAAATCATTCATTAAATTTAATCATAAAGGCAACTAAAATTTAGTTGCCTTTATTTATTTATCGATTTTAAATTATATTTTTGTCAAAAATTAAGAGAAAACTATGGATTTTAACATGCCTCATTTTGAACTTCCTTTTTTCACCAATTTGCTTATTCTGTTAGTGGTAGCAAAAGTTTTTGGTGAAATTTTTGAAAGATTCAAACAACCTGCTATGATTGGCGAAATTATAGCCGGAATTATTGTAGGTCCTTCACTTTTAAACATTGTTCACAGAACAGAAGACATCAAAGTCATTTCAGAATTGGGAATTTTCCTTTTAGTAATTATTGCCGGATTGGAAATCAACTTAGATGACATTTTAAAATCTTTAAAAGGCAGAAATATCATCATTTCATTGATGGCGTTTTTTGTACCAATTCTAAGTGGAATTGCCGTAGGTTATTATTTTGACAAAGACATTATGACCACCGTATTTATAGGATTATGTGTAGCCATCACTGCATTACCTGTAAGTATTAGAATTTTAATGGATTTAGGAAAAATCAACTCTTATATTGGTCAGAAAATCATATCGGTTGCCATTTTTGACGACGTCATTGCACTTACCATTTTAGGACTTATTCTGAATATCAATGACAGCGAAATGACCCTTTCTAATGTGGTAAAAAACGCTTCAATTTCTCTATTAAAACTAACCATTTTTGTAGTGATTTTATTCGCTGCTTATTATTTAATTAAGAAATTGTCTAATCGAGAGAATTACTTCGAAAGACAATTGAATAAATTACTGCTTTTATTAAAAGGAAAAGAATCACTTTATGCTATATTTTTTGTTTTTGTACTTACTTTTTCTACCATTACAGAATCTTTAGGACTTCATTTTATCATCGGAGCATTTTTTGCAGCGATGCTCATCAGCGAAAATTTAGTGGGCAAAAAACATTTGGAATCCTTTCATAAAACAACAAATGGTTTAGCAATGGGATTTTTAGCACCAATTTTCTTTGCAGGAATTGGCTTAGAATTTAATGTGACTTCTATTCAAAACATTGGACTTTTACTCACCGTAATTGCCGTTTCATATTTTTCTAAAATTTTTGGAGGCTATTTTGGAGGAAGAATGGCTGGTTTAGACAGCAAAAATTCACTTACACTTGGGATTGGTCTCAATGCAAGAGGAATCATGGAATTAGTGATTGCAAATATTGCTTACAAAGCAGGACTCATTAACGCTGAAGTCTTCTCCATTCTAGTAATTATGGGAGTTCTCACCACTCTTTCTACTCCAATTATGCTTAAAAGAAGTTTTAAATTAATAGATAAAAAATCATAAAAATTAAATGGAAAAAATAGACAGTTTAAACCAAGTTGCAGAATTTCACAGAACCTTTAACGCACCCATTTTAGAAAATCCACAGATTCCTTCTGCAGAAAGATGTAACCTAAGAATAGCTTTACTTCAGGAAGAATTAAACGAACTGAAACAAGCCATTGAAGACCAAGACATCGTAGAAATTGCAGATGCTCTTTGCGATTTACAGTATGTACTTTCTGGCGCGGTTCTTGAATTTGGTTTAGGCGAAAAATTTGTAGATTTGTTTAATGAAGTACAGCGTTCTAACATGTCAAAAGCTTGTGAAACAGAAGAACAAGCCCAAGAAACCGTAGAATATTACACTTCAAGAGGAGAAGAAGCTTATTACGAAATGTCTGGAGACAAATATAATGTACACAGAGTTTCAGACAATAAAGTTTTAAAAAATAAGTACTATTCTAGTGCAAATCTCAAAAGTATATTAGAAAAATAAACACATAATTTTGAAAAAAATGAAAAAAATAATCACATTAATTATTTTAGGTATGGCACTTAATTCTTGCGCTCAAAAAGTAATCATCAATAGAGAAATTGACACTCCAGAATACGGAAAAATGCTTCTAGGAAGCCAATCTTTGGATCAATTTCAAAAAGAACCTTATAAAGCTTGGTATGACGAAAATTATACCATCTATCCTATCGATAAAACCGCTCTTGAAGGTTTAAAGAAAGAAAAAATCAATTCATATAATATCATCGTATTTCTAGGAACTTGGTGCGGAGACAGCAAAAGAAATTTCCCTAGACTGATGAAAATTCTAGAAGAAACAAAATTCCCTGAAAGCAAACTCCAAATCATTGGGGTAAACAGACAGAAACAAGCTCCAGATGGCGAAGAAGTAAAATATAACATTACGCACGTTCCTACCATTATCGTAGAAAAATATGGCAAGGAAATTGGTAGAATAACCGAAGAACCAGAAACTGGTTTTATTGAAAAAGATTTATTGAACATTATCAAAAAATAATGAATTACATTAAACAAATCGTTGGTTTTACCTTAGGTGTAATCCTTACTTTATTGCTCGTTTATTTTTTTAGAAATATGGGCAAAAATGATGACCAAGTTTCTACAGATTACTATGTGCTCACCAACCAAATTTCTAAAATGAATAAAATGGTGGTGATAGAACAAGATTTTTCAAACTTGCAAAAAACCAAAATCACCAATCAACTTTTCGGAATCAAAGGTTTACCTTCTAGTGAAAAAGAAATCGTGATTTTCACCAAAGCAAAAGCGCAAGTAACTTATGATTTGAAAAAAATGAAAATCGAGGTAGATTCTGCTGATAAAAAACTGATTATCAAAGAAATACCAAATGCTGACATCAAGATTTTTACTGATGCGGAAATCACTTCGCTTGACGATTCATTTTTCGACCGTTTTTCCGAAGAAGATTTCAAAAGAATAACCAATAATGCTAGAAAAAACGCCGAAAAAACCGTTGACCAAAACAAGTTGAGAACTGAAGGCAGAAAACAATTAATGACAAATCTGAATGAAATTTTCGTTTTAGCGAAAGCATTGAATTATGAAATCGTAGACGAAACGCAAAGCTTTGATTTGTCTAAATTCTAAAAACTTTTCACAATATTGTATAACAGATTTCCTTAGAATTTTTCAGAATTTTGAATAACTTAAAAATTCAAAAATCATGAAAAAAGATAAAAGAAAAAATACCGCAGAAAATAACGCGCAAAACGCAAAACAAAATCAAGATTTTCCTAATTTGCCTCAAACTCCAAGATTAGAAGGTGCTTCTAAAGTTGAAGAAAAACAAGTCAAAAAAACTTCTAAACTTCACCAAGATGGCAGAACCGACAATACCGAACAAAATAAAACCGAAGAGTAATTTCTTCGGTTTTCTATTTTAAGTTCTAATATTATCTTTGAATTTAAGAAACATCAAAAAAAATCCTTATTTTTGCACATTATTAAAATTAGGATTCCAAAATGATTAAAATTACTCTTCCAGACGGAAGCATTCGTGAGTTTGAAGGTGTAGTTACACCTCTAGAAGTTGCAAAATCTATCTCTGAAGGTTTGGCTAGAAACACTATTTCTGCTGTGGTAAACGGCAAACAAGTAGAAGTCACGACGCCAATTAAAGAAGATGCTACGCTTACGTTGCTCACCTGGAATGATGATTTAGGAAAGAAAGCTTTTTGGCATTCTTCAGCACACATTTTGGCTCAATCTATTTTAGATTTTTATCCAAATGCTAAATTAACTATTGGTCCTGCGATTGAAAACGGGTTTTATTATGATGTAGATTTCGGTGATGAATCACTTTCTGAAAAAGATTTTGAAAAAATCGAGAAAAAAATGCTCGAAAACGCTAAAAAAGATGCGACTTTCAATCTTTATTCGGTTTCAAAAGCAGATGCACTGAAAGAATATGCAGACAATCCTTACAAAACTGAATTAATCGAAAATTTACAAGACGGCGAAATCACTTTCTGTACTCATGATAACTTCACAGACCTTTGTAGAGGTGGTCATATTCCAAGTACTGGTATCGTAAAAGCTGTAAAAATTCTTAATGCAGCAGGAGCATATTGGAGAGGAGACGAAAAAAACAAGCAATTAACTAGAGTTTACGGAATTTCTTTCCCTAAACAAAAAGAATTGACAGAATATCTAGAAAGATTAGAAGAAGCAAAAAGAAGAGACCACAGAAAACTTGGAAAAGAACTAGGAATCTTCGCATTTTCTGAAAAAGTAGGTGCTGGTTTACCACTTTGGTTGCCAAAAGGAACTGCACTGAGAAAAAAATTAGAAAATTTCCTTTCAGAAGCACAGAAAAAAGGCGGTTATGAGTTTGTAATGACTCCTCATATTGGGAATATTGAATTGTACAAAACTTCTGGGCACTATGAGAAATATGGAGCAGATTCTTTCCAATCGATTAAAACGCCAAACGAAGGTGAAGAATTTTTCTTAAAACCAATGAACTGCCCTCATCACTGCGAGATTTATAAAACTTCTCAATGGTCTTATAAAGATTTACCAAAGAGATATGCAGAATTCGGAACGGTTTATAGATACGAGCAATCTGGTGAATTACATGGTTTAACCAGAGTAAGAGGTTTCACTCAAGATGATGCACACTTATTTTGTACTCCAGACCAATTATTAACCGAATTTGAAGCGGTAATTGATTTGGTTCTTTACGTTTTCAGAAGCCTAGGATTCGAAGATTTCGTGACTCAAGTTTCACTTAGAGACAAAGAAAACAGATCAAAATACATTGGCTCAGAAGAAAACTGGGAAAAAGCAGAAACTGCAATTATCACTGCTGCACAAAATAAAGGTCTTAAAACCATTGTAGAATACGGCGAAGCAGCTTTCTATGGTCCTAAATTAGACTTCATGGTAAAAGATGCTTTAGGCAGAAGTTGGCAATTAGGAACTATTCAAGTAGATTACAATCTACCAGAGAGATTTGATCTTTGGTACACTGGTAATGACAATGAAAAACACAGACCAGTGATGATTCACAGAGCACCATTTGGTTCTATGGAACGTTTCATTGCCATTTTACTAGAAAACACTGCAGGAGACTTCCCTCTTTGGTTAAGTCCAGACCAATTTATCATTCTGCCTATTTCTGAAAAATATGTAGATTATGCTAAAAAAGTTTCACAATTATTAGAAAATCACGATATTAGCGGTCTAATTGACGATAGAAACGAAAAAACAGGTAAGAAAATTCGTGATGCAGAATTGAAGAAAATTCCGTTTATGTTAGTCGTAGGAGAAAATGAAGAACAGAACGGCACCATTTCTGTAAGAAGACGTGGAGAGGGCGATTTAGGAGTAATGAAATTAGAAGATTTCGTAACCTATTTCAAAGAAGCGGCAAAAATTTAAAAAAGCTAAAAAAGCTTACAACAAAGAATTAACTTTAAAATTATACAACTATAGCACAGAAATTTAACAACAGAGGAAGAGGACCAATGCGTCGCCCTGTACAAGAAGACTTACATCAAATTAACGAAAAAATCCGTGCAAAGGAAGTTCGTTTAGTAGGAGATAATGTAGAACCAGGAGTGTATCCTTTAGCAAGAGCTATTGCAATTGCTCAGGAACAAGATCTTGATTTAGTCGTTATTTCAGATAAAGCAGAACCTTATATCTGTAGAGTTCTTGAATACAAAAAATTTCTTTACGAACAAAAGAAAAAACAAAAGGAACTCAAGGCTAAGCAAGTAAAAGTTGTAGTTAAAGAAATCAGATTCGGACCTCAAACAGACGATCATGATTTCGAGTTCAAGAAAAAACATGCCGAGAAATTTTTAGAAGAAGGCTCTAAATTGAAAACGTATGTTTTCTTCAAAGGACGTTCTATTATCTTCAAAGATCAAGGTGAAATCTTACTTCTAAGACTCGCTCAAGAGCTAGAACACGTAGGAAAAGTAGACCAAATGCCTAAACTGGAAGGTAAGAGAATGATTATGATGATGAGCCCTAAAAAAGCGGCTAAATAATCTTTAATAAAAATAATTTTACATCAAGGGATTTCTCCTCTGAAATCTCTTGATTATAGTATTGCAGAGTATTATAAATTTTTATAATTTTGCAAACTCATTGATAACAAATACATAAAAAGCAAAACAATGCCAAAATTAAAAACGAAATCAGGTGCTAAAAAGCGTTTTGCTCTTACTGGTACAGGTAAGATCAAAAGAAAAAATGCTTACAAAAGCCACATCTTAACTAAAAAAGAAACGAAGCAAAAGAGAAATCTTACGCAAACTTCTTACGTTGCTACTGTGGATGAGAAAAGCGTTCTTCGCCAATTAGCAATTAAGTAGTTTTTATAAATCAATATTCGGTTTATAAGAATTCCTAAAAAATTCATTAAAAGTTAACCCTGAAACGGTGCCTATAAGAGAACTTTAAACGCAGTTCCGCCCTTTTCAAAAAAACAAAAAATTTAAATTATGCCAAGATCAGTAAACGCTGTAGCGTCTAGAGCGCGCAGAAAAAAAGTTTTAAAGCAGGCTAAAGGTTTTTTCGGTAGAAGAAAAAATGTTTGGACTGTAGCTAAAAATGCCGTAGAAAAAGCAATGCAATATGCTTACCGCGGTAGAAAAGAGAAGAAAAGAAGCTTCAGAGGCCTTTGGATTACCAGAATTAACGCTGGAACTAGAGAGCACGGAATGTCTTACTCTCAATTTATGGGAGCTCTTAAAAAGAACAACATCGAGCTAAACAGAAAAGTTCTTGCAGACCTTGCAATGAATCATCCAGAAGCTTTCAAAGCTGTTGTAGATCAAGTAAAATAATGTAAAACAAATTTGTTATCAATAATAAATCCTAAACTTTTTTAGTTTAGGATTTTTTTATTTCAAAAACTTTTATAAATTTGCCCCAATGAAAATGAATAGCAACAAAAATTGGTGGTGGCACTTATACTCTACGCTGAGTCTAAGGTAATACTGCTATGCTTTGAATCTATACTAAAATAAAATTCATTTCATGAGAAGACTTCAGCGATTATACCGTTGAAGTCTTTTTTTATTTAAAAACTTTTTAAAAATATCTCTTAAAATATATGCAAAACTCAAAACTTAGAATCAAAACCACCTCTAAATCATTGATGGGAGACCTTCATACAGCGATGGGAATTTATCTGAAACTCAGAGATAAATTCAGAGATACCATTCTACTGGAAAGTGCCGACCACAATGTAAATAACAACAGTTTTTCTTACATCGCTATCAATGCGATTGCAGGAGTAGAAATTAAAAATCTACAGGAAATGGAAGTGAAATTTCCATTAACCGCTCCAGAAAAATATCAAATTCCAGAAAATTTCAATATCACTGAATATTTAGAAAATTTTTCCAAAAGTTTTGATTGCGAAAAGGTAAAAAAACCAGTTGAAAAAATGGCTCAAGGTTTATTTGGTTACACCAGTTTTGATGCCGTTCAGTTTTTTGAAACCATCCAATTCAAACCTCAAAGCAAGGAAGTAGAAATCCCTATTTTACGTTACAGATTTTATCAATATGTGATTGCTATTAATCATTTTAATGATGAAATGTTCCTCATCGAAAATAAAATTGATGGTTTAAAATCTGATATTTCAGAAATTGAGAGTATCATTCAAGATAAAGACGTTGCACTCTACCCTTTCGAAAAAATAGACGAAGAAACCTCTAATTTAAGTGATGAAGAATACAGAGATTTGGTAGAATTAGCAAAGAAACACTGTTTCCGTGGAGATGTTTTCCAATTGGTTTTAAGCAGAAGATTTGAGCAAAAATTTAGAGGAGATGAGTTCAATGTTTACAGAGCATTGAGAAATATCAATCCTTCTCCCTACCTATTTTTCTTTGATTATGGCGATTATAAATTAATGGGCTCAAGTCCAGAAAGCCAGTTGATTATTCAAAATCATAAAGCCGTAATTCACCCTATTGCAGGAACTTTTCGCAGAACTGGCGATACTGAAAAGGACTTACAATCGGTAGAAACCCTAAAAAAAGACCCGAAAGAAAACGCAGAACATACTATGTTGGTAGATTTAGCCAGAAACGATTTAAGCAAATTAGGAAAAAATGTAACGGTTTCTAAACTGAAAGAAATTCAATTGTTTTCTCACGTCATACACATGGTTTCAGAAGTCACCGCAGAATTAGACGAAAAAACCAATCCTTATGAAATGATTGCGACTACTTTTCCGCAGGGAACATTAAGTGGCGCTCCAAAATATAAAGCTCTTGAACTCATCGATGCTTACGAAAAAACTTCTCGCGGTTATTATGGCGGTTGTATTGGTTTTGTAGGCTTTGACGGAAGTTGCAACCAAGCCATTATGATTAGAACATTTTTAAGCAAAAATAATACGCTTTTCTATCAGGCTGGCGCTGGAATTGTAGCCAAATCTTCCGCAGAAAATGAGTTGCAAGAAGTAAATAACAAACTAAATGCCTTGAAAATGGCAGTTAAAAAAGCAGAAAAATTATGAAAGTTTTAGTTTTCGATAATTACGATAGTTTTACCTACAATCTCGTTCAAATTGTAGAACAAATTTTGGGCGAAAAAGTAGATGTCTTCAGAAATGACGAAATTCATTTAGAAGACATCAATAAATATGATAAAATCATTCTTTCTCCAGGTCCTGGAATTCCTGAGGAAGCAGGTATTTTATTAGACGTGATTAAAAAATATGCACCTACTAAATCTATTTTCGGAGTTTGTCTTGGTCAACAAGCGATTGCCGAAGCATTTGGCGGAAGTCTCATTAATCTTTCAGAAATCTACCACGGTGTTGCCACCGAAGCCAAACAGGTAAAACCTCATAAAATTTTAGAAAATTTACCTGAAGTTTTAGAAGTTGGGCGTTATCATTCTTGGGCTGTGAATCCTGACGATTTCCCAGAAGAATTAGAAATTACCTCTGTAGATGATTCTGGAATGATTATGAGCCTAAAACACAAAGAATATGATGTTCACGCGGTTCAATATCACCCTGAAAGTATTTTAACTCCAAAAGGAAGAGAAATTTTAATCAATTTTTTGAAAAATTAAAATGAAACAAATTTTACAATACCTTTTCAATCATCAAACTTTGACCAAAGCCGAAGCAAAGGCAATAATGATTGAAATTGCACAAAATAAATTCAACGAAACAGAAGTTTCTGCCTTTATCACGGTTTTTATGATGCGTAGCATTACACTGGAAGAAATGCAAGGCTTCCGCGAAGCTCTGTTGCAGTTGGCAAAACCTATTGATTTAGGAACAGATGATTTAGTGGACATTGTAGGAACTGGTGGCGATGGAAAAAACACGTTCAACATTTCAACTTTGGCAAGTTTTATTGTGGCTGGAACCGGGCAAAAAGTAGCTAAACAAGGGAATTATGGCGCTTCTACTATTTCTGGAGCTTCTAACGTTTTAGAAGAATTGGGCTATCAGTTCAAAGATAATCAGGAAGATTTAAAGAAAGATCTAGATAAAGCAAACATCTGTTTTCTTCACGCTCCGCTTTTTCACCCAGCATTAAAAACCGTTGCTCCTTTGAGAAAAGGTCTTGGCTTGAGAACGTTTTTTAATCTTTTAGGACCATTGGTAAATCCTGCAAAACCTAAATTTTCTATGATTGGCGTTTACAGCTTAGAAATCGCAAGATTGTATCAATATATTTTACAAAAAAACAACGAAGATTTCATGTTGGTTCATGCTTTAGATGGTTATGACGAAATTTCTTTGACAGGAGACAGTAAAATTTTCAACAAAAACGGTGAGGAAATTTTTTCTGCTGAAGAATTAGGATTCAAAAATATAGAAGCAGAAACTATTTTCGGTGGAAATACTAAGGAAGAAGCGGCACAAATTTTCAAAAATGTTTTGGAAGGAAAAGGAACTTATGAACAAAATGCTGTAGTTATTTCCAATGCTGCAAAAGCACTTCAAAACACAGGAAAATATGAAAACTACGAGACAAGCTTAGCAGCTGCAAAAGAGAGTTTAGAAAGTGGAAAAGCGCTAGAATGTTTAAATAAACTCGTTACAATTTAAGCTCAAATTGTATATAAAATGTAACTTTAAAATGAATATTTTAGATAAAATAGTAGCTCGAAAAAAGGAAGAAATTGCTTTCTCTAAAAGCAAAATCTCTGTTGAGGAACTGAAAAATTCTGAATTTTTCGAGAGAGAAACTTTTTCTTTGAAAGAATCTGTAAAAGCCAGAAACGGAATTATTGCTGAATTCAAGAGACAATCGCCAAGCAAGGGAATCATCAATGATAAAGTTTCACCTTTAGAAATTGTAATAAAATATGAAGAATTTGGCGCAAGTGGAATTTCAATTTTAACAGATAAAGATTTTTTTGGAGGCAGTTTCCAAGATATTTTGAGTGTGAGAAATTCTGTAAATATCCCGATTTTAAGGAAAGATTTTATGGTTGATGAATATCAATTCTACGAAGCAAAATCTATTGGTGCTGATGTTGTTTTACTTATTGCAGCATGTCTTTCTCCAGCTCAAGTTCAAGAATTTACTGCGTTAGCACACGAATTGAATTTGGAGGTTTTATTAGAAATTCACACCGAAGAAGAATTAGAACACTTCAATCCAAATATTGATTTGGTCGGCATCAACAACCGAAATTTGAAAGATTTCAAGGTAGATTTACAACATTCTGTCAATTTGAAAAACTTGCTTCCAAAAGGAACTTTATCTGTTGCAGAAAGTGGAATTTACAAAGTGGAAGATTTTAAATTTTTGAAAGAAAAAGGATTTGATGCTTTCTTGATGGGAGAATATTTTATGAAAAACGAAAATCCGGGAAACAAATTCAAAGAATTTGTTGATGTGATAATTTGATAATTTTAAAATTAAAATGAGCCAACAACCATCAACCAACAACTATCAACTTAAAGTTTGTGGTTTAACACAACTCTCTCAAATTCAAGAATTAATTTCTTTGAACACCAATTTTTTAGGCTTTATTTTCTACGAAAAATCACCAAGATTTGTCCTGAATCAATTGAGTTTAGAAGAGATTTCAGAAATTAATCATCAAGGAAAAGTAGGCGTTTTTGTAAATGAAACGGTTGAAAAAATTGTGGAAATTTCAGAGAAATCCAATTTGAATTTCATCCAATTACATGGTGATGAAGATGAAGAATTTATAAAAAGGTTAAGGCAAATGCTAAATGAAAACACTAAAATCATTAAGGTAATTAGAATTGGTGATGATAAAAAGAATTTTGAAAACGAAATTAAAAAAATGTCAAATCTCAAATCTCAAATCTCAAATCTATTGTTCGACACAGACAGCAAAGCTTTTGGCGGAACAGGAAAAACCTTTGATTGGCAAATTCTCAACGAAATAGAAATTCCAATACCTTATTTTTTGAGTGGTGGAATTTCTTTAGAAAACCTAGAAAATTTAAAAATTTTAAATCAAAAACCTTTAGTTTTAGACATCAACTCAAAATTTGAGACAGAACCCGGAATTAAAAACCTAGAAAAAATAAAAACATTTAAATCATTATTGAAATGACAACATATAGAAATCCCGACGAAAACGGATATTACGGAGAATTTGGAGGCGCATTTGTTCCAGAAATGCTCTATCCAAACGTGGAAGAACTTCAACAAAATTATATAGAAATTATTGAATCTGAAGAGTTTAAAAAAGAACTCAACGATTTATTGAAAGATTATGTTGGAAGAGCTACTCCACTTTATTTTGCGAAAAATTTAAGCGAAAAATATGGCACAAAAGTTTACCTAAAACGCGAAGACTTAAATCACACTGGTGCGCATAAAATCAATAATGCTCTCGGACAAGTTCTTCTCGCCAAAAAACTAGGAAAAAAGAGAATTATTGCCGAAACAGGAGCTGGTCAACATGGCGTTGCAACTGCTACGGCTTGCGCTTTGATGAATTTAGAATGCATCGTTTACATGGGCGAAGTAGATATTGCAAGACAAGCTCCCAACGTAGCCAGAATGAAAATGCTCGGCGCAACTGTAATTCCTGCAACTTCGGGTTCTAAAACATTGAAAGATGCTGTAAATGAAGCGTTAAGAGACTGGATTAACAACGCTACTACCACGCATTACATCATCGGAAGTGTAGTTGGTCCGCATCCTTTTCCTGATTTGGTGGCGAGATTCCAGAGTGTAATTTCTGAGGAAATTAAATGGCAATTGAAAGAGAAAATCGGAAGAGAAAACCCAGATTACGTTATCGCTTGTGTTGGTGGCGGAAGTAATGCTGCAGGAACTTTCTACCATTTTGTAGATGAACCAAGTGTAAAAATTATCGCAGCAGAAGCTGGTGGTTTTGGTGTAAATTCAGGGAAATCTGCCGCTACAACTTTTTTAGGAACTACTGGCGTTTTGCACGGCAGCAAAAGCATTGTAATGCAAACCAATGATGGACAAGTTATCGAGCCGCATTCTATTTCTGCGGGATTGGATTATCCAGGAATTGGGCCTTTTCACGCGAATTTGTTTAAAAATAATCGTGCAGAATTTTTCAGTATTGATGATGATGAAGCGCTAGAATCTGCTTTTGAACTCACCAAATTAGAAGGCATCATTCCTGCTTTGGAAAGCTCTCATGCAATACACGTTCTGAAGAAAAAAAACTTCCAAAAAGACGATGTAGTAGTGATTTGTTTAAGCGGACGTGGCGATAAAGACATGGAAACTTACCTCAAAATAATTGATAAATAATATTTTTTATGGCGCCAAATTCCGCCTTCCGCTCCCAATCTTTTTTTTGCCAACGCTTTTGCCATTGAAAAAAAAGGATTTCCGCTCAAGTCGGGGCGCAACTCAGAAAAAATTAGAAATTTTTGTATAAAAATTAAACTCAAGTATTGATAATGAGCCAAAAAATATATCAAATAGACGCTTTTGCAGACGCTTTATTTTCAGGAAATCCTGCTGCGGTTTGTCCGTTAGACAGTTGGTTAGATACAGATATAATGCAAAAAATAGCTGCCGAAAATAACTTGGCAGAAACTGCTTTCACTGTTCCTCTAGAAAACGGCTACGAAATTCGTTGGTTTACGCCAGAAGTTGAAGTAGATTTATGCGGTCACGCAACATTAGCTTCCGCCTATACATTGATGAATTTTGAAGGATTTTCAGGAGAAAAAATCAACTTTTTTTCTAGAAACAGCGGAACGCTAACTGTAACTAAAAACGGAGATTTTTTAACTTTAGATTTTCCAGTAGACAACTTACAAAAAGTGGAAGATTTAGCTATTTTTGAGAAATGTTTTGCGTATCAACCTATTGAAGCTTATCAAGGAAAAACAGATTATTTATTGATTTTTGAAAACGAACATCAAATTCAAAATATAGAACCCAACATTCCTGAAATTGCAAAAATCGATGCAAGAGGAATAATTGTAAGCTCGATTTCAGAAAATTTTGACTTTGTATCTAGATTTTTTGGTCCAAACTGCGGTGTAAACGAAGATCCTGTTACAGGTTCTGCTCATACTACATTAACTCCTTTTTGGGCAGAAAAATTGGGCAAAACTAAACTTACTGCAAAACAAATTTCCAAACGTGGTGGCGTTTTAGAATGTGAACTCAAAAATGATAGAGTTCTCATCAGCGGAAAGTGCAAAACCTATTTAAAAGGCGAAATATTTATCAAATAAAAAGATATTAAAATGAAAAAATTAAATATATATTTTACTGCGGGAATTCCCACTCTGGAAGATACTGCAGAAATTATGAAAACCATCCAGAATTCTGGCGCAGATATGATGGAAATCGGGATGCCATATTCTGATCCTGTTGCAGATGGTCCAGTTATTCAAGGTGCACACGAATTGGCTCTGTCTAACGGAATGACCATCGCTCAACTTTTTTCTCAACTGAAATCTGTAAAAGATGAAATTAAAATTCCCGTGATTTTGATGGGCTACATTAACCCTGTTTTAAGTTTTGGATTCGAAAAATTCTGTGAAGAATGTGCCAATTCTGGAGTTTCAGGATTAATTATTCCAGATTTACCTCCGATTGAATTTGAAAGAAATTATCAACCTATTTTAGAGAAATATGGATTGAATTTTACCTTTTTGGTGACTCCAGAAACTTCGGAAGAACGCATCAAATATTTAGATTCTTTGAGTTCAGGGTTTTTATACGCTGTTTCTAGTTCATCTACCACAGGAAACGAAAACAAAGAGGTTAAAAATGATGAATACTTAAATAAATTGGCTTCAATCAAACTGAAAAATCCTGTAATGATTGGTTTCGGAATTAAAAACAAAACTGATTTTGAACAAGTTACAGAAAAATCACAAGGCGGAATTATAGGAACTGCTTTCGTGAAAATTCTTTTAGAAAATAAAGATTGGAAAGAAAAAGCAGAAGCTTTTATCAAATCTATCAAATAAAAAACAGAGCTATTTGCTCTGCTTTTTTATTATTTCAGTAAGCTATTGTACTTTTCTTGTAAAATTTTGAGTTCAACTTCATTCTCTTTCTGTTTCATTTGATTTTTATCTAATTCAACTACAATTTCTTGTAATTTTCGATTTACTTTTTCTTTCTCCGCATCATTTTTAGAAGACAATAGTAAGGATTGTAATTCTATTTTTTTCTGATTAAGCACTTTAAATTTAGAATCTAATCTCTCTTTTTTATAAAATTGAGTTCAAATTTTTCATCTAAATCTTTCATTTCGCTAGATTTACTTGCCTTTGCACTAGCTTCCATTTGGCTCAAAGCTCTTTCTCTTTGATAATTTGATACCTGACTATTATAAGTTTGCTGAGAAACTCTACTACTGTTAATACTTTCTGCTGTTTGAGAAAAAATAGCAATTCCAGAGAATGAAAATGCTAAAGTTAAATATTTTACCATTATTAATTTTTCTAGTAAAGGTAAACATATTCTCAATACTTTTTTACAAGAAAATTACATTTCAAATTAATGTCTTCCCATCAAAACTTCTTCAATGTCTTGTAATTTGAAATTTTTAGCCTTCAATAAAATTAAAAAGTGATACAATAAATCTGCTGCTTCGTTTTTGAACAAGTCATCGTTATTATCTTTCGCCTCAATTACCAATTCTACTGCTTCCTCTCCTACTTTTTGAGCTACTTTATTGATGCCTCTTTGATAGAGTTTTGAAGTATAAGAACCTTCTACATTTTCATCGATTCTTTGGTTGATAATCGATTCTAATTCATACAGAAAACCTTTGGTATCTTTTTCTCCAAAACAACTGAAATTACCAGTATGACAAACCACATTTGTTGGTTTCACTTTAATCAGTAAAGTATCATCATCACAGTCTTTTTCGATGCTTTTTACGTATAAATAATTTTCAGAAGATTCGCCTTTTAACCAAATTCTATCTTTGGTTCTGCTAAAAAAGTGAACTTTCCCCGTTTCTTCTGTTAATTTTAGGGCTTCTTCATTCATAAAACCTAGCATTAACACTTGTAATGTAATTTCGTCTTGTATAATTGCAGGAACTAATCCGTTTCCTTTTTCAAAATTGATCATTTTTATATTTTTTGTTTCGCTCCTACGGAGCTCTATTACTATTAATTCTATATTCTACAAACCTTAAATTCCTACGGAATTTCAAAATTATTTATTAGATGAGACCTGAAAAAGTCTTTGATTTGAATTTTAAAATCTAAAATCGTAAATCTAAAATCGTAAATCTAAAATCTTATGGCAATATTTTGTTGTTTTAAAACTTGTTTTAAATCGTTGATATTAATTTCTCCAAAGTGGAAAATACTTGCTGCTAAAGCTCCTGTTGCTTTGGTTTCGTTAAAAACTTCAGTAAAATCTTTTATTTTTCCAGCACCTCCAGAAGCGATAATGGGAATATTGACGATTTGTGAAATTTCATTGAGCAATCTCACATCGAAACCTTGTTTCGTTCCATCAAAATCCATGGAAGTCAATAAGATTTCTCCAGCTTCTAATTCTTCTACTTTTTTTGCCCAATCGTGGGTTTTATAGTCGGTTTTTATTCTTCCTCCGTTTACAAAAACGTAATCTTCATCTCCAAATTGTTTAGAATCTATCGCCACAACTACACATTGACTCCCGAATTTATCTGCAAAAGTCTTGATTAAATCAGGATTTTTCACCGCCGAAGAATTGATGCTGATTTTATCTGCACCAGCCTTTAGAAGATTGTCAACATCAGAAATTTCTGAAATTCCACCACCAACAGTAAACGGAATATTGATTTCCTCTGCAATTTTTTCTACCAATTGCACTAATGTTTTACGGTTTTCGTGAGTTGCGGTAATATCTAGAAAAACCAATTCATCTGCGCCTTCTTCTACATATCTTTTTGCCAATTCCACAGGGTTTCCTGCATCAATCAACCCCACAAAATTAACGCCTTTTACCGTTCTTCCGTCTTTTATATCCAAACAAGGAATAATTCTTTTCTTGAGCATTTTTTAAATTTTTGAAAGTTGTTCTAAAGAAATTCTTCCTTCATAAATCGCTTTGCCAATGATGGTTCCAGCGCAACCAATTTCTTTCATTTTTTGCACATCTTCTATGTTCGAAATTCCACCACTTGCAATGAGTTCAATGGTTGAATTTTCTATAATTTCTTGATACAATGCTGTGGATGGACCTTGCAGCATTCCGTCTTTTGAAATATCGGTACAAACCACTTCTCTGAAGCCTTTTTTCTGATATTCTTTGATGAAATCTACCACATCTGTTTCAGAATTTTCTAACCAACCCGAAGTTTTGATTTTTCTATCCAAACAATCTGCTCCCAAAATCAATTTTTCGGCGCCAAATTTTTCTAACCAAGCCAAACACAATTCAGGATTTACGACAGCAATACTTCCCAAAGTCACCTTTTTAGCACCACTGTCAAAAGCTTTTTGCAAATCTTCTTCAGAGCGGATTCCTCCTCCGAAATCAATGATAAGATTCGTATTTTTAGCAATGTTTTCAATTACTTTTTGGTTGATGATTTTCTTGGCTTTTGCTCCATCTAAATCCACTAAATGTAAATATTGAATCCCGAAATCTTCAAATTCTTTGGCTACTTCAACAGGATTTTCGTTGTATATTTTTTTGGTATCATAATCACCTTTAGAAAGCCTTACACACTTTCCGTCGATGATGTCTATTGCAGGAATAATTTTCATTTTTTAGATTTTCAAAAAGTTTTCTAATAGTTTAAAACCAGCATCTCCAGACTTTTCTGGGTGAAATTGAGCTGCGTAGAAATTATCTTTTTCCAAAGTTGCACTGAATGGAGTAATATAGTCGCAAACCGAAGTTGTACTTTCACCAATTTCCGCATAATAACTGTGTACAAAGTAAAAATTATCCGTTTCTGATATATTTTCTAGCAATTTTCCTTTCCTTTCCGAAACATTATTCCAACCCATATGTGGAACGATGTCTGAATTTGGGAACAATTTCACTTCGCAATCAAAAATCCCAAGTGCTTTTGTATTGCCTTCTTCCGAAGCATTACACATCAGTTGCATTCCGAGACAAATTCCCAAAACAGGTTGTTTTAAATTAGGAATTACTGCATCTAAACCTCTTTCCATAAGTTTTTTCATCGCTGAAGAAGCTTCCCCAACTCCTGGAAAAATCACTTTATCAGCGTTTTTTATCGTTTCGATATTAGAAGTAATTACCGCTTCAAAGCCTAATTTTTTCAAGGCATTTTGAACGGATTTTACATTTCCTGCATCGTAGTCTATAATTGCTATCATATTTATTTACGAATTACGATTTGTGATTTACGATTTTTAGAATCTATATTTTTAAATTACAAAATCTAAAATCCAAAATTTAAAATTTAAAGAGTTCCTTTTGTACTTGGAAGGTTGAAATTTTGGTCGGTTTGTGCCACTGCATTTCTTAAAACTTTCGCAAAAGCTTTGAAAATGCTTTCAATTTTGTGGTGTTCATTTTCACCTTCCACAGAAATATTCAGGTTACATTTTGCACTGTCTGAAAACGATTTGAAGAAATGATAAAACATTTCCGTTGGCAATTCTCCAATTTTCTCACGCTTAAATTCTGTATTCCAAACAATCCAAGGTCTTCCACCAAAATCAATCGCAACTTGCGCCAAACAATCGTCCATCGGCAAAACAAAAGCATATCTTTCGATGCCTTTTTTGCTTCCTAAAGCTTGTAAAAAACAATCTCCCAAAACGATGGCTGTATCTTCAATGGTGTGATGCTCGTCAACTTCTAAATCACCATCAACTTTTACAAATAAATCAAAATTTCCGTGTTTTGAAATTTGTTCTAACATATGATCAAAGAACTTCAAGCCTGTATCAATACTAGATTTTCCGCTTCCATCAAGATTTAAATCAACTGAAATGTCGGTTTCTTTAGTTGTTCTTTTTACTTTGGCTTTTCTTGGAATTTGTTTAAGATATTGATAGATTTCGTCCCAACTTTTTGTAGAAAAAGTAGCTTCATCATTGGTTTCATCTGAAATAAAAATAGATTTTGAACCAAGATTTTCCGCCAATTCTACATCGGTTTTTCTATCTCCAATCACAAAAGAATTTTCTAAATCGTAATTTCCGAAAATATACTTCTGAAGCATTCCCGTTCTTGGTTTTCTGTTAGGCGAATTTTCGTGCTCGAAACTATCATCTACACAAACTTCAGAGAAGAAAATCCCTTCATTTTCGAAAGCTTTCATCATTTTTTCTTGTGGTTTGATGAAATCTTCATACGGAAAACTCTCGGTTCCCAAACCGTCTTGATTGGTCACCATCACCAATTCGTAATCCAGTTCTTTAGCGATTTTGGCTAAATTCTGAAAAACTCTCGGATAAAATTCCAATTTTTCTAATGAATCCACCTGAAAATCAATCGGAGGTTCGATGATTAAAGTTCCGTCTCTATCGATGAATAATACTTTTTTCTTCATTTTACTTTTTATAATTTTTCAAGGTTTCTATTAATTTTTGATTTTCTTCTTTTGAGCCTACATTAATTCTCAACGCATTTTCAATTTGAGGATGTCTCAGACTGGTCAAAATATTCTGAGCGAGTAAAAATTCATATATTTCTATTGGATTTTCTATTTTGATTAAGAAAAAATTGGCTTCTGTAGGATAGATTTTTTTTACAAAATCCAATTGATTCAGTTGAACTTTTAGAAACTCTCTTTCTGCTAAAATCTTTTCAAGATTTTCCTTAAAAACTTTTTCATCATTAAGTTGTTGCAAAGCTTTTTTTTGACTTAAAGAATTCACGTTATAAGGCCCTTTTATGGTATTCATCAAAGTAGCGATTTCTGTAGAAGCTGCGCCAATTCCAATTCTCAAACCTGCCATTCCATAAGCTTTTGAAAGGGTTTGCAATACTATAAGATTTGGATATTTCGCTAACCAAGAAATAGCTGATTTTCTAGAAGAAAACTCTATATAAGCCTCATCTAAAACCACAATTCCTGAAAAATTTTCAATGAAGAACTCTAAATCATCCACTTCATTTCCTGTTGGATTATTGGGCGAACAAAGAAACAAAACCTTCAAATTTTCATTCTGAATTTTTTGTAAAAAATCTTCTTTATTGATTTGAAAATTTTCATCTAATTCCAGCGAATTAACTTTATTATCATTGATTTTAGCATAAAAAGAATACATCACAAATGATGGATTCATGACCAAAATTTCATCTTTTTTGGGTTCACAAAAAGCTTTGATAATCAAGTCTATCAATTCATCACTTCCATTCCCTACAAAGAGATTCTCTGGGTTGATATTTTTAAGTTCACTTAATTTTTCCTTCAGTTTCTTTTGTGTAGAATCTGGATAACGATTGTACTCACCGAAAGGATTCTCGTTGGCTTCTAAAAAAACGGGTGCATCAAAATTTTGACTATCCCGAAGCGAAGTATAGGGTTTTAAATTTCTAAGATTTTCTCTTATCAAATTTTCGAGTTTAAATTCCATTTTCTAAATTTTTTAAGCGTAATGTAACTGCATTTTTATGTGCTAAAAGTCCTTCTTCTGCTGCCATTTTTTCAATCGTTTTCCCAAGGTTCTGAATTCCTTTTTCAGAAATTTTTTGAATGGTAATTTTCTTTACAAAACTGTCTAAAGAAACGCCACTATAAGCTCTTGCATTACCATTGGTAGGTAAAGTGTGGTTGGTTCCGCTCGCGTAATCTCCTGCGCTTTCTGGCGTGTAATTTCCTAAGAAAATAGAACCAGCATTGGTAATTTCTGATAAAACATTTTCAGGATTTTCAATGGAAAGAATTAAGTGTTCTGGAGCATATTCATTGGTAAATACTATGCATTCATCGATGGAATTCAAGAGAATAAAACTGCTGTTTTCTAGAGCTTTTTCGGCGATATCTTTTCTAGGTAAATCTTGTAATTGAGCTTCGGTTTCTTGTTTAACTTTTTCTAAAATTTCCTTAGAAATCGTCAAGAAAACCACCTGAGAATCTGCACCGTGCTCAGCCTGAGAAAGTAAATCTGCAGCTACAAAACTTGGATTAGCGGTTTCATCTGCGATGACCAAAACTTCACTCGGTCCAGCTGGCATATCAATAGCGATTCCTAATTTTTGAGCAAAAATCTTGGCTTCAGTAACAAATTGATTTCCTGGCCCGAAAATTTTATACACTTTCGGAACAGTTTCTGTACCTAAACTCATTGCAGCAATGGCTTGAGCGCCACCCACTTTAAAAATTTTAGAAACTCCGCAAAGATTCGCAACATATAAAATAATAGGATTAATTTTTCCATTTTTCTGAGGTGGAGAACAGAGAATAATCTCTTTGCAACCCGCAATTTGTGCTGGAACCGCCAACATTAAAACCGTAGAAAAAAGTGGCGCTGTTCCTCCCGGAATGTATAAACCTACCTTATCAATCGCTCTGCTTTCTCGCCAACAAACCACTCCTTCTGTTGTTTCTATTTGTTGTGGAGTTTCTTTTTGAGATTGGTGAAATTTTTCAATATTGTTTTTTGCAGTATTAATGGCAATTTTCAGTTCTTCATCAACCAAACTGATGGCTTCTTTAACTTCTTGCTGAGAAACTTCAATAGTTTCAAGAATCTGATTATCAAATTTTTCAGCGTAAAATTTCAAAGCATTATCGCCTTCTCTTTCTACTTTTTCGAAAATTCCTTTGATAAGATTTTCGATGTCATTTTTCTCAAAAACAGGTCTTTTGGTAAGACTGCTGAATGTATTTCTAGGTGGAAATTCTATTATGTTCATAATTCGTTTGTAAAGTTGTACAGTCGTAAAATCGTAAAAATGTGAAGTCGTACAGTCGTCGAGTTGTAAATTATAGAATCATTTTTTCTATTGGAATGATGAGAATGCCTTCTGCTCCAGCTTTTTTAAGTTGGTCTATTACTTCCCAGAATCTTTTTTCTTCAATCACAGAGTGTAAACTGCTCCAACCTTCTTCAACCAAAGGTACGATAGTAGGACTTTTCAATACTGGCAAAATGCTAGAAACTTCTTGAATTTTTTCATTTGGAACGTTCATCAAGATGTATTTGGTGTTTTTAGATTTTAAAACGGCCTGAATTCTGAACAAAAGTCTCTCTAAAATTTCTAATTTCTCAGCAGTAAGATTTTTATTTTTTGCCAAAACTGCCTCAGATTTAAGAATCGTTACAGTCTCTCTAAGACCATTTTTAAAAAGTGTACTTCCTGAGCTTACAATATCACAAATTCCGTCTGCTAATCCCATGTTTGGAGCAATTTCCACGGATCCAGAAATCACGTGAATTTCTGCTTCAATATTGTTTTCGGATAAGAAATTTTTAACGGTATTTGGATAAGAAGTCGCTATTTTTTTTCCTTGGAAATACGTTACATCATCGGTTTCTACCTCTTTCGGAACTGCTAAAGAAACTCTACATTTAGAAAAACCTAATTTCTGTACAATTTCGATGTCTTTTTGCTTTTCGATAAGTAAATTTTCGCCAACGATGGCTACATCTACCACTCCATCTTCTACGTATTGAGGAATATCTGAATTTCTAAGGAAATAGATTTCGATAGGGAAATTTTCTACCTGAACTTTTAATTGGTCTTTGCCATTATCATAAGAAATTCCACAATCTTTAAGAAGTTTAATAGAATCTTCGAAAAGTCTTCCGCTTTTTTGAACTGCAATTTTTAGTGAACTCATTTTTTGATTTTATTTTTTTAAGCCTCGAGTTCTGCAGTGATGAAAAAGAAAAATCCGCCTGAAAAACTCAAGGCGGATTGTAAATATTTTATTAACTATAATACATGATACATTATCAACTCGCCTTTAGATGAGATGATGAAGATGATGGATTAAGTTTAAATTTTTCATTTTTTGTCTAATTCTTTTGCAAATATAGAGATTTTTTTGAAAATGAAAATTATTTTTCAATTTTTTGAACGTAACAAATATCGTTCTGCTGAATTTTTGAATATTAGGCTAAAAAAGTATCTTTGTGACGAAATATAAAAAATATGAAAGCATCGGTAATTTTTAGCACCTATAATTCGGAAGAATGGCTAGAAAAAGTGATTTGGGGATTTAGCGTACAAACTACCAAAGATTTCGAAATTATTATTGCTGATGATGGCTCTAGAGAAGCCACAAAAAACTTGATTGAGAAATACAAAACTGAACTCGATATTCCTATTATTCATGTTTGGCAAGAAGACAATGGTTTTCAGAAATCGCAGATTCTAAATAAAGCCATCCTTGCTTCTACTACGGATTATTTGATTTTTACTGATGGAGACTGTATTCCCAGAAAAGATTTTGTAGAAACTCACTTTAACAATAGAGAATCGGGAAGATTTTTATCGGGAGGTTATTTCATGTTGCCCATGAATATTTCAAAACTCATCAGTAGAGAAGATGTGCTTTCACAAAAGTGTTTTGATGTGAATTGGTTAACCCAAAATGGATTGAAAAAGTCTTTCAAAAATAATAAATTGACAGCTAAAGCTTTCAAAGCGAAACTTCTCAATTTTTTAACCCCTACTAAACCTTCTTGGAATGGTCATAACGCTTCTGGCTGGAAAAAAGATTTGGTTAAAATCAATGGATTCAACCAAGAGATGCAATATGGTGGACAAGACCGAGAATTAGGAGAAAGGCTGGAAAATTTAGGAATTAAAGGAAAACAAATAAGATACAGCGCAATTTGCGTGCATCTAGACCATGCAAGAGGTTATGTAAATCCTGAAACTTGGGCAAAAAACAATGCCATCAGAAAAAACACAAGAGACCAAAAACTGACTTGGACTGAACAAGGAATCACCACCAATTTATAAGTATGAAATCGCCATAATTAGCAAACACAAAAGCTAATGAAGAATCAGCGATTGCATATGACCTTTAAAAAACAATAAATAACTACATATGAAATCAGCACTTATCATTTCTGTATATAAAAATACTGCCGATTTAGCCGTCGTTTTAAAATCTGTAGAGCAACAAAGTGTTTCTGGCTTTATAACTGTGATTTCCGAGGATGGAAACAGTACAGAAATGGCTGATTTTGTCAAAAATTACAGTGGTAAATTAGATTTAATTCACTTAACTCAAGAAGATTTGGGTTGGCAAAAAAATAAAGCGCTCAACAATACCATTAGAACTATTGGTGTTGATTATTTTATTTTTATAGATGGCGACTGTGTTTTACACCCAAATTTTATAGAAAATCACTTAAAATTTGCTAGAGAAGATAGAATTTTAGCGGGTAAAAGAATCAAGCTAGGTCCTAACTATTCTGACCAATTAAGAAATGCAAAAACGGTTTCTGAATTTGCAAAAGTGATTCTCCCCGAGATAAAATCCATCAAAAAAGATGGTGCAAAATTCTATGAAGAAGGAATTTACATTTCACCAAAATCTATATTTTCTTTCATTGCCTATCTTAGAAAAATGAGCCAAATAAAAGGTTGTAATTTTTCTTGTTACAAATCAGCATTGGAAAAAATAAATGGGTTTAATGAAGATTATGTTTTGCCCGCAATTGGTGAAGATATTGACTTAACTTGGCGTTTTGAAGGAATGGGTTACCACTTATATTCGCTTAGAAATTTTGCAATACAATATCACCTTTATCACAAAGAAAATTGGAGCGACCAAAGTGTAAATGAAGCCATTATGAAAGAAAATCAAAGGCTAAAAAGATACGTTACACTTAATGGATTGAAAAAATTAGAAGAAAATACATAAATAAAAAATCTACTCTTTTCGAGTAGATTTTTTTTATGAGTTAAGACCTAAAAATCGTTTGATTTTATATTTCCATAAGTCTTTAGCAATATTGCTTTTATGCTTCCCAAGAAGGTAAACGTAATCATTTTTCTTTCTGATGTCTCCTGGAATTATATTGTATTTAAAATGATCTTTCCACGCGACATAGTTGAAACTTAATTGGTCTCTTTTAGAAAAATTCTTCACGAAATACCACCATTCTTCCATGACTTTGATGAGCTTTTCGTCAAAATGTTTTCTTACTAACACTCCACCAGAAATAAGACCATTGTTTTCAGGATAATTTTCAGATTTTAGGAAATCAATATGTTTTTTGATAACGTCTAAATCGTCTTTTACCTTATTTTCAGTTTCGGCTAATGCTACGATGGCTTCATATTCTTGATAAACGCAATTTCTAGGATCCATAATGGTTTGATTATGATCAAAACAGGCCATGGAAACTTCTTCATTCAAGAAATTTTTAATCAATAACTGTGGATTTTTTTTGATGATAAAATTACCATCAATATAAATGCTGTATTGATAATCCTGCAAATGAAGATGCGGTAAAATTTTGTAGTATCTGTTGTTTCGGGTATTGTCGTCGCCAACTGGCGGTTCTGGAACCACCACCACCTTCCAAGTAGAAGATGAAAGATTACGGTCTGTAAAACAAACGTAATCTACATTTTCAAATTGGGGTTGTTCAATAAGCTCATTATACCCTCCAAAAATAGCAGTGTAAACTACGATTTTCTCCATTTATACTGCTACGTTATTTTCTCTTAAAGCATCGTTAAGAGAGGTTTTCTTATCTGTAGATTCTTTTCTTTTACCGATAATTAAAGCACATGGAACTTGGAATTCGCCTGCAGGAAATTGCTTCGTATAACTTCCAGGGATTACTACAGAACGTGCAGGAACTCTTCCTTTCAATTCTACTGGAGTATCACCTGTTACGTCTATAATTTTTGTAGAAGCTGTAAGCACTACATTTGCACCTAAAACTGCTTCTTTTTCTACATGAACTCCTTCTACTACAATACATCTAGAACCCACGAAACAATCATCTTCAATGATTACTGGAGCTGCTTGTAATGGTTCGAGAACTCCACCAATTCCTACTCCACCGCTTAAGTGAACGTTTTTACCAATTTGAGCACAAGAACCCACCGTTGCCCAAGTATCTACCATAGTCCCGAAATCTACATACGCACCAATATTTACATAAGAAGGCATTAAGATTACTCCCGGAGAAATGTAAGCCCCTTCTCTAGCCACAGCATGAGGAACCACTCTCACACCTTTTTCTGCATAATTTTTCTTCAAAGGAATTTTATCATGGAATTCAAAAGGACCAACTTCTATGGTTTCCATTTTCTGAATAGGGAAATACATTACTACTGCTTTTTTCACCCATTCGTTTACTTGCCAACCGTTTTCTGTAGGTTCAGCAACACGCAATTCGCCTTTATCTAAAAGAGCAATCACTTCTCTAATGGCAGTTTTACTCTCTTCTTTTTGTAATAAATCTCTGTTATCCCAAATGTTCTCGATGGTTTGTTGTAAAGACATCATTATTTTAATTTTTTAGTTAAAATTGAAAATTCTCCAGCAATTCAGCCTCTGGAAAATACTCTGCAAAGGTATTAGATAATTTTGAATTTTTAAATTTTATTAGACTATAACTGCCATCGTAAGCATAAATCTCTATTTCGGCGTCATCTCTTAAAAAATCATTATACCAAATTTCTGGATTTCCTTCTACATAAGGCAAATTTTCTAAGTCTAAAACAATCTCTTTATCCTTGGGAATAGCTGCAAAATATCCATAATTGAACTTGATATCTTTTTGGGCTAACTCTAAAAATTTTTCAGCTTCAAAGATTTCATAATTGCTGGAAAAATTCTGAATAGGCAAGTCTTTTTCAGGAGATAGAAAAAGGTAATCTGTTATTAAAAACTGATACTCTTTCAGTTCACTTTCTATAGATTTTAAGAGTGAACCTAAATGCGTATGATAAGGTAATTTTTTAAGTTTTTGGATAATATAATTCATTATTTAGAGTACTCTTTTGGCAAAGAGAAAAGCTTTATTCCAATATTTTTCATTCAGCGAAGATACGATTACTCCTTTAGAAGTAGAAGCATGAATGAAGGTAATTTCTCCTCTGTTTTTAATTTCTTTTACGATGCCAACATGAGAAACCGCTCCATTTCCATTGGTGGCAAAAAACAACAAATCCCCGGGTTTTGCTTCCCAAATTTCTATTTTTTTTCCTTGTTGTGCTTGATCTGCAGAACGTCTTGGCATTTTCACTTTGTTCTCATTGTAGACATTGATGACCAAACCGCTGCAATCTAATCCAGACTTGCTGGTTCCGCCCAATTTATAAGGAGCACCTAAGAAATCTTCGGCGTCATTTAGGATTTTTTTGACTTGATAAGAATTTTGACCTTCAAATTTAGAGGTTAGGTTTCTAAGGTTTTCTGTGGATGAATAAGGTTTGTGAGACACCGTTTTACGGGAACCACAAGAAATTACCGTAAGTATGATTATAACTAGAAAAAGTATTCTTTTATTCATTATTTAGTTTTCTCTCTTTATTGGATATTACAACGATTTATTCATTATTGAAATTTATAGCTTATAACACCTTTCATTTACTACTTTGACACAAATATAACATTAATTATTTATATATCAACTATACTATAACTATACTATAACTATACATTAAAGTTGTATATGTCATGAGTATTCCTTACTTTTGATATTCATTCAGTTAACTCATGGCAAGATACAAGAGCATTTTACAATTTCAGGGGGCTATAGACGGTTTGGTTTTTTATGAACTGAACGGGGTTTCTGTGGTACGCAAGAAAAGTGGTTTTAATCGAGATGATTTTAAAACTAAGGAAAACTATGCTCGAGTAAGAGAAAATAGCAGTGAGTTTGGGCATTGTTCTAAAACGGGGAAAATGCTCAGAAATGCCATTTATCCTTACTATAAAAAGTGTGGCGACCGATATCTATATCAGAAATTCGCAAAATTGATGACCACTATTAAAGATTTGGACAACGTTTCTGAACGTGGAAAAAGGACTGTTTACCAAGGTTTGAAAACCACAGAAGGGAAAAAATTACTATCTTCTTTTGTATTTGGGAAGATTCCTTCGGCGAAGGATTTTATTAAAAAAACAAGTTATGATGATGGGATTTCTGTAGAACTGAATACACCACTTCTTCTACCCTCTCTGCATTTGGTTTCTATTTTACCGAATTACGAAAGTTATCGTTTTGAGATTCTAGAGCAGGTTGTTAACTCTGACAATGGCATTTTCACTTTTGATTCCTATTTTCAAGAGGAAGAAGCTTTGCAATTTGTTGCTATTTATGAGGGAGAGGAGATTCTTGGGATGGGGTTTCTTGGGTAATTGTTTTTACACGCAAAGATTTTTTTTATTCTCATTATGTTTTTAAGGGAGCAAAGTTGGCGAAATTCATTCGCTATGAAGCGATGTGGAAACTGAGCTTATTTTTTATCACAAAGTTCACGGAGAATTGGTGAAATGATTATGTTTTTGAGGGCACCGAGGAACATCGGAGATGTTCTGGGAAGCGCAGGGCTTTCTTTAATTATTGCGAATTCTGTAAAAAATTTGGCAGTTTTAATGATAACGGATTAGAAATTTGAGGCATCTAGGTTTTTATGTAAAAATATAGCTTCAACAGAAAATACCACTGTGACTGAGACAATTTTCTTTTCCCCGACCCTGACTTCGACAAGCTCAGTCACCATGGAAGGAAAATTATTTATTGTAAATTATGAAAAGTTTTGTTAAATTAAAGTCACGGATTAGAAATTCAGCGCCGTTGGGTTAGTTGCTTTAATTATCTCATTTTTATTGTTTTCCATTTTGTTTGCCCCTGGTCAAAGCTACAAATTTGAAATTTGTCCTTACTTATTTTCTTTACCAAGTCGCTAAACTTAACTTCTGTAGGGTCTTTCGTCATTATGTCAAAAGTAGTAATGGCAATTTCGTTCCAAGTGTTTTTCTTTAAACTGTAAATTCTTAAAGATTTATATCTGCTCACACAAGAAGAATAGAAAACTCCAACTTCGTTAATTCCGTCTTCATCAATGTCACTACAAACAAAAAAATTATCGGGAAGGCAACAATAAGAATCTGTATAAAGTCTGGGTAATGTCTTGTCATAAAAACAATAGGATTCTCCATCGTCACAATAATTGAAATTAGGCATTACAAAGACAGTGTCATTTTTTTTGCTTGTTCTAATTCCTTTAATAATTCTTATCCCTTCAAACCCTTCTTTCAGCTCTGAATTTCTATGTGTTAAAACTTCACAATTGTCTGGTTGATATAGTGAAAAATAGTGCTCAATAATTCCGGTTTTTTCTTTCAATAAACTGTCCTTGATAAATTTTTTGTTGGCATTTAGTATATAAGTTAAACTATCGTTTTTGTAAATAGCGTCATTCTCTGTTGACTTAGTTTCAACAACTTTATTATCCTTGAATTTGCAAGAAAATGTCAAGGTTAGTAAAATAAAAATTATTAAAATGTTCTTGTTCATGCGACAGTCTCTCTATTATAACAGCTCACACACAAATAGACTGTAAAACACGTATTACCGTTTGTAAATGATTGTCAGTATTTAATGAGGTCAGTATTTCAATTTATGCTTATTAGTTTCAATCAAATTTAATTAAAATAAATGAAATGATTTGTGAAAAGTCACGGATTAGAAATACGCGCCATCGGGGTATGTTAGGAGTTGTTTTTTTTATCATTAATATATTCTTCAAATTCAATTATTTCTGTATCGCTATTGAAAATCCTTTTAGGAATAACAATAGCCATATTAGTATCTGTATATAAATAAAATTCTGTTGTATCACTTTGCAAACTTTTTATCGCGGACCAATTGAAGTTTCCACTTGAATTTTTGTCCATATATGCAATCCCAGTATCACTAAATTCAATTTCCTTTCTACCAAGAATAGAACCATCATCCTTTGGAATTTTTTTAGTATTATTTAAACTCCTTGAAATCAAGAAAAAGTAAATTGCAATAAAAATAATAGAAGAAATAATCGTTGCTATCAAATCAAACTTATTGAGGTTTAAAGCTACTTGCAAGATTATTAAAACTAGGCCACCAGTAATTAGTGTCTTTTTTAGCTGTGTTTTTTTGTAATGAAACTTATTAAAGTTCATATAATCTTCTCTCTGTAACTCAAATGAAAGTTTAATGCTCATATTATTTATTTGTATTTAAGATTAACAAACATTTCCTAACAATGACTCGCCAAAAGCCTTGTTATGAATAAATAATGCCTAACACTCAAATAGACGAAGTATAATTGTAAAAAACTTATAGTCAAATAAATGTTGGTTTGTAAATGATTGTAAGTATTTGTTTAGTTCGATATATGAATTTTTGTTTATTAGTTCTTAACAAATTTAATTAAAATAAATGATATGAGTATGGAAAGTCACGGATTAGAAATCTGAGGCATCGTGAACTTATTCACGCATTTCGTCAAACCGATACTCGCTGAAATATTTAAGTAGTTCTATTCATTTCATTACCTCCCTGAATTCCATCTATAGCTTCAAAGACTTCATTTTGATTAATTTCATTAGTCCAACCAAGAGAATAAAGTTCAGCTCTAACTTGGGTTTCATCTTTACCTTTAACGATATGATAAAATGCAAAATCAATTACTTCAGTTGGAATTCTTTTAACTACATAAGAAATTAAAAAACGGGTTAAGTTTAAATATCCAAATATAAAGGTTAAACCTAATTGTAAAAGCCAACTTATTATCAAACCAATTGTGCCAACATTTAAACTTTTAATAGTTAAACCTTGTTCAAGTCTAAGTTTTAAAAATTCAAAAAATCCAATTCTATCAAAATTGTTTTCTGCTAAAATTAGATTATATTGAAATAACTGATTCCCAATGAAAAATATAAAAATTGAACCAATTAGTATATTTTTTAATTTATTAAAATCTGTAAAATTACCTAATTTAATACCTATATTTAATGAAAAAGCTAATACTAATCCAACTATATATTCAAAAAGGAAAATAATATAATTCCCTGTTAATGATATTTTAGCAATTAAAAAAGCTAAAACTACAGCTGTAATAATAGCAAATAAAATCGGAAAAAAAATATTTGATTTACGTATGGTATTGGGTTTGGGTAATTCAGTAGGAATTATATAATCATCCCAATTATGTTTTGCTTCTTGTTGCTTTTCGAGTTCTTTTAATTTCTCTCGATTGTATTTTTTTCCAATGTCTTGAAATACGTGAATGAAAAGGTGGACTCTTTTAGAATTTCGCCCATTATCCCAAATTTCATTCCCTAATGATTCGCTTTTCACTGTTACTTTTCCATAATTATAAGTAACAATGATAGATTCTGTATATTGAGTCATTCCTAAGCTTTTTACTTTTCGTTTAGCTTCAATAGAATGTTCATCAACATAAATAATGTCCCAATCTAATTTTTCAAATGTTTGGTTAGAAATTGCAAAAAAAGCTTTCTCAGAAAGTTGGGTGTGAAACTCGGATTTATATTTTGGGGTAAAAGCAAATTTGTGAGTTTTTTTAATTTGCTTTTCGATATTTTTTAATTCTGGTGTCATTTTTGAGGTCTGGTTTAGAAATATTTCAGCTAACACTCAAATAGATGAAGTACAATTTAAAAACTCTTATAATCATTTAAATATTCATTTTTAAATAATTGTAAGTATTTGTTTGAGTTCGGTATTTGAGTTCTTGTTTATTAGTTTATAACAAATTTAATTAAAATAAATGATATGAGTATGGAAAGTCACGGATTAGAAATCCGCGCCATCGGGCAAACCGATGTTAGCAGATGTTTCTATTTTTCCAGTTTTATAATTCCAGCGTAAGTTGCAATCCAAATTGAGCCATCTTTGTCTTTCGTTATTCTCTCGCAATGAATGCTTGGAACGTTTGAATTTTCATTTGTATATGTTTCCCATTTTTTTGAGATTGTGTCATAACATAAAATACCAACTCCGTTTAATGTTATCCATAGCAAATTGCTTTCTTCGTCCAAATAAAAATCATTGATAGTATTTTCACTAAACATTTTAGAATTTGGATGACTTATTTTTGTCCATTTTCCTTGCAGGTCTAAAACGTAAATTCCAGCCTCGTCAGATTTGTCATTGTATAAATCAAACCAGTAATTTCCTTTTTTGTCTTCATATATTTTTGAAATGAATGCTTTTGATAAAGGTGAATTTTTATCGTTTAATAATTTCGTAACTCCGTTTTCAATAATAACGTTTCCTTCAAATGTTCCAATCCAAATTCTGTCTTTTTTATCTACGTAAACACCAAGAGTTTTGTCGGTTGGCAGATTTGAATTTTGCTTGTTAATTACTGACCAATTTTTTCCATCAAATTTTGCTACACCATCCCAAGATGTAAACCACACATTATTTGAATGGTCAACAAATATTTTTCGAGCCCAATTTATTGGAGAGTTTATTGAGTCGTATTTAGTCCAGGTTTTATTATCATATCTGTAAACATCCCAGCCAGCAACAAACCATTTGTTGTTGGTTTTGTCAACCTCTAAATCTCGTACAGATTGTGTTTCATTTTTGTTATAAGCAGGAGAAGATATGGTAGTATTTTTTGAATTAAAATGTTCCCACTTTCCATTACTTATTTTTACAATTCCATTGTCTGTTCCAATCCAAATGTTATTGTCTAAATCATTTACAACCGTTCTTGACATATCCCAAGGTAGTTCTGAATTCTGTTGATTAAATACAGTCCAATTTTTTGAAAGTTTGTTTTTGTCTGTTCCTTTTACATGTGGATTTCCAACAGATTTTGCATTTGATTGATTTTTAAAGTCGAAAACTCTTCGTTTTCCAGAAAAATTACCATTTTCAAATTCAAAAATTAATGAAACAGAGCTATTTGTTTTTTTGTTGTCTGAAATTGCAGATTCCCAATTTGATGTAGAATTTATCGCTTTTTGTAATCCTAATTTTTTTGATGAAATATTTGTTTGATTTACGGAACTCAATAAACACGGTTTTCCATTTTCGTCAATTAGAATTTGTACTTCAATGGTTCCTTTTATCTTATTCAAGCTCTTTTTGTCAAATTTATTCAACAATTCACTCATTAGAGATTTTGGTGGCTCAGCTTTTGTATCTCCACAATCAAGACAAAAACTTGTTAAACTACAATTTTTATATTTTTCTGGATAAAGATTTTGAGAGTAACTTAATGTAAAACTAAAAAGTGTCAATAATAATAGTAAAGTTCTTTTCATTTTTCTGGTTTTCTAAAATATCTGCTAACACTCAAATAGACAAAGTGTAGTTGTAAAACACTTATAATCAAATAAATATTCGTTTGTATGTGATTATAAGTATTTGCTTAGTTCGGTATTTGAGTTCTTGTTTATTAGTTTAAACAAATTTAATTAAAATAAATGAAATAAGTTAGGGAAAGTCACGGATTAGAAATCCGCGCCATCGCGGGTTTTAATCGTGATGATTTTAAAACCAAAGAAAACTATGCTCGAGTAAGAGAAAACAGTAGTGAGTTTGGGCATTGTTCTAAAACTGGGAAAATGCTCAGAAATGCCATTTATCCGTATTACAAAAAATGTGGCGACCGATATCTGTATCAGAAATTCGCAAAATTAATGACAGCGATTAAAGATTTAGATACCATTTCTGAACGTGGAAAAAGAACTGTTTACCAAGGTTTGAAAACCTCAGAAGGGAAAAGGTTGCTTTCTTCTTTTGTCTTTGGGAAGATTCCTTCGGCGAAGGATTTTATTAAAAAAACAAGTTATGATGATGGGATTTTGGTAGAACTAAATACGCCACAACCTCTACGCTCTCTGCATTTGGTTTCAATTTTACCGAATTACGAAAGTTACCGTTTTGAAATTCTAGAGCAAAAAGTTAGTGCTGACAATGGTATTTTCACCTTTGATTCTTATTTTCAAGAGGAGGAAGCTTTGCAGTTTGTTGCTATTTATGAGGGTGAGGAGATTCTTGGGATGGGTTTTCTTGGATAATTGTTTTTAAACGCAAAGATTTTTTTTCTTTATGTTTTAAGGAAGCAAAGTTGGCGAAATTCATTCGCTATGAAGTGGGGTGGAAAGTCTGTTTATTTTCTTTCACAAAGTTCACGGAGAATTGGTGAAATGATTGTGTTTTTGAGAGCACTGAGGAACATCGGAGATGTTCTGGCAAGTGCACAGGTTTTTCAGTTTATGTATGTAGAAAAGAACCTATTCTATTATAAAGAGATTCTTCACTATGCTGTGCTTCGTTCAGAATGACAGAGTTCTGGTTAAAAATCCGCGCCATCGGATTAGAAATCCACACTACCAGGAGAGAGAAAAAAAAAAAGATATTAAATATTTTTCTCAAAATTTAATTCTGGTAAAATAATTAAAATTTCTTTTTCTATTTCTTCCTTAAACCAATATACCATAAAATTAATTTTTGCATCTTTCATTACATATCCTTTTGCATCATTTGCTTTTATCACTTCAAGGAATTTTTTTGAAAATTTTAAGACCTGTTCTCCATTTTCATTACAACATCCTTCTGAAGAAACTTTTAATAATTGTCCACAAAACATATCTTTGATTCTATGTTGAACAAATTCAAAATAACCTAGATTTACATCCTTATAATTTAAATGAAGAACAATTTCTTTGGGCTCATCATACATTCTAAAATCATCTATAAACTCTAATTGTGGTACAGAAATAGTATTTAAAAAATAAGAATTCAGATGCAGTGTTAAGTTATTTTTAGCCCTTGTCATTGCTACAAATAACTGTCGTTTTTCAGTATCGGTTGATAATTTAAAATTTTCTAATAGAATAAAGACATTATCAAATTCTTTCCCTTTTGACTTGTGAATAGTAGATACATAAATGGTATCTCCACTCTCTCTGATGAAATCTTCTAATTTAGATTCAAATAAATATATTTTTAAATCTGACACAAATTTCCTTTTGACATTGATCAATTCAAAATCTCTGATTAAATGAAGACATATCTCTAATTTATTGCTCTGAGTCAATTGGTATTTCAAATCTTTTTTGGCTTGTTCCCAAATCTCATCATCAATGGTGAAAACATCCTCTTTAAGATTTAATTTACTTATAAAATATCTTATTTCCTTTAAGTCATATAAATTGAAACTGTCATTGGTTTGGATTAATTTTGCTTTCACCTGATTTTTCAGTAGTCTACCTGTAATCTGCAAAGCCTCTTCATTGGTTTTCGTAAGAATACAGGTGCTGCCTACCAATTCTGAATTCAACACATCATATACCATAGGTTCTATTAGGTGAGAACTCTGATGATGAACTATTTTAATTTTGCCATTGACTGATTGCGTAGAAAGATTAGACGTATCTTTAAGACGATGTGAAATTTGTTTTACAAAATAATTGGTAAACTCTACCAAATTGGATTTGCTTCTATAATTTTCTACCAATTCATATTTAACAGCTTTATCCCTTACCATCATATCTTCTAGATAGCTGGAACTTGCTCCTCTAAACTCATAAATATTCTGGTCATCATCTCCAACCGCAATTACTCTCAAATCTTCATTATACTCCATCAAAGTTCTCACCAGTTGGTATTCTTCCTTATTCATATCCTGTGCTTCATCAATTACCAAAACAGTTTTGGTAATTCTACTTATTTCTACTTCTCCATTCTTGATTTTTTCAATAGCATTCTCTATAATGTGTTCAGACTTTTCTAAATTGCCTACTTTCCCCAACAAGTCAAAACAATAAGAATGAAAGGTTTTGATATCTATAAAATAAGAAGCATTGCCTATTAACTTTAATAATCTTTTCTTGAATTCTGTAGCAGCGGATCTTGAAAATGTAAGCATCAACAACTGTTCATGTTTTACATCTTCCATCAAAAGAAGCGAAGCCAGTTTATGTACCAAAATCCTGGTCTTTCCACTACCCGGACCAGCTGCTACTACAATATGTTTTGATTCATTATCATTAATAATTTTCAATTGAGTAGGAGAAAGCTCTCCAAATAACTGTCTAAATTTTTCTGGAGTGATGTTCCTTTTGATTTCGTTCTGACGGGAACCTTTAAAATACTTGTTTAAAAAAGATGAGTAATTCAGTTGAAAATAATCTTCAACAAACTGAAGGGCATCCCGATAATCATGAATCATTTTTTTAGCATATTCTCCTACAATATGAATCTGCTGAACTTTATTTTCATAAAACTGATTTAGTTTTTGATAATCTTCTTTGGTATAGCGTTTTTTATTGTCTGTTTCTGTTCTCTCAATGGTCAACAAATTATAACTTACCAAAAATCCTCCTTCTATTTTAATAGCCTCTATTCTGGATAAATAAAACAGTGTATCTTCAATATCATCTATACTTATTTCTAATTTAAATAAGCTCATAGAATCCTGATATGCCGTTTTAACATCATGAACCGAAAACTCTACCAGTACCTCTTCTTTTCCTTTTTCAGTATCAGAAACGGTTTCATTACTTTTTCCATACAGATATTTTATAATAAACTTAGCCAGCTCATGTCTTTTTTCTAATTTTTCTTTTAATTTTTCTTTAGGCTGAATGCATATTGTAGATATGTGATTTTTAGAGTAAGTCAAAGGACTGTATTTTACCCAATTCTTAATGCTCCAAAAATTAAAAATGGTCTTTATCTTGGCTGTATTAACATTTTCATCAAGTTCTTTTTCAATTTCTTCATTCAACTCTTTTAAATGAAATGTTTTTTCTTGTTCATCCAATAAATTAAATACAAATCGTTCTATTTTACAATATTCTTCTACAATATTGAATGAACGATTATTGAGCTCTCCTTTTTTAATAAAAGCGGTTAAATCTTTAGTGTCTGCTAATATTTTTTCTTCTTTGAGCAAAGTAATCACTTTCATTACTTCTTCTTTTACCATGCCTAGATGATCACTAATATAATCTACTCTAGACTCAGCGGATTCTTCAGAAACATACTTTCTACTTTTGCTAGAAAACAATTTTTTGATAATTCTTATTGCCTTTTCTTTTTGTTTTTCATTAAATTTTTCTGATGCATAAATTTTGTCTATAGCTTCCTGAGCATTTTTAGAAAGAATACTGTTGGCAAAAACTCTTGGCATATTTTGTCCTCTTCTTAAGTAGCCTGATTCTTCCAGAGAAGCAATAGCCGTAGTCACTCTAGTTTCTATATCTACTACACTATCATCCCAACCTGCTTTTCTTGCTATTTCAAGAGCGGAATTGGATACAGTTGAACGAAATTTAGTAATCTCTTTTATTGCTTTCCAAACTTGCTGTATTTCCTTAATAGAAAGCTTTGTTTGATTCAAAAGAATAAAATGTTTGCTTAAATCTTCCTCATTGAACAAAACAAAACAATCTGCATTTATGTTTTCATCTCTCCCTGCTCTTCCTGCCTCTTGAATATAATTTTCCAAGGAATCAGAAATTTCATAATGAATAACCATACCCACATCTTTTTTATCCACTCCCATTCCAAATGCAGAAGTTGCAACCATAATTTGCGCTTCCCCTCTAATAAAAGAATCTTGGTTTTCGGATTTTCTCTGCTTATCCATTTTCCCATGATAAGACTTGGCATTAAATCCATCATTCTCTAATCTTAGTGCCAATAAATCTGCTCTATGCGTTCTTGATACATAAATAATTGTAGGGCAATTCTTCTCTTCTATCAAATCACGCAAAGTTTGATATTTTTCTTCTTCTTCATTTTTCAAAAAGACCTTATAATGAAGATTTGTTCTAGATGCTTTTGTAGTATAAACTTCTAAATCAAGCGATAATTTTTCCTTAAAGTAGTCTCTTATATCTTCTATCACTTTTTGTTTCGCTGTTGCAGTAAAACAAGATATAGGAATGTTACCTTCTAAGTTCTTTTTCTTTTGTAAATTTCTAATAAAATCTCCTATATAGAGATAATCTACCCGAAAATCCTGTCCCCAAGAAGAAAAACAATGAGCTTCATCAATTACGAAACGGACTATCTTTCTGCCCAAAAGCAATTTTTCTATGGTTTTTGAACGTAAGGATTCAGGGGAAATATAAAGTATAGATGCTGAGCCATCTTCTACTCTTTCAAATGATTTAGCCCTTTCAATAGGATCTAGCAATCCATTAATGGTAACAGCAGTCGTTATTCCATTTCTCTCTAAATTATCCACCTGATCTTTCATTAAAGACTGTAGAGGAGAAATCACCACTGTTAACCCTTTCAAATTTTCTCCCTGCATCAAAGCTGGAACTTGAAAGGTAATCGATTTACCTCCTCCAGTTGGAAATACTGCAATTAATGACTTGTTATCTATAGCTGCTTTTACTGCTTTTTCCTGTAAAGGTTCTCCTCCATAATTTCTATAAGCATCAAATCCAAAAAACTTTTTTAAACCTTTGTGAATATCCAATTCCTGATGACAATAATTACATCCTGTGACACATGGTTTTCCACGCAATAGAAACATTACAACTTCTACATGAGGATAATTTTTTAGAACCCAAGGTGGTGTAATTGAATAACGTTCGGTAGAATAAATTAATGATAAGCAATATGCCAACTCAGTTGGGTGTTCAGTAATTATAGTTCCTAATTTTGCATTTTCACAAATCTCCTGGTTAAATTTTTTACGAATTAAATCTTCTACATTCTCTTCTTGTGTTGAGTATTTAATATATTTAAAAAAGGCAGAGAATTCTTTGTATTTATTGAGTAATAAATAAAAAATTTGCTTTAAATCTTCATCATAACCATTAAAAGCCAAAACCTCATCATAAAACAAATCTCTAGCTTTTATTGAATCATTTAAAGGATTATTCAGTTCTTCTGTTTGCAACTTATCATCTTTCACCAAAGAATGATAAGGTCTATTAGGAAAAAGCAATGGAGACCAAAACAAAGTATCAATGATACCATCACTCGATATTTTTACATTATTTAATATTTCAGAAATGAATTTTGCATCATGACGGATAATGTTATGTCCACATATAAACTTAGTATCTTGAAGAAATTCAGTAAATTCATAGTAAGAAGCCTTATGAAACTGAGCATCATTACTTTTGATTCCTCCAAAGTCAAGAATTTTCCCACTTTTGGGATCTACTTCTATATCTATAAATGCAATAGGATTCATTTCAATAAAAATATAAATTTCTGAAAATTACTTATGGGATAAATTAGAAAAATAAAATTTATATATATTCTCTATAGGATAATTTAACGAGGAAAATTTCAGATTCATTAGAATATTAGCTTTAAACAAATATAATAAAACTAATTCATTACTAATCAAAAGACGTGAAGAGATTCCTTACAAATGAGAAGAATCAGTCTTTAGTTTTGGAAACACTAAAGAATTATTTTTTAGGAAATACAAGATATATAAATTTAGGAATCGGATTTAACAAGTCCCCCAGTCCAACCTAAAGAAAGTGAAAAATTTGGAAAAGAGAACCTTCAAAACTTTGGGCTTTGGAGAGATATTTGAAAGGTCACGGATTAAAAATCCATACTATCGATGCTTATTTATTCTGATTTTTCTAGCCATTTTGCTGGTATATTTAACTCGATTTAAGTTGCCCCGATGTCACGGATTAAAAATCCGCGCGATCGTGGTTAATTTTTATTTAACTTTTTTAAAAAGTCTTTTGTAATTATATTGTTGTGCTTTAATGATGGTAGACCTATACTCTTACGGTTTCTATTTACTTGAACAGTATCAAAAATTCCATCAACTCCAATATAAGAACCATAGAGCATTTTGTCTTTTAAAACTTGTAAATGATAACGGTCTACCATCGTTGAATATTCACGTGGAGTACAATCCCCCATTTCTAAATATCTCTTTAATTTTTTTTCAAAATAAGGATAATCTTGCGATGCCGACATGTGACTAAAAAAGGTACTCATTGGTAAAAAGACATCATCATTCCCAAAAACACCCACTTTTTGTAAAGAAGGATATCCATAATTATCAAATATCCACTTCATAAGGTTCGCATTTTTAAAATCATTTCTAGCACTTATATTTACATCTAAACGTTTTCTTTCTTGATCACGTATAAAAAGAGTTGTAATAGAATCCATTAATACTTTTTCTCTTGACCTCAGCCATAAATCTGTTTTATTGGCTGCTTCTAAACTGTCTATTCCATATTTTTTAAATAAGGGTAAATGCTCTTGATAAGCGTTCATATAAGGTGCAATTAAAGTAATAAACTTGTACAGATTTTTTTTACCCCCGAAATTTTCTTGATACTTATCACTCAAATAAATATAATTTTCAAATTCTTCTATTCTCTCTTGATTTTTAGGTTGAAACTCCGTAAATAATTTTCTGAATTTTTTTATTGCTAATTTAGGTCTTTGAGCAATTCTGTAGATGCTATCAATCTCATTTACTTTATTATAATAAGTAATGTAATTTTTCTCCCTTGTATTACAAGAAATAATGATTAAAGAAAGATGTATTAGAATTAGAAAATAATTGAAATATGATTTCACATTTAGAAGTGCTTGGGTTATTTAGTTTCTAACAAATTTAATTAAAATAAATGATATGATTGGAAAGTCACGGATTAGAAATCTACGCCATCGGGAGAAATTGTAAAATTGTAAAGTCGTGAAGATGTGAAGATGTGAAGTTGAAATATTATTCTTTATGAAGAGATTCTTCACTTTGCTACGCTTCGTTCAGAATGACAGAGTTTCGGTTTGTAGTCACGGATTAGAAAATCGCGTCACAAGGTTGCGAGAATGAGAAGTCGTAAAGATGTGAAGATGTGAAGATGTGAAATCGTGATGTTGAAATATTTTCATTTCCGAAGAGATTCTTCACTTTGCTACGCTTCGTTCAGAATGACAGAGTTTCGGTTTGTAGTCACGGATTAAAAATCCGCGCCATCGGGATGAGATACGAGATGCTAGTTACGAGGTGCGAGTATTTCTATCACAAAGTTCACGGAGATGGGGTGAAATGATTGTGTTTTTGAGCGCACTGAGGAACATCGGAAATGTTCTGGGAAGGGCACAGGTTTTTCAGTTTATGTATGTAGAAAAGAACCTATTCTATTATAAAGAGATTCTTCACTTTGCTACGCTTCCTTCAGAATGACAGAGTTCTGGTTTGTAGTCACGGATTAGAAATCCGCGCCATCGGGATGAGATACGAGATGCCAGTTACGAGGTGCGAGTATTTCTATCACAAAGTTCACGGAGATGGGGTGAAATGATTGTGTTTTTGAGCGCACTGAGGAACATCGGAGATGTTCTGGGAAGTGCACAGGTTTTTCAGTTTATGTATGTAGAAAAGAACCTATTCTATTATAAAGAGATTCTTCACTAAGCTGCGCTTGGTTCAGAATGACAGAGTTTCGGTTTGTAGTCACGGATAAGAAATCCGCGCCATCGGGTATTACAGAAATTTTAAAAAACGAAGGATTTTTGTAAAACCCTTTGCTACTTAAAAAACGCTAACCTCTTATAGTTAGCGTTTTCTTTTATTTATCTGCTTCGAAGTTGCAAACTTCGTAAAGCGGGGTTAGGATTAAAAATTATCAATTACAAATTTAATGATCTTATCCTTACGTTGCTGTATTAATTCTTTGGTCCAAGCAGCACTTTCAGCCGTCATTTTTTGTATTTCTCGTTGTTGTTGCAAATGGTTGTAACTATTTCGTTTGTCAGCAAATGGTTTGTTGCCAACTGAACAATTATGTGATTTAGATAGCAACAAATAATTTCCTAAACAATTGATGTATTGATTTACAAATTCATCGTCATAACTATCATAACCTGTTTCTGGATTTTCAGTTTGCGGTGCAATATGTTCCAATTCTGGTTTTTCAATTTTGTCAAATCGAGTTGGAGAATAACCATTTTTACCTTGTCCTTCCAAATGATTTTCGTATTTCCAAAGTAAATATTTTGCAGTTGTATGATTTATTCCTCCTTGAATTGAACGCTCAAATTCTTTGTTTCCCCAATATGACCACCACCAATCTTGTGTAGTTTTCATCCAATCAATTCTAATATTTATTGGTGTGATGTCAGGATTTTCAGAGGTAAATTTTTGGTAAACGTCATTTAATCGTGATGTAATTTCTGCTCTTGTACCGATTAGCCTGTGTCTTAAAACCATCGTTTCCAACTTGCTACAAAGCAAATTGATTTGATTAATAGGTAAACCAAATTTATATGCTTTGATAATAAAAGGCATTGCAATACCAATTCCGCCAAGTGTTACGAGCGAATGAATTTCTAAATTTTCTCTTTCATCTATACTGAAAAACGTTGTTAAATGCTCAAAACTCATAGCAAGTGATTGTGTAAAAGATTTGATAAAAGGAATTTGATTTGTTTCCGATAACAACTTATTTATTCTGTCGATTGCGTTTGTTTCCCATAGCGAATTGAAATGAACACGAAGCGTGTAAACCAAAACATCATCTTCGTTAATTCTGTATTCGATTGATGAAATTGATTTGTAAATTTCTTCAAATCTGTCTTTGATTTCTTTTATTAAGCTTTCTTTTTCTTCTCCACCATAAAGATGTACATTGAACATAAATTGAGCTTTTATAATTTCCAAATTAGAGGGCTTTTTACCTCTGTTGTTTTGGAAAATAAACATTTGAATTGCTTCAGAAGCGTCTTTTACTGGGTGCGTTGTACAAGATGCGTTTTGAACCGTATCCAACATTTTCAATAAATACGTTTCGTCTTTGTCGGCAAGTTGCATAGTAAAAAAGTCAAACGCAATTGCAATGCGTTTTGCGGAAACTGTTTTTATTCCATTTCTGTCTTTTTTATTTTGGTCTATTACGCAATCTTTGAAAAATCTGTCGTCATAATCAACCGTTTCAAAACGATAAGTTGAGTTTCTTTTGATAATGTCTTCAAAAGTTTCTTGTTCGGTTTCGTTTAACGGTCGGATTTGTTTTAGTCTACTGAACAATGCAGAAAGGAAAATGACGGTTGTTGTCATTCGCTGTTGACCGTCAATTATTCCAAACTTTTTCTCGTCTTTTTCTTCAAATAGAAAATGTCCAAAATAGTATTTTGATTTTGTAGAACTTTTATTATAATCTTCCAAATCAGATAAAAACACATTGGTCTGTTTTGGAGATTTTGTTTTTTCGAGTTCTGTATCCCAAGAATATGCTCTTTGATAAGTTGGTACAAAAATTTTGTTGCCTGCCAACATTTGTTTAATAGTTGTAGATGCTTCCATTTAATTATTTTATTTAGATTAATCCTTTAAAAAAGTTCTTTTTTGTTAAATAAATTTAAAGTGCGGGTTGGTGTTTTTTTGTAGGACTTTTTGAGCAAGATCCCGCAGTTAAACTTGACATACTGGAAGACTTGTGCCCACAACATTTACAAGTGTATTGTGACTTTTCAGTACCTTCATACAATTCGTGTTTTTTACCATTAGGATTTTTTGAGCAAGAACCTGCTGTAAGACTAGACACGCTTGATGATTTGTGACCACACCATTTGCAATAAAAATTAGCCATATTGATTTTAGTTTTTTAACTCTGCTTACTCTATTCGGTTTTCAGCTTACCCGTTTTTTGTTATACAAATTTCTAATGAAGAAGCGTCAAAACATGACTTTGAAAAAAAATATTAAAATTTTACAACTCCAGATCTATAAAGAACAATCAGTTGTTTTTTTCTTGTTCTCTTTCTATTATTTCAAAAATTAGATTGTAAATTATTATGCATTTCTGCTTGGGAGCTTCTAAACAAATTTATAAAAGTTCTTAGGAGAAAAATTACGGAAAACCGTAAATCTTATAAATTGGTTTCGGTAGGCTAAATTACCGAGAAAAGTAAAATGGGAGAATTTGAAATGAAGGAAGGAGTTTTTAAGTCACGTATTAGAAATCTGAAACATCGGGTTCGTGCGTTAGCTACGAATTTTGAAAAGTTTTTTAAAACGCAAAGATTTTTTTTATCTTATTTATGTTTTTAAGGGAGCAAAGTTGGCGAAATTCATTCCCATTGTAGCGGTGGGGAAATTGATGTGGGATGAGATACGAGATACGAGTTACGAGGTGCGAGTATTTCTATCACAAAGTTCACGGAGAATTGGTGAAATAATTGTGTTTTTGAGCGCACGGAGGAACATCGGAGATATTCTGGAAACCTTCTATAATTTGAGATTCCTACGGAATGACAAAGTGGCTTCGACAGGCTCAGCCACCGGGCTTTGATAAGCTCAGATACCAGGCTTCGACAGGCTCAGATACCGGGCTTCGACTATTATTCTCAGTCACCGGAATTGGTGTCTTTTTTCTTTTTGGTTTTGGTTTTGGTGGATTTTTCTTCTTGAAAAGAGATGACTTTTCCTTTGCTGTCGATGACTTTTTTGGTGAGTTGGGTTACCATTTCTATGAGTTCTTCTTTGAATTTTTGTGCTTCGTATTCGCCTTTTTCAATTTTCCTGAGTTTTTGCTCCCACTCTCCTGTTAGTTCGGCACTTTTTAACAATTCATCTTCTATGGTATCAATTAAATCAATACCCGTTTGAGTCGCGAAAAGATTTTTCCTTTTCTTTTCGATGTATTTTCTTTTAAAAAGTGTTTCTATGATGTTTGCTCTGGTAGAAGGTCTACCGATGCCGTTGTTTTTCAAAAGTTCACGCAATTCTTCGTCTTCCACCTGTCTTCCTGCGGTTTCCATGGCTCTCAGCAATGTAGCTTCTGTGTATGGTTTTGGCGGAGAAGTTCTTCCCTGATGCACAAAAGGTTCATGCTCTCCTTTTTCGCCCACTGTAAATTCGGGAATCAATTGTTCTTCGTTTTTTTCTTCTTTTTCAGCCGTTTCTTTTTGGTCTTTGGCATAGACTAAACGCCAACCTGGCTCGAGAATTTGTTTTCCCGATGCTTTGAAATTGATGGTTCCTACCTGACCTTCTACCAAAGTATTGGAAATTTTACATTCTGGATAAAAAATCGCTATAAAACGCTTTGCTACCAAATCATAGACTAATTTTTCTTCTCTGGTCAAATTGGAAGTTGGCGGAATTTCCGTTGGAATAATCGCATGATGGTCTGTGACTTTGGCATCATCAAAAACGGCTTTTGACATTGGGATTGGCGCTTCTAAAAGAGGAGCCGTTAAGTCTGAATAAAAATTCATGCTTCTGAGAATTCCCGAAATTTTAGGATACAAATTCTCCGAAAGGTAGGTGGTATCTACTCTAGGATAAGTGGTGTGTTTTTTTTCGTAGAGGCTTTGGATATAATTCAGTGTGCTTTCTGCTGAAAATCCGTATTTTTTATTGGCTTCTACCTGAAGTCCCGTTAAGTCAAACAATCGTGGATTTTTTTCTTTTCCTTCTTTAATTTCAAAAGCTATAATTTCAAAAAGATTTTGCTTCAGGTATTCTAAGCCTTTTTCTGCTCTTTCTGCCGATTGTAAACGGTCAATTGCCGCTGTAAAAATTACTTCTCTATATTTGGTTTTGAGTTCCCAATAGTCTTTTTGCACGAATGCGTCTATTTCTTTTTGGCGTTTCACGAGCATTGCCAAAGTAGGTGTTTGGACTCTCCCAATGGATAAAACGGCTTTGTTTCCGCCAAATTTTTTGGTGAATAAACGAGTAGCATTAATTCCTAGAAGCCAATCTCCTATTGCTCTGGCGTTTCCTGCTAAGTAGAGATTTTTGTAATCTTCGGCAGATTTTAATTTTTCAAAACCTTCTTTTATGGCATCTTCCGTCAAAGAAGAAATCCAGAGTCTTTTTACAGGTTTATCACATTTGGCTTTTTGTAAAACCCATCGCTGAATGAGTTCTCCTTCTTGACCAGCATCCCCACAATTGATGACCTCCTCACATTCTTTGACCAAAGATTCTATAACCTTGAACTGTCTTTCTACTCCGGTATTGTTGATTAATTTAATTCCGAAATTTTTAGGAATTATGGGTAGTAAGAAGAGATTCCACGCTTTGTATTCGGGAGCGTAATCGTGAGGTTCTTTCAAGGTACAAAGATGTCCGAAAGTCCACGTTACGCAGTAACCATTGCCTTCCATATAGCCACTTTTAGGAGTGTTAGCTCCCAAAACTTTAGCGATATCTCTTGCTACACTTGGTTTTTCTGCAATACAAAGTTTCATGATTGAATTCTAAAAGGGCTGCAAAATTGCATTTTTTTATTGAAAAGATAAATGATTTTCAATAAAAAAGATTCTCAAAAATATGAGAACCTTAGCTATTGTGGAGAATATGGGACTCGAACCCACCACCTTTAGACTGCCAGTCTAACGCTCTAGCCAGATGAGCTAATTCCCCATAAAAAAGAAAACTTAGTTTTCTTTTTCTGCCAAATAATGGTCTATTATTTCAAAAGCTTTTTGCTCGTCATGGATGTTCACCTCTAGTTTTAAAGCGGTAGCGGTAGGTGTAGAAAGCAAATTATTAAGGTATTTATTGCTTACTGAACAAGCGATTCCTGCATCTTCTAATTTCTTTTTCACGATTTGTATTTGAACCATTTCATCTGCTTCAAATACCGAAACTCTTGGTAATTCTGCTCCCATATTTCTAATTTTAACACAAATTTATAAAAATTACTGATTTAATCGATACTTCTCTTGATATGTTTTGTAAAGTTCTTTCTGCTGATTGTCTAGATTAATTTTTCTGCCCTCTATGAAGGCTTCTGTCACATTATTGGTCAATTGGTCTAGTGCATCGCCCTCAGAAATGAAGAGTGTAGCGCTTTTTCCTACTTCTAAAGTTCCGTAGTTTTTATCAATTCCCAGCATTTTGGCAAGGTTAATGGTAATGCTTTGTAAGGCTTTTTCTTTTTCTACCCCATACGCAACGGTAGTTCCAGCCAAAAACGGAAGATTTCTAGAATTCTGATATTCCATATCTCCACTGTAATCTAACCCGTAGAGAATACCTTTATCTTGAACCAATTTAGCAAATTCGTAAGGCAATCTAGGAGAATCTGAACTGTTTACCGGCAAACTGTGAACTCGCTTGATAATGAGTGGAAAATTGCTCTTTTTAATATCATCTAAAACTCCTACCAAATTGCTTTCGCCGATGAGCACTACATTTTTAAGATTTAATTTATTCGCCCAAGCGATGACTTCTAGCGTTTCATTAGCTCCTGCTACTTCTACAAACAGCTTTCTATTTTCAAATACTGGTTTTATAGCATTCAGTTTATAATCTTTCACTTGCTGATTGTCATATTGCTGTGCTCTCTGAAACAGAGAAGTGAGTTCTTTAATTTTTTCGGTTCTTCTGGTCTGGAATTCTTTGTTTCTTTTTTCGTCGTCTATTCTAAAAATTTCAGGCCAAGAAAGATGCAAAACATTATCCGTAGCTACCACTGCATCTTCCCAGTTCCAAGCGTCTAATTGCATGATGGAAGAGGTGCAAGACAATGTCCCATGTTTCAGAACTGGCTGAGTCAATAAAACACCATTACTTCTAATCACTGGAATGACATGAGAGTCTGTATTGAAAGAGATGAGCGAACGCACTTCTGGCGAAATATCATTGGCTTCTCTGTAATCTACCGTGGCATTGGTTGCTGAAATTTCCACCAATCCTAATGTATTGTTCACCAAAATAAAACCCGGATAAACATGTTTATTTTGGACATTGATGACTTCTGCATTACTCGGAATGCTTCCATTAATCTGGGTAATTTTTCCGTTTTCAAAAACTAGGGAAGCATTATTTAAAACCGTTCCTGTAGCGGTGTGAATCGTGGCATTGGTAATCGCAATTGGTTTTTTTTGTGAAGGTGCAGGATTCGGTCTTTGTGCCAAAACCATAGCCGAAACCAAAATATATAAAGTGAAAAATATTTTTTTCATGAAATTTAATTTTTAGTGTTGATGAAAATCTTCTTCTAACGTATCACAGTGGTACAATTTCTTTTGCTCTGTTTTTACCGATTGGGTATTTCCTTTTTTGGCATCATCAGAGAAGAGCATTTTTTGAATAATTCTGTTTTTCTCGTTCTTCACCATTTCATCTTTTTCGGCTTGTTTTTGAGCATCAAAAATGAGTTTTCCGTCTACAAAAGTTTTGTTTACTGTGGCATAAATACTCAATGGATTGTCTGTCCACAATACCAAATCAGCATCTTTACCTACTTCTATCATTCCTAATTTATGGTCTAGTTTCAGCATTTTGGCAGGGTTCAGCGTTACAGTTTTCCAAGCTTCTTCTTGAGAAATGTTTCCGTATTTTACCAATTTACCAGCTTCCTGATTGAGTCTTCTTGCCATTTCTGCATCATCTGAATTGATGGCGGTATTGACTCCAGATTTTAATAAAATCGCAGCATTGTAAGGAATGGCTTCTCTCACTTCTTCTTTATAACCCCACCAATCTGAGAATGTAGAAGCGTTTGCTCCGTGAATTTTCATCTTGTCTGCCACTTTGTAGCCTTCTAAAATGTGCGTGAACGTGTTTACTTTGAAATTAAATTTCTCTGCAATTTTCATAAACATGTTGATTTCACTTTGCACATAAGAGTGACACGTGATGTAGCGTTTAGATTTTAAAATTTCTAAATGCGTTTCCAGTCTTAAATCTTTTCGGTAATTTTTATTGGTTTGCTTTTCTTTTTCGTATTCTAAAGCTCTGGTGAACCAAAAATCAAATACCTGTTCTACTCCACCTCTCGACTGAGGAAAACGATTAGGGTTATTGCCCCAATTCGATTGTTTTACGTTTTCGCCCAAAGCAAATTTGATGAACTGAGGTGCATTCGGGAACTTCATGTTTTCGGCATTTTCTCCCCAAGCAAATTTCACAATGGAAGACTGTCCGCCAATCGGATTCGCAGAACCGTGTAATTGTTGTGCAGTGGTAACACCTCCTACAATTTGTCTGTAGAAATTCACATCATCAGGATTGATGACATCGCTCATTCTCACCTCTGCAGAAGAATTGCTTCCCGCTTCATTTACGCCTCTGGAAAGTCCGATATGCGTGTGTTCATCTATAATTCCGTTGGTTAAGTGTAAGTTGGTTCCGTCAATTTCTTCAGCGTTTCCTTTGCTTAATTGAGTGCCTACTTCTACGATTTTTCCTTTAGAAATTTTGACATCATAATTTTTTACAATTCCTTTTGAGGTATTGGTCCAAACCGTAGCATTTCTAATGATATAGTCTTTTTGAGTCGGCACATTTTCGCTTCCAAAAGCTGCAAAAGGATACCAAATTTTACCGATTTCTTTTGGTGTTTCTTCTTCTTTTTTGGTTTCGGTTTCATTATTTTTTACAAAAGTAATGCTGTAAGGCACTTTGTTTCCTTGTTTGTTCAGGGCAGAACCATTGGTATTTTTATAGTCTGCTACTGGATAAAGAATTCTGTAATTCTGTACAGAATCTTTCGGTAAAACCAGTTCCAGAGCCATTTTATAGTCGCTCACGTTTAATTTTACTTTTCCGTCTTTTTTCTCCTGACTTACTTTAGCTTCAGGCTTCAGAAGAGAGCCTGCAATTTTTAAATCATAGTTCTGATTATTGATGGTGAGTTGATAAACCCCTCTAATGTCTTGGTCTAACAATTTATTTACCACGAAATTTTTACCTGCCACCCAATTTTCCTGTAAAACGGCATCTTTGCTAAACAAATCCTCTGTAAATAGTAAGAAATTGGCGTAACTTCCCTTTCTTAAATTCCCCAAATTTGCTTCAGATTTTACAATTTTTGCAGGGTTTTCGGTCAAAGATTTCAGAATTGCTTCTTTAGACAAACCATTTTTATAGAGTTCTCTTATTTTTCCTAAGAATGAAGATTTGTCTTTCAACTTGTTCATCGTGAAGGCAAAGTCTACATTTTCTTTTTGAAGAAACATTGCATTATAAGGCGCTAATTCCCAATGCTTTAATTCAGCAACATTGGCATTTTCTACATCTAAAGCATCATTAATCTGATACGGTTTCGGATATTCTAATGGCAATAAGAAGAAACCGCCTGTAGATTTCATTTCTTTGGCTCTTTGGTATTCATTTCCAGAACCCATAAAAACGAATTGTTGTAAGGCTTCGTCCCCAATTTTATCCGCTCTTAAAACATCCCATTTTTCAGAAGTTTCTATGATGGTTGGTAATTTTTTATATTGATTAAAAGCTTCTAAATTTAGATTTTTCTCTACTGCACTTCCTCCTTTTTCATACCAGTCTGCATCTAAATAAAACTGTCTCAACAAGGCAATAGAACCTGCCAAAGAAGTAGGATAAGACTGTCTAGAACTGCCTTTGTCAAAAGAAAGCATGAGTGCAGCATCTTCTTTAATGATTTTTTCTGCAGGTTTTCCGTTTCCTAAATTGTAGAGCACCGCAGAACCTCTCACGATTCCATCTTGGTTGAAACTTAACACCGTTCCGAAACCTTGATTTAAGTATTCTTCGTAGTCTTTTCCTTGATTGGTGAGTTGATCAACTGCTCTAGAATAGGCTTTTACAGCATCATTATACGCCGCTGCAGAAGCGGTATTAGGCAAATATATACTTCTAGAATCTGCTTGTTTTGCCTCAGTTTTTTCTACGCCAATATTGGTATACAAATCAATAAATGAAGGATAGACAAACTTTCCTTTCCCATCAATCACCACTGCATTTTTCGGGATTGCTACTTTACCCGATTCTAACACTTTCCCATTCTGAATGACCAAAACTGCATCTGTAATCACTGTTTTGTAATCCTGATACAAGGTAATGTTTTTAATTGCATAAATGCTTTGATCTTTGGTAGTGGTATCATTTTGCCAATACCCTAATTGCGCTTGCATCCAACTGAAAAGAATGCAAGAAAAGAGACTCAATACTTTCTTCATATCAATAATAATGAACTATTTTTAGATTTTTTAAAAATAGGAATATTTTTTGAAATGAAAAGAGGTCAAAAAAAATCGCCCAATTTTTAAAAATTGAACGATTGTGAGAAATATAGTAAATGTTAAAAGTTTTAGTAGTTGGAAGCTATTTTCTCTATTTTATCCAAAGCAAATTGCAAGTCTTCTTGAGTTACATTTAGGTGTGGACGGAATCTAATCGATTTTTCGCCACAGATGAGTACAATTACGTTTTCTTCGAAGAGTCTTTCTTGGAAATCGGCTCTTGCTTTTCCGTCTGGTAAATCAAAAGCACACATTAATCCTCTTCCTCTTGCATTAGAAATTAGGTGTGGGAACTTCGCTTGAAGTTTTTGTAAACCTTCCAATAAAAATTCGCCTTGTTTCTGAACATTTTCTAAAAGATTTTCTTTTTCAATAATTTCTAAAACCAATTGGAATCTTAGCATATCAATGAAATTTCCTCCGAAAGTAGAGTTGATTCTAGAACTTTCAGCAAAAACGTGGTGTTCTACTTCATCTAGCTTGGCTTTGCTTGCCAAAATACCACAAACTTGTGCTTTTTTCCCGAAAGAAATCACGTCTGGAACTACGCTGTAATTTTGGAACGCCCACATTTTACCTGTAATTCCGATTCCTGTTTGTACCTCATCAAAGATGAGCAGCATTTCGTTTTCGTCGCAGATTCTTCTTAATTCCACTAAAAATTCATCACGGAAATGGTTGTCTCCACCTTCAGCCTGAATGGTTTCGATGATGATACAAGCTGCCTTATCTTGATTGGATAAAATCGCTTCTTCAATCTGTACCAAAGCTAATTGTTCATTCTTGATGGTTTCCTGTAAATTTTCTTCGGTGATTGGGAAATGCAATTTCGGATTGATAATTCTTGGCCAATCAAACAATGGAAAATATTGATATTTTCTTGGATCATTGGTGTTGGTTAAACTTAGTGTATACCCACTTCTTCCATGGAAAGCCTGTTTAAAGTGAATCGCTACAGAACCTTCTGTTTTACTTCCTTTGAGCCAATTTTTTCTAGTTTTCCAATCGAAAGCTGTTTTCAAAGCATTTTCTACTGCAAGAGCACCTCCTTCTACAAAGAAACAATACGGCAATTCTTCTGGAATCGCTACTCTGCTGAAGGTTTCTACAAAATCTGCATATTCCTGCAAATACACATCAGACATGGTAGGTTTGTACACTGCCATTTTGCCTAACCAAGGAGATTTTCCTACAATATAGGGATGATTATACCCTACCGAAGCAGAACCGAACATAGAAAACATATCTAGAAATTCTGTTCCGGTTAAACGGTCATGAATCCAAGAGCCGTGAGATTTTTCGTAATCCATTACGAAATCAAAACCATCTGCTAAAATATGTTTTCCTAATGTTGCTTTTACTTTGTTGCCTGCAACTTCGTGGCTTAATTCTATTGTTTTGTTCATATGTTAATGTGATAATTTGTTAATTCGTTGATGTGATGATGTGATGATTTTATCCTGCAAGTTGAATATCAATCAATTTCAATTTTTCATTGATTATTTTAAATTCATAGATAACTGAAAATTCCATATTTCCCATTCCTTCTTCGTATTCAGCTTCTGAATACAAATTCAAAATGTAAAGATCTTCTACTTTAGAACAAATCATTTTATATCTTTCTTTTCCTTTTTGAATAAATTTTGTTTCATAATTGCTTTTGACGTAAAACTCATTGAAATCTATTTTTTGAAATAATTCCAAAAAAATTGGACTAAAAATCAAATGATGATACTTTTCGAAGTCCTTATTAGTAAATGGAACTTCAGTATTGTCATTTTTCGTAACATCAATCTCTAACAAATGCCAAATACTATTGGATTCTGAAATTATTGGGTTCTTAATAAAAGTTTTAATTTGAGTTTTATCTTTTTCTAAAAAAGCTTTCTGAAGTTCTTTAAATTGAGCGGCCCAGTTTAAAGAATCTTTAAGTTCAAGTTCAATCAAATCTTTTGGGTAGAAAATTTCTGAATTTTCTTTTTTAATTACATCGTTATTATTGACTTTACCCTCTTTCTTCTTTTCACAAGAAAAAAATAGAAAAAATGATAATATTAAAAATAGATTCTTCATTTCACTTCGTTTCATTCAGAATGACAAATGATAAAACTTCATGCATCCTGCATCTAGCATTCTACAAATCAAACTTAATTCCTTGTGCTAAAGGTAGGTTTGTGGTGTAATTGATGGTGTTGGTTTGTCTTCTCATATAGACTTTCCAAGCGTCTGAACCTGATTCTCTACCGCCTCCTGTTTCTTTTTCTCCACCGAAAGCTCCACCAATTTCAGCACCAGAAGTTCCGATGTTTACATTGGCAATTCCACAATCTGAACCTGCGTGAGAAAGGAATTTTTCGGCTTCTCTTAAATTATTGGTCATAATCGCAGAAGATAAACCTTGTGCTACTCCATTTTGAATTTCAATGGCATTTTCTACGTCTCCTGAATATTTTAACAAGTATAAAATCGGTGCAAAAGTTTCGTGCTGTACAATTTCAAATTGGTTTTCTGCTTCTGCAATAGCTGGTTTTACATAGCAACCGCTTTCGTAACCTTTTCCTTTTAAAACACCTCCTTCTACAATCAATTTACCGCCTTCTTTTTTCACTTTTTTCAATGCCTCTTCGTACATTTTCACTGCATCTGTATCGATCAGTGGACCTACGTGATTGTTCTGATCAAGAGGATTTCCTATTTTTAATTGTCCGTAAGCTGCTACAATCGCATCTTTTACTTTATCATAAATGCTTTCGTGTATGATAAGTCTTCTGGTGGAAGTACAACGCTGACCTGCTGTTCCTACCGCTCCGAAAACCGCACCAATTACCGTCATTTTAATATCTGCATCTGGAGTTACGATAATCGCATTGTTACCTCCTAATTCCAGAAGAGATTTTCCTAATCTCGCTGCAACATTTTGGGCTACAATTTTTCCCATTCTGGTAGAACCCGTTGCCGAAACTAGAGGAACTCTGGTGTCTTTTGCCATTAAATCTCCAATTTCAGCATCTCCAATGACTAAATTTGAAATTCCTAAAGGAAGATTATTCTCTTGAAGCACTTCTGTGATGATGTTTTGACAAGCAATACCGCACAATGGTGTTTTTTCTGAAGGTTTCCAAACGCAAACATCTCCACAAATCCAAGCTAATGCAGTGTTCCAAGACCAAACTGCTACTGGAAAATTAAAAGCAGAAATAATTCCTACAATTCCTAGTGGATGATACTGTTCGTACATTCTGTGACCTGGACGTTCTGAATGCATGGTTAAACCATGTAACTGACGAGATAAACCTACTGCAAAATCGCAGATGTCTATCATTTCCTGAACTTCGCCCAAACCTTCCTGTAGTGATTTCCCCATTTCATAAGAAACGAGTTTTCCTAAATCTTCTTTATATTTTCTGAGTTTATCGCCAAACTGTCTTACGATTTCTCCACGTTTTGGAGCTGGCATCAGTCTGAATTCTTTGAATGCTTTTTCTGCTTCTGCGATTACTTTTTCGTAGTCTTTTTTTGAAGTAGCGGTGACTTTAGCAATTAAATTTCCATCTACTGGTGAGTAACTTTCGATTACTTTTCCTGTGGCAAACCATTTTCCTCCGGTAGAAGTACCTTTATTCTCTGCTTTAATTCCTAAATTTTTTAAAACTTTTTCAATCCCGAAATCTTTATTTTTCTTTGACATTATGTTGAATTTGAATTTCGGTAAATATATCAAATTTTAAAGAATCAATAAAAAAAATCGCATTTTGTTAAATATTTTTCAAAATTAAACGTTAGATAAATTTATTTTTTACAATAAAAGAATTTGAAAGATAAAATATCTATTATATTAAAAATTTCAGAAAAGAAAATGAAAGTTAGTGAAAGGGAATTTTGCAGAAATTGTGTATTTTTGGGCAAAGAATTGCTATGACCAAACATGAAATTGTATTAATGAGTATTACTGGAGAAGATAAACCCGGGGTAACCTCATCGCTCACTGAAATTTTAAGTAAACACAATGCAACGATTCTCGATATTGGTCAGGCAAACATTCATCAATCTTTATCTTTAGGCATTTTGTTTCGTTTAGACCCTGTTATGCAAGGCAATATTTTGAAAGACTTGCTTTTTAAATCATACGAACTTGGTGTACAAGCCAAATTTACGCCCATCGAAAGAGAAGACTATGATCAATGGGTTTCTAGACAAGGCAAAGAAAGCTACGTAATTACCGTTCTTGGTCAAAAAATAGAAGCTAATCAATTGGCTCTTGTCACGAAAGTCATTGCAGAGCAAGGTCTCAACATCGATACCATTAAAAGATTGACAGGAAGAATTCCACTGGATTCTGAAGACGATAGTCAAAACAGGTCTTGTATAGAGTTTTCGGTGCGTGGAACTCCTCAAAATGTGAATTTGATTCACGAAAAATTTGTGACTTTAAGTGGCGCATTAGACATTGATATTTCATTTCAAAAAGATAATATTTACCGCAGAAACAGACGATTAATCTGTTTTGACATGGATTCTACTTTAATCAAAACAGAAGTTATTGATGAATTGGCAGAAAGAGCTGGAGCTGGTGAAGAAGTAAGAGCCATCACCGAAGCAGCAATGCGTGGTGAAATAGATTTCAGCGAAAGTTTTAAAAAACGTGTTTCTCTTTTGGAAGGTTTAGACGAATCTGTATTGCAAGAAATTGCAGAAAATCTTCCGATTATGGATGGTGCAGACCGACTGATGCATATTTTAAAGAAATGCGGTTATAAAATTGCTATTCTTTCTGGTGGATTTACCTTTTTCGGGAAATATCTAAAAAAACGTTTTGGGGTAGATTATTTATATGCCAACGAACTCGAAATAAAAGATGGAAAGCTTACTGGAAAACATTTGGGAGATATTGTAGACGGAAACAGAAAAGCAGAACTTTTGAAATTTCTGGCTCAGGTAGAAAATATAGAATTGGATCAAGTAATTGCTGTAGGAGACGGCGCCAACGACTTGCCAATGCTGAACATTGCAGGATTAGGAATTGCTTTTCATGCCAAACCAAAGGTTAAAGAAAATGCCAGACAATCTATCTCATCAATAGGTTTAGACGGGGTTTTATACTTTTTAGGATTTAGAGACAAACACATCAACGAAGATTTTTAACATATCACTCTTGAAAATAAATTAAAATTTGTTTCCCCAACCCTAAAAGGTGCACACTTTAATTTATTTTCAAACAATTTTATTATCAATTCATTAAAGTATTAAAAAATATATTTATGGAAGAAAAAAAGACTCCAAAATGGAAAACCCTTCTTAAAAAATACGGTTGGCTCGGGATTTTATTTTTCTCAGTCAAAGGAACGCTTTCTTTGATTGCTATTATTTGGGGAGCCAATGCTTTGAAAGGCTGCATGTAATTATTTCCAGTTTTCTTTTTTAATCCAATATTCTACATTTTGTTTGGTAGGTTCTCCGTGATACGCTACCATAACTTCTCCTTTGAATTCGGCTCCTAATTTTTCCATGGCTTTTCGGGAACGCCAATTTTCTGCGCCTACATGAAACTTTACCAAATCTACGTACTGAAAAATATAGTCTAACATCATTTTTTTAACAATAGGATTCAACTGACCGCCCCAAAATTTCCTACCATAAAATGTATAGCCTATGAAAATAGAGTTTTCATCTTCGTCATAACTGTAAAATCTGGTGCTTCCAGCCACTTCATTGCTTACTTTATCGATGATGATAAAAGCGCCTTCGGAAATCATGGCTCCATCAAAAAAATTTCTAAAAATATCTTTTTGGAAACGGTTTTTATTCGGGTGTTGTTCCCAAACCAAAGGGTCTGAAGCGACTTGATACAATCTTTCGAAATCTGATTCCTGAAGCGGAACCAATCTTACTTTGTGACTTTCTAAAATGGGTTGTATGCTGAAATCCATGATGTTAATTTTAACAAATGTAATAAAAAAACGAGGCCAGCATAAAAAATTTCTTTTAAAGCTTCTGTTCTTTTCCTTGATGAAAAGATTTTATTAATTACTTCCTAACGATAAATCATAATAAAAAAAAGGCCCCATTTGTAAAATACAAACGAAGCCTATAAACACAATTGAAAATTTTTTAGTTACAACAAGTGTCTTTTTCGTCTTTTAAGCCCAATTTTTCTAAAATGGTACTTAATAAACACCAGTTGGTAAAAGCGTTTTGAAACAAATTAGCACCTACGAAACCTGTTAACCAAAACCAATTTTGGTGTACAAAAATTCCCAGTAACAAACTTGTTAATATCATGGTTCCTGCGAACCCGTGGATTACTCTTGTCTTCATATTTTTATTGTTATATTGATTTTTCTATATTCATTGTAGCCACATGGATTTTAGAAAGGGATTTTTGTTTTCCATTGAAAAACTCCACTTTTCTATACACTTCTTCAGTAAAATTCTCGTCGATAAAAACGGCAAATAGTACAGAATCTATCTCTGTATGTGAAGCTCCGAACCAGTTTTCTGAACTGCCATCGCTTTCATTTTTGTAACCTTTTACATAGTGATATGAAAAAGATTTTACTCCAGAATGATTGAGAATGTCTTTTACATTTTTCTCAAATTCTCTAATCGCTGTGATCATTAAAAGTTTCATAATGAATTAATGTTTTTATAGGTTATCCTCTGAAGAAATCTCGCCATATTCACTTTTTTCATCTGCGTGTATTTTCTCCCATTTTTTCTTTTCGGTCATGTAATAAATCAACGGAATTACGATTAGCGTCAACAATGTAGAAACAATCGCTCCAAAAACCAATGAAATGGCTAATCCTTGGAAAATAGGGTCGAATAAGATAATTACCGCTCCTATAACTACTGCACCCGTTGTTAATAAAATTGGTGTAGTTCTCACTGCTCCTGCTTCTATAATCGCCTGTTTCATCGGAATTCCTTCATTGAGTCGAATTTCTATAAAGTCAATGAGCAATACTGAGTTTCTTACCATGACTCCTGCCAAAGCAATCATCCCGATGAATGAAGTTGCGGTGAAGAACGCTCCTAATAACCAGTGTCCGAGAACAATACCAATCAGAGAAAGCGGAATCGCAACCATCATGACCATTGGTGTTTTAAAGTTTTGGAACCAACCTACAATCAGCATGTAAATAATGATAATGACCACAGCAAAAGCTGCTCCTAAATCTCGGAATACTTCTAACGTAATTTGCCATTCTCCGTCCCATTTCACCGTGTAATCGTCTTCATTGCTTGGTTGATTCATGTACAGTTCATTAATCGTATATCCTTTTGGAAGTTGTATTTTTTTCAATTTCTCTTCCATTCCTAGAATTGCATACGCAGGACTTTCTAAACCTCCTGCCATATCTGCCAATACATAGACTACCCTTTTTTGGTCTTTTCTGTAAATAGTTTTCTGTAATTCTTCACGTTGTACTTTCACCAAATCACTTACAGGAACCATATTCCCCATTTGTCCTTTGATTTTTACATCAGTAATATCTGTAATTGATGTTTTATCCGCATCGTTCAATTTCATGACAATGTCTACTGCATCATTTGATTTCTCATCATACAGATTTCCAATCGGATGTTCACCCATCAAATACGTAAGATTTCCTACAATTTGTGCTGGTGCAACACCGTTCAACATTGCTTTTTCTTTATCAGCAACCAATTTGAACTCTGTTTGTGGCGCTTCTACCATCCAATCTACATCTACCACATCATCTGTATTGTTCAGAATATTTTGAACCTGATTGGCTACTTTAATTTGCTCATTGTAATCTGGGCCATAAATTTCTGCAACAATGGTTGACAAAACTGGCGGACCAGGTGGTACTTCTACAATTTTTACATTAGCACTGTATTTTTTCGCAATTTTCTGAATTTCTGGACGAATATTCTTCGCTACATCGTGACTTTGATTATCTCTGTCTTCTTTGTGTAATAAATTCACCTGAATATCAGCGGTATTGCTTTGTCCACGCATATCGTAGTGACGAACCAAACCATTGAAAGTAATCGGTGCAGAAGATCCAACGTACGATTGATAATTCACCACTTCTGGAACGGTTTTTAGGTACTGTGCAATTTCTTGAGAAACTGATGCCGTTCTTTCCAAAGTAGTTCCTTCTGGCATATCAATTACCACTTGGATTTCATTTTTATTGTCAAAAGGAAGCATTTTTACTGCTACCCATTTTGTAGCGAAAGCCAACATAGAAATCAATAGTAATACTACGGTAATTCCCATCATGGTCCAACGTTTTTTGCCGCTGTCTAAGAATGGTTGCTCTATTTTTTTGTAAATTCTATAGATTTTGCTGGTTTCCATTCCCTGTTCTTCCTTATGCTCTTCGTCATCTTTTACTTTCAATAAATGGTAACCTAAATAAGGCGTAACCGTTAACGCTACAAACAATGAAAGCATCATTGCAATAGAAGCACCAATTGGCATTGGAGACATATAAGGTCCCATCATTCCGCTTACGAAAGCCATTGGTAAAATGGCGGCAATTACGGTGAAAGTAGCCAAAATCGTAGGATTTCCCACTTCATTAATGGCATAAATCGCTGCTTGTTTGAATGGCAATTTCTTCATGTGGAAGTGTCGGTGCATGTTTTCAGCAATAATAATACTGTCGTCAACCACAATTCCCACTACGAAAACTAGAGCGAAAAGTGTAATTCTATTCAAGGTATAACCCAGCATATAGTAGCTGAAAAGTGTTAGTGCAAAGGTTAAAGGAACTGAGAAGAATACGACTAGTCCACCTCTCCAACCCATTGCCAGCATTACCAAAACGGTTACCGCTAAAATCGCTACACCTAAGTGCATCAATAATTCTGAAACTTTATGAGAAGCTGTTTCCCCGTAGTTTCTGGTTACTTCTACATGAACATCATTCGGAATTAAAGTTTTCTTTAAATCTTCTACTTTATCCAAAATCTGTTCAGAAATTTTCATCGCATCTGCTCCTTTCACTTTAGAAACAGAAAGCGTAACCGCAGGATATTCTGACTTGAATTTTTTACCATTTTCTACTGCATTTCCATAACCAAAACTTACATAATTGGCTGGAGATTGCGCTCCATCTTCTACTTTTGCAATTTGTTTCAGGTAAACCGGCATGTTTTGCGAAGTTCCTACTACCAAATTTTCTACATCTTCTGCAGAACTTAAAAACTGTCCTGTCGTCAATAGATATTCAGTATCATTAGCATCAAAACTTCCTGATTGTGAACTTCCGTTATTGGCTTGAATCATTTGCATCACGTTTAATGCGTCAATGCTTAATTCAGCCATTTTATCTTTGTCTAACTCAACTTTTAATTGGCGATTTCTCCCTCCAATCACTTTGGTTAAAGAAACGTCTTTAATTTTTTTGATTTCCGAAGACAATTCTTCTGTCATCTGACGAAGTTCGTAATCGTTGTATTTTTCGCTCCAAAGTGTTAAACCCAGCATAGGAACATCGTCAATAGAACGGGTTTTCACCATCGGTTCATAAACGCCTTTCGGAAAAATATTTTTATTTTTCATGAGTTCGTCATAGAGTTTCACGTAAGAACGCTCTGTATCTTCGCCTACATAAAACTGAACGATAATCATGGCTTGTCCGTTCATTGCCATAGAATGAACGTGCTCTACTCCTTTGATGTTTGAGATGATTTTTTCTAATGGTTTTACCACTCTGCTTTCTACCTCTTTAGGCGAAGCACCTGGATAACCTACCATTACGTCTGCCATCGGAACGATAATCTGTGGCTCTTCTTCTCTTGGTATTAATGTGGAACTGTACACCCCAATAATCATCAATGCAATCATCAACAAAATTGTTAATTTTGAATTGATAAAAAACTCGGCGATGCGTCCTGCAAATCCTTTTTCCATAATATTTATTTTAGAAGTTAGAAGTTAGAAGTTAGATTTCAGATGTTAGAGTAGCAAACCGCATTTTAGATTAAACTATCTAAAGTCTAAGATCTAATTTCTAACATCTATTTTAAAGTAACTTTTGCACCGTTATACAATTTTCCTTGTGCTGAAATGATGTACTGGTCATTTGAATTTAAACCTGATAAAATTTCAACTTGATCACCGAAAGTTTTACCCACTTTTACCCATCTTAGAACTGCGGTATTTTGTGAACTCACGGTATACACTCCTGTTAACTGTCCGTTTTCTACAATTGCAGATTTCGGAATCATTACGCCATCCTGAAAATCTTGGTTTACATTTCCAGAATTTTTGAAAGGAAACTGAACATTCACAAACATCCCCGGTAATAAATCTTTAGAAGCAGGAACATTGATTTTCACTAAGTATTGTCCACCAGTATTCGTTGAAGATTTACTGATTTCTGAAACCGTACCCGAAACTTCTTTATTGGTAGATTTCAACGTTACTTTTACAGACATTCCAGATTTTAAAAGGGTAATATTCTGTTCAGAAACTAAAACTTGCGCTTGCAAAGCTCCTGGAGATTCTATCGTTAACAAAGGCATTCCTGGACTTGCCATATCCCCTTGACTAGCATATTTCGCTGTAACTGTACCAGAAATAGGTGCTGTAACATTGGTATATCTGTACTGAGCATTTACTTCGTTTTTCATTTGTTGCGCTGCTTGTAAACCAGCTTGAGCCATTTCGTAGCGCGCTCTCATATCATCTAATTCTTTTTGAGAAGCACTTTGATTTTTGTATAAATTTTGAAATCTTTCAAAATCTTTTTTCGCGATATTGTAATTGGCTTGCGCTTGCGCTATTCCAGCAGAAGCTTGTCCGCCTTTTGCCTGAATATCTGTACTGTTAATGCTTACTAAAAGTTGACCTGCATTTACGTATTGCCCAACTTCTGCGCGCATTGCAGTAATGTACCCCATCATTCTGGTAGAAACATTTACAGAATTTTTAGCTACTAATTTTCCACTTGCTGTGGCATTAGAACCTACCGCATTGGTTGAAGATTTATTTACGGTGACTGCTATAGGTTTGTCATTCAATTCTGCAGATTTATTTTCGTCTGAAGAACAACTTGTAAGGAATACGCTTCCTAAAAATAATGCTGAATAAATATATTTTTTCATAATGATTTATTTAAATTTAAACACAGAGAAGCAGTGAACACACAGCGTTCACAGAGATTTTAATTTTTTAAAAATTTATAGTATTCTAAAGCGACATTGTATTCAAAAATAGCTTGTTGATATTCCAAATCTTTTTGAGACATCGTGGTTTCGCTCATTAATAAGTCTGATGATTTCTCTAAACCTTGGTCGTATCTGTTTTTACGAATTCTGTAGGCTTCTTTGCTTTGTTCCAGCGCTAGTTTAGTAAGATTTACTTTATTTTCGGCATCTTGAACTTGGCGATTTGCTTTATTGAGTTCTAACTGACTTTGTCTATTATACTGAGTGATTTCGGTTTGTGCTTTGGTGAGTTCTGCTTTGTATTTTTCCTGTTCAGATTTTGCTTTTAATCCATCAAAAACATTCCAAGACAACTGAACTCCTGCCAAATAACCATTGGCACCAAATTGTGCGAATTTGTTATCATACAATTCAAAACTTCCGAAAGCATTTAATCTTGGTAAAAATTTGGCTTTGGTTGATTTAATCAGATAATCGTACGCTTCCAGAGATTTTTGATACGCCTGTAAATCTTTTCTTTCTACATTTAGTGTAGCTGTATTTTCTAAAATCTGGTTTTGAAATTCTAATTTTTCAGTAGGCTTGAAAACCTTATTGAAAGACTCTTCGTCTAATAAGAAATAAAGGTAATCCGAAGCATTTTTTATGTTAGATTTTGCATAAGCAATCTGATTTTCTATCTCTTTTACACGAACATCTATGTATAAAACTTCCGTTTTCTGAATCATTCCGTTTTTGAAATAATTGTCGATTACTTTTTTATTGGCTAGCGTTGTGGTTTTAGCATTTTCAAGTGTTTCGAGCATTCTGTATGCTAATTGCAGTTGCATGTATGCTTTTTTGAACTCAAACTGAATGTATTCTTTGGTTCTTTCTGCTTTAATTTTTAAAACCTCAGATTTTACTTGTCCTGCTTTTTTAAGATACACTGCATCCATGTTGATGATGGGTTGTTGCACCTCAATTTTAGTAGCGAAATTAGAAATTGCGTCTGGAGCATTTAATTTAGCTGGGTCAAAATCCATTTGCGTAATACGCTCCTGATTCAATTTAGAACCGAAAGCATACAAAGGATTATTGGTATTCGAAAAGGTGTAAGAAGCATTTACGTTTGGTAAATACATTGCTCTCGTTCCCAATAATTCTGCTTGTGCTAATTTGGCTTCGTCATTAGCCAATTTCACTTGAAGATTTTGGTCTACCATTCTTTGTTCTAATTCTGCTCTAGAAATTCTGATGGTATCTTGAGAGTAACCTTTCAGAACGAGCGAAAAAACAAAAACTACCGTAAAAAATTTTCTCATTGTATTTAATTTTTTCTTTTTTTAATTTATTTTAATTATTGAAATCGAGAATTTTGATACACGTTCTCTATTTCTTCGGCAAAAATATAGGTGATAAAAGTCATGTGCAGTAACTTATGTTACATTAAGAAAATTCTTTTGTTAGAAAGAAAAAACGCCAGAAAAATTCTGACGTTTAAAAAAGGGTAATCTTCAATATATTAACTGCCACATTCAGCAGTTTTAGAAAGGGAATGGGAAATTATTTCTGGTGGATTTCCAAGAAGAGGTAAATCATTTTGTTGCCATTTTACCAAACCACCTTCTAAATAGTAAATCTGATTAAAGTCTCTGTCTTCCAAATATTTGGCAACACTTTTACTTCTCACACTGTTATTACAAATCAAAACGATTTTTTTATCTGCATCAAAATGTGTTAATAATTCTTCTATCTCGCTGAAGGGAAGATTTTCTACGATTGGAAGGCCCATTTTATACAATTCAAATTCATAGCGTTCTCTAACGTCTACCAACTGAATGGTTTCGTTTATCATCGTTTGAAAGGTACTAGGGCAAATGCTTTTCATGGAAATTTTCAATTTATTGGGTTAAAAAAGACTCTGATAATCTTTATTCATTGCAAAATTGAATTTTTCTGAAAAACCGCTTTGTAACAAGTGTTACAGAAATCAAAAGAATTGATATTATCTATTTAAAACCGAAGTTTTAATTAAAAAATATAAATAATTAGAATAAAATAGCGCCTTCTAATTCTAGTAGTTTTTGTTTTCGCCAAATTCCACCGCCATAACCCGTAAGATTTCCATCGCTGCCAATCACTCTATGACAAGGAACCAAGATGGATATTTTATTCATTCCGTTGGCATTTGCTACTGCTCTCACTTTTTTTACATCTCCCAAAATTTCAGATTGTTGGGCATAACTCCATTTTTCTCCATAGGGAATTTTCATCAACACTTCCCAAACTGATTTCTGAAAATCTGAACCCACAAAATGAAGCGGAACGGAAAATTCTTTTCTTTTTCCTTCAAAATATTCGGTAAGTTGTACTTCTAAGATTTTAAAATGAGGATTCTCTCCTTGAATAATATTGGCATTTAAGGATTTTGAAAGTTGTTTGAGTTCGGTTTCCAGCATTTTTCTGTCTGTAAATTCTAGCATACAAATTCCCTCATCCGTTGCAGCGGCATACATGGTTCCGAGTGGAGTTTCGATGCGTTTTAATTCAATTATTTTCTGATTTTTAGAATTTTTAGGAGACACTCCGAAAACATTTTTAAAACTTTCGGTAAAACCGCTTAAACTTTCGTAGCCACTTTCTAGAGCGGTTTCCGTTACGGTTTCGCCTTGTTGAATTTTCTTAAATGCAGAATTAATTCTGAACATTCTTTGATATGCCTGAAACGTGATTCCGTGATTTTTCAGAAACCAACGTCTCATGGTTGCAGGTTCTATTCCGCGTTTTACCAAGTCGTAATCTTTGAACTTCAAAGAAGGATTTTCTGCTAATTCCGTGATGATTTCCTGAATATATTTTGGAGTTCCATTGAGTTTTTCTAATGGTTTACAAACCTTACATGGACGATATCCTTTTAGAATGGCATCTTTCGTATTGCTGAAAAATTCTACATTTTCGGGTTTTGGTTTTCGGGCAGTACAAGTTGGTCTACAGAAAATTCCCGTAGTTTTTACGCCCATCCAAAAAACGCCTTCAAAACTTGCATCTTTATTGAAGGAAGCTTTATACATGATATCGTTAGGTAAGTTCATAAAGTCAATATATGTAATGCAAATGTAGATTTTTAGGAATTGATGATACAACCGAAAAATGAACAAGTATTTTTGATTTTAGATTTTAGATGTAAGATTTTAGATGTGAGATGTTGGATGGGACTCTTCGACTACCGCTCAGAGTGACAATTATTTAAAATTTCTTCTTTTTTTTTGCGCGAGGGCGAAGTGTATTGTTGGAGCTCTTTTTAATTTTTTAGTAAAAAATTAAAAAAGCGACTACACGAAGACCGACCTTTTTTCGGCGGATGAAAAAACGCTTTTAGAAAAATTTCTAAAAGCGTTTTTAGCGTTGGCAAAAAAAGGACGCGCCCAAAAATTACTTTTTCGGTTCGTTTTTCTTTTTGATATCACTTTCTATTTTTTTAATCGCCTTTAAATTATCAATAATCTGTAGCGTTTCTTCTACATTTAGAATTTCTACCGGAACATCTGCTCTGGTTTTGTCCCACTCGAAAACCAAATTCAGTTTTTCGTCTGTAATATCTTCGAAATTAATGGTAAAACGTTCCATTTTTTCGTTCATCATTTTCACAGGAACGGTAGTGGTTGCTACATCTTCTTTTGCATCATAGGTATAAGCTCCCCAATTGTTAACCCCTCTGTTTAAAATGATTTTCCATTCTTTTTCTTGAGGAACTACATACAAAGCGTAAGTTCCTTTTTTCACTTTTTGTCCGCCAAAAAGCACTTCTTGACCAAAAGTAATTTTGGTGGCTTCATTGGCTCCAGCTCTCCATACTTGACCGAAAGGAACCAATTCTCCGAAGATTTTTCTTCCTTTTACCGCAGGTCTACCATATTCTATAGAGATTTTGGTCACCGAAAATTGTTGTTCTACAGTTTGTCTTGGACTAACTGCTGGAATGTTATATTGTTGAGCAAAAGCGTGTACACTTACTGCCAATGCTAAAGAAAATATCAGTTTTTTCATATTTTTATTTTTAATTTTTGATAAAGATAAAAAAAATCCTTCAAGACAAAAAAAATCCTCCAAAGTTTTAAAAACCTTGAAGGATTGGTATTTCTAGAGAAAATTTTTACATTTTTTCCATTTTGAAAGTCATACTTTCGATTACTTTGAGCATTGCTTCTACAGTATCCATACTGGTAAGACAAGGAACGCCATTTTCTACCGAAGTTCTACGGATTAAGAACCCGTCATTCATCGACTGTTTTCCTTTTGTAGTGGTATTCACTACATATTGTACTTTTCCTTTCTGGATTAAACTGATTAAGTTCTCTGTTTCTTCTTCTATTTTATACCCAATTTTGGTTGGGATATTGAGTTCGTTAAAATATCTAGAAGTTCCTCTGGTTGCCCAAATTTTGAAACCTATATCGTAGAATCTTTTTGCTAATCTTGCTGCTTCTGGCTTGTTCACATCATCTATGGTGAATAAGATAGAACCGTGTAAAGGCACTTTTCTACCTGCACCGATTAAACCTTTGTACAAGGCTTTTTCTAGCGTAGAATCTTTGCCCATTACTTCTCCAGTAGATTTCATTTCTGGACCTAAAGTTACATCTACCCTTGTTAATTTACTAAACGAGAAGACTGGTACTTTTACAAAAATTCCTTCTTTATTTGGAACCAATCCATCTTGGTAACCTAAATCTTTCAGATTTGCTCCGAGAATTGCTTTGGTCGCTAAATTCGCCATTGGAACTTCTGTAATTTTTGACAAAAAAGGAACGGTTCTCGATGAACGAGGATTTACCTCAATCACATATACATTTCCATCAGAAATTACATACTGAATATTCATTAAACCTACTACTTTCAACCCTTTTGCTAAACGCTTGGTGTAATCTTCCAGCGTAGCAATTTGGTCTGGAGTAAGCGTTTGTGGAGGATATACTGCAATAGAATCTCCTGAGTGAACTCCCGCTCTTTCGATATGTTCCATAATTCCTGGAATGACGGTGGTTTCGCCATCGCAAATCGCGTCTACTTCTACTTCTTTTCCGGTAAGGTAACGGTCTACTAAAACAGGGTGTTCTGGACTTGCATCTACCGCATGTTCCATGTAATGGTCTAGTTCAGCATCGTTGTATACGATTTCCATCGCTCTTCCTCCCAGAACGTAACTTGGTCTCACCAATACTGGGAATCCAATTTCATTGGCAATTTTAATTGCTTCTTCTTTAGAGAAACACGTTTTACCAAGAGGTTGTGGAATGCCTAATTCCTGCAGTGCATGTTCGAATTTATCTCTGTTTTCGGCTCTGTCTAAATCTTCTAGAGAAGTACCCAGAATTTCTACTCCATGAGCTGCTAATTTATCTGCAAGGTTAATCGCGGTTTGTCCACCAAACTGTACAATCACTCCTTTTGGCTTTTCGAGTTCTATGATGTTCATTACATCTTCCTCTGTTAAAGGCTCGAAATATAGTTTATCTGAAATCGAGAAATCTGTAGAAACTGTTTCTGGGTTATTATTGATGATAATCGCTTCGTACCCCATTTGCTTAATTGCCCAAACGGAGTGAACGGTAGCGTAATCAAATTCTACACCTTGACCAATTCTGATAGGACCAGAACCTAAAACGATGATTTTTTCTTTATCAGAAGGGATGCTCTCGTTTTCTTCTTCGTAAGTTCCGTAGAAATAAGGGGTTTCAGATTCAAATTCTGCAGCGCAAGTATCTACCATTTTGTAAACTGGCATTACTCCGTTTTCTTTTCTGAACTTGAAGATTTCTTTATAATCTGTTTCCCAAAGGTGTGCGATATTAATATCTGAGAAGCCTAATCTTTTCGCTTCCAGTAATATTTCTTTGTTGAATTTATTCTCCGCGATGGTCTTTTCAAAATCAATCAGTTTTTTGAATTTCCAAACGAAGAACTTATCTATTTTACTCCATTCTACGATGGTTTCCCAATCATAACCTCTTCTTAAAGCTTCGCCTATGATGAATAATCTTTCGTCATCACACACTCTAATTCTGCGTTCGATATCTTCATCCGTTAAGGCAAGTGATTGCTTGGTTTTTAATCCTAAATGCTGAATTCCTGTTTCTAAAGAACGAATGGCTTTCATTAATGATTCCTCAAAACTTCTACCAATCGCCATCACTTCACCTGTTGCTTTCATCTGGGTAGAAAGTCTTCTGTCTGCAGTTTCAAATTTATCAAAAGGGAATCTAGGAATTTTTGTCACTACATAATCTAGAGCAGGCTCGAAACATGCGTATGTTTTTCCTGTAACTGGATTAAGCATTTCGTCTAAAGTAAGTCCTACTGCAATTTTAGCGGCTAATTTAGCAATAGGATAACCCGTTGCTTTACTTGCTAAAGCCGAGCTTCTAGAAACTCTAGGATTTACTTCGATGATATAATAGTTGAAAGAATGAGGGTCTAAAGCCAACTGTACGTTACAACCTCCTTCTATTCCGAGTGCTCTAATAATTTTGAGTGAAGCATTTCTGAGCATTTGATATTCTCTGTCAGAAAGCGTTTGCGAAGGCGCTACTACGATAGAATCTCCAGTGTGAACACCTACTGGATCTATGTTTTCCATGTTACAAACCACGATAGCATTATCGTTTTTGTCGCGCATTACTTCGTATTCTATTTCTTTGTACCCTGCAATTGATTTTTCAATTAAACATTGAGTAACCGGAGAATATTTAAGTCCAAGTTCTGCAATTTCTGTCAGTTGGTATTCATCATGAGCAATTCCACCACCTGTTCCACCCATGGTAAAAGCAGGACGAACAATTACTGGATAACCAATTTTTTCTGCAAAAGCTAACGCACCTTCTACTGTATTTACAATATCAGAATCTGGAACGGGCTCGTTTAATTCTCTCATTAATTCACGGAACAAATCTCTGTCTTCTGCTCTATTGATGGCAGAAAGCTTGGTTCCTAGAACTTCTACTCCACATTCTTCTAAAATTCCAGAATTTTGTAATTCTACTGCCATGTTCAATCCAGTTTGTCCACCCAAAGTTGGCAAAAGCGCATCTGGACGTTCTTTTCTGATGATATGACTTACAAATGAAAGAGAAATAGGTTCTATATATACTTTGTCTGCAATTTCTACATCGGTCATGATGGTTGCAGGATTAGAATTGATGAGGATTACTCTGTACCCTTCTTCTTTTAATGCAAGGCAAGCCTGAGTTCCTGCATAGTCAAATTCTGCAGCTTGCCCGATGATAATTGGGCCGCTTCCTATTACTAAAATGGTTTTAATATCTGTTCTTTTCATTCTTTATTAGATTTCAGATGTCAGATTTAAGACATCAGATTTTATTTGTATTTTTATTTCTTCTTTTTAAGTTTTTGTTCGTAAGATAATTTGAATTCCATTATTTTTAAACTCATTATTTAGATTTCTATGGAAATCGAAGATTAAACGAAGTCAATGATAAACTTTGTGTTTAAAAATTTTTAAAACTCTCCCATTCTCAAATTCTCCAACTCTCCTACTTTTTAAACTCTTCCATCATTTCTACAAATTCGTCAAAAAGATAATTGGCATCTTCTGGACCAGGACTTGCTTCTGGGTGATATTGTACTGAAAAACATGGATATTTCTTATGACGAACTCCTTCGTTTGTTTTATCATTCAGAGCGATGTGTGTTACTTCTAAATCGGTGTTTTCTAGAGATTCTTCGTCTATTGCATAACCGTGATTCTGAGAAGTAATCGCTACTTTTCCTGTTTTTAAATCTAAAACTGGATGATTTCCACCTCTGTGACCAAATTTTAATTTATAGGTTTTTGCTCCACATGCCAAACCAATTAACTGGTGACCTAAACAAATTCCGAAGATTGGAACTTTCCCCAGTAAACCATTGATTAATTCAGAAGCACCTTTTACATCTTGTGGATCACCAGGACCATTAGAAAGCATTACTCCATCTGGATTCATTAACAGAATCTCATCTGCTGTCGTATCTTGAGACACCACAATAATATCACAATCTCTCTGAGAAAGTTCTCTGATGATGCCTAATTTAGAACCAAAATCTACTAAAACCACTTTGAAACCTCTTCCTGGACTTGCATAAGGCGTTTTGGTAGAAACTTGCTCTACTTGATTGGTTGGGAAATTTTTAGATTTCAGTTCAGCAATTACTGCTGTTTCATCTGCATTTTCATCTACAATTTTTCCTTTTAAAACCCCGTGATTTCTGATAATTCTAGTCAGTTTTCTGGTATCAATCCCTGAAATTCCTGATAGCTTCTTTTTTGCAAAAAATTCATCTAAAGACAATTGACTTCTGAAATTAGAAGGAAAATCACACAATTCCCTCACGATTAAGCCTTTGATTGCTGGCTCAATACTTTCGAAATCATCTCTATTAATTCCGTAATTACCAATAAGTGGATAAGTCATTGTTACAATCTGACCGCAATAAGAAGGGTCTGAAATGAGTTCTTGATAACCAGTCATCCCGGTATTGAACACCACTTCTCCTTCAGTATCGGTATTTGCACCAAAACCTTGTCCGTGAAAAACTTCACCTGATTCTAAAATTAATTTCTTTTTCATTCCTTTTTAATAGATTTTCAGAGCAGTATTACTCTGACTTTTCACTTTTATCTGTATTAATTTATTCAAATTCAAAACCTCTCTCTTCTAACACTTTTTTCAAGATGGCCATTCTTGCAAATACTCCATTTTGCATTTGTTTAAAGATTCTAGAACGTTCACATTCTACCAAATCATTGTCTATTTCTACCCCTCTGTTGATTGGTGCGGGATGCATGATGATGGCATTTGGTTTCATTTTTTGCTCACGCTCTTTGGTAAGACCATATTTTCTGAGATAATCTTGAGGCGTCAATTTCATTTTTTCATCATGTCTTTCGTGCTGAATTCTTAATAAAATGAGCACATCTACATCGGTAATCATTGCATCTAAATCTCTGTAGGTTCCATTCATTATACTTCCTTCGTCAAACCATTCTCTTGGTCCAGAGAAATATACTTTCGCTCCTAATCTTCTCAGTGTATCTGCATCAGAATTGGCTACTCTACTGTGTTTGATATCTCCTACGATCCCCACTTTCAAATCTTTAAAATCACCAAATTCTTGTTTGATGGTTATTAAATCTAGTAACGCTTGACTTGGGTGATGCCCAATTCCGTCTCCAGCATTTACCACTCCCATTTTCACACCTTTCAATTCATCATAAAATCTGGTTTTTTGATGCCTGATTACGGAAAGGTTTATCCCAATTGATTCCAGCGTTTTAATGGTATCTAAAAGACTTTCGCCTTTATTGATTGAACTTTTAGACTCATCAAAATGCACTACGTGCAATCCTAATTTTTTCTCAGCCACCTCAAAACTTATTTTAGTTCTGGTGCTGTCTTCAAAGAAAAGATTCGCTACAAAAATGTCTGATTTGGCCTTTACTGTTTTGCCGTTTGCGAATTCTAGCGCTTGATTTAATAATTTTTCAACGCTCTCAAGTGACAATCTGGATAATTTAATCATGATTTAATGGTTTTTAAGCAAAAAAAACGAAGCCCCAACAGCTTCGTTTTCAATAAATAAAAATATTTTGTCCGTCGGATTGAAGTCCGATATTTATGTTCAATAAAAAATTTATCGTTTTCATTGGTTGCAAATATACATATTAACTTTTTGCCTTCAAAATTTTTAGAAAAAATTAATTTTATTTAACATTATTATTGCAAAATAAGTATATCTTTGCTAAAAACGTATATATGAAAATAAATTGTTGCCCGAAATGCGAAAACTCCGAAATCGTTAAAAGTGGCATTGTTAAAGGAAAACAGCGCTATTTTTGTAGAGACTGCAAATACTATTTCACGGTAAATAAAATTGGCAAAAAGATAGATGATTACTATGTAACGAAAGCTTTACAACTCTATTTAGAAGGCCTCAGTTTACGAGAAATAGAGCGTATTCTGGGCATTTCGCATGTCACTATCAGTTCTTGGATTAAGGAATACAACATTAAAAAACCACCACATTCGGATTTCCATGCTACTTATAAGGTTTTCAAACAAATAGAACTGGCAGAATACATCAGAAATGAAGAAAATCTTAAAGGTTCTGGACTCATCATTACTGAATTCGGAGATAAGTTTATGATGATAAAATGGGAACGTTTTAAAAAGTAACTATACTTATTTACAAAAATATATACAAAATTTTTACAGAGTTTTTTTTATTATCAGTTTAGCGATGTTAAAATCACAAAAAACTGTTTAATATTATGAAGAAAACTCAATTAATCTTCGCTGGTATTGCTAGTTTATTATTTAGCAATGTATTATTCTCTCAAGAGAAACCAAAAGAATGGGACGTAAGTCTCTATGGTTTTGCAAGAGCAGATTATATTTTCGATTCGAGACAGTCTGCACAGGTGAGAGAATACCATCTCAACCTTTATCCTTTAGACAAAAAATTAGATGCAAATGGTGATGATATTAATGCTACTGGTGCCAGTAATTTTTTATCAGTAGTTTCTCGATTGGGTGTAAATTTTAAAGGTCCCAATGTTTGGGGCGCAAAAGCGAGTGGAAAATTAGAAGGCGACTTCTTTGGAAACACTCAAGAAAGCATCGGACTTTTCAGATTAAGACATGCTTATGCACAGTTGGCTTGGGAAAAATCTTCCCTTACTTTAGGACAGACTTGGTATCCTTCTTTTGTTCCTGAAGTTTTCCCGGGAGTTGCCAATTTCAGCACGGGAATTATGTTTAATCCTTTTGGCTGGGTTGGTCAAATTCGATTCAGACAAAGTTTAACCTCAAATCTTTCTTTAGATTTAGTCGCTTACAAAGACAGAGAGTTTCAAGCTCCTGTAGTTTCTGGAAACGCAAATAATTCTCCTAGTTTTAATTCTACCACTCCTACTTTACATGCACAGTTGCAATACAAAACCAAAAATGTGATTGCAGGTGTAGGTGCAGAATATCAATCTTTAAAACCTGTGATTACTAGTGGTGGATTGGCTTCTGATGAAAAACTCAATTCTACCATGCTCATGGGATATTTTAAATATTCTAATGAAAATGTAGTTGCAAAATTCTATGGAATTTCTGGTGGAAATTTGCATCATTTAGTGATGCTTGGAGGTTATGCTTCTTATGCTGAAACTAACGGAATAGATTCTTACAAACCTACTAAAACCTCAGCTTTTTGGGTAGACATTGCGAGTAATAAACCTAATGTTGCTCCTGGCGTTTTCTTTGGATACACGAAAAACAGTGGCTTAGAAGATGCTAATTACAAATCACTTTATGTAAGAGGTGTTTCTGGAACCAGAGTGGTAGATAATGTTTGGAGAGCTTCTGCTAGAGTAGATTTCAAGCAAAATAAATTTAAAATTTCGCCAGAATTAGAATACACAGCCGCAACTTGGGGCGATTTAAAAACTGATGCTACTTCTGGAAACAATGAAACCAATGTAGGAAATTTCCGCGCACTGGTAAGTGCTTCTTATTCTTTCTAAAAACTTCATTCAATACATTATTAACAAAACTAAAAAAATAAACACATGAGTCATCAATTTAACACACAAGCAGAGCATGATGCTTACGTAGATGAACGTAAAAAATCTTCAACTCTTTGGAGTATTATCATGGCATCTTCTCTAGGAACGCTTATCGAATGGTATGATTTCTATATTTTCGGGAGTTTAGCGGTAGTTTTATCTACTAAATTCTTCCCAGCAGATAATCCTACTGCAGCATTTTTATCTACTCTAGCCACTTTTGCAGCTGGATTCGTAGTAAGACCTTTCGGAGCTTTATTTTTCGGAAGATTAGGAGATATTATTGGTAGAAAGTACACTTTCTTGGTTACTTTATTAATCATGGGATTCTCTACTTTCTTAATCGGGTGTATTCCAAGTTACGAAACCATCGGTTTTATGGCACCTGTTTTAGTATTAATTCTTCGTTTATTACAAGGTTTAGCACTTGGTGGTGAATACGGAGGTGCAGCAACTTATGTAGCAGAATACGCAGAACACAACAGACGTGGTTACTGGACTTCTTGGATTCAGACCACTGCCACTTCTGGTTTATTCATTTCACTTATCGTGATTTTGGTGACTAAAAGTTCATTAACTGCAGAAGAATTTGACAATTGGGGATGGAGAGTTCCTTTCTGGATTTCTATTTTAATGGTGGGCGTTTCTTATATCATTAGAAAAAACATGAAAGAATCTCCACTTTTTGCAAAAGCTAAAAAAGAAGGAAAAACTTCTACCAATCCATTAAAAGAATCTTTCGGGAATAAATACAACTTCAAATATGTTTTATTAGCATTATTCGGTGCTGTAATGGGACAAGGTGTAGTTTGGTACACTGGTCAGTTCTACGCAATGTCTTTCATGCAAAAAGTAATGAATATAGAATCTGCACAAGTAGACTCATTAATGGCAGCCGCATTATTTATCGGAACTCCATTATTCGTATTATTCGGTTGGTTATCTGATAAAGTAGGAAGAAAACCTATTATGATGCTTGGTCTTTTACTGGCAATTTTCGCGTACAGACCAATTTATAACCAAATGTTTAAACTGGGTGATTTCTCTCAAAAACAAGAATTAAAAGACAAATTCACTTCTGAAGCAACTGCCAAAGTTCTAGAAGGAACTAAAGTAGACTCTGTTTACACTACTCAAAAATTCTATACAGATGGAAGCAATATAAAAGAAGTGGTGACTAAACATCTAGAAAACGGAAAAGTTTTACTAGACGAAAAAGGAAAAGATAAAGTAGAAACTAAAATCACGAAAACAATAGACAGCACTACCAAATGGACACTTGCTTTCTGGGTTTTCTTACAAGTTGTTTTCGTAACGATGGTTTATGGACCTATTGCTGCTTTCTTAGTAGAAATGTTCCCAATCAGAATTAGATATACTTCTATGTCACTTCCTTATCATATTGGTAATGGTATCTTCGGAGGTTTATTGCCTGCAGTGGCTACTTATTTGGTAACCTCGGCTAAAGACGCTGGAAATCCAGAATATTACTTACAAGGTTTATGGTATCCAATTATCGTAGCGGCAGTGAGTTTAATCATCGGGGTAATTTACTTAGACGGAAAAGATAGAAATGTAGAGGATTAAAAATGTGATCATTTGTGGATGTGATCATTTGTTAATCAATTTCAAAATCTAATTTCTATTTAAAATCATCTCATTATCACATTTTCAAATTATCTAAATAAAATTTATTAACTTTAAAAAACAAAAAAATGGACGCAATAAAAAAAATATTAGGTATCGTTTGGCTAGCTCTAGCAGCAGTGGTAGCTTACCTTGGATTGACTGTTCTAGGAATTCCAAAAATAACTTCGGGTAAACAAGAAGACTTGGTTTTCGGGAGCATCATCGTTTTTATTTTAATGCCTATTGTGGTAGGTGGATTAGCAACTTTCGGATGGTATTCTCTGAAAGGCGAATATTCTGCCGATAAAAAATAATTTTTGGTATCAGAAATAAGAGATTTCAGCTTTTCCAAAATTTGGAAAACTGAAATCTCCATCTGATTTTTAGATAACCCTTCTGAAAATGAAAAAAAGACACGAGCAAAAATTGGTGATTCTAAGTATGGTGCTTTTTGTATTGTTCAATGCACCTATTTTGCTTTTGTTTAATCAGGTAAAAGCCTATTTTGGGCTTCCTTTTATTTACATCTACATTTTCGGAATTTGGCTAGCTTCAAGTACTATTTCTTTTGTAATATTTAAAAAATTTGATGAATAATTTACAGTTATTTGCCATCATCATGCTTTATTTAGCACTTTTGTTCTTCATTGCTTACTGGGCAGAGAAGAAGAAGAGTAATTTTTGGGCGAATAATCCTTACATTTATTCCCTTTCATTAGCGGTATATTGCACCGCTTGGACGTATTACGGAAGCATCGGCGTTGCCGCTAATCAAGGTTTAGAATATTTGGCGATTTACATCGGTCCTATCATTATTATTCCCGCTTGGATTGTCATCAATAATAAAATTATTAGAATTTCTAGAGTCAATAAAATCAGTTCAATTGCCGATTTTATTTCTTTGAGATACGGAAACAGCAGGTCTTTTGGCGCACTGATTTCCATCGTTTGTATTCTCGCGATTATTCCATATATCGGAATCCAAATTAAAGCGATTTCAGACACCTTTCATCAGATTACCCTTTCTGAAAACTCAGACAATGTTTTTACCGATACTGCGACTTATGTGGTGATTCTTATTGCTATTTTTTCATCTTATTACGGAACGAGGTATGTAGATGCTTCAGAAAAAAGATTGGGAATTATTTCTGCAGTAGCTGTAGAAAGTTTCTTAAAATTGATATTCTTTGTAGTCCTCGGTTTATTTGTAACCTATGGAGTTTTCAATGGTTTTGAAGACATCTATGAACAAGCTCAAAAATTTGAAGATTTCGCCGCTAAAAATACTTTTAATGGATTAGAAGGAAGCATTAATTTTGCGATTACATCTCTCCTTTCTATGTCTGCCATTTTCTTATTGCCAAGACAATTCCACACCACAATTGTAGAAAACAGAAAAGAAAAACACTTGAAAACAGCCATCTGGTTATTTCCACTTTACCTTTTGATTTTTAATTTTTTTGTATTCCCAATTGCATGGGGCGGAAGAATTCTCTTTGAAGGTCAAAATGTAAATCCAGAGCTTTTCCCCATTCTAATTCCTCAAAAATTTGGGAATATATTGGTTTCTGTAATGGTATTCTTAGGTGGATTGAGTGCCAGTGTTTCTATGATTATTATTTCGAGTATTACGCTTTCTGTCATGCTTTCGAACAATGTCATTATTCCTTACGGTTGGATAGACACTTTCAAGAAAAATCCAGAAAATTTCAATACGAAGAATATTGTGAGCATTAGAAAAGTAAGCATTTTCATGTTGATTATTTCTGCGTTTTTATTCTACAAATACCTCATCATCAAATCCAGTTTATTCTCTGTAGGTTTGGTTTCATTTGTACTCATTGCTCAATTAGCACCTTCATTTTTTGGAGCTATCTTTTGGAGAAGAGGCAGTTATTATGGTGCTGTAACAGGAATTATCGCGGGAGTTATTATTTGTTATGTGAACTTAATTATTCCACAATATATCCAGACTATTAACCCAGAATTTTCATTGGATAATTATAGAATACTTGATTTTTTTAGAATTCCTTATCTGTCTACCCTTGCTCAAGTTTTTTTCTGGAGCATTTTAGTCAATTCTTCCCTTTTTGCAGTGATTTCAGTAAGTGTAAAAGGCAATTACAGAGAGCGAAATTTTGCAGAAATTTACATTGACATAGACCAATATATTCAAAATCACGAAGGCGCATACATCTGGAAAGGAAAAGCAAATATTTCTGATATTGAAAAAATTCTGGTAAGATTTTTAGGTGAAAAAAAGACCAAACAAGCGCTGAAAATCTTTAACACAAAATATAATATTACAGATGAAACAGATACTGCTGACTCGCGTTTGATTAAATTTTCAGAAAACCTTTTGGCGGGAAGAATTGGTACTGCTTCTGCAAAAATTTTAGTGGAAGGTGTAACCAAAGAAGATAAAATTTCTTTGCCAGAAGTGCTCAATATTTTAGAAGAATCTAAAGAAAATATCACCCTCAATAGAAAACTTACCGAACAGTCTAAGCAACTGAGAAAACTTTCTGAAGATTTACAAATTGCCAATACCAATTTGATTGAAAAAGACAAACAAAAAGATGATTTTCTAGATTCTGTAGCCCACGAACTCAGAACGCCAATTACCGCGATTAGAGCTGCCAGTGAAATTCTGTTAGATGATGACGAAATTCCTACAGATATTAAAAAAGAATTTTTAGGAAACATCATTTCCGAGTCTGACCGATTGAACGAAATCATCAATGATATTCTGTATTTAGACAAACTGGAAACAGGGATTATTCAACTCAATATTCAGAAAAATAATATTGTAGAGACTTATCACAAAGCATTGAAACCTATTCAGCATTTGATTCAACAGAAAAATATTCACCACTCTGAAATTGATTTATTAAACCAAAAAGAATACGAATATGATGAAGCCAGAATGATTCAAGTTTTTCAGAATATTTTAGGAAATGCTTACAAATTCACGGATGAAAGTGGCATGATTCAAACTAAATTTATAGAAAAAGATAATCAACTGAACATCAGTATTTTCAACACGGGTAAAAAAATCCCTGAAGAAGATATAGAACTGATTTTCGATAAATTTTATCAATCCAAAAATCAAAACATTAGAAAACCTATAGGAACAGGATTAGGATTAGCCATTTGCAAAAAAATTATAGAAGCGCACAGAGGCGAAATCTCCGCAGAAAATAAAGAAATTGGAGTAGTTTTTAACATTATCTTGAGATTTGAGACATGAAATTTGAGATACTAGATATAAAAATACCAATTATAAAAACATAAAATAACCATGCATCAATTTGAAAAATTAATTTTTTGGCAAAAATCAATTCAATCGCAAAAAAAATATATTTAGCATGTACAGAGATACCCCATGAAGAAAAATTTGGATTTATTTCTCAAATAAAAAGAGCTGCTATTTCCATTCATTCGAATATTGCAGAAGGCGCTGGTAGAAATAGCAATACCGAGTTCAATCATTTTTTAGGAATCGCAAATGGTTCTTCTTTTGAACTCCAAACACAACTTATTTTAATTAAAGAACTAGAATTAATAAAAGAAGAAAAAGTAAACATTTTATTATCAGAATTAAATGAAATTCAAAAAATGATTTACAGTTTTAAAATAAATTTAAAAATCTAAAATCTGATGTCTAACATCTGAAATCTAAAATAAAAATGAAAAAGATACTTATAGCAGACGACGAACACAAAATCATCATGACCTTAGAATACACCTTCCGAAAAGCAGGTTATGAAGTCTTCATCGCAAGAGATGGCTCGGAAGTTTTAGAATTATTGAAGGAGGAAACGCCAGATATTATTTTACTCGATATCATGATGCCCAATGTAGATGGTTACACCACGTTGCAAGAAATAAAAAAACAAGAAAAACTTAATCAATGTAAAGTCATTTTCTTATCTGCAAAAACCAATCCTGCAGACATCGAAAAAGGATTGAGTCTAGGAGCTGATGCTTATGTTACCAAGCCTTACTCTATCAAGAAACTGGTTCAGCAGGTAGAAGAATTATTAACCTAAAAAATTAAAAAAAATCTACAAAATATTAATTGTTTCAGCGTAAAATCTGAAATCCAAATCCAAAAAAATCTAAAATTATGAAAGCGCATGAAATGTTCTTGAACAGTATTGAAAACAAGGAACAATTTTGGGCAGAACAAGCCGACCAAATTCATTGGTTTAAAAAACCTCAAACGATTCTTTCTCAAGGAGAAAACAACTATCCTGTGTGGTTTGCAGATGGAGAGTTGAACGCATGTTATCTCGCCATAGACAAGCACATAGAAGATGGTTATGGTGACCAAGTTGCCTACATTTACGACTCACCCGTTACGGATACGAAACAGAAAATTACTTTTAATGAGTTAAAAGAAAATGTTTCAAAATTCGCAGGAGGTTTGCAATCGTTAGGGTTAAAAAAAGGTGACAATGCCATTATTTACATGCCTATGATTCCTCAAGCTGCCTATGCTATGCTCGCTTGTGCCAGATTAGGAATCACTCATTCTGTGGTTTTTGGAGGTTTTGCGCCTCATGAATTGGCAATTAGAATAGAAGATTGTAATCCAAAAGCAATTATTACGGCAAGTGCTGGTGTAGAAGTAAAAAAGAGAATTCCTTATTTGCCTTTCGTGAAAGAAGCTTATGAAATGGCTTCTCATAAACCTGAACATATTGTGGTTTTTGACCGTCAACTTTGGGGAAATAAAGTAGATTGGGAAAACGAACCTCAACTGACCAATTTTCAAGAATTGTTAGAAAAATCAGAACCTGCAGATTGTGTCCCCGTAAAATCTACGCACCCACTTTATATTCTTTATACCTCAGGAACTACAGGAAAACCGAAAGGTGTAGTTCGTGATACAGGTGGTTATGCTACCGCACTTAAATTTTCCATTGAAAAAATTTATGGCGCAAAACCCGGAGAAGTTTTCTGGGCTGCTTCAGATATTGGTTGGGTAGTTGGTCACAGTTACATTATTTACGGACCGCTCATTAATAGAAACACCTCTATTATCTTCGAAGGAAAACCGATTATGACGCCAGATGCAGGAACTACTTGGAGAATTCTTTCTGAGCACAAAGTTTCTGTGATGTTTACCGCTCCTACTGCTATTAGAGCGATTAAAAAAGAAGATCCAGATGGTGAATTCATCAAAAAATACGATTTATCCCATTTCAGAACCCAATTTTTAGCGGGTGAAAGATGCGATGTAGCCACATTAGACTGGTACGAAGAAAAAGTAGGCATTACTCCTATTGACCATTGGTGGCAAACAGAATCTGGTTGGCCTATGTTATCACTGATGCGTGGTGTAGAAGATGATGGCGTAAAACGTGCTTCCGCTGGAAAACCAATACCAGGTTATGACATTAAAATCTTTGACGAAGAAGGTTATGAACTAGAAGCACACCATGAAGGTTATTTGGTGATAAAACTACCGCTTCCTCCAGGAGCTTTAATGGGAATTTGGGGAGATTACGAAAGATTCCATTACGGTTATTTGGCAAAATTCCCGGGATATTATTTTTCTGGAGATGGCGCCATCAGAGATGAAGATGGATATATTTTTATTACTGGAAGAGTAGATGATATCATTAATGTGGCAGGACACCGACTTTCTACCGCAGAAATGGAAGAAGCCGTTTCTGGACACAAAGATGTTGCAGAATGCTGTGTAGTAGGAATAGAAGACGATTTAAAAGGTCAAATTCCTTTCGGGTTGGTGGTTTTAAAATCTGGAACTCAAATTTCTGAAACCGAAGTTGAAAAAGAAGTCGTAGCATTGGTTAGAGAAAAAATTGGAGCAGTTGCCGCATTAAGAAACATTGTTGTGGTAAAACGTTTACCCAAAACCCGAAGTGGAAAAATTTTGAGAAAACTTATCAGAACTATGTTAGACGGAAAAGAGTTCCAAATTCCTTCTACCATAGATGATGAAGCAATTATTAGTGAACTTCAAGAAAAATTCGAAGAATATAGAAAATAAAGATACTTTCCTTACACAAGGAATATAAAAAAATTAAAATTTGATATGAAAAATTATGTAATTCACGATTTGCCTGATTATTTCAAGCAATACAAAAAATCAATCAAGAATCCTAAAAAATTCTGGGACAAAATTGCAGATGAAAATTTTGTTTGGTATCAGCGCTGGAACAAAGTGGTAAAATTTGACATGGAAGAAGCCAAAATCGAATGGTTTAAAGGTGCAAAACTCAATATTACCAAAAACTGTTTAGACCGACATTTGGCAGAAAGAGGTGATAAAACCGCGATTATCTGGGAACCTAATGATCCAAATGAAGAAGCGCAATACATTTCTTATCGTGAACTTCACGAGAGAGTTTGCAAAATGGCGAATGTTCTTACAGAATTGGGCGTAAAAAAAGGAGACAGAGTTTGTATTTATTTGCCGATGATTCCAGAATTGGCGGTTACCATGTTGGCTTGTGCTAAAATGGGTGCAGTACATTCTGTTATTTTCGCTGGATTTTCTGCTTCTGCGGTAACTTCTAGAGTGAATGACTGCGAAGCAAAAATGATTATCACTTCAGACGGAAGTTACAGAGGAAATAAAGCCATTGACTTAAAAGGAATCATCGATGAAGCCGTAGAAAAAACACCTTCAGTAGAAAAAGTTTTGGTAGTAAAAAGAACAAACACCGAAGTAAAAATGAAAGAAGGAAGAGATGTTTGGTTAGATGATTACTATCCAAAAGCTTCTGCTGATTTCGTTACCAAAATTATGGATGCAGAAGATCCTTTATTCATTCTTTACACTTCTGGTTCTACAGGAAAACCAAAGGGAATGTTGCACACCACTGCTGGTTACATGGTTTACACCGGTTATACCTTTAAAAATGTTTTCAATTATAAAGAAAATGATATTTACTGGTGTACTGCAGATATTGGTTGGATTACAGGTCATTCTTACATTCTTTATGGACCTCTTACTAACGGAGCAACTACCGTTATTTTTGAAGGCGTTCCTACTTATCCAGAGCCAGACCGTTTCTGGGCTGTGATTGAAAAACACAAAGTAACGCAATTCTATACCGCTCCTACTGCGATTCGTTCTTTAGCTAAAGAATCTTCTTCTTGGGTTGAAAAGCATGATTTATCAAGTCTTAGAGTTATTGGTTCAGTTGGTGAGCCTATTAATGACGAAGCTTGGCACTGGTATAATGACCATGTTGGCAAGAAAAAATGCCCAATTGTAGATACTTGGTGGCAAACAGAAACAGGCGGAATTATGATTTCTCCACTTCCTTTTGTTACGCCAACTAAGCCAACTTACGCTACGCTTCCACTTCCGGGAATTCAACCGGTTCTGATGGATGAAAAACGAAATGAAATTACAGGAAATCAAGTAGATGGAAACTTATGTATCCGTTTTCCATGGCCGGGAATTGCCAGAACAATTTGGGGCGACCATCAAAGATACAAAGAAACCTATTTCACTGCTTTCCCTGGGAAATATTTCACAGGAGACGGTGCTTTAAGAGACGAAACAGGCTATTACAGAATTACAGGTCGTGTAGATGATGTGATTATCGTTTCTGGTCATAATTTAGGAACTGCACCTATTGAAGACAGCATCAACTTACACCCAGCTGTTGCAGAATCTGCAATTGTAGGTTTCCCTCATGATATTAAAGGAAATGCATTGTACGGATTTGTCATTCTAAAAGAAACTGGTGAAAGCAGAGACAAAGACCACTTGAGAAAAGAAATCAACATGCTGATTTCTGACACCATCGGTCCAATCGCTAAATTAGATAAAATACAGTTTGTTTCTGGCTTGCCAAAAACACGTTCTGGAAAAATTATGCGTAGAATTTTAAGAAAAATTGCCGAAGGAGATTTCAGCAACTTTGGAGATATTTCTACCCTACTCAATCCAGAAATTGTAGACGAAATAAAAGATGGAAGGATCAACTAATGATTATTGTTAATTTTTGGTCACACGAAAACCTCTCATTTTTGGGAGGTTTTTATTTTCCGTTCAAAATTTTTACATTTGTTCTATGAAAATCGCTTTCCTCGGACCACAAGCTAGTTTTACACAGCTTGCAACTTCACAAATTTTCCCCAATGAAGAACTCTTGCCACAGTCTAATATTTTAGATTGTTTCAAGGCAGTTCAAGATGATTTGGTAGAAAAAGCCGTTGTTCCCCTCGAAAATTCTATCGAAGGAACGGTTTCTATGACGCTGGATTATCTTTATGATTTTGACGGAATTTTTGTGGAAACAGAAGTAGTGATGCCCATTTCTCATCAACTGATGATTCACCCAAATAATACCGAAATTGAGAAAATTTATTCTCATCCTCAAGCTTTGGCGCAATGTTATCATTTTTTGGACAAAGAATATAAAGATGTGATTAAGCAAGAATTCGGTTCTACTGCTGCTGCTGCAAAAAGAGTGGCCGAAAATCCTGAAAAAAAATATGCTGCGATTGCCAATTCTTATGCCGCAAAATTATACGGACTGAAAATCATTCACCAGAATATTCAAGACATTGAACAAAATCACACTAAGTTTATTGTGATTTCAAAAAAGGGAGAAAGACTGAACCTTCCCCATAATAAAACTACCGAAAAAACCTCTCTCATCATTACTTTGCCAGAAGATCATGCAGGAGGTTTGCATCAAGTTCTCTCTGTTTTTGCATGGCGAAAAATGAATTTAACCAAAATTGAAAGCCGAACCCTGAAAACTGGATTAGGAAATTACTTTTTTTTCATTAATGTGGCGAATGAATGGCATCCTGTCTTGTCTAATAACGCCTTAGAAGAACTGAAATCTCTAGGTACAGAAGTGAAATTTTTAGGTCACTATAACGAATACCTACTAGAAAGTTAAACTATTGATTTTTAGTATATTAAATTTATAAATTATAGAAATTTTCAATCTAAATTTATCTAAAAACACTTTCTAAAATCTTTTAATCGCTGTAATTTTGTTTTGAAAATTCAGCGATTTTTTATTGCTGTTTCATCACGGAAGTTTAACCTTAAAACTTAAAAAAATGTCAACTTTAATGAAAAGAAATCCAATGACAGGGTTAAATAGTTTCTTTGATGATTTTTTTACCAAAGATTTATTTAACTGGAATGAAAAAAACCTTACAGAAATGGGATTTACCATGCCTTCTGTAAACGTGAAAGAAACCGAAACCAATTACGAAATTGAAATGGCGGTTCCAGGATTGAAAAAAGAAGATTTTAAAATTAACATCGATCGAAACATTCTTACCATTTCTTCGGAATCTCAAACCGAAAACGAAGAAAGAGATGAGAAGAAAAACTACACCAGAAGAGAATTTAATTATCAATCATTCACCCGTTCATTTACCATGCCTTCTGATATTGTAGATGTAGAACACATCGAAGCAAAATATGACAACGGCATTCTGAAATTGGCGGTTCCGAAAAGAGAAAACGCTAAAAAAGAAGTGAAAACCATAGAGATTAAATAACAAATGGAAACGGTGAGAAAATTTCTCACCGTTTTTTTATTCTTCTAGAAGTTTCTGAATATCTTCTATCAATAATTTTCTGTCTGGCTGGAATTTGCCTTTTAAACTCGCATTTTTTCCTTCTTGATCATCATAATTCAATCCAGAATAATAAAGAATCGGCATGCCATCTTTTCCAAATCTGCATCTCACATTGCCTTCTTTGTCTACCAAAGCCAGCATTCCGCTGTGATTAAGACTTTCTGATTGGTCATCTTTATCGCCTACATAAATATCAAATTCATTGGCTAAATCACCGATGTAATCTCTATTTCCTGTCAAAAAATGCCAATTGTGATTGGTAACGCCTAGTTTTTTGGCATGTGCTTTTAAAAATTCTGGCGTGTCATTTTCTGGATCTATAGAAATGGAAATAATCCCAAAATCTTTGCTCTTAATCGCCTGATCTACGAATTTCAGATTGTTATTCATAATCGGACAAATCGTAGGACATCTCGCGTAGAAAAACTCTACTACATAGACTTTTCCCAGCATATCTGTATTTGAAATTCTACGATTATTTTGGTCGATTAATTCAAAATTTGGCGCCTTCATTACCGTATGAAGACTTTTCTTGAAAAAGTAATTTCCTACGATAAATGCCAGAACAATAGCCACTAAAGCTATCATTTGGTATACCAGCATTTTATTCATTCCAAAACCAGACGCTTTTTTAGGTTTCGTCATGTTCAGAAATTATTTCGCGTATTTTTTTGGATTTTTTTTGAATTCTTCTTTGCAAAGTTTATTGCAGAAACCATAGGTTTTTCCTTTATAAACAGCAGTATCTTTTAAAAACTGTGCTGTTTTCATTCCGCAAATTGGGTCTTCTTCGTTCACCACTTTTACGTCTAGTTTTTGGGTCGTTTTTTTATGGTCATGAACTTTTTTGGTTTCTGGTGTTTGTTGACAAGAAGATAATATAGAAATTGCTACAAAAGCAATGGTTAATGTATATTTCATTTTTTGATTTTTTTAAGTTAAAATTAATTGAATAAAAGTACGAAAATTAATTTCAAACTAAAGGTGGATGAAAAAACTCAGGGTAAAAATCTTGAAAAGTAAAATTAAAGTGATGGATAAAAATTTTCGTTTTTGAAAAATCTTGATGATCTTGTTCTTCTACCGCTAAACTTTCCGTAGGAAGAAATAATTGTAAAAATCCCACTTTCTGAATTTTAGTCGATTGATTTTCAGAAGATTTTGCCATTTCGTGTTTCAAGTAGCATTTTCCGTTGCATCGCAAATCAGGTTCAGATTGGTTTTCGCAGAGCTGAGTAGAAATGTAATCATAATTCACTGCATAATCTAATAATGGCAGCACAGAACGCACTGACATTACCAAAAATAAAAATATGGCAATTACAATTCTCATTTTTTAAAGAATGACAAATTTAAGGAATTTTAAATATAACTCTTTGTGATTTTTGTAACTTTGAGGAAAGCTATTAATCCATGAAAAATATTTTACTCTATCTGCTCATTTTTTTAAGTGTCTTTTCTTTTAAAAAAGAAGAAAAAATAAAATCTAAAGTTGAAAAAAGAACATTAGAAAAAATAAAAAACGACACTATTTTTATTAAAGAAAAATGTGCAGTTTTCATTTCTTGTACTCCAGAAGAAATAGAAAGAGAAAAAAAAGAATATGGAGAAGAAAATTTCTACATTGGTACAGATGATGTAAATTATTATGACTTTGAAGCTCGTACTTTTCTAGAAAATAATAAAATAAAGATAGTGAATGTAAATAATCAAAAGGTGATAGTTTTTCATTCAAAAAAAGGAAATTTTACTATTTTGAGAGATACAATTTCAGAAATTAGCAGCACTTATCTTTTTGAACCCAATCAATTACCGAAACATATTTCTTCTATTGACATTGAAGATGAATACAAAAATTATTTTGGCGAAAAAGACAGTTTAAAATTTTCAAAAAAAGAAGAAACCGTAAAATTCATTTATAATGCAATTGCTTGTCCTTGTGCACAATGGAGCAATTTTAACGATAAAAAATCTACAGAAAAATTTTATTTAGTTAATGACAAAAATTTAATACAAAATGCTGAAGATTTTTGGGATGGTACAAGTTTGCCTTTAATTGTAGAAGCAACCGGTGTTTTTTCTGAAAATAAATCTGTTCCAAAAGATTTTCCACCAAAAGGTTATGCAGAAAGAGAAAAATCGAAGATTTTTAAGTACAGAAAAATTAGATTGATACAATTAGGAAATAAGAAATATTAATATATAATGAAAAAAATAATTCTTTTCTTCATCACCTTTTTCACATTCTATTCTTGTAATTCAACAAATTGCATCAGTAAAAATAATGAAATTTTTAACTTAAATCAATCATTAGAAGAAATAATTCAAATAGAAAATACAGAAATTTTCAGACTAATCTCGGAAGTTGAAATGTCTGGAAGTTCTGATATTCTTGTGATTGAAAACAAAAATGATGTTAATTCAGTTTATTATCTAGAAAAAGAATTTAAAAAGGTAAAAACTTGAAAGGTTCATATCAGTAAAGAAAAATATGAAAAATTCATCAAAGAACTTAAAGAGTTAAACTTTGAAAATTTAGAAAGATATAAAGAAAATGCAGTTGATGATGGTATAAAATATCGATTTCAATATTATTATAACGGGAAATACAATGTGATTACGAGAAACAACCCTCAAACAGGAAAAGGTTTTGATGGCGTTTTTTTGCGAATTACTAATTTAATGTATTCTTTGAAAAAATAATATAGCGTTCCTACGGAACGTATTTCTACGAGCTCATTATTTTACAAACCTTTCGTTCCTATGGAACTTATTTTATTTGGAAATATTTTATTTACACACATAGCGTTCCTACAGAACGCTTCATAAAAATCTAATCTCTATCATCTAGCTTCCTAAGAATATTTTCCCTTCCATTTTTTATGCAATTCTTCGCGAATTTTTCTTTCCGTGGCATTTTCGCCAGGAACATAGAATTGGGTTCCAGAAATTTCATCGGGCAAGAATTCTTGGTTTACAAAATTTCCTTCGTAAGAATGGGCATATTGATATTCTTTGCCATAATCTAAGTCTTTCATCAACTTTGTAGGTGCATTTCTAAGATGCAACGGAACTGGCAAATTCCCGGTTTGTTTTACTACAGCAAGTGCTGCATCAATCGCTTTATAAGTAGAGTTGGATTTCGGTGAACAAGCCAAATAAACCGCTGTTTCGCTCAAAATAATTCTAGATTCAGGATTTCCAATGACATTTACCGCTTGAAAGCAATTATTGGCAACCGTCAAAGCATTTGGATTCGCCAAACCAATATCTTCTGCTGCTAAAATGAGCATTCTGCGTGCTATAAATTTTACATCTTCACCACCCGTAATCATTCTGGCAAGCCAATATACCGCTCCATTTGGGTCAGAACCGCGCATGGATTTGATAAACGCCGAAATAATATCATAGTGTTGTTCCCCATTTTTATCATAAAGCGCCATCGTTTCTTGCAAAACCGAAAGCACATCTTCGTTAGTGATTTCTTTTTCTTTTACATTTTTGAATTGATTGAGAACCAATTCTATAGAATTAATGAGTTTTCGAGCATCGCCACCAGAATATTGAATCAGCGCTTCTTTTTCTTTGAGTGTAAAATGCGTTTGTTCTTCTTCATTGTATCTGGAAAGGGCTATTTCTGCGAGTTCTTCTAATTTTTCAAAACTGAGAGACTTCAAGACATACACTTGTGAACGAGAAAGCAACGCCGAAACCACTTCGAAACTCGGATTTTCTGTAGTGGCTCCAATTAAGACTATCCAACCTTTTTCTACCGCATGAAGCAATGAATCTTGTTGAGATTTATTAAAACGGTGAATCTCGTCTATGAACAAAATCGGTGATTTTCCTGTGAAAAGATTCTGTTTTTTAGCATCTTCTATCACTTCTCTCACTTCTTTTACTCCAGAAGAAACCGCCGAAAGTTTGAAAAATTTCCTTCCAGAAGTAGAAGATATAATTTCTGCCAAAGTAGTCTTTCCTGTTCCGGGAGGTCCCCATAAAATGAGAGAATTGAGTGTGTCATTTTCTAGCATTTTACGGATGGTTCCGTTGTCTCCAGTAAGATGTTCTTGCCCTAAAACTTCGTCGAGTGTTTTAGGTCTGAGTTTTTCGGCTAAAGGAATATTTGGGTTCAATTTTTTTGGGTTTGAGATACAAATTTGAGAAAATTTTTAAGATTTTCTATTTGAATTTGATTTTAAATTCCGTTAAAGTATAAAATCTTTAAATTTTGGCTAAAGCCAAATGGAATTTTCTAAAAAAAGAAACGGGCTAAAGCCCGTTCCTATTGATATTTTTAAAATTCGCGAATTTATTCTTTTTACTATTTCTAAAATTTGAAACCTATTCTTTTTAAGAAAGTGAAAAGAAGAAAAATGGTGAAAAATAGCCGTGATGCTGCCATTGTTTGAGCTCTTTTTTTTGTTGGCATAAGCTTTGGAAAAAAAGCGAGTGGCTGCAGCACGAAGACAAGTGAAAAAATATAGAAAACGTGTGCTTCTAAAAATTTTAACCCATAATGTGAAAACCACCATCTACATGACGAATTTCGCCTGTAATTCTAATGTCTTTTCTGAATAAATGCACTACTTCATGAGCTAAATCTTCGGGATTTGCATTTCCTAAAGGGCTGATTCTATTGGCTCTTTCTACATCTTCAATTTTTAGCGTAGCATTTCCTGCTTTACTTCCCATATATGGTGAAAAACGAACACAATTTGCTCTAATGCCGAAATCTCTTCCTAATTCATAAGCCATTTCAATCGTCAACCTTTCTAATGCTGCTTTTGCAATACTCATATTGATATAAGGAAAGAATGAAACCTTCTCTGCTGCAATGTAACTTAAAGTAACTATAGATGCTCCGTTTTGTAAAACTTTACTTTTCAATAATGCGTGAGAAAGGCTTATTAAAGAAAATGCAGACACCGTCATGGTATCATTAAATTCATCTGCTGTAACTTCCAGCATGGGTTTTACAGATTTCTGACGAATGGTTTTGTCCATAGCAATTGCATGAAGAAAACCATTAAGCTTAACATTCTTTTCATTTAGAAAATCTGTGAGAGCCTCTAAACTTTCTGGCAAGGTAATATCTAATGGAAAAGTTAGCACATTTTCTCCTAATAATTTTTTACAAGCATTTTCAAAATCATTGTAAGATTTATTAAGAAAACTTTCTGCTTTTTCTGAAAGATTTTTATGAAATGGAGTTACGCCAAGACCTGTACACACTACGTTTCCGTTATTTTTGATGATTTTTTTGGCAACGTACATAGCGAGTGAATTTTCGTCTGCGATTCCTGTAATTAAAAAGGTTTGATTAGTAAACATAATAAAATAGGGGGTTAGAAATAATTGATAAAATTTTTAATACACTTCTGAAATTCTAGACTTTATATAAGGCTGCTCCCCAAGTCCAACCAGAACCTACGGCTGCAAAAAGTAAGGTATTCCCTTCTTTTATTTTTCCACTTTTATAGGTTTCGTCTAAAACTATTGGGATGGTTCCCCCAGAAGTATTGGCGTATTTATCCATATTGGTCATTACTTTTTCAAACGGAATATTTACTTCTTCTGCTACTTTTTGTAAAATTCTAACGCTTGGCTGATGAGGAATCACCCAGTCAATATCATTTGCCGTTAAGTTATTATCTGCTAAAACTTCGTGAATTACTTCTGGCAATACTTTAGTCGCTGTATTAAAAACTTCTTTTCCATTCATCTGGAAATAGTGAAGCCCTTGTTTGATGGTTTCTTCACTTGCCGGAATTTCACAACCACCAGCTGGAATATTAAAATGATATTTTCCTGTACCATCTGCATGAAGTTTAAAATCTATAAACCCTTTGTCTTCAGTAGTTGCCGATAACAATACCGCTCCTGCTCCATCTCCAAAAAATACAGAATCTTTACGTGACCAATCTGTAATGCTCGAAAAAACATCAGCTCCTATCACCAAAACATTTTTATACATTCCGGTTTGTATAAATTGGCTACCAATGGCTAAACCATAAATTCCGCCCGAACAAACTGCCGAAATATCAAAAGCGACAGCATGAGGTGCATTTATTTTTTCTTGTACGAAACAAGCCGTAGAAGGCGCTTGTCTGTCTGGTGTAGAAGTAGCTACGATAATGAGGTTTACCTCTTCAGCTGTAATTCCAGCATCTTCTAGTGCAATTAAAGCCGCTTTAGAAGCCAAATCACTGGTTACTTCACCTTCTACAATCCTGCGTTCTTTAATTCCTAAATTTTTAAAAATCCATTCATCATTAGAACCTACTGCTTCAAAAAAATCATTTTTTATCACTTTTGGCGGAGTATAAGAACCCGTCCCTTTGATATACGCTCTCTTCATAATCTTATTATTTTATAAACAAATGTCATGATAAAAACTGTAAATAAAAAATATTAAGGCATTTTTTTATCATTTTAAAAATGAATAAGACAAATTTTTACAAAATTCATTGCTAATCTTCTATATTGAAATTAATAATTTAAAAATCAAGTTTCAGAAAAACTTAAAAAAAACTTACATTTGTATTTTATACCTCATGCTGAATAAAATTCTCATATTTCCGCTCATTGTATTGATCAAAATATATCAATACGGAATTTCTCCATGGTTGGGAAAAAACTGCAGATATGAGCCAACATGTTCGCATTATACGGTGGAAGCATTAAAAGTTCACGGACTTTTTAAAGGAATTTATCTCAGTGCAAAGAGAATTTCTAGCTGTCATCCTTGGGGAGGAAGCGGTTACGATCCTGTTCCGCCCAAAAAAGAGCATCAACATTAAAAAAATACTAACAAATCAATAAAAATATATGAATTTAGCTACGCTATTATATTTCACTTGGGATCCTTCTAAAGGAATAGAAATCGGGACTTTCACCTTACATTATTACAGTTTAATGTTTGTTTTGGCCTTCGGAATTGGCTACTATTTATTTGTAAAAATGTTTAAAATAGACCACGAAAGCGAAAAAAGTTTAGACACCATTTTCACTTGGACTTTAATCGGAACGATTCTCGGCGCGAGATTAGGTCATGTAATTTTTTATCAACCCGAATTATTTAAACAAGATTTCTGGAGTGTTTTCTTGCCTATTCAGACGGTTCCAGAATTTAAATTCACAGGATTTTCAGGACTTGCAAGTCACGGTGCGGCGATTGTTTTGGTTATTTCTACCATTATTATTGCGATAAAAGTTTTGAAGAAAAATCCACTTTGGTTATTAGATAGATTGGCCATTACTGTGGCTTTAGCTGGTTTTTTCATCAGAATGGGAAATTTTTTCAACTCAGAAATCGTAGGAAAACCAGCACCAGATTCACCATTTGCGGTATTATTTCCTCAACAAAGTATGGAATACGGAGAAATTGTTCCACGTTATCCTACTCAATTGTTTGAGGCATTTTCTTATTTAGCATTATTTTTTGTAATGTGGGGAATTTATCTTTACACGAAGAAAAAATACAGTCAAGGTTGGCTTTTCGGGTTTTTCTTTGCTGTACTTTGGACCATCAGATTTTTAGTAGAATTCTTAAAAGAACCTCAAGGAGAAGAAAAAATCACCCTTGGAATTCTCAATACAGGTCAGGTTTTATCAATTCCATTGGTCATTATAGGATTAGCGGTAATGCTTTATTCTAAAAATTTCAAATACGAAGACAAATTCTAACATCATAAAAAAGGGAAACAGTAAATAGTTTCCCTTTATTTTTGTAAATATTTAAAAACTTCGCCAATATGCTGAATGACATCTGAAGCGAGCATTGCTTCTTTGGAATGTTTTTCGGCGGTGAAATCCGCAGCTTTCCCATGAAGCCAAACTCCAAAAATCGCTGCATTTTCAGGCGAATAACCTTGTGCTAAAAACGAGGTGATAATCCCCAACAAAACATCTCCACTTCCGCCTTTTGCCAAGCCAGAATTTCCTGTAATGTTATAAAATACGTTTCCTTCAGGAGTGATGATTTGGGTATGATGACCTTTGAGCACAATATAAATTTTCAATTCTTTTGCCTTTGATTTGGCTAATACTAATCGCTCAAAAGAATCTTTGGATTCTCCAAAAAGTCTAGAAAACTCTTTAGGATGAGGCGTAATAATTGATTTTTTTGGAATTAAATTTAAATTTTCTGAATTTTTGGAAATCAAATTTAACGCATCTGCATCTAAAACCAATGGCTCATTATAATTTTTGAGAAAATGCATTAATTTTTCCTCAGTTTCGTAATCTGTTCCCAATCCTGGACCTATTCCATACGTGAAATCATTCTCTACCAAAAAATTTTTAATAAAGTCTTCTCCACCGTATAAATACATGGCTTCGGGACAAGTGGTTTGCAGAATTTCATAACCGCATTTTGGCGCCAAAATATAAGTTAAACCGCTCCCGGAAAACAAAGCTGATTTCGTGGCCAAAACCGCAGCTCCAATTTTCCCAAAACTCCCTGCTATAATGCATGTTTTGCCATAATTTCCTTTGTGAGAAATATCTTTTCTTTTTTTATAAATTTTTCTAATGACTTCTTCGTCTATAATATAATGAGGCGTTTCAGTATTTTTTATATATTTTTTATTGATTCCGATTTCTAAAATGTGAATTTTACCACAATATTCGCTGATTTCTGGATGCAAAAATGATTGTTTGCAAAACTGTAAAGACAAAGTTTCATCTGCTTTGAAAACGACTGCATTTTCGGGAATATTTCCATCTGCAAAAACTCCTGAAGGAATATCAATCGCTATTTTATGAGCATGAATTTGGTTGAGTTGTAGAATGATTTTGGCTATTTCACCTTCGATTTTTCTGTTCAATCCTGTACCGAACAAAGCATCAATAATAATGGAATCTTCATTAATGAAATTTTCCTTAAAATCGGTAAAATCTAGAATTCTGATTCCTAAAAACTCTTTTAATCTATGGTAATTGATTTCCGCATCTTTTGAAAAATCTTTCTTACTTTTATCAATGAATACATCTACATCAAAACCTTTTTCATAAAGCAATCTGGCTGATGCTAAACCATCTCCTCCATTATTTCCGTTGCCACAAAAAATAAGAATATTTTGCGTTTTAAGATACTTATGGTGAATAAAATCTGTACAAGCCATCGCTGCTTTTTCCATTAAATGAACAGAAGCAATGGGTTCATTTTTGATGGTAAATAAATCTCCATTTTTAATTTGAGCAGCTGAAAAAATTTTCATAACAGGGATTGTGTTTTACAAATTTACAACAAAAAATAATCAATATAGAGACTGTTTTTAGCTAAAATTTTTAACAAATTTCAAAGAATATTTAGATTAAATTTTTACATTTGTTAAAATATAAATTATAAAACTATGGGATTAATAAAAGAATTTAAAGAATTTATTGCTAAAGGAAATGCAATGGATTTAGCAGTAGGAGTAATCATAGGTGCTGCTTTCGGAAAAATTGTTAGTTCATTGGTAGATGATGTCATCACTCCTGCTTTACTAACACCAGCTCTAAAGGCTGCAAACTTAGAAAAAATCCAAGAATTAAAAACTGATGGTGGAATTTTATATGGTAATTTCCTTGCTGCTGTACTCAGTTTCTTGATTATTTCTTTTGTCATCTTTTTATTGATAAAAGGGATTAATGGAATGAAAAAGAAAGAAGAACCTGCTCCAGCTGCACCTGCAGGACCAACACAAGAAGAACTTTTAGCAGAAATAAGAGATTTATTAAAAAACAAATCATAAAAATAATACAAAAAGAAACTCCGAAAATTTTCGGAGTTTTTTATTATGAAATTTTTAAAATACTTGCAACCTGCATCGCCAATTCTTCACCAATTCTGTCTTGCGCTTCTAAAGTAGACGCTCCAGTATGAGGTGTTAATGAAATTTTAGGATGGGTAAGAATTTTTTCTGATGGTGTAGGTTCATTCACGAAAACATCTAATCCCGCAAAAGAAACTTTACCCGCGTCTAATGCTTCTATTAAGGCTTCTTCATCTATTACTCCACCTCTTGCACAATTGATTAACGCTACTCCATCTTTCATTTTAGCGATTTCTTCTTTGCCGATAATCGCAGATTTTTGAGCAGGAACGTGAAGCGTAATAAAGTCCGCTTTTTTTATCACTTCATCGAAAGGTTCGGTTACAATTTCTATATCGATATATTGATTGTTTTGGAAATCTAATCTAATACTCGTTTTATCTATCATTAGATCAGAAGCAACAACTTTCATTCCTAATCCTAGTGCTATTCTTGCGACTTCTTGACCAATTCTACCCAAGCCAACAATACCAATGGTTTTCTCTCTTAATTCTAAGCCTTTTTCGTAAGATTTTTTAAGTTTCGCAAATTCAGTTTGTCCTGAAACTGGCATTTTTCTATTAGAATCTTGTAAAAATCTGCATCCTGTAAATAAATGTGCAAAAACCAATTCTGCCACGCTTTCAGATGAAGCAGCTGGTGTATTGATTACATGAAGTCCTTTTTCTCTAGCGTATGCTACTTCTATGTTATCCATTCCTACTCCACCTCTTCCTATGATTTGTAGAGATGGGCAGTTGTCTATGATTTCCTTAGTCACCTTAGTTGCACTTCTTACCAAAAGTGTTCTGATTTTTTCTGCATTGATGTAAGAAACAAGTTCTTCTTGAGGAACTTTTTCTGTAATTACCGTGAAACCTTTTTCTTCTAAAGCATTGATTCCTGATAGTGTCAATCCATCATTTGCTAATACCTTCATTTATATTTTTTTAGATTAATCATTAAAATTTTAGAATCTATAAATTCTTGTTGCTCAAAAATTTTGTCTTTAACAAGAATTTCAGCAGCAGCATTTGTATATTATGCTCCAATATCTGATTTTCAAGTTGCAAAGTTAGAGAAAATTATAGATATTAAATCCCTAATTAATAAAGGTTTTTTAAAAATTTTACGCACAAAAAAGCTATGTAAAGTATAAAAAATTCAAATTTCTAAAATCAATTCTTTATCTCGTAGATTATCATTAAATTTGAAAAGTCGAACAATTATGGAAGAAAAAGTAGTTTTAGTTACCGAAAATGATGAAGTTCTGGGCTTGATGGAAAAACAACAAGCACACATCAATGGTTTGTTGCATAGAGCGTTTTCTGTATTTTTATTTAATTCAAAAGGCGAAATGCTACTCCAGAAAAGAGCCGCCGAAAAATACCATTCTCCCAATCAATGGACCAATGCTTGTTGCTCCCATCCTAGAGCGAATGAAACCTATGAAGAAGCAGCCAAAAGAAGATTAAAAGAAGAATTAGGAATAGATACAGAAATTTCAGAAAAATTCTATTTTATTTATAAAGCAGATGTAGGTGGAAATCTTTGGGAGCACGAATTAGACCATGTTTTCGTAGGAAATTACGAGGGAGATTTTCAACTCAATTTAGAAGAAGTAGCCGAAGTAAGATACATTTCTATGGAAAATTTAGACCAAGAAATGAAACAAAACCCTGAACTTTTTACTGAATGGTTTAAAATCATTTTAGAAGAATACAAACATCATCTTTAAGGTAAAGGTAAAGGTAGAGGTAGAGGTAAAGGTAGAGGTAGAGGTAAAGGCAAAGGTTAAAAATTAAAAAATATCTTTTATCAAGTTAAAAAAATAAAAAATGGATAAAAAAACAGCGCTGTATAATAAGCACGTTTCTTTAGGAGCTAAAATGGTTCCTTTTGCAGGTTTCGAAATGCCTGTACAATATTCTGGCGTTACAGAAGAGCATTTTGCTGTACGCGAAAAAGTAGGAATTTTTGATGTTTCACACATGGGACAGTTTTATGTAGAAGGTCCAGAAGCTAAAAACTTACTCCAATTTATCACTTCTAACAATGTAGAAAAACTGACTAACGGACAAGCACAATATTCTTGTCTACCGAATGGAAAAGGCGGAATAGTAGACGATTTAATCGTTTATAAAATGAATGACGAAAAGTATTTTGTAGTGGTTAACGCTTCTAACATCGAAAAAGATTGGAATCATTTTTCTCATTATAATGAAAAATTCGGGGCTCAATTAAGCAATATTTCAGATGAAACTTCTCTTATCGCGATTCAAGGTCCAAAAGCTGTAGAAACCCTTCAAAAACTTACCGATACCAATCTTTCTGAAATTCCTTATTACCATTTTACGGTGGGAACTGTTGCTGGCGTAGAAAACGTAATTATTTCTAATACCGGTTATACAGGAAGTGGCGGTTTTGAAATTTATTTTGGAAACGAAAATGCAGAAAAACTTTGGGATGAATTGACAGAAGCAGGGGAAGAATTCGGACTTATTCCTTGTGGTTTGGCTTCTAGAGATACTTTGAGACTAGAGAAAGGTTTCTGTTTATACGGAAATGATATTGATGATACCACTTCTCCATTAGAAGCTGGATTAGGGTGGATTACTAAATTCGACAAAGAATTTGTAGATAAAGAATTTCTTTTAAAACAAAAAGAAGAAGGCATTTCTAGAAAATTAGTAGGTTTTGAAATGCAAGAAAAAGCCATTCCTAGACATGATTACTTGGTGGTAGATGCAGAAGGAAATGAAATCGGAAAAGTAACTTCTGGAACCATGAGTCCTTTGAAAAAAGTGGGAATTGGTCTTGCTTATGTAGCTAAACCCTACTTCAAATTAGATTCTGAAATCTTTATTCAAATCAGAAATAAAAATATTCCTGCTAAAGTGGTAAAATTACCATTTGTATAAGGAAGTTTCTATAACATACTCAAAAAGCAGTTCTCACCGAACTGCTTTTTTATTTTAATTTTTCTCTTAAAAGTTCAATATTTTTCTTGTCACTTCCTATAAAAATCTCTTGATTGATGATAAAAACGGGGCGTTTTAGAAAACGATAATCCTCTAAAATCAATTTTTTAAAATCCTCTTCTTGTAAAGATTTCACGTCTATATTTCGTTCCTTGATTTGAGTAGATTTTTTGCTGAAAAGCGCTTCATAAGAATTGGACAAGTCATACATTTTTTGCAATTCTTCCTCAGAAACAGCTTTTGATTTGATTTCTCTTTGTTCAAAATCAGTTAAGTCAAATTCAGACATGATTCTTTTGCAAGTACTGCAAGTCTTTAAAAAATATACTTTTTTCATCTTTCAAAAATAAGATTAATCTCTATATTTCAAAAATTATTGAATATCTTTATTCAAATTTTAGAGCAAATGAGCAACAAGACTATTTTTCAGTTTATTTCTGAGCCAGGAGATGTAAATTATGGCGGAAATGTACATGGTGGAAGCGTAATGAAATGGATAGACCAAGCTGGTTATGCATGCGCAAGTTCTTGGAGTTCTAGCTATTGTGTCACGGTTTATGTAGGTGGGATCAGGTTCTTTTCGCCTATAAAAATTGGTCACATTGTAAAAGTAGAAGCCGAAGTAATTTACACCGGCAAAAGCAGTATGCACATTGCCATCAATGTATTTTCTAGAAATATAAAACGCAAAGAATTTGAGAAAAAAACGCACTGCATCATTGTTTTTGTGGCAGTAGATGACGAAGGAAACACCATAGAAGTTCCCAAATTCATCCCCGAAACTGAACAGGAAAAACAAATGGAACAATACGCCATCAAATTGATGGATCTGAGGAAACAAATCGAAGACGAAATGAAACCGTTCTTATAAGTTTTTAGAATATAATCAATAAAAAAATCCACACAATTTAGTGTGGATTTTTTATTAAGTTCTGGTTTTGATAGAAGTGTTTGCACTTTCTACCTCTTTCATGGTTTTGAGTTTACTGTTTCCAAAATTATAAGTAATTCCCAATGTGACTTGTCTTTTAAAAATATTATTGTTTACATTGTTATAATAACCATTTTTTTGAGTTTCTTTGAAACTAAGCCTAAACGTATCAAAAACATCATCTACTTGTAAAGAAAAAGTCCATTTTGGAGTTGTTTTTTTAATACCTAAATCTAAACTTGTTAGCGTATCCATAATTCCTACTTCTATGTTCTGCGGTGCTTGATAGAAATAATTGGCGGTAAGATACCAATCTTTTTTACTAGAAAGCCTAATCGTGTTATTTATCTGAACGGAAAACGATACCCCATTTCTATCTACTACATACGTTGGATAAATTTCTTTACTCACTGGGTCTTGGCTAATACTTCCTCTAAAAACATTATATCCAAAGTTAGTAGAATAATTTACATTCCAAATTCCCTTGTAAAAAGCTTTTCGAAGACCTAAAGAAACATTTACACTTTGCTGAAAGCCATAATTAGTTCTTATATATCCTATTTTAGTAACTTCTGAAGTATTATTTCCATCATTAATTGTTACAATTTTTTGAAGCGGAACTTGTGTAGAAGCATCTTGAATATAATTATGTGAAAGCACTATAAAATAGGAATTCTTATACATATAATTCAACTCTTGAATATATGAGGTAAAAGCTTTAGCAAAAGGATTATTCTGCACATAATTATAAGAAGTAAGATAAATAGTCGCAGGGTTAAGCTCCCAAAAAGTAGGCCTTCCTATTCTACTCGAAAATGCATAAGTTAAGTTATGGTCTTTATTAATATTATAATTTAAATTGAGATAAGGCAAGAAATTATTATTATTTCTGGTAAAATCATAACCTGTTTTATTTAAAACCTTACCATCTGCATAAGTTCCTTCAAAACGAACGCCTAGTTTTCCACTTATTTTTTCCGAAAATTGATTCTCATAAGTAATATACATTCCTAAAATATTTTCATTATACTGAAAATGATTGGTTTGTCTTTCATCTAGTTCTTGAACTGGATAAATGTTTGTAAAAAGTGTATTGTTATCTGTTTGAGTAAAATTATAGTTAAGCCCAGTAGAAAAACTTTGTTTATCTGATATTTTCTTAACAAAATCTACTTGAGTGGCATAGTTGTAAATTTTCTGAGGAATATTTTGATGGTCGGCTGCTTCTTTTTCAATATTTTCTCTTGAATTATTAGATAAGTAAGAACTATAATTTTTGTCTTCATTTCTTTTATAGTATAGAAAAGCAGAATTGATATTCATAGAAGAACCTTTATCATCTGTAAGCCATAGATAATTGAGATTTAAAGAATGATTTCTGGAAGAATCTTCAGAGTTATTCAGCGTGTTAAAATATGAGGTAGAATTTCCGAAAATTCTAGTGTTAAAAAGATTAGACTTTGCCTCACCTTTCATGTTCATTGTATTATAACCGAAAGAAAGCGTATTCTTATCATTAATCTCATATTCCATATTCAGATAACCACCTAAAGCATTTCTAAGGGTATTTACATAACCTTCGGAAGATGTTTTATTGGTTCCGCTGGAACCATTTTCAAGATTGTAAAACTGAGCTCTACCCCTATAAGATGAATATAAATTGGTATCCATATAAAATTTATCACTTCTGTACCTTACATTTGCTGCTAGTGAAGGAGAATTAAAAAAACCTTGCGTATCTGTAAATTTCACACTCCCAGAAGTTCCATCATCTGGCTTTTTCTTCAAAATGATATTAATTACTCCATCATTTCCTTCTACATTAAATTCACTTCCCGGAACAGTAATTACTTCGATTTTAGAAATATTTTCTGCTGGCATTCCCTTTAGCATTTCTATTACAGCTTCAATATTCATGGTTGATTTTCGCCCGTTGATATAGATTACGGCATTACTTTTCCCTAAAATTTTCAGACTACTTTCGTCTGAACTACTGCTTACCATAGGTGTTTCTAAAAGAACATTATACGCAGTGCTTCCTTTAGCTATTGGAGAATTGGCAACATCAAAAACAGTTCTATCACTTTTCTTGCTGATAGCTTTTTTAATAATATTTACCGCCTGAATATTTTTTGAAGTAATAGAATCATTTTCGGATTTTTGCGCCCAAATTATATTCGTAGATAAAAATATAATAGGCATTAATAATTTTTTCATAAGTATTTGGTATTTTTTATAACTAAATAATTAGTGATAAAAACATTATACTTGTTACAAAATTTTTAGAAAAAGAATTAAAAAACTGATTTTCAACAAAATAATTTTATAAATCTTAATAATTACTCATAAAAAAAAATCCTTTCAAAAATTTGAAAGGAGTTTTAATTTATTGTTTTGAAGAGTAATTATCTTGCGATATTTACGGCTCTAGTTTCTCTAATTACCGTCACTTTTACTTGACCAGGGTAAGTTAACTCATTCTGAATTTTTTCAGAAATATCATAAGAAAGTTGATGAGCCACTTCGTCTGTTACTTTTGCAGACTCTACCATCACTCTCAATTCTCTACCTGCTTGAATCGCAAATGCACTAGAAACTCCATCAAAGCTTAATGCAGCAGCTTCTAAGTCTTTTAATCTTTGAATATAAGATTCTAAAACTTGTCTTCTAGCTCCTGGTCTTGCTCCAGAAATTGCATCCGCTACTTGAATTATTGGTGATAATAAAGAAGTCATTTCTACCTCGTCATGGTGCGCTCCAATCGCATTTACTACTTCTGGATTTTCTCCAAATTTCTCTGCCCATTGCATTCCTAAAAGTGCGTGAGGAAGTTCTGATTCTTGCTCTGGAACTTTACCAATATCGTGTAACAAACCAGCTCTTTTTGCTAATTTTACATTTAAGCCTAATTCAGCAGCCATAGTTGCAGCGATATTTGCCACTTCTCTAGAGTGCTGTAGTAAGTTTTGACCATAAGAAGAACGGAATTTCATTCTACCTACGATTTTAACCAATTCTGGATGTAAACCGTGAATTCCTAAATCAATGATGGTTCTTTTCCCCACTTCTATGATTTCTTCTTCTATTTGTTTACGCGTTTTTTCTACTACTTCTTCTATTCTCGCTGGGTGAATTCTACCGTCTGTTACCAATCTGTGAAGTGATAATCTAGCCACTTCTCTTCTTACTGGATCAAAACAAGAAAGCAAAATAGCTTCTGGAGTATCATCTACAATGATTTCTACACCTGTTGCAGCTTCTAACGCTCTGATGTTTCTACCTTCTCTACCGATGATTCTACCTTTCACCTCATCAGATTCTATATTAAATACAGACACTGAATTTTCTACTGCTTGTTCTGTACCAATTCTCTGAATGGTTTGAATCACAATTTTTCTTGCCTCATTTTTAGCGTTTAATTGCGCTTCTTCCATGATAGATTGAACGTGAGCCTGAGCTTTGGTTTTCGCTTCGGCTTTCATAGACTCTACGAGTTCTGCTTTTGCTTCTTCTGCCGAATAGTTAGAAATTTTTTCTAACATTTCTACTTTTTGAGCAATCGCAACGTCTAATTCTTGTTGTTTTTTCTGTACGATTTCGTGTTTTTTATCGTACTCTGCTTTTTGTCTTTCTAAATCTTTTTCTAGTTTTCCTGTTTTAGAAAGTTCGTCATTTAGTTTTTGTTCTTTGTCTCTAATTCTTTTCTCAGCTTCTTGCATTTTTTTCTCACGACTGTTAATGTTTTCGTCATGCTGAGATTTGAGTTCTAAGAATTTTACTTTTGCTTGAGCTTCTTTTTCTTTTTTAATAGCTTCAGCCTTTACATTCGCGTTTTCTATAATGTTTTCGGCGCTTTTTTTAGCGTCTTTTACTATGAATTTAGCTTTAGAGTTGAGTGAACTTTTTGCGAACAATGTTCCTACAACTAATCCTAAAATCAAGCAAACAGCACCGATAATAATAGCGGTTAGTGTCATATATGTTGAGTTTTAATTGTCAATTACTTAATTTTCAAAAATAAAAAAACCTACAACAGTTCAGTGATATAGAGTAAACTCCTAATCAACACGATTTGAACTGTTTTCTATGCTCTGTAATCTGCGTAAAGCAGCACGCCATTGCAAAGACATTCGTTCGGTAATTGTTTAGCGTTGAGTTTACCTGTAATGTGTTAGAACTATTGTAGGCAAGTTTTTATAGAAAAGTTTTTACTTTTCTAATTCGTCTAATTGCTGATTAATTTGCATTAATCTATCATTAGCATTTTTTATAATTTTTTCTGAGTTAAGTTGATGAACTTCTGCGTTAGCTCCTAATTTTAGTGCGCACATTGCGAGTGCATCTTGTTTATCCTTAACATCAAAATTAGCTTCAAATTCTCTAATCATTCCTTCTATCTGTTTCCCTACTCTACGAAGTGTTTCTTCTTCGGCAGCAGGAACATTAAGAGGATAATTTCTTCCGGCAATGTTTATGGTAATTCTTCTTACTTCCATTACAAGCCACTATTTTGAAGTTGTGCAATACAAGCATCTATTTCTTTGACCAATCTATTGATATGATTTTTCATCAATCGATTGTGGTCTGGATTGCCAGATATTGCTGAGATTAATTTTATTTTTTTTTGCTCTTCTGTTAACTCCTGATTTCTCTTATGCTCTTCTTCATATTTAACTTTCAGATTCTCAAAGTCTTCTGAGAGAATAGCATGCTTTTCTAAAAGATTTTGATAACTTTTATTCATCTCAAAAATCTTTTTTTCAAGTAAAGAAAAATTATTCTCTAATTCTTTAAGCATTTCAGGTGTTAGTTCTAACTTATGCAAAAATATAAAAAAAATAATCAGTTAAACAGAAATTTAATAATAATTTAAAGCAAAACTTTAAATAAAAAAAGAAGACTCCTTAGAATCTTCTTTAAATCAAATATTTAGAAAAATTTTTCTTATTCAAATTTCAATACAAACATGAAAGCTCTGGTTTGCATCGTAGAGATTGCTGCCGTCCAATAAGGTGGCGTTCCAGCGTTATCTGCTACAATTTCGTTATTAAAGGCAAAGGTTCCTCTAAAAGCTGGAGTTAACTTAAATCTTGAGAAATAAAACTGGATTCCTGCTTCTGCGCTCCATGCAAAATTATGGGTTGTACTTCTGAAAACCCCTTGTTGATTGTCATCTGTAGCACTAGAATTAGACTGTAAGTTCAACATATAATTAAGTCCAGCTGCTGCATAAGGTCTAGAATTATACCATCTGTCTGCGTGAATTTCTAGCATAATCGGGATGTCTACATACGTAGATTTCACTCTTCTTACCATATCTGCCTCAGTAAGCGTTTTTGGTGTAAAAGGATTACTAGCATCTGCAGCGTATTGGTCGTTTGATTGTGTATTAAAAGTAAGTTCTCTTTCTACAAATTGTAAACCTGGCTCTATTCTTAAATCAAAGTTGTCATTCAATCTCATTCTCCCAATCAAACCAGCTCCAAAACTGTAAGTGGGTTTGGTTTGGACAAGATTTACTTTGTCTTCCATTCCATATTTTGGGTCTAGAACGAGTTTATAATCAAATTGGTTAAGATTTAAATAAAAACCATAACTGTATTGATAAGAATCTTGCTCTTGTCTTCTATCTTGTCTATCTCGGTTTCTAAATTGAGCTTGAGTAAACAAAAACATTCCTAAAAAAAGGAGCGAGAATGTTTTGATTAACGTTTTTTTCATGGGTGATTATTTGGTCGCTTTATAAATGGTAGCTATCCCTAAACTTAGTTTTTTATATTCTACTTTGCTGTATCCCGTGTCTAGTAAAATTTGTTTCATTTTTTCACCAAAAGGAAAAGCATTTACAGAATCTGGCAAATACGTATATGCTCTATTATCTTTAGAAACTAACTTACCGATTTGCGGTAAAATATTTTTGAAATAAAACATATAAAATGGCGCTAAAAACCCTTCTACTTTTGAAAATTCTAAAATGTAAACACTTGAATTTTCTTTTACTACTCTTCTTAGCTCGGCTAAACCTTTTTCTAAATTTTCAAAATTTCTTACTCCAAATGCAACGGAAACTGCATCGAATTTATTATCCTCAAAAGGAAGATTTTCTGCATCTCCTTTTAGCATTGATATTTTTTGGTCTAGATTAATCTTCTTAATTTTATCAATTCCTACATTTAGCATTTGTTGAGAAAGGTCTAAACCTACTACTTCTGCTCCAGTTCCTTTTTGTACCGCAATGGCAAGATCACCTGTTCCTGTTGCTACGTCTAAAACGAGTTTTGGCGCATCTTTATTCATCCATTTTACTAAAGTATTTCTCCAAAGTACATCTATTTTCATCGATAAAACATGATTTAATAAATCATATTTTGGAGCGATGTTATCAAACATATCTTCTACTTCAGTTTTTTTACTTTGATCGGTATTGTATGGTTTTACTTGCATGTATTTATGTAATAAGTATTGAGTAATATTTTTAGCTAAATTTTTTCTGGGTGTTTTATTGATAATTCTCTTTGTAGAAAAGTTTAAAATCTTCTTTTCTATAAATCTTAGTTCTAGATTCTACTTTATCAATATTTTTAATGACTTTATCATAATCTTCGTCTACATTATAATAAAAGTCTTCTATATATAATTTTTTATGCTTTGTAACATGTCCAGGAAGTTTTACGCCGTCCATTTCAAAAGTACTCGCCATCAATAGGGAATCTTTATTCGGAATATAGCCATAAAACTGACGGTGTACAAAATATTCTTCTCCGGCAATATTCAATAAACCTCTGTATTGTGAAACATTAAAAGCAGAATCAAAAAGAAGCTTCTTTTTATTATCGAAAACCTTAATGCTGTTTTGTTTCCCTCTGTTAAGGTCTACTTTTACAAACTGACCAGAAGTAATGATTTTTTCTTCGCCGTTATTAATCTTAAAATAAAAGGTTTTAGTAGTAGGATTATCTACTAAATATTCATTTTTCTTTGCTAAAAATAAATAATAAATTCCGAAGGCAATTAGCATTACACTTGCCGAGACAATAAGCCCAATAAGAGGAGCATTTTTTTTCATATTTAAAAAAATATTGAGAATTGCAAAGTTAATAATTATTTTCTATGCGTTTGTTATGATTTAATTTATAAATTTGCTCCTTAATTATAAATGTATATAGAAATTATGCCAAGTTCAGTAATTGTAGGTTCAGGTAGTTGCATTCCAGAAAGAGTAATTGATGGCTCTCATTTTATCAACTCTAAGTTTTATACAGACGCAGGAGATTTTATTGATAAACCCAATGAAGAAATTATTAAAAAATTTGTAGACATCACAGAAATTGAGGAAAGAAGATATCTGAGAAATGACCAATTTAATTCTGACCTTGGTGTACAAGCTGCTAAAGAAGCCATTTATGACGCTAAAATAGAAAAAGAAGACCTCGATTATATCATTTTCGCGAGTAATTTTGGAGAAGTTTCAGCTAACGGAATGGCGAATTTCATGCCGAATATGGCGGCAAGAGTAAAACACAAATTGGGCATTAAGAACAGAAAATGCATCACTTATGATATGATTTTCGGTTGTCCAGGTTGGGTAGAAGCTATGATTTTAGCAGATGATTTAATTAAACTAGGAAAAGCAAAAACTGTTTTGGTAATTGGTGGTGAAACATTAAGTCGTGTAACTGACCCATTTGACAGAAATAAAATGATTTTTGCAGATGGAGCTGGAGCCGTAGTTTTACAAAAATCTGAACAAGAAAACGTGGGAATTATTGCTACCAATACCGTTTGTGATAATGCAGAAGAACTTTTGTATTTAGAAAATTCTCATTCGCTTAATCCAGAAGCAGACCAAGAAAAAATGTATATCAGAATGCATGGTCGTAAAATTTACGAATATGCCCTTAAAAATGTTCCTGCTGCGGTAAAAGAAACAATGGATAGCGCAGAAATTGGCATAGAAGACATTGATAAAATCTTAATGCACCAAGCCAATGCAAAAATGGATCACGCTATGGTTTCTAGATTGTATAAATTATACGGAAAATCAGAATATGACGAAAATGTGTCACCTATGACCATTCAATATTTAGGAAATTCTTCAGTAGCGACTATTCCTACTATGTTTGATTTAATTGCAAAAGGAGAAATGAAAGGTCATTCTTTCAAAAAAGGTGGTTACGTAGTAATGGGTTCTGTAGGTGCCGGAATGAACATCAACTGTATTGTTTACAAGATGCCTTAATCAGAATTTTGAAACAAAATATACAAAACTTCGACTACTTAACTTGTCGGAGTTTTTTTATGAAAAATTATTTATGAAAACAAATTTTATAATATTACTCGCTGTATTTTTCATCATCGAAATATATGTCTATCAAGCGATTAGAAATATCACCACCAATAATTACATTAGAATTGGATATTGGGTTTTTACGCTTTTGGCTTATGGAATCATCTTATTTTGGATTTTAACATTTAATAGAGCTTCCAGAGACCATCAACAAATTCAATTAATGGTTTCTGCGGTCATGATTTTCGTTTTCCCGAAATTATTGTCTGTAATATTTTTATTGATTGGAGATTTTACCAGATTTGTAGAATTTGGTTTTAAATATTTCACCGCTAATGAAAACTATTTCCCAGAACGCAGAAAATTTATTTCTAATACTGCTCTTGCTGCTGCTGGAATTTTCTCAGCATTGGCAATAGATGGCATAATTTTCGGAAAATACAGACACACGGTAAGAAAAGTAAAATTGAGATTTAAAAACCTCCCTGAAAATTTTAAAGGTTATAAAATTGTTCAAATCTCGGATGTTCACAGTGGAAGTTTTTTCAATCCTCAAAAATTACAAAAAGCGATTGACCTGATTAATGAACAAGATGCAGATGTGGTTTTATTCACCGGTGATATGGTGAATAATTATGCAGATGAATTCAAACCATTTATTCCACTTTTTAAAAGCATTAAAGCCAAAGACGGCAAATTTTCTATCTTAGGAAATCATGATTATGGCGATTATGGCGCTTGGAATTCTCGAGAAGAAAAGGCGCAAAACATCCCAACTTTGAAAAACTATCAAGCCGAAGCTGGTTTTAAAATGCTGCGCAATGAAAATATTGCTTTAGAAAAAAATGGAGAGAAAATTTATCTTTTGGGAGTAGAAAATTGGGGAATCAAACCTTTTCCACAATATGGTGATTTAGACAAAGCTTTGAAGGGCGTTCCTGAAGATGCGATTAAAGTTTTGATGAGCCATGACCCAACTCACTTTGACGAAGTGGTAAAAAAACATAAAACCAATGTTCACCTAACCCTTTCTGGTCATACTCACGGAATGCAATTTGGTTTAGATTTGAAAAACATCAAATGGTCACCAGTAAAATTCAAATACAAAAAATGGGCTGATTTATATGAATCAGAAGGAAAATATCTCTATGTAAACAGAGGTTTCGGCGTTATTGCCTATCCTGGAAGAGTGGGCATCAACCCAGAAATTACCGTTATAGAATTGGTATAATTTATTTTGAAACGCAAAGATTTATCTATCCATTGTTTTTTTTAAGAAAGCAAAGAAGCGAATAAATTCGCATAAAGCTCTCGCTTATTCAATTCGCTAAAGCGAATGATTTATTTGCTTACTTATTCAGTATAAAAAGAGTATAAATCTTTGCGTTTTATTTTTTCAATCGAATTTTAGAAAAAGAAATCCTTCATTCTGGTAATAGCCAAATCATTTTCTTCTACAAATTTTAGAAAACGATCAAGTTTTTCTTCCATTTGTACGCCAAGATTGTATTTTCTGTAAAAAGACAATCCAAACTTTTTATCATTGAGTTCTACAAACTGCCAAGAATTAAGATAAATCATCACATATTCTTCTTTTTGCAACGTTTCAGTCACCATATTTTGATAAAATTTCATGGGAATCATCTGAAACGTAAAATCATTATACGGAAGTCTAGAATACGGGGAAACACTTTCTGGAATCACCATAATTTCATGTTCTTCGTATGCAATTTTTCTTTCTAAAGCATTTTTGAAAAAGAAAATATTAGAAAAATCTAGCGGTGAACGATAAATAAATTGCATGGCTTTCAGTTTTTCAGAACTTAGCCTTTTTTCGGGAAACTGTCTCATTCCTCTGATGGTTTTTCCGGTCAGTTCTTCTAAGAAATCTTTAGCCGTTTCTATTTCTTTTTGATAAGAATATTTATTGAGCAAGCCCAATTCATGACCTTTTTTAGTAATGGTTTTTAAAAGTTCGGGTAACTTTTCCACCAGAGAAATTTCTACAAAAAAAGTAGTGTGAACTTGATATTTTTCTAGAATTTCCAGAATTTTCTTTGTTCCATCTGTTGTAATCTTTAATAGTTCCTCTTCAGCAACTATTTTTTGATAAGAAACTGGAATTTCGGGAGCGATGATGTTAAAAGTAAGTAAAACCATAACGTAAAAATAAAAAACTTTGTCTACAATCCGCAGACAAAGTTTAAAATTATTTTGTGGTGAAGAATTTAAGTTCTCTACAACTCTAGCATTCTAAAATCCTATCACTTGACTATTTTCCCAATTTCACTTTCAGGTTTTTAATCATATCCTTGGTCATTTCTGTAATGCCAAAATCATAGGTTAAACCCCAATCTTTTTTCGCCACAGAATCATCTATAGAAGCTGGCCAAGAATCCGCAATGGCTTGTCTGAAATCTGGCTCATAAGAAATTTCAAATTCTGGAATTTCTTTTTTAATTTCTGCTGCCAATTCTTTTGGTGTAAAACTCATTCCGCCCAAATTATACGAACTTCTTACCGTAAGATTTTCTGATGGCGCTTCCATGAGTTTTAGCGTTGCATTTATTGCATCATCCATGTACAACATTGGCATTGCTGTATTTTCAGAGATGAAAGATTTGTATTTTCCTTCTTCAATTGCTTCGTAGAAGATTTCTACTGCATAATCCGTAGTTCCACCACCTGCTGGAGTTTTCCAAGAAATTAAACCCGGATATCTGATACTTCTAATATCTACTCCGTATTTTTCATGGTAATATTCGCACCATTTTTCTCCTGCCATTTTAGAGATTCCGTAGACCGTTGTAGGATTTAGAACTACATCTTGCCCCACATTTTCCTTAGGAATTCCTTTCCCAAAAACCGCAATAGAACTTGGCCAAAACACTTTTTTAATCAAACCTTCTTTTGCCATATCTAATAAATTCAGTAGCGGCTCTACATTCAGTTTCCAAGCGAATTGTGGCTGTCTTTCTGAAGTTCCAGACAATAAAGAAGCCAAATGATAAACAGTAGTAATTTCGTAATCTTTACAAACTTGTCTTACCAATTGCGTGTTAGAAACGTCCATTCTCTCATAAAATCCCGCAGAAGTAAGCTTTTTGTCCCATCTATCAAGTCCAGAAGCAATCACATTTTCTGCGCCATGAATTTCCACTAATCTATTGGTCAGTTCGGTGCCTATTTGTCCTAAAGCACCAGTAATAAGAATTTTTTCCGTGTGCGTATCGGTTTCCATTTTTAAATTTTAGGATTTTCACAAATTTAGAAAAATTAAAGGGTTATTAAAAATATTATGCCTAAAATATTTTGGGTGCTAAATTTGACTTCGTCTAATCGGTTGTTATTATTTTTTATGGCGCCAAATTCCCGCCTTCCGTTCCCGCTTTTTTTATTTTTTCAACGCAAAATCCTTACTCAAAAAATAAAAAAGAGCTCCACTCAAGTTGGGGCGCAATTCGGGAATTGGTAGAAACTTTTCGCCAAAATTTAGGTTTTGAAAAAATAAAAAATTAAATTTGCTTGATTTAGAATTTTATGAAAATGAAAGAAGCAAAACCTTTTTTAAAATGGGCAGGAGGAAAAACTCAATTGATTAATGACATAAAAAAAGTATTACCAAAAGAGTTTACAAAATATAAGTTTAATTATATTGAACCTTTCGTTGGAAGTGGTGCGGTTTTATTTTGGATGCTAAATAATTTTCCAAAAATTGAAAAAGCTATAATTAATGACATAAATGCAGATTTAACAAACACCTATAAAGTAATTTCTCATTCTCCTTTTGAATTAATTTCAATTTTAAATCAATTTCAAAATGAATATCATTCTTTAGAAGATAATTCTGAAATAAAAAAAGAATACTATCTAGAAAAAAGAGAAAATTTTAATAGCAGAAAATTTTCTAATACAGAACAAGCAGCATTTTTTATTTTTTTAAATAGAACTTGTTTTAATGGTTTGTATAGAGTTAACAAAAATAATTTTTTTAATGTTCCCATTGGAAGCTATAAAAAACCCACAATTTGTGATGCTGAAAATATTTTGGCAGTAAGTGAATCATTAAAAAAAGTGGAAATTTTAACTGGAGATTATCAACAGACTTTAGATTTTGCTGAAAGACCTGCTCTATTTTATTTTGATCCTCCTTACAAACCTTTAAGCAAAACTTCAAGTTTTAATTCATATTCAAAAGATGATTTTAATGATGATGAACAAATTAGATTAAGAGATTTCTGTAAGAAATTAGATTCTTTAAATCATTATTGGATTTTAAGTAATTCTGATTTAAAAGGAAAAGATATTAATGACAATTTCTTTGATGATTTGTATTCTGATTTTAATATTCAACGAATTGAAGCAAAAAGAAGTATTAATGCAAATCCTGAAAAAAGAGGGAAATTAACTGAATTATTAATCACAAATAGAACAAACATAGAATATGTCGGAGCAATTTAAAATCTTCTTATCTCAACTTTCGGAAACAAATGCAACTTTAGATTATTTTACTGATTTTAAAAAAATAAAAAGTAATGTCAATAAAATTGCTATAAAATTGAACCAATTAAATTACTTGATTGGAAAAGAAGATTTGAATAAAGCTGTATATGAATTGTATGAAGAAAACCCTAAAGTTTTTGAAGTTTTAGACATTTTGATTGCAATCCGTAAAAACAAAAGAGCAAAAACATTCAATAATAAAGGAGAAATTATATTGCTTGATACATATTTTGAAACTCCTGAACTTGTTTTAGAATTTATTGAAGAAACAGGACTAGCAGAAGTTTTCAAAAATAAAGATATATCAAATCTTGTTGATTATGTTTTCGGAATTGAAGTTGGATTAGATACAAATGCAAGAAAAAATAGAGGTGGCGATAATATGTCAAAGGCTGTATCTCTAATTTTTAACAAAGCAGGAGTTTTCTACAAAAAGGAAGTAAACAATACTATTTTTCCAGAAATCATTAGTTTAGGTGCAGATGTAAAACGTTTTGATTTTGTCATTAAAACCAAAAAGAAAACCTATCTGATTGAAACCAATTATTATAATGGTGGTGGTTCAAAACTGAATGAAACAGCAAGAGCATATTCTGATGTTGCACCGAAAATCAATCAATATCCAAACTATGAATTTGTTTGGATAACTGATGGACAAGGTTGGTTTTCTGCCAAAAATAAATTAGAGGAAGCGTATAATATTATTCCTAGTTTATACAACTTGATAACACTTGAAGATTTTATTAAAAAAATTCAAGAAGAAGAAATATTAGAATTTTAACCAATGACAATTAGACCAGATAATTCTATTCCCTTAAATATTTATGTTGATAACATTAATAACCGAGTAGTTTTGAGAACCCACATTCTTAATCAATGGATAACAGAAAATCCTAACTCTAAATACAGATATTTTGTTGAAACTTTAGCAAATGGAAATAGAATATATCTTGAAAGACCAGGAAGATTAAACAAAGGGTGTGATTTCGTTATATTTATTGAAGAAAACCATATTACATTTAATAATGGTAATGACAAATCACCTAGACATGATTTTATAACTCAAGATTTGACGATTAAAAAGCAAAATTTAACTCACGTTGAATGGAATTTACTATTACAAGCTATACAGTCAATTTATAATTGTGAACCTTATCATACAGCTTTTGCTTTTTGTAATAATTTACCAATTTTAGGAGAAACATACGAGTTAGTACTTAAAACTTTAAGATGGTTATTTATTGAACAAGATGTTACATATTGGTCAGGACAAGGCAGAAATATGCTTTACACCCATATTATAAATTTGTAACTATGATTAAACCTTATTTCAAATCAGACGACAAAGATTTTTATCTTCTACACGGAGATACTATGAAATTTTTGTCTGAATTTGACCATAAGTTTGATATGGTTTTTGCAGATCCTCCTTATTTTCTTTCTAATAACGGCTTATCAATACAAAGTGGAGAAATTGTTTCTGTAAATAAAGGAAAATGGGACAAATCAGAAGGCTTTGACTTTATAAATGATTTTAATAGAAACTGGTTAAAATTAGTAAGAGAGAAATTAAAAGACAATGGTACAATTTGGATAAGCGGAACTTATCACAATATATTTTCAATTGGACAAATTCTACAAGAATTAAACTTTAAAATTCTAAATGTAATTACTTGGGAGAAAAACAACCCACCTCCAAATTTCTCTTGCAGATATTTTACTCATTCCTCAGAACTTATTATTTGGGCTAGAAAAGAAGAAAAAGTTCCTCATTATTACAACTATGAATTAATGAAAAGTTTAAATGATGGAAAACAAATGAAAGATGTATGGAAACTTCCCGCAATTGCTCGTTGGGAAAAATCTTGTGGAAAACATCCAACACAAAAACCATTATCTGTTCTCACAAGAATAATACTTGCATCTACAAAACCAAAAGCTTGGATTTTAGATCCTTTTACAGGAAGTTCTACAACTGGAATTGCAGCAAATTTAATTAATAGAAGATTTTTAGGAATTGACCAAGAAATTGAATTTTTAGAATTAAGTAAAAACAGAAAATTAGAAATAGAAAATTCTGAAATAGCTCACAGATATAGAGAAAAATTAAATGGTTTTAATTCAAAAAAAGAATTAGAAAGTTATTTAATCAGAGAAGATATAGAAGAATATAAATCGGAACTAAAATTTATATAATGAAAAATCTACTTTTCCTTCTCCTCTTTTTAACGCAAACAGTTTCTGCTCAATTTACCAATATTAATATTGTAAAAGAAGTCAAGGCAAAAGAAAAAGGTTTGGTCGTTTCTGCGCATCCTCTCGCAAGTGAAGCAGGTGCTCAAATTCTAAAAAAGGGCGGAAATGCTTTTGATGCTGCGATTGCTACGCAATTTGCTTTGGCAGTTGTTTATCCACAAGCTGGAAATATTGGAGGTGGTGGATTTTTAGTAGGTTACACTAAAGATGGCGAAAAAATCTCATTGGATTATAGAGAAACTGCTCCTAAAAACGCTTCCAGAGATATGTATCTCGATGAAAAAGGAAAAGCCAATACTGATTTATCACAAAACGGAAGATTGGCAGTCGGTGTTCCTGGTTCGGTTTCTGGAATGTTTTACACGCATCAAAAATTCGGGAAATTGCCAATGTCAGTTTTAATTCAACCAGCAATAGATTTAGCACAAAAAGGGTTTGCCCTTACAGAAAGAGAAGCGAATTTACTTAATGACACCCGAGAAGATTTTCTAAAACACAATTCACATCCAACAGCTTTTACCAAAGAAATTCCTTGGAAGAAAGGAGATATTTTAGTTCAAAAAGAATTGGCTAAAACTTTAAAATTAATTCAAAAACAAGGTCAAAAAGCTTTCTATGAAGGTAAAAACGCTCAACTTTTAGTTGACGAAATGAAGCGAGGAAACGGAATTATTACCCTTGAAGACCTGAAAAATTATAAAACCAAAAAAAGAAAAGCATTACAATTCGATTATAAAAATCACGAAATTGTTTCGATGCCTCTTCCTTCGAGTGGTGGAATTCTTTTGGCTCAAATGCTTAAAATGAGCAGTTTTGAAAATTTAGAAAAATATCCACAAAACTCTCCAGAAGCAGTTCAAGTTATGGTAGAAGCAGAACGCAGAGCTTTTGCAGACCGTGCAGAATTTATGGGAGACCCAGATTTTATAGAAGACAAAACCGAAATGCTTATTTCTGAAGAATATTTAAAAAATCGTTGGAAAAATTTCAGTTTTGAAAAAGCTACTCCAAGTGCAGAAGTTGGGAAAATTATTGCCCAACCTCAAGAGTCTACAGAAACTACGCATATTTCTATTATTGATAAATTTGGAAATGCAGTTGCTGTTACGACTACTTTAAACGGTTTATACGGAAGCAAAGTTGTAGTAAAAGGTGGCGGTTATTTCTTGAATAATGAAATGGATGATTTTTCTGTAAAACCAGGCGTTCCGAATATGTTTGGAGCAGTAGGTGGTGAAGCCAATAAAATTGAACCCAATAAAAGAATGCTTTCATCAATGACACCAACCATCGTTTTGAAAAACGGAAAACCTTACATTGTGGTGGGAACTCCTGGTGGAACTACGATTCCTACTTCTGTATATCAAAGCATCGTGAATGTAATTGATTTCAAAATGACACCAAGTTCAGCGGTGAATTCTTCAAAATTTCATCAACAATGGTTGCCAGAAATGGTTTTTGTAGAGAAAAATTTTCCAGAAAACACTTTGAAAATTTTAGAACAAAAAAATTACAAATTCGAAAAACGCAGCGGAATTGGTAGAGTTGAAATGATTGTAATCGACGAAAATGGTAACGCAACCGCAGTTGCAGACAATCGTGGTGATGATTCTGTAGCGGTGGAATAATTATTTTCCCGCCAATTTCCTCAACATTCCATTGAAAATTAAACCGTGAAATGGCAAAACTGAATACCAATACAATCTTCCCGATAAACCTAAAGGACGAAAGGTTGCTTCTTGGTACAACTCTCCATTTTTAATATAAAATTCTAACCAAGCTTCGCCAGGAACTTTCATTTCGGCGAAGAGTAAAAGGCGTTTTTCTTCTTTATCGGCATATAAAACGCGCCAAAAATCTAGAGAATCTCCAGCTTCTAATTCGTTTTGGTTTCTTCTTCCTCTTCTCAATCCTACTCCACCCATTAATTTATCTAAAAAACCTCTTATTTTCCATAGAAAATTGGCATAATACCAGCCTGTTTTCCCACCAATACTGAAAACCCTTTCCATCGCCAATTCTTCATCATCTACTTTCATCTTTCTAAAATCGGTAAAACAACCTTTCTCTGGAACTTCTAAATACTGCCAAACATTTCGCTTGTGAAACTGATTGGTAAAAGAATCATACCAACTGCTCAACACATCATTTTGCTTGATTTTGTCAAAAGCCATGTTAATTGCTTCTTTGTAAGAGAACAAATGAATTCCTAAGTCCGAAGCCAAAGAATTTTGTCTTGCGATTACATCTATTTTCATACTGTCAACCAAATTCACCGCTAAAGAATACGTAGTAGAAGTGATGAAATACAACCAATACGAAGACAATTTCGGCGTCATTACAGGAACAGTGAAAATCCAACGTTTCAAACCTCTCACTTCTGCATATTGAAGGAGCATTTCTTTATAAGTAAGTACATCATCACTCGCAATATCGTAGTTTTGATTATAGGTTTTTTCTACACCGATAACTTTGGTTAAAAACTGAATTACATTACGAATCGCGATAGGTTGACATTTGGTTTTCAACCATTTTGGAGCAACCATAATTGGCAATTTTTCTACCAAATCTCTGATAATTTCAAAAGAAGCACTTCCTGAACCTACTATTATTCCAGCTCTGAGACAGGTTAAAGCATATTTTTGGCTTTTCAATGCTTGCTCTACATTTTTTCTGGATTGAAGATGTTTAGAAAGTTTTTCTTCATTGATAATGCCCGTCAAAAAAACGACTTGCTTCACTGCAGTTTTTTCTAATGCTTTTTTGAAATTTTCGGCAGAAATTCTCTCTTTTTCTAAAAAATCTCCATCGTTAGATGACATAGAATGCACCAGATAATAAGCAAAATCTATATCGTGAGGAATATTTTGTAAAGAATTCTCATCTAGAAAATCATTTTCTATGATTTGAATTTTCTCAAGATGATTTTGATAGAGTTTAAGACTTAATCTTTTTCGGTCTCTTACAGAACACACCACATGATGTCCTTCTTCTAACAACTGAATGAGAAGTCTTTTCCCGATATAACCTGTGGCTCCTGTAAGAAAAATTTTCATGATTTAAAGATTTTTTCTAAAATTTCGTAACGACTTTCAAAAATAAATTTCACTTTATTTTTCACATAAAAACCTGCCAATACATCACCTAATATTCCCATTGGTAATTTGAAATTGACAATATCCGTCATATTCACTTTTCCATCTTCTGTAGCTTCAAAATGGTGTTCGTGATGCCACATTGCATAAGGTCCAAAACGCTGTTCATCTACGAAAAACTTTCCGTCTTCAAAATGCGTAATTTCTGTAATCCAGTTGCTCTTCACCATTGGTAAAATTCCTATTTTATAGGTAATAATTTGACCAAGATACGTTTTATCTGGCGGATTATTGGTGATTTCGAATTGCATTTCTTTCGGCGTAATTCTGTCTAAATTATTAGGATGGGTGAAAAATTCCCAAGCTTTTTCTAGAGAAATAGGAAGAATCTGTTCCGAAGTTAAGGTATAAATTCCTGACTGCTTTTTTATATTGATTTTCATCTTTGAATTTTATTTTAAATTAAGATTTTATAGACATTGATAAAGAATAGTTCCATTTTCTTCTAAAATATTCGAATAACAAGACACTTCCATAAAGCATCGAAAAACAGTAAAAACTATCTTCTAAAGGCATGGTTCCAAGTCTGATTCCGAGGTTTTCATTATTGTCATAAAAAACCACTGGATTTCCCGAATAACTTCCCGTCAAAGCGGAATTAACAAAGAAAAACGGCACGTAAATCAGCACAAAACTGATGTAAAACTTTCGCACATATTCCCATTGATAAAAAATTTGAAAAATCATCAATAATGCAAACAAACCAAAACTTGCTGCAGTGTAAATTCTATCTAAATTCGTGGCAAAAACACTTGCACTTACGATTAATAGAAGGACAGAAATCCATTGTGCCCATTTTTTGGTCAACTGCAATTTCGGGAAGAAATATTCTAAAGAATAGTGAATAAAATTGCTGGAATATGGAATAAGCAAGAAAAATAACCATTCTTCTAATGGCAATTTAAACCATCTGATTCCCATTAAATATTCGTCATTAAAACCCCAAACATTTTGGTAAGCAAAATAAATATCCCATAAAATGAAGAAAATCCCTACTGTAATGATTGCCAAAAAATAAGGCTTCCAAAAACGGATAAAATTCATCCATTTTTTCTCAAAACTGAAAATAAAAGGAATGCTGAAACTCAAGATATCTAGAGCTATGTAATAATATTGTTGCAAAACTTTGATTTTAAATTATTGACTATGCCACTTTTGAATTCATGGCTTCTCTGAAATATTTCAAAGGCACGATAAGCATTCCGAAACACTCTCCTTCTTCTTTTCCAAGATGTTTATGGTGCATTTTGTGCGCTTTTCTCAATCCGCGTAAATACCAGTTATTGGTTTTATCAAACCATTTAAAACGTCTGTGAATGAGAACATCATGCACTAAAAAATACGCCATTCCGTACAGTAAAATTCCTAGTCCAATGAAAAAAAGATAGTTGATTCCATTTACCGTTCCGAAATAGAATAACAGAATACTGGGAATTGCAAAAATCACAAAAAAGAAATCATTTTTTTCAAAAACGTGAGGGTAACCTGGTTGGTGATGATCTTCGTGAAAGTACCAGCCTAAACCGTGCATAATATACTTGTGCGTGAGCCAAGTGACACCTTCCATGGTAACGAAAACGCCTAACGTGATGAAAAAATATTGCAATGCTTCCATTTTATAATTTTAAATTTTTAAATAGTTTTTGATGAATTTCACTAGATTTTCATCGTCTGAATTTTTATAGTTTTTAATAATGAAGTTTCGGTCTGATTCTATATTTTTATTGTAACCCAAAAAACTTGGTGTTTTTTCTTGAGAAATCAATCTCATTAATCTGATTTCTATATTGTTGGGTTCTTTTTTAATTGCATCTTCAAGCAACTTTTTCCCTTTATTGAAATAAGAATATTTATTCAAAGGATTAGATGCGTGTTTTGCCATAAAAAAATTACCTACCGCATAAAATGCCATATAAATAGGCTTTTTAGTTGTATCATAAGCATTTTTAGATTTTGAAATAAGGGTTTTACTTACTTCTTCTGAGTTTTCTCCTTTTTGAAGGTAACCTCTTAACTCTACTAAACTTTGTGCATTGATGAAACTGCAAAACAATAAAAATACAAGAACTAACTTTTTCATAGATTTTAAATTTATCTTACGAAGTTAAGATTTTTAAACAAAATCATCTCTCCGAAAAGATAAACTTTTCTCGCATTAGAAACACTGATTCTTTTGTGCATCAATATTTCTGGCTTACATTTTTTAATTTTCTTGAATAAATTCGTGTAATATTTATAAGCCATAAAAACCGCTAATCTAGAAGACATCGGCAACATTTTAATACCAATTAAAGAATGTTCAAAATCTTTAGCAATGTCTTTTTCGATTTCTAATTTATCTTGTTGAGAAAAATTTCTGAAATTCACATTCGGGAAATAGGTTCTTCCTAAATCTGTATAATCTGCAGAAATATCTCTTAAGAAGTTTATTTTTTGGAACGCAGCTCCTAAACTTTGTGCATAAGGTTTCAGTTTTTGATATTCTTTTTCATTCCCATCTACAAAGACTTTCAAACACATTAAACCTACTACTTCTGCGCTTCCGTAGATGTATTCATTGTATTTTTCGTCATTCAAATCCTTGATATCTCCCAAATCCATTCTCATAGAGTGCAAAAAAGCATCTACCAAATGCTGAGGAATATTTTTTTCTCTCTGTGTAGTACAAAAAGAATGAAGAATAGGATTTAGTGAAATACCATTTTCTAGTGCATCTCTGTAGTTTTTCTCGAATTCATCTAGCAATTTTGCTTTGTCATAATCATGAAAAGTATCTACAATTTCATCTGCAAAACGTACGAAACCATAAATATTATAAATATGCTGACGAATTTCTGGCTTAAACAAAGTAGAAGCTCTAGAAAACGAAGTGCTGTATTTTTCGGTAACCATTTTCGAGGTTAATCCAGAAATGTGATTAAAAATTTGAAAATTATTCATTTTTCTTGTGTTTTGTGTGGTTTAAAATTGAGTCTAACAAATTTTCAACAGATTAATTGTTCTTTAGAATATAATCTGTCACTACTTTTCCTGAAATCAATGCAGGTGGAACTCCAGGTCCTGGAACAGTTAATTGCCCTGTATAAAAGAAATTTTTCAATTTTTTATTCTTAATCGTTGGTCTTAAAACCGAGGTTTGCAATAAAGTATTTGCCAAACCATAAGCGTTTCCTCTACAAGAATGATAACGCTCTTTGAAATCTTTTACACCGAATGATTTTTTGAAAACTATGGCATCACTTAAATCTTCTCCTGTGCATTTTTTAATTCTATCGAGAATCAACTGGAAATATTTTTCGTGAATTTCTTCGTTGTCTTCTAAATCTACCGCAACTGGAATAAGGAAAAATCCAACTTCCTTACCTTCTTCACAAAGGGAATCATCTGTTTTACTTGAAAAATTAGCATAAAACAAAGGTTGTTTTGGTAATTCTTTGGTATCATAAATTTCTTTTGCATGCGCTTCAAAATCTGTATCAAAGAACAAATTATGATGCAAAAGATGGTTAACTTTTCTGTTAAAAGCTACATAATATAAGAAAGAACTCGGCGCAAAAGTTTTCTTTTGCCAATATTCTTCACTGTAATTTCGGTTTCCGTTCAAGAGTTTTTCGGTGTGTGCATAATCTGCTCCAGAAATGAAAACATCAGCTTCATAAACTCCATTTTGAGTTCTGATTTTTTTGGCTTGATTATTTTCATAATCTATTCCAATAACTTCTTCATTCACATGAAATTCTACGCCTAATTCTTTGGCTAATTTCACCATTCCAAGTGCAACCGCATTGAAACCACCTTTCGGATACCAAGTTCCCAACCCGAAATCTGCATGATTCATAAAGTTGTAGAAAGCTGGAGTTTTATTCGGTTTTGCACCTAAAAATAACACTGGAAATTCTAAAATACTTCTCAATTTAGGATTTTTGATTTCCTTTCTTACTTGCTCAGAAATATTTTTTACAAATAAATTTAGTCTTTTAGCACTTTCTACAGAAACCAATTCTAGCAATGATAAACCTGGATTATACACCAAATCCTGCATCGCAATTCGGTAGTTTTCTTGTGCTTCATCCATGAATTTTTTCAAATGTTTTCCGCTGCCTGGTTCTATTCTTTCGAAAGTTTCAATGATTTTTTCTGGAGTATCTTCGATGTCGATGTATTCATTTTCACCAAAAACCACTCTATAAGCTGGCGAAAGTTTTTCTAGCTCATAATAATCTGAAACTTTTTTGCCAAAATCTGCAAAAAATCTCTCGAAAATATCTGGCATCCAATACCAACTTGGCCCCATATCAAACTTATAGCCATCAATTTCCATCATGGAAGCTCTTCCTCCTAATTGTTCATTTTTTTCTAAAACCGTCACTTTGTAACCCGCTTTTGCCATATAACAAGCAGAAGCTAGCGAAGAAAATCCGGAACCAATAATTACTGTTGTTTTCAAGGGTATTTAATTTTTTATATTGATGATAATGCTTCTTCTAATTGATGTCCAAAATAACTTTTTTTGGTTTCTAAATATGATTTATTGATATGATTAGCCTTAATATTCAGTGGAATTCTCTTCACCAATTGAATATTACTGTTTTCCACAAAACTTAATTTTTCGGGATTATTCGTTAAAAGATTGATTTTTTTAACGCCTAAAATATTTAGAATTTCTATGGCTACATTAAAATCTCTATCATCTGCTGGTAAACCCAACTGAAGATTAGCTTCTACTGTATCAAGACCTAATTCTTGCAACTGATAAGCCTTTATTTTATTGATAATCCCAATATTTCTACCTTCCTGACGAAGATATAAAATAATTCCTCCATTTTCATCAATATATTTCATAGATGCATCTAATTGTTGACCACACTCGCATTTTTGAGAATGAAAAATCTCTCCCGTAATACATTCTGAATGAATTCTTACGTTTACCACTCCGTTAAAATCTGTGTTTTCAGAAATTAATGCAATGTGTGGCATCCAATCTTCTTGTGATTCTGAAAACGCTACAATTTTGAACTTTCCAAAATCTGTAGGCAATTTTGATTCTGCTTGTATCTTGATCATATTATCTATTTTTTAAATCATAATTATTGTACAAATTTATACTTTATTTTGTTAAGTAGTAAAATATTTTACTATTTTTGTCATCAATAAATTCTATTGAATGTATCAATTAATAGAAATTAACTCAAAAAAACTCATTATTAAAGGAATACAAACCGATTTAAAAAAATTGAAATATGAAAAATAAAACCATCAATTCAGAAAAAGTTTTATCCGATTACGGAAATTATTTACTTACTCACGGAGAAAGACCTAAAAATATCTTCGTTTTTGCAAAAGAAAATCACTTTGATGAAAAAGAATTTTATCAATTCTTTTCAAGCTTCGAACATCTGGAGAAAGAAATTTTAAAGCATTTTTTTCAAAAATCTTTAGAACTTTCTCTAGAAATCGAAGGTTATGAAGACATGAGTGCTAAAGAAAGATTACTGAATCTTTATTTCATCTTTTTTGAAAACCTTACCATGAATAGGTCTTTAGTTCTTATGATTTTAGGGAAAAAGAATCTTTCTACATTACAAAAACTCCAAGAACTAAAATCTGAACATCAAAAATTTATTAAAACATTAGACTTTAATGACTTAGAAATTTTAGAAAAAGCTAAAGATTCTATTAAAAATTTCAATGAAAAATCTAGAGAAGAAGCGCTTTGGTTACATTTTCTCTCTATCATTGAATTTTGGCAAAAAGACGAATCTCCAAGTTTTGAAAAAACAGATTTATTCATCGAAAAAACCATTGACACAGGTTTTGAATTCTTAAACAATGAACCTTTGAAAAAAATCATTGATTTAGGAAAATTCTTGTGGAAAGAAAAATTTCAAAAATCGTAAAAAATGAAAACCCTCAATAAAATTCCCACGGGAAAAATAGAACGCGCCAGCAATTTACTGAAAGCCGGTGCAAAAGTTGGCGTAAATTACATTAAATATTACGGCAACAAAATCACCAAAGACGAAGAAGAAGCCAAAAAAATTCTAAACGAAGACAATGCAGCAGACATCTATGACAGTTTAAAGGAATTGAAAGGTTCTGCGCTGAAAGTAGCACAAATGCTGAGTATGGAAAAAAATATAATGCCGCAAGCTTATGTAGAAAAATTTTCGCTTTCGCAGTTTTCGGTTCCGCCACTTTCTGGAGCTTTGGTTAAAAAGACTTTTAGAAAATATTTTGGTAAAAATCCTGAAGATATTTTTGATGAATTTTCGCCAGAATCAGTCAATGCAGCGAGTATTGGTCAGGTTCATAAAGCCAAAAAAAAAGGTCAAGAATTGGCCGTAAAAATTCAATATCCTGGAGTTCAAGAAAGCATTTCCAGCGATTTGAAATTGGTAAAACCTATTGCGATGAAGATGTTCAACATCAGAAAAGAAGGTTCTGAATCGTACTTTAAAGAAGTAGAAGATAAATTGTATGAAGAAACCAATTATGATTTAGAACTCTCACGAAGTGAGCAAATTGCGCAACAATGTGCTCATTTAGAAAATATAAAATTCCCAAAATATTATCCAGAATTCTCATGCGAAAAAATCATCACGATGGACTGGTTGCACGGAAAACATTTCTCTGAATTTATTAAAACCAAGCATCCACAGAAAATGCTGAATAAAATCGGACAAACACTTTGGGATTTTTACATGTATCAAATGCACGTTTTGAAGCAAGTTCACGCAGATCCACATCCTGGAAATTTTTTGATTTCGGAAAAAGGCGAATTAATGGTGATAGATTTTGGTTGCGTGAAGGAAATTCCGAGTGATTTTTATGAGCCTTACTTTGAATTGGCTAAACTGGAAAATCTAATGAATCCTGCATTTTTTGAACAAAAATTGTATGAATTAGAAATTCTAAAACCCGAAGATTCATCAGAAGAAAAAGTTTTTTTTAGCAAGCTTTTCCATGAAATGTTAGAATTATTTACCAGACCATTTAATCAAGATTTTTTTGACTTTTCTGATGAAAATTTCTTCCAAGAAATTGCAGATTTAGGTCAGCGTTATGCTAAACTCAGCGATTTAAAAAACATGAATACCAATCGTGGTTCTAGACATTTTATTTATCTGAACCGAACGTTTTTTGGTTTATATAATATGATGCACGATTTAAGAGCTGAAGGAATAGAAATTAACCATTATCAAAAATTCATGGTAGAAAATGCCTAAAAATTTGCCCTCAAAAATCTGTGAAGTTTGCGGTTTCCCTTTTAACTGGCGCAAAAAATGGAAAAAAGACTGGGAAGAAGTGAAATATTGTAGCGAAAAATGCAGGAAAAACAAAAAATCAACATCGTTTGGTTCAAAAATGATTTAAGAACCAAAGACCAAATATCACTATTTAAGGCAGCTCAAGAAGATTTGCCTTTTATAGCATTGTATATTTTCGATGAAGATTTTTATCAAAAAAAGCAGTTTGGTTTCAGAAAAATCGGAAAATTTCGTGCAAAATTTTTGTTAGAAAGTGTTCAAGATTTAAAACAAAATCTTGCTGAACTCAATATTCCTTTTCTAACAAAATTTGGAAAAACAAAGGATATTTTTGAAAAAATCAATGAACACTACTCTATTCAAAAAATCTTTTGTGAAGAAGAATTTACTCAAGAAGAAATAGATGTAGAAAAGAGCGTTTCTTCTGTCTTACCTCATGTGAAATTTGAAAAATATTATTCTCAATTCTTGCTAGAACCTGAATTTGTTTTCGGAAAATTAGAAAAAATCCCTGCACTTTTTACCACTTTCAGAAACAAGGTTGAAAAGAATTTCATCGTAAGAAAACCTTTAAAAACAAAAAAAAGAAAAGTTTATTTCGAGCTAGAAATTCCATCAGACAAAATTGATTTAGAAAAATTAGGTTTTGAAAATTTTAAAACGCATCCTCATTCAGCATTTCCTTTTTCTGGCGGTGAAAACGCAGCTTGGGAAAGACTGCATTATTATTTTGAGGAAACTCAATTGCTTAAAGATTATAAAAATACCAGAAATGGATTGGTAGGAAGTGATTACAGTTCCAAATTTTCGTCGTGGTTGGCTAATGGAAGTATTTCAGCGGTTTCCATTTATGATGAAGTGAAAAAATTTGAACAAAAATTCGGAGCCAATGAATCTACGTATTGGTTGATTTTCGAATTGCTGTGGCGAGATTATTTCAAATTTATTGCTTTGCAACACCGCAATGAAATTTTTTACAAAAACGGACTTCAATCCCATAAAAATGTAGAATTTCAGAATAATCCTAAAAAATTAGAACAGTGGGTTTCTGGAAAAACGCACTCAGAATTTGTGAATGCCAACATGATTGAACTCCAAAAAACGGGTTTCATGAGCAATCGAGGAAGACAAAATGTAGCTTCTTATTTCTGTAAAAATCTAAAACTAGATTGGCGAATTGGTGCAGCCTATTTCGAAGAAATGCTCATCGATTATGATGTTCACAGCAATTACGGAAACTGGTTGTATTTGGCTGGAATAGGAAATGATACACGAGACAGAAGTTTCAACACAGAAAAACAAGCTGAACAATATGATAGCAATAAAAAATTTAGAAATTTATGGCTGAAAAACCACTAAAAACGGCACAATTGATATTTCCGCATCAGTTGTTTCAAGAGATTTCATTTCTTGAAAAGGAAATTCCTGTCTTTTTAGTGGAAGAATTTTTGTTTTTCAAACAGTATACATTTCACCAACAGAAACTGGCTTTTCATAGAGCTACTATGAACTTCTATGAAAACTTTCTACTCGAAAAAGGATTCAAAGTTCAGTATATAGAAAGCATTTCGGAGCTTTCAGATATTCGAAATTTAATACAATTTTTAGAACAAGAAGGTTTTGAAAAAATCAAAATCATAGATGTTTGTGACGATTGGTTGGAAAAGAGAATTTTAAAGACAAAACTAGAAGTTGAGATTATTGAAAACCCAAGTTTTATCAATTCAAAAGAAGATTTAAAGGTTTATTTTGAAGGCAAAAAGCATTATCATCAAACTGATTTTTACAAGCAACAGCGCATTTCTAGAAATATCCTTTTAGAAAGCGGAAAACCAATAGGCGGAAAATGGACTTTCGATACCGAAAACAGAAAAAAATATCCTAAAAATAAAAAATCACCTTCTTTTTCATTTCCTCAGAATAATCGTTTTTTCAAAGAAGCCAAAAAATACGTTTCTGAAAATTTCGGAAATCATTACGGGGAATTAACAGATTATCAAATCTATCCAACTACCTATTCAGAAGCGGAAATTTGGCTTGAAAATTTCTTAGAAAACAGATTTTTGGAATTTGGAATTTATGAAGACAGCATTGTAGAACATGAGCATTTTTTGCATCACAGTGTGTTGTCTCCATTGATGAACATTGGCTTTTTAACTCCAAATTACATCATCGAAAAATCCATAGAATTTGCTCAAAAAAATGAAATTCCACTCAATTCATTAGAAGGATTTATTCGTCAGATTTTAGGTTGGCGAGAATTTATTCGAGGAATTTATTTTTACAAAGGTAGTTTCGAAAGAACCCGAAATTTTTGGAAGCATCAACGAAAAATTCCAAAATCTTTTTATGATGGAACTACAGGAATTGCTCCGATTGATAAAACCATAAAAAAAATATTGAAAACGGGTTACGCTCATCACATTGAACGATTGATGGTTCTCGCCAATTTTATGAATTTGTGTGAATTTCATCCAAATGACGTCTATCAATGGTTTATGGAAATGTTCATCGATGCGTATGATTGGGTGATGGTTCCTAATGTTTATGGCATGAGTTTGTTTGCAGATGGCGGTTTGATGAGCACAAAACCGTATATCAGCGGAAGCAACTATCTCAAAAAAATGAGTGATTATTCCACTGAAAATTGGGGAGAAATTTGGGATGCTCTTTTTTGGAATTTCATTGCTAAAAATAAGGAATTTTTCAGAAAAAACCCAAGATTGAGCATGATGCTTATTACTTGGAATAAAATGACGGAGCAACAAAAAGAATTACATCTCGTGAGAGCTCAAAACTTTTTAGAAAAATTAGACCAATGATGAAAAAAAATTTTAGTGTAGAACAAATAGACAGAATTATAGAAATGGCATGGGAAGACAGAACACCGTTTGAAGCCATTACTTTTCAGTTTGGAATTTCTGAAGCTGAAACCATCGCTATAATGAGAACTGAACTAAAAAGAAGTTCTTTCAATCTTTGGAGAAAAAGAGTGAATTCTGGCATTAGTCAAAAACATCTCAAAAAGAGAAATCCAGAAATTGAAAGATTTAAATGTACCAGACAGAAAACCATTAGTTTAAATAAAATATCAAAAAGATAAATGAGATTTTAGATGTAAGATTTTAGATTTAAAATTTGTGAAATCTGTGAGAAAAATAAACAAAAAGTTAAAATAATATGAAAAATATAGTCATTATCGGTTGTGGAAGCGGAATAGGTTTAGCCACAGCAAAACAATTACAAAACGAAGCGCAAATCATCGGAATTTCTAGAACAGAAACTCCAGAATTGAATAATGTAAAACTTCATTTTTATCAAAAAGACATCCTAATAGACAGTTTAGATGATGTTTCTTTTCCTGAAAAAATTGACGGATTGGTTTATGCACCAGGAAGCATTAATCTGAAACCTTTCGGCAGATTATCTGATGAAGATTTCAAAAAAGACTTTGAAATTAACGTTTTGGGAGCTATTAAAATCATTCAGAAATTATTGCCAAATCTTAAAAAATCTGACAGTGCAAGTGTGGTTTTATTCAGCACCGTTGCAGCAAAATTAGGGATGCCTTTTCATTCTTCTATCGCCGCAAGTAAAAGCGCTGTAGAAGGTTTGGTAAAAAGTTTAGCGGCAGAATTTTCGCTTCAAAAAATAAGATTTAACGCTATTGCACCGTCACTTTCAGACACCAATTTAGCCACTGCTTTATTGGCATCACCAGAAAAAAGAGAAGCCGCTGCAAAAAGACATCCGCTACAGAAAATAGGAAATCCTGAAGAAATTGCAAAAATGGTTGTATTTTTACTTTCTGATTCTTCTTCTTGGATTACCGGACAGATTTTTGGCATTGACGGAGGAATGAGTACTATTAAATTATAAGCAATATGGAAACCAGTTTTTTAATTAATCTCCTTTTAGAAGTTCAGGAATACGAACATTCTAAATCGTTTAAAAATCATGCTACGATAGAAGATTTCAGAATTTGGCTCAACGAAAAAAAATATACAACAGAAAGTCCGACCAAACTTTTTAAAAACGAAAACCACGAAGTAAGTTTCACCGAAAATGAAATTTGCAAACAGGTTTTGCTTTTGGGCAGATTTTCTAAACAAATGATTCGCAAAGGTTTAAGCGATTTTCCGACTTTAGCCAATGAAGAATTCACATATTTGTACAGACTCAAAGATGAGCCTTCTTTGACCAAAATGCAACTCATCGAAAGAAACGGTCACGAAAAACAAACAGGAATTCAAATCATCAAAAGACTTTTAGATGATGGTTTGATTCAAGAAATGGTGGATGAAAATGACAAACGTGCCAAAAGATTGACTTTGACCAAAAAAGGAGAAGAAGCCTTCCATCAATCGGTAGATAAAGTCAATACCACTTCTAAAATTCTTTCGGCTAACCTTAAAAGTGATGAAAAAACAAAATTGCTGGAATTACTTAAAAAAGTAAACGATTTTCATTACACTTTGTACACAGAATACAAAAATTCTGAAATTAAAGAACTCCTTCATTTGATAGAATAAGCATGGATAAAATTTCTATTTTTTGGTTCAGAAGAGACCTTCGTTTAAAAGACAATCACGGATTATATCAAGCATTAGAATCTGGTAAAAAGGTGCTACCTATTTTTATTTTTGACGAAGATATTTTAGATTTATTAGAAAATAAGTCGGACAAGAGAGTTGATTTCATTGTACAAGCTTTACATACCCTGAATTCTTTTTTAAAATCAAAGAATAAAGGCATCAAAATCTTCAAAGGAAAACCTCTTGAAATTTATAAAAAACTCACTGAAAACTATGAAATAGAAGCCGTTTACAGCAATGAAGATTATGAACCTTACGCAATAAAAAGAGACCAAGAAATTGCCGATTTTTTGGCTTCAAAAGATATAGCTTTTCATCAGTTTAAAGACCAAGTTATTTTTCACAAAAACGAAATTGTAAAAGCCGACAAAAAACCTTACACAGTTTATACACCATATTCAAAACTTTGGCTCAATGAATTTCAAAAAGTTGATTTACAAGGATTTCCATCAGAAAAAAAACTAGACAATTTATTAGATGTTCCTTTTGAGGAGTTCAAAATTGAAGATATTGGTTTTCAAAAAACAGATTTAACATTTGAAGTTCCAGAAGCAGACCTTCACATCATCAAAACCTATGAAGAAACCCGAAATTTCCCTGCGGTAAAAGGAACTACACAATTAGGCGTTCATCTGAGATTTGGAACCATTAGCGTGAGAAAATTAGCCAAAATTGCCAAAGAAAATAATCTTACCTTCTTGAAAGAATTGATTTGGAGAGAATTTTTTATGCAGATTTTGTATCATTTTCCGAAAGTGGTCAATCATTCTTTCAAGTCAAAATATGATGCGATTCCTTGGGAAAATAATCCTGAATTTCTAGAAAAATGGAAAGCCGGAACAACGGGATTTCTTATTGTAGATGCGGGAATGCGTGAACTGAACGCTACAGGTTTTATGCACAATAGAGTCAGAATGATTACGGCGAGTTTCCTCATCAAACATTTGCTTATCGACTGGCGAATTGGCGAAGCTTATTTTGCGGAAAAATTAATGGATTACGATTTAAGTGCGAATAATGGAAACTGGCAATGGTGTGCAAGTTCTGGTTGTGATGCTGCTCCATATTTTAGAATTTTCAATCCTGATGAACAGCAGAAAAAATTCGATCCAGATTTTAAATATATTAAAAAATGGATTCCTGAATTTGGAACGAAAAACTATCCAAAACCTATTGTAGAGCATAAAAAAGCCAGAGAAAAAGTACTAAAAGTGTACAAAGAAGCTTTAGATAATTTAGACTAAAATTCTTAAACTTTTTGGGAGCACTTTTACTTTAACTGGAGATGAAATTTGGTTAAATTCACCGTCTAAATGCCACAAATCAGAATCTACAGAAAACTCAATTTCTGGAACTGACAAATAATGAATGTACTGATTGGGAACCAATTTTTTTGTAAACATTCTGTACGCAAAAACGCCAGAATGAGTGAAAGGAAACTTCTTTACCAAAGCAATTTCTAACAAGCCATCACTTTTACTTGCATGAGGAGCAATGTAAGCATTATTCCCGAATTGACGGGTGTTTGCAACATTGAGCATCAAGTATTTTCCGTCAAATTTTTTAAATTTTTCTTCGAATTTGATGGTAATCGGTTGGTATTTAAAAAAAGTCTGAATAGAAGTTTTGATATAATTTTTAAAACCTCTAGAAGTCTTCTCAAAAGCTTCGATTACAGCGCCGTCAAATCCTACTCCAGCTACATTAATCGAAAATCTTTCGTTTACCGTAAACGTATCAATTTCTTTAAAATTTTTCTTTTGGATTTTCGCTAAAAGTTCGTCTAAATTTTTAGAAAACTTGGTTTCATTCGAAAAACCGTTACCACTTCCTGCTGGGAAAATCCCGAGAATTTTATCCGTGTGAATTAAATTTTTCGCCACTGTAGAAATGGTTCCGTCACCACCAATAGCAACGAAAATGTCTACTTTTTCAAAATTTTCTTTGATGAAATTTTCAGTATCTTGAATGGATTTAGAAATTAAATACAACGGATTTTCAACCTTTGATTGTAAAGAATTAAGAAAAGGCTGATAATTTTTCTTTGCAGAAAAAGGATTGATGATAAATGCTACGTTTTGCATGGGTGCAAAAGTACGGAATTATTTAATGTTATTCCTCGAAATAAATTCTGGTTTTAAATAAGCTTTCAACTCAGAAAAAGGGATAGAAATTTCTACTACTCCTGCTGCATAAGCTGTAATTTCGTATTGATTGTACACAAAAGTGATATTTTGGGAATCAAAATAGAAATTGTTATTTACGGGAATTTTATCGACTAAAAGCATTTCTTTTTGGTCTGGATTTTTAAAATTTTTCATTAAAATTTTATTCCAATCTACTTTATTGATGTCCATGAAAACATCAGAAAGTTGAATCAATGCATTGGTTTTTAAATCAAAATTTTTGAACAATACATTGTAATAACCATGTGCTCCACCAGAATATCCATCATTTTCATAGGAAATGGTAAGGATATCATTTTGATTAGAAAAAACCTTCATGTAAGAATTTTCTTCCCAAGTTTGTTCAAAATCTGGAGTATATTCTTTAGCATCTTCTTGACCTTGAGAAAAATAAGCTTCTTTTTGATTTACCAATTCTTTCTGAATATTTTCTTTATAATAGGTCTCTAATCTGATTCCTGATGGACTATAAATACTGTCTAATAAAGTTTTATTATGCAGCGTAGGAAATAACAAAATGGTTGATGAAGTTCGTAATTTCAAAGTTTTCGCAACAGAAATAGAATCTTGCAATTGAAGAGAATCTACTGCAAAAGGTAAATTTTCAGAAGCTAATTCATTGGCATTTTCTGGAATTATTCCTTTATTTCCTGTAGTTTTTGGGCTACAAGAAAAGAGTACGAAAGCAGTAGCTAAAGCTAGAAAAATAGTTTTCATGGAATTCAGATTTGTGAACTTAAATATAGCAAAAAACCGTCCAAAAATTGAACGGTTTTGAAATTATTGATAAAATATTGAATTTTAAGCGTCAATATTTGCATAGATTGCATTTTTCTCGATGAATTCTCTTCTTGGTGGCACTTCGTCGCCCATTAACATAGAGAATACGTTATCTGCTTCTGCAAGGCTTTCTATGGTTACCTGTTTTAAGATTCTGTTTTCAGGATTTAAAGTCGTTTCCCATAACTGTTCTGGGTTCATTTCCCCAAGACCTTTATAACGCTGTACTTCTACTCCTTTTCCATCTGGAGCCATTTCTAATGTTTTTGCTTCTCTTTCTTTCTCGTTGTAAGCATACATTTTTTTGTTTCCTTTTTTCAATAAATATAAAGGAGGTTGTGCAATGTAAATGTATCCTTGTTCGATGAGTTCTTTCATATATCTAAAGAAGAACGTAAGAATCAACGTAGAAATGTGAGAACCATCAATATCAGCATCGGTCATGATTACGATTTTGTGATATCTTAGTTTTGCCAAGTTCAAAGCTTTAGAATCTTCTTCAGTTCCTACAGAAACACCAAGAGCAGTATAAATATTCTTGATTTCGTCATTATCATAAACTTTGTGAAGCATAGATTTTTCTACGTTCAAGATTTTACCTCTCAATGGAAGAATCGCTTGGAAATGTCTATCTCTACCTTGTTTAGCGGTTCCACCTGCAGAATCTCCCTCTACTAAGAAGATTTCTGAAATTTCTGGATCTTTAGAAGAACAGTCAGATAATTTCCCTGGTAAACCAGAACCTCCCATTGGAGATTTTCTCTGAACCATTTCACGAGCTTTTTTCGCAGCTTGTCTTGCTTTTGCAGCTAATACTACTTTTTGTACGATTTGCTTCGCTTCATTAGGGTTTTCTTCTAAGAAATTAGTAAGCATTTCGCCTACAATTTTATCTACTGCACCAGAAACTTCTGAGTTTCCTAATTTGGTTTTGGTTTGCCCTTCGAACTGAGGCTCCATCACTTTTACAGAAATAATCGCTGTAAGACCTTCTCTAAAGTCATCACCCGTAATTTCTACTTTTTCTTTTGCAGGAAGACCTAGTTCATCAGCATATTTCTTTAGAGTTCTCGTTAAAGCTCTTCTGAAACCTGCTAAATGCGTTCCACCTTCGTGCGTATTGATATTATTTACATAAGAGTGTAAATTCTCGTTGAATGAAGTATTGTAACGCATGGCTACTTCTACCGGAATATCATCACGCTCACCTTCCATGAAGATTACGTGTTCCATGATTGATTCACGGTTTCCATCAATGTAGGCAACAAATTCTTTAAGACCACCTTCTGAATGGAACGTTTCAGTTGGGAAACTTCCATCTTCGTTTTTTCTTCTTTCGTCTGTTAAAGTAATGGTAATTCCTTTATTTAGGAAAGCCAATTCTCTTAATCTAGCAGCTAAAGTATCATAATTGTATACCAATTCTTGGAAAATGCTTCCATCTGGTTGAAAGAAAACTTCGGTTCCTGTAGAAGTAGAAGTTCCTATTTCTTGTACATCTGCTAATGCTTTTCCTTGAGAATATTTTTGTTGGTATAATTTTCCGTTTCTAGAAACAGTAGCGATTAACGAAGTAGAAAGTGCGTTCACACAAGAAACCCCAACTCCGTGAAGACCACCAGAAACTTTGTAAGAATCTTTATCAAACTTACCACCTGCACCAATTTTGGTCATTACTACTTCTAGCGCAGATTTTTGTTCTTTTTGGTGAAAGTCTACAGGAATACCTCTACCATTATCTTTTACAGAAATTCCGTCTCCTTCGTGAATGGTTACTGCAATGGTATCACAATGACCTGCCAAAGCTTCGTCAATAGAGTTATCAACTACCTCATAAACCAAGTGATGCAAACCTCTAACACCTACATCACCAATGTACATAGAAGGTCTAAGACGTACGTGTTCTATTCCTTCTAATGCCTGAATACTGTCTGCTGTATATTGTTTTTGACTCATAATAAAATTTTAATTTTGGGATTTGAAGCTTAGATTTGAGATTAAAAATAGATTTCAAAAGTTCTGAAATCTAAAATCTCGCGGCTAAAATCTTCATTTCGCAAAGACTTACAAATATCGTAAAAATTAGTGAGATATGAAAGAAAAAACGGCTTTAAAAATCATAAAAAGTTATCAACAATAACACAAAATTTCTTTGCAAAACTCATTCAATTTCTTCCAAATAAAAAAGCGGACATCAGTCCGCTTTTATTGATTCTATTTATATAGTTTTACACTAATTTCATTAACAAATCATCATCTGTTTTCTCTACCTTCACCACGTTTAGTTTGGTAAGGTTTTTAGAGGTTTTGTCCCATTTTTTTCCTGAAAATTGAGATTGCGTTTTTACCTCAGCTAAACTCATTTCACCTCCATTTTTTTCTAAAATCTCAATGATAATTTTATCATCTTCATTCAATTCTACTTTTGGAACCGCTTTTTCTGGTCTCATTTGAGGGAAGAACAATACTTCTTGAATAGATGCATTATTGGTCAAGAACATAATTAATCTATCCATACCAATTCCCAAACCTGAAGTTGGTGGCATTCCATATTCTAACGCTCTTAAGAAATCTTGGTCTATGAACATTGCCTCGTCATCACCACGCTCAGAAAGCGCCATTTGAGACTCGAAACGTTCTCTTTGATCAATTGGATCATTCAACTCTGAATAAGCATTGGCAATTTCTTTACCACAAACCATTAATTCAAAACGTTCGGTAAGACCTTCTTTGCTTCTGTGTTTTTTAGTTAAAGGCGACATTTCGATTGGATAATCGGTAATGAAAGTCGGCTGAATGAAGTTTCCTTCGCATTTTTCGCCGAAAATTTCATCAATTAATTTTCCTTTACCCATCGTTTCATCTACTTCAATCCCGATAGATTTTGCAAAATCACGCAATTCATCTTCAGATTTTCCTGTAATATCAAAACCTGTGAATTTCTGAATCGCTTCTGTCATCGAAACTCTTGGATATGGAGCTTTCCAGTTGATGGTATGTTCTCCAAACTGAGATTCTGGAGTTCCGTTAACAGAAACCGCACAGAATTCTAATAATTTCTCAGTGAAATCCATCATCCAGTTGTAATCTTTGTACGCCACATAAATTTCCATCGCGGTAAACTCTGGATTGTGGGTCCTGTCCATTCCTTCGTTACGGAAATTTTTAGAAAATTCATAAACCCCATCAAAACCACCTACGATTAATCTTTTCAAATATAATTCATTTGCAATTCTCATGTACAATGGAATATCTAGCGCATTATGATGCGTAATGAAAGGTCTTGCAGCAGCTCCACCAGGAATTGCCTGTAAAATAGGCGTTTCTACCTCGAAATAACCTGCGTTATTGAAAAACTCACGCATCGCATTGAACAATTTTGTTCTCTTTACGAAAATTTCTTTTACGTGAGGATTCACCGTCAAATCTACATAACGCTGTCTGTATCTAAGTTCTGGGTCATTAAAAGCATCATGAGTTACTCCATTTTCATCAGTTCTAGGTTGAGGAAGCGGACGAAGTGCTTTGGTTAATAAGGTGAAGTTTTTCACCATTACCGTCATTTCTCCTACTTGCGTTTTGAACAACTCTCCTTCTACACCGATGATATCACCAATATCTAAAAGATGTTTATAGACTTCGTTATAAAGCGTTTTATCTTCGCCAGTACAGATTTCATCACGATTAAAATACACCTGAATTCTACCTTCAGAATCCTGTAATTCTGCGAAAGAAGCTTTCCCTTGAATTCTTCTAGACATTAATCTACCTGCGATTTTCACTGATTTTCCTTCAGTAAAATCGTTCTTGATAGACTTGGTAGTATCTGTAATTTTATATTCATCTGCTGGGAATGCGTTTATTCCCATTTCGGTCAGTTTCTGTAATTTCTCTCTTCTGATGATTTCCTGTTCTGATAAAGACATTGTTTTTCAATTTTTTGGAATTGCAAAAATAAGGATTTTTTTACGAATTTTTAAATTTCTTAAAAATTAGATTGGTCAAGAAAAAAGCAACCCAAAAAGGCTGCCTTCTGTTAAAATCACAATTGGTACAATTGTTTATTTTTTTAGGGTGAGAATATATTTCACCATTTTTTTTGCATTTTCTTTATCCATTCCAGCGTGAGCAGCCATAGGAATTTCTCCCCAAACTCCACTACCACCGTTGATGATTTTATCTGCTAACATATCAATGTCTGCTTCAGTATATTTTGCCGCTACTTCTTGATAAGAAGGACCTACTAATTTAGCATCTTCTTTGTGACAAGTAAGACAATCTGAACCTGCGATTAATGCTTTACCTTCTTCTTCAGGAGTTGCAGCAGCTGTAGCAGCAGTTTGTTCTGTAGGTTCTGGCAACATTACATTGGTTTCTTTTACTGGCTCTTCTTTCTTAGAACAAGAAACCGCTACTAATGCACCGAAAGCTAGTGTTAAAATAATTCTTTTCATAGATATAATATTTTATTTATTTTAATTTTTTCAAATTTAGTGAATAAAGCCTTCTCTTTTTTCAAAATGCTAAAAATCATATCAAATTTTTTAAAAATTTATTCGAAGCATAATTATTAAAAAAAACTTATTTTTGTGAACCAAAAATTAGAAATGAACGCTTCACAAAACAAAAAAATAAAATTCGAAGAACTAGGTCTTAAAAATTATCTTGAGGCTTTTGAATATCAACAATCTTTAATGGATGAAATCATTGCCATTAAAATCAAAAATAGAGAAAACGAAGACCAAGAACCTGAAACTACTCCTAATTATTTACTGTTTGTAGAACACCCACATGTTTACACTTTAGGAAAATCTGGAGACGAGCACAATATGCTTGCTAATGAGAGTAAACTGAAAGAAATAGACGCCACTTTCGTAAAAACCAATCGCGGTGGAGACATTACTTATCATGGTTTTGGTCAACTTGTAGGCTATCCGATTTTAGATTTAGACAACTTCAAATCAGATATTCATTTATATATGAGAAATCTGGAAGAAGTAATCATCAGAACCATTGCAGAATACGGCTTAAAAGGCGAAAGAAGTGTGGGCGAAACTGGAGTCTGGTTAGATGTAGGAAAACCTTATGCTAGAAAAATTTGTGCATTGGGTGTTAAAACTTCAAAATGGGTGACTATGCACGGTTTTGCCATCAATGTCAATACAGACTTACGCTATTTCGAATACATTATTCCTTGCGGAATCAAGGACAAAGCAGTTACTTCCCTAAAACGAGAACTAGAAAGAGAATTTACACCGGCAGAAGTGGAAGAAGTAAAAGAAAAAATAAAGAAACATTTTCAAGATGTTTTCGAAGCGGAACTTTTTTAAGTTTCGCTTTTTCTTTTTAAAAAATCTTCGCTCCTCTGTAAACCTCCGTTTGAGATTCCATCAGCGGAGCTGCGTTTTGTCTAAAAGTAAAAAGATGCTCCGTTCCTGCATGTAAATGATGATATTCTTCGGTTTCCCAAAGTTCAATTAAGAAAAAAGTGCCTTTATTTTCTCGGTCTTCTATTAAATCATATTGCAAGCAACCTTCTTCTTTTCTGGTTTCTATTACCAACTTTTTCAATAGTTCTATCGCATCAAAAAGATGATTCTCTTTAAATCTAAATAATGCTACTATGTATAAATTCATAACTGACTGTAATTTCTAAAACAAAAGTATTGATTTTTAAAAACACCTCAGAAATAAATTTTTGAAAGTTTCTCAGAATCCTCAAATTTTTCCATTAGAAAATTCATAAAAAAAGTATCTAATTTTTATTAATTCGTAATTCCAAAAAATTTTTATCTTTGTGAAAATTCAAAAAGTAAAATGGCAGAATACAAATTAATCCTTCCAAGCATGGGAGAAGGCGTGATGGAAGCTACTATTATCAGTTGGTTATATAAAGAAGGCGACACCGTAAATGAAGATGATTCTGTGGTAGAAATTGCTACCGACAAAGTAGACTCTGATGTTCCTACACCAGTTTCTGGGAAAATTGTAAAAATTTTAAAACATAAAGACGAAGTTGCTAAAATTGGTGAAGCAATCGCTATTTTAGACATTTCGACTCCGCTTAATGGTACAACAGGAGAAGGAGAAGCTGCACCAGTTGCAGAAACTCCGAAAGCAGAAGAGCCTAAAACTGAAGTTCCTGCCGCAGAAGTAGTAAAAGAATTAGAAAAACCTTTAGCTACCACTTCTACTCCTCAAGAATTTTCTGGAGATGTATATCTTTCTCCACTCGTAAAATCTATTGCTCAAGAAGAAAACATCTCTGAAGCAGAACTTAAAACCATTAAAGGTTCTGGTTTAGAAGGCAGAATTACCAAAGAAGATATTTTGGCTTTTGTAAAAAACAGAGGCACTTCTACTCCAGTTGCGGCTCCAGTTGTTGCGGCTCCACAATCTGCGCCAGTTCAAGTTGCAGAAGGTGACGAAATCATTCCAATGGATAGAGTTAGAAAAATCATTGCAGATGCTATGGTTAATTCTAAGAGAACTTCGCCACACGTTACTTCTTTCATAGAATCAGACGTAACCAATGTGGTAAAATGGAGAGCTAAACACAAAGATATTTTTGAAAAACGTGAAGGTGAAAAATTAACTTTCATGCCTATTTTTGTGAAAGCTGTGGTAAAAGCTATTCAGGATTTCCCAATGATTAATGTTTCTGTAGATGGCGACAAAATCATCAAAAAGAAAAATATCAACATTGGTATGGCAACTGCTTTACCAGACGGAAACCTTATCGTTCCTGTAATTAAAAACGCTGACCAATTATCACTTTCTGGATTAGCAAAAGCAATTAATGATTTGGCTTACAGAGCGAGAAACAAAAAACTTCGTCCAGAAGATACTCAAGGTGCTACTTACACCATTTCAAACGTAGGAACTTTCGGAAATTTAATGGGAACGCCTATTATTCCTCAACCGCAAGTTGCGATTTTGGCAATTGGTGCGATTGTGAAAAAGCCTGCAGTTATTGAAACCAAAGATGGAGATATGATTGGTATTCGTCAAATGATGTTCATGAGTCATTCTTATGACCACAGAGTTGTAGACGGTTCTCTTGGCGGAATGTTCCTAAAACATGTTCATGATTACCTGCAAAACTGGGATATGAATACAGAAATTTAAGAGCCAAGTAAAAAGATAAAAGCAAAAAGTAGCCTTCGAAATTTTTCGGAGGTTTTTTTGTAGCCATTCCCGCTTTCACTACTCGCTTTTTTAAAATTTTTACCAACAAAATCCCCAGCAAAAAAATTTAAAAAGAGCTCAAACATACCGTTCAATCGGGGCTAGTTACATTTTCGTCAAAAAATTGCTATTTTTGAAAAAAAATAATAAACCTTGTTAACAAAAGAAGAAATAAGAGCATCCTATAAAAATTTTGATGATAATAAAATTTTAAAATTAGCTCAAAATCCAAAAGGATTAACCAAAGAAGCAATTCCAGTTCTAATAGAAGAGGTGAGATTAAGAAATTTAGACACAAGTTTCATAGAATGGATTCAATTAGAAAACAATCCTTTAAATCAATTAGAAAAAGATTCTATTTTCAGCAATATTAAAAATAGTAAATGTAGTATTTGTAAAACCAATTCGGACTTAAAAGCATACGAGTTTCATTCTGCAATCTCAGCAGTGATTTTTTGTGATGACATTTTACAACATTTAATCATCTGTGAAAAATGCAATAAAAAAATTAGATGGAAAAATTTCTTTAATACTATTCTATTAGGATGGTGGTCTAGAAAAGGATTCATTGCAACTATCACAGCATTATTAACTGAGTTTTTCAATCTTTTTTTAGTCAAAAGGATTAACGACCGAATCTTAAATACTTTAATAGAAGAGAATAATGGTACTTTTAGAAAAATTCTCTCTAGTGAAAATCCAAAACAGCAAATTCAAAATTTTATTGAAAATAATAATGTAAGAAATCTAAATAAAAACGAATATGAATAACTTCCAAATCCGTAAAGCAACACCAGAAGACACACAAACCATCTTTGACTTAATCTACAAATTAGCCGTTTACGAAAAACTAGAAAACGATGTCATCACTTCAGTAGAAGAACTTCGCAACAATATTTTTGAGAAAAAATTTGCAGAAGTGCTCATCGCAGAAGAAGACGAAAAACCTGTTGGTTTTGCACTGTATTTTCATAACTTTTCTACGTTTGTTGGCAAACCTGGCATTTATTTAGAAGACCTTTTTGTAGAACCAGAAACTCGTGGAAAAGGTTACGGAAAAGCACTTTTAGTAGAACTTGCAAGAATTGCCAAAGAAAGAAACTGTGGCAGATTAGAATGGAGCGTACTCGATTGGAATACCCCTTCTATAGAATTTTATAAATCTCTCGGCGCAAAACCAATGGATGAATGGACGGTTTTCCGTTTAGACAAAGATGGAATAGAAAATTTAGCGAAATAAATCTAAATTCTGGCTCAACACATCATTAAATCAACAAATTATCACATCATTATTGTGTATTTCAAAAAGTTTCAATACTTTTGCACCTCGAAATAATTAACAAATATTTTTAACATTATGAACAATTACGAAACTGTTTTCATTTTAACTCCCGTTCTATCTGACGCTCAGGTGGAGGAAGCAGTTAAAAAATTCGAAGACTTCTTAAAAGAGCACAACTGCGAAATCGTTGCTAAAGAAAATTGGGGTCTTAAAAAATTAGCTTATCCTATTCAATTAAAAAAGAATGGATTCTACACTTTGATTGAATTCAAAGGTGAAGGTACTGTAGTTGCAGGTTTAGAAACTGCTTTCAAACGTGACGAGAGAGTAATCCGTTACTTAACTACTAAGCTTGATAAGCATGGCGTAGAATACGCAGTGAAAAGAAGAGCTAAAGTAAAAACTGCTAAAGCTTAATTTTTAACCCTTAAAAAATTTACAAAAATGGCAATCGACGAAATGGCAAAACAAGCATCAGCTGGAGGTGAATCAGAAGTAAAATTCCTTACTCCACTTGATATCAATACTAAATCTGATAAAAAATACTGTAGATTCAAAAAATTCGGTATTAAATACGTAGACTATAAAGATGCTGACTTCTTATTACAGTTCGTAAACGAACAAGGTAAAATTTTACCAAGAAGATATACAGGTACTTCTCTTAAATATCAAAGAAAAGTTTCTGCAGCGATCAAAAGAGCTAGACACTTAGCTTTAATGCCTTACGTAGCAGACTTATTAAAATAATTATTAACAAAAAATAAATTGTTGGTTTTAGTTTACTAAACCTAACTTTTTAAAACAAAAAAGGACAACAACAATGGAAATTATCCTAAAAAAAGACGTAGAAAACTTAGGACTTGAGTTTGATACAGTAAATGTAAAACCAGGTTATGCAAGAAACTTCTTAATTCCTAAAGGTTATGCACTTCTTGCAACTCCTAAAAATAAAGCTGCTCTAGAAGCTACTTTAGAAGCTAGAAAAGAAGAAGAAGCTAAATTAATCGCTGCTGCAACTGCAATCATCGAAAAATTAAAAGCTACAACTGTTTCTATCGCTGCAAAAGTAGGTACAGGTGATAAGATTTTTGGTTCTATTAACAATGCTACTTTAGCTGAAGAATTAGCGAAAGCTGGTGTAGAAGTAGACAAAAAATACATCAAAATCCCTGGAAATACTATCAAGAGAACAGGTAAATTCTCTGCTAAAGTAAGACCTCACAGAAATGTAGAATTCGAATATGAATTCGAAGTTGTTTCTGATGTAGTTGCTGAAGAAGCAAACACTGAAGCTTAAAATTCAGACTTATAAATATTAAGAACGCTCTCAAAATTTTGAGAGCGTTTTTGTTAGTTAAATCAATTTAAATTCTGATGCTTTTATATTGGAATAACTTTCTTTATTGAGATATTTTCCTACTTTACCATTCTTCAACATCATATTGCCACTTCAAAATTATAAACCTTTCATTAAATGTTGTCAATTTCGGATTATTGCTTCCAACTAATTATGGTTGCAAAAAAATAAAAAATAAAAAAATAGAATAAAAATATTCTTCCGTATTATTTAAAATTGTGTTATGGTATAACTTCCAGATCCATTAAAATTTAATGTAAACTCTATTCGGTAATTTTTTGCTGTTGAAGATAAGTTAGGCAAGGTAATTTTAGTTCCATCTTTATCTATACTACCATCACCAAAATTATCTCCAAAGTAAAGCTCATTAGTTGATGTATCATTTAAAAATGAAAATCTAAAAGAACTAAATTGACTGCTACTAGTAACATAAACGAGTTCATATGTAAATTTATTTGTCAAAGGATCATAACTTTTAGGTGATAATTTTGCGCTAGGATATGTTCCATCTGACAATTTAGGTGTAATTGAAACGGGATTAATTTTAAATAAATTATTAGCTTTTTCAAACTTAACAAAATAAAACCCCGAACTAAAAAAATTATAAGAAACTCCATTTTCAATCAAACTATTATTATCATCTACTCCATAAATTTTACCTCCATCAATATTATTTGAAGCAACTTTTATTACATCATTAGAATTAAAATATTTATAAGCATATTTAAATGTACTACTAACATTTGTCACTAATTGAGAGTTTGTAATGTTCCATCCATTATAATTACCATACATGAAAAACTGTATTGGATAATTGGATATAACTGAAGATGTAGGCAGGCTCAAAGCACCTAAATCATCTACTGTTAAATTATACTTTGTTCCACTTGGAGAAACTAAAGTTATACCTTGCCCCGGATCTGTTACAACAGTTTTAGAAACATTCGCATATGGTACACTCATTAATTGGTTTACACCTACACTTATATAGTTACTACCACCAGTTGGATCAATTTCTACCTTAATAAATTTTGGATTCAAAGCCCAGTTAATTCCAGAGAAGCTACCAGAGCTAGGAACACCTTGTCCTATATTAAGATTTACTAAGCCTTTAGAATTAGTAGTTTTATTATGTGTTTCTGTATATAAAACAGCACCAGTGGCAGTATTATCTATAATACTTATTCTCACAGAAATATTACCATTAACTACTGGCTGCCCTGCTGAATTGAAAGCTATAGCTTGATAAGAAAAGCCTTGTGGTACCTGTGCAAGAGAAAATAAAGATAAAAATAGGGTGAATAAAAAATAGAGTTTTTTCATAAATTAGTTTTTAATAATTTTTATTGGTTTAATTGTTGAATTTTTAAATCTTAAAAAATAAGTTCCCTTACTTAATTTTTGCAAATCAATTGTTTCGTTATTTACTCTCTGAGTAAAAATAATCTTCCCGCTTAAGTCAAAAATCTCTACTTCTGATAGTTTAATTTTTGAATTCACTTTAAAATTAATAAAATCTGTAGTAGGGTTTGGGTAAATACTTACATTTTCTACAATAATTTCATTAATTCCTAAAGTTTTAAAATTCTGGTAGAAAATTCCCAGTAATCCAGAATTAGTCTCATCTTGGTTTGTTGGTACTACATAAATCTCTCCAACTGAATAAATTAAATTTTCAGACGACATGCCACTAGAGTTTAAACCTCCAATTGCTGTTTGTGAATAGCCTAAAAAAGAAGAGATGAAACCAACGAATAAATACGTCTTTTTCATGTATTAGTTTAAATTAAGCTGTAAATATAATTCATTTATTTTAACCTAGATAATTTAGTTATAATCACAATTTCTTTTAGAAGAACAATATTGTTAACAATAATAGTATCCTTATATTATTTTAATCATATATATAGATAATTTATCTAGACTTTATTGAAAATTTGGCAATTTATAAATTGTAGCAATCACCACATTTGATTATTTTTGAGACAAACATATTCTATGAATTTCAATACTGAAAATTTCAATAAAGAAACCCTTTTACAACTCTATAAAGCAATGGTTTTACCCAGAACTATAGAAGAAAAAATGCTCATTGCTTTACGCCAAGGTAAAATCTCTAAATGGTTTTCTAGTTGGGGACAAGAAGCCACTTCTGTAGGTTCTGCTCTTGCGATGAACAAGGAAGAATACATCTTAACCATGCACAGAAACTTAGGCGTTTTTACTTCAAGGGAAATTCCATTAGATAGACTTTTTTCTCAGTTTCAAGGAAAAATGAATGGTTTCACCAAAGGAAGAGACAGAAGTTTTCATTTCGGGACTCAGGAATTCAAAATTGTGGGAATGATTTCTCATTTGGGTTCACAAATGGGAGTTGCAGACGGAATTGCACTTTCTCATTTATTAAATCAGGAAGAAAAATGCACACTGGTTTATACTGGTGATGGTGGCGCTTCTGAAGGAGATTTCCACGAAGCCGTAAATACCGCTGCCGTTTGGAATTTGCCAGTCATCATCGTCGTTGAAAATAATCAGTGGGGACTTTCTACTCCATCTCGTGAACAGTTTAGATGCAAATCATTCGCAGATAAGGGAATTGGCTACGGAATAGAAGCACATTCCATCAATGGAAATAACATTCTGGAAGTTTATCAGACTTTCAAAAATTTAGCAGAAAGCATCAGAAAAAATCCTAGACCTGTTTTAGTAGAATGCAACACTTTCAGACTTCGCGGTCACGAAGAAGCTTCTGGAACGGCCTATTATCCAGAAGGAATGATTGAAGAATGGACAAAACAAGATCCAATTACTAACTATGAACAATTCTTACTTTCTGAAGGAATTTTAACTCAAAATTTGATTGAAGAAATAAAAGAATCCTATAAAAAACAAGTTGACGAAGCACTTGACCAAACCATCGCAGAACCAGAAATCATTCCGAATAAAAAAACAGAATTAGAAGATGTTTACGCACCTTTTGATAATCACGAAATCTTACCACAAAAATTACAAAACAGAGAAATAAGATTCATCGATGCGATTTCTGAAGCCATAGAAATTTCCATGAAAAACCATCCGAATTTGGTTTTAATGGGACAAGACATTGCAGAATACGGTGGCGCTTTTAAAATTACAGAAGGTTTTGTTGAAAAATTTGGCAAAAAAAGAGTGAGAAATACACCATTGTGTGAAGCTGCGATTGTAGGTTCTGGTTTAGGACTCAGCATTAATGGCTACAAATCTATGGTAGAAATGCAATTTGCAGATTTTGTAACGGAAGGCTTCAATCAAATCATCAATAATTTGGCAAAAACCCATTACAGATGGAACCAAAATGCTGATGTCGTGGTAAGAATGCCAACTGGAGCGGGAACTGGAGCGGGACCTTTTCACTCTCAAAGTAATGAGGCTTGGTTTACCAAAACTCCAGGATTGAAAATCGCATATCCTGCGTTTCCGGATGACGCAAAAGGTTTATTGATTCAAAGTTTTGAAGACCCAAATCCAGTTTTATTTTTCGAACATAAAAAATTATACAGAAGTCTGAAAGGAAACGTTCCAGAAGGATTCTACACTACTCCATTCGGGAAAGCCAGAAAAGTAAAAGAAGGCGATGAACTCACGATTATTACTTACGGTTTAGGAGTTCACATTGCCCTAGAATTTGCAGAGAAAAATCCTGAAATTTCATTAGAAATTGTGGATTTAAGAACACTTATTCCACTCGATACTGAAACCATTTACGAATCGGTGAAAAAATGCAATAAAGTGATTATTTTGCATGAAGATACTTTAACTTGTGGTTTCGGAGCGGAACTTTCTGCGTTGATTTCTGAACATTGTTTTGAGGATTTAGACGCTCCTATTTTACGTGTAGCTTCTATGGATACGCCAATTCCGTTCAATAAAAAGCTCGAAGACCAATTTATGCCCAATGAAGAATTGGCAGAAGCTGTAGAGAAAATTTTGAAATATTGAGAAGCTAGAAGTTAGATGTTAGATGTTAGATGTTAGATGTTGAAACTCGGAGCTCAAAATCAAGATTTCGGAACTGTTTTGCGTGAGCGATTGCAGCGGAAATCCCGCAGTGAAAATGGCGCGAGCGAAGCGAGCGTTAGTTTTCACGAGGAATTGTAGCGAAAAGCGCGGTATTTTTTTTGAATGGAAAAAGCAAAGGAAAAAATACACGCCCAAAAAAATTGTAACTTTGGCTTGATATTTGAAAACTTCTCTTAAAAAGATTATTATGAAAAAATATATTTTAGCAGCAGGATTAGCATTAGGTTCGGTGGGAATTATTGCCACTACCACGCAATCTTGTATGACGATTGCCACTACAGTAGGACTTTCGGTTCTTAAAAAGATTTTAATTGGTGGTGTTTCTAAAGGTTTAGGAATTTTTAAAGATAAAAATAGTTTCTTGGGCAATGAATTGATTAATGCTGCACTTCCGCAACAGCTAAAAGACATTAATTCTACTCTAGAAAAATTAGGATTAAGCAATTTGGTTCAGAAGGAAAAAGGCTACATTGCAGATGCTGCAGCATTTGTTGCTCCGATTGCAGAACCTATTTTAATCAATGCGATTAATGATATGACTTCGGCAGAAGCTCAACAAATTGCACAAGGTGGAAGTGGTGCTGCTACAGCTTATCTTAAACAAAAAACCAGTGCACAACTCATGGCTGCGATTGCGCCAAAAGTAGATGCGAAACTCAATGAATACGGAATTGTAAGAAGTGTAAATCTCGCTTTACAAGGAAATAATTTGCTTGGCGGTTTATTAGGAAATCAAAATTCTAGTTCTTCTGCAAGTTTAAGTCTGAGCAATCTAGCTGCAGAACAAATGGTGAATGGACTGTTCAACATTGTAGAAAATTACGAAAAAACCAATCCAGAAAATCCTATGAATATTTTGAAATAGAGGTTTTCAATATCATGATATGTAAAATCAATTGCGAGCTATTGCAATTGATTTTTTTGTGCATTACTTTTGACAAAATTTAAAACACAATGACGGCAAAAGAGCAAGGAAAAAGGCTTCTGAAGTATATTACTAAAGAAAGAAAAGATGTTCTCAATATTTACTTTTATGCCATATTAAGTGGTCTCGTTCAGTTGAGTTTACCACTGGGAATACAAGCCATCATCAGTTTTGCGATGGGTGCAACTATGGTTACTTCTATTTATATTCTCATTGCATTTGTAGTTCTTGGAACGTGGTTAGTAGGATTTTTCAGGGTCAAAGTAATGGAAATCATCGAAAAAATTCAACAAAAAATATTCGTAGAATATGCCATCTCTTTTTCGGAAACTTTACCTAAAATAAAACTCGAAAAGACCAATCAATATTACTTACCAGAACTTATCAATCGTTTTTTTGACACCCAAAATCTACAAAAAGGGATTTCTAAAATTCTCCTCGAAATTCCGACTGCTATTATTCATATTTTATTTGGGATCATTCTACTCTCTTTTTATCATCCATGGTTTTTAGCTTTTGGCGGAATTGTATTGGTAGGAGTAGTTTTGATTTTTAATTATACTTCTGAAAAGGGGATAGAAACAAGTTTAATCGAAAGTGATAAGAAATATTTTGTCGCATCTTGGTTAGAAGATATTGCCAGTTCGGTGAAATCTTTCAAAGCTAATAAACATACCAACCTTCACCTTAGAGAAACGGATGACAGACTTCTGGATTATCTAAGTTACAGAACGCATCATTTCAAAGTTCTATTATTCCAATATAAAACTATTATTTTCTTCAAAGTTTTGATTACATTGGTTATGTTAGTAATCGGAACCTATCTATTGGTCAATCAAAAGCTAAATATTGGCGCGTTTATCGCTGCAGAAATTGTAGTTCTTACCATTTTAACCGCCGTGGAAAAACTCATTAAAAGCTTAGAAAGTTATTATGATGTGATTACTGCACTCACCAAACTTTCGAAGGTTACCGATTTACCACAAGAAAATGAAACAAGCGATATTATCCATATCAAAGATGATATTCAATCTATTGAATTTAAAAACGTTTCTTTTGGATTTGGAGATGAAGACATTCTGAAAAATTTAAATTTCAAAGTTCAACCAAGTAGCATCAATGTGATTTCGGGAGAACTTTCTTCAGGTAAATCATTGCTTATCAATCTGATGTCTGGGATTTACGCACCTACTTCTGGTCACATTTTATACAATGATGTTTCTTCTAAAAATTTAACTCAAGATCAAATCAGAAGAGGAATCAGTATTCACACAGATGATATAGATGTTTTCAAAGGAACAGTTTTGGAAAATATTCAACTGGGGAATGAAAAAATAACCGTAGAAAAAATCAATCATATTGCTCAAAAAATAGGAATTGATGATTTCGGGACTAAATTTACCATCGGATTTTTGACCAAAATTCAAGATGGAAATTCACAACTTTCTTACAGCAATAAGAAAATAATTCTTCTTCTAAGAGCTCTTGCTACAGACAATAAAATCATCATTTTAGAAGATCCTTATGATGGACTTTCTAAAGAAATCAAAGAAAAAATGATGGTATTTTTACAAGAATTAGCCAAGGAAAAAACCATTATTGTGGTTACTCAAGATGATGACTTTATCCAAAAAGCTCATCAACATTTTCACATGATTAATGGTCAATTAGAAACTAAAAAATAAAACGATGCAACTAAAATCACTCGAAAATATTTATCATATCAATAAGAAATCAAATGTTGCCAAATGGTTTTTATTTACATTTTTAGCATTTGTTTTCATTATGTTTTTACCTTGGACTCAGAATATTAAAACTCAAGGAAATGTTAATACTTTATTTCAGGAACAAAGACCTCAAAAACTGAACTCTCCTATTCCTGGAAGAATCATCAAATGGTATGTGAAAAACGGAGATGTAGTCAAAAAAGGCGATACTATTCTTCAAATTTCTGAAATTAAAGACGATTATCTAGACCCACTTTTGGTAGAAAGAACTCAGGAACAAGTTCAAGCCAAAAAAGGAGTGAGAGAGTACTATAATGCCAAAATTTCTACCACAGAAAACCAAATTGCAGCCATTTCTACCGCTAAAGATTTAAAACTGAATCAAATTAAAATTAAAATTGCCCAGTTACAAAATAAATTAAAAGCAGAACAAGCCGAACTTACCGCCGTAAACAATGAATTAAAAATTGCTCAAGACCAACTTAATCGTCAAAATAAAATGTATGAAGAAGGTTTGGTTTCTCTTACTCAATTGCAACAACGAAATGTAAGTTATCAAAATGCTCTAGCCAAGAAAACTTCTGCGGAGAATAAATTGGCGCAAACTCAACAAGAAATTGCCGCTCAAAATATAGAACAAAACACTGTTATTCAAGAATATACAGAAAAATTAAGTAAAACTGAAGGCGATCGTTTCCAAAGTATGGGACAAGTTGCAGGAAGCTCTGGTGACATTGCAAAATTAGAAAATCAAGTGGCAACCTATAAAGTGAGAAAAGGTTTGTATTACATTTTGGCAACACAAGACGGACAAATTACACAACTCACGAAAGCTGGAATTGGCGAAATTGTAAAAGACGCAGAAACCATCGGAATTATTGTTCCGAAAAAGATAGATTACATCGCAGAAATTTATGTAAAACCTGTAGACTTACCGCTGATTAAAGAAAATCAAAAAGTGATGCTCACTTTCGACGGATTTCCTGCGATTGTTTTCTCAGGTTGGCCTAATTCTAGCTACGGAACTTTTTCTGGAAAAATCATTGCCATAGAAAATTCCATCAGTGAAAACGGTTTGTTTAAAGCGATTGTAGCCGAAGATAAAACTCAAAAAAGATGGCCACCCAACATGAAAATTGGAACAGGAGCGAGTGGAATTGCCATTCTGAATGATGTGCCGATTTGGTTCGAAATATGGAGAAATATCAATGGTTTTCCACCAGATTATTATCAAGTAAACACCCAAAAGAATGAGAAAAAATAAAATTTTATTGCTTATTTTTCTTTTCACGTCTTATCATTTTTTCGCTCAAGATTCTATTGCTTTGAGCTATGAAAATTATATTTCTTGGGTTCAAAAAAACCATCCAATTATTAAAATTTCTGATTGGGAAAAAAATATTGCTCAAAATAATATTTTGAAAGCCAAAGCTTTACTTGACCCAAATATTTCTGCAAAAATTGGCGAGAAAAAAATAGACAACACGCTTTATTACAATCAAAAAAACATAGAACTGAATCTCCCAACTTGGTACGGAATAGATTTCAACATTGGAACCAATGATTTGACGGGAAATAAACTGAACAATGAAGAAACAAAAGGCGTTCTAAATCATGTAGGAATAAGCATTCCGCTTGCAAGAGATTTGGTTTACAATAAACGAAGAACTGCCATTCAGCAATCGAAAAATTTCAGCAAAATGACTTTTTACGAGCAAGAAATGCTCAAAAATGAAATCCTTTTGGAAGCTAATTTTAGTTTTTGGGAATGGGTAAAAAATTACGAAATTTTAGAATTGAACAAAAAAGTCCTTGACCTCAACAAAAAAAGATATCAATTGGTCAAAAAATCATTTAAGTTGGGAGAAAGACCAGCCATAGATACTGTAGAAGCTTACGCGCAACTGCAAAGTTTCGAAGCCAAAACCATAGAATCTCAGAACAAGTTTAATATTTCTACCATAGAACTTTCACAATTTCTTTGGAAAGAAAACGGTGAAAATTACAATCTTCCGTTATTTACCAAACCAAGTGAACAACTGAACACACAGTTTACCCAAGATTATTTTATCATCACCGAAAAACTTTTACAAAATATTGATGCACAATATGCGCTGAATTATTATTTTGAAAAATCAAAATCTTTGGAATTGGAAAGGAAACTAAAATGGCAAAATTTTCTTCCTAAAATCAATTTCAACTACAATTTGTACAATAAAGAGTTTAAAAATCAGGACATTCTGCCACTTTTTGACAATAATTATCAATATGGTATAAAATTGGAATTACCCATATTCATGAGAGAAGCTCGTGCTGATTATCAAAATATTAAGCTGAAAATTCTCCAGAATAATGAGATTATAAAATTTAAAAATCAAGAATTAAAGACCAAAATACAGACTTATAATGCAGAAATGGGCAATTTCTTATCCTTAACTCAAAATAATGAATCGCTCATTGAGAATTATAAAAGGCTTTTAAAAGCCGAAGAAATAAAATTTTCTAATGGTGAAAGTTCACTTTTCTTAATTAACAGCAGAGAAAACAAACTATTAGAAAACCAAGAAAAATTTTTAGAACTGAAAGCCAAAACGATTAAAACTTATTTTAAACTGAATTGGCTGGAAAACAACACTTTAAAACAATGATAGAAGTAACAGGAAACGAACCATTTGATGAACAAGCAGAATTTTATGCTTCTTTAAAAATAAATTTAGAGAAAAATCACAATTTCCCTGAAGATTATCTTTATAAATTCATCATTGTCAACAATCAAGAAAAACTTACCGAAATTTATAAGGTTTTTGACGGCACCAAAAATACTTTTTCTACCAGAGAAAGCACTAACGGAAAATACATCAGCATTACGATACAATGTTTCGTACTGGATTCGGAACATGTGATCAGACTTTATCAGGAAGTTGCCAAAATTGAAGGCGTAATTATGTTATAGGAAAAGGTTGATGGTTGATGAAAGACATAAATACAAAATACACATTTCTCAAACCTCAAATCTAATGTCTCAAATCTAAATTTTATGAAAATATTAATCACAGGAGCCACTGGTTTAATCGGGAAATACTTAGTTCGAAAACTAAAAGAAAAAGGTCATGAAATTGTAATTTTGACCAGAAAAAAAACGGTAAAACCTAATGAATTCCAATGGAATCCAGATCAAAATTTCATAGAAGATGCTGCTTTTGAAAACATAGAAGCCATCATTCATTTAGCGGGTGCAACCATTGCCAAAAGATGGACAAAAGAATACAAAAAAGAACTTTACAGCTCAAGAATTAATGCTGCAAATCTTCTCAAATCTTACTGCGAAAAGCATCAAATCAAACTAAAAAGTTTCATCTCAGCTTCTGGAATTAATTATTACGGAACTTTTACGAGTGATGAAATTCTCACTGAAAATTCGCCCATCAAAAAACTAGATTTTTTGGCAGAACTTTCAGTGGATTGGGAAAAATCTGCTTATCAATTTTCTGAGATTTCAGAACGTGTGGTTTGTCTAAGAACAGCAATGGTTTTGGCAAAAGAAGGCGGAAGTTTTGTTCCATTGAAAAAATTAACAGATTTCAACTTGGCTTCACCTGTAGGAAAAGGAAAACAATGGATGAACTGGATTCACATAGAAGATTTGGCGAATATGTATGTAGAAGCGATAGAAAACCCTCAATACAATGGAAGTTACAACGCGGTAGCAGATGAAATGGTGACCAATGAAACTTTCATGAAAAATATAGCTCAAAAATCAAATAAATTTTTCTTGCCTATTCCTGTTCCAGCATTTATGATGAAACTGATTATGGGAGAAATGTCTTCTATTGTTTTAGAAGGAAGCAGAGCTTCTAACGAGAAAATAAAATCAACAGGATTTACTTTTAAATACTCAAATTTAAATCATGCTTTAGAAGATTTAATCAACAAATAAAAAACTTAAAATCAAAAAAGCGAACTCTTTCGAGTTCGCTTTTTTGTTTATTTTATAAAAATTTTTCTAACTTTTCTATATCTCTGGCGATAATTGCCTTGTTGTCTTTAATTACAATAGGTCTTTGCAAAAGTTTAGGATAATTCGCTAGGATAGAAACTAAACCACTATCAGAATAGGTAGTTTCTGAGAAATTTTCTTTCCACAAGTCTTCATTTTTTCTGATAATGTTATGTATTGAAGTATCAAGTTTAGATAATAAATCTTCTATTTCTACTTCAGACAATGGGTTTTCTAAGTAATTTCTTACTTCAAATGCCACACCTTTAGATTCTAAATACTGTAAGGCAACTCTAGATTTTCCGCAGCGATTATTATGTAAGATGGTAATCATAAATTTTGGATATTAGATGTTTAATGATGAATTTTTATCAATGTTCTCTAATTCTCAATCATTCTACAACGCTACTGCTTAAAAAAGTCCGTGCAATTCTGCTTCTATTTTCTCTAAAATATACCCGAAATCTTCTGGTCTTTCTACAAAATCTAAATCATCTACTTCTATTACCAATAGTTTTCCTTCTTTGTAATTAGAAATCCATTTTTCGTATTTTTCGTTCAGTTTAGATAAATATTCTATGCTAATGCTGGCTTCATAATCTCTTCCTCTTTTGTAGATTTTCTTTACTAAATTAGGAACATCTGACTTTAAATAAATAAGCAAATCTGGTGCCGAAACAAAGGATTTCATCAGATGAAACACCGAAGAATAATTGTTAAAATCTCTTTCGGTAAGCAAGCCCATATCATTTAAGTTTTCCGCAAAAATATAAGCATCTTCGTAGATGGTTCTGTCTTGAACTATATTTTTACCACTTTCTCTAATTTCTTTTACCTGACGAAATCTGCTTCCTAAGAAATAGATTTGGAGCGCAAAACTCCATTTGCTCATGTCTTCGTAAAAGTCTTCTAAATATGGGTTATGATCTACATCTTCAAATTGCGCATCCCAACCATAATGTTTTGACAACATGGTAGTTAGAGTAGTTTTTCCCGCGCCTATGTTTCCAGTAACAGCAATATGCATCGATTCTATTTTTCTATTCCGTAAAGATAAAGTTTGTCTTCTATCAAAGCCAAAAAATGATTGCTGTTTTTTTCCACAATGATAAAATTTTCTTTAGAAAATACAGGATAGAATAATTGAGCTGGTGTGTAGAGTGAAATGGTATTTTGTTCTATCACGTAAATTTTATCATTTACGCGTCTTAATCTTTTACCATTTTCTATGTCGATAGAATATTTCTGGGCACCTTTGAGTTCATAAACACTGAAACATTTTTCTCTAAGTAAGTATAATTGATTTTGATACACTATAAAATCTACCACAGTACTCAAATCCATATCAAAAGGAAAGATATTGATAATCTTATCCTCTCGATAATTGTACTGTATCAATTGCTTTCGAGCTGAATCTAACACCCAAATAAACTGTAAATCTTGCGAATAAACCACTTTTACATGTCCGAATTTTTGGTATAAATTAAGGTACTGAATTTCATTAAGATTCTGGTCTAGAATTTTAATTTCTTGTCCGTTTTCTGAGAATAAAAAAATATTCAGAGGATTTTCAACCGATTGTATTTTAAACGGTTGCGGAAACATAACTTGTGCTTTTTTATGACCAAGAGAATCATATTTCAGGATACTCAAATCGCTGTTGCGATACACATAAATGTTCTCATAATCGTCTATAAGAACATCTCTAATACTATCTTTTATGATAATAGGGAATTCTTTTTGTGCAAAAAGTGCAGCACAAACAAATGTAAAAATAAGTGATAATCGTTTCATGGCATTTGTGTTTATAAAATGTATTGTCAAGAAAAAACCAGAAACTTTCAGTATGAAATTTACTTTATTTTTACTTCATAAATTTTGTCCCAATTTTTTCCAGTAACAAGCATATTTTGCCCTTTGAAGGCAATTCCGTTTAGAACATCATCTGTTCCTGTGTTGTGTTTTTTCACAATTTCTGAGAAATCTATTTTTGCCACTACTTCTCCAGATTTTGGATTAATTTTTAGAATATACGGTTTTTGCCAAACATTAGCGTAAATAGAATTGTCGTGATATTCTAATTCATTAATACTGTCATACACTTCAGTATTTCCAGCTACAGAGATGTATTTTACCATTTTAGAAGGATCATTTACATCTAAGAAATATAGATTTTTAGTTCCGTCTGAAGCGATAAGATTTTTACCATCATACGTTAAACCCCAACCTTCTCCCATTACATTAGGATAAGGAAATTCTGACAAAAGTTTAAGCGATGATTTATCATAAATAAAACCTTTTTTATTTTGCCAAGTCAGTTGATACACTTTGTTTCCTACAATCGTGCTTCCTTCAGAGAAAACATCTGCTGGTTGTGCTGTAAAAGTTGTAGCATTGGTTTGACCTAAGGTATATTTTAAAATTTTAGATTGTCCGGTTTGTCCATCACTTTCATAAATGGTGTTTCCTTCTAACTGAAATCCTTGTACAAAATTAGCCTTATCATGAGGATATTCTGCTACGATTTCATAAGTCAATTGCGCTTCTGGATTTTTGGCGAAAACATTTATGGTAGCATCTTGACTCAGCACTTTTCCATCTCTGGTAATATTGATGGTTACTGCATTATCTCCTAAAGTAAAAAATGCTGGATCTACTACTAAATCGCTTGTTTCTTTGTCTCCAAAACTGATGCTGATGCTTTCTGCGTTTTCGGTAACTTCTTTGGGTAGGTTTATTTTGTCCCCGAAATGATAACCTTTGGTTTCCATTTCTGTATTATAGGTATTAAGAGCGTCTAAAATCTCTTTGTCTTTATTACATGAAGTCAATAAAAATAGGGCAAATATACTTACGAAAAGTGTTTTTTTCATTCTTAAATTATTTAGTTCAAAATTACAAAAAAAGCACCACTCTATAAGAATGATGCCTAATATTTAATAAATTTTAAGAATTTTTAATTTTCAACAAAATTTTTCAAAGCTTTGTTTAGGATTTCGTCCCAACCGTTTTGGAAATTTTCTTTCTTAAAATCAGCGCCAAGATGATCAAAGTTTTCTAAACCTTTGTGTGTAAGAGTAACCAGCGTTCCGTTGCTTTCTGGTTGAAGTTCCCATTTTACTAACGTTTTATCATGGGTGTAATCAGGATATGTCCAAGAATGTTTTAATTTTTTCTGAGGAATAATCTCTACGATTTCGCAGTGATGGTGTAATTTTTTATCTTTTCCTTCAAAGAAATTAAAAGCGGCATGCTCTTTCAATTCGAAGTCTGGTATATTAAAATACCATTCTTTCATCTGTTCTCTATTCGTAATCGCATCCCAAACTTTTTCTATTGGTGCGTTTACTTTTACGCTGATTTTAACATTATCGTGCATAGCGTTATCATTTTTAAGATTGAACAATTATTTATACTCGAATTTACAAAAAATATCTTGATTAATGTTGCTGAATTTTATCAGGGTCATCATAGTTCACCATCCATTGAATACCAAACCTGTCTTCCCACATTCCGAAATATGCTCCCCAAAAAGTATCTTGTAATGGCATCGTTACATTTCCTCCTTCTGAAAGTCCGTTAAATAATTTTTCTGCTTCAGCTCTAGATTGTGCATTGAGTGAAATTGCAAAATTATTTCCTTTGGTATTCTTATGAATTCCTGGCATAGAATCGCTTCCCATCAAAACAGTTTCTGTAGAAATAGGAAGTGTAACGTGCATGATTCTGTTTTTATGTTCTTCAGAAAGTGGTGGCATTCCTTCTTGTGGAGGCATTTCGCCGAATCTGTTCCACATAGGAATTTCTCCTCCTAAAACCGATTGATAAAACGTGAATGCCGCTTCGCATTCTCCATCAAAAGTAAGATAAATGTTTGCTGTAGCCATAGTATTAATATTTGTAGATTGGGTTTAAAAAATTATTAAAATAGAATTTACTTTCCCTTTTTTATCTATGTTGGTCTATTAAAATAGAATTTCCGTCAGGGTCTGTTAAGACGATGTATTCAGGTCCTTTTGTGGTTTCATTTGCCTCTCTGTCAACTTTCACTCCCTTTTCTTTCAATTTTTTCTGAATTTCTCTTACATCAGTAAAAGGATTAACTTCTGATGATGATTGGTCCCAACCTGGATTAAAAGTAAGCGTATTCTCTTCTATATATCCTTGGAAAAGCCCAATAACTGTACTTCCGTTTTTTAGAACAATCCAATTCTGGTCAATATTTCCAGCTTTGTAAGTGAAACCCAGTTTTTCGTAAAATTCAACAGACTTTTTAATATCTTTTACTTTAAGACTTATTGAAAATGCTCCTAATTCCATATTATTTTGATTTGAAGTATTATTTTCTTGAGCAAAAGCTAATTGCGAAAGCAACAGAAAACTAAATAATATTTTTTTCATGTTTAAACTCCAAATTGCTCTAAATGGTGATTGAGATGTTTCGCAAACATATTATTCCAACCTTGAGCCGTCATTTTCCCGAAATTAATGTTTTCTTTTCCTTCGAAAGCTTCTCTTCCCAATTGTTGCACACGCTGAATATTTCCAATTAATTTGGCTTTTTCTTCTTCAAAGTTTCTTTCATCTGCAATGATAAAAACTGGACTTGTTGGCAAACTCTGTTTATAAGGAATTTCGTTGGTGATTTTAGGTTTTACAAATTTCGAAAGTAAAAATTTAGCAATAAAATTAGGCTTTGGAAATTTTTCAGGCGTAAAAGTTAGGTCATAGGCTACATTTAAATGTGCTAAAACTTGGTCTACACTCATTTTACCCCATTTTCTTTGGGTTTCTGGTGTTAAATTATTGATTCTATTGATGTACTCTTGCGCATCTTTTGCATCAAAAACGTTTTGCATGGATTTTATTTTTAAAGAATCTCAAAGTTAATTGAAATTTCTAAAACGCCTACCAAAAGAATCTTAAAAATATGATAAAATTTAGAAAACAAAAATCGTTTTTGACCTTAAATATCACTTCTGATGCGGCTTAAAGTCTCTTGGGAAATACCTAAATATGAGGCAATCATTCCGAGTGGAGCTCTGAGAATGATATTAGGATTTTCTTCTAAAAGTTGAATGTACTTTTCTTTTGCCGTCATATATTGCAGCGAAGAAATTCTGTGAGACATCTCTATCATTAAGTTTCCTAGAATATATCTGCTGAAATTTGCCGCAGTAAGCGAAACCGAACATAATTCCTCTAATTTATTGAAATTACAAGTGGTAATTATCGATTTTTCTAAAGTTTCTATGTTATTTCGAGTAGGTTGGTTCTTAAAGAGGGTATCAATATTAGCGGTAATCTTTCCTTCAGAATAAAAATTGGTAGTGATATCTTTTCCGTTTTCGTAGTAAAACATTCTTAGCAAACCTTCATCTACAAAGAAAACAGTATGATTGTATTGATTCTGCTTGCTCAATATTTCACCTTTTTCAAAGACTTTCGTTTCACATTCTTCATTTAAAAAACGCTCTATTTCTGCATCTACCTTAATGTGCTTATTAAGTTCTTGAATTAATTTCATGAAAACTAAATTTCTGGCAAAATTACACAAAAAAGGCGTTTCAGTAAACTGAAACGCCTTCGAATAAACATTAATAAAAAAACTATATGGATTAAACGAACCTCTGGTCGTCATAATCTTCAGAGAGATGATATTCTTTGAACAGCATTTTGATTTTGATTTTCAATGCAATCCAGCCTAAAAGGAAATAAACCCAACCTAAAATAAATAAGTGCCAGAAATATTTTTTGGTTAAAAAATCTGAACCTTTTTCTACAACCATAATTTTCAAAGCTTCTAAATATGGTGTTAAAGGAATAATTTTAGTGAAATAAGTAATGAAATCTGGCATCGCATAATTTGGCCAAGTAAATCCACTAATGATGAACGCAGGAGAAGCAATTACCATTAAAATCTGAGTTGCTTTGAGCGCATCTGGAACTAAAATACTTACCAAAACGCCTAAATTGGTTGCTGCTACTACAAAAATTGCAGTTATCAAAAAGAAATTCATAGCGTTTTCAGGAGCTGGAATTTTAAAATACAAGCTACACAAGTAAAAGAATAAAATATTTAAATTGGAAAAAATCCAAACGGGTAAACATTTAATCGCCATTACCAAAATTGCATATTTGTGTTTCCCTGCAAAATCTTTTATGAAAGAATCTCTTTTAAATTCCTCGGAAAAAGTAACTGCCATTGCCAAAAGAATGACTTGCTGTAAAACCACAGCCATCATTGCTGGCCACATGAAAATTAAGTAATTACTCGTGGTATTAAAAAGTGTAATATAATTGGCTTTATAAGGTTCTATATTGGCTTTTGCTTGGTCTGCATTCATTCCTTTTTTCTGCAAAGCTTTCATTTCTGCACCTGCTGAAAAAGTTCCCAAGGTTAATTGAATCGCTTTTGAAGCAAAATTAGCGGTCAACACATTCGAAGTATTGAGATAAACGTTAATTTCTGGATATTTCTTTTGCAGCATATTCGCCTCAAAACGCTCAGGAATAATCACTACTGCTCCTGCTTCTGTTTTGATGACCTCATCTTTCAAAATCGCTGGTTCTTCTACATAATTTAGCACTTTCAGCGTTTGATTATCATCTAACATGTCAACAATTTGATTAGACAAAGGAGTTTGGTCATGATTAATTACAATCACTGGAATGTCTGTCACTTTTCCCTTTTCGTAGGTAAAACCTAATAAAAGCGCATAGAAAATGGGTGCAATAAAAAATACAGAAAGTATGGTCTTGTTCGTGAAGAACAAATGAAACTCTCTTTTTAAAAGGTATCTTAACTGTTTCATTTTTGTAAATTTTTAAGTCAAGATTATTTTAAAGTTACGCTAGAATTCACCAAAATATTATTCACTTTTGCTCTGTCTGTAGGAATTACTTTAATTTCGTAAACCGCATCTTCTGGTTGATAATCTGGGAAAGCTGTGGTAATATCAGCATATTTTGTCAATTGTTTGATAGAAACTATTTTCCCCGAAAACTCTTGATTTCCGTAAGTAGATTTCATATTCACGGTCATTCCTTTTTGATATTTAGAAATTTTACTTTCTGGAATGGTAAAACGGAAATAAGTAGAGTTCGGAATATAGCCGTTAAATAACGCATAACCAGCAGTTGCTAACTCGCCAACATTCAGAGAAATGGTTTCTATTTCCATATCATTGGTTGCGATAATATATCTTTCAGAATAGGCAACATTAGCTTCTTGAAGAACGCCTCTCGCTTGATTTTCTTGACCAATTGCCATTTCTATTTTTTCTAATCTTGTACCGATTTCTACATCGTGCAATTCTGCATTTACTGCATCATATTGAGCTTTTGCGCCTTGTAATTTTGCGAAAGCCTCATCATAATTTTGTGGAGAAAGCAAACTGTCTTTGTACATGTTTTGTGCTCTTTTAAAAGATTTTTGAGCATATTCATATTGTTCTGCTAAACCTTTTTGTTTGGCTTTTAACTGACGAAGTTGGTCTGCAGTTGCGCCGTTTTTTGCCATTTGTGCTTGTGCAGTTGCTGCAGCAGTTGCTCCTTTTGCTTGAGCAATTTTCGCTGTAACTTCGGGCACGTCTAACATTGCGAGTGTATCTCCTGCTTTTACCGTTTGTCCTTCTTCTACATAAATTTTTAAAATTCTACCGGTAACTTTTGGTGCAAAAGAAACAATTTCTTTTTTAGTTTTTCCTTCGGTTAATTGTTGTGGAGTTTCGTTTTTACAAGCTCCAAGAGAAAGTAAGGTTACTAAAAATAAAGATTTTACAATATAGTTTTTCATTGGATTAAAATATTTAATTGATTAATGTTTATCGTTTTATAGTTTTTCTAAGTTTAAATTTTGAGTAGATTTCATCAGTTCTACCGCTGCTCTTCTTTGGTTGAAAACAGCAGTTTGATATTCTAATTCTGCGTTTTCTAAATCGTTTTCTGCTTCTATCAATTGAGTAGATTTAATCAAACCATATCTGAATTCTTTTTCGGCTTGTGTCATTGCATTTTTAGCAATTTGTTTCGCCTTAGCTTTTAAGTCGACTTGCGCATTTGCGATGTTATAATTGGTTTGATTATTGGCTAAATTGAGTTGTAATTTTCTTTCGGCATCAGATTTTTTACTTTCTAAAATCTCTCTTTCTATTTTTGCTTTTTCTACTTCATATTTTCCTTCATTCCCATCAAAAACATCCCATTTAAAACCAATTCCCGCTTGAAAAATCGGCAATAAATTAAGATTGGTCAAGTCATAATCTAACTTTGCACCAGTTCCCGGCATTAATTCTTTAGATGAAGAAAGATTGGTATTATAAAATCCCATATAAGAAAGCGATGTCATGGCTTGAACCTTAGGAATCCACCACGTTTTTTCTGCTTTTATTTTGGCATCAATGGCTTTAATCCCAAAATCCAAAGCTTTCAATTCTGCTCTATTTTCGATGGTTTCATTGGTAATCAAATAATCTATTTTTTCTAAATCAGGATGGATGAGAGCAATTCTCTCTTTGTCAATTCCCGTTAAAACATTGAGTTGCGTAATCAGCAACTCTTTTTTGCCTTCGTATTCTACCATTTTAGAATCCAAAGTAGCTTGTGCCAATTCTATTTTTTTGTAATCATAAGGAGTGATTAAGCCATAACCTAAAGCTTTTTCTGCTGTTTTTTTATTGGCATCGAGACGTTTTTTGCTTTCATCTAAAACTTTTTTAGATTCTATTACAAGTGCAAATTGATCATAAGCTTTAGAAATTTGAGTAATGACTTCGTCTTGATTTTTGACTTGTAAAGCTTGAGTCGCATTATTTTTCTCGGTCAAAGCTTGTTTAAGATATTTTACTTTTCCGCCAGAATAAAGAAGCGCTTTTGCTTCAACTTTTGCGGCTGCATCAAAACCCGACAAAGTAAAATTATTGTCAAAAGTTCCTTCTGGAAAAACCGCACCCGGAAAAATAGGTTTAATCGCAGGAATGGCAATTTCTGGTGAAAGGAATTTTGCCGTAGCATTTAAATATTCACCTTTTCCTGAAATTTCAACTTTGGGTAAGAAAATGTCTTTTAATTTTTGTTGGTCTAATCCATTTGCTTTAGACTCTAAGTTTTGTTGTTCTATGGCAGCATCTTTACTCATCGCTGCCTCTACCAATTCCTTGAATGAAGGAGCAGTTTGCGCAGAGAAGGACAAAGGAAAGCCCATCATTGCTGTAAAAATTAATGTTTTATAGTTTTTCATTTTTAATGTTTGTTTACAGATGCAAAGTTGCGACGATTGAAAAAATATTCCTTTGACATTTGTCAAAAAATAAAATCGCCCACAAAAAATTTGTGGGCGTTTTCATTTTCAATTTTCAACTTTCAATTATTCTTGAATCGAAACTTTCGTTCCTTGTGTATGGGCGTTCATTTGCGGAGCATAATAGTTCTGCATCGTGGTAATTCCGTTGCTGAACGTTCCCGCTGCATTACAAATATAATCATACTCAAAAACGTATTTTCCTTTCGGCATATATTCTATGTAGAAATTGGAAGAAGCATCTTTGGTGACTTGATAATAGCCCAAATTATTCTTCCATTGATAGCCAGAAAGTACGTCAACTGGTTCAAAACCTGCCGCTCTCATATCTTTCAGATGAATAAATTCCATATTTCTATCGGTGTTCAGAATCATTCTTACCGTTACTTTATCCCCGATTTTAAGAGGAGCATTTCCCGTAATTTTCTGCAATTCTTCACCATTTACGGTTTTCACTTTTTTGTACAATTCTTTGGTAATAGAAATATAACTTTCCGAAGATTTTATCTTATCTAAATCTTCATAATATTGCCAGAATAAACCACCTTGAACAATTCCAGCTCCTGGTTTTGTAATGGTTACTGTAGCTAAATTTTTATCTATTTTATCTGAATTTACCGCTGATTTCACATAACCAGTTGCTTTTGTATCAGGATTTACCAAATCTTTTCCTCCCCAAATTATGGTGGCTTTATCAGATTCAGCGGACGTCCAAGATTTTCCAGAATTGAGAATCGTGTAAATCACTTCGGCAGTACTTCTAGAAGTATCCCAATTGGAAACTTCTTTCTGCGTAATCAGCCAAATTTTCATTTCTTCTACAAAATTTTGGTCGGTAGTCAATTTATTGAAAGCTTCCAAAGCACCAGCGTGATTTACGGTTTTTGAGGAATACCAACCCCAATCGTTGAGATTTTGTTTCCAATAAACACCTTGCGTTTCGCTTTGTACGGAAGTTTCTTTAAGATAAATCATCAATTTTTTAGAAACGTCTTTCAATTGATACGCATCAAAAAGTAACGCAGCCCTATGTAAACCAAAGAAAGTGAAGTCAGTAATTTTAGCTGTTTTAGCTTTTGAAATGACTAAATCTTTCATTTTCTTGACATCACCTTTTAGTGGATATTCTTTTTCCCAATAATGACGAGTGTCCAGATAATCCAGCGCATAATTACTCCAAACATTGCTTCGACTACGCTCAGCAACCGCCTTTACATCGAAATATCTGCTCACTTCATTATCCACAAATTTCACCAAATTCGCCACCATTTCTTTTTGTTCAGAAGATTGATAATCTGCCAAATTTCCTTTCAACCATTCATTAATTCTGCCTAAATTTTTCAAAATATACAATGAATTGTAGTAAGAACTTGGATAACCAGCGTACCAAGAAAAACCTCCATCAGGATTTTGCAGTTTTTTCAATTCGCTCCAATCATCATTGATGGAATTTCTCATATTATTGGCATCAAATAAACGAGCCAGTTTCTGCATTTGTTCGGTTTCGTTTTTAGAATCTAAAACCCAAGGTGTTTCTTCTAGCAATAATTGTTTCAATTCTTGGTTTTTCTCCAAATTTGAATTGAGCAAACCTTTGGCTTGATATTCATCAAAAACGGTTTTCATTTTCGGGTTGGCTTTAAAAATTTCAGACGCCAAAACATCGGCAAACCATTTATTGAAAACCACATCAGCAGAAAGATTATTGTCATTTTTAAGACTTGGCAACGCAAAAATCACTTCCCAAATTGGATTGGTCGTCAATTCTAAAGTATTGGAAACATTGGTTGCCGTTTTAGATTGATTATTTTTCAAATTCTCTAAAACAAAGGTCTTGGTTTGTCCTTCTTTCACAAAAACCGGAACTGCATCTGTTACCAACATTCTGTTTGGAAGAACCGCTATTGCTTTTTGTTCGCCATCAGAAAATTTTCCTTGTCCACTGAGCGAAGTCGAAGTGGCAACATTTTTAATGATAATAGAAGAAACACCATTCGGAACTTTTACATTCCATTGAACGGTTGTGCTTCCATTTGCATTGAGTGTAAATGATTGTTCTACGTTGTAACCAGCAGCTGCATTTAACTGGTTAATTCCAAATTTTTCAGTAATATCTTCATTGGTGAAAGCGTCTAATATTTGTAATTGTGCAAAACCGTTGAATTGCGAATTCGTTAAGTTGCTCAATTTTGATTTGAAAACCAATTCATCACCTTCTCTCAAAAATCTAGGATAATTTGGTGTTACTGAAAATTCTTTTTGCGTAACCACCGTTTTTTCTAAAGTGGCAACTTGCGCATCTTTGGTATGAGCTAGAAACATCAATTTCCATTGTGTAAGAGCTTCTGGAGATGTAAATTCAAACGATACATTTCCGTTTTTATCCGTCATTAAATTTGGATAGAAAAATGCGGTTTCGTTCAGATTCTGACGAACTTTTATATTTTCTAAATTTTCTTTTTTCCTTCCATATGCTACTGTTACTACTTCTTCAATATTCTTAGTTTTTACTGAATCTGTTACAGCTTCTGCCTTCATTGAAGCCATTCCTCTAATTTTTATTTCTTTATTTGCACCAGGAACCGCTGAAGAAACCTGAAGTCCAGGAGTTCTTCCTTGCAATTTATCGGTTATTATTGAACCATCAAACCAATCAAAATCCGGTCTATTAACACCGAAATTATTAAAATATTTCAGTCTTTTATTGTAATATTTTTGGTCTAAACTTTCATTGATGCCGTATTGAGAAATCCAGTAAGGTTTGCTGTAAAGACTTTGCCAAGAATAAGTATTTACCGCAAATTGGTCTAAAGATTTATCATACATATTTGCTAGAACTTCGGCAGTTACTTTTTCTTTGGCATCGCCAGAAATTTTCACACTCCATTTTTCTTTGGAATTCGGTTGTAATTTATCTCTAAACGTTACCAATTCTATTTTCAAAGGCTTTTTATCCGAAGAAATTTTTACATCTTGCGAAACAGTTTGCACATCATTGAAAGCAATCATTTGAAACTGAACATTCAGATTTTCTATGCTAATATCTTTCGGAAGTGGAACTTCGTAAACTAAAATTCCGTTTTTAATCGGCAATTGCTCAAACTGTGTTTTCCCATCACCGTTTTGAACATATACATTGACCATAGCATCTGGAATGGCTGAATAAACGTAGAATTTCGCCTTTTCAGTTCTGTTGTATTCAGATTTTACAGGAATTACTTTTAAGAAAGGCTTTTGATTTTCAGAAAGTTTAACTTTGTCAAAAACTTCAAAAATTTTCTCGGTTTTAATGGTATCTTTTCCTTCGATGTTAAAGAGTTCGAGTTTATATTTTCCAGTCGGAAGTTTCCCTATTTCAAAGTCAGTTGCAGTTCCTTGCTGATTAATTAGTTCAGAATTAACACTTGTCATTCTAATAATTTTAGAATCTGGAGTTTTTTCAAAAATTACTTTTTCTATTCTATTTTCTTTCTCAGATTTATCAAAATAATCATGAGGGAATTTTTGCACAAAAACTTCTTTGCTAAAGAAAGGGGCATTCTGAATTTCATTTTCAAAATTGGTTCTAAAGACTCTTTCTTGAGGTGATAATTTTGACAATTTTGCGGTGTAACTTTTCTTTAAAATCTGGTCGTTGTAATTTTTAGTTTCAACTTTCACATTAACATTTTCATCCGTAAAATAATTTTCTTTAGCATCTGAAAGTGAAATATAATGCGAAACCGAAGCCACTTTTAGATTGGTTTGGTCAGATTGCGTTTCACCATTAATATCCGTAACAGAAGCATTAATTTGATAATTATCAATCTGTATTCCTTCTAAAGTTTCATCTTTTTTGAGGTCAATTTTTATGGTAAATTCACCTTTATCATTAGTTTTTACTTCGCCAAGAATTGAGTTCTCGTTATCATTTCCACGAGGATACCACCAGAAATATCTCCAACGAATATTCTGTTTTTTGATTTCATAATTTACGGTAGCATTACTGAGCGGAACTCCCGAAAACATCATCGCTTTTCCTTGCAATTCAATGGTTTGTCCGTACTGATATTCTTGTTTTACCGGTTCAAAACTCACTTCAAATTTCGGACGTTTATATTCCTCCACTCTGAAACTTTTATAGCCATCCATCACATAATCTGTGACTTCATCATCGTCATTATCAACTTCTATAGAAAATTGTCCGTTCAGTTTTCCTTGCGGAAGCGTAAAACTTCCGTTCACAGAACCAAATTCATTGGTCGTTAAAGTTTGCGTAGAAATTTCTTCGCCATTTGTATCTTTCAAAGTGATATTCAACTTCACTTTTGGCGTTACTTTCTCTTTGTTGGTTTCACTGCTAAAAGCGGTTCCAATCACTTTAAAATAAACAGTTTGTCCAGGTCTGTAAATCGCTCTGTCTAAGAAAATTTGCGCTTGTTCTACTTCATTTCTAGTGTTAAAAGAGGTATCATACTGATTGCCATAGACTTGCAAAAGATTCACATCATTGGTAGAAGGTTGACGCACCAAAACATAGCGATAATAGCGTTTTTTATCATTTTCTGGAATTTTGAAACCAGCTTTAGCATCTGTAACTCCCGCAGATTTTTCTATATTTTGTTGAGCAACATATTCATAAAACTCTAAGTTTTCTTTTGGCAAAATTTTCCCATTATTTCTGAGCACCAATTGCAATTCGTTTTCGAAAATTTGTTGGTCTGATTTATTCTTAAAAATAATTCTAGAATTAGTGGCAATAAAGTAAAAATGGTCTTGAACATTGCCATCTACCAAATATTCTCCCACGTAAATTCCCGAAGGAAGTGGCGCAATTTCCAGCGACGTTTTATGAGAAGCGTAATCTTTGAAATTTTTCAAAGGAAAAGTTTCTTTTTTTACCAAAGTTTTCTTGAGTTGAGAAAAATAATCTTTGTTCCAAGAATTATAAATATACTTCAAAAAGCCTTGATAATCAGATTTCACTTCATAGATATTGAACGAAAACTGTGAAGTATTTTTGTATTCTGCAATCAAATGAATCGGTTGATTCGGCAAAGTGGACGTTTCAAATTTTATATTGACAAAAGGCTGTTTGATTTGATTTTCCTGATTTTTGATGTTTTCTAAAAATTTAGATTTCGGATTGGCTTTTTTCACTTTTTCAATCCAAGAAAGCGCTTCATCAAATTTTTGTTCTCCTTGAAGACTGGAAATAATTTCTTGAGCGATTAAAACTTTATAATCGCCTTCTGTTGCAGAATTATAAAGAGAAATTAATTGTTCTTGTTTGTTTTTACAGTTGGTAAAAGCACAATCGTCATTCAGTTTTTGATGCTTGAAGTACAATTGCGCATTTCCAGAATTTTTAGCAATCAACGCATCATAAATTCCTAAAATTTTAGGCTGATTTTCTTTCAGTTCATTTTTAGTAAAATAATAATTACTTTGAAGATAATCAACATATTGCATTGATTTATAATCAAAGAAACTAGGAAAATAAACGATATCTTCTACTTCATCAAAAATCTCTGCATATTTTGAAATCGTGATTTTTTGTAACGCTGCATCTTGCTTAGAAATTTCAGAAAAATGTTGGGCAAAATAATTTTTAAAATCTAATTTGCTCCAAGTTTCGATTTGAGAAAAATCTTGCTTTTCGCCAGTATTTACACTCGTTCTTTGGTTAATTTTCCATTGATTTTCATCGTAATAATCTTGAAAAAAGTCTCCCAACAATACTTGAAAAACCAATTTTTGTTCGCCTTTTAATTTTTGGTCAAAAGATTGTAATTTTTTGAAAAATTGAGAAGCGGTATCATTTTGAGTATCATCTTCGGTAAGGTCTATCACGCTTAATTCCGCTTTCAAAGATTTAATCAATTGAATAGCATTGTCTTCTGAAATTGCACGTTTCTGAATGTCTAAAATGAGCGGAAGATTAGATTTATAAGTTCCTTTCTTATAGTTTTCAGAAATTTTCTTCCATTGTTGGTCATAGTATTTTTGAGCTTTCATAGGAGTAATATTCCAAATAAGGAATAGTAAAATGAAGATTTGGGTTAGTTTTTTCATAATCAAAAAAGATTTTTATTGCATTAGAATAAAATGTCACGAAAAATCAAAAATAGATTCTTCATTTCGCTTTGCTTCATTCAGAATGACAAAGTGTTTTTATATTTGCTTAATGAACGTTATAAATTTACTAAAAAATATTCTACTAAAATCGCAGATTTATGTTTCTCTGTGCGCAACGCTATTAGGAGTTTTCATCTTGCAAGAGCAAGAATCTTACCAAAACTCTTTAGCATTCATCCTTTTCCTTACATTTTGGAACGGATATTATTTTACTGTTTATCACAAAAGAAAATTTGCAAAAATTTGGAATATTTTAGGATTTGTTCTTATCAGTTCCATTCTTTTGAAATATTTTGACCTGAATTTTTATTTGAAATGGCTGATTGTTTTAATTCTTGGTTTTATTTACAACGCAGATTTTTTGAACATTAATCTTCGACAATTTTCTTTGGTCAAAACTTTTTATGTGGGATTTATTTGGGCGCTGAGTTTGGTCTGGTTTCCTCTGAAAGAGATGAATTGGGCGTGGTTTTTTATTATTTTTTTCTATACTTCTGCCATTACTTTTCCATTTGAAATTAGAGATTTAAAAAGAGATGATTTTACGACTTTACCTATGAAAATCGGCATTCAAAACACCAAATATTTGAGTTATATTTTTTTATGTTTGAGTTCAGTTTTGACAATATATTTTATGAAATTTGAATTTGCAATTTCGCTGTTCTTAACCTTTACCTTTGCCTCTATCTTAATTTATTTTTCTCATCAAAAACGTGAAGATTGGTATTATTCTTTTTTAATGGAAAGTTTGAGCTTAATCCCGTTTTTAATTCTCGTTTTATTGAAGTAATTTTGCTACATGATCATCAAAAATCTGAAAATATTCAATTTCAAAAATCACAGTGAAAAATCATTCGATTTTTCGCCAGAAATCAATTGTTTCGTGGGAAATAACGGCGCTGGAAAAACCAATATTCTGGATGCACTTCATTATCTTTCGATGGCAAAAAGTTTTCTGGGAAATCTTGATGCTCAAAACATTTTACACGAAAGTGATTTTTTTGCGATAGAAGCAGAAATTCAAGGAGAAGAAAAAAATGACATCATCAAAGTGCAATTGCCCAAAGAAGGTAAAAAAATCATTAAAAAAAATGATAAAACCTACGAAAGAATTGCCGACCACATTGGTTTTTTGCCCAGTGTGATGATTTCTCCTTATGATGCAAACCTTATTTCTGACGGCAGCGAAAGCAGAAGGAAATTTCTAGATGCGATGATTTCTCAGACCGATTCTGATTATCTTTTTGCTTTGATTCAATACCAAAAAACGCTTCAACAAAGAAATGCATTGCTCAAATATTTTGCTAAAAACAGAACTTTCGACCTCGATTCTCTAGAAATATACAACGAACCTTTGACCAAATTTGGAACTCAAATTTTTGAAAAAAGACAACGTTTTGTAGCCTCTATTTTGCCAACAATTCAACATTTCTATGAGATTATTTCAAAAGGAAACGAAAAAGTTACCGTGATTTATGAAAGTAATTTGAATGAACAAAATTTCGAAGAAATCTTAAGCGAAAACCTCGAAAAAGACAGGGTTCTCACTTATACTTCACGAGGAATCCATAAGGATGATTTGCGCTTCGAAATGAACGAAAATTTGATTAAAAAATTCGGAAGTCAAGGTCAACAAAAATCCTTCCTCATCGCTCTGAAATTGGCTCAAATCAAAAGAATTAAAGACATCACAAATAAAAATCCTATTCTTCTTTTGGATGATATTTTTGATAAATTAGATGACAATAGAGTTTCTCAGTTGATAGAATTGGTGAACCAGCAGAATTTTGGACAGATTTTCATTACAGACACACACAGAGAACGAACAGAATCTGTGGTGAAAAGGATTAATGAGGAAAGTAAGATTTTTCAAATCTGATGTTAGATACTAGATTCTAAATAAAAGAAAATAACTAAACCATGAAACATTTAAAACTCTTATTATTTTTAGTTTTCACAATAATATTTTCAAGTTGTATCGAAGTTAATTCAGAAAATCCAAAAGAAATTTTTGAATTATGGACAGGTTCTGAGCTTCCAAAAGACATAAAACTAGTAAACGGAAAATATTGGGAATCGGCACATTGGAGTAAAGAATACGAAGTATATGCTGAAATAAAATCTTCAGAAACTTGGTGGAACGATTTTAAAAATAACAATCAGTTAGAAGATTTCAAATCCTCTTTAAACAATGATATTGAAGAAAAATTCTTTAAAAATAAAAACGAAGAAATTATAAAACAGCCTCATTGGTTTAAACCTGATAAATCTTCAGAAATTTATATAAAAGGCAGTTCAGAGTTTTTTTGGAACCCAAAAACAAACACTATTTTCATTCACGAAATTCAATTGTAATTTCAATAGATTGTTCGCTGCGCTCAAAATGACACAAAATAGAATCTCCTAACACTAACATGAAAAAGAAAAGAGAATATCAAAGTTCTGAATTGGTGAAAAGTTTTGCCAAGTTGTATGGTTTTGAGGATAAATTATTGGCTTTACAAGTCAAGGATTTTTTAAAAAGCTATTTAGATGAGGCTTTTTTCAAAGAAATAGAAAGTGTAAATCTGAATGAAAAAATTCTAGAAATCAGAATAAAATCTCCACTTTTCAGAAATGATTTTAGAATGAAAAAGTCATTTTTTCTCAAGAAATTTCAAGAAGAATTTGGCGCCGACCAATTTATGGATGTGTATGTTTTGTAGTGTCTGAAATTAATTTTTTGGCTCTTTCGTCTAACACAGAACGAATTGGGAAAAAGAAAATCAGCGGATTTTTGAAGAAATATTTAATGATACTTCGGTTAAGGTTTCTCACCTCACCAAAGTTCACTTTTCTAGAACGGAATGCTAGAAACATAGACAATCCAAAGCTTACAATAAAGTTTAAGAATCCAATTAAAAACACCGTTACAAAAGCAATGATAAACGTTTGGTTATCGATTGAAAATTCTTTTCCGTACAATCCTAATGCAAAATTTCCTGCCGCAAAAGTAATGTGACGAATATCTAAATCCAGTCCAAAAAACTTACCAATGGTGGCTGTAGAACCTAAGAAAATCCCTAACCAAAGGTTAGACATAATTCCCGCCCAATTATTAGAATAATATTGTGAAAGATTTTCGGCAAAATTTCTTCCGAAAAGGTAATGGATATAAGGATTTTTGGCAATTCTCTCTGGTATTTTATAAAAAACAGAGGTGTTTCCTACATTCCCTGCAATAATCCCCGAAATGAAAAGATAAACTCCCGCTAAAGCGGCATGTAATAAGGCTTTAGAATGAAATGGGTCTAAATCTTTGAGCAGAGTGGAAGATTTTTCAATTGCAAAATTCTGTCCGAAAAGAATTTCTAAACCATAAATAATGGCCAAAGCAATCGGGAAACTCAGCAATACATTTCCTACAAACGCAATGAACTGACTCCTGAATAATTTGGAAACCAAATGGGCAAAATCTAGATAATTTTTAGAATTATTTTTTCCTTCAGAAAGCACTTTAGCCATCGTTGCAGCAGTCATGGCTGGTTGTTTTGTAGCCAGCGTGAAATTCATTAAATAAATCATAATGAAACCCATCGCATAATTAAAAGAGTATAAAAATGCGTGGTAAAATTCACTACCTGGAACATAAGCATATAGCATTTTTATGACACAAAGCGCACCTACTATAATTCCGCCACCACTTGCTTTTTTGAACATTTTAAGATATTCTTTTGGCGAAGTCGTAATGTAATTGGTTCCTGTTTCTGCGGTATGTGTAGTAATGAGATGCGAAAGCAATGTGGTGCTATCATTGAATAAATCTCGGATGTTATTACGGTGAGATTTATAATCTAAAATATTGATAACCAAATTTTTAGACTTTCTTATCACGTCTTTTTCATCATCAATGACTAGAAGTTCTAAAATTTCTGAAATGCGCTGTAATTGTTGACGAATTTTTAGTAAAGACTGATTGGTTTTACCAGAAATTCCGTATTTAGAAGCATTTTTGAACGCTTTGCTGATAAAAGCGAAACATTGTTGAAGATAAATTTTAATTTGCTTATAATGACTGTCTTTAGAGGTAAGAACGATGGCTTGATTCTTTTTGAAATCGCTGATAAGAATGTCTAGCTCATCTTGTAATGCCAAAAATGGATTGTCGAAATTTTTATATTCTGGAGCCATTTTCAGCACATCTACATCTAAAGCGTTTCCAATAGCTCTCCACGCCAAAATATTCATCGAAAAAAGAAGTTCTTTTTTTACTTTTGGCTGTAGAATCATACGGTCGATTTCTAACATTCTGAAAAGTTCATCAGATTCTTGTCTAGAAACTTTTTTGATGAATTTAAAATCAGCATTATCTCTGAAAAAAACGTTTGAGATGACGTTAGAAATATTATTATCATCTTCTACTGGTGGTAGAAATTTTGACAAAATTCTTTTTCTTAATTCCGGAAAAAATGCGTCTTCTGAAAGAATATTGGCTTCGGTAAGAGAAAGGTTAAAAGCTCTTCCCATAAAGACAGTATTGATGTAATACACCAAGTTTTGTCTTATTTCTTCGTGTTCTTTAAGAAAAGTTAAAAACTCAGAGAAATTTTCTTTTTGTAAAGAATGAAAAAGCTCTGTAAGAGGTTTTAAATCACGCGTTTCGTTCTTGATAGAAAAATATTTATCAAGAATCTCTGCTGAACTTTGCGATGTATTGAATTGAAACCTCACGAATTGTCTTTATTTACTCCAAATTTACGTAATTCATTTGTCTCATCACCCAAGAATGTTTTCTAGAAAGATAAGAACTCGGATTTTTCGGGTCATATTTTTTAGGATTTGGAAGACAAACTGCAATCCAAGCTGCTTCTGACTTGGTTAAATCTGCCGAAGATTTCCCAAAGTAGTAGTGACTTGCTGCTTCTACCCCGAAAACACCTTGTCCCATTTCTATGGAATTAAGGTAGCGTTCTAAAATAATGTCTTTGCTCCAAACTTTTTCTATGATAAAGGTGAAAATAGCTTCCAGACCTTTTCTCACATAACTTCTACCGTTCCAAAGGAAGACATTTTTAGCGGTTTGTTGAGAAATGGTACTTCCTCCTTTTAATTTTTTTCCTTTTTGATTATCGGCAAATGCTTTTTGGATGGCTTGAAAATCAAAACCATTATGTCTGTAAAAATTCTGATCTTCGCTAGCAATGACAGCCTTTTTTACGTTTTTTCCCATTTCATCAAAGCTGATGTAATCTCTGTCTAGTTTTTGATATTTCACCAAACCTTCTATTTGCGTAATGGTAATAATAGGATTAAAAAATCTTCCCCAAATAATAGAAAAAATGCTGATGATGGCAATGGTATAAAATAGTTTTTTAATAAATTTCCACATAAAAATGTAATCTATAATAGTTGATTTAAGTTGCAAAAATAACGACTAATTCAGTTTTTTCATATACAATAATGAATCTTTTGGAAAAATCTCTGGATGAAAAATTTTAATATAGTCTTTCAAAACTAAATCTGCTCTCACCACTCCACTTTCGAAATAATCATTGGCAGAGCCTTTTTCTCTACCAGAAATCGTGTAAATATCGCCTTTTTGGTAGACTTTCATCTTCGCATAATTAGGATTGATTTGGAGTAAATCTTTCTTGTTTTTATGATTTCCTACATTTACCCAAAATTCTGCGTTTTCGGCTCTAGAAAAGACTTCTTCGAAACTTTTCGGGGTAGATTTAGATTCAGAATTATCTCCAAAAATATATTGGGCATTTGCATCCTTGATAAAATGTGCGATTTGAGAGTTTCCACCTGCTACAAACCATTGATTTCCGTAGATTTCATTGGTTAAAACTTGCGATTTATTCATAGATTTTGCTGCTAAATTCTTATACGAATTATAATTTTTTTCAATTTCTGCATATTTTTCTAATGCTTCTTTTTCTTTACCGAGAAGTTTACCGAAAACATCTATTATTTTTGCTTTTTCTAAAGGTTTCTCTTCTAAATATTCATCAATAAAGATAATTTCTATTCCGTTTTTCTTTAAAACTTCATAAGTATTCTCGAAACTGGCAACATAATTGGTGAAAATAGCATCTGGTTGATACGCGATGATTTTTTCTACGTTGTATTTCTGTTCGTTTCCGATGTTTTGAATTTTATTTTCTTGGATTCTTTTCTGTATTTTCTCTGAAAAAATATATTCTGGACTGGAAACGCCAATAATTTTCTTTTCTTCACCTAATTCTGTAATGTATCCTACCAAACTTGCGTTGAGCAACATAATTTTTTGGTACGGCAATTTAGAATGCGGAATTTTATACTGATGTTTTCCTGATTTTAAGAGTAAAAAATCGCTATTTTCTTTGAACTGAATGTTTTTAGAAATAACAATCGAATCTGTAGACAATTGATAAGTTTCTTTTTTACAAGAAATTACCATCAATAACGCAAAAAAAGCAAAAAAATATGATTTCATTCTTCAAAGAAAGCAAAAAAGCATTATATTTGCAAACCGAATTTCGGCCTCGTGGCGCAACTGAATAGCGCATCTGATTACGGCTCAGAAGGTTACAGGTTTGAATCCTGTCGAGGTCACAAAAATCCCAAGAAATTTCTTGGGATTTTCTTTTTGGAATAAATTCCAATTTTATAAAATCAATCGTTCTTACGGAACTCTATTTTCAAAATATTATCTCTATTTTTGCGTTAACAAATTACTATTTCTTATTACGGATTACTTATGTCTTTAGAAATCAAAAATCTTACAAAAAAATTTGGCGAACAAACAGCGCTTCACAACATCAATTTAGATATTCACAAAAATGAAATCATAGGACTTCTAGGACCGAATGGTGCAGGAAAATCTACCTTGATGAAATCTATTGTGGGTGCTCTAAAAATAGAGGAAGGAGAAATTATTTTTGATGGAAAAAACATTACCGAAAACGAAACAGAAGTAAAGAAAAACATTGGTTTTTTGCCAGAAAATAATCCACTTTATTTGGAAATGTATGTGAAAGAATATTTGCAATTCGTGGCAGATATTCATCAAATTCCTAAAGAAAAAGTAGATGAAATCATAGATTTAGTAGGCATTACTCCCGAAAAATCAAAGAAAATTTCTCAGTTATCGAAAGGATACAAACAGCGTGTTGGCTTAGCTCAAGCGATTCTTCATGCTCCAGATTTATTGATTCTAGATGAACCTACCAATGGTCTTGACCCAAATCAAATTCTAGAAATTAGAAATGTAATTAAAGAAATTGGCAAAGAAAAAACCGTAATTCTCTCTACTCACATTATGCAAGAAGTAGAAGCACTCTGTACTAGAGTGATTTTGATTCATCAAGGAAACATTATTCAAGATGCTGATATTGCAGATTTCAAAGGAAAATTCAATAATTTAGAAGAAGCTTTTGCTCATTATACCAGCGTAAAAATAGAGGACTAATCGTTTTCTATTTTTCTTTTGTGTGCAAATTTCAGCATTTTCACACTCGACTGTCTGAAAAGCAATACACTGATGGAAATTCCGACTGCCAAACAAAACAATAAAGAAGCGGTAAGAACCAAATTGTGAAAAGTATTGTCTAAATCTTGAGGATTTCTGACTAATCCGCTTTCGTCTGTCAATCGAATGAAACCCAACATGGTTTTGTAGGCGTACATTCCGGGAATCATGGTAATACAAGCTGGCATGGTAAAAACAATAGGCGGAGTGTGAACTCTATGCGCCAAAACAATTCCCAATAAACCAATAAGCACTGTTCCGGAAAGTGTAGAAGTTATTAACCCTAAACCAACTCCTTCGTACAAAGTAAAACGCAAAGCGTGACCTAAACCACCTAATAATCCTGCGATTAATAAAACTCTGTTTGGAGTGTTAAACAAACTTCCAAAACCAATGGCTACACAAAATGCGAAGCTAAAATCTTTTATGATCAGTAGAAAAAAATCCATTTTAGTAAAAATTATTAATTCCAAAAATAAGAATGCTCAAAGCCATTCCTGCAGCAATACACAATAAGAGAAATCCAGAATAAAAACCTCTTGCAATAGCTGTTGCAACGTATCCTTCGATTAAATCTATAACGGCATTCACCAATTGAACACCCGGAACCAAATACAGTACTGAAGTAGCCAATGCTTTTTCGGGGAGCGCTCCTATTCCATAAAAAACATTAATGGAAGCAATAAAACTGGTAACAAATGCTCCACCACTAATCGCTAACATTACATTAAATTTTCTTTTTGAAATTTCTTGTCTCGCAAGTATTCCTAGCATAGAAGCAAAAAATGCAAAAGTGGCATCTATAAAATCTCCTTTGGCTAAAATACAAAGAGATGCACAAGCAATTCCTACTCCTAGAACAATTTGAATTCGTTTATGATGAGAAAGTTTTTTAATTTTTTCAAACTCTCTTTTCACATGTTGATAGTTTAAATGATCACTCACTACCTTCCAAGAAAGCAAACTTATTTCGTTGAGAATCCCGAAATGTACACCATGACTTGGTAATCTTTTATAATGAGTAGCGGTTTCCGAAGGGTTGTTTCTCATTTTAGTGGTGAGAATAATTCCATTGAAAGAATAAAAGATTTCTATATCTACCCCGAAAACATCTGCAATACGTTTTATATTTCGGTCTATTCTACCACAATGCGCACCTGCAACCATCAATGTAGAGCCTATATCTAAGAGTAAATCATTATATTTTTCGATTAAAGGTTTCTCTTGCAACATTTCTGATTTCATCTTTAAGTTTTTACTGCGCAAAGTTAGGAATTCCTAAAACGAAAAGATTAAAATTTAAACCTATTTTATATCATAAAAAAACAGTTGCAATTTTCATTGCAACTATTCTGCTAAATCAATAGCGTATTCAAAGAGTTGTTTTTTTTATTATAATGATTTTTATAATGTAATATTAACTACACCATAGTCTATGGTAAGAACTGGTTCATAAAAGGATATCGGCGAGTTATCACCACTTCCTAAATAAAGAATGATACCATGGTCTATGATTTCTTGTGTAACGACTATTGGTGAAAGTACCAATTCGTCTCTTACATAAGGAAAACTACTTGTTTTGGTTTGTCTAAACATCAGATCTTTAATTTTTCTTCCTCCAACATAGGTTCCATTCGCAGTATTTACTACTGCATTCCCTGTATAAGCTACAAAACGAGAAGCATTAGCATTAGAAGTTACTTCTGGATATTTTAATGATATGTTAATGGTAATAGAATATCCTAATAACTGCTGTGGAACATTAATTCTCTTATTAACATTATCCCAAATCACAAAATTGTTTGGAGCACCAGACAATGGATTATTGATAATAATATCATCACCTGGAGCAGAGTAATCGCAATCAAATCGTCTTAGTCCAGGAGAAGGAGGAGCAACTAAAGGTATTGGAACAGGAGTAAATGGAAAAGTATCCATATCATTTAGTACTGCATTAAGTGGTTTAATCACACTATTGTAAATATTTGTGAAATTCACTTGACCTAATCCAGACCATTTGGTACCATCCCAATAATAAATTCCTTTTCCTGTAGTTGTATTGGTATTATAAGCAAGTAAACCCTCTGCAATAGTTGGGGAAATTACGGGTGACTTAAGATTCAAATCTGTAATATTAAAGTAAGGTAAAAGAAAACCTTTATCACTAGAATTGAGATGAAGTACTGAAGATTCATGAGGCTCTGTAGTGTTAATTCCTACCTGTGAGAATGTGAGAATAATGGAAAACACTCCCATTATAAACATGTAGAGTTTTGTTTTCATCTTTGTGTTTTTTGTACCTTAAAGTTACCCTCATTTACTAACAATTAAAATACTACATTCTACGTATTTTCAAAAAAAATTCCCACCAAATAAATTGGCGGGAATTCTCAAAATAAACTATTAAAACAAAACTATGAATAGTGTAATTAAAGCAACTAAGCGTTACTCAAATTATCTTTCAATCTCAATTTTTCTAATTTTTTAGCTCTTCTTCTTATTTTTAGCTTACTCACCAAGTAGAACATTACTGGCACCATAAGCAATGTTAAAAACGTTGCAAAAGTCAGACCAAAAATAATCGTCCAAGCAAGTGGCCCCCAGAACGCTACGTTATCACCACCAATAGAAAGATGTGGATTAAGCGTAGTAAGGAAACTCCAAATATCAAAGTTAAGTCCGATTGCTAATGGAATAAGTCCTAAAACTGCAGTAGTTGCGGTTAATAATACCGGTCTTAATCTCGCTTTACCAGATTCTATAATCACTTCTTTTACTTCTTCAATAGTCAAATCATCATGCGTTTCTACACCTTTTTCAGCGATTTTTTCGTCTAATCTCAGCACGAAGAAGTCCATCAGTACAATACCATTCTTCACTACCACACCAGCAAGAGAAATAATTCCCATCATGGTCATTAAGATTACGAAATCCATCTTAAAGACTGTTAATCCTAAGAACACTCCACTAAAACTCAACAAAATGGTCGTCATAATGATGAATGTTTTAGATAATGAGTTAAACTGGAATACAATAATACCAGTTACCAAACTCATTGCTAAAAATAGCGCCATGAAAAGGAAGTTTTGGTTTTTACCTTGCTCTTCTTGCTCACCAGCAAATTTGAAGGTTACACCATCTGGTAATTGGTAATTCTTCATATCTTGTCTCAGCTTCTGCACAATTTCATTGGCATTAGCATCCTTTGTGATGTTAGAATAGACCATAATGGTTCTGGTATTGTCTTTTCTCTTGATTTTGCTGAAGGTTTTTTCTTCATTAAATCTAGCAAAAGTAGAAATTGGGATTTGCAACAACTGTCCTTTATTATTTTGGAAAGTAATCGGTTGGTTAAATAACGCACTCTGATTTTTACGTTGATCTTCCTGTAATCTTACTGCGATTTGATAATCATCTTTAATGTCCTTGAAAGTAGAAATCTCTTGACCAAACATGGCTCTTCTCAGTGTAATACCAGTATAAGCGGTAGAAACACCCATATTACCTGCAACTTCTCTATCAATGTCAATAATCAACTCTGGAGAATCTTTATTTACGTCTGCCTGAAGTTTTTCAATTCCTGGAATGTTTTTAGAATTGATGAAAGCAATTAATCTCTGAGATTCATCAATCAATTGGTTGTAATCATCACCTTTTAATTCGATAGAAATAGGATAACCAACTGGCGGACCAGAAGCTTGTTGCTCTACGGTAATATTTGCTCCTGCAATTTGAGGAACTGTAGTTCTAATTTCTTCTAAAACTTCTTTGGTATCTACTCCTCTTCTGTCTGCAAACTCCACAAAATTGATGGTAATTTTAGATTTATGAGGCGTTTCTGCTTGTGAACCTGCATCTACTTGCGGATTCACAGCACCTTTTCCTACTTGAGTCACCATACTTTCTATCAAGAAATTTTCTCCAGTTTTTTTGTCTTTAAACTTAGAAATGGTATTCAAGATGCTTTTTTCAATCACTTTTGTGGCTTGATTGGTTTTGCCAATGTCTGTTCCTTGTGGGAAATCCATGTAAACATACATTTGCTTCGGCATAGAATCTGGGAAGAACAATACTTTTGTCCATTTTGTAGCAAAAGAAATTCCCATAATCACGAATGAAGCCACCAATAAACCTACTACATACATTAACGCTTTTTTCGGTTTACCGTCTAACAATTTTCTTAAGAAATCTTGGTATTTCAGCTCTAAATCTGGGAAGAAAGTCTCTTGGAAATGTACAATTTTTCCAAAGAAATAATTTTTGTACAACCAAATCGCTGCAATTGCCAAAACTGAAAGGGTAGCCAAAGCAAAATATGCTTTTCCTACAAAAATTCCTAAAATAAGTCCTAATAAACCTATTCCTCCGAAAATTACGGTGAGTTTTTTATTGGTTTCTGTGGTTAAATTTTCGTCTTTCAACGTCATACTTCCACCAGTCATCGATGCGTTGATAATCATCGCTACAAATAATGATGCTGATAAGGTTACAGAAATTGTAATTGGGAAATATTTCATGAAATTACCCATAATTCCTGGCCAGAATAACATCGGGAAGAAAGCTGCAAGAGTAGTTAATGTAGAAGAAATTACTGGGAAAGCAATTTCGCCAATACCGTATTTAGATGCTAAACTTCTAGAAAGTCCTTTCTCCATATTGGCGTAAACATTATCTACCACCACAATTCCGTCATCTACCAACATTCCTAATCCCATTACCATTGCAAAAAGTACCATGGTATTCAGGGTAATTCCCATCGCATGAAGAATGGCAAATGCAATCAACATAGAAAGTGGAATTGCAGTTCCTACGAAAAGTGAATTTTTCATTCCCATCGAGAAACTTAAAACTCCCATTACCAAAAGAATACCAATAATAATGTGATTGGCTAATTCATTTACCTGATGCTCTACTTGCGTAGATTGGTCTGAAGTAGTGGTAATATTTACATCTTTCGGAATGTAGGTTTCCTTCGCTTTTTCTATTTTTTCGTTGGCTTGTTCTATAGCATCAATCATGTTAGAACCCGAACGTTTTTTCAGGTTAATCATCACTACATCTTGCCCCATTTCTCTAGCGTAAGTTGTTTTTTCTTTTTCTTTAAAGGAAACCGTGGCAATATCTGAAATTTTCACGCCTTCTTTCACCACGAAATCATTGATTTCACTTGGCGAAACCACTTGACCTTTAATTCTTACATTATTTCTATAACCATCTGTAGTAAGGTTCCCTCCAGAAATGGTAATATTCTCGTTTTTAATCGCTCCGATAACGTTATCAAAACTTACTTGAGCAGCATTCATTTTATACAAATCAAGTGCTACTTCTACTTCGTTTTCGTCTACTCCTAAAATTACCGCATCTTTGATTTCTGGAATATCTTCCATGTCATCTTCTAACTGTTCTGCGTATTTTTTGAGGGTTTGTTTCGGATAATTTCCTTTTACGTTAATATTTAGAATCGGAAATTCTTCGGCAATATTTAAGTCAAAAACGGAAGGTTCTACCTTAGAACCACTGTCTAGATTAGGCCAATCTTGACTTCCTTTTGCTTCGTCTACTTTGTCTTTAATTCTCAGTTTTGCTTCTTGAAGCGGTGTTTTATCATCAAATTCTACGATAATTAAACAGTAATCCTGAAATGAATTAGAAGTTACTTTAATCACGCCAGAAACGTTCTTAAATTTATCTTCTAATTTTTTGGTAATCAGTTTCTCTACATCTTCAGCCGAGTTCCCTGGATAAACAGATGAAATGTAAACCTTATTTTCTACTACTTCTGGAAAAGATTCTCTTGGCATAGAAAAATAAGCAACTATACCTAGAACTACGATGATAAAAGTAAGCAAATAAACAGTTACTCTATTATCTACAGCCCAGCTTGAGAAGAAAAATTCTTTTTTATGATTATTATTTGAACTCATATATTTATTTGTTTCAAGTTTTCAGAATTCAAGTTTTATACTTGACTCTTTTTACTTTTTACTTGGCACTTTATTACTGAATTTTAATTTTTTGTCCGTCTACTAAAGTTTTAGAACCATCGGTAATTAAGACATCACCTTTGTTTAATCCGCTCTTAATTTCTATAGAGTTTTCAGATTTTTCACCTTTAGTAATGAATACTTTTTTAGCCACTCCTTGGTTTCCGTTTACATTTTTCGCTACGAAAACAAAAGATTTATAAGCAGCATCTTCATAAATGTACTGAGATGGTACTACAATCGCATTTGGATTAAAATAATCTTCAATTTTTACTTTAGCCAAAAGGTTTGGTTTAATAATTCCACCTTGGTTAGAAATCGGAACTTGAATGGTAAAAGTTCTATTCGCTGGGTTAATAAAATTAGAAGTTAATCTTACTCTAGAATTTACCGTTTTCTTCAACATTGGGAAATCTACAATAACAGAAGTTCCCGCTTTAACGTTGGAAAGGTAAGTTTCTGGAACTTTGGCTTCTACTCTCATTGCTGTAAGGTTAATCAACTTCACAATGGGCATTCCTGGAGAAACCACCTGTCCTGTTTGTTGCATTACTTCGTCTATCACACCAGAAAATGGAGCTCTAATTGCTGTTTTGCTAAGTGTAGCTGCTACTGCGTCTGCAGCTTTTTGAGTGGCTGCCACTTGACTTTGCACCGCCGAAACTTGTTTTACGCTAGATTCATAATTGGTTTTAGCTTGTAAAAACTGAATTTCTGAACCGATTTTTTGTTTCCAAAGAGAAGCTTGTTTTTCGTAAGTGATTTTTGCCAATTCAGAAGCAGATTTCACTTGTTGTAATTGAGCGTTTACTGCAGAAACTTGAATTTGTGCTTGTTTTAATTGGTCTGCCAAACCACCATCTGCTACTCTACCAATGACTTGACCAGCACCTACATATTGACCTTGACGAACATACAATGTTAAAGTTCCTGGCATTTGTGGCTGAACTGCTACATCTTGGTCTGTGGTAACATTTCCTTGAAGTTCTATATAGTGAGCAAAATTAGTAAGTTCTAATGGCAAGATAGAAACAAAACCCTGAGTTTGGTTTACGCCAAAAGTCGACAAATTCTGGTCTACATTTTCCATTAAAGCATTAATGCTGTCTACTCTTTTTTGCTGTTGATCACGATAAGCTTGCAAACCTTTTACGTCTTTTTTAGCGATAAGGTCTGCTAAAGTGTCATCTGTATTTTCTTTTTTACAAGAAATTACTGCTAAAGATAATAAGATGGGTAAAAATATTTTTTTCATAATAGTAGTTTTCAAATTTTTTGAAAAATAATTTAATAAAGATTATAGAATTCCTTTTGCTTTGTCTAGTTGAACTTTTGCTTGAATTAATTCTATAGCGGCTTGATAATATTTAGTTTGAGCCTCATACAATTGGTTTTCTGCTTGCGAAAGCTCAAAACTTGTACCCAGACCTTCTTTAAATTTTACATTTTGTTTTCTGTAGATTTCAGAAGAAAGTTTTACCAAATCTTCTGCTGTATTATAAGAAGCTAGAGCGTTTTCGTAGTCTGTTGCTTTTTGATAATATTCGCTTTGCAGTTGTTTTTCGGCATCTTCTTTATCTAATTGTGCTTTAACTAAATTTAGTTTTGCCTGTTCTGTTTGCCAATGTCTTTGTAAACCACTGAAGATTGGAACATCTAACTGAATCCCCCAAAGTGTAGGATGATTCCATCTTAAATCATCTAAGCTGCTTCCTAATGCGTTGGCATTTGTAGAAAAGAAGGTAGATAAACTTGGTAAAGCTTTAGATTTTTCTAATTTTAATAACAACTGATTTACTCTTACTTGATTTTGTTTTAGTTTTAAGTCAATGTGATTGCTAAAATCATAGCTTTCTCTTGCAATTAATTGCTTATTTTTATCTAAAACTTCATCAAATGTAGAAGTAAGTTCTAATTTTTCTTCTAAAGGAAATCCAATCAAATATTTTAAACCGTTATTCAGTTTATTTTTAGTTCTCTTAAGATTTTCAATTACTGTAGAAAGGTTTTTATAAGAATATTCTAACTGCTCTACACTCTGTAATTCTGTAAGACCCGTTTTGTAAACTTGTCTTGTATCATTAAGATTTTTCTCTAGAACTCTTTTATTTTCTTCTAAAGTCTTAATATTTTCTTCAGTCGCTAAAACTCCAGCATAAGTCATCATCACTGCTTCTTTGATAGAAATTTCTGTTTTTTCTTCAATTAAAGAAGCGGTTTCCTTATACGTTTTTGCACTTTCTAATCCTACAATGTAAGAACCATTGAAAAGGAGCTGAGAAACTGTAATTCCCGTATTAATATTCTGTTTTTGAGCCATAGGAAACTCAGAAACTTCTGTACTACCAGGAAAAGTAACAAACATTACAGGAATTTTTATATAATTCGTGTATTTTGCTTGTCCACTCACTTGTGGTAAACCAATACCTACCGTTTCTTTTACTTTTTGCTGCGCAATGGTTTGATCAATTTTTGCTTTTTTTACGTTGACGTTATTTTCTAGCGCATAAGAAACTGCCTCATCTATTGTGAGGTTTTTCTGAGCATACATTTGCGTAGAAAATGCGGTGAGCGCGAAGATTTTAATCCAATTCTTCATACTTTGTTTTTAATTCTTTTAGTCGTTGTTGTCCTTTTTCTGTTACGATGGCGTTTAAATAAAAAAACTTAATTCCGGTGGAAATGTATTTTTTATCTTTAATATCTTCAAATAGCGGAGAAACATCTACAGAAAATAATAATGTGGTCAAAAATTTAATAAATAAATCAGTAGGAATATCTGTTCTGTAATATCCTAATTCTACTCCTCTCTCGAAATTCTGCTTTAAAATTTCTTCAATTTTGATTGATATTGATTTCTGATGCTGATGAAATACTTCCGGATAATATTTTATCAATTGTAACACAAACGCATTTTTTTCCTGACTTGTAGCATCGTCTATTCTCGTTCCAGAAATAAACATGATTTCTATAGGACACTGATGATTTTTTCTTACGGCTTCTACTTCTTCAATCGCCTTATTAGAAATATGCTCTAGAACTTCGGTTAGTAATTCTTCTTTGTTTTTATACTTTTGATAAAGGGTTTTCTTAGAAATACAAAACTCTCTTGCAATATCATCCATTGTAAGTGTTTTCGCACCGTGAGTACGAAACATATCAAACAATCTATCTAATGTACATCTTGTATTTTTCATAATTACAGGTGCAAAGATAGAAAACGGAAACTAAAAAACAAAAAAAGTTTCCAAGTTTTTATCTATATCGTTTTAGATAAAATCAATCACAAAAAAAACCGAGACTAAATCTCGGTTTATATTAATTTAAATAAATTTCAAATTTTCCAAATTCATGAATTTTTTCAAGCAATTGATTATTAATATTAATACTCTGTTGCATCGCTCTAGCTTCTACAAACGTATTGTCTAATGGATTCTGAAGAAAAACATTCAATTTATGTTCTCCTTTTTCAGCCAACAATTGCGTTTTGAAAAATTCTATATCTGTTTTATTTAGTTCATTTACAGGAATAATCAGTGACAGCGATTTTGCATACTTTTCGAAAGCGTCTTTCAAATCCATAATATCTGTAACATTGGTAAAAACTCTTCCTTCGCTTCCTTGTGTGAACTTCATTTTTACAATCACAAATCGGTCTTTTGCAATTTTTTCTCGCAGTTTCATATAATCTCTATCGCCTAATCTGAAACTGTAACTTCCTGTATAATCTTCTAAAGTCAAGAAACAAATCTTTTCTCCAGAATTTTTTCCATCTCGCAAAATCATTTCGGTAATCAAGCCAGAAACCGTGTATTCTCTAGCATTTTCGAACTGTTTTTGTCTTTCTTTCCAATCTTTTGCTGGTTCAAATAGACTTCCTGCAGGAAATAATTGCTCTTTGAACGCATCAATTTCGTCTAAATTCAAGAAATTGAAATTTCCTTTTGGTTCAGCTTTTTTCGCAGAAGATTCTTCTACTAATTCTTCATCTTCTGAAACTTCTAAACTTAAATCCATCACTTCATCTTCATCTGTCTCTTCATCTAAAATCTTGGCAGACAAATCATTAGGAGCAATTTCTTCTTTTTTATTATCTTCTAAAACGAAATTTTTAGAAAACTCTCCGTTGATAAACTTGTACTGGAACCTATATTCATCTAAAGGATGCGCCGAAAGATAGAACCCGATGATTTCCTTCTCACGATTGAGTTTATGCATATTTTGCCATTCTGCACAAGGCAAAAGTTTTGGTCTTTCTATCTGAACTTCATCTGCAAAATCTGCAAAAAGTGAATTTTCCACTGAGTTTTTATTATCTTGGAAAGATTGTCCGTAACGCAAAAGCTTTTCTATATTGGTTCTTCCTGCATTGTCCACATCGAAATATTGCGCTCTGTGATAAGAATCTAATTCGTCAAAAGCTCCCGCAATCACCAAACTTTCTACCACTCTTTTATTGACTTGCGATGAAGGCATTCTTTCAAAAAAATCATAAATATCTTTGAATCTACCGTTTTGTCTTTCCATATAAATCGCTTCAGAAGGCGCTTCTCCCATTCCTTTAATCGCTCCCAAACCAAATCTGATTTGACCTTTTTCGTTCACCGCAAACTGAAACTGAGATTCATTAACATCTGGCCCTAAAACATCTACCCCAATCGTTCTACAATCTTCCATAAAAAGGGTAATCTGCTTGGTGTTGTTAATGTTATTACTCATCACACTCGCCATATATTCCGCAGGATAATTGGCTTTTAGATAAGCAGTGTGGTACGCAATTAAGGCATAACAAGTGGAGTGAGATTTATTAAAAGCATATTCTGCAAACGCTTCCCAGTCTTTCCAGATTTTATTGAGTTTTACCTCATCCAGATTATTTTTCTTACCGCCTTCTAGAAATTTCGGGTACATTTTATCCAGAACGTCTTTCTGTTTTTTCCCCATTGCTTTTCTCAACGTATCGGCTTCACCTTTGGTAAAATTTGCCAATTTCTGAGAAAGCAACATTACCTGCTCCTGATAAACCGTAATTCCGTAGGTTTCTTTTAAGTATTCTTCGGTTTCTGGTAAGTCGTAAACAATTTCTTCTAAACCGTGTTTTCTGTTGATGAAATTTGGGATATATTTAATCGGTCCAGGTCTGTACAAAGCGTTCATCGCAATTAAATCCGCAAAAACCGTAGGTTTCAGTTCGCGCATGTATTTTTGCATTCCCGCACTTTCATACTGGAAAATCCCAATCGTTCTTCCTTCTTTGAAAAGTTCGTAGGTTTTTTTATCATCAAGTGGAATTTCATCTGTATTGATTTCAATTCCGTGACGTTGTTTAATGAGTTTTATTGCATCTTTAATGATGGTTAAAGTCCTTAAACCTAAAAAGTCCATTTTCAACAAACCAGCACTTTCTGCCACAGAGTTATCAAACTGAGAAACCAAAATTCCTGCATCTTTTGCCGCAATAGAAATCGGAACTAAATTTGAAATATCTTCTGGCGTAATAATCACTCCACAAGCATGAATTCCAGTATTTCTGATGCAACCTTCCATTTTCTGTGCCGAAGCCAAAACCTGATGTCTGGAATCATTAGGATTTGCCAAAATCGCCTTCATTTCTTCGGCTAAAGGTTTATCTTCTGGTTTTAATTTTTCTGGTTTATTGAGTGCTTTTGCAATATTCATTCCCGGAGTTTCAGGAATTAATTTCGCAATCGCATTCGTATCAGGAATCGAAACATCCAAAACTCTTCCCGCATCTTTAATCGCGGATTTTCCGCCGAGAACAGAATACGTAATAATCTGCGCCACGTTCATTTGTCCGTATTTTTCAATTACCCATTTTATGATGGCATCTCTTCCTTCATCATCAAAATCGATATCAATATCGGGCATCGAAATACGTTCTGGATTCAAGAAACGCTCAAATAGTAAATCGTATTTAATCGGATCTACATTGGTAATTCCGATACAATATGCAACGGCAGAACCTGCAGCAGAACCACGACCAGGCCCAACTGAAACACCCATTTTACGGGCTTCGTTACAGAAATCCTGAACAATCAAGAAATAACCCGGATAACCTGTATTTGCAATTACTTCTAGCTCAAAGTCTAAACGTTCAGCAATTTCTGGCGTGATTTCATCATATTTTTTTCTAGCACCTTCGTAAGTCAGATGTCTTAAATAGGCATTTTCGCCACGTTTTCCCCCGTCTTTTTCGTCTTCATCACTTTGAAATTCTTCGGGAATATCAAATTTCGGAAGCAAAACATCACGCTTTAAAGTATAAGGTTCAAATTTTTGTAAAAAGTCTGTGTATGCTTCGAAAGCATCAGGAAACTGACGAAAAGTTTGTTTCAATTCTTCTGCATTTTGCACAAAATAATGGTCATTAGCTAAACCTTTTCGTTTCCCAAAACCTTTACCAATAGGCGTAGAAACTCTTTCTCCGTCTTTGATACAGGTAATAATATCTTGAATTTTAGCATCTTCTTTTTTGGTGTAAAAAGTTTCATTCTGTGCTAAAATTTTCACATCATGTTTATCGGCTAATTCTAATAAAACTTCGTTTAAGTGCTCTTCTTCTTCAATGTCATGATTCTGAATTTGCACATAGAAATCGTCTCCAAACTGCTCTTTCCACCAAAGAAAAACTTCCTCTCCTTTTTGTTCCCCGAAGTTCAAAATCGCATTTGGAACATCTCCGTAAATCCCTGCTGTAACAGCAATAAGATTTTCTTTATATTCGGCAATTTGTTTCTTAGAAATCCTTGGTACACCAGCATAATAGCCGTTGGTATAACCTAAACTCGAAAGTTTTGCTAGATTTTTATATCCTTGAAAATTTTTCGCCAAAAGAACCATGTTTGTTCTTCTATCTGGATCATCTTTGGTAAATTGTTTTTGCTCTGGTCTTTCTGAGAGATAAAATTCACAACCCAAAACTGGAACCAAAGGTATTTTAGTAAATTCTTCGCCTTTTTCTTCGGCTTCGGCTTTCTTTTTCTTAATATCTCCATTGTATTTTTCAACTTCAGAAACAAACTTGAAAGCGCCCATCAAATTTCCTAAATCTACCATTCCAACTGCCTTAAAATCGTTTTCGGCAGCTACTTTTATCAATTCATTAAAATGAGAAGTCGCGGCAAGTGTAGAATAAATGGTATGATTATGAAAATGGAAATAATCGCCAATTTCTACTTCCTTGGTATCGCCAAAATCTACAGTAGATTTCTTCTTCTTAGAATCTGCAACTTGCCTTCTGATGACAATATCAAAAGGTTTAATCGGCTCACTCCAAATTTTCTGAAAATTTTGGAATTGCTCATCACTCCAAAGCATTTTCTCTGCAGGAATAATGCGTTGTCTCGCCATTTCGAAGAAAATCTGAGCCGTTGCATTTACGTCTGCAGCAGCATTGTGTGCTTCATCAAACTGGTAACCGTATAATTTTTCAAAAAGCTCGCCTAATTTTGGAGATTTAAACCTTCCTCCTCTTCCTCCTGGCAAAGCACAGAAATCAGTTCCCAATTCCATGGTATCAGCTTTGGGAATTTCTTGAAGATTATTTTCGATTTCTTTTCTAAAAAACTCTGCGCCTACAATTTTATAATCAAAATCAATATTGTGACCAACACCAACTTTTGTCTTCTCTAATGCTTTTTTAAATTCTTCTAAAACCCATGCCAAATCCTTTCCTTCTTCTTTGGCCATTTTGGTAGAAATCCCGTGAATTCTGGTCGCGTTAAAAGGAATATCATAACCTTCAGGCTTAATGATATAATCCTGATTTTCAATCAATTTACCTTCATCATCATGCAATTGCCACGCAATCTGCACCATTCTTGGCCAATTATCTGAATCTGAGATGGGTGCGTTAAAGTTTTGGGGTAAACCTGTAGTTTCCGTATCAAAAATCAAGTACATTCTTTAGAAAATTTGTTCAAATTTAATCGAAAAAAAATTAAAAAATATATATTTATTTATAATTTCTATTGACTAACAAAATTAGAGTCTTAACAATTTATATCTTTGCAAAAACTACGAATTATTATGAAAAAAAATATATTTATTTTAACTTGTCTTTTACTAATCAACAATTATTACGGACAAAACACAAGATTAAACTCTATTTTAGCTAAGGATAGAATAGAAAATAATAATAGGCTTTCCTCTTTTCTGAAAAATTCTTCTCAAAAATTTTCAAAGAGTCAATTAAAAGAAATTATTTCCACTCATGCTGGATTTGCAGGCAACATTCCTCTTTTTTGGGAATCTGAAGATATGCGTGCCAATAAAAGCGCCAATATTCTTTCCTTACAAAATGGAACCCTCACTGGTTTAAATAATATTTCGATCAATGGCAGCGGTCAGAAAATTCTAGTAATGGATGGAGGCAGAGTTTTCGAAAAACATAACGAATTTGGAGGACCAACTAATGGAGGAAACAGAATCTTTGATCAAGAAAATGGAGAAATAGCCTATGCAAGTCATGCAACAAACGTTGCTGGAATCATTGGAGCAATTGGGATAGGAGATTTTTCTAATCCATATGGAACTTCTGGAGCAAAAGGCGTACTAACTAATGTAATGATTGACAGCTATAGCTTTAACAATACTACAAAAGGAAATAATTATCAAAAACTTGCTGCTTCAAATGCTAATATCTCCAATCATTCTTATGGTGTAAATGTAGGATGGAACTATGTGTCCACTCCATTTTCTATTTACACTACTAAAGGCTTTTATTGGGTTGCTAATTATGAATTAAATACTGAAGATACTTATTCTGGAGCTTACAGTTTGAGAGATAAAAGTTTTGATGAAATTGTTTATACAAATCCCAATCAAATCGTCATCAAATCTGCTGGAAATTATTATGGGACCCATCCTAGCCAAAATACTTCTCTTCCAAAATTTAAATATGATAATTTATCCAATACTTATGTTCCATTTGACGCAGCAGATGTAATTCCCGCCGCAAATTGTAGCCAAGGGTACAACTGCATAGGTGAAGGATCTTTAGCAAAAAATATTATAGTCGTTGGTGCAACTAACCAATTAACCACTGCTGATTACCAATATACCACTTCCAATGATGTAGCCAAAGCAAGCTACAGTAGTGCAGGACCTAGAAAAGATGGAGCGATAAAACCTGACATTTCAGCAGTAGGAAGCACTATGGCACTTGCAAGCTACTCAAACGCAACCACTTATAACACTTATGGATTAGGTGGAAACGGAACATCATATTCCGCGCCAATAGTTACTGGAATTGCTGGAGCTTTAACAGAGATAAATAGAACGTTATACAACAATAACAGCTTCATTTTTAAAGCAGATGAAATGAAAGCTTTATTAACCCATACTGCAAATGAAGCAGGAAATCCTGGACCTGATGTATGGTATGGTTGGGGATTTGCGGATGCCACAAAAGCAGCTCAACTTCTTATAGACAAAAAAGACAATAAAGCATTTTTTGAAAGAAATGTATTAAACTCTGGGGCTAAATTTACTAAAACAGTAACTGCTAAATCTGGAGAGCCATTAAAAGCAACAATATCATGGATAGACCCAGCTGCAACTCCTTTTTCTACAGATTACGAACTTCAAAATAATCATTCTTCTATGATTATTAACGACTTTGACCTGAGAATTATAGATACCGTAACCAATACCATTTATTACCCTTGGAAATTAGATATTAGCAATCCTATGACACCTGCTACACAAGGTGATAACACTGTTGATAATGTAGAACAAATTATTATTCCAAGTCCAATTGCTGGTAGAATGTATAGATTAGAAGTTTCTCACAAAGGAAATTTAGTAGACAACAACCAAAATATTTCTTCTCAAAATTACGCTATCATCATTACAGGTTTTGATTCTTCTGCATCTTTACAAACCTCCGAAAATTCAAAAGAGAAATTAGTAACTGTTTATCCTACCAAAACTAAAGATATTGTAAACGTACTCATTCCAAAAGGTGCTAAAACAATAGATATTTTTGACTTATCAGGAAAATCAGTTCTAAAAACAGAAGCAAAAAGTTTCCAAACCATTGATGTAAGCCAATTACCAAAAGGAACTTACATTATCAATGTGAAGACTGATAAAAATGTAAGCTCTCACAAGTTTATTAAAGAATAATTTTGAGTCATAAAAACTTCTAAATCATTGAAAACGCTAACTTTACGAGTTAGCGTTTTTTATTTTCAACAAAAAGTGAGAATGCTTATATTTGTTTTCTATGGAATCTGACTTTACAACAAAAGAAATTATTTCAAAAGAGATTTTGCTCAAAGCTTATAATCAAATGATGCTGGCAAAATCAATGGCCGATATTTACGAAGAAAACAGAAATATTTGCAAGTACGTACACAGTACTTCCAGAGGCCACGAAGCCATACAATTGGCTACTGCTTATCAATTATCCAAAGAAGATTGGGTATCTCCTTATTACAGAGACGAATCTTTATTATTGGGAATAGGCTTCACTCCTTATCAATTAATGCTTCAATTATTAGCAAAAGCAGAAGACCCATTTTCTGGAGGTCGTTCTTATTATTCGCATCCATCCAGTAAATTAGAAGGACTTCCAAAAATCATTCATCAAAGTTCTGCTACAGGAATGCAAGCCATTCCAACCACTGGTATTGCCCAAGGAATAAGATATATTGAAGATTTTAAACTTCAAAATTTTGAAAAAAATCCTGTTGTCATTTGTAGTTTAGGTGATAATTCCGTTACAGAAGGAGAAGTAGCCGAAGCTTTTCAATTTGCAGCACTTCATCAACTTCCCATTATCTTTTTAGTTCAAGATAATGAATGGGGAATCAGCGTAACTAAAGAAGAAGCCAGAACTTCTGATGCTTATGATTATGCAGCTGGTTTCGTAGGGCTAAATAGAATGAGAATTGATGGAACTGATTTTGTAGAAAGTTTCATTCAGATGCAAAAAGCGGTACATTTTGTAAGAGAAGAAAGAAAACCTCTTTTAGTTTGCGCTAAAACCGTATTGATTGGGCATCATACTTCTGGTGTAAGAAGAGAATTTTATCGTGACGAAGCAGATTTAGCCAAACATAGAGCAAAAGACCCGGGAATTATTCTCAAAAAATATTTATTAGAAGAAGGTTTTAACGAAGAGACCTTATCTCAAATAGAAATTGAAGCCAGAAAACAAATAGAAGAAGACTTTAACAAAGCTATACTCGCTCCAGACCCAAAACCTGAAACCATAAAAGAGCATGTTTACGCTCCTACTCCTATCACAGAAGAAAAAGGAACTAGAATTCCAGAAAATGGAGAAAAAATCCCAATGGTAGATGCAGGAATTCATGCCATACAAGAATTGATGCACAAACATCCTGAAGCATTACTTTACGGTCAAGATGTAGGCGGAAGAATTGGGGGAGTTTTCAGAGAAGCGGTAACGCTTCAACAAAAATTTGGAAATAAAAGAGTTTTCAATACTGCCATTCAAGAGGCATACATCATTGGTTCTACTGTAGGAATGAGCGCAGTAGGTCTTAAACCTATTGTAGAGGTACAATTTGCCGATTATATTTATCCAGGAATCAATCAATTGGTGACAGAAGTTTCTAAATCTTGCTACCTCAGCAACGGAAAATATCCTGTTTCGAGCATCATCCGAGTTCCAATTGGAGCTTATGGAGGTGGCGGTCCTTATCACAGCGGAAGCGTAGAAACCATGTTAGCTCAAATCAAAGGAATTAAAATCGCTTATCCAAGTAATGCTGCAGATTTTAAAGGCTTGTTTAAAGCTGCTTTTTACGACCCAAATCCTGTCATTTTCTTAGAACACAAAGGTCTTTATTGGAGTAAAGTTCCGGGAACTGAAGACGCAAAAACCGTAGAACCTGCAGAAGATTATATTTTACCTTTCGGGAAAGCCAATATTGTAAAATTTGCCAATGAAGAAGAAATACAGAAAGGTCGAACTCTAGTGGTCGTTACTTATGGAATGGGTGTTTATTGGGCCAAAGAAGCCGCTAAAAATTTTGAAGGAAGAGTAGAAATCATAGATTTGAGAACCATCAAACCAATAGATGAAGAATTGGTTTTTGAAAGGGTTAAATTACACGGGAAATGTATTCTTTTAACGGAAGAAGCACTCAACAACTCCATGATGGAAGCTTTCGGGGCAAGAATTTCCAAAAATTGCTTTAAATACCTTGACGCAGCAGTAGAAATCATGGGTTCACTGGATTTACCTGCTGTTCCTATCAATTTGATTTTAGAAAAAGAAATGCTTCCCAATGCAGAAAAACTAAGCCTTAGAATAAATGAGCTTCTCCAAAACTAACATTATGGACATATCAGATAATTTTTTACTCGATTTTTTTAAAGACATTCCTAAAACAGAACTTATCAGTATTTTCGGATTGGTAAATAGAAAAAAACTCAAGAAAAATGAAGTCTTTATAGAAGAAGGCACCTTTTATAACAAGTTTTTTTTCATCAAAAAAGGATTAGTAAGAGGTTACTACAATACTGATGATGGCGAAGAAAAAACCATTTTCTTTCGTTGGGAAAAAGAATTTGGAGCAGACCCAGAAAGTTTCTTTAACCATAAACCTTCTAAACTGACTTGGTGCGCCATGGAAGAAACAGAAATTTTTGAAATCAATTTTCAAAAATTCGAGGAATTAAGCAAAAGAAATGTTGGCCTATTAAAGCTCAGAATTATGGCGAGCAAAAAATTACTGAATAGAATGTATGAAAGATTAGAAAGTTTTATTTTGTATACTCCAGAAGAAAGATTCCAACATTTATTGGAGACTCGTCCTGATCTATGCGAAAGAATTCCTGATAAATATTTAGCGTCATTTCTGGGAATCACCCCAGTTTCTTTGAGCAGAATTAAAAAAAGATTAGAAAATTAACATTTGTTAATTTTTATTTTATATTAATCATTTACTTTTGCAGAAAGGAGAAACACAAATGACTGAAAAATAATCCTTTACAAGAAAGCCTTCTGTACAAACAGAAGGCTTTCTTAGTTTTATATAGATTCATTGTGTTGCGAAATATCCAATCCTAACTCTTCGGAGGTTTCCTCTACTCGAAGTGGAATAATAAAATCTGTAATTTTATAAATGACCAAAGCTCCAAAAAAGGTAAACACAGAAACCAAAAGTAGCGCAGTCATGTGATGTGCAAAAACGCCTACTCCACCATGCAGAAGACTGGCATTTTCGCCTCTAGCAAAAATAGCGGTGAGTATCATTCCCATAATTCCTCCGATTCCGTGACAGGCAAAAACATCTAACGTATCATCTACGCTTTTCAGTTTTTTCCAGTTGACAGCCATATTAGAAACAATTGCCGAAATAAAACCGATAAATATACTTTCTGCAATGCTTACGTAACCACAACCTGGTGTAATCGCCACCAATCCTACTACCGCTCCAATACACGCTCCTAATGCTGAAATCTTTCTTCCATTAATTCTGTCGAAAAATATCCAAGTCATCATCGCTGAAGCGGAAGCAATAGTTGTAGTTCCAAAAGCCATAGCTGCAGTTGCATTAGCTGCTAAAGCAGAACCCGAATTAAATCCGAACCAACCAAACCACAACATTCCTGTTCCTAAAATCACATAAGTAATATTGGAAGGTTCATGGTGATCATTTTTTCTTTTCCCAATCATCAAAGCGCCTGCTAAAGCTGCAAAACCAGCACTCATGTGTACTACAGTTCCACCCGCGAAATCTTTAATCCCAAAGAATTTAACCAAGAATCCGTCTCCGCTCCAAACCATGTGAGCCAAAGGTGCATAAATGAACAGTGAAAACAGTACGATAAATAAAAGGTAACTTACAAATCTTACTCTCTCAGCAAAACTTCCTGTGATAATGGCAGGAGTAATCACTGCAAATTTCATTTGGAACAATGCAAAAAGGATGAAAGGAACAGTAGGAGCCATTTTAGAATGTGGCAAAACGCCTACTTGGTTAAAAAAAGTAAAACTAAAAGGATTGCCTATAATTCCGTAATGTTCTTTGCCAATATAAAATCCTAGAGAATCTCCGAAAGAGAGCGAAAAACCAACCACTACCCAAACCAAACTAATGACTCCCAGTGCAATAAAACTCTGCAACATGGTAGAAATTACATTTTTTTTGCCCACCATTCCGCCATAGAAGAAAGATAAACCCGGCGTCATGAGAAGGACTAAACCCGATGAAGCCAATAACCAAGCAATATCTGCTCCTACTAAATTATTTTCTTCTAAAAAAACTCCCGAACTAGCATCTGGCAACTGAGTTGGCCAGAATAAACTTACCATTGCTACTATCGCTGTGATGATAAAAGCAATAACCCAACGTTTTTCTACTTTCAATAACATATTTTTCTGTTTTAACCCCTACAAATGTAAACATTTTATTTAAAAAAATATATTTTTTGAAAAACAACCCATATATTTTTATATAAATATTTTAAATTTACATAGTTTCATTCTCCTTTACCCCTATAAAAATAACACATAAGAATATTTTTACCATTTATTTCTTGATTTACATAAAAAAGCACAGCGTAGATTGCTGTGCTTTTATTTATAGGCTCACGGATTAGAAATCTGGAAGATCTTGGATCAAAAAAAACTAAGAAAACATTTTGTCATTTTGAGCGGAAGAATGAAGCGAAAAATCTTTTTCTTGATGTAGAGATTCTTCACTATGCTACGCTTCGTTCAGAATGACAGGGTTATTTTATTAACTTACGGATTATTACATCTAGAAGGTCGGCAATTCAATATTTCCAATATAAAATTTTCCATCACACATTATTTTCGTTTCATATTGAATAGGAAAAATTTCATTAATGCTTAATTCTAAAAAAGATAAAACCTCTATTATTTCTTTTTCTGACCAATTTTCTTTATAAAATGCAAATTGTCCCTTATCAGTAAAAAGAACGGGCTGAATATAGTCAATTCCACTTGTGTCTTGTGGCGAACAATAACCATTATATTTTTGACCATTTTTAAAATGAAAGTGAGTTAAAACTATATAACTTTCCTCTGAGTTTTCAGAAATTTCTGTTCTATTGGATTTTTGAATATATTCAATATTTTCAACTATTAGATATTTCCAAACATGATTCTCCAATATCTCTTCCTCTTTTAAATCTTCTAACTTTATCATAAATTTTGAAAATGAAAAATAACGAACAAAAAATCTAGGTATAATTATAACTAAGTAATCCTTTTGTAAACTATTGTTTGTTTCGTTATTTGAGTTTCAGCTTATTAGTTTCTAACAAATTTAAATAAAATCAGTGAATTAGAATGGTAGAAATTGATATCTTAAAAAAATTGTTTTCCATTCTGCTATTCCACTCCATCAACTAAAAATTTAATACCGTAAATTGAAAAAATAGTAGAAAAATAGAGGCGCAATAAAGCGTAATTTTACCTAAAAAAAGAAATGAACGAAATCGGAGAAAGACCTTGGGGAAAATACTTTGTATTATTTGATGAACCCCATTTTAAAATGAAAAGAATAGAGGTAAAATCTGGTCAAAGATTGTCTTATCAATACCATCATCACCGTCAGGAAGCTTGGACGATTATTCAAGGAACTGCAAAAATTACTTTAGATGGCGAAGATAAAATCTACCATTACGGCGAAACAGCGCTTATTTCACTTACAGCAAAACACCGTGTAGAAAATGTGGGAGAAGACACGCTTATCTTTATAGAAGTGCAAACTGGAACGTACTTCGGCGAAGATGACATCGTAAGAATAGAAGATGATTATGACAGAAACTAAAAAATAAAAATCCCGAATCAAATTCGGGATTTTTTATTAGTCTTTACCTTTATTGTAAAACCTTAGGTACTCTCGGGTTTTCTGGCCAGATTCTTTTAAATCCTCAGCTTTCCAATTTCCTTCGGAATGAGCAGATTTTTTAAGTATAGAGCAAGTTTCATCTTTGTCTGAAACCGACCAAACTACCCAACTTATTCCGCGTTCTTCCATCCAAGAAATGTATTCTTGCCAAGATTGGTAATTCATTTTTCCATCTCCAGAAGCTTCCATTCCTGCACTTTCTGAAACGAAAATCGGCAAACCGCTTTTCAGCGCTTCATCCGTTCTATCTCTCAACCATTTTTCGTGCGTAGCTGCATAAAAATGCATGGTGTACATGAGATTTTGATCTATGGTAATAGGATCTTTTGCAGGAAGATGCACATCTTGATCCCAAGAAGGAGAACCGATTAAAATAATATTATCAGGATCATTTTTTCTGATGACTTTTATAATTTCTTCAGAATAGGCTTTTACTTCTGCCCAAGTTTCGTAGTCTGGTTCATTAAAGACTTCGTAGATAACATGCGGATATTTGCCATATTTCTGAGAAACCTCATCGAAAAACTCTTTGGCTTCATTCAAATTGATGTTATGACTGTGCCAATCTACAATTACATAAATGTTGTTTTTTATGGCTCCGTCAATCACGGCGTAAATTTTTTCTTTGGCAAATTTTTTATCTTTCATGTAATTGCCGAATTCGCCATGTTCTACACCTAATGCAGCACGAACTACATTGGCATGAAAATCTTTTTTGAGCCAAGAAACGGCAGATTTATTATAAAATCTAGGCCACATACTGTGCCAACCGAAACTCATTCCACGGAGCATGACGTGTTTTTGGTTTTTGTCTACCAATTGTGTTCCTTTTACCGAAATTTGGCCGTGTTTTCCTACAAAAGAAGTTCCGCAGGAAGTGAGCAATGCCAATGTCATGAAATAGATTATTTTTTTCATTTTTTAACTTTTGTCAGTTTTAGTGCAACTACATTATGAGAAGTCAATTCTTTTTCAAAAATTCTATTGGTTTTTCCTAAATCTTTATGTTCCCAAAGGTCTCTTAAAGTATAGGTTTGTTGAGTTAAGTTTAGGGTAAATTTGAAATCTAAGTCTTCTATGATGTGCTTTTTCCAATCAAATTTAATTTTTTGAGATTTTTCTGTTCGGTTTAAGAAAACCATTGCCCAATTATCATCAGCTAAAGGTTTTACCCAAACTTCCACTCCATTTTCTGACTGATATTTAAACCCTTGAATCCCCAAAACATCTTGATTGATGGCAATCATTTCTTTATTGGTCAAAATTTTCAAAGTTTCTGGCTTCATGCTTCTTAAATCATTTCCTGCAAAAAGCGGAGACGCCATCATAGACCAAAGCGTAAAATGCGACTTATCCTCTGTTAAAGTCATTCCGTTTCCTACTTCCATCATGTCAAAATCATTCCAATGGTCAGGTCCTGAAAATTTACGAATGTCTTTTCTCATTTCTAAAATTTTAAGAACACCCCAAGAAGACCAATTTCCTTCTTCGTGCTTGTATTCACAATCAAAACAAGGGTAAATATCTCCAGAAATTCTCCAAAGATTTCCCACAGGTGTTGCCCAATTCCACGGTTGATTGTCTCCCCATTCACAAATGGAGAAAACGATAGGTTTCCCAGCAGTTTTTAAGGCTTTGCTCATGGTAGTGTAGGCTTCTTTAGCATTAATCCCTTCTGTAAAACACCAATCGTATTTCAGAAAATCTATGCCTAAACTCGCGTAAAATTTAGCATCTTGATATTCGTAACCTCTGGTTCCGGGATAACCTGCGCAAGTATTGGTTCCTGCACAATTGTACAACCCGAATTTCAAACCTTTAGCATGTACATAATCAATGAGCGCTTTCATTCCACTTGGGAATTTCACAGGATCTGGAATAAGATTTCCGTTCTCATCACGATGATCTTTTACCATCCAACCGTCATCTAACACAATGTATTGATAACCCGCATCTTTCATTCCAGAAGAAACGATAATATCTGCGGTTTGCTTTACCAATTCTTCATTGATATTAACTTCGAAAGTATTCCAAGAATTCCAACCCATCGGTGGTGTATTAGCAACTCCTTGAAATTTCTGCGCTCCTAAACCAAGGCAAAGAAGCAGAGCAGCAATATTTAAAATTTTTGTTTTCATGAATTTTTACAAAAAGAACCCTACAAATGAGGGTTCTTAGGAATAATTATTAATTCTTATACTTCATTATTTTAATACAAATCCCATATCATCGATAAGAAGTGTGTTTCCACCAAAATTACCAGATTCTTGGAAGGTAATTTGGTCAAAAGTAGTAGGATTACCAATTTCTGAGAAAGGAATTTCTATGTACGTCCAACCTGTAGTAACTGGTTTTACGATTTGGAAAGCCCAACCACCGAAAACCATTTTAAGACTTGCTGAAGAATTATCTACAGTACTTTTCACTCTAATTCTGAATGCTTTGTACTGAGAAACATTTCTAGAATTGAATTTGAAATCTGCACCATCCCAACCTCCGAAAGCTATTTTCATGGCTTTTTTACCTTGGAAAGTATCATCTGCAAAATCTGTAATGATAGGCGTTCCGCTCCAAGTCCAGTGACCTGCATCTCCTTGAATTTCGTCATCATATAGCGCTGAACCTACTGCTTGAGCCGCTGTAGAAGTTCCTGAAATGGTAGTTACAGAAACATATTTATCATTGGCATTTGCTGGCATAGTCGCTACAATTTCTGTAAGCGTAGAAGAGACAATAGTCGCAGTAGCCGTTCCTACTTTTACTTCTGGATTTAAGAAATATTTACCGTAAATCTTGAAGGTTTCTCCAGCTTGTGCATTAATAGAATTATAACTGCTGATTTCTGGAGAAGGTGGCGCTACAGTGAAATCATACACTACCTCACCAAAAGCGGTTACTAATTTCAGTTTATTACTTGCATTAGCATAAGGTGTACTCTCATTGATATTTACTACGATTACATTATCAGTAACAAAATTTGGATTGAAAGCAGATTCTGTCCCGTTAAAATATACGTGTTGCAAGGTTTTAAACCCAGAACCGTGGATAATTACGGTATTATTGGCTTGCGCTTGTGTAATAGGCGTTAAGTCTACAGGCTTACCTTCACCGTCTAATGAACCTGTAATTTTTTCGATTACTGGAGGTCCTGCTTTAGAATCATCTGAGCTATCATCTCTACATGATGACAAACTGATTATTGCAAAAACAGAAAGGAATAATGTCCAGAATAATCTATTGATATTTAAATTTTTCATGTGAATTTATTTTATTTAAAAACATAAGGAACCGGAGCCTCTAATAATTTAGGATTTTTAATCACATCATTGGTAGGATATGGCAAAGAAAAATCTGCATCGTCTGGTGTAAAATACTCAGCGCCCCACATATTTCCTCTGTTTTGAGCAGACATGATTGCAATTGCTTTAGCTCTAGGAAGTCTACCTAAATCAAACCAATAATCTCCTTCGAACGCTAGTTCTTTTCTTCTCTCAGTGAATAAATCATCAAAAGTGAATGAAGAAACACTGTTTAATCCAGCTCTATTTCTTACTGCATTTAGAGATTTAAGCGCTGAAGCATCTGCTGTACTAGAACCGCCTGCTAAAACCGCTTCTGCATGAATCAGCAATAATTCTGCATATCTCATGATATAAGTATTGTTATTCATCATAGCCCAACCATCAGCTGGTCCTGTAACATCTCCGTTTACTACACCAAGACAATATTTTTTAATAGCTGCACCTGCACCTTGACCACCAATTAAATCAGCAGCAGGAACTACAAGTGGCCCGTAATTGGAGCCAATTTTAGCTTTAATACTTGGATAAACATCTCCTGGCAACATAATGGTTTCTTTTCTTCTGACATCTGAAGATGAATACAGATTTAAAATATCTTGAGAAGGCCCAAAAACACCACCGTAAGTTGCATTAGAAGTAGAAATACTACCATTACTGATCCCGAATTGCGTATTGCAATTGCTAGCAGAACCATAGTTACCATCCCCTTTCCACTGCAAAGCGAAGATAGATTCTTCATTGTTATTTCCTGCGTAGGTAAATAAATCTCCGAAAGATTTATTAGGCAAAGCACTTCCTCCTAAGAGTTTAAATTCTCCGCTATTGATTACTTCTTCTGCGGCTGCTTTAGCTTTAGGATAATCTTTCATATAGAGATATACTTTGGCCAACATGGCTTTTGCAGAGCCTTTAGAAACTTTAACATTGCTTGCATAAGCGCTTCCTCTTGTTTTAGAATAAAGTAATTCTGATGCTTTTACATAATCTCTTCTGATAAGTTCATATACATCTTCTACTCTATTGGTATTCAATTGTGGGCTAGAAACATGGTCTAAATTGTTTTCAATAATTGGAACAGGCCCCCATAATCTCACCAAATAAAAATAAGCAGTAGCTCTCATAAAATACGCTTCACCAAGCGCATTGTTCACCACTTCTTGACTTACTGCAGGCGCTACTCTAATTTTAAGGTTATTAATTAAGTAATTAGCTTGTGCTACATTTGCCCAAAGTGACTGCCATCCGTTATTAAGTTCAGGGTCTGAACCATTGATAGAGAAATTACGCATAGCATTAACATCTGAAGAATTGGTATACATATTACCAGAACCTACTTCTGAAATGGCAAAGAAAAACTTATTGTGAAACTGGAACCAAGTTCTGTTATACAATGCATCTGTACAACTTGCCACTTGTTCATTAGTCTTATAGTAAGAATCTGCAGTAATAGAATCCTCTGAAGGTCTTGTTGTAAATTCGTTAGAACAAGAACTTAATCCTGCGGTAAGTATTGCAAAGAACAATATTTTTTTTACCGAATTAAATTTATAAATTTTCATTTTACTCTTTTTTTAAAATTCTAAGTTTACCCCTAAAGAAAACGTTCTTGGCATAGGATATCTACCATTATCTATTCCGTTTAGCAATGGATTCTGATTAAATAATCCAATTTCTGGATCATAGCCTGTATAATTGGTAAAAGTATAGAGATTCTGTACTGTACCATAAATTCTCACTTTGGTCATTTTAATAGCTTCTAAAGCTTCTGGCGAGAAAGTATATCCTAAAGTAACGTTCTGAATTCTAAGGAAATCTCCTTTTTCTACGAATCTATCAGAAATCAAGATGTTTGGATTACTACTACTGTTAATCGGACGAGGAATATCTGAATTAGGACGATCTTCAGTCCAATAATTTGCTGCTTCTACCAATTGATTTTTGTATAACATAGAGTTTTCTAAACCATTTCTTCTGGTTAAGTTCATTACATCATTACCTACAACTCCATTTAAGAAGATAGACAAATCAAAATTCTTATAACTGAAACTATTAGTGAAACCAATGGTTAAATCTGGATTTGGATCACCGATGATTGTAGCATCATCCATGGTAATTTTACCATCTCTGTTCACGTCTACATATTTCACATCACCTAGATACGTTTGACCAGGAGCCGTTCCTACAGATTGTCCAAACTGAATTGGCGCATTATTAAGTTGGTCTAGACTGGTAAACAAACCATCTGTTTTGAATCCCCAATATGTACCAATAGCAGAACCTACAATTGTATTAGAAACTACATATGGTTGATAACCATTCATATTTGCTTGTTCGGTGAGCGTAACTCCATTTATAATATTAAGCAATTTGTTTTGGTTATGAGACATTACCAATGTAGAATTCCAGTTGAAACCTTCGTCATTTTTCGTTCCATAAGACATGGTTAAATCAAAACCTCTATTCTCTACTTGTCCCATATTGAAATAAGGAGAATCAATACCACCATTCCAAGATGAACCACCTGTTAAATAATCTGGTAATGGATATTGGAATAAGAAATTATCTGATAGCTTTTTGTAAACATCAAAATTGACATTGAAATGATTGAATAAAGTAAAATCTAAACCAATATCTGTTTGTTTCATGCTTTCCCAAGTTAAATTAGGATTTGGGATGTTTCCTGGAAGAAAATACTGAGTAAGGTTTGCCGCATATCTTCCGTTCGGAATTTGTTGGTTCCCTGTTTCACCATATCCTGCTCTAATTTTAAGTAAAGAGATATAATCTTTAACACTTTCCATGAATTTTTCGCTACTCACTTTCCATGAAACAGAAACTGATGGGAAATATCCTACTTGTTTTCCGTCGATAGCTGGTTCAAATTTAGAAGATTGATCTCTTCTGATAGAAGCGGTAACGCTATATTTATTATCAAAATCGTAAATCAAACGTCCAAATAAAGAAGAAAGCGCTTGGCTGCCTTTATATCCTGTAACGGTTCTGCTGTCTGCATCTGACATAGAAATGTTATGAATATCATTAAATTTAAAACCATGCGCTTCTGCTAAAAGACCTTCCCAATGAGAATCATTGGCTTCTTGACCAACAAGTGCGGTAATTTTATGTTTATTGATATTTAAATCGTATGTAAGCAAGTTTTGAATATTGGTAGAATACCAATTTTGTCTTCTTTCGAATAAATCTGCAGTTAAATTAAACTGAGTTCCTCTATCATAAGAAGGATAGAAATCTGTATATTCTGTAAACTCTGTATTGGCAGATAATTCTACTCTATATTTTAATCCTTTTAGTAAATTGGCTTCCCCGAAAACACTTCCTAAGAAATTTTTTCTAATCAATTTATTTTCTCTTTCTAGCGCTTCCGCAACTGGATTAAAGTAGTTTACGTTTTGATTTTGTGGTGGCGAAGCAAAAGTACCATCTAAATTTCTTACTGGCATATCTGGCCCTTGAAGAAGCATATTGGTAATTAACCCTCCGAAACTTTGATTAACTGTAAAGTTTTCATTGGTAATCCCCGTAGATAAATTTGTTCCTACTTTTAACCAAGGTTTTACTTTAGCATCTACATTTGCTCTGAAGGTATATCTTTTCATACCGGTGTCTAAAATATTCCCTGTCTGGTCCATAAAGTTTCCAGATAGATAATAATTGGTTCCTTCTTTACCTCCAGAAAAACTTAATTGGTGAGATTGCCCAAAACCGATTTGGAAAATTTCATTTTGCCAATCTGTTCCAAGCCCAAGAAGTTCAGGATGAGAAAACTCTGGTCTTAATTGTGTATTGAAGAGTAATGCCAAATTATTTTGATGCGCTGCATATTGTTGCAGATTCATTACATCTAAATATTTAGGAATTTGGGTAATATTGGTAGAACCATCGTAAGAAATTTTACCCATTCCTTTTTTACCAGATTTAGTGGTAATAATGATGACACCATTTGCACCTCTTGCTCCATAAATAGCCACTGCAGAAGCATCTTTTAATACGTCTACAGATTCTATATCATTAGGATTTAAGAAAGAAATAGGAGAAACCGTATTGTTCCCACCACCACCTGTAGAAGAAAAATCGCTTCCCGCAACAGGTCTTCCACTGGTTGCTCTACCACTGGCGTCTCCAGAAATAGGAATACCATCTATAATATATAGAGGTTCATTAACTCCATTAAGAGAGGTAGTTCCTCTTACTCTAATTGAAGCAGCTGCACCTGGTTGTCCGTTACCATTCGTAACTACTACCCCTGCAAGTTTCCCTTGCAACATTTGGTCTACGTTTACTTGTTTTAGTGACTGAATATCAGATGACTTGATTGATGAAATAGATGAATTGACATCTTTTCTTTTTTGAGTACCGTAGCCTATTACAACTACTTCGTCTATAGATTTGGTTTTGAGAGAATCTCGATTGGTGCTCTGTTGCGCATCAACACACGTAAATGCTCCCAATAGAAACAGTGCAGCGATACTTGTTTTGCCCCTGTTACTTGGATTTAGGTAATAAAGAAAACTCTTCATGATAAAAAGTGTTGGTTTAATTTTTCTATTTATTGACCTTTTTCAAATTTTGAAATTATCAATAAAACTTTATGTTTTTTAACAAAACAAATTTATTAGGAATGTGAAATTTTTGTTAATATTATTTTATCATTTGTTACTATTATTTTCGCTGATGATATTTTTCATGTTAAAAAGTATCATTTAATAAATTAATTTTGACAAAATAATATCATAAAACCAACCCTATAATATCCTCTTAATTCCGTTAAATTCTTCTCTGTATACGCTAGGTGTAACGCCTTTGACGCTTTTAAAAATTCTATTAAAATTGGCAATATTATTAAAACCACATTTAAATGCAATTTCTGAGATACTTAGGTCTTTTTCTACCAAATTTCTAGCTGCATAACCTATTCTTACATCATTTACATAATTCACAAAGGTCTTATTAGTTCTCTTTTTTATGAACCTATTAAAAGAAACCGGACTCATCAATGCTACTTTAGAAACTTCTTCTAATGTTATTTTATTAGCATAATTCTTTTGAATATAATCATAGACAATTTTCATTCTATCATCATCTTCGAAAGTATCATAATCTACTGTATACGTGGAAAGTATCCTCTGATTTCTAGAAGTAGCCATATCATGAAGTATGGACAAAATTTCTAAAAAATAATCCATCCCATCTAATCTAGAAAGATTACAAATTCTTTGCGCCAGATATTCCGTAGTGGCTCTAGAGAACAAAATCCCATGAGAAGATCTGTTGAACATATCACGTATCGGCCTCATGATACGCCTAGAAAGCAAACTATCTTCAAAAAGATTTTCTTCAAACTGTATGGTAATTTCATGCACTTTTTTTTGTTTGCACTTATGAGTTTCCCATGCGTGATAAAGATTAGGACCTACTAAAACCAGCTCTAAATCATCTATTTCTTCTATATGATCTCCTACAATTCTTCTAACGCCCTTTCCATTTTCGATGAAATTTATTTCATATTCTGGATGAAAGTGAATAGGAAAATCAAACTTGTCTTTTACTCTATCAAAAACCAAAAAACTATCACTACTAGTTAAAGGTGGAATTTCTCTGAAAAAATTATTCTCATTTTTCATATCAATATTTTTTGCAATTATATAATATAATTATGATAAAATAGTATTATCAACTTAAAAAAAACATCAGTTAAATTTGTATTAACAAAAATAGAGATTCTTCCGAATTTGTTAACATAATAAAAATCATGTTATTTATTAATTTTTCAAACAATCTTTTTTTTTGTTATTAATTTTAAAATTCTATTTTTAGAGTATGAAATTTTACATTCCAAATATATTATGGGTCTCCCTATTGCTATGGGTAGTCTCTTGTTATGCGCAGTCACCAGAAAAAAAACACCATTCACTTTCTGATAAAAATGCCACTCCAGAAACCGAAAATTTATATCAAAACCTTATTCTACTTCAGGAAAAAGGATTTTTATTTGGTCATCAAGATGATTTAGCTTACGGTGTAAAATGGAGATATGAAGAAGGCAGAAGTGATATAAAAGACGTAACAGGAGATTACCCTGCTTTATATGGTTGGGATTTAGGAGGAATAGAGCATCAAAAATCTAATAATATAGATGGAGTCCCTTTTAAAAAAATGAAGAACTGGATTAAAGAAATCTATGACCGAGGCGGAGTTTCTACCATCAGTTGGCATATGGATAATCCTTTAACGATGAAAAATTCTTGGGATACCACTCCAGGTTCCCTGCGTTCTATCCTTCCGAACGGCGAAAAACACCAATTATATCTGTCTTGGCTAGATGAAGCTGCACAATTTTTAGGCAATCTTAAAGGTTCTGACGGCAAAAAAATCCCCATTTTATACAGACCTTTCCATGAATTGACCGGAAATTGGTTCTGGTGGTGTAAAAACAATGCTTCACCTCAAGAATTTAAAGAAATTTGGAGATTTACCATTCATTATCTTAGAGAAACTAAAAAACTCAACAACCTCATCATTGTATACAATACTGCTGATTTCAAATCTAAGGAAGAATTTCTAGAATATTACCCAGGTGATGATGTGGTAGATGTTTTGAGTTTTGACAAATACCAATACACGAATCCTGTAACTGATTCTTCCTTTATCACAGAAGTGCAAAACCAACTGAAAATAATGAATGAAGTAGCGGTAGAACATCAAAAACCTATGGCGATTGCCGAAACTGGATATGAACAGATTCCTTATGAAAATTGGTGGACAAAAACTCTTACCGAAGCCATCGGAAATTATAAAATTTCTTTCGTCTTACTGTGGAGAAATCATGGATGGCAAGAGCAAGAAAAGAAAATGCATTACTATGCTCCTTATAAAGGACAACTCAGTGAAAAGGATTTTATAGAATTTTATAACAATCCGAAAACATTCTTTCAAAAAGATATTACTCAAGAAAATATTTACAAATAATGGTCGAAAAAATAAAACTTAAAGAAAAAATAGCATACGGTTTCGGAGATGCTGCTTCTTCTATGTTCTGGAAAATATTTGGAATGTACTCCTTATTTTTCTACACAGATGTATTTGGCATTACCGCTGCAGCTGCAGGAACCATGTTTCTGATTGCAAGACTCTGGGACTCCTTTTTTGATGTCTTTGTAGGAATTGCAGCAGACAGAACCACAACAAAATGGGGAAAATATCGTCCTTATTTGCTTTGGTTCGCCATTCCTTTTGCTGTAATGGGTGTTTTTACCTTTTACGCTCCAGATTTAAGCGAAGGCAACAAACTCATCTATGCATACGTCACTTATTCGCTGATGATGATTGTTTATTCTATGATTAATGTTCCTTACGCTTCTTTACTCGGTGCTATTTCTGCAGACCCCAAAGAAAGAAATCAACTTTCTTCTTACAGAATGTCATTTGCATTTATTGGAAGTTTCGTAACGTTTATGTTGCTACAACCTTTAATTGATTTTTTTGCAAAAACATTTGACACGGAAAAGGTAAATCAAGTAACCAGCGCAGCAGAATCTACCGTGAGTACGTCTGTAATTGGTTGGGTAATGGGAGTAGGAAGCATAGGAATCATTTGCGTTATTCTATTCTTATTGTGTTTCAGTTGGACTAAAGAAAGAGTACAGCAAATCGAAAGCGAAGAAAATGCTTCTATAAAAACAGACCTTAAAAATTTATTTCACAATGCACCTTGGTGGATTTTAGTGGCTACAGGATTAGCTGCACTCCTTTTTAATGCAGTAAGAGATAGTGTGGCCATCTATTATTTCAGAGATTATGTGAAATTCAATTATAAAATGACGGGAACAGGCTGGGATATGACTACCATTTATTTCCTCGTAGGTCAAGCTGCCAATTTAATAGGCGTAATGTTAGCTCCTAGCATTTCTGCAAAATACGGAAAGAAAAAAACCTATATGATTGCCATTCTTATCGCAGGAGTACTAAGTTCATTTTTCTACATTATTCCTAATAACATCCTATGGATTCTTAGTTTACAATTTTTAGTTTCTCTTTTTGCAGGATATGTTTTACCATTACTCTGGTCTATGTTTGCAGATATTGTAGACCATCAAGAACTCCTTACCGGAAGACGAGCTACAGGTCTTATTTTCTCTTCTTCTTCTATGTCTCAAAAATTAGGCTGGGCTCTTGGTGCTGCTTTAAGTGGATGGATTCTTGCTTGGTTTAATTACGCTCCAGATGCCATTACTCAAAATCCAGAAACCATTTTCGGAGAGAAACTTATGATCAGTATACTTCCTGCAATCTGCTGTGTTATCGCTTTTATAGGGATGATGTTTTATCCTCTATCTGACAAAAAAGTTAAAGAAATTTCTGAAGAACTTAACTCCAGAAGAACCAAATAATTACAATTAATATTGATAAAATGATGATTATGATGAATGCTAAAGATGTTTTCTTAAAAAGAAAAAAAGAACTCGAACAAGAATACCAAACCCTCATCGAGAAACCTAACAGCCCAAAAAATGAAGTATCTAACGGTATTTTTACAAGATATTCTAATCCTGTAGTTACAGCCAAACATATTCCACTCGACTGGCGATATGATTTTAACGAAAAAGAAAATCCGCTGCTTTTAGAGAGAATTGGCTACAATGCAGCTTTTAATGCAGGAGCCATTCAATTTAATGACAAATATATTCTTTGTGTAAGAGTAGAAGGAAATGATAGAAAATCGTTCTTCGCTATCGCAGAAAGTGAAAACGGAATAGATCATTTTAAATTTTGGGAAAAACCTTGTGTCATTCCTCAAATCGAAGGGAATCCAGACACCAATGCTTACGACATGAGATTGGTAAAACACGAAGACGGTTGGATTTACGGTATTTTTTGCACCGAAAGAAAAGATCCAAATGCTCCAAAAGGCGACACCAGTTCTGCAATTGCCAATGCTGGAATTGTAAGAACGAAAGATTTAATTCATTTCGAAAGACTTCCTGATTTGGTTTCAAACTCTGGCCAACAAAGAAATGTGGTGCTCCATCCTGAATTTGTGAATGGAAAATACGCAATCTACACCAGACCTCAAGATGGTTTTATAGATGTTGGAAACGGCGGTGGAATTGGTCTTGGATTCATAGAAGACATGACCAATCCTGTAGTACAAGACGAAAAAATAATTTTTGGAAAAAATTACCACACCATTTACGAACTAAAAAATGGATTAGGTCCCGCTCCTATTAAAACTGAAAAAGGCTGGCTTCATCTTGCTCATGGAGTGAGAAACACCGCTGCAGGTTTGCGTTACACTTTGTATATGTTTATGACAGATTTAGAAGATATTTCTAAAGTTACGCATGTTCCAGCAGGTCATTTTATGGCTCCAGAAGATCAAGAAAGAATAGGCGATGTATCTAATGTGCTTTTCTCTAACGGTTGGATTGCTGACCAAGATGGCAAAGTGTATATTTATTACGCTTCTTCGGATACCAGAATGCATGTAGCAGTTTCAGATATAGCGCGATTGGTAGATTATGTAACTCAAACGCCTGAAGATGATTTTACCACCTATGCTTCGGTACAGAGAATTATAAAACTGATAGACAAAAATAAAATCTCACAATTATAACTTTAAATTCCCGAAAACCTCACAAAGAAATGCGTGAGGTTTTTACCCTAAATTAAATTCGCGTGGAAAATAGAATTCTTCACCTCAAAAATAAAGCTGAAAAAGAACTTCAAAATATTTTAGAATATTGGGCTAAAAATATGCTCGATGAGAGAAATGGTGGTTTTATAGGAGAAATTAACCATCTGGATTCTAAAAATATTTTAGCAGATAAAGGCTCTGTATTAAATGCCAGAATTCTTTGGACTTTTTCAGCAGCTTATGATTTAACCAAAAATCCAGAATATCTCAATCTCGCCAAAAGAGCTTTCTTTTACATCAAAAATTATTTTTATGACAAAGAATTTGGCGGAATTTTTTGGACACTCTATCATAATGGCGCTCCAAAAGACACCAAAAACCAAATTTACGCTCTTGCTTTTACCATTTATGGATTGTCTGAATTTTATAAAATTTATAAAAATGAAGAAGCTCTAGAAATGGCTCAAAATCTCTTCTATCAAATAGAATTACACAGTAGAGACACCAAAAAAAGAGGCTATTTAGAAGCTTTTACCAGAAATTGGGAAGAAATAGAAGATTTAAGATTAAGCGAAAAAGACGCTAACGAAAAGAAAACCATGAATACGCATTTACACATTGTAGAAGCGTATGCTAATCTTTATTTGGTTTGGCCTAATCAAAAATTGAAAGAAGCCATCAAGGAAATTCTAGAAATTGTAGACCTTCATTTTATTGACAAAACCAAGAATCATCTGAAGCTCTTTTTTGATGAAAATTGGATAGAAAAAGAAGATGTAATTTCTTACGGACATGATATAGAAGCTGCTTGGTTGCTACAATGGTGTGCAGAAGCCATTGAAGATCAAAATTTGATAGAAATCTATAAAAAACATGCTGTCCATTTTGCCGAAAGCACCAAAGAAGGCATTGCCGAAGATGGTGGACTTTGGTATGAATTTGATCCTAAAGAAAAAAAACTCATCGCCGAGAAACATTGGTGGCCTCAAGCTGAGTTATGGATAGGAATGATAAATGCGTGGCAACTTACCCAAAATGAAGAATTTCTAACCATCACAGAAAAGAATTTCGAGTTTGTAGAAAAATACATCATAGACCACAGAAAAGGAGAATGGATTTGGGGAATCAGAGAAGATTACACCCCCATTCTTAAAGACAAAGCAGGACTTTGGAAATGCCCTTATCACAATTCCAGAGCTTGTATAGAACTCATAAAACGTCTTTAAAAACAGAAATTATAATGAAAAAGTTCAGCCTTATTTTAGCTTTTTTAAGCTTTTCAACGTTTTTTGGTCAAAAAAACCTCATCAAAAATGGTAGTTTCGAATCAGATGCCATGTCTTGGCGTGGAGAAAATGTTTTAACCATCAATCCTTATGTAAAAAAAATAGGAAGTAAAAGTGGCAATATTTATGAATACACCTCTCCTTCTTGGAAAGGAATAGACCAAGAATTTATAATTCCTAAAAATACTCCAGCTATAGAAATTTCTGCTTGGGTAAAAGCTGATGCGGTAGAAAAAGGGAAAAATAACTGGAATAAGGCTGTTATAGTTCTAGAAATGGCGGGCAAAAATCAAAATATCGTAGAATTAGAAGGCACTACCAACTGGCAACTTGTGAAAAAAATAATTCCTACGGAAAATTCGCGCTCTGGAAGATTAATGATTGCCCTTTCAGAATGTACTGGTTCGTTTCTTTTTGACGATATAAAAATCATCCCGATTTCTAAAGAAGACTACGAAAAAATAGTAGACGAAGATATCAAGAAGAAAGAAGCAATTTCATTACAAAACACTCCAAATCCTGCTCAAAATACTCTAACGAAAACCTTTAACAACGGAAATTTTGAAAATGGAAAAACTTCTTGGCGAGGTAACTTTTCTATAAGTAATGACCTAAAAAAAGAAGGAAACTCTGCTGCAAAAATTATTTCTGAAACCAAAAATTGGGAAGGAATAGACCAAGAATTTAGTGTTCCCAGCAATGCAAAAACCATCACCATTTCTGGTTGGCTAAAATCAGAAAACATTATACAAGGCGAAAATCCTTGGAATAACGGATTGCTAAATGTAGAATTTACCAGCGATGGTAAAAATAAAACTGCTCAAGATGAAAGCATCGCTTTCGTAATAGGAACTACAGATTGGCAACTTTATTCTAAAACTTTTACTCTTCCTCAAAATACTCAAAGAACAAGAATTATGATTGCTATAGGTTTTGCGACAGGAATTCTTTATGCGGATGACATTCAAGTAAAATTTAATCCTTAAAAGATGAAAACCAAAGTTTTAATCATTCTGAATTTACTTTTTTTCATTTTTTCTTGTAGCCGAGAAGAGCCAACAAAACCTACACCTACTCCACCAGTTGAAACAGATGTGGTAACTCCACAAAATGTAAAAACTTACATGGTAGACAAAAATGCTACCACAGAAACTGCAGCATTATTCTATAATCTTAGAAATTTAGGAAAAACCAAAACGGTAATTGGTCAGCAAGATGCTTTCAACTCATTTTACCAAACTTCTGGATTTTCGGACATGAAGAAAACCACTGGAAATGACCCAGGAATTTTAGGCTCAGATTTCATGTTTATTACCGACAAGGACAATCCTTCTAACAATTGGTTTGTACAGCAAGAAAATAAAATTATTGTAGATACTAAAGAAGCTTACGCTAAAGGAATCATCAATACTTTTTCTTGGCATCTTAGAGAACCCTATCACGAAAATAGCTTCTATACCAGTAACATGACCGCTGCAGAAAAAGCAGACGCATTTAAAAGCATTCTTCCTGGCGGAAAATTCCATAATTGGTATAAAACAAAACTAGACAAGGTTGCACAAATTGTTTCTCAATTAAAAGACAGCAATGGAACATTAATTCCTATTATTTTCAGACCTTTTCATGAGTTTGATGGCAATTGGTTTTGGTGGGGAGCATCTTATTGTACACCAGAAGAATACATCAGTGCCTATAGATTTACCGTAGAATATCTGCGAGATTCTAAAAATGTACACAATATTCTCTACGCTTTTTCGCCTGATAATTCTTACGGAAGCGCCAATAGTTATTTTTCTAGATATCCAGGAGACCAATATGTAGACATTCTCGGCATGGATAATTATGGAGATTTCGACAATAAAGGAACTTCTGGAGCGAATGCAGCCAACACCAAATTAAAATATTTATCAGACGCTGCTATTGCTAAACATAAAATTGCAGCACTTACAGAAACTGGTTATAGAGTAACATCTACTACACCTGCCATTCCAAATTGGTTTTCTACGTACCTTTTTGACGCCATCAACAATAATAATGTCCAAATTGCGTATGTTATGTTTTGGACGAATACCAGTAGTGGTTATTATGTCCCCACTCCCGGAACAAGCAACGTTGCGGATTTTCAAAGCTTTGCGCTCAAAAATAAAATCGTAATGCAACATCAATTAAAAAATTTATATAAATTTCCATAAAAATTTACCATGATTCACCGTAGAACAATCATCAAGAGTTTATTGGTCTTTACTTTGCCTTTATTCAGCAATTGTAACGCCCAAGAATTCATTAAAATAGAAAACACTCAATTCATTAAAAATAAAAAACCATACCATTACATTGGTGCTAATTATTGGTATGGAGCCATGCTCGGAAGAGAAAACGGTGACCGAGAAAGACTCATCAAAGAACTAGATGAACTTAAATCTCTGGGAATAACCAATCTTAGGATTTTAGCAAGCGCTGAAGGTGGAGACCAAGATTATACGGTAACACCAGCAGTTCAACCTCAACAAGGTATTTATGATGAAAATCTATGGATTGGCTTAGATTTTTTGCTCGATGAAATGAAGAAAAGAAACATGGACGCAGTACTCTATCTTACCAATAATTGGGAATGGAGTGGCGGAATGGCAAAATATCTAGAATGGAATGGTTATGGAACAGTTCCTAATCCTAATTTAGGACCTTATTCTTGGCCTCAATTTATGGAATACACTGCACAATTTCATCAGTGTGAACCTTGTAAAGAAGCCTTCTTAAAACACATTAATGTAGTGCTTAACCGAAAAAACAGCATCAGCGAAATAAAATATACAGAAGACCCTACCATCATGGCTTGGCAAGTTGCCAATGAACCTAGAATTTGGAATGTACCTAATGAACCAGCATTTACAAAATGGCTCAATGATGTAACTTCTGAAATTAAAAAATTAGACCAAAACCATCTCGTCACCACTGGTTCCGAAGGAAAAGCAGGTTCTAATAACGATATTGAAGCTTTTGAAAGAACGCACAATAATCCCAATATTGATTATTTAACCATGCATATTTGGCCAAAAAACTGGACTTGGTATGATGTGAAAGATGAAAAAAATTCTACTCAAATCGCTATCAAAAACACCAACACCTACATAGAAGAACATATTCAAGTGGCTCAAAAACTCAATAAACCTTTGGTTTTAGAAGAGTTTGGATATCCTAGAGAGAAAGAAAGTCTAGATAAGAAAGCTTCTGTAGCCAATAGAAATCTGTACTATCAATTTATTTTTGAAAAAATGAAATATTCTATTGACCATCAATTGCCATTTACTGCGCTTAATTTTTGGGGATATGGAGGAATAGGAAAAAACAATCCAACCAATGGAAAATGGAATATAGGAGATGATTTTACCGCAGATCCACCACAAGAACCTCAAGGATTAAATTCTGTATTTTCTACGGATAAAGAAACCTTACAACTCATCAAGAAATACAATAAAATATTCAAAACCAAATAACTTTATTCATACAATATATTTTTAAAATGAAACGCGCAAAACCTTTCGGTTTTGCGCGTTTCCTATGAAAACACAAATGAAAAAAACTATAATAACTCTATACTGAGTTCTTGTACATCGGCAGAATTTCCGCCAATCATTATTTTGAAAGTTCCGGGTTCTACTACAAATTTTCCGTCTTGGTTGTAGAATCCTAATTCTTTTTCTCCTAAGCTAAAGGTTAGCGTTTTGCTTTCGTTCGGTTGTAAATCTACCATTTCAAAACCTTTCAATTCTTTTACAGGTCTTACTACACTTGCAAAATCATCTTTTACGTACAATTGAACCACTTCTTTTCCTGCATAGATTCCAGTATTTTTCACCGTTACCGTCACTTCTACTTTTTCTCCTTTTGCAAAAGTTTTTTTGTTCACTTTCGGTGCGCTGTATTCAAATTTAGAATAACTCAATCCATAACCGAAAGGATAAAGTGGCGTTTTATCTACATCTGAATAATGGCTCCAGAAAACATTTCCATCTTTATTGGTAAATCTACCCGTGCTGTAATGGTTGTAATAAATAGGAATTTGCCCCACATTTCTAGGGAAACTCATCGTCAGTTTTCCGCTAGGATTATAATCTCCGAAAAGCACTTGAGCAACTGCATTTCCTGTTTCTGTACCCAATTGCCAAGCTTCTACAATTGCAGGAATATTTTCTGCTGCCCAAGAAATAGCCAATGGTCTTCCGTTATTGAGCACCAAAACAATATTAGGATTGATTTTATAAATTTCTTCTAAAAATTCTTGTTGTAATCCCGGCAAATCTATTTGCGTTCTGCTTCTGGCTTCACCAGATGAAAAACCATGTTCTCCTAAAACCATCACAATTACATCTGCATCTTTAGCCGCCTGTTTTGCAGTTTCTAATCCTTCTCTATTGGTGGTATTGTATTGAACTTCGGTAAGAAAAGTAGGTTCTTCTTGAGTTAAGGCAATTCCTTTTTCGTATTTTAAACTATTGCCTTTATATTTTTGCATGCCTTCTAAAACCGAAACCGCTGTATTATTGTCTGAAGCAATTCTCCAACTTCCTAACGGTGAGTTTTTACTCGCTGCTAAATCTCCCAATAACAATATTTTTTGACCTTCTTTTTCCAGAGGAAGCAATTGTTTTTCGTTTTTCAACAAAACAATAGATTTTTTAGCCATATCTAAAACAGCGTCACGATTGGCTTTACTTCCTATTACTTCTTTTTCTCTTTTTTCATCTAAAAAACGATAAGGATCATCAAAAAGTCCTAGTTCAAATTTCACACGAAGAATTCTTCTTACCGCATCATCTACCAGCGATTCTTTTACTTGACCATTTTGCACCAAAGACACAAGATGAGGCACAAAAATTCCGCCTTCCATATCCATGTCAGTTCCTGCATCTACAGCACTTTTTGCAGCAGATTTTTCGTCTGGAGAATAGCCCCAATAAATCATTTCTCTTATAGAAGCCCAGTCAGAAACTACAAATCCATTAAATCTCCATTTATTTTTAAGCGTTTCTCTTAGAAGCATTTGATTCGCTGTTGCAGGAATACCATCAATAGTGTTAAAAGATGTCATGATACTTCTGATTCCTGTATCTACCGCCGCTTTGAACGGAGGCAAAACTTGATTGTATAAAATATTTCGATTCACTTCTGAAGCACTATATTCTAAACCGGCATCTACAAATCCATAAGCGGCAAAATGTTTCGCAGTAGCCGCAATTCTTAAAGGCGAACGAAAAGTATTGTCTCCTTGAAAACCTTTTACTCTTGCTACAGCAACTTGAGCGCCTAAATAAGGATCTTCTCCTGCTCCTTCCATTACTCTACCCCATCTTGCATCTCTGGAAATATCCATCATCGGTCCGAAAGTCCAGTTGATACCAGATGCTGCTGCTTCAGATGCTGCAACTTCTGCAGATTTTTCGATGGCTTTCATATCCCAACTTGAAGATTCAGCAAGTGGAATCGGACTTAGGGTTTTGTATCCATGAATCACATCAAATCCTATAATCAATGGAATTCCTAATCGAGTTTCTTCTACTGCAATTTTTTGAACGGCTTTTACTTCTTTTACGCCTCTCACAGAAAGCATAGAACCTACCAATCCTTTCTTAATATTTTTATATTTTTCTTCGGCGGTTCCACCAGTTGGAGCAGGACCTGTAACATCCCAAAATCCATTATATTGGTTCATCTGACCTACTTTTTCTTCTAAGGTCATCTGTTTCATAAGAATGTTTATGCGCTCTTCTATTGGTTTTTTCTTGTCTAGATAAGATTTATCTTGAGCATTTATATTAAAAATGGCTGCCATACAGAGTAATTTCAATAATTTATGTGTTATTTTCATACTTAATTTTTTATTTTACTTCAAAGGTAGTTAAAGGCAATTGAACTTGATTAAAAATATCAGGCATTGCAGTATTTTTCCATGCATACCTTACAGAAATCGGCTGTTTTACCTGTGCAGATTTTATTTCGATGGTATTATTTTTAATCACGGCTTTTGCAGGATAATATTTTCCGTCTATTCCTGCCAATTCAAATTGAGGTGAACTCGAATTTTTAAAATGTAAACCTTCCGCATTTTGTAAAAAAACTACTGCTTTTTGACCTTCAAAAACTACGCGTTCAGGATTGGGCGCATTGACCAATCCCAAATGTTTTCCGTATTCATTTTTCAAAACCAAATTGGCTAATCTTTCGCCGACAGGTTTTTTATTTTTGGGGTGAATATCATCAGGAGTAGAAACATCTGCCGTCATAATCAATCCACTTTTTGGGGTTTTCTGCGCTACTTTTCTTTGGATATTTCTAATTCTTGCACCACTGTCTTCCCAATAAGAATAAGGCGCAATCTGAATGATGTAAAAAGGAAACTCTTCTTGTCTTGCTGTTCTCCATGACGCAATCATTTCGGTGAGCAATTTTTCGTAAGTTGTAAAATTCCCTGTATTGGTTTCTCCTTGATACCAAGCTGCTCCTGCAATTTTATACGAATTGATAGGTGCAATCATGGCATTATAGGCTGCTGCCGTTTTGATAGGATAATATTCTGATGGCGGAAATTTCTGAAAACTCTCCTTTAATTCTGGATTTTCTATAAATACTTGTTCTGGTGTCCATAATTCGGCGGCAGTTCCTCCCCACGCTGAAATAATAATGGCAACGGGAACTCCATCGAGCATTTTGTGCAATCTCTGCGCAAAAAAATAACCTACAGCACTGTGTTGTTTCATGGTTTCTGGAGTACAAACACTCCAATTGCCCACTATTTCTTGCTGTGGAAAATCTGCAGAAGATTTATTCACTTTAAAAAACCTAATGTTCGGTTCTTGGGCTTTTGCGGCTTCTTCCTCTCCGTTTTGTATTCCCCAAGCTGCGCTCATTTCCATGTTTGATTGACCAGACATGAGCCAAACTTCGCCGAGGAGAACATCTTTTAAGATAACCTCATTATAGCCTTTAAGTTTTATGGTATAAGGTCCACCTTCTTTAGGTGTAGGAAAAGCGATAGAAAATTTGGCTTCGCTATTGGCTTTTACTTTATATTCTCGGTCTAAAAAATCAGCGGTTAAGGTAATTTCTTCGTTGGGTTCTGCATGCCCCCAAATGTTCACCGTTGCGTTTCTCTGCAAAACCATGTGGTCTGCAAAAATAGCAGGCAAATGAACATTGGCAGAAGCATACATTCCCAAAGTGAAAAATAAAAATGAAACTATTTTATTCATAAAGAAGTCTTTTGAAGGTGTTTTCTAATTGTGAAGCCATCTGTTTATGGTCTTCTATACTCGGATGGTAACCACAACCTCTCGGTGTAACTGCCGTAAACTGAAATATTTCAATGGGACGATGGTTTTCATCTTTTGCGAAAAATTGTTGCACTTCTTTTAAACATTCCACCAAAAGAAGATTTTTTTCACCACTCACCATAGGACTGTTGAGCAACACAACTTTTGTATGAGGATATTTCTGATAAATTTTTTGAACCAGTTGGATATAATTTTTCACATACGCACTTCTGTTAAAAGGTTGTCTAGATTTTTTACCATCGCCATCAGATAAATCATTGGTTCCTAAACAAATACTCACCAAATCAGGTTGAAAATCATTTTTAAAAACTGCTTTTTCTGACTTTCTTAGGTACAAATAATCATACACTTCTGGTAAATTATCTTCTTCTCCCGGTTCTGCGTTCCAATTTCTGTACATACCATAACCAGAGACAGAACTCAACAAAAACTGAGCATTTAATTTTCTAGAAAGTAGAGGACCATAGGCAAAATAAGCATTGTGCTGGTCAAACCACTGTCCTTCTCCACAAGGCAAATCAGATTCGTCATTTCCAAAACCACAAGTGATGGAATCTCCTATCCATTCTATTTTTTTCTGAGCAGGAAGCTGAACAGGAATGGTGTTAAGGTCTGCAATATTGAGCACCACTTCTCCCATCGCTGCTTCTGTAGCTTTGTAAATTTCTATCCAATGTGATTTTTTGGTGGAATCTTTGGCTTGAAAAGTATAAGGAAGTTCTTGAGCGTTTTTGATGGCATATCTTCCTAGATACATTCCGTCAATAGCTACGGAAACATAGTTGTAATAGCCTTGAAACGGACTATTCTTCATCTTGATTTGCACTTGGTCTCCAGAAAACTGAAAAGCAAACACTGCTCCCGGACTGATTAATTTAATTTCTGAATTGCTTATTTTATCGATTCTCCCCGAAGTGAAATAAGGTACTTTTTCTGTAAGTTTTTGTTGAGATTGACAACTCGCCAAAACATTAAAAAACAAAAGGAAAGCACAATATTTAAACCATTTCATAGTCTACGATTTTAATGAAGTAAAGCTACGAAAACATCTGCTTTTGCTTTAATACAATTCTATCAAAATATAATCAAAAATTATTGTAGTAATGATAGAATATTATCAACTGTGGAAGATTTTAGACTACATAAAAAAGCACAGCGTAGATTGCTGTGCTTGTATATTTTAAAGACACGGAGTGGAATTTTTGGAGAGCGGGGTTTATTTTATTCTAACAATTGTTGCATCAATATCCGCCATCAAATACACTCTGTTAAACTTAGAATCCATTTTATAATTTTCATTTTCATTTAATTCATATGACGCCGACGAAAGAGAACCTATTAAGAGTACTAACCAATATTCCGAAATCTCTTTTTCGTCTTTTTGGTAAATTGAAAGCTTTTCTTCTTTATTTCTAATGGCTTCTTCTAAACGCTCTTTTGGTAAATATTCTGCTTCCCAATTCTTCTCTTTGTAAGAAAAACTTATCTTAGAATGAATTGTTGTTCTAACATCCTCAATATATTTTGGCTTTTCAACTTTAATTTGATTTTTAACACAGTTAACATAATTAGCAATTTCGGTTGCAATTGCTTTTTTCTCATTCTGTTTATATTCAAGATTATCATTATTTACTGATATAATTCCATAAACTTTATCTTCTGGAAACATTTTTTTATATATGGTTTCTGAATAATCTATTATAGATTTTGTACGATTGTAATTATCGGCATTTTTAGTAAATATTCTCGTATGTTCTAAACCTACAAGCTTTGATTTATATTCTATTATAAAGTCAGGTCTTGGTGGTTCAGGTTTATCAATAATATTAATCTCGCTATCAATTTTATAGACAAATTTTCCAATTTGACATACTTCCAAGCGCTCTTTTTGAGACAAATTATATTTATCTATGATTGGATTAATAATTTTTCCCAAACCTTCTTTTTCGATTTGGGAATCATTTATTAATTTTCTTATTGCATCAAGATTTAGCATAATTTTTGGTAAGTTTTCTACTAACTCTCAAATAAAAAAAGCTTAATTGAAAAAGAGACTAATAATATCCTACTCTGTTTAAAGTATTGCAAGTATTTGTATTTTTATTTGAGGTTTTCAAGTTTAGTTTTCAACAAATTTAATCATTTTTTTAATGCAATATATTCATAATTAATAGCAAAATCATTACTCTTTTCGGTAACCCAGTTTCCAACTATTTTAGTTATTTTTGCTAAAATCTTTCTACAGAAAATGCCTGAACATATCCTACAAAGAATAGAAGAATTAAGAGAAGAACTGCATCAGCATAATTACAATTATTATGTGTTAGATGAGCCTACGATTTCTGATTTTGAATTTGATGCCAAACTCAAGGAGCTGCAAGAACTAGAAGCAGCGCACCCAGAGTTTTATGACCCGCATTCTCCTACTTTGAGAGTAGGTGGAGAAATCACCAAAAACTTCCCTACAATTCAGCATCAGTTCAGAATGTATTCTTTGGATAACTCTTATGATTTCAATGATTTACAGGATTGGCACACTAGAATTTCTAAAATTTTAGAAACCGAAGACATAGAATTTGTCGCCGAACTGAAATATGACGGTGCTTCTATTTCCATTTTGTTTGAAAACGGCAAGCTTTCTCAAGCCGTAACCAGAGGTGATGGTTTCCAAGGCGACGAAATCACTGCCAATGTGAAGACCATCAAAGATATTCCGCTTCAGTTGCAGGGAAATTTTCCAGAAAGATTTTACATGCGTGGCGAAATTTATCTTACGCACAACAACTTCAACAAAATCAATGAAGAACGATTAGCAGAAGGTTATGATGCTTTTATGAACCCTAGAAACACCGCTTCTGGAAGTTTAAAACTGCAAGATTCTGGTGAAGTGAGAAAGAGAAATCTTTCGGCGGTACTCTACCAATTTGTAAGCGAAAATAATCCTGCGGAAACACATTTCGAACTGCTACAACAGGCAAAAACCTGGGGTTTCAAAATTTCTGAAAACGCCAAACTCTGTAAAAACATACAAGAAGTACAAGATTTCATCAATTTCTGGGACGAGAAACGCAAGAAACTCAATTTCGACATTGACGGAATTGTGATCAAAGTAAATTCCCTGAGACAACAGCAATTATTGGGTTACACCGCAAAATCTCCACGTTTTGCAATGGCTTATAAATTTAAAGCTGAAAAAGTAGAAACAGAATTACTCAGCATCGATTATCAAGTGGGAAGAACTGGCGCAGTAACACCTGTTGCGAATTTGGCCCCCGTTCTATTGGCTGGAACCATTGTAAAACGCGCTTCTCTGCACAACGAAGATATTATCAAAAAACTGGATTTGCATGTAGGAGATTTCGTATATGTAGAAAAAGGCGGAGAAATTATTCCGAAAATTGTAGGCGTAAATGTAGGAAAACGAAATGTTTTTGCTATAGAAGTTCAGTATGCAACACATTGTCCAGAATGTGGCAGTGAGCTGATTCGTTTAGAAGATCAGGCTGCTCATTTTTGCCCTAATGAAACGCATTGTCCACCACAAGTTGTGGGAAAAATGATTCATTACGTTTCCAGAAAAGCTTTGAATATAGAAAATTTAGGCAGCGAAACCATAGAACAACTCTACCGAGAAGGTTTACTGACCAACATTGCAGATTTTTACACTTTGCGCAAAGAGCAATTGCTTCCGCTGGAAAGAATGGCGGAAAAATCTGCCCAAAATATCATTGACGGCGTAGAAAAATCTAAACAAATTCCTTACGAAAAAGTATTGTACGGAATTGGCATCAAACACGTTGGAGAAACGGTTGCCAAAAAACTAGCGAAGAATTTCCCAAGCATTGATGATTTAAAAAATGCCACAGAAGAAGAACTTTGCCAAGTAGAAGACATTGGTTCTAAAATTGCGGAAAGCATCGTTTCTTATCTTCAAAATCCCGAAAATTGGGAGATGATAGAACGATTGAGAAGTTATGGCGTACAACTGGAAAAAGGCGAAAATACCACAGAAGTTTTGAGTACTGTCTTAGAAGGTAAAACATTTCTTTTCACAGGAAAACTTTCACTTTTCACGCGTGAACAAGCCGAAGAAATGGTAGAAAAGCATGGCGGAAAAAACATTTCGGCAGTATCTAAAAACCTCAACTATCTGGTTGTTGGAGAAAAAGCGGGAAGCAAACTCAAAAAAGCACAAGACATCGGTACGATTACGATTTTAGATGAACAACAGTTTTTGGATTTGATTGAAAGTTAAAGCTTATATTTTCTATCACAAAGTTCACGAAGAACAGTTGATGTGTTTGTGTTTTTGAGAGCACTAAGCAACTTCAAAGATGTTGTTCAATATTCTTCAATCGCAAAGATTTTTTATTTTACTTAATCTTTCAAGCAAGCAAAGTCGGCGAAATTTATTCGCCATGAAGCGTATGCTTTTTGAATTCGCTAGCGAATTTACTCTTTGCTTCCTTTGATTTTATTTTTAACTGTGAAAAATTTTGCGTTTTTAAAATTCAACAATTAATTGTCTTTTGAAAATAAATAAAAAAGCTCAAGACAATTCTTGAGCTTTTGCTTTTAAATGGAAACTTTAACGGCTAATTCATAAAAATGAGAATTAGCAAGTTTCTTTAATCTTTCTTTTAAACAAGGAGAATTATGATAATCTCCATTAAAAATAATCACGTTTTGAGCATTGAGTGTATTCTGATTTTCGCACTCATAATTTTGTTCATGTTCGGCAGGAGTGTATTTTTCAAAAAACTCATCATTAGAATAAAAAACCGTGTAATCCTCTGAAAGTTCTACATTGAACGGCATTTTCTTTTCTACTAATTTGGCTTTATCTGAAAATTCTGGCTCTATTTTTCCATCATGATATACAATCTCTGTGAGTTCGCCATTGGTTTTTTGGGCAAACTCTTCTGCTTGTTTGTAGTTTCCAAAACCAGTGTAGATTTTGAAATTTCCTACCATAAATTCTAATATTTTTTTCCCGTAGTGCATTTAATTTTTAATTTTTTAAATCGTTATACTCAATATTTTTAATTTTTGCTTCTATTTTTTCGGCTTTTAGGTTTTGTCTCAAGAAACCAAATAAGCTCATGTAAATATTGGCTATCCAAACCAATGAAAATCCTGCAATGAGATATCCTCGCCAATCTTCAAAGAACAAGGTGAAATTTGTGATCAACAAGAAAAATATCGTCACATAATGACTAAAACAATACTCACAGGTAAAGAGATAAAAAAACTTTTTCTCCGAGAGTGAAGTTGCGTTTTCTACTCTTTTTTGACAATATTCTCGCGGTTCTTTGAAAATTTCTTCATGCGTGACTGTCCAAGCGATACAAGCAATAGGTATCGCCAGAATAAACAGTTGCAGTATGTGATTAAAACTAAGCATGATTTTACAGTACAAAATTAGATTAAACAAGCGCTTAGTATTTTATAATATTTTCTTGATTTTATACAGAATTAACATTTTATAACTTTCTCCGGGCAAAGTTTTAAATTTTCATAAATTTGTATTAAAATTTAGAAAAAATGGATTTGCATCTTGATAGAACGTTTAAGTATTATTGGTTAATGTTTAAGAGACACGATTTATCAGCAGGTCTCACGGTTTTTCTAGTTGCACTTCCCTTGTGTTTAGGTGTTGCATTAGCTTCTGGAGCGCCACTTTATTCGGGTATTTTATCAGGAATTATCGGTGGAATTGTAGTAGGAGTTCTGAGTGGTTCAGATTTAGCTGTTTCTGGTCCTGCTGCAGGTCTCACCACGGTTGTCGCCGTTTCTATCATCAGTCTAGGAGATTTTCAAACCTTTTTATTGGCGGTAATTATTGCTGGACTTTTTCAAATTTTATTAGGCGTTTTAAAACTGGGCGTTTTTGCCAGTTATTTCCCAAGTTCTGTGATTAAAGGAATGATGGCTGCTATAGGAATCATCTTGATTTCTAAACAAATTCCATTGGCTTTAGGTTATAATCAACCCGATTTTTGGACGAGTGGTTTTGTACAAATCTTCACTTCTAAAAATTTCTTAGGAAACTTAGTTGAATTTAATTCTCATATTACCAGAGGTGCGGTTTTTATTTCTGTAATTTCTTTAGTGATTTTAATTCTGATGAAAAAACCACAGTTTCAAAAATTCAATAAGATTCCTGCTCCACTTTTGGTGGTTATTTTTGGAATATTTATCAATTTTTTAATGAATTATTTCGGTTCTTCTTATGCTTTGAAACCTAATCAATTAGTGAATATTCCAGAAAATATGTTTGCAGAAATTAAATTCCCTGAATTTTCTAAAATTCTGAGCAATCAAGAAATTTGGAAAGACGGGATTCTCATAGGAATTTTGGCCACGCTAGAGACTTTGCTTTGTATTGAAGCGATGGATAAACTCGACCGCCACAACAGAATAACCCCTGTAAATCGTGAATTGATTGCACAAGGAATTGGTAATTTCCTTTGTGGACTTGTAGGCGCAATTCCTCTTACTGCAGTAGTTGTAAGAGGTTCTGCAAATATAGAAGCTGGCGCAAAAACTAAAGTTTCAGCCTTCATGCATGGAATATTTTTATTACTCTCTGTATTGCTGATTCCGTTTTTCATTAACATGATTCCATACGCTTCTTTATCTGCTATTTTGATTATTACAGGTTTTGGACTTACGAGAGTGGAGATTTATAAACACCTCTTTAAACTCGGTTTAAAACAGTTTATACCATTTATCGCCACCATTATTATTATTCTTGTAACAGACTTACTCATTGGAGTTTCTATCGGTTTATTGATTTCTATTTATTACATCATCAAAGAAAATTTCAAAGAAAACTACGACATAGAAAAAACGCATTTTCAAGGGATTAACCAATATAAATTGAAACTTCACAGCAATGTAACCTTCATCAATAAAGTAAAGATTAAAAATGCTTTGGATAAAGTTCCTGCTTATTCCCAATTAACTATTGACGGCTCCGAAATTCATTTCATAGACCATGATGTTTTAGAAATTATTTCAGATTTCAAAAATAAAGCACATGACAGACACATTCAGCTTCAAATGATTAATATAGAAACCGTAGAAACTGCAGCGATTTCTCACTAAAAAAAGCCTCCAAAAACTGAAGGCTTACTGTCTGTCTAAAAATCAAATACTGAAAATATGAAGTAAATTTGTCTGTTTAAATGTTATTTGTTTTTACGGCAAGTTCGTAAACATTTCCTCGCATTAAAAACTTTATTCTTTCTCTAGTCGTTACGGTATTTACACCGCTTTCATCTGTGATAATAATTCTATCTCCTGGTGCAATATTTTGGTCAGACAAAATATCTTCTGGCAACATATCATTTTCTGCTTTTTTCATGTCAAAAAGAATTTGGTCTGCCATTTCTTGAAATCCTTCTGCATCAGAATAAAGCACTCTATAATTGGGATGATCAGGTAATTCTACCTTAAAAGGTTTTTTACTTTCTACCAACTTCGCCAAATCATTGGGTGTAGGATTATCAGAACCATCTGTAAAACCTACTTCTACCAATTCACCTTGGTGTTCATTAGCATAATTTACCGCATCTTCATAAGTTGCAAAATTGGTGGTTACTGTATATTGGTCAAATTCATAATGCTGTAATCTATCTTCGGTGTGATGTGTAGTCATTTTGTAAAAATTTTGTGATTTGGTTAAGGCAAAGATAGATGGACACGTTTCCAAATGTTTTATACAATTATGTTAAATGCTTTCAAAATTGTGAGATGATGATATTTTTTGATTAATTTTAGGCACTCATTTTAAAAATATGAATTAATGCTTAAGAAAACGTTTATTATAGCGACATTATTTCAGGCTGCTGCTTTTTTTGGTCAGCAATACGGAGGAATGTGGATTCCTACTGAAATTAATGAAAAAGAGATGAAATCTCTGGGAATGAAAATCAAAGCCCAAGACATTTGGAACACTGAAAAACCGAGTATTAAAGACGCTGTAGTTCAGTTTGACGGAGGTTGTACCGCAGAAATTATTTCACCGAAAGGTTTATTATTGACCAATCATCACTGCGGTTATGATAACATCCAAAGCCATTCTACCGTAGAAAATGATTTATTGACCAATGGATTTTGGGCAAAAAACATGGGCGAAGAATTGCCAAATCCTGGCGTTACCGTAGATTTCGTTACAGATATTAAAGAAATTACTCAAGATATTTTAGGCAATACTTCATCATTAAGCGGAGCAGAATTGACTAAAAAAATCAATGAAAATATAGACGCTTACAAGAAATCTCAAAAAATAGAATCTTATCAAAGTATTATTGTAAGACCTATGTTTGCAGGTAATAAATATTACGCATTTGTAGTAGAAACCTATAAAGACATCAGATTAGTAGGAGCTCCACCACAAAGCATTGGTAAATTCGGTTCTGATACGGATAACTGGGTTTGGCCAAGACATACTGGTGATTTTTCTATGTTTAGAATTTATGCTGACAAAAACAACAAACCAGCGGAATATTCTAAGGACAACATTCCTTTTACGCCAAAACATTTCTTACCGATTTCTGTAAAAGACATTAAAGAAAATGATTTCACTTTCGTTTTCGGATTTCCGGGTAGAACCAATGAATATTTGCCAAGTGTAGCGATTGAAAAAATCATCACAGATACCAATCCTGCGAGAATTGAAGTAAGAGACATCGCTCTGAAAACTCTTGACGAAAAAATGCGTGCAGATGATGCTACCAGAATTAAATATGCTTCTAAATACGCTTCAGTTGCCAATTATTGGAAAAAATGGATTGGCGAAACAAAAGGTCTTAAAAAATCAAACGCTGTTGCCAAAAAACAAGCTTATGAAAGTTCTTTAGTGGCTAAAAATTCAGAAATTAAAACGTCTCTAGATGAATTTAAAAAACTGTATGACCAACAAGCACCTTATGCTTTGAACAATGCTTATTACAGCGAAATTCTAAGAAATGCTGAAACATTAACGTTGGCAAATCAGTTTTATGCTTTTGTACAAAATTATGAAGCGGGGAAAGTAGATAACAAAGCAGTTCAAGGATTCAAAAACAGACTTTCTGGATTCTACAAAGATTATGACGGAGAATTAGATGCTAAAGTAACCGCTAAACTTTTGGCTTTATATGCAAATAAAACCGCACCAGACTTTTTACCAGAAGGTTTTGCTCAATTCAAAGATGTGAACCAAAATCTTCAAGTTCTTGAAAACTGGAGCAGAAATTCTGTGATTTCAGGTAGAAATTCGGTAAACGGAGCTACCGTTTATTCTAATATTGACCAAGTTTTCTCAAATCTTCCAGAATTGGTAAAAACTCTGAAAGCTGACCCTATTTATCAGACTTTAACCAAAATGAGAGAAACTTATGTAACTAAAGCAGATGCTCAATATGTAGGTTTACAAAGCAAAATAGACGCTTTGCAAAAGAAATATTTAGCGCAAATGATGGCTACAGATACCGAAAGAAAATTTTTCCCAGATGCGAATTCTACACTCAGAGTAACTTACGGAAAAGTGAAAGGTTCTAATCCTGCAGATGCGATTTCTTACCACTATGAAACCACTTTAGATGGTGTAATGGAAAAATATGTTCCGGGAGATTATGAATTTGATGTTCCACAAAAATTAATTCAGTTGTACAACACCAAAGATTATGGCGATTATAAAAATGCTGCAGGAAAAATTCCATTAGCATTTACCGCAACCAATCACACCACTGGTGGAAACTCAGGAAGTCCAGCTCTTGACAAAAAAGGAAACCTTATCGGTTTAAATTTTGACAGACAATGGGAAGGTACGATGAGTGACATTAATTTTGACCCTAGATTCAGCAGAAATATTATGGTTCAGACCAAGTATATTTTATTTATCATCGATAAATTTGCTGGAGCAAGATGGTTATTAGACGAAATGAAAATTGTGAAATAATTTTCGATAAATATTTTAGTAAGAACGCGCCAAAAGGTGCGTTCTTTTTGTATAATCTAAACATAAAAAAAGCCTCAGAATTTCTTCTGAGGCCAAACACAAATGATGAAATTTACTCTTACCTCTGTAGAGTTATACAAAGGTAAGTCTATTAAATTTTGTAATTGTTACACTATAACTACCTGATTTTATAATATTTTCAGTTTTAATATCCAAAAATTTCTTCTAAACTCAGTTCTTGAAAATCTCCTAAGTTTTCAATCGCAGAATGGTCTAAATTTTCTTTTTTGCCCATTATCGCAACGTTATAAGAGATGGGTTTTATTTCTTGATTGTAAAATTGAGTTAAATCTTCTAACTGTAGATTTTCTATTTCGTGGTAAATTTTTTCTCTAATATCATAATCTATTCCTATTTTTTTAAGATTTAAAAAATTAAAGAAAATATTGGTTCTGGTAATTCGGGTAGAAGCAATTTGTTTCAGCGCAGAATTTTTAGCATTATTAAATTGCGTAGGAATTTGAGGCAAATCTTGCATTAAATCCGCCATCGCCTCTACTGCTAAATGCAATTTATTGGCTTGTGTACCAATGTAACTTACCACGTAATTATGTCTATCCAAATAAGTAGCAGTAGAGTAATTTACATACGCAGAATACGCTAAACTCTTACTTTCTCTGAGTTCTTGAAAAACTATAGACGACAAACCTCTGCCAAAATATTCATTAAAAACATTGATTTTCCCATAGTTTTCGGTGTTCAGTTGAGAAGCCCTACCAATTTTACTCATTTCCATTTGTACCATATCATAATGGGTAAAGAAAACTTTTCCTTGCGTTTCCAATTCTTGATAAATTTTCGGCTTTGGAATGGTGAGTGTTGCTTTTTCTAACAACGGCTGAATTTTTTCCTTGAACCCATCAAAATCTTTACCGTAGAAGAAAATTTCATAAGGCAATTGAGTCAAGCTTTTCACTTTTTCTGTGAGATTTTCAATTTTAATCGCTCTCAATTTTTCTTCAGGAATTACATCTCTGAATCTAGAATTTTCACCAAATTTAGCATAATGACTTAATGCCGTCATGATTCTTGATTTGTCTTTTTTAGCAACATTTCTGCTTTCTAAAATCAATTCTATCGTACTTTCATAGACTTCATCATCTGGTTTTACTTCGGTAATCCAATGTTTTAAAAGTTCAAAACCTTTGATTAGATTTTCCTCAAAACCAGTAAGCGAAATAATCATTTGGTCGTCATACGTTTTGAAATCATTGCTGATTCCCAATTTGAAAAACTCTTGACTTAATTGATCCGCCGAAAAACGAGAAGTTCCCAAATATTGCAAAACTTGCACCGCTAAGAAAAGCTCTTTATCATGGTCTGTTCCGATTTTATAAATCAAATGCAACTGCGCAATGTGATTGTACTTATTTTTGACAAAACTGATTTTTTTATCTCCAATTTGAGTTTCCTCAATCATATTTTTGTAATCAATGAATTTCGGAGTAATTTCTGAAGATTTTTGGTGAAGAATTTCGGTCAAAAACTCAGATTGTGCTTCTCTATTGATTTTAACAGGAGTAATTCCCGGATTTTCTACTCGAATAAGATTTTCGTTTTCGCCACGCAGTTTTTTGACGATCACATAATTTTTTTGGAAGAATTTTTGTGCAAAATCTACCACTTCTTGCTTGGTAATTTTCTCAAATTTCTCAATTTCCGAAAGTTCTTCTTCCCAAGTTCTGTCATTGATATAAATTCCGTAAAGCGCTGTTGCTAAACCATCTGCAGTTTCCAGATTTCTGATTTTCTGCAATTTCATATCATTGATAATCGCAGGAATTAACCAATCTGGGAAATCACCATTTTTCACTTTTTCTATCTCTGCCAAAAGCAGTTGTTCTGCCTCTTCTAAAGATTGATTTTCCTTCGGAACAATCATGAGCGAGAACAATCCGTATTGCTTAAAACCGAGTTCATAAGCATAACTTCTGAGTGCTTTATGTTTTTGGTTGATATTTAAATCTAGCAAACCTGCTTCGCCAGAATTGGAGAGAATTTGAGCCACCATTTCTGCCAAATGCTCTTCTTTTGTTCCATAAGAATCTGTTCTCCAAGCGATGTTTAATCTAGGCGCAGAAGGACTTTTTACAATTCTTTCTACAATTTCAGTTTGAGGTTCTTCTATAATTTTTTCTTTCTTCGGAAGTTCTTTGTACTCAAATTTTCCAAAATATTGATCCACCAAAAGAATGGTTTCTTCAAAATCTAAATCTCCAACCAAAACCATCGCCATATTATTAGGCACATAAAAATCATTGAAATATTGATGAATAGCCTTCATAGAAGGATTTTTCAAATGCTCAGATTTCCCCAAAGTGGTTTGTTGACCATTAGGATGTTTCGGAAAAAGGGCTTCCATGAGTGCATAATTTACCAACCTCACATCGTTATCTTGTGCACGATTAAATTCTTCGTAAACCGATTCTAACTCAGTATGAAAAAGCCTTAAAACCAAACCAGAAAAGCGCTCTTTTTCTATTTTGAGCCATTTTTCCAATTCATTATTTGGAATGTTATTTTTATAGACGGTTTCGTCTAACCAAGTGTGAGCATTGGTTCCTGTAGCGCCAAGAGAAGAAATGACTTTATCATATTCATTGGCAATCGCATATTGACTGGCTTCTTGAGAAATTTCGTCTATTTTTCTATAAATTTCTTTCTTTTTTTCTGGATTTTGCTCGGATTTGTGCAGTTCGTACAAATCAAAAATTTGGTCTAATAATACTTTTTCTTTCTCCCAATCCAACGTTCCTAATTTGCTCGTTCCTTTGAACATCATATGCTCTAAATAATGCGCCAATCCTGTATTGTCTGATGGATCATTATTGCTTCCTGTTCTTACTGGAATATAGGTTTGGATTCTAGGAGCATCGTCATTTTGAGCCAAATAAACCGTTAATCCATTGTTTAATTTGTAAATTCTTACACCCGTTTCATCTCCTTCTACTTGTTGATAAGTGTACCCGTTTTTATCTGTAAAATTTTTAGTTTTTAATACTAATTTCGTCTGCATTAATTTCTTATTTCTTAATTATTTATTCGGATATTTCTGAATGAGAGCTTGTAAAATTGCCCACGTTTCTATATCTATTTTTCCATCGTAATTTTGTGGTCTAAAATGATATTGGAAAGCCTCAATAGTTTTCTTTGTAGCATCATCCCAAACTCCTGTTTCTGTAATTCCATAGCCAAATTGTTTTAGGGCAATCTGTACTTTCATCACAAAAGCCATCTCATTGATTTTTGAATTAAATTCTTCTGGAATGATTTGAGATTGGAAACTTTGAACTGTAGCATCATCATACCACATTCCTATTCCGTATTCGTCATATAATTTTTTCCAAGGAAATAATGGACCGGGGTCTTGTTTGCGAGTTGGCGCAATATCAGAATGCGCTAAAACATTCGTAGGTGGAATCTGATAACGAGCAATAATATCTTGTACCAAAGCTGCTACTTTTTTCACTTGATGCTCTGGAAACGGAACGAAAACTCTTTTTCCGTCAACTACTTTAAAACCTTCATTCACGATTTCTATACCAATAGAAGTATCATTAAGCGTTGCATCTTTTCTCCATGAACTGATTCCTGCGTGATAAGACCTTTTATTTTCGTCTACCAATTGATAAATTTCTATATCGGTAGAATCATTCACCAAATAGTGAGAACTTACGGCTTGAGTTGTTAAAACCCTCACAGATTTATCATGATCCAAAGCTGTGTAATGTAAAATCACATATTTCTGTCTGAAATTTTGTGCAATGGCAGGAAAATGATTTCTGGTTACTTTATAACCTTCTGGTTTTGCTCCTACCAAAGATCCATAACTGATGGTATTATCATTTTTAGTTGGGTCGGCTATATTTACTGTAAAATAGTCGCCATGTACATCATGTTTTATCTCCGGTTTGGGAGGTTTTGGTATCGTAGATGTCGTGGGCTGAGGTAAATTATTAGGTTTTGCAATTTCTTTTTGCGATCCGCAAGAAATAATTAAAGATGCTAAACCTATGAAATATAATGAATTACGCATTTTATTGATTTTTTAAAAGATTATTTATTCAAAAATACGAAAATTTTTAGCAATTTTTTTTTGGTTATTAAGGAAAACTGTCCTATATTTGCACTCGCAATTACGGAAGAGAAGTTCTTAAAAGAATTTGCAAGGAGGGTTGCCGGAGTGGTTAACGGAGCAGTTTGCTAAACTGTCGACTCGCAAGGGTCGCAAGGGTTCGAATCCCTTACCCTCCGCAACCAAGAAATTCGGGGTGTAGCGTAGTCCGGTCATCGCGCCTGGTTTGGGACCAGGAGGTCGCAGGTTCGAATCCTGCCACCCCGACAAAAAAAATCGAAAATTTTAAGAAAATTAAGGTTCGTAGCTCAGCTAAATTGAGCATTCCGATTTTAATCGGAACGGTCTCGAGAGAAACCTTTTTAAAAACTTCGGGTGCGTAGCTCAGCTGGATAGAGCATCTGCCTTCTAAGCAGACGGTCTCAGGTTCGAATCCTGACGCGCTCACGAAAGAGAAATCAAAAATGATTTCTCTTTTTTTTTGTTCTTAAATCAAAAAATAACCAAAATCTCTGCTAGATAAAGAATCCCGATTTAGAAAATCGGGACGGTCAAAAATTATTAATCCATTAAACACTCATCAAAGAGAAATTAGTAATAGTTTCTCTTTTTTGTTTATATTTACTTCATGTGTTTTACTTATATTCTTTATTCTGAATCTTTAGACAAATTCTACATCGGTCATACTTGCGAAAGCCTTGATGAAAGATTACGAAAACACTTGTCTGATCATAAAGGCTACACTTCTAAAGTCAAAGACTGGAAAATTATTTACTCTGAGGTTTTTGAAAATAAATCTGATGCCTACAAAAGAGAATTAGAAATAAAATCTTGGAAAAGTAAAATCAAAATCAAAAAATTAATTGAAAACTCAACTGAATAGAGCATTCCGATTTTCTAAATCGGAACGGTCTCAATTCAAAATAAAAATTACGCTCACGAACTAAAAATCAGAAATGGTTTCTCTTTTTTGTTTTATATCAGCTTAGTTTTCAATATTTTTGAACCATGAAAAATTTGGTAATTATTGGCAAGGTTTTTCCAGAGCCTAATTCTACAGCTGCCGGTTCTAGAATGATTCAATTGATGGATTTATTCTTAACTCAAAATTATCAAATTACATTTCTTTCCACCGCTACTATTTCAGAAAATAGTTTTGACTTAAGCTCTAAAAACATTCAGTTTCAAAACATTTTACTCAATGACAGCAGTTTTGATGAACTCATCAAAAATCTAAATCCAGATATAGTTGTTTTTGACAGATTCACTACCGAAGAACAATTCGGGTGGAGGGTTTCAGAGCAAGTTCCGAATGCCGTAAAAATTCTTGACACTGAGGATTTACATTTCCTAAGAAACGCCAGAGAAAAAGCTTTTAGACAAAATAAATTTTTAGAAAACTCAGATTTAATCAATGATGTTTTCAAACGTGAAATAGCTTCCATTTTAAGATGTGACTTATCCCTCATTATTTCTGAATTTGAGATAAATTTACTCATCGAAAAGTTTAGAATTGATGAGAATATTCTCTTTTACATTCCACTTTTTGGAGAGGTTAAAAACCCTGAAACTTCTTTTTCCGAAAGAAAGAACTTTATCAGCATCGGTAATTTTTTGCACGAACCGAATTGGCAAACGGTTCTTCAGTTGAAAAAACTTTGGAAAGACATCAAAAACCAACTTCCAGAAGCCGAAATTCAAATTTATGGTGCTTACGCAAGTGAAAAAGTCTTTCAGTTGCATAATGAAAAAGAAGGTTTCATCATCAAAGGAAGAGCCGAAAATGTGGAATATGTTTTTAACCAAGCAAAAGTTTTACTTGCACCCATTCCTTTTGGAGCTGGAATCAAAGGTAAATTGCTCGAAAGCATGCAATTTGGATTACCCAATGTTACTTCCGCAGTTGGTGCAGAAGCGATGCATGGAAACCTTGACTGGAATGGTTTTATTACCGATAACGAAACAGAATTTGTAGAAAAAGCAGTTCTACTCTATCAGGACGAAAATATTTGGCAAAAATCCCAAGAAAATGGCTTCAACATTATAGAAAACAGATTCAAAAAAGAACTTTTTGAGCCCAATTTTATTCATAAAATTCAAGAAATTTCTGAGAATTTAGAATCACACAGAAACCAAAATTTTTTAGGTCAAATTCTTCAACATCACACGTTACAAAGCACTAAGTACCTGAGTAAGTGGATTGAAGAAAAGAACAAAAAATAATCCCACAAAATTTCCGTATTTTTACGCATTAAAGTGAAAATATGCCGCAAAAAATCACAGAATTAGCTCAAGAATTGGGAGTTACCACAGAATCTCTTAAAAACTTCATCGAGGATTTTGATTTAGACCTTTCAGAATGTCTTTTTCCAAATCTTGAAGTAAAGGATGATTTTGCCAAATTCGCTAGAGAAAACGTTAAGTTTTTGAAGAAATACGAAAAAGACTTAGTAGAGGAAAAATCTTCTACTCAAATTGCTTCAGAAATCCAACAGCCCGTAGAAAAAGTAGAAGCAATTATTAAAAAAAATAAACCCAATTTATTCGAAAACGGCTTGTATAAATCATCGGTTTCTAGTTTCGGCATAGACAATAAATTGGGAGGGAATTACAGTTTCGTTTATGACTATTTCGGGCATTTAACCTCATTAACTCAGCGAGATTTCATTGGCTATAGAGATTTATATTTCTACATCACAGAAATGCTGAATCCGTTTATTGATGAGACTCAGACCAAAGATTGGGGCATCCAAAAACCTGCTGGAATCATTTTATATGGTCCACAAGGAAGTGGAAAAATTTTTTGGGCAAGAAAAATCGCAGAAATCATCAATTATGAGTTCAAGGAAGTCATGAATTCTTATTTGAGAACCAGTTTTATCAACGGAAAAAGAAGTGATTTCAATGATTACTTAACGGCAATGATGAAGGAAGATAAAGTCTTGCTATTTTTAGAAAACTTCCACGAAATTGCTCAAGAAAAACCCATTGACGACAGCATTTTTTCAGAAAACAAATCTACCAAAGACATTATTCTTCATTCGATTCATAAATTTGTAAACGAAGAGTTATTGATGGTAGTTGCCGCTAATAATTTGGCTGGAATAGATAACGAGGTTTTTGCACCAGGAAGATTTGATATAAAAATTCCAGTTTTCCCACCTAATGAAGATGAAAGAGCACAAATGATTATGCAATACATGACGCTCAACTTATCTGAAGACGCCATTTTGATGAAAATTTTAAAACACAATGGCGCAGACAAAAAACCATATTGGAGTGACTATGCAAAACGCATGAAACTCTTTAGCAATACTATGATGATTGATTTCACCCAAAGTGTAAAAAAACGTCTCAGAAATGTATATTTGCGTAAGAAAACTCATGCTTGCAAAATTGAAAAATCAATTCTAGAAGCCAGTTTCATAGAATGCGCCAGTAAATTGACCGATGAATATTTAAACGAAGTTCAGCAGTTCATCAGAGAAGTTTCAGCCAATGATTATGATGTCTTTGCAGCGAGAATTGAAGCCATGAAAAAAGAATTTCAAGCTTATATTATTAAAGAAAAACCACACAGAAAAATAGGTTTCAACGTAGAAGAAGATTAAAATGGATACAGAAAATTTAAAAATTCAGATAAAAACATTTTTTGGTTTAGAAGAAGTTCTTGCCGAAGAAATTAAAAAGTTAGGTGGAAGAAAAGTAGAGGTTAAAAACCGCGCTGTAAACTGTGAAGGCGACCTTGGTTTTCTATACAAAATCAATTATTCTGCGAGAACCGCTGTCAAAATCTTGGTTCCTATTGCAACTTTCAAAGCATGGAACGAAAATAAATTTTACGATAAAGTTTTCGATTTTCCTTGGGAAACCGTGATGAGTGTAGACCAAAGTTTTGCCATAGATTCTACGGTTTATTCTGAAACGTTCACGCATTCACAATTTGTAGCCTTGAAAATGAAAGATGCAATTTGTGATTATTTCGTGATGAAAGAAAGACGCAGACCAGATGTAGACCCTAAAAATCCTGATATTAAATTTCACCTTCATATCGACAGAGAATTGGTAACGATTTCTTTAGATTCTTCTGGAGATCCTTTATTTAAACGTGGTTACCGAAAAGAACAAGGAGAAGCGCCGATTAATGAAGTCTTAGCTTCGGGAATGTTGCAATTGGCTGGTTGGGACGGAAAAGGAAATTTCCTTGATCCAATGTGCGGAAGTGGAACACTTTTGATAGAAGCAGCGATGCTCGCAATGGATTTACCAGCGCAAATTTTCAGAAAGAAATTCGCTTTCCAAAATTGGAAAAATTATGATACTGAATTGTTTGCAAAAATCAAAGAATTTAGAATCAACAGAATTAAGGAATTTACAGGAAAAATCGTAGGTTACGATATTGATGCAAGAATGCTGAATGCTGCGAGAATCAACATAGAAGCCGCCGAAATGGAAGATGTAATTGAAGTAAAAAAACAGAATTTCTTTGAATCTGAAAAAGATATGTTCCCATTGTTGATGGTTTTCAATCCACCTTATGATGAGAGAATTGCGATTAACCAACCCGATTTTTACAAGAAAATTGGCGATACTTTTAAACAAAAATATCCAAATACTTTGGCTTGGATGATTTCTTCTGATTTGGAAGGTGTGAAAAATGTAGGTTTAAGACCTTCCAGAAAAATAAAATTGTTCAACGGAAAATTAGAATGCCGTTTCTTGCAATACGAAATGTATGAAGGAACGAAGAAGATTCATAAATTGGAGAAATAACATCTCGCAGATTAAGCCAATTTAGCTGATTTAATCTGCTTAATCTGCAAAATTTGCGAGAGAAACAAAATTAATAAATTTCTTTTTTTGAGGTAAATCCTTATCTTTACACATCAATTTTTCAAAAAATTCCATGCAAAATACAGCTTTACAATTTAGCGAAGTCATTAGTCAATGTCGTGATTTATTTTCTAAAAAATTACAAGATTATGGTGCAGCTTGGCGTGTTTTAAGACCGAGTTCTATTACCGATCAAATTTATATAAAAGTCAATAGAATCCGTACTTTACAGATGACAGACGTAAAAATGGTAGATGAACACGAAGAAGATGAGTTTATTGCGATTGTGAACTACTCTATTATTGGTTTAATTCAGTTGGAGAAAGGTTTTTCTGAAAATTTAGACGAAGACAGAACCGAAATTCTGAAATTATATGATGATTACGCTCAAAAAGCAAAAGATTTAATGCTTCGTAAAAACCACGATTATGGTGAAGCTTGGCGCGAAATGAGAATTTCATCTATCACCGATTTAATTTATCAAAAAGTTCTTCGCACGAAACAAATTGAAGACAATCAGGGAAAAACTTTGGTTTCAGAAGGTTTAGACGCTAATTATTATGACATGCTGAATTATGCAGTTTTCTGTCTCATAAAGTTTTCGGAAGAAAAAAAATAAGGTTTCGACTCCGCTCAGCCTAAAAAAAACAAAAATCAAATGAAAAGAATTTTAAGATACATTATTGCCGTTATTTTCATTGCATCTGGCTTTGTGAAAGCGATAGACGTAAAAGGTTTTTCTTTTAAACTCGAAGAATATTTTTCGCCAGACGTTTTTAATTTGACTTTTTTACAGAATTTCACTTTAGAAATTGCAATTTTCGTAGTAGCATTAGAGTTGATTTTAGGACTAATGCTTTTGTTGAAAATGAAGCTAAAATGCACACTCATTTCATTAATTGCATTGTGCGTTTTCTTTGCATTTCTCACGTTTTATTCGGCTTATTATAACAAAGTTACAGATTGCGGTTGTTTTGGAGATGCGATAAAATTCACACCTTGGCAAAGCTTCTGGAAAGACATTACGTTGCTTTTCGGTTTACTTATTTTATGGATTTTAAATAAAAAATCAGAGACATTACATAACGAAAATGGATTTCTAAAAATGCCATTTCTTGGGATTGGAATTTTAATTTCTGCTTTCATCATTTACTACGGAATTGCACACGAACCTTTGATTGATTTCAGAGATTATAAAATTGGAACCGATTTAAATCTTGAGAAACAAAAAATCGCGGCTAATCCTTCAGAATACAAAACTTCTTACACCATGAAAAATACCAAAACTGGCGAAGAAAAAGTGGTAGGACAAGATGATTTTGTGAACCAAAAAGAATATTGGGAAGAAGGAACGCCTTGGCAAATTCAAAAAGGAAAAGAAGTGTCTGTTTTGGTGAAGCAAGGCTATCAGTCTTCTATCGATAAATTTAAATTAGAAGATGAAAACGAAAATGATTTGACCGACCAAATTCTTCATTTACCAAAAGTTGTTATTTTCTTTTCATACGCACCAGAAAAAATAAAAGAAAATGATAAAAATTTTCTTGAATACGGAATTGAAGATTTCATTTTCAATTATAAAGAATTAAATCCAAAATCAGAATTTTATGGCGTTTCAACTCAAAAATCATTTTTTAAAAAGGTGAAAAGTTTAACAATGGACGGAACTGCCATCAAAACTATTGCAAGAAGCAATCCTTTTGTTTTGATTCTAGAAAACGGAAAAATTGTAGAAAAGAAAAGTCTAATTGAGTACATGAATCAAGTTATTCCAAAAGAATAAACTAAAAAAAACATTTTATGAGAAAAACCAACAAATCCATCGCAGGATATCATTTATTGATGATTCTTTCGGCTGTAGATTATAAATTTCATGCAGGCGAAGAAAAAGTCATCAGAGAATATCTAGAAGAAGAATTTCCGTTCCATGTGAATTTAGATAACGAGTTAGAAGTGATTTCTGCACTTCAACCTAGCGATTGGAAAGACCATTTTGAGTTTCAGGCACATTGTTTTCTAGACGATTCTACCGAAAAAGAACGTAAAGAATTTAAACAATTTGCAAAAAGACTCATCAAAGCAGACACCAACGTTTCAGACAGAGAGCATGATTTCTACTCTTTGATGAAAACCATTTGGAAAATGTAATTGATAATTGGTAATTGGTAATTGGTAGTTGGTAGTTGGTAATTAGATTCTAGATTTATTTTAAGTAAATCTCCGAAAATCAATAAAATCTACGAAAAAAATTCATTAAAACTGATTCAATTCATACCATAATATTTCTGTTAATCTTTAAAAATTCAGAAATTTGCAAAAATTTAAAATTTAACCTCAATACTTTATAGAAATGAGAAAAAACATTGTAGCAGGAAACTGGAAAATGAACAAAAATGTAATTGATGCTCAACAATTAATGGCTCAATTATTAGATTATAAAAAAGCAAATGCCACCAACTGCGAAGTGTGGATTGCACCGCCTTCATTGTACTTAATGATGGCAAGAGATATTTTCGAAAATAACGAAGTAGGCGTTTTTTCACAAGACATGAGCGAATACGAAAGTGGCGCTTACACGGGTGAAATTTCTGCAGATATGTTACAATCTATCGAAGCAGACGGTTCTATCATTGGTCACAGCGAAAGAAGACAATACCATGGTGAAACAGATTCTCACTGCAACAGAAAAGTGAAATTGGCTTTAGATAAAGGGTTAACTCCTATTTATTGCAACGGAGAAACTTTAGAACAAAGAAAAGCTGGTCAACATCTTGAAGTGGTGAAAAACCAAACAGAAACTGCTCTTTTCACGCTTTCTGCTGAAGAAATTAAAAAAGTGGTAATCGCTTACGAACCAGTTTGGGCAATTGGAACTGGTGAAACTGCTTCTCCAGAACAAGCACAAGAAATCCACGCACACATCAGAAGTCTTATCGCTGCTAAATACGGACAAGAAGTTGCGGATGAAATTTCTATTCTTTACGGAGGTTCGGTAAAACCAGATAATGCGAAAGAAATTTTCTCTCAACCCGATATTGACGGTGGTTTAATTGGTGGAGCTGCGTTAAAATTAGAAGATTTTTCTAAAATTATTGAAGGTTTTAATCAATAAGAGCCAAGTAAAAATAACCAAGTAAAAAGTAAAAGTCGGGAATTATTCTCGGCTTTTTTTGTAGCGCACGTTTTGGATTTTTTTCACTTTCAGACACGCTTTTCGCACTCGCTTTTTAAAAATTTTTCTCAAAAAAATTTAAAAAAAGCTCAAACAATGCTACAATCGTGGCTAAAATTCACGGGCAATTTTTCTTTTCACTTTTTTTAAAATTTTGCTTTAAATTAATCTTCAAAAATCAACAACAATGTTTGTCATTCCGTAGGAATCTAAATTATCAATATAAAAATAGGTATAGATTCCTACGGAATGACAAAAAAAACTGGAACAGAAAACGTTCTCTTCTTTGAAAACAATCGACGCTCGCTTCGCTCGCGCCATAAAATTCACTAAATTTGCACGGAATTTAAAAAACATCTAACACGCAACACATGCAAAACTATACAGAATTCAACTTCAAAATACAACCACTTGAACCTTGGAACGAAATCTTAATGGCAGAACTTATTGAAATAGGTTTTGACAGTTTCACCGAAGAGCTAGAAGGTATTTTAGCATATATTCCAACGGATTTGGTCAACGAAGAGAATTTCAAAACCCTAGAAATTTTCAACAATGAAAATGTAAAAATTTCTTACACCTTCCAAGAAATGCCGAACATCAACTGGAACGAAGAATGGGAAAAAAACTTCTCTCCGATTAATGTAGAAGACAAAGTTCTGATTCGTGCAGAATTTCATGAATCAAATCCAACAATGGAAGAAATCATCATTCAACCAAAAATGTCTTTCGGAACTGGGCATCATCCAACTACGCATTTAATGATTCAACAAATGCTGGAAATGGATTTCCAAGACAAAAAAGTTTTGGATATGGGTTGCGGAACTTCCGTTCTTGCCATTTATGCCAAAATGAAAGGCGCAAAAGATGTTCTGGCGATTGACATTGACGAATGGTCTGTTGAAAATTCTAAAGAAAACGCTGAGAGAAACAACGTAGAACTCAGAATAGAACTGGGAACTGCCGAAAATTTAGGCAAAGAAAAATTTGACATTATCTTAGCAAATATCAACAGAAATATCTTGATTTCAGACATCCCAACTTACGTAAAAGACATGAACGAAGGCAGCGAATTATTGCTTTCTGGCTTATGTTTCTTTGATGTTGCAGATATTTTGGAAGTTTGTACAGAACAAGGTCTTAAACTCAAAAACAAACAACAGCGCGAAGAATGGTGCAGTTTACTTTTAGAAAAATAAATTTTAAGAAAAACGTTCAAATGAATTTGAGCGTTTTTTTATTAATTTTAGTTTTGAAATAAAAGGCTTACTTTTTGTATTCCTAAAAAAAACTAAAACATGAAACTTCAAAAAATTTATTATGTTCCCGGTTTAATAAGCGCCATTCTTATTCCTCTTATTTTTTGGTTTTATGGAAGTCAAAAATTGAAAGAGCCTACTCCAAATGTTATGGATTTTGGACTTTCTAAAAAACTTGAACCTAATGAAAAAATCACAGGAATGGATTTCGAATATTACAGAAATTGGAATTATAAAAAAATTGTGGTTCAGCCAAATACTGCAAGAAAAAACTCAAATTATTACGTTTCAGAAATAAAAAAACTACAAAAACGAAATCAAAAAGAAACTGGAATTGAATTTATTATTGGTAATGACAATTCTTATGATGATTTAATTTCTATTTTAAATGATTTTGAAAAAGCGAAACAATACCAATTCGGTTTAGATTTAGATAAAACTGGGCATTTATTTGCAGTACATATTTATAAAGATCCTAATAAAATTGAAGAACCTTGTTATCTTTGTGATGATACAGTTGCTGTATTTTACGAACCTACACTTTTTGAAAAAATCACATATCAATTTTCAGAATTTGGAAAACTTCCCAAACCAGCTTATTATATTATTTTCGGATATCTTATTCTATTGAATGTTTCTATTTTAAGCTTAGTAAGGAAATCTATTTAAGTTTTTGTATTCTTTAGAAACACACCCTTCAAATTATTAAAAAAATTCCACTAAAAATCATTAAATTTGCGTCTTTACAAAAACATATATAGAAAGCATTATCAATATGACTTCACAAGAAATACGCCAACAGTTTTTAGATTTTTTCAAAAGCAAAGGACACTTAATTGTTCCTTCTGCTCCAATTGTGCTGAAAGATGACCCTACTCTGATGTTTTCCAACTCTGGAATGACTCAGTTTAAGGACTATTTCCTTGGCTACAAAGAACCAAAAGCACCTAGAATTGCCGATACTCAAAAATGTTTGAGAGTTTCTGGAAAACACAATGATTTGGACGATGTAGGTCGTGATACGTATCACCACACCATGTTCGAAATGTTGGGAAACTGGAGTTTTGGAGATTATTTCAAAAAAGAAGCCATCGATTTTGCTTGGGAATTATTGACAGAAGTTTATAAAATTCCAAAAGAAAACTTATATGTAACCATTTTTGAAGGAGATGCTTCAGAAAATTTAGAACGCGACCAAGCTGCTTATGATTTCTGGAAAGCACACATTTCAGAAGACAGAATTATCAATGGAAACAAGAAAGATAATTTCTGGGAAATGGGCGAATCTGGACCTTGTGGACCTTGTTCAGAAATTCACGTAGACCTACGTTCTGAAGCAGAAAAAGCAAAAACTCCGGGAGTTCAGTTGATTAACCAAGATCATCCTCAAGTTGTAGAAATTTGGAATAACGTATTCATGGAGTTCAACAGAAAAGCTGATGGAACTCTAGAAAAACTTCCTGCGCAACATGTAGATACAGGAATGGGATTTGAGAGACTTTGTATGGCGTTGCAAGGTAAAAAATCTAATTATGACACCGATGTTTTCACTCCGTTGATTGCAAAAGTAGAAGAACTTTCTGGCAAAAAATATGAAGGAATTTTAGAAAACGAAAAAGATATTGCGATTAGAGTTGTGGTAGACCACATTCGTGCGGTTGCTTTTGCTATTGCAGACGGTCAGTTGCCTTCTAATGGTGGTGCTGGTTATGTTATCAGAAGAATTTTGAGAAGAGCGATTTCATATTCTTACAGATTTTTAGATATGAAAGAGCCTTTCTTATATGAATTGGTGGCTGTTCTTAAAAATCAAATGGGAGCTTTCTTCCCAGAAATCGTGAAGCAAGAAAAATTGGTAACCGAAGTGATTAAAGAAGAAGAAAATTCTTTCTTGAAAACCATCGAAAGTGGTTTGATTAGAGTTGAAAAATTGATTCAACAAACTATTTCTGAAACAAAAAAAGTATTACCAAGTGCAGAAGTTTTTGAATTATATGATACTTATGGCTTTCCTGATGATTTGACAAGAATTATTGCCGAAGAAAAAGGATTAACTATTGATAAAGAAGGTTTTAAGGAGGAAATGCGCAAGCAAAAAGAACGTTCTAAAAAATCATCGGCGCAAAAAGTTTATGACTGGGTAATTTTAGAAGAAAAACCAGAAACTTTCGTAGGTTATGACCAAACTTCTTCTGAAACTTACATTACAAGATATAGAAAAGTAGAAAATAAAGATGGAGAATTTTTCCAAATTGTACTGAATAAAACGCCTTTCTATCCTGAAGGTGGTGGTCAAGTTGGTGACAAAGGAATTCTTATCCCAAGTTATGCAGAAGGTTTTGACCTTTCTAATCCTGCTGCTTTTGACAGAGAAAATTCTACTGAAATTTTAGAAGTTTTAGAAACTAAAAAAGAAAATAACCTTATCATTTCTTTGGTAAAAGAATTGCCAAAAGATGCAGGAGCGCTTTTCTACGCAGAAGTAAATACCGCAGACAGAAAAAACACTCAAGCGAATCACTCTGTAACACACTTGTTACACGAAGCTTTGAGAGACGTTTTGGGAACACACGTAGAACAAAAAGGTTCTTATGTAGGTCCAGAATATTTGCGTTTTGACTTCTCGCATTTTTCTAAAATGAACGAAGAAGAATTAGCTTTGGTTGAGGAAAAAGTAAATGCCAAAATCAAGGAAAACATTCCATTACAGGAATTCAGAAATATCCCAATTCAGGAAGCGTTAGACAAAGGAGCGATGGCACTTTTCGGGGAAAAATATGGTGACAATGTAAGAATGATTCAATTCGGAAGTTCTAGAGAATTATGTGGTGGAACACACGTAAAATCTACTGGCGAAATTGGGCATTTCAAATTGGTTGCAGAAAGTTCTACTGCTGCTGGAATTAGAAGAATAGAAGCAATTTCTGGTGATAAAGCAACGGAATATTTCAAAAATTTAGAAAACCAACTGAAAGAAGTTTCTGCATTGTTAAAATCTAAAGATTTAGTAAAATCTATCGAAAAATTGTTAGAAGAAAACGCAGCTCTAAAAACTGAAGTTGAAGCTTTGAAAAAAGAAAAAGCAAAAGGCGAAATTAACGATTGGAAAAACGCTTTCGTACAAAAAGGAGACAAGCAATTATTGGTAAAACGCACTTCTTTAGACACTGGTTCTGTAAAAGATATTGTCTTCCAATTGAAAAAAGAAATTCCAAATTCTGTAACAATTGTGATTTCTGACGCAGGCGAAAAACCAATGATTACGGTTGGCGTTTCTGCTGATTTAGAAGCAAATTATCACGCTGGAAACATTGTAAAAGAACTTGCAAAAGAAATCCAAGGTGGTGGTGGTGGAAACCCAGGTTTCGCAACTGCTGGTGGAAAAAACCTTGCAGGAATTGAAAATGCTTTGAATAAAGCAATGGAAATTTAATTTTACAAAAATTTAAAATATTTTAACCCTTTCAAGAAAATTGAGAGGGTTTTTTAATAAAAATTTGTGATTTTAGGAGCGTTTGTGTAACATTTTAATCCCTAGTTTTGTCTTATTAGAAAAAACCAAATGAAACAAACTTTATCGGCGCTATTTCTCTCTTTTTTTACTTTATATTTTTCTCAAAATCAACTTCAAGTTATCAATGCTAAAAATCAAAAAGCGGTGTACAATGCTGCCGTATATTGTGATGATGATTTGCTTGGAAAAACAGATGCAAATGGGAAATTAACTTTCAAAACCAAATGTAAAAAAGTAGAAATTTTTGCCAATAATTTTGAAGATAAAGAAGTGAACGTACAAAAAGAAATGAAAGTTTCTTTGACGCCAAGTAAAGAAAAAACGGGAAATATTGACAAAGTTATTCTCACCGATAAAAGTGACGCAAAAGCTCTGAAAATTCTAGACGAATTCAATAAAAATTACAAAAAAAACAGTCCAAAAGCGTTAGATTCTTATCAATTCAAATCATACAGTAAAATTTCGATTGATGTAGACCAAGATTCTATCGCAGATTATCAAAATTTTCTCGCCAAAAGAACAGATTCTCTAGCAAAAATTGAAAAAAGAACGTTCAAGCAAAAAGACAAAGAAAAGAAAGATTCACTTCTGGGCGAAGATTTCGTAAATGCAACCAAGGAAAGTCAGTTCTTTCTTTGGGAAAAAGCTACAGAACATCAATTTTCTCAAAAATACGGCGACAAAACCAATATTTTAGACAGCAGAATGTCTGGATTCCCAAATCCGATTTATGAAGCTTTGGCATTGAATATTTCTTATCTCAATCGTATTCCGAGACAGTTGAGTCCAGAAAATCGCAACATTTATCGTTATTATCTTTCAGACACTATTGAAATTGACAATAGAAAAACTTATGTGATTAAATTCAAAGAAATCACCAATAAATTGAAGCAAAATCCGAGAAAATACAATGGTAAAATTTACATTGATGCAGAAAATTATGCCTTAAAAAAACTGGAAACCAGCAGTAAAAAACGAAACGAAGGAAGCGGAACCATCACTTGGAAGCCTATTAACAATAAATGGTTTTTGGTTTCTGAAAATCTTAAAGTAAAAATGGGCGACTCTCGTTTTGAAACAGCTAAAAAAGACAGTGTAAAAAAAGACGAAAAACAAAAGTTCAAAACCAAAAAATTTGGTAATTTTCTGTATGTCAAAAACCAATATTTTGATTTCGAAACCAATATTACTCAACAAAAAAGTGATTTTTCCGGCTATTCTTTAGAGGTAAAAAATGCTGATGGAAGCTTGCTTTCCCAATACAGAACAGATTCTTTATCGGCAAGAGAAAGTGCAACTTATCAAAAAATAGACACTTTAGTCAAAAAAGCAGATGTTGAAAAAAGAGTGAGCCTCATCACCAATTTATTGAAGGGAAATATCCGCTATAAAATGCTTGATTTTGATGTTTTAAAATTCTTTGAACTCAATAAATATGAATCGTTAAGATTAGGAATCGGCGTAAAACTGAATGAGAAATTTTCTAAAACTTTTTCACCCGATTTTTATGTGGGTTATGGCTTCAAAGACCATCGTTGGAAATACGGAATCGGTTTGGACACCAAACTTTCTAGCAAAAGAACGTCAGTTTTTAGAGTTCATTATTCAGATGATATTTTTGCGGCTGGAAGAATCAACAAAACTTTTTGGGATAGTTCCATGAAATTCAATGAATTTAACTTGGATATTTACAATGACCATTTTTACAGAAATCAACAATTTGGCGCATCGTTCTTGTATGATGTGAGCAATTCTTTGAGTGCAAAATTGGCTTTAACCCGAGAAAAACAAAATGCGCTATTTGATTATCAATACCAAAACTTCGCCAATGATTTTCAGAATTTCAGCACTACTCTATCACTAAAATATGCGCCAAAAGATAAAAATCTGATGACTCCTTCTGGAAAACTGACGTATCAAAAAGGTTATCCTCAGTTTTATGTGAATTTCGAAAAAGGTTTTGAAATTTTGGGCGGAAAATTAGATTACAATCGTTTAGATGCTTTTGCCATTCATCAATTCAAGTCTAAAATGGGAACCTCTCAAATTAAAATTTCTGGAGGAATTTCTTCGGGAAGCGCTCCTATTTGGAAGAATTTTGAAATTGTAGGAGACCTCAACGCTTTTTCTACAAGTCTTTTTTCTAAAATCAATACGCCTTCTACTTTCAGTTTTGTGACGATGCCATCAGGAAGTTTTTATGTAGATCAATTTGCTGCGCTTCATTTCTCTCAGGAATTACCTTTTCAGTTTAAGACCTTCGGAAATAGAGTTTCTACGATAAAATTAGCCTATCATTCAGCGATTGGTGGTTTTAAAAATCCAGAAAATCATCAGTTTGATTTTAAAGTTTTAGACCATCCTTATCAAGAAGTTGGTGCAGTTTGGAACCGATTTTTAGGAAGAGGATTTGATGTAGGATTTTTCTATCGATTAGGATATTACCAAACCTCAAATTTCAATGACAATTACGGAATTCAGATTAAATTAAGTGGTTTTTAGAGAAAAACAGGTTCAATAATCATTTCCACATTCCGAGTTTTAGCTTTCGGGCGTTTCGTTCTGCTTGGGTAAATTTTTCTACGAATTTCACATTCGGCGGAAAAGTAGAAACTACGGCGTAACCTTTTTCTACCAAATATTGGTTGAGAAAAATTCCATTTTCGAGGTAAACATAAGCTAAAACTCTTCCGTATCTGTCTGTTTTTTGAACATCAAAAGTCAGTTTCACCTTTTTGTTTTTTAAAAGTTGGGTTACGAAAATTTTAGCTTCTGCTCCGAAATATTCTTTACGAACTTTCACGCCAACGTTTCTAGTTTCAGGCGCATCAATACCAATTAATCTGATTTTATATTTTTCTGATGAAGAAGTAACGTAAAAAGTATCACCATCGGTAATTTTAGAAACTTTGTACCAAGTATTTTCTTGTAATTGAGCTTGAGCTAAGAAAAAAAGAAAAGTAAAAAGGAAAATGAGTTGAGTTTTCATTCCACAAAACTAAAAATTTTAAAAATAAAAACAGTGGCATACAATCTAAATAAAACCTTATTTTTGCACATCTAAAGATTTTAGTTTTGATTACAACAGACCAACTTAAAGATACACAAAAACGCATCGAAGATTTGCATAAATTTCTTCAAATTGAAAAGAAGAAACTAGAAATCATCAACGATGACGAAAAAACGGCTGCTCCAGAATTTTGGGACAACCCAAAAGAAGCGGAAGGCTTCCTAAAACAACTGCGTTCTAAGAAAAAATGGGTGGAAGAATATGAAGAAATTCATACGCAATTTGAAGATTTACAAGTTTTGGTAGAATTTGCCAAAGAAGATGCTGATTCTGAACAAGAATTAGATGAGCAATTCCCTCAATTGGTTGAAAAAATAGAAAATCTAGAGTTCAAAAACATGCTTTCTAATGAAGGCGATGAACTTTCTGCCGTGCTACAAATTACAGCAGGAGCTGGTGGTACAGAATCGTGCGATTGGGCTTCTATGCTCATGAGAATGTATCAAATGTGGAGCGAAAAACAAGGCTATAAAATTCGTGAACTGAATTATCAAGAAGGCGATGTAGCTGGTGTAAAAACCGTAACCTTAGAAATTGACGGAGAATATGCTTTCGGATATTTGAAAGGTGAAAATGGAGTTCATCGTTTGGTGAGAATTTCGCCGTTTGATTCTAATGCAAAACGTCATACCAGTTTCGTTTCGGTGTATGTTTATCCTTTGGTGGATGATTCTATAGAAATCAATATTAATCCTGCAGATATTAGTTTTGAAACCATGAGAGCTTCTGGAGCTGGTGGACAAAACGTAAACAAGGTAGAAACTGCAGTACGTCTTCGTCACGCTCCTACTGGAATTATTATTGAAAATTCTGAATCTCGTTCTCAGCTTCAAAATAAGGAAAAAGCAATGCAACTCTTAAAATCTCGTCTCTATGAAATGGAATTGGAAGAAAGAATGAAAGCTAGAAATGAAATCGAAGCCAATAAAATGAAAATTGAATGGGGAAGCCAAATTAGAAACTATGTAATGCACCCGTATAAATTAGTAAAAGACGTTCGTTCTGGCTATGAAACTTCTGATGTAGATGGCGTAATGAATGGTAATTTAACTCCTTTCCTCAAAGCGTTTTTAATGAATGAAGGAACAGCAGTTACGGATGATGATTTTGATTTATAAATAATAAAAAAAGGAAGTTTAAAATTTTAAACTTCCTTTTTCTTTGAAAATAATAATTGTTTGATGAGCGGAATATTCGCCAAAATTATAATTCCCCAAATCATATAGTCTAAATTATCTTTTACCCATTGTATTCTTCCCAAATTATAGCCTAACAATCCTATTACACCTACCCAAAGAACAGCTCCAATCATACTAAAACTTAGAAAAGTAGAATATTTCACTTTGGTAGAACCACACAAAAATGGAACAATTGTTCTAATTACTGGAACAAAACGGGCAATAATGATTGAATTTTTTCCATTTCTATCAAAAAAATCTTTGGCTTTTTCTAGATGTTTTTTCTTAATGAAAAAATCTTTTTCGCTGTTCATGATATAATCACCAAAACGTTTTCCCACGTAATAGTTTAAATTATCTCCTAAAATCGCTGCGAAAATAAGTAAAGGAATTACCAAATAAATATTAAGAGAACCTTCTTGAGCCAATAAACCTATGGTAAATATCAATGCATCACCCGGTAAAAATGGCATGAGAAAAGAAGCAATGATAAGACCAGTTTCAGCAAAAATGATTAAGAACAAGAAAACATACACCCAATTATGATACTTTTCGATAATCGCTAAAAGTACCTGATCAGGCTTGGAAACAAAATCTAAGAGGAAACTCCAAATGCTTTCTAACATCTATGCTATTTTCTTTTAATTGCTTTAAAGATAATAGGTAAAACTGAAATAAACACAATTCCTAAAACAAATTTTTCAAAATTTAATTTAACCCACTCAATATTTCCTAGAAAATATCCAAGCAAGGTAATAGAAGTCACCCAAATAAAAGCACCAGTAATACAGTACAATAAATAAGTTCTGTACTTCATTTCTCCCGCTCCTGCTACGAAAGGAGCGATGGTTCTCACAATTGGGATAAATCTTGCTAGAATAACTGTTTTTCCGCCATTTTCTGCAAAATATTTCTCGGTGTCTTCTATGTGAGATTTCTTTAAAAAGAGTATTCTTTCTTTAGACTGAATAAAATCCCCGAATTTTCTACCGATAAAATAATTGACATTATCTCCTAAAAGTGCTGCTAAAACCAATAATGGTATAATGGTATAAATATCAATTTGACCTGTTGTAGAAGCAATTAAACCTACTGCAAAAAGTAGAGAATCTCCAGGTAAAAATGGCATTACTACCACACCAGTTTCTACGAAAATCACTAAAAATAAAAATAAGTAAATATAAATGCCATAGTCTCTAATAATTTCGGTAAGCACTAATAAGGGATTTCCTAAAAAATCTAGGATAAATTGTAATAATTCCATTCAGTTAATTTATATGACGACAAAGATAATATTTAAAAACAAAAACCTTTGTTAAAGAATTCTAAAAAAATCAACAAAAAGCCATTAAAAAAGCTTAACTTATTTTTGTAATTTTACAAAATGATTTCTCAGAAGACCATAGATAAAATTTTCTCTACGATTCGAGTAGAAGAAATTATCGGTGAATATGTTCAGTTAAAACGTGCAGGCACTAATTTCAAGGGCTTGAGTCCGTTTCATGAAGAAAAAACGCCGAGTTTCGTGGTTTCTCCCAGCAAACAAATTTGGAAGGACTTCTCCTCTGGAAAAGGTGGAACTGCCATCACTTTCCTTATGGAAATCGAAGGATTTACCTATCCTGAAGCGCTGAGACATGCTGCCAAAAAGTACGGCATAGAAATAGAAGAAGACCAGGTAGAATATTCTGAAGAGCAGAAAAAAGCTCAATCCGAAAGAGAAATTCTTTACAAAGTTCATGAAGTTGCCAATACTTTTTTCCAAGAAAACCTTTGGGAAACCGAAGAAGGAAAAACCATTGCACTCTCTTATTTCAAGGAACGTGAACTGCATGATGATATCATCAAAAAATTTCAATTAGGCTATTCTCCTGAAAAGAAAAATGCTTTTACAGAATACGCTTTAGCAAAAGGTTATGAAAAAGAAATTTTAGAAAAATCTGGAATTTCTATTTTCCCAGAAAATTCACCATCAGGAATTGACAGATTCCGCGAACGTGTGATTTTCCCTATTCATAGTTTTTCGGGAAGAGTTTTAGGTTTCGGAGCGAGAATTCTGAAATCAAATGTAAAAATTGCCAAATATCTCAATTCGCCAGAAACCGAAATTTACCATAAATCTAATGTTCTCTATGGCTTAAACCAAAGTAAACAAGCCATTTCCAGAGAAAATTTATGTTTATTGGTAGAAGGTTATATGGATGTGATTTCGCTTCACCAAAGCGGAATTGAAAACGTAGTAGCAAGTTCGGGAACTGCGCTTACAACGGAACAAATTAAACTCATCAAACGTCTCACCGAAAACGTAACCATACTTTTTGACGGCGATGCTGCAGGAATTAAAGCCAGTTTCAGAAGTATAGACATGTTGCTTTCTGAAGGAATGAATATTCGTGTGGTATTATTTCCTGATGGCGATGACCCTGATAGTTTTGCTAGAAAAAATCCTAGAGATTTTGTAGAAGATTTCATTAAAAATCAAGCGAAAGATTTCATTGATTTCAAAGCCGAAATTCTTTTAAAAGAAGCCAATAACGATCCTATCAAAAAAGCGGAAGCGATTAGAGACATAGTAAAATCTATTGGTTTCGTTTCTAATGCTTTAAAACAAGAGGTTTACCTAAAACAAGTTTCTACCCAATTCGGACTTTCGGAGCAATCACTTTTTAACGAACTTGGCGTTCAGAAACAAGTGGTTCAACAGCAAAAGCCTGCCGAAAAAAGAGAAGCAAACGTTGTAAAACTTGAAAAAGTTCAAGAATTTACAGAAACCATCAATCCTCTTTTGGTTTTAGAAGAAAAATTGGTAGAACTCATGTTGAAATTTGGTCAATTTAAACTGTTCAGAAAAACGCCAGACAACGAAAATTACGAAACCACAGTTATTGAAGAAATCATCAATCATTTAGAAGAGGACCAATATCAACCGATTTCTCCTTTGAATCAAAGAATTATTGAAGAAATAAAAGCAGGAATTCAGCAAAATGAACTTCGCTCCAGTGATTTCTTTAAAACTTTCATGGATGAAGAAGTGGTGACAAAAACTGCAGATGCATTAATTAACGCTCATGAAACCAGCAATTGGGAAAAACACAATATCTACTTCAGCAAAGAAGAAGAATTGGTAGACAAAATCGTAAAAGATGTCATTATAAGACATAAAAGAGAATTTGTGGTAAAAATCATTAACGATTTAAAAAAACAAATTTCAGATGAAAATTCAGAAGAAACCTATCTAAAAATTATCAACCTCACAAAACTCAAAAATAAAATAGACGAAAATTTATTTAGAATTTTGTGACACTTTGGCTAAATTTGTAAAAAAGGAATAGACTTTGCCTGTAACTCATCATAATGAATCAAAACATTACACATGGATATTAAAAAAGAATTCAGAGATTTCTCTGTAAAACATTTAGGAAATAGCGGATTAGCAACTGACCAATACATGGGAATTTTTAACCCAACCAATCTTACACCTTACATCATGGAAGAACGTAGAATGAACGTAGCTCAAATGGACGTTTTCTCTCGTCTCATGATGGATAGAATCATCTTCTTAGGAACTGGGATTGATGACCAAGTTGCCAATATTGTAACCGCTCAGTTATTATTTTTAGAAAGTTCAGACCCTTCTAAAGACATTCAGATTTACATCAACTCTCCTGGTGGAAGCGTTTACGCGGGTTTAGGAATTTATGACACCATGCAAATCATCAAACCAGATGTAGCTACTATTTGTACAGGTATGGCTGCAAGTATGGGCGCTGTTTTATTAGTTGCTGGTGAAAAAGGAAAACGTTCTGCGCTTAAACATTCTAGAGTGATGATTCACCAGCCAAGTGGTGGCGCTCAAGGTGTGGCAAGTGATATGGAAATCAACCTAAGAGAGATGCTAAAGCTTAAAAAAGAGTTGTATGACATTATTTCTGCACATTCTGGACAGTCTTACGAATGGGTAGAAAAAGCATCAGACCGTGATTATTGGATGACTTCTTACGAAGCCAAAGAATACGGAATGGTAGACGAAGTTTTAGAGAAAAAATAAAATTTTCTAGAAATTTTTAAAAATATAGAGAACGTGCTTTTTAGTGCGTTCTTTTTATTTTTTTATGCCAATTTTTGCAAATTATCCATCGCAAAATCCATTTCAAAAATTTGCAAAACCAGGCTGTCCGTTGCAATTCCTCGTCTCGTCTTTCAGACGAGACTGCGGGATTTACACTGCCATCCTTATTGCGAGACTTCGTTACAAATTCACTATTTTTACCAAAAATTTAAGATTTTACCCAAAATGAAAGTTATCCAAATAAAAACCAAAGATTTTTTTGAATTTATAAAACTGAAAGACACTTCTATGTGGGAAATTTTCTCCCAAATGATAGACGGAGAAGAAAAAGAAATCATCTTTTTAGACGAAGACGAAAAAATACTTTTCAATTACATTCTTCCCCCAAATTTAGAAAAATTAGAAGAAGACCGAAAAACCTTTGCTAAAGAATACGCAGATAAAATCTCTAATTTGAATTAAAAAGATAGCGCTCCTACGGAGCGCCCTTTTTTTACCATTTATTTTCTACACATATATCATTCCTACGGAATGTAAATTCAAAATTAATTCTCTAAATTCGTGAAAACTTTCGGTTATGAATTTAAAAAAATTCTTTCTAGTATTAAGTATTCTATCGCTTAATCTTTTCAACGCTCAATCTTACAAAAAACCTTTGGTTTCTGCTATTACAGAAAAAGATTTAAAAACTGATATGTACCAAATGGCGGCAGACCAATTTTGGGGAAGAGAAGCAGGAACTTTAGACGAACTGAAAGTTTCGATGTGGTTTGCAGATAAAATGAAAGCTGCAGGAATGAAACCAGCAGGTGATAACGGAACTTTTTTCCAGTTTTTTGACATGTATCGTCATCAGGTTTCACCGCAGAGTTCTGTAAAAATTGGAGACAAAAACCTCAAAATTTGGAAAGATATTTTGGTGCAAGATGTTACCGATAATAATTTTACCGCTCCAGTTTTGTATTTAGGAAAAATAGAACCTCAAGATTTGGCCTCTAAAAATATTGCAGGAAAGGTAGTAGCTCTGAAAGCTTCAGACCTCAACGTATCTAAAGAAATGACTCTTTTTGAAAGAAGATATCCTGGTTTCATCAGAACTAAATATTACAAAACCATTTCTCAACTTGGCGCAAAAGGAATTATCTTCATCACAGATGATATTTCAGATAAAAGTTGGGTAGAAGTTTTACCACAAATGACCAGAGGAACTTACGGTGTAGAAGGACTGAGAGAAAAAGTAGATGTAGGAATTCCCGTTTTTTGGATTAAACAAGAAAACGAAAATTGGGTGAAAAACAATCCTGAAATTTCTTTAAATATTCAAACCGAAACGTATAAATATCCATCCGTAAACATCATCGGAAAAATAGAAGGAACAGACCCTCAATTGAAAAAAGAATATGTTCTTTTGAGCGGCCATCAAGATCATGATGGCATTCGTCATCCTGTAAAAAATGACACGATTTACAATGGTGCAGATGATAATGCAAGTACTTGCGTAGCAATGTTGGCAATAGCAAGAGCTTATAGCAAACAGCCATCTAAACGCAGTATTTTATTCGTGATTCATGGCGCTGAAGAAAGAGGATTGCTAGGTTCTCGTTGGCATGCTGCACATCCAGTTGTCCCAAAAGAAAGTATTGTTGCTGTGCTAAACGGAGATATGATTGGAAGAAATGACAACAACGAAGCAGCACTTTTGGGTAGCGAAGCTCCTCATAAAAATTCTGAAGAATTGGTAAAAATGGCTCTTGACGCAAATAACGAAAGTACGAAATTCAAATTTTTGAAAGCTTGGGATTTGCCAGAACATCCAGAATATTTCTACTTTAGAAGCGATCATCTTCCTTATGCTAAAGCAGGAATTCCTGCACTATTTTTCACCAGCGTTCTCCACCATCAATACCACACTCCACAAGATGAATCAGAAAATATTAATTTCAAAAAATTATATAAAATGACGGAATGGATGTACAGAACTTCTTGGAAAGTAGCTAACGAACCAGAAAGACCAAAATTAATTCCAGATTTTAAATTAGAAAGATAATTTCTGAATGGGAGAGTTGTAGAGTGAGAGAGTTGTAGAGTTTCAAACTAAAGATAATTTTAATGGCAATTATTAAATATCACACTGATCTTATAGTCTATCAAAAGTCTTTTGAGGTTGCTATGGAAATTTATAAAATTTCTTTCCAATTTCCGAGTGAAGAAAAATATTCATTAACTGATCAAATTAGACGCTCTTCTCGTTCTGTTTCCGCAAATATTTCTGAAGCTTGGGGAAAAAGAAGATACCCTAAATCATTTGTCTCAAAATTAACAGATGCAGAAGGAGAAGCAAGAGAAACCCAAACTTGGTTAGAATTTTCTTATCAGTGTAATTATATTGAAGAAGAAAAGTTCAAATATTTTAATGAAAAGTATGATGAAATTATTGCATTGCTCATTTATATGATTAATAATGTAGAAAAATGGACAAATTTTAACTCAAAAGAATAAAAACTCTACAACTCTCCCATTCTACAACTCTACAACTCTCCCAATAAATTTTTCGTTTCAGCTACATCATGAACTCTCAAAATTTTTGCACCTTTTTCTAGAACTTTTCTGTGAAGCTTTTGAGTTTCTTCGCCAATTTCAAGTGGTTTTTTATTCAGCGGTTTATAAATGAAAGATTTTCTAGAAATCCCTATCAAAAGTGGAAATCTTCCAAAACCTAAATGCTCTACTTCTTCAATCATTTTATACTGATCTTCCACCGTTTTTCCAAAACCAAAACCTGGGTCTAAAATAATATCATGAATTCCCAATTTTTGTAACTGATTTACTTTTTCCGAAAAATAATAATTCACACTCATGGTAATATCATCGTAGTGAATTTTTTCGTGCATGGTAGCATAAGAAGTATTGCTGTGCATCAAAATATACGGAAGTCTAGTCTCGGCAACTGTTGGCAATAAATTTTCATCAAAATAGCCTCCAGAAATATCATTCACCACATCCATTCCTTCATTATAACCAAATTTTACCACTTCCGCATAAAAAGTATCAATAGAAATCAAAGCTTCTGGAAATTCTTTTTTAATTAAAGAAATAACATTACCAATTCTTCTTATTTCTTCTTCTGCAGAGAGATATTCCGCATTCGGACGAGTAGATTGTGCACCAATGTCTATAAAATCAGCTCCATCTTTAAGTAATTTTTCAGCATGAAGAAGTGCTGATTTTTCGTTATTAAACTTTCCACCATCCGAAAAAGAATCTGGAGTAAGATTAAGAATTCCCATAATTTTGGGAGTGTTTAAATTTACTAATCTACCATTGCAATTGATAGAAAAGTTAGTATGTTGAATGCTTGATGCAGGAATATTCATTTTGCAAATTTATAGAATTTCTTGGTCTAAATTTATTCAAATACGTTTGAAACCACTATTTTTGTTGAATGCAAAAAACCATTTCCATTGTAGTCGCAATTTTCAATAGAAAAGACGAATTATTCGAGCTTTTGAACTCTCTTATTGCTCAAACCGATAAAGATTTTGAAGTCATCATTGTAGATGATGGTTCGTTCGTAGATTTATTGCCTACTGTGGAAACTTTTAAAGAAATGTTGAATATTCAATATTTCAAAAAACAGAATTCTGGACCTGGTTTATCTAGAAATTACGGAGCAAATCGTGCCAAAAATGATTGGTTGGTTTTTGTAGATTCTGACGTCATTGTAGAAAAAGATTACATAGAAAACATAAAAAAAAATCTAGAAAAAACAGATTGTGCAGCCTTTGGTGGTGCAGATAAAGCACATAAAGGTTTCAATATTTTACAAAAAGCCATCTCCTACTCTATGACTTCGGTTTTCACAACTGGCGGAATTAGAGGAAGCAAAAAAGCAGTGACCAGATTTCAGCCAAGAAGCTTTAATATGGGCGTAAATAAAGAAATTTTCCTAAAAATTGGAGGTTTCTCTGAAATGCGAATCGGCGAAGATCCAGATTTATCGATGACCATTTGGGAAAACGGTTACCAAACTGCTTTCTTTGACGATATTGGCGTTTATCACAAACGCAGAACCGATTTAGGAAAATTCTCTAAACAAGTGTATCAATTTGGTTGTGCGAGACCTATTCTGAACCAGAGACATCCTGATTATGTGAAACCTACTTTTTGGTTTCCTACTTTGTTTTTATTGGGTTATGTTGCTGGAATTTTAGAATATTTCCTTTTACAAAAAGGTTTTGTTTTGGCATGTTACGGTTTTTATACTTTGGTCATTTTTCTACATGCTTTGTATTTGACTAAAAACATTGCTATTGCTGCACAAGCGATTATTACCACTTACATTCAGATGTTTTCTTACGGTTACGGATTTTTAGAATCTTGGGTTAAGCTCAATGTATTGAAAATGAAACCAGAAGATGCATTCCCGAAACATTTTCATCAAAAATGATTTTTGACACTTCTTCGGATTCTAAAATTTTTATCCCTACCTTTGATTCCCTTTTTAAAAATTAAAGTATGGATATTATCTCTTATATTAAAAAAGTTCCAAAAGCAGAATTACACTTGCATATCGAAGGAAGTTTCGAACCAGAATTGATGTTTGAAATCGCTCAAAGAAATCAGGTTAAAATTCCCTACAACAGTGTGGAAGAAGTAAAAAAAGCGTATCAATTTAACTGTCTTCAAGATTTTCTAGATATTTATTACGCAGGAGCAAGTGTTTTGCTCTACGAACAAGATTTCTATGATTTGACTATGGCTTATTTCAAGCATTGTGCAGAAGAAAACGTAGTGCATACCGAAATTATGTTTGATCCTCAAACCCATACCAAAAGAGGTGTTTCTTTTGAAACGGTAATTTCTGGAATTAAGAGAGCTCAAGATGATGCAGAGAAAAATTTCGGGATTACTTCTTATTTGATTATGAGCTATTTAAGACATTTATCAGAAGAAGACGCTTTCGAAACTTTAGAGCAATCATTGCCTTATAAACATTTGATTAAAGCGGTAGGATTAGATTCTTCGGAGAAAGGAAATCCACCTTCTAAATTTCAAAAAGTTTTTGCAGCTTCAGTGAAAGAAGGTTATAAAATTGTAGCTCATGCTGGTGAAGAAGGACCTGCAGAATATGTTTGGGAAGCGCTAGATTTATTAAAAATCGATAGAATAGACCACGGAAATAATAGTTTAACGGATGAAAAATTGGTGAATTATTTAGTGGAAAACAAAATGGCTTTAACGGTTTGTCCGCTTTCTAACACTGCTCTTCGAGTGGTAGATGATTTGAAACAGCATCCGATTAAAAAAATGCTTGATTTAGGAATAAAAGCTACGGTAAATTCTGATGATCCGGCTTATTTTGGAGGTTATATAACTAAAAATTACACCGAAATTATTGAAGCTCTAAGCTTATCATTAGAAGATGTAAAAACATTGGTCAGTAATTCATTTGAGTATTCATTCTTAGACGAAGAAACTAAAAAGAAATACTTGCAATTGGTTCATGAGAATTAAGAAAAATATTTCATAAAATCTGATATAAAAATTCCAGCGAAACTTTTCGTTGGATTTTTTTTCTAGTAAATGATAAAGTTTTTGATAAATTTGCAATATGAGTTGGTTCAAAGAATGGTTTAACACACCTTATTATCATATTCTCTACAAAGACAGAGATTTTGTAGAAGCAGAAAATTTCATTAGAAATCTTACCCAAGATTTACAACTTTCTAAAGATTCCAAAATCATTGATTTAGCTTGTGGCAAAGGCAGACATTCTGTTTTTTTGCAACAATTAGGCTATGGAGTTTTAGGAGTAGATTTGTCCGAGGAAAGCATAGAACACAATAAACAGTTTGAAACTTCGGCTGATGAAAGTCCAAAATTGGCGTTTAAAGTTCACGACATGAGATATGAACTTTACCCCAATGTTTCTTCTGAAAAAGTAAATGCAGTTTTCAATTTATTCACCAGTTTTGGGTATTTTGATGATGATGAAGATGACAGAAAAGTATTTTCTTCGGTGAAAAATGTTTTACAGAACGATGGAATTTTCGTTTTGGATTTTCTCAATGAAAAATTTGTAAAAAATACTTTGGTTGATGAAACTACTGTTACCAAAGATGGAATAGATTTTCTCATCAAAAAAAGAATAGAACAAAACCATATCATCAAAGATATTTTCTTTGAAGATAAAGGAGAGTCCTTTCATTATTTCGAAAAAGTAAAACTTCATACTTTAGAAGAAATAAAAAACATCGCCGAAAGTTTCGGTTTTGAAGCGGTAAAAATCTGGGGAAATTATCAGTTAGAAGATTTTGAAAGAGAAACTTCACCGAGATGTATTTTCCAGTTCAGAGTTAAAAATTAAAATTTATAAAAGCTGAAAGCGTTTTGCTGAAAGCCAAAAAGCAAAGAACATGATTATTATTCTATTGATCTTAAGCGTTATCATTGGTGTTTTTCTGGGGAAATATTTCGGAAAGAGCCAATCTTTTGCTAAAAATTTACTGATTCTAAGTGCTGGTTTTTTGATTACGGTTTGTGTAAGCGAAGTTTTTCCAGAAGTCTATGAAGCAGATGACCACAATATTGGAATTTGGATTATTGGTGGCGTTTTATTGCAAATGATTTTAGAAAGCCTTACCAAAGGTTTTGAACATGGGCATTTTCATCATCACCACGAAGAAAAAAATATTCTGCCTATTGCTTTGATGGCAGGAATGTTTGTTCATGCGTTTTTAGAAGGAATTCCTTTAGCCAATATTACAGATGTAACTTCTCCTTATTTATTGGGAATTGTGTTCCATAATTTACCAATTTCATTTATTCTCGGAACATTTTTATTGAGAGAAAAAAACAATATTTTTTCTTGGTTTATTATTGCCTTATTTGCATTGGCATCACCATTAGGAATGGTTTTTGGCGATTATTTTAATCCAGAATGGCAACCTTATTTCTTGGCATTAGTTGGCGGAATTTTCTTACATATCTCATCAGTAATTATTTTCGAAAGCAATAAAAATCACAAAATGGATTGGCAAAAACTTTTTTTAGTGATTGCTGGAGTTGGACTAGCTTTAGTAAATCATTTGTTTCACGCTCATCATTAAAAAATAGACTTCAAATAAAACAAAAACTCCCGAAATTTCGGGAGTTTTTTTTATGTTTTAAAAGGAAAGTTTTTTAGAATTTCCAGCCCAATGTAAGCGTTACATTGTTCTTAACATCTTCTAATTTAGAAGTAAATGTATTAGGATTATTCGTGAAGAATTCTACATCTCCGTTATTCGCTAAACTGTAATAATTACCATCTCCGTAAACATTGGTAGAATTGGTGGTAATTTTATTGTAAGCTGCATCAATATAGAATGATTTAAAATCAAATCCGAATCCTACCCCTAAAGTTTCTCTTTTTCCTACATACAAATCATCAAAATTTGCTCTCTTCTCAAATGGTGAATTAGAAATTCCGTAACCACCTCTTAATCTGAAGTTGTTATAACGGTATTCACCTCCTACTCTAAGTTCTGATAAGTTTTTGTACTCAGATTGGAAGAAATCATTCAGTTGAGTTTCTGCAGGACCTTGAACTTTATATTTTGGTTTTGTTAAACCTAGTGAATAGTCTACGTTTAGTGCGAAATTCTTATTCATTACAAAAGCTCCACTCAAAGTCGCTTTCATAGGAGAAGTGAATTTTCTGTCTTCATCATAATAATCAAAGTAATACCCTAAATTATCTTCGTTTACTTCGCTGTAGGTTCTGTATTGAGTCCACCAAGTTGGTGATTCAATAGACGCTCCTAATCGTATATTATTATTAATTTTTCCAATAATACCGGCAGAAACCGAGAATCCATTAGAATCTTCAGTATAAGGCGTTCCTTGTTTATTTAAAACGTAGCTGTTATTATTATCTACATCTAGTGAAAGCCTAGAAGAATCGTATTGCTCAATCGTAGCTCCTTTGAAATTAAGGGAACCTCCCACATAGAATTTATTATCATAATTTCCACCAAAAGCGATGTTCATGTTGGTAAGATTTCCGGTTCTGTCATAAGCATGACCTAGAGAAGTAAAAGTTCCTGTAACAGGATTTCCATTGGTATCAACCAAATTGCTATCTTGAAATTTATAGCTAGAATTCGCTGGTGTTTCTATGTATTCTTCTAAATTTTGATTAGTGTAATTCACTCCAAAATTTACAAATTTCCACGGTGTGTTTCCACTGGTTTCAAAAACGGCTACTCCACCTAATTGACCTATATCTGCATTGTTTAATTTATATGAGTTTGCAGCATTAGAAAAAGAAGATGTGGTTTTAGAATTATTAACCGCTAAAGTTCCACTGATATTTCCTGTGATGAAAACTCCTACACTTGCAGGATTGGTATTGATTGCAGAAAGATCTCCTCCTAAAGCACCCATAGAACCTGCCATTGCATTAAATTTAGCAGAGCCTGTTAATGGATTGGCTGAATAAACATCTACAGAATTTCTGATAATCGTTACATCTTGCGCTTGAAGATAAAATGCAGATGCAATACTTAATATTGTTAAAGATTTTTTAAACATTTTTTCAAAAAATTATAGTTTATTATTTCTTATCTAAAACCTCCTGATCTGAAACCTCCGCCAGAACTTGAGCTTCCGCTAGAATTAGATGAACCACCTGATCTGAAACCGCCGCCAGAATTAGAACTTCCTCCCCAGTCATTTCTTCTAGGCTCTTGTCTTGGAGCTTCGTATTGTCTTGGCTCTTGTCTTGGAGCACTTCTAAATCTTGAAGGATTAGAATTTTGCGGTGGTTGAGTCATATTTGGATTAGTATTTCTAGGTGGTGTAGTTCTAAATCCAGAGTTATTAGAATTATTGGTATTCATTCTATTGTTAAAACTTCTGTTATTAGAATTTTGGAAACCATTTCCTCTGGTAATGGCATCAGCTCCACTTCTTTTATAATTATTTCTTGGATAATAATAACCTCCATAATAGTAAGGATTATATCCATAGTAACCTCCATAATAAGGAGAATAATATCCATACCAAGGATTATAATAACCGTAACCTCCATAACCAAAGTAAGGATCCCAATAAGGATTCCAGCCCCAATTGTTCCAACCCCAGTTATTCCAACCGAAACCAATTCCTATATTCCAGCCATTTCCCCAACCGTAATAAGGCGAATAATATCCGTAAGGATTCCAACCCCAAGTATTATAATTATTATAATAGATGTTTTGTTCTGTTCCTGCGTAAGTTCCCCAGTCAGATTCTGTTCCGTTCCAAGTTTGATATTTGTTTTTTTGAGCCGCTTGATTTTGTTGATTTTGCTCTATAATACTAGCAGAATCAGACTCATAAGCATATACTTCATCCACTTGATTAGGTTCTGGCATTACAATACCTTCTGGTATCACATCTTTATTAGGGTCATAATACACCCCATCAGTTTCTGTGTAACCTCCCATTTGAGAGCCACATGAAACCAAAAGCAAACCAGCTGCAACCCCTAGAACACCTTTTGTTCTAAGAATTTCTGATAAGTTTTTATAAGTAGAATTTTTCATGATAGATGTAATTAAGTTTATTTATCTTTGCAAAATATTAATACCAAAATTATACCAATATACTCGGTATTTATATTTTTCATCAAAAATACAATATAACATTAGATATTCTCAAAATTAAAAAGTTAAATTTTAATAAAAAATGGCAAAATTAACAACAAGGAGTGAAGATTATAGCAAATGGTATAACGAACTTGTAGTAAAAGCAGACCTTGCTGAAAACTCAGGTGTAAGAGGAAGCATGGTGATTAAACCCTACGGTTATGCAATTTGGGAAAAAATTCAAGCAGAACTAGACAAAAAATTCAAAGAAACTGGTCACCAAAACGCTTACTTCCCACTCTTTGTCCCGAAAAGCTTATTCGAAGCTGAAGAAAAAAATGCAGAAGGATTTGCCAAAGAATGTGCTGTAGTAACCCACTACAGACTAAAAACAGACCCTAATAATCCTCATAAATTAATCGTAGACCCAGAAGCAAAATTAGAAGAAGAACTGATTGTTCGTCCAACTTCTGAAGCGATTATTTGGAACACTTATAAATCTTGGATTCAATCATATAGAGATTTACCAATTCTCATCAATCAATGGGCAAATGTTGTTCGTTGGGAAATGAGAACCAGACTTTTCTTAAGAACTTCTGAGTTTCTTTGGCAAGAAGGTCACACTGCACACGCAACTAGAGATGAAGCCATCGAAGAGACTGAAAAAATGCTAGAAGTTTATGCTGATGTGGTAGAAAATTTCATGGCGATTCCTGTAATCAAAGGTTTTAAAACACCTACTGAAAGATTTGCAGGTGCAGATGAAACCTATTGTATTGAAGCGATGATGCAAGACGGAAAAGCACTTCAAGCTGGAACTTCTCACTTCTTAGGACAGAATTTTGCTAAAGCTTTTGATGTGAAATTCACCAATAGAGAAGGAAAACAAGAATTTGCTTGGGCTACTTCTTGGGGCGTTTCTACCAGATTGATGGGTGCATTAATCATGACACATTCAGATGATTTTGGTTTGGTACTCCCTCCTAAATTGGCTCCAATTCAAGTGGTAATAGTTCCTATTTTCAAAGGAGAAGATCAATTGGCTGAAATTTCTGTGGTAGCTAATGACATTTTTGACAAATTAAAAGCAAAAGGAATTTCTGTAAAATATGACGACAGAACAGAATACAAACCAGGCTGGAAATTTGCAGAATACGAATTGAAAGGAGTTCCATTAAGAATTGCAATGGGTGCTAGAGATTTAGAAAATAAAACAGTAGAAATCGCAAGAAGAGACAACTTAACCAAAGAAGTTCGTTCGTTAGAAAATATCGAAGATTACATTGAAGAGCTATTGGTTACCGTTCAAAATGATATCTACAAAAAAGCTGAAACGTATAGAAACGAACATATTACCAAAGTAGATTCTTACGAAGAATTCAAAAAAGTGTTAGAAGAAAAAGGAGGTTTCATTGCTGCACATTGGGACGGAACTGCTGAAGAAGAAGAGCAAATAAAAGAAGAAACCAAAGCTACCATTAGATGTATTCCTCTAGATGCAGAAGAAGAGCAAGGAATTTCTTTGATTACAGGAAAACCTTCTACCAAAAGAGTTCTTTTTGCAAAGGCATATTAAGATTTCAAAGAGAAGATTAATTTCTCATCATATTTTTTAAGAATTAACGAAGTAAAGGAAAAAATTTTTAACTTTAACTTCGTTAATTTTTTATACCAACACCATGTCACTCATTGACCTTATAAAACACCCATTAAACCCCGAATTAATTTCCGAAGCCGCTATTCAGTTAGGAGAAAGCGAATCAAATGTTTCAAAAGCTTTAGGAAGTCTTTTTCCAGCGGTTTTAGGAGTTTTTGCCCAAAATTCTAAACAAGATGATGTCATCAACGCACTTCTTGAAACTTCATCTCTCGATTTCTCTGAAAATTTACTCGAAAAAGCAGAAAATAGTCCAGAAATAGAGAATATTATTTCAAAAATTTTAGGAGAACAAGGTAAATATATTCTTTCTCATGTCTCTGAGTATGCTAACATCAATAAATCTTCAGCTGAAAATCTTTTAAAAATTGCAACTGCTGCTACACTCCAAGGAATAAAAAAATGTGCACATGAAAACGGGTTAGATGACCAAGGAATTCTTTCAAAATTAGCCGAAAACAGATGCTTAATTCCCGCTTTATTACCTGCAGGAATGTCTTTAGAACAATTAGGTTTAGAAAATTTACTAGAAAAAAATACAGAAATCCCGGTTGAAACTTCTGCTCTAATTACTCATAAAACTAAAGAAGAAGTTAAAATCTTAAATCAAGAAAACTCAGAAAAAAGTTCCTTCTGGAGATGGCTTCTTCCCTTACTCATTTTTGGCATCGTTGCTTGGTTTTTATGGAACCAATTAGCTCAAAAAGAAGTTCTTAAAACCAAAACAGCAACAGAAAACGTAACCATAATTCCAGAACTTATTCCAGCTGATTCTTTATCTGATGCTCAGAAAAAAATTGAGTTCAAAGGAAATTCTCTACAAGTGGTTTCTGATGGTTTAGAAGATAGAATGATTACATTTTTAAAAGCAGAAAATTATAAAAATGCTAAAGATGACGATGCGTTAAAATCTACTTGGTATGAATTTGACCAAGTAACTTTTGCTTCTGGGAAATCAGACCAATTAACATCTGGAACAGAACAAATTGCTAATCTTATTAAAATTTTAAAAGCGTATCCCGAAGTAAAAATTAAAATCGGTGCTTACACTGATAAATCTGGAACAGAAACTGAAAATTTAGCACTTTCTCAAGCAAGAGCAGACTTTATAAAAAATGAATTGACTAAAGCTGGCTTAGAAAAACAAATTGTAAATGCAGAAGGTTACGGAAGTAAATTTGCTACTTTACCTGCTACTGCAACTGATGAAGAAAAAGCCATCGACAGAAAAATAGCATTAAGATTCACCAAATAATTTATAAAATAATTCCCTCAATAATAGTCGCTTAGAAAATTTTCTAAGCGTTTTTTTTATATTTATTTTCAGAATGAGAAATATTTAACTAATTTTGTTAGACTAATCTAACATTTATGAAAAAACCTTGGAGAAGAAATAATGACCAAAACTCCTTATCAGAATCTTTTGCTTCTATTCACATTCCTACTGATGGCAGTTTCTGGAAGAAACTTTTTGCATTTGCAGGTCCTGGTTTGATGGTAGCTGTAGGTTATATGGACCCAGGAAATTGGGCAACCGATATTGCAGGAGGTTCACAATTTGGTTATACTTTATTATCCGTCATTCTTTTATCCAATATTTTTGCAATTATCCTTCAACATTTATCTTTAAAACTAGGAATTGCAGCAGAAAGAGACTTAGCACAAGCTTGCAGAGACCATTTTTCGCCGACGGTGAATTTTATTTTATGGGTTTTATGCGAAATTGCCATTATTGCTTGTGATTTAGCAGAAGTTATCGGTTCAGCAATTGCTTTGAATTTACTTTTTGGAATTCCGCTTCCTGTTGGGATTTTAATTACAGGAATTGATGTTTTGCTTATTTTGATGCTTCAATCCAAAGGTTTTAGATGGCTCGAAAGTTTTGTAGCAGGACTTATTTTCGTCATTTTCGCTTGTTTCTTATACGAAATCTTGGTAAGTCAACCAGAAATTATGCCTATTTTAAGCAACCTACTTCCGAAGAAAGAAATTATTTTTAATCCATCCATGTTGTACATCGCAATTGGAATTTTAGGCGCGACAGTTATGCCTCATAATTTATATTTACACAGCAGTTTAGTACAAACCAGAGCTTATCCTAGAACTTCTGAAGGAAAAAAAATGGCGATAAAATTCGCAACCATTGACAGTACTGTTTCGTTGCTTTTCGCCTTTTTTATCAATGCAGCCATTTTAATTGTTTCGGCGGCCACTTTCCATTATTCTGGTTACAAAGATGTAGCAGATATTCATGATGCCTACAAATTACTTTCGCCAATTTTGGGAACCAGTTTAGCCAGTATTTTATTTGCAGTAGCGTTATTAGCTTCAGGACAAAACTCTACACTCACAGGAACATTAGCGGGACAAATCGTGATGGAAGGATTCCTAAATCTTAAATTAAAACCTTGGCTCAGAAGATTAATCACCAGACTTTTAGCAATCGTTCCAGCGTTTATTATCGCTATTATTTATGGTGAAAAAGGTACTACCGATTTATTGGTTTTAAGTCAAGTGATTTTATCGATGCAACTCAGTTTTGCGGTAATTCCTTTAGTCATGTTTACAAATGATAAGCTAAAAATGGGAGAATTTGTGAATAGACCAGCTTTGAAAACTCTTGCTTGGATTATTTCCATCATCATCGTTGTTCTAAATCTTTACTTACTGTATCAAACTTTTACTTCGTAATGATGAAAAAAGTAATAACAACGGTTCTTTTCGCCAATTTCCTGCAAGCTCAAGAAACCATACAATTGGATCGTCCAGACCAAACAGAATCTGTATATGTAGTTCCCCAAAATTATCTACAAACAGAAATGGGATTTATGTTTGAAAAAACAAACCGAGAAAACAATCATTTTCATCTCCCCACTATTCTTTGGAAATATGGATTCAATGACAAAGTTGAACTAAGAGTGATTACAGAATTCTCGCTTTCTACTACTCCATCATCTAGTGTTTATGAGCTACAACCCGTAAGTTTAGGTTTCAAAACCAGTCTTTTAGAAGAAAAAGGAATTTTCCCAAAAGTTTCTTTTATTGGCAAAGCAGAAGTCAGAAAAAGTGAAGTTCTTCAAAGAAAAACCATAACTCCAGCATTTCGTTTTACTTTTCAAAATAATCTCAATCCCAAAACTTCTTTGGGTTACAATTTGGGAATGTTTTGGAACGAAGATTTACACGAAACCTATCTCTATACTTTAGCTCTCGGAAAAAGCATTTCGCCTAAACTGAATTATTTCGTAGAAATTTATGGTTTTGTTTCTCCAAATCAAACCGCAGATACAAGATTAAATGGTGGTTTCACTTATTTAATCAATGACAATTTTATATTCGACACATCTTCGGGAATTGGACTTTCGGAAATTTCCGCTAAATATTTCTTTTCTTTTGGACTTTCTTATCGATTGAAGTTACAGCAGTAAAGATTTCTGCTTTTACAAAATTCTGCCAATTTTTCCTAAACTGCTCTTTGGCAAAATCTTTGAAATATTGCAGTAGAAAATTCTAATGAAATGAGCGAAAACAAAGAACTACACGAAGAAAATTTAAATAAAGAAGGTCAAGAAAATCTACAAAACGAACAAAACACTACAGAAAGTGTGACAGAACAACCTACTGCAGAAGAACTTTTGGCAGAAGAAAAAGACCGTTACATTCGTTTGTATGCAGAGTTTGAAAATTATAAAAGAAGAACCTTAAAAGAAAAAATGGAGTTTGCACAATATGCAAATACCGAAATGATGATTGCTATGCTTTCTGTATTAGATGATTTCGAAAGAGCCATCAAAGAAATTGCAAAAAGCGGCAATGAATCAGACTTAAAAGGCGTAGAATTGATTTATCAAAAATTCAAAAACACATTATCAGACAAAGGTCTAAAAACGGTAGAAGTAAATGCTGGTGATGAGTTTAACGTAGATTTCCATGAAGCAATTACCTCTATTCCTGCTCCATCTGAGGAATTAAAAGGAAAAATTGTAGATGTAGTAGAAACGGGTTATCAGTTACACGATAGAGTAATTAGATTTGCAAAAGTAGTTACAGGAAACTAACATGAAAATATTTTCACAACAAAAGAGATTTCAAATTGAATTTATTTCAGTTGATACAGAGATAACATTATATCATAGTGATTTTAAAGAAGAAGAGAATGATTTAGATATTACTTTAGAATTTCTTAATAGTATAGAAATTGGGAAAAAAATTAATAATAAGTCTGAAACTGAAACTTACAAAGTACTTGATTTTGGTTTAAATATAGATAATCAAGCTAACCGAATTCAAGTATACATAAAAAAAATATAAAATGCCAAAAAGAGATTATTACGAAATATTAGGCGTATCAAAATCAGCCAGCGCAGACGAAATCAAAAAGGCTTACCGTAAATTGGCCATCAAATATCACCCAGACAAAAATCCGGGAGATAAATCTGCAGAAGAAAAATTTAAAGAAGCTGCAGAAGCTTACGAAGTATTAAGCGATGCCGATAAAAAAGCTCGTTATGACCAATTCGGTCATGCTGGAGTTGGCGGAGCTGCAGGTGGTGGTTATGGTGGCGGTTTCGGCGGTGGCGGAATGAACATGGAAGATATTTTCTCACAATTTGGAGATATTTTCGGCGGACATTTCGGTGGCGGCGGTTTTGGTGGTGGCGGAAGAAGCCATCAAATCAAAGGTTCTAACTTGAGAGTTAGAATTAGATTAAATCTCGACGAAATGGTGAATGGCACCACTAAAACCATAAAAGTAAAAAGAATGAAAGTAGCGGAAGGTGCTACTTCTAAAACGTGTACCACTTGTAACGGAAGCGGAGTTCAGATTAAAATAATGAACACCATGTTCGGTCAAATGCAAACGCAAACCACTTGTGGAACATGTAACGGTTTAGGTAAAATTGCAGATAAAATTCCTGCAGGAGCTAATTCTGAAGGACTCATCAAATCAGAAGAAGAAGTTTCTATCAAAATTCCAGCAGGAGCAAGAGACGGAATTCAATTAAACGTTCGTGGAAAAGGTAATGACGCTCCTTTTGGTGGAATTCCTGGAGATTTATTAGTGGTCATCGAAGAAGAACAAGATGCTACTATAAAACGTGAAGGCGATAATCTACACCAAGAACTTTATATTTCTTTTGCCGAAGCTGCTTTGGGAACTTCTAAAGAAATTAATACCGTAGGTGGAAAAGTTAAAATTAAAATTGATGCAGGAACACAATCTGGCAAAATTCTAAGATTGGCAGGAAAAGGTTTACCAAGCATTGATTCTTACGGAAAAGGCGATATGTTTGTTCATGTAAACGTTTGGACACCGCAAAAACTTACTCCAGAACAAAAAGAGTTTTTCGAAACGCAAATGAAAACCGGTCAAATGCAAGCAGAACCTTCTGGAAAAGAAAAATCATTTTTTGACAAAGTAAGAGACATGTTCTCTTAAAAATTTAGGGATAAATACAAAAATCCAACTGATAATTCAGTTGGATTTTTTTCATACTATTTTGGCAAAAAAATTGTTTAATAAACAGTATGAAAAACCAAATCCTCAAAAATATATTCTTTTTCATTGGCTTTATTTCGCTCATGAGTTTTTCTTTTGTGAAAGATGATTTTATTCTTTGGCAAGAAAATAAAAAATTGAAAATTCAAGATTTTAAAGCTGACAATAAAGACACGATAAAAGTAAATCGACAGCAATTTTTAGGCGCAATAAGTGCCATTAGAATAGAATATTCATCATTTCAAAGAAATAAAAATTCGGTTCCTGACTTTTCTATTAAAACGTATTTTGACCCTAATGAATCTTGGATGCTTCTCAAAAACGATTATGTTTTACAACATGAGCAAATTCATTTTGACCTCACCGAATTGTATGCTCGAAAAATGAGAAAATCCGTAGAAAGTCTCCGACAAAAAAACATAACTAATATTTCTATTTACCGAAAGAAAATCCAGCATTGGAATGTAATGAAAGAAAAAGCTTCCAACCAATTTGACGCAGATAATCAGGATTATTACATTAAAATTGGGCAAAAAATTCTCTTCCAAAAAAATCCAAAACAAGAAGCTTGGAAGAAAAAAGTAGACCGAGAATTATTTCAATACAGTCTATTTAAAAATGCTGATTAATCACAAATAGTGCTTAATTTTTTCTAAATTTGAGCCACACGAAATTATCTCTCAACATGAAAAAATTAGCGTTACTCTTCGGGTTGTTCTTTTCTTTATTTCTAATGGCTCAAAAAAAATACGTAGTCGTTATTCACGGTGGTGCAGGAACCATCATCAGAGAAAAAATGTCTCCCGAGTTAGAAGAAGAATATTTAGAAAAACTCACCGAAGCGCTTCAAAAAGCTTATGCAGAAATTAAAAACGGTAAAACTTCCGTGGAAGCGGTAGAAGCAGCCATCGTAGTAATGGAAGATTCTCCATTGTTTAACGCTGGAAAAGGAGCGGTTTTCACGCATGATGGAAAGAATGAACTCGACGCCGCTATTATGAATGGAAAAGATAAAAAAGCAGGTTCCATCGCAGGAGTTCACATCATCAAAAATCCTATAAAAGCAGCGATTGCGGTAATGGAAAAATCAGAACACGTGATGCTTTCTGGTAACGGTGCGGAACAATTTGCTAAATTACAAGGTTTAGAAATCGTAAATCCTAAATATTTCTGGACAGAAAACCGTTGGAAATCCCTTCAAAAAGCAAAAGAATTAGAAAAATTAAAAAATCCAAAGGCAGAAAATTCAAAACCTGATTATTTCATCATTGACCAGAAATTTGGAACCGTAGGTTGCGTTGCTCTTGACCAATTTGGGAATCTGACAGCAGGAACTTCTACTGGAGGAATGACCAACAAAAAATATGGAAGAATTGGCGATGCACCGATTATTGGTGCGGGAACTTATGCTGATGAAAATGTAGGAATTTCTGCAACAGGTTGGGGAGAATTTTTCATTCGTTCTACTGCAGCAAGAACCATCGCAGCAAAAATTCAATATTTGAATAAAGATGTGAAAACAGCAGCACAAGAAACCATAGACGAAATCGAAAAAATGGGTGGTGATGGTGGTTTAATTGCGCTAGACAAAAACGGAAATATCGCTATGCCATTTAACACTTCTGGTATGTACAGAGGTGCCATTACAGAAGATGGAGAAATAGAAGTGGAGATTTATAAATAAGTTGGATGTAGGATGTAGGATGTAGGATGTAGGATGATGGAAGATTTAAATTTTAAATATTTTTCATTAAAGTAATTTAATTTTTTTAAAATTTAAAAAGTGAGTTCCGTAGGAACGAAACGTTTGTAGTAAAATTAATACCAAAACAAATAAAGTTCCGTAGGAACGACAGAGCATATGAAACAAATAATTGTATTATTAGTATTGCTCTTAAAACTTCTTTTATCTCGTAACAATTCCGTAATTTCGCAACTAATTCTTTAGAATTTAAACTATAATGCTACAAGCAAATCACGTTACCAAAACATATAGTGCTGGAAAAAAAATTGCCTTGCAAGATTTCAGCATACACGTTCCAAAAGCTACTGTTTATGGACTTCTCGGTCCAAATGGAGCTGGAAAAACCACTTTCATCAGAATTATCAACCAAATTACACAAGCAGATTCTGGCGAAGTTTTCATTAATGGGGAAAAACTAAATCCTCATCATATCAAAGACATCGGTTATATGCCGGAAGAAAGAGGATTGTACAAAAACATGACAGTTGGCGACCAAATTCTCTATTTCGGAGCGCTCAAAGGAATGAAAAAGCAAGATGCACTATCTCAAGCAAAATATTGGTTTGACCGTTTAGAAATTGACCAATGGTGGAACAAAAAACTCTCTGAACTTTCTAAAGGAATGGCGCAGAAAATTCAGTTTGTGGTGACGGTTTTACATCAACCAAAACTATTAATTCTCGATGAACCATTTTCTGGATTTGACCCAGTGAATGCAAATTTAGTAAAAGACCAAATTCTTCAATTGAAAGAACAAGGAACCACCATCATTCTCTCTACTCACCGGATGGAAAGTGTAGAAGAACTTTGCGATAGTGTGGCTCTCATCAATAAATCCAGAAAAATTCTAGACGGAAAAGTCTTTGAAGTAAGAGAAAAATTCAAGCAAAATCTATTCAACGTAGTTTTGTCTGATGTAAATTCTGAAAATTTAGAAATGCTGAAAAATCAGTATAAACTTGTCAATACTCATGACCAACATGGTTTAATTTCATTTGACTTAAACTACAATGAAGACCAAAATCTTCTGCTCAATGATCTAATGAAAGCAGGAAAAATCAGAAGTTTTGACGAAAAAATTCCGAGCATGAATGAAGTTTTTATCACTGCGGTAACTTCTATGAACGGACAATAATTTCATCCTACAGTAACAAAAATGAAAAATATCTTCATCATAACCAAAAGAGAATTTTTAACACAGGTTAAAAAGAAATCTTTTATCATTCTCACGCTTTTAGCCCCAATTCTATTGATAGGTTTTGGTGCTTTAATTGCTTTTATGCTCAAGGCGAATGAAACCGAATATACTTTTAATGTCATCGATAAAAGTGGTGTGTTTCAACAAAATATGAAAACGCCAAAAGATGTGAAGTTTATTTATTTGCCAGAATCTACAGAACAAGCATTGACCACTACGCTTCCAGAAATGGTTGACAATGTAGATGGACTGCTTATTATTCCCAAATTGCAAGACCAAAATTTTGAAAATTTACAAAAACAAACACAACTTTTGGTCAATAAAAATATCGGTTTTGATGTGAAGCAAAACATCGCTTTTTCGATGTCTGAAGTGATTAAAAAAGAAAAAATCAAAAATCTGGGACTTACAGAAGCTCAAATAGAAAATATTGATAAAAATTTCGAAATCAATACCAAAAATGTGGTGGACAATAACAAACAAGATAGCACACTTGCTTTTGGGGTAAAATCTGGTTTGAGTATGGGATTAATGTACGTGACTTTTATGTTCATCATCATCTACGGAGTTCGTGTAATGCGCAGTGTTTTAGAGGAAAAAAACAACAGAGTGGTAGAAATCATCATCTCTTCTGTAAAACCTTTTGAGCTCATGATGGGCAAAATTCTAGGCGTAACATTGGTCGCTTTAACTCAATTTGCGATTTGGATTACCATGACCATTTTAGGAGCTATTTTCTTTAACCAAGGTTTTTCTAAAATTTCTGGAAATCTTCCTCAGCAAGAAGAGATTCCGTTGGATAAATTAGATATTCAAAGCGTTTTCGCAGAAATTTCTCATTCTCTGTTAGACATGAATTTCGGAATTATCATTTTTGTGTTCATCGTTTTCTTTTTGTTGGGCTACATTTTTTACAGTTCTATGTATGCAGCGATTGGTTCTGCCGTAGACAATGAAACAGAAACCCAACAATTTACGATGATTGGTATTTTACCATTGATGCTGGGAATGTATGGAAGTTTTGGTTTAATCAATAATCCAGAAGGACCGATGGCTTTTTGGTTATCTATAATTCCGCTTACTTCACCAGTGGCGATGATTGCGAGAATTCCTTTTGGCGTTCCTGTTTGGCAAATTGCACTTTCTATTTTCTTATTGGTGATTTCTACGCTAGGAATGGTGTATTTGGCTGCCAAAATTTATAGAGTAGGAATTCTAATGTACGGCAACAAAGCCACTTTTAAAGAACTTTGGAAATGGATTAGAACAAGTTAAACTCAGTGATGAGTGATGAGTGATGAGTTATAAATTATAAAATCGTTGCAGTGATGTGACGATTTTTTTGTTATATTAGTAATAAATTAATAACGCTTAAATTGATTTTTTGTAGTTATAAAATTTTAAAATATAAAAAACTAAATTAACCATAACTAAATAGAAAAATGTGGGTTCCAAAAAATTCTTCTTGGTATTACAAATCAACAAAATTAGAAAGGTTTCTTATTGAAAGAATTATTCAAAGGTGTGATTATGATGAAACTATCTCAAAAAAGCACCGAACAATTAATGGATTTACTCAGTTAAAAGAATTAATTAGACTTGCTGAATTAAGTAAGAAAAGGATTAGAACTCTAAAGACTTTGATTGTAATATTTAAAGAGGCTAAATCAAATTATATAAAACAAAATATTGTAAATGACATCATTATTGAAAAATATTTTTCTGATTTAAAAAAATATATCATCGAATTTAATGAAGACGAGAATTTCAAAAATGACAGTTTAGACAAAATAGATAATTTACTACATCACTTAAAGAAATTTTCTTTACAATTAGAAAAAAATTATCTAAAGAATATTATATTAGAATTAAAAAACATTGACTTTAAGGAAAATATTAAGGTAGAAAGATTGACAGATAAAATTTCAAATTTAGTTGATATAATAATTCCTTATTTACTTTATCAAGGTTATAGTATAAGTACACTAAATGAAGTTTTAAGAAATTGGATTCAGTCTAAAGTATATATAAATCTTGACAAGTTTTTAGATTTCTTTAACAACTCTGACGACTTGTATGAAATCATTGTATTTATTGGTAACAATCAAACTGACAATGAAGACATTAAAAATGTAATATATAAGAAAGGATTTGGAGATATAAGAAAGGCAACAGATTTCAATCATGAATTTGAACATCCTAAATCTTTTGGACATAGAGACGAAGTAATTTATTATGAAACTTCTAATATCGATCCAGTTTCATTTGTTAGGAATCAATATGATGAATTATTAAAAGACATTGTAGTTAATAAAGACAGAAAATCTTTAAATATATTTACGAATTTCTTTAAAAATAGCTATTGGAGAAAAACAGGCTCTAAGCATAAATTTTTTAAAAATATTGTTATTAGTGGTGACCCAATTAGTGTTACTTCAAGAAAAAGTACAGTTTTTCTATCTCTTGTTGATAATAAATCTATTGCATTTAATGATGAATCATCAATTGATTTTATTAAAAATGAACAACTAAAAAAAGCTCTTTATTACTATAATTTAGCACTTGGATCTAAATCAATAGAAAATTCTTTATCACTTTTATGGACATCAATTGAAAGTATTTTACCTTATCGAACTCATAAATCTGATATTGAAAATGTTAGAGATATTTTTAGTAAAACTTTTAGTTTTGGAGCATATACAAGAGATATACAATATCTTATTAAAAGAATTGCTGTCGTTAATACTGTGAACAGAGGATGCTTTAACTCTATTGGCATAACATCATTACCAAAAAATAATCGTGGAGAAGATATGTTAATTTGGATTGAATGGCTAAAAAATGATTTTCTAGAAAAATTTAAACAATTTAATAGTATTTCTAATTTATTAGCATATGAATATATGCAAACTATGAGACCCATTTTAGAAGGCAAACTTGAATCTGTTTATAATAGAATTAATTCATCAAAAGAATCAATTGAGTTTCAACTTCAAAGAATTTATCTTCATAGAAATCAAATTGTTCACTCTGGTGACTATATCAATGAATATACTAATTTATGGATTCATCTAGAATGGTACATTGGTAAATTCTTATATTATATAATTCTTCATACAGAAATAACTAAAAAATACTCTTCAATAGAAGAGTTATTTAGAGATTTAGAATCTGATTTTGAGTATTGTTATTCATACATACAAAAAAATCTAAATAAAAAATGCTGTGACAGTCCTAAAATAATGAATTTACTTTTAGAAATTGACTGGCAATAATATAAAATATAAAATAATATATGCAAATCCTCTCAACCATTTTAGTCACATTAGTAGCCCTAGAACATCTTTACATTTTATATATGGAGATGTTTGCTTGGGAAACTTTGGGCAAGAAAACTTTTAAAGGTTCTTTGCCAAATGAACTCTTTAAACCTACCAAAAAATTAGCCGCCAATCAAGGTTTGTATAATGGTTTTTTGGCAGCAGGTTTAATTTGGAGCTTTTTTATAGAAAATCCAGAATGGCAAAAGAATATTCAACTGTTCTTTTTGGGATGCGTCATTGTGGCGGGAATTTATGGTGCGCTTTCTGCTTCTAGAAAAATCTTTTTTGTACAAGCATTACCAGCGATTTTAGCTTTGACTTTTGTACTTTTAAGATAAAAACAAAAAACCTCAAGAAATGTTTCTTGAGGTTTATTTAATATTTTAAATTTTTAGTTTTAATCAAAAATATAGGTAATTCCTGCGCTTAAAACGTGTTGTCTTTTCGTAGAATTGGTAGCGCCATCTTGTGGTTCTTTCCCCATTAAATCTGGTAAATTATTGCTTACTCCAAAATCAAATCTTCCTACAATTTCTAATTTTCTTTTGTAGCTAAATCCTAAACCTGCAGAAATGGCTAAATCAAAAGCTGCTGCTTTACCAAATTCTTCTACATTATAGATACTTCTGGAAGGATTTTCCACTTTTTGACTAAGTAAAAAACCGAATCTAGGTCCTAATTGGCCAAAAAATTCTGATTCTGCTTCAGAAAAATAAGCTTTAAAATAAACAGGAACACTCAGATAATTATTAGCGTAAACGGTTTCTCCATCCCCTTTTTCACCAGCGCTTAAATATTCTACTTGTGGCTGCAAATAAAACATGTCATCTCCTCCAATGGGAATGATTGCCAATGCTCCTCCATAAAACGAAATTCTAGCAGAAGAAGGATTATGTGCATTTTGGACTCTTGAATAGGTAGGTCCTGCAATGAGACCAAATCTAGTTGAAGAAAAATCTACCTGCGAAAAAATGGGGGTAAAAATAAAGCCTGCTGAAATGATGAATAATTTCTGAAGCCAAGTGTTAACATTTGTTTTCATTGTGTTTTATTTAAATAAAAACTTCATAATAAAAATTATTATGAAGTTTAAAATATTTGTAATATCAAAGATAATAATTTATCCTAATACTTTAGCAATAGTTTTACCGATATCAGCAGGAGAAGCTACTACGTTGATTCCGCATTCTTCCATGATTTGCATTTTTGCTTGAGCTGTATCTTCTGCACCACCTACAATTGCACCAGCGTGTCCCATTGTTCTACCTTTAGGAGCAGTTTGACCAGCGATGAAACCTACTACTGGTTTTTTAGAACCAGAATCTCTGTACCATCTTGCTGCTTCAGCTTCTAGAGAACCACCAATTTCACCAATCATCACTACTGCATCAGTTTCTGGGTCGTTGATGAATAATTCTAAAGCTTCTTTAGTAGTTGTTCCAATGATTGGGTCACCACCAATACCAATTGCTGTAGAAACACCGAAACCAGCTCTTACCACTTGGTCTGCAGCTTCATAAGTTAAAGTACCTGATTTAGAAACAATACCTACTCTACCTTTTTTGAAAACGAAACCTGGCATAATACCAATTTTAGCTTCGTCTGAAGTAATAATTCCAGGGCAGTTAGGACCGATTAATCTAGCACCTTTGTCTTTAATATATTCTTTTACTTTTACCATATCAGCTACCGGAATTCCTTCTGTAATACAAACGATTACTTTAATTCCAGCTTCTGCAGCTTCCATTACAGCATCTGCAGCAAATGCAGGTGGTACAAAAATAATAGAAACATTAGCTCCTGCTTTAGCAACTGCGTCTGCAACGGTGTTGAAAACTGGCTTACCAAGATGTTCAGTTCCTCCTTTTCCTGGAGTTACACCACCTACTACGTTGGTTCCGTATTCAATCATTTGAGTTGCGTGGAAAGTTCCTTCGTTTCCTGTAAATCCTTGTACGATTACCTTTGAATCTTTATTTACTAATACTGACATGATTTATTTTTTAATTTTTGTAAAAATACTATTTTTATGATTTCACACAAAGTAAAGACCTATAAATTTTTTAATTTGACTTCTTTTTTTAGATATTCTCTAAATTCTTCGGCTAAGCTACCGAAATAAGTTTTGCCTCCTTCTAAGTCTCTGTTCACTCCAGTTTTACCTAAAAGCACTGCACCTTTTCCTACTCTTTTGCCAGAAGCCATACCCACTTGTCCCCAAACTTGTACATCATCTTCTATGATACAACAGCCAGCAATCATAGCTCCAGAAGCTACTAAAGTTCTTTCGCCAAGTACAGTATCATGACCTATTTGGATTAAATTATCGAGTTTTGAGCCTTTTTTGATGATGGTAGAATCTGTAACACCGCGGTCTATACAGCAGTTTACTCCGATTTCTACATCATCTTCTAAAATCACATTTCCTACGGAAAGCATTTTTCTGTAACCTTCCGCATTTTTGTTGTAATAGAACGCATCACCTCCTAAAACGGTTCCTGCCTGAATGATACAATTATTGCCAATAACCGTTCTGTCACCAATAACTACATTCGGGAAAATCATACAGTTATCCCCAATCGTGACATCATTTCCGATGATTACAGAAGGGTGAATTTTACAATTTTCTCCAACGGAAAGATTATTCCCTGTGGTTTCAAAGGTTTGAATGCCGGTAAAATGATCATTGATTTTATTAAAGTCTCTGAAAGGATCATCAGAGACCAAAAGTGCTTTTCCTTCTGGACAAGCAACTTCTTTATCTATCAAAATAATGGTAGCTTCGGAATGAAGTGCTTTGTCATAATATTTAGGATGGTTGACAAAGACTATTTCTCCTTTTTTTACGCGATGAATTTCATTGGTTCCAAAAATTTGAAAATTTTCGTCGCCTACATATTTCGCACCGATGAGTTCGGCAATGGTTTTAAGGGTTTGTGGAGATTTGAAAGTCATATTTTATAGAGATACGAGATACGAGATACGAGATACGAGAAAAACCCGCAACTCGTTTCCCACTTCTCAAATTATTTTACTCTTTCTAGGTAAGAACCGTCTTCTGTGTTTACTTTAATTTTGTCGCCAGCTTCTATGAAAAGTGGAACCAAAACTCTAGCGCCAGTTTCTACGATTGCGTTTTTAAGTGCATTCGTTGCTGTGTTTCCTTTTACACCTGGATCAGCTTCTATTACTTCTAGATAAACAGTTGGTGGAATTTCGGCTGAAAGTGGAGTTTCATCTGCTTCTTTCATAATGATGGTTACTTCTTCACCAGCTTTCATGAATTGAGCGTTTTCAATCATTTCTTTGTTCAAATACATTTGAGAGAAATCTTCGTTATTCATGAAATGGAAACCATTCTCATCATCATATAAATATTGAAATTTACGAGTAATTACTTTTACCTCATCAATTTTATGACCTGCAGAAAAAGTATTATCAATTACTTTTCCATTGGTTACAGATTTAAGTTTAGTTCTTACGAAAGCAGGACCTTTTCCTGGTTTTACGTGTAAAAATTCGATTACTTTATAAATGTCATTGCTGAATTCTATACAAAGACCTTTTTTAATATCATTACTTGTTGCCATTAATATTTATTATTTTTTTAAATATGTTTTTATTCTTTTCCTGTTCCGTATCCTTTTACAATTCCTCGAGGTGAATTTTTAATAAATTCTAAAATCTCGTCTCTTTCTTCTGTAGGTGGCATTTCGTTTTCGATGAATCTTGTTGCCTGAGAAACATTCATTTTAGATTGAAAAAGGTATTTGTAGATTTTTTGAATTTCGAAAATTCTATCATTACTGAAACCTCTTCTTCTTAATCCCACAGAATTAATTCCTGCATAAGACATAGGTTCTCTCGCTACTTTTACATAAGGTGGAATATCTTTTCTTACCAATGTTCCTCCAGAAATCATCACATGTTTCCCGATTTTACCAAATTGGTGCACCGCAGAAAGACCTCCCATTACAGTGAAATCTCCTATTTCTACGTGTCCTGCAATTCCGCAACCGTTTACAATGATGACATGGTTTCCTAGAACACAGTCATGAGCGATGTGAGAAGTAGCCATGATAAGACAATCATTCCCTACTTTGGTATAGCCTAATGCTTTGGTTCCCCTGTTGATGGTTACACATTCTCTGATGGTAGTATTATCTCCAATAATGGTCAATGTTTGTTCCCCATCAAATTTCAAATCTTGTGGAATTGCAGAAATTACCGTTCCGGGAAAAATTCTACAGTTTTTACCAATTCTTGCACCATCCATAATGGTAACATTGGGACCAATCCAAGTTCCTTCTCCTATTTCTACATCTGCAGCAATGGTGGTAAAAGGTTCTATGGTAACATCTTTGCCAATTTTGGCACGTCTGTCAACAGCGGCTAATTGATGAATCATGAGTCTAATTTGGTTTTAGCAACTTGAGCCATCAATTCTGCTTCTACTACTACGCTGTCTCCTACGTAACCGTAACCTTGCATATGAACAATGCCTCTTCTTATAGGTTCTATTAGTTCTATTTTAAAAATAAGAGTATCTCCAGGAATTACTTTTTTCTTGAACTTTACCTTATCTATTTTAACAAAATAAGTGGAATAATTTTCTGGGTCTGGAACATTTGCCAAGACTAAAATACCTCCAGCTTGAGCCATCGCTTCGATTTGTAAAACACCAGGCATTACTGGTTCTTTAGGAAAATGACCTACAAAGAAAGGTTCATTCATCGAAACATTTTTAAGACCTACCACATGAGAATCTGATAATTCTAAAATTTTATCAATCAATAAAAATGGTGGTCTATGCGGTAAAAGACGCATAATCCCGTTAATATCAAAAACAGGTTCTGCTTTTAAATCAAAATCTGGCACGTTTTTCTTTTTTTGTAATTTCCACTGTCTATTCAGTTTTTTCGCAAATTGTGTATTCACGAAATGTCCAGGTTTAGTAGCAATTACTTTTCCTTTAATTTTCACTCCCGTTAAAGCTAAATCGCCGATTACATCTAGCAATTTATGACGCGCTGCTTCATTAGGATAATTAAGGGTAAGATTATCTAAAATACCATTTGGTCTGATGGTAACTTCTTCTTTTCCGAAAGCTTTTTTAAGTTTTTCAGCGGTTTCAGGAGTTAATTCTTTGTCTACATAAACAATAGCGTTAGAAATATCGCCTCCTTTAATAAGACCACTGTCTAAAAGCATTTCTAGTTCGTGTAAGAAACTGAAAGTTCTCGCCGAAGATATTTCTTTTTTAAAATCTGTAATATTTTTAAGAGAAGCATTCTGAGTTCCTAAAATTTTAGTCCCGAAATCTACCATTGTAGTAATTTCGTAGTTTTCAGAAGGAATAATGGTAATTTCTGAGCCTGTATTAGGGTCTACATAGTTCATCACTTCTTTGATGACTAAATATTCTCTATTTTGCTCTTGTTCTACCACTCCAGCTTCTTCTATTGCTTCTACGAAAAATTTAGAAGAACCATCCATAATTGGTGGTTCTGCACTGTTCATTTCTAAGATAGCATTATCAATATCCATTCCTACTAAAGCAGCTAATAAATGTTCGCAAGTATGGATTTTAACACCTAATTTTTCTAACGTAGTACCTCTTTCTGTAGTCGTTACATAATTTACATCTGCTTCTACTTGAGGATGACCTTCTAAGTCTGTTCTTACAAATACAAAACCTGTATTTTCTTTAGCAGGTTTCATGGTAAGGTTTACTTGTCTTCCTGTGTGAAGTCCAATCCCAGAAAGTGATACTTCTTTACCTAAAGTCTTCTGTTTTTCACTCATTAGTATTTTCTTTTGAGTTTTTTTCTAGATTATTTATTCGTTCAACAATTTCAGGGAATTTTCTGAAAAGTACATAGCTTCTTCTGTAATCACCAGCGTTGAAAGCAGGTGTTCCAAAGAGTGTTTCGCCGTCTTGTACATCTCTATTTATTCCGCTCTGAGCTTGTACTCTAATCTGGTTACCTATTTTGAGATGACCAGCAACACCAGTTTGTCCGCCAATCATATTCCAATCTCCAATAACGGTAGAACCAGCAATACCAGCTTGTGCTGCGATAACGTTATTTTTACCAATTTTTACGTTATGAGCAATCTGAATCAGATTATCTATTTTAGTTCCTTCGCCAATAACAGTAGAACCAATAGTTCCTCTGTCTATACTACAATTAGAACCTATTTCTACATTATTTTCTATGACCACATTTCCTAATTGTGGAATTTTTTGATAGCCATCTTTCGTAGGCTGAAAACCGAAACCATCACTACCTACCACTGTATTAGAATGAATGATGCAATTATCACCAATCACACAGTAATCATAAATTCTAGCACCGCTATAAATAATAGAGTTTTCGCCAATTTTTACATTTTTTCCGATGTAAACTTGAGGAAAAATCTGTGTTCCGTTACCGATTTTTGATTTATCTGAGATATAAGAATGTGCTCCGATATAGACATTCTCGCCTATTGTTGCGCTGTCTGCAATGGTAGAAGGTTGTTCAATTCCTGATTTTTTTTCCTCTCTCATCTGTTGATAGAGATTCATTAAAACCTGAAAAGCCAAATAAGCGTCTTCTACTACAATAAGTGTAGGTTTATAGTTTTCTTCTTTAACAAATTTTTCAGAAACAATGATCACAGAGGCTTCTGAAAGTGAAATAAATTCTGCAAATTTTTCTTGAGAAACAAAAGAGAGTTGACCATTTTGCGCATTCTCTATAGGCGAAACACCTGTAATTGAGGCATTTTCGTCTCCCAAGATTTTTCCATTGATAAAACTTGCAATTTGAGCTGCAGTAAATTCCATATCGTGCAAAGATACGAAAATCTTATTACACTCATACAATTTTTAGTTTTTTGAAAACTTAAATTTCTCTAGGGAAAAACAGAATGTTTTTGGTGGTTGGCTGATTGATATGCGCCGATAGAATTTGGGTTTCTGCGTCTTCCAACTTTATCTTTCTTCCGTCTCTTTTTAGCAAAAAAATCGGCTGTTTTTGATTATCATAAGGAAGCAAAGTTCTGCTGATTTGCTCCACCAACTGATCACCATTTTCGATGCCAAATTTCTGATTAGCTCTTTCTATTTTTTCTAAAATTTCTGATTCTTCAAATTTTTGAGAAGAAAAAACAGTTTTTGGGAATTTTCTCTGAACCACCGCTTTACAAAAATAACTCAACACAAAATCATCGGCATTTTGCCAAGTTTTTATCGCGCTCAGCACATCTGTATCATCTAATTGTGTAAAACGATTCACATCTTCTTCTGTCGCTTTTTCGAAATCAGTTTTGTACAAGAAATATTTTAAATTTCCATAAGCTTCCACTTGTTTTCCTTCAGAAATGAGCTGTTTTGCTCTGCTCAAAATTTTCACCAAAAGATGTTCTGCCAAAGCAGAAGTTTTATGATAGTAAACCTGCCAATACATAAACATTCTTGCCGTAAGGAAATTTTCAATGGAATAAACTCCTTTTTCATCAATCAGAAGTTCATCATCTTTTACATTCATCATCGAAATAATTCTCTGTGTGTTCACACTTCCTTCTGAAACTCCTGTAAAGAAACTGTCTCGCTTCAAATAATCTAACCTATCGACATCTAACTGAGAAGTAATCAATTGGTTAAAGAATTTACGATGATATTTTCCTTGGAACATTTCTATCGCCAAATCTAATTCACCGTTAAACTCATCATTCAATTTTTTCATCAATAAAATCGAAAGTTTCTCGTGGTGCCAATCTTCCATCAAAAGACTTTCTAAAGCGTGAGAATACGGACCATGACCTACATCGTGCAATAAAATAGCGAGAAGCGCCGCTTTTTCTTCTTCGTCTGAAATTTTTACATTTTTCAGTTTCAAGGTTTCTAGCGCCGTGAACATCAAGTGCATTGCACCTAAAGCATGATGAAATCTGGTATGGGTAGCTCCCGGAAAAACTAAACTCAACAATCCTGTTTGAGAAATTCTGCGCAATCTCTGAAAATAACGATGTTCTAACACATCATACAAAATTTCGTAAGGAATTTTTATAAAACCATGAACTGGGTCATTGATAATTTTGAGTTTATTGGTGCTCATTTGAATAGATAAATGATGATTGATAAATGATTTTTCAAATTTACGGAAATTTAGTTTAACAGATTTTTAATTCATCTTATGCTTTACGACTTCTTCTGTGACAAAAAATAAAATACGTTTTTAGGTATAACTACGCATCAATTAGCTGTAATTATTTCGCCTTTTTTTGTCTTTTTTGAGACATTTGTTCGAATCAAGTTCGAATCAGCTTCGAATCAGCTTCGGAAAAAGAGTACTTTTTCCGAACAAGACTCGAACAAAACTGCCACTTGAGTAAAACCAAACCCTCATCTGACTTCTTTTTTTGACCTGAAATTTTATTTTCTCTGCTCTTTTGTAAAAAATCCTACAAGTAAAGTACAGGCAGACATTCATTACCCTTTCCTTTGACTTTCCTTTGACATTGCTTTGGGTAGGGTGATGATTTTAATTAAGCTTTTGAGCATCAAAAATACTTTTGTATATTTGGTGGTGTGCAAAATCCCACGAACGGAAGTAAACTTCCTTCGTGGAAGTTCGCAAATCCGCAGAACCTTTAGCCGCAATTATTCAAAAAAAAACTTATAATATAAATTTACCAGAATTCAACTATGGATGTACATCAAAACATTTTGGAATGGTTACATAAATTACGAGGGTGGCAAACCGAATTAGCTTACAGAATTCTATCAAAAAATATAGAAGATGATGATATTAAAGAAATCATTGAAATCTTAAAATCTGATTTACCATTCACTCCAAAAGAATTTCCTCAAATTTTAAATTTTGAAACTGAAAAACATGTTAAATTAATATCTGTTGATTCAATACAAAATATTGAAAACCTTGCACCAAGAAATCCATTAAAATTTGAAAAAGATAAAAATTTAATAGTGATATATGGATCAAATGGTTCGGGGAAATCTGGTTATACCAAAATTATCAAGAAAATAAGTGGCAAGCCAAGAGCTTTAAATTTAAAACCTAATGTTTTTAATCCAAATCCTGATGGAAAATGTAAAATAACCTTTTTAACTGATAATATTGAACAACAAATTGATTGGATAATTAATAGCGATCCAATTAGTGATTTAAAATCTATTGATGTTTTTGATACATCAACTGGTAATATTTATATAGATGAAGCTAATTCAGTTACATATGTACCAGGTGTAATGAAAATATTTTCCACATTATCTTATTACTTTTCTGTAATACAGGAAAAACTTGAACAAGAGAAAGTATCATTTACTAAAGTGATGCCAACTATTCCATTTGAATTTCAAAATACAGAAGCCGCAAAACTTTATAATAATTTAAATAAAGACAATACAGCTGAAAATCTTACTTCTATATTAATTTGGAATGAAGCAAAGGATGAATTAAGGAAGAACCTAGAAAATAGATTGAAGGAGAGTGACCCTAAAAAAACTGCAGACGATTTAAAAAAACGAAAAATAGAAGTTGACAAAATCATTAAAGAAATTTCAGATGCGTTAAACCTTATTAATGAAAATTCTATCAAAGAATTAAGTACTTTGAAAAATGATGCAATAAACAAACGAAAAATCTCTAATGAAAGCTCACTTATAATCGCAAATAAATCTGATTTAAAAGGAGTTGGAAGTAAAGTTTGGAAGGCTTTATGGGAATCTGCTAGAAATTATTCTAATCAAGAAGCTTATTCAAATTCAAGCTTTCCAAAGGTGGATGATGACTCAAAATGTGTATTATGCCATCAAACATTAAATGAGGAAGCTAAACAAAGGTTAACGTCATTTGAGTCTTTTATAAAAAGTGAAATTGAAAGCGAAGCCGTTTTAGCAGAAAAACTTTATTCAGAAAAAATAAGTAAACTTCCAATTAGCCTAACTAAAGAAACATTACTTACGCAATGTAATGCAGCAAATTTAAATGAAGAATGGCTCAATTGTCTAATTAATATTTGGGAGCAAATTCAAAACTTAACAAATTCAATTAAGCAAAATATAGAATATACTATTGATTATAAATTCATATCGGATAACTTAAACATTTTAAAATCCATATCTACCAACTATGATAAGTCATCAAAACAATATGAACAAGATGTACAACAATTTGATAGAATAAAGGCATCAAGTGATTTATTAGAATTACGTGCACAAAAATGGTGTTCAGAACAAAAAGACCATATATTAAAAGAAATTGAGAGATTAGGTAAAATCTCTAATTATGACAGTTGGATATCACAATGTAATACTCGTTCTATTACAACTAAAGCAAGTGAAATTTCAGAATTAGTAATTACTGAAGAATATGTAAAAAGATTTAATATTGAATTAGGTTTGCTAAAAGCAAATAAAATTAAAGTAGAACTTGTTAAGGAACGAGCATCCAGAGGTAATATTACTCATTCCTTAAAATTAAAAGGTATAAGCGGAAACAAATTGTCTGAAATTTTGAGTGAAGGTGAACATCGTATTGTTGCTCTTGCTTCATTTTTAGCAGACGTAACTGGTAGTAACAATAATAATCCCTTCGTTTTTGACGATCCAATATCTTCATTAGATCAAAAATTTGAAGAAAAAGTTGTAGAAAGACTTGTAGAATTGAGTAAAAGTAGACAAGTAATAATTTTTACCCACAGACTAAGTTTACTAGGACAACTTAACGATAAGTGCGATTCAAACTTAATACAAATTTTAGGTATTAGAAGTGAAAATTGGGGTTCTGGAGAAATTGGAGAAACTCCACTATTTGCAAAAAAAACTTTACCTGCACTTAACTATATCAAAAATGATAGATTGGCAAAAGCTAAAAAAATTTTTAATGAGGAAGGAAGCGAAACATATTATCCATTTGGAAAATCTATATGTAGTGATATTAGAATCTTAATTGAACGAATCGTTGAGATTGACTTTTTAGCGGATGTGGTGCAAAGATACAGAAGGTCTGTAAACACAATGGGAAAAGTTCAAAATTTAGCCAAAATTGAAATCGAAGATTGCAATTTAATAAATGATTTTATGACAAGATATTCTTATTTCGAACATAGTCAGCCAGATGAAGCACCAGTTGAAATTCCTGAACCAAACGAAATAGAAATAGATATTGATAATTTAATAAAGTGGTTAAGTGATTTTAATGCTCGAAAATAATAAAATATAACTGCGGCTAACAGGAGTAACTGTTGCACAACTACCATTTTTAGAAAATAGTTTTCAAAAACATAAAATTTCAACCTCGTTTATTCTTCGATAAACTCATAAACCAGATTTAAAGAATGTTTATTTTTTAGTTCATGTACAAAATTCTAAAATTTCGGTGCTTAAAAATGAGTTATTGATGCTTTGAAAGGTTGTTTTTATAAAAAACACTTAAATGAAAGGAAAAAGCTCATTTTGAAATGAATAAAACAATTTTAATTTCTCAAGGTATAAAAGAACCTCAGCTACATCAATAAACTCAAGACTCAGTTTCAGTTTAACAGATTTTTAACCATATTCCAATTATTTTATATAATATTTAAGACAGTTTTGGCGTATTTTTGGGAGAGATAATTTTAAAGCTAGAAGTTTCAACCTCTTTCTTTACTTTAAACTAAAAAATAATTTATGTCAAAAATAATTTGGATTGATGATGAAGTAGATTTACTCAAACCCCATATCGTTTTTCTAGAAAACAAAGGCTATACCGTAACACCTGTAAATAACGTGAACGAAGCTCTGGAATTGATAGAAAACGAAAAGTTTCAATTGGCGCTTTTAGACGAAAACATGCCCGGAATTTCTGGTTTGGAAGCCATTCCCATGCTTAAAGATTTAGATTCTTCTATAAAAATCGTGATGGTGACCAAAAACGAAGAAGAACACATCATGGAACAAGCCATCGGTTCGCAGATTTCTGATTATATTCTAAAACCGGTAAATCCCAATCAGGTTTTGCTTTCGCTGAAGAAAAATCTTCAAGAAGACGATTTGGTAGAGCAAAAAACCAAATTAGAGTATCAACAAGGTTTTCGTAATCTTTCGATGGAACTCAGCTATGTAAACACTTATCAAGAATGGGCAGAATATTATAAGAAAATCTTGAATTGGGAAATAAAATTCGATAAAGTTTTTGACAATGAGTTTGCAGATTTATTACAATCTCAAAAAGAAGAAGCCAACATTCAGTTTTCTAAATTTATAGAAAAAAATTACGAAGAATGGCTTCACAGCAACGAAAAACCGATTATGTCTCACACTGCTTTTAAGGAAAAAGTAAAACCCGTTTTAGAAAAAGACAAAGTTTTACTTCTGATGGTTGATAATTTGAGATATGACCAATGGAAAGTAATAGAACCGCTTTTCGCAAGGTTTTACAACAAGGTTTCAGAAGACGAATATTTCAGCATTTTACCTACTGCTACTCAATACGCCAGAAATTCATTTTTCGCAGGTTTAATGCCTTCAGAAATCGAAAAACGCTTTCCAGACAAATGGTTTAATGATAATGAAGAAGGCAATAAAAATGAGCATGAGCGTGAATTTTTAGAAGACCAAATGAAAAGAATTGGACTACAAAACAAATCCATGAAATATTTGAAAGTTCTGAATGCAGATTTTGAACGCAAGATTTTAGATGATTTTAACCAACACAAAAACAATGATTTACTGGTGATTGTCTATAATTTCATAGATATTCTTTCGCATGCCAAAACAGACAATCATATTGTAGACCAATTGATTAGAGATGATAAAACTTTCAGAAGCCTTACGGTAAATTGGTTTGAAAATTCTTCTATCTTAAAAATCATCAAACTCGCAGCGGAACAAGGTTTCAAATTGGTGATTACTACAGACCACGGAATGGTTTATGTAAAAAAACCTTCTCAGGTAGTTGGCGATAGAGAAACCAGCACCAATATCCGTTATAAAACAGGAAAATCGCTCACTTATGACGAAAAAGATGTTTGGGCAATTACCAATCCAGAGAAATTATTTTTACCCAAAGGAAATCTGAGCAGCAAATATATTTTCGCAAAAAACAACATCTTTTTAGCGTATCCAAAAAATTACAACCACTTTGTCAATTATTACAAAGACACCTATCAACACGGCGGAATTTCACTTGAAGAAATCATTATACCTATCAGTATTTTAGAACCTAAGTAGTTTTTCATAGTTTATTATACTTAGGCATGGAGCGGAAAAAATCAATTGATTTTTTCCGCTTTTTTTGATTAATTTTGTTTAGACTAAAACCTAAACTAAAATGGCTGCATTAATTCCTTCACAAAAAATTATATATTTTTCTGATGAAGAAGAAGAAAAAAAGATTTACGAATATATTGACCAATTAATACTATTATTTCCAGATTTTGATTATTTTCAAACATACAAATTTTATAAAAATATAGAACCTGAACTGAAAAGTCCAAAAATTTCAAGTATTTCGAGTGAAATTCAAACAGCTTTAATTAAGCTTGGATATATTGATTATCATCCTCAATCTCAGATTCAATATATTTTAACAGAAAAAGGTAGAGAAGCAAAAAAACGAGGTGGACATTTCAAGTATGAAGAATACATAAATTCAAAAGAAGAAATAGAATACGAAAAGTCAAAAATTGATTTAGAACTTGCAAAAAAACACTTAAAGATTATAAAAGAACAAAATTATTTGCAATATTGGGGTTTTCATTTAGTGTCATTGCAATACTAATTGAAGTATTTAAAACATTTTTTCAGAAATAATGTAAACATCATTGAAATCATTTAAAACGTTAAAATTTCTCCACAATTCCGTATTTTTGAAAAAATTTTCAAAAAACATGTCTCAAACATTCCACATAGAAAAAATTGAAGATTGGCAAAAAGTAGTAAATGAAATTTTGCCCAATTTAAAACACAATATTCTTTTGCTCAAAGGAAACTTAGGCGCTGGTAAAACCACATTCTCTCAGTTTTTAATGAAGAATTTAGGAAGTACAGATGAAGTTTCCTCTCCTACTTATGCTATCGTAAATGAGTATCATTCACCAAAAGGAAAAGTTTTTCACTTTGATCTTTATCGACTCAAAAAAATAGAAGAAGCCTATGATTTCGGGATTGAAGAATATCTAGACAATGCTTTTCTCTGCATTATTGAATGGCCAGAAATCTACGAAGAAGAATTGGCAGATTTACCTCACCACGAAATGACAATTACCAATCATGGTGATTATAGAGAAATTGTTTTCAACTAAAATTTTCCTTAGAAAGAATCCATAATTTCTAGGGTTTTACCTATCCCATTTTTCGCTATCTTTGTAGATTAAAATTTAAAACAATGAGTTCTACCATATTTACACCTTTTACTGAAGAACAACTCATTCCTAAAGAGGAAAAATTAGAGGTTCTCAAAAAAGGGAAAAAATTTAGTATTGGTATCCCAAAAGAAACCTGTTTACACGAAAAAAGACTGTGTATTACTCCAGATGCAGTACAAGTTTTGGTAGAACATGGTCATGATATTATTTTAGAAGCTGGCGCTGGTGAAGGTTCTTTTTTCACCGATTTACAGTTTTCTGAAGCAGGAGCTCAGATTACAACCAGTCAAGCTGAAGTGTACGGACAGGATTTGGTTCTTAAAATCAATCCACCAACAGAAGAAGAAATGGAATTTCTAAAACCAAATGCTTATTTGGTTTCTGCACTTCAAATTAACTTAAGAGACAAAGATTATTTTAAAAAATTAGCAGAAAAAAAGGTAAACGCCATCGCTTTTGAATTCATTATGGATGAATACCGCCAGTTGTCACTTATCAGATTGATTGGCGAAATCGCAGGTGGAATTTCCATTTTGTACGCATCAGAATTATTGGCTAAATCCAATGGCTTAATGCTTGGCGGAATTACTGGAGTTCGCCCTACAGAAGTAGTAGTTCTCGGAGCTGGAATTGTAGGAGAATTTGCGACGAAAGCAGCCATCGGTTTAGGTGCAAGTGTAAGAGTTTTTGATAATTCTTTATCTAAATTAAGAAGATTACATACACTTATAGACAGTAGAGTCCCAACTTCAATTATAGACCCGAAAGAATTAAAAAAAGCATTGAGAAGAGCTGATGTAGTAATTGGTGCATTACCTAGACTCAATATGCCTTATGTAGTGACAGAAGATATGGTAAAAGCTATGAAAAAAGGCTCTGTAATTATAGATTTAACGATAGATTATGGCGGTTGTATAGAAACCACAGAAGTAACCACTCACGAAAATCCTGTCATCATTAAACACGAAATTCTTCACTGTGGATTACCTAATTTATCTTCTAGAATGCCTAGAACCACTACGAAAGCAATTTCTAATTTCTTCCTAAGTTATCTCTTGAATTATGACGAAGAAGGTGGTTTCGAAAATATGCTTTTGAAAAGAAACGAAATGAAACAATCGCTTTACATGTATAAAGGCAGACATACCAAAAAAGTGATTTGCGACAAATTCGACCTTACTTATCATGACATCAACCTTTTAATTTTTTAAATTTTCAACTTACTTTTTACATCATATTCAATGAGAAAACTGAAATTCTTTTTCATCGGGTTAATTCCAGGATTACTAATTGTATTCTTTATTTTGAACAAAAAAGGGGTAAGTTGTAGCGGTTATCTTCCCAATTCTAGAGTAATTGCCGAAACTTTATCGAAAGATTTTACGTATTCTGAAGCTTTTCAAGGAGAAATGAAAACCTTGAAAATTGACGAAAAATTTCTGAAAGACAGCATTATTACTAAAGGAGAAATTAACTTTGATATGAGCGATGCACAGAAAAAACCTTGTCCAAGTTATTTACTTACCGCTCCAGAAGGAAATCCTACCTATGAAATTACTTTTGAAAAATGTAAAGAAAATGCCCATTTCATCAGTCTTAAAAAACTAAAATAACAACTTATGCAAAAGAAAAAATACACAGACCTGAGTGTTCCCCAATTAAAAAAACTACAAAAAGTTTTCTTAGGAATCTTTTTAGGATTAGTTATTCTTTGGATTATTGTACTCAGCATGATGTATTACAACGGAAAATCTTTTGCGACCTTTATTGCAGTAGCAGTGGCTACGTTAATACCCAATTTTATTAATATTCTGAATATTTCTAATCAAATCAAACAAAAGGAAAAAGAACTCTAAAAATTAATTTCAAAATGAAGATTGCTATTATTGGTGTAGGTTTAATTGGTGGTTCTATCGCCTTAAAACTCCGCGAAAAAAATTTCGGAGCAGAATTTACAGGAATTGACAAATCAGAAATTCACCTTCAAGAAGCCCAAGAATTAGGAATTATAGACCGTTTCGAAAATTTTGAAAACAGCATTAAAAACGCAGACCTTATCATCACCGCTATTCCAGTAGATGCTACGGTTAAAATTTTACCACAAGTTCTAGATTTAATTACCGATAAACAAACGGTAATGGATACAGGTTCTACCAAATCTGGAATTGTAGAAGCCATTAAAAATCATCCGAACCGAAAAAGATTTGTAGCGTTTCACCCAATGTGGGGAACTGAAAATTCTGGCCCTAAAGCCGCTCAGAAAGAAAGTTTCGCAGGAAGAGCGGCCGTAATTTGCGACCGTGAAGATTCTGACCAAGACGCATTAGCATTGGTAGAAAATATCGCCAAAAATCTAGAAATGCACCTGATTTACATGAATGCAGACGCTCATGACGTTCACACTGCGTACATTTCTCACATTTCACACATCACTTCTTATGCTTTGGCAAACACGGTTTTAGAAAAAGAACGAGAAGAAGATACCATTTTCCAATTGGCGAGTTCTGGTTTTTCGAGCACAGTTCGTTTGGCAAAATCTCATCCAGAAATGTGGGTTCCTATCTTTAAACAAAACAAAGAAAATGTGTTAGACGTTCTAAATGAACACATTACACAGCTCAGAAAATTCAAGTCTGCTCTAGAAAAAGAAAATTTTGAACTTCTGGAAGAACTCATCAAAAACGCCAATAAAATCCGAGGCATCTTAAAATAATTCGTCATGAAAAATTTCTTTCGCTTTCTGCTTATCCTCAGTTGTACTTTTTTATGGAGTCAAGAAAGAAAAAGCTCTGCGACAGAAAATGTGAAGATTATTTCTGAAAATTTCGACGTTCCTCAACTTAAAACCACACGAAGAATTTGGATTTATTTGCCTAAAGATTACGAAACTTCTTACAAAAAATATGAAGTAATTTACCTTCAAGATGCCCAGAATCTCTTTGATGATGCTACTTCTTACGCTGGTGAATGGCAAGTAGATGAAACACTGAACAAAATTTTCGAAAAAACCGGAAAATCTGTAATTGTAGTAGGAATAGATAACGGTGGCGAAAAACGAATTGAAGAACTCTCTCCTTTCAAAAATGCAAAATATGGCGGTGGAAATGGCGAAAACTACGTGAAATTTATCGTGGAAACACTGAAACCTTACATCGATAAAAATTACAGAACAAAACCTCAACGAAAATTTACCACGATTGGTGGAAGTTCACTCGGAGCGCTGATTTCTGTTTATGCCGCGGTGAAATATCCTGAAACTTTCGGGAAAGTGTTGGCTTTTTCTTCAGCTTTTTGGTTTAATGCTGAAGATTTGAATGCATTTATTACCCATTCTAAAGTCAATTTAAAGCATCAGAAATATTACTTTGTCCAAGGAAAACATGAAGATGAAGATATGGTAGCGCAAACCCAGCGTGTCATTGAAAATCTGAAATCTAAAAATGTAAAATCTAAAAATATTTTCCTAAAAATAGACGAAGACGGAAAACACAACGAACTCTATTGGCGCAGAGAATTTGAAGGAGCTGTTTTGTGGTTGGATTAGATTTATTTCCCGCAGATTTCGCAGATTTTTTTTAACAGCTTCTTTGTCATTGACTTCGTCGAATCTTCGATTTCCGTAGGAATATAGATTTAGAATTTCAAAAGGCAATATTTAGACATTACAAAAATACTTACATGAAAAAATTTTTAGAATATTCAAAATGGATTATTATTTCAAGTATATTACCTGTAATACTAATTTTTTTATTGAACATTCAAATAAATAATATCAGAAAAAATAAATCCGAATTTAATCTTTCATCTGGAAATATTCATATTATTGGATTTACAGAAAAGATTTACCAAGGTAAAAGTTATCGTTCATTTCCGTTTCCAACTAAAACTAAAGTTCTTTATGTAAAATTAAAAAACGACAATAATTTATATTCTTTCTTCTCTAAAGACACAATGGAATATACTAACTTACTTTCACAATTAAATGAAAATGACCACGTAAAAATATATAATGAGGGAATTAAGAAAACACAAAACACAATTGATATCATTCAATTAGAGAAAGGAAACAAAATTATTATCAATAAAGAAATTTATAACAAGAAGGAACGAGGTGATGCAATATTTATTTTAATTATTCTAATTTTATATTTTTCATTTCCAATATTATTCATAATTAAGTCTAAATACGAAGAGAAAAAAAATCACAAGTCAAAAATTAGAAAGCGATGATTTATTTAGTTTTATTCCAGAAACTAAACCAAAATCCTAGCCCTGATTGAGCAATTTGTTTGAGCTCTTTTTGTTTTTTTTGTCATTCTGAGCGGAGTCGAAGAATCTAAAAAAACAAAAAAGCGAGTTGCGAAAGCAGGACTGAAAGTGAAAAGAAGCAAAAAACGTTTTGCTCCTAATCGTAAGAATTCGGGTGTTCTTTTTTGATTTCTTCGATGGTAGAAAGTACTTTTTCTTTTAGGCTCAATTGATAAATTTCCAATTTTGTAGAAATTTCTTCGTCTGAACTTCCTAGAATTTTAGCGGCTAAAATTCCAGCATTGGTAGCACCATTCAAAGCAACAGTTGCCACAGGAATTCCTGCAGGCATTTGCAGAATAGACAATACAGAATCCCAACCATCAATAGAATTAGACGACAAAATAGGCACGCCAATCACTGGCAAAGTAGTACAACTCGCCACCATTCCTGGTAAATGTGCAGCACCTCCTGCTCCTGCAATTATGACTTTTACACCTCTGTTTTTGGCAGATTTTGCAAAATCAAACATGCGTTCTGGTGTTCTGTGTGCAGAAACTACGGTAAGTTCGTAAGGGATTTCTAAAGATTTTAAAAAATCAGCAGCTTGTTGCATAATTGGCAAATCGCTCTGACTGCCCATGATAATTGAAACCATTTTTACATTTTTACTCCTTCAAAGATAGAAAAAAATATCGTTTTTTACGCTAGAATTGAATATCTTCGTACAGCGAAAATCATTATGAACACAGAAAAAGATTTCAAACTTATTTTAGCCATTCTTACGGTTGCAATAGTTTGGGGAACTACTTATTTAGGAATTAGAGTTGCTGTAGAAACCATACCACCTTGGTTTGTTACCGGAATCAGACAAAGCATTGCTGCACTTTTATTGTTAGGTTTTTTGGTCTATAAAAAACAACTGAAATGGATTGGTTTGAAAAATCTGAAAACTCAAATCATTCTTTCTACGCTCATGATTATCATCGCAAACGGAATGACAACCATTGCCGAGAAACACATTAATAGCAGCCTCGCTTCTGTTCTTACTGCTACTTCGCCGATCATTGTATTTCTGGGAAGTGTTCTCATTGGTTTAGAACAATTTAAACTGAAATCTGTTTTAGGATTAATTTTAGGTTTTAGTGGCGTTTTGCTCATTTTTTCTGATGGTTTACAAGAGTTGCTGAATCCTGATTACAGATTGGGACTTATTGTTTTATTCATCGGGATTTTAGGTTGGGCTTCTGGAACACTTTTCACCAAAAAAATCACGATTCATTCTGATAATATTTTATTGAATTTATTCTACCAATTTGCTTTTGCTGGAATTCTGCAACTTATTTTTGCCTTTACTTTTACCAAAAATTATGACTTCGAAAAATGGAGTGCAAAATCTTTTGCTTACGTAGTTTATTTGGGCGTTTTTGGTTCGGTGATTACTTATTATGCGTTTCTCTATGCACTAAAAAGGGTAAATCCATCACAAATTTCAATGCTGAATTACGTGAATACGATTATCGCCATTTTCTTAGGTTGGCTGATTTTAGATGAAAAAATAACCACAAAATTTATTTTTGCGGCTATTCTTATTATTTCTGGAGTCTTTATTATGAACCTAAAAAAGGAAATGTTTAAAAACTCGGAAGCCAGAAGTCTGAAGTCCGAAGATTAATGACGAAAGTTTAAAAGTCTCCCTCTCTACAACTCTCCCACTCTCCCATTCTACAACTCTCCCACTTAAGCAATCACTCTTACCAAAGTTTTAATATGATTCAGTTTTTCTAGTAATTCTTCTCTGGAATTGGCTAAAACATTGATGTGTCCCATTTTTCTACCCGGTTTGGTTTCTGTTTTTCCGTAGAGATGAACATAGGCTTTTGGAAGTTTCAAAACCTCTTCTAAACCTTCATATTTTACTTTTCCGCTGTAGTTTTGTTCACCAACCAAATTCAGCATTCCTGAAAATCCAAAAGCATCTGTATCTGCTAAAGGAAGATTTTTCAAAGTTCTATAAAATTGCTCGAACTGAGAATTCGCGTTTCCTTCTTGCGTTTGATGACCAGAATTATGTAATCTTGGCGCTGTTTCATTTACCCAAACTTTTCCGTTTTTATCAAGGAATAATTCGATGGCAAAAAGTCCAGCAGAATTGGCTGCTTTGATGAATTTTTCTGCAATGGCATCAATTTGAGATTGAACTTCTGATGAAATATCGGCAGGACAAATATTGAAATCCAACAAATTCAGTTTTTCATCGGCCACCATTTCTGTTACGGGAAAAGTTTTGGTTTCTCCATTTTCGTTTTTGGCAATGATAATGGAAAGTTCTTTGTCGATATCCACCAAATTTTCTAAAACCGAATCTTCTGTCCAAAGTTTTTTTAAGTCATCGGCATTTTTGATGATTTGCACTCCTTTTCCGTCGTAACCTCCAGTATTTAGTTTTTGAACGAAAGGAAATTCAATCTTAATTTCGTCTGAAGTTCCGTCCATTATTTCAAAATCAGGACTTGGAATATTGTGTTTTTTATAAAACTCTTTTTGTAGAATTTTTTGTTGGATGGTTTTGATGATTTCCGCATTGGGAATCACTTTTTTCCCTTGTTTTTCCAATTCGAAAAGTGCATCTACATTCACATGTTCTATTTCTATGGAAATCACATCTTTATCTTGACCGAAAGCCAAAACATCTTCATAATTATTAAAATTTCCTTGAGAAAAATGTGAAATATAAGCACAAGAACAATCAGAGTTGGGGTCTAAAACGTGAAATTCATCGTCGTAGTTTAATGCATTTTGAATGAACATTCTTCCGAGTTGGCCTCCACCAAGAATTCCAATTTTCATAATTTACTTTTTATTTTATTAGATTTTCAGATTTACTGCGTAAAAATACGGAAAATGAATAATTTAGCATAAACTTTAAAGGCAAATGATAGAACTTCTCTGTTTTCTCTCAATCATTCTTTTGATATTGAGCGTTTTACCGTTCAGTAAAAACCAGCATTGGATTTTTAGAGTTCCTGAATTTTTGATGCTTCAAATCACCATTTTACAAGTCATTCTTTTTGGGATTTCTTGGTTTTGGGCAAAAGGAGAAACCTTACTTTTTGTTTTACAAATTTTACAATTAGGATTTATCATTTATCATATTTTTACCCTTATTCGATTTACTAAATTTTATAAAAACAAAGACCATCGCAGACCAAAACACACTTCAGAATTGGTGAGAGGAATTGCTGTAAATGTTTATCAATTCAATACTCAATTTCAAAAATTAATTGATTTAATTGCGAAAGAACAACCCGATTTTTTCATTACGATGGAGAGTAACTCGGATTGGGAAAAAGCAATGCGAGTAGTAGAAAAAGATTATCCATTTTCTGAAAAAGTGACTTTAGAAAACACTTACGGAATGCATTTTTACTCAAAATTGGAAATTCTAGAAGTAAAAACGCATTATTTTGTTGCCGATGATTTGCCTAGTATTGAAGCAAAATTAAAAACCAAAGATGGATATGAATTTGTATTTTTTGGTGTTCATCCTCCTCCACCAAGTCCTACTGAAGAAAAAACGTCTAAAGAAAGAGATGGCGATTTATTAAGCATTGCTAAAAAAGTGAAAAGTCATAAAATTCCCGTTTTGGTTTCGGGAGATTTCAATAATGTAGCTTGGGCATATTCTTCGCAATTATTTAGAAAAACCAGCGAACTCATAGATGCGAGAATTGGAAGAGGAATTTTCGCCACTTTTCATGCTAAACATTGGTTTTTCAGAGTTCCGCTTGATTTATTGTATCACAGCAAAGAGATTTTTGTGAAAGAAATTTTCACTTATCCTAGCATTGGTTCAGACCATTTTCCATTGGGATTCAGTTTTTTTATTGACCGAGAAAATAATGAACAAAAAGAGGAAATTAAAACTTTAGAAGATGGCGAGATTCACGAAGTAAACCAACTGATTGAAGAAGGCAAAAAAGAAAAAAGCGACAACCGAGAGGAAGTCGCTACAGAAGATAAAATCTAATCACATTTTTTTCTTCTAGTATCAATGATATATTGAATTTTCCATTCATTATTGATTTTCGCGAGTTGAAAACTATTGACCCCACAATGCGAAAAATTACCTTTATAATAAAACTGATACGGAACCCAAACCGAAGCCATATTTCCATCAACCAAAATTTTAGAAATAGTGAATCTTTCGTCTAAATCGCCAGCTTGAGATGCGCCAACTTGTTTGGCAAAATCTTCTACTTTATCTGTTCTTATTTCTTGATTTTTCCCAAAAGTCTGCATAATTGCAGAACCAGAAAAAGCGTTTTTCACTCCAAGAGAATCTGCAGATTTCATTGCTTGAAAAAGATTTTCAATAGGTTTTATGATTTCTTTTTCTGATGTATTTTGAGCAAAAGAAAAACTGGAAATCAATAAAAAGAAGATTTTTTTCATATCAAAAAAATTATTAAATATTACTTTTAAATAAACGCAAAGAAGATAAAAAAAATTAAATCCATTTTAAGTAAGCAAAGAAGCGAAATAATTCGCTTGAAGCGTACGCTTAAAAATTCGCAAAGCGAAAAAACTTTGCTTTCTTTGTTTGATTGCTGTTAAAATAAAACTTTGCGTTTCAGAAATATTTGTTCAAAACTCACAAAAATTTCTTAAAAATTCAATAAATAAGTCTTTTGATATTTTGAAAAGTTACATTTCGTAAAATTCTAAAGGTAAATCATCTGGATCAGCAATGAAAAAGAATTTTTTCTCTGTAAATTCATCTATTCTAATTTCTTCACAATCGATTCCTTTTTGCAATAGTTCTGTTCGTTTTTCTTCTACATTTTCTACTGCAAAAGCCAAATGTCTTAAGCCACAACTTTCTGGCCTAGAAGGTCTTTTTGGTGGATTCGGAAAAGAAAATAATTCAATGACATAATCATCACCAATCGCCAAATCTAGCTTGTAAGATTGTCTTTCTTCTCGGTAAACTTCTCTGATGATATTCAGTCCTAAAATTTCTGTGTAAAACCTTTTAGAAACCTGATAATCAGAACAGATAATGGCAATATGATGTATTTTCATGACTTTAAAATTATCTTACTTTTTCAGCAACTTTCGTTCCGAATAATTCTATACTTTTCATCATCACCTCGTGATTTGGCGCACCAACATCCATGTGAGCGATATATCTGGTTAAGCCAAACATTTCTTTCACAGTATTGATTTTTTCGGCTACCTCATCAGAATTTCCAATAAATAGAGCGCCTTCTTTGCTTCTGCCGCCTTCGTACTGCATTTTAGTATAAGGAGCCCAACCTCTGGAACTGCCAATTCTATCCATTTGAGCGGCATAATTTTCAAAATATCCATCAATAACTTCAGGATCTTCGCTGACTAAAGTGTGAGAATGAATCCCGATTTGCATTTCCTCTGGATTATGACCGTGTTTCAGATATTCTTTTTTATAAAAATCAATTAATGGCTTAAATTGTCTTGGCAAACCACCAATAATTGCCACGATTAACGGCAAACCTAATCTAGCAGCTCTTACCACAGATTCTGGAGTTCCTCCAACTGCAATCCAAACTGGCAATTTTCCGTTGTTCGTCGCTCTAGGATAAACCGTTTGATTTTCCATAGGAGCACGAAGTTTACCCTTCCAAGTTACCTTTTCTTGAGTATTTATTTTAAGTAATAAATCTAATTTTTCTTCAAAAAGTTCGTGATAATCATCTAAATCATAACCAAAAAGCGGAAAAGATTCAATGAAACTTCCTCTACCTACGCCAATTTCGGCTCTTCCACCAGAAATTAAATCCAAAGTAGAAAAATCTTGATACACTTTTACGGGTTCTGCTGAACTTAAAACAGTAACCGCGCTCATTAACTTGATATTTTTAGTGATAGAAGCAGCTGCAGAAAGCACCATTTCTGGGGAAGAAACCACATAATCTGGTCGGTGATGTTCGCCCAAAGCAAATACATCAATTCCTAACTCATCTGCGAGTTTTATTTCCGCTAAAATTTCCTGTAATTTTTGTTGAGGATCGGCAAATTTTCGGGTTTCTTTATCGAAAGCCAAATCGCCAAACATTCCAACTCCTATTTCGAATTTTTTCATTTTCTAAATTTTCTTCAAAATTAGCATTTCTAAGAAGCGAATGAATTGATGTAAGGTAAGAAATGTTTTGAATTTATTTCTAAATTAAAAAACGGGCTAAAGCCCGTTCCTATTGATTTAAAACCTCATCACATCTTTTACTACTCCACCTTTTTGGGTATGAGGCAATAATTCTGCAGAGATAAAATCTTTTATAGCTCTTGTGCTTTCGTTTTCTGGGAAAAGCAAGTGAACATTTGCACCAGCATCAAGCGTAAAAAATAATGGATGCCCTGTTTCTTTACGGAAACTCCAAAGTTTATTAATGACTTCCAACGTTCCTGTTTTCATCAAAATAAAAGCCGGTTCGCTCATCATCATCATCGCATGAAGCGTCAATGCTTCGTGTTCTACCAACGTAATAAATTTCTCAAGATTTCCTGTTTTTAAAATCTCTTTTAATGGAACAAAATTCTCTTTCGCTTCTTGGAAACGTCTTTCTGCATACGGATTGGTATTCATCAAACCGTGACCAACGGTAGAACTTACCGATTTTTCGCCTTCGTGAATTAGTAAAACCCAGTCATTGAAATTTTTAAAAATCGGATGAATTTCTTCATCAGGATATTTTACTGCGTATAAATCAGAACTTCCTTCCACTTCATCCGTTTTCCCCCAAACTACAAGACCGTTATACAAACTTCTGCAAGCACTTCCGCTTCCTAAACGCGCTAAAAATGAAGTTTTCTTTACATCAATTTCCGTGTTGGTAAATACTTTATCCAATTCCATCAAGCAACTTGCAATGGCTCCAAAACCAGAAGCCGAACTTGCAATTCCTGAACTGTGCGGAAATGTATTTTCGGTTTTAATAACGTATTTCCCTTTGAGAATCCAAGGCAAATATTGTTCAATATTTTTAAAATATTTCTCGATTTTTTCTGCAAATTTCACTTCTTCATTTCCTGCCAAAAAAGTCTGAACAGAAAAAGGCTCATTTGCCAAAAACTCCATTGAAGTTTGGGTATTGCAATGATTCAAAGTATATGAAATACTAGGATTTGCAGGAATTTGGTTGGCGTATTTTCCCCAATATTTGATTAAAGCAATATTTGACGGACAAATTGCCGAAACCACTTGATTTGATATATTGAAATGTTGATTTCCTAAAAATTGATTTTCCATATTTTTTTTTAAAACGCAAAGATTTTTTTATAATTCTTTGAAAATATTTTAAGAATTCGCTAAAGCGAATTTGCAAAGTTAGACAAAGTTGAAAATCAAAGATTTTCAAACTTCCAGCTTCTAACTCCCTACTTCCTTTCTCTTTAAATAATTTTCTAAATGAAAAGCTAAACTTTCTTCCAATGGAATGAACTGATAATTGAGCTTTTCTTTGATTTTTTTATTTGATATTTTATTGAATTCGGTAACCGATTGTACGTTTACTTTATTCGCCATTTTCAGTGGAGAAATAAGCCAGCCTAAAATTGAATTTAAGAAAACTCCCGTTTTCAACAAACCATTTGGAACGAGTTTTACTGCTTGTTTTCCTAATTTTTGTTTGATAGAATTGGCAACGTCTTGGTATTTCTTATTTTCAGAAATTAAGATAAATCTTTCACCGAAAAATTTTTTTTCCATCAATTCAATGGAAATCTGAGCCACATCTCGAACATCCACGTAAGAAGTTCCTCCAGAAAATGTATAGGCATTCTCTCCTAATTCCTTGAATAAAGTTCCGCTGCTTTCTTTCCAATTTCCGCTACCAATGATAATTCCTGGATTTACAATTACCGTGTTTAAACCTTCTGCTGATGCACGCCAAACTTCCATTTCCGAAAAATGTTTAGAAATTGCATACGCAGAATGGTCGATTTTCGGATTAAAATCAGAACTTTCGTCTAATTCTCCGTTTTCATTCAATCCATCTAAAACCGCAATAGAACTTACAAAAAGGAATTTCTTCACCGAAGAATTTTGACAAGCAAACAGAAGTTGTTTTGTGCCTTCAATATTAGTTTGATACATTTTTTTTTCATCTTTAGGATGAAAACTCACTTTAGCGGCGCAATGATAAACCTCTTCTACTCCATTTAAGGCGTTTTGTAGCGAATGAATATCTTCAAAATCTACTTCTATCCATTCTATGGAATCAAAATATTCATCAGGAGTTTCTGTATAAAATTGAAATGATTTTCTAACCTCCTGCAGATTGCTGGATTTTCTTTTTGTAGCGCGTACTGTTTTGCCACGTTTTAGCAGTTCTAAAACGATTACTCTTCCGAGAATTCCTGTTGCACCTGTAACTAATATCATAACTTATGCAAATATAGAAATTTAAAGAATTTTAAGTTTGCTATTTAGATGATAAAGTTTGTTATTTTTGCAAAAAGCAAAAGATATGTCTGAAATCCTCAAAAATCCATATAAAAAATTTTATTTCTTTTTAATTCTCATCACATTGGTGAATCTTTTACAGGCATATTTTACGGAAATCACTTTAGACGAAGCCTATTATTACCAATATGCAAGAGATTTAGACTGGGGATATTATGACCATCCACCGATGGTAGCATTGGTGATTAAGATTTCTCAACTTTTTTTTGATGGAAATCTGGGAGTAAGATTTTTAACCGTTTTATTATTTTCTGGAAATTTATTCCTGATCTGGAAATACCTTTTGCCTCAAGACAAAGCCTCTTATGTAAATGAATTTATCATTCTATCGCTAGGTTTAGTCATGATGAATGCTTATTCATTTATCACCACGCCAGATGTTCCTCTATTATTTTTCGGGACAGTATTTTTTATTTTATACCAAAGATTTACCGAAAAACAAAACTTCTGGAACGCAGTTTTATTAGGAATTTCTGTAGCATTGCTTTTTTACAGTAAATATCAAGCGGTTTTATTGGTGTTTTTTGTGGTAATTTCTAACTTAAAAATGCTTACCAAACCTTACATTTATCTTGCAGGAATTGTAACTTCTCTATTGATGATTCCGCATTTAATGTGGCATATTGAGCATGATTTTCCTACGTTTCAATATCATTTAGTAGACCGTTCAGAAAAGTTTAAAATCAAATATTTCCTAGAATATTTACCGAATCAGTTTGCGGTTTTCAATCCGTTTATTTTAATTCCTTTTGTGATTTTACTTTTTAAAAATAAATACCAAAATCTTCAAGAAAAAGCCTATTATTTTGTATGTGTAGGTTTCTTGATTTTCTTTGCTTTAACCAGTCTTAGAGGACATGTAGAACCACACTGGACAGTTATTGCCTCTATTCCTATGGTGATTTTATTTTTACAATTTATCAAAGAAAAACCATCTTGGCAAAAATATGTGCGCACTATCGTTTTAGGTTCATTGGTTTTGGTTTTCACCACCAGAGTTTTATTGCTCACAGATCTTTTACCAAAAAAACTAGAATTTACAGGTAAAGAACAGAAGTACAAAGCTTTAGCTGAAAAAATAGGAAAAACTCCCGTTTTATTTACCGGTTCATTCCAATCGACTTCTTTGTACAACTATTTTACGGGAAATGAATCTTCTACTCTAGGTTCTTTAAATGTGAAAAAAACACAATTTGACATTTGGCAAAGAGAACAAAACTACTTTGGAAAAAGAGTCTTTGTAGAAAAACCAAACACTCCAAAATCTCAAAAAATCATTGATGAAAACAATATTAATTTCAATGGTTTTTATGTAGAACATTTCCAAACGCCTAATCGATTAAAAATAGAATTTGAGCTTCCTTCCGAACAGCTCAAAAACAATCAAATTATTCCGATTACGATTTATAATCCTACCAAAAATGCTGTTGATTTCAATCATCCTGAAATTCCAGTGACCATTACTGCTGTATTTTTGGCGCACAGAGAAACAACCGATATTCCTACAGAAATTGAAAAAATGCCAACCGTTTTAAAACCTGGCGAAAGTTTCAAAACTCAGATTAAAATCAACACGCAAAACCTAAAAGTTGGCGATTACAATTTCGGCATTACCACCAATTGTATTTTGGGGAATGCTTATAATTCGAAATTTGTAAAAGCAACGGTGAATTAAGTTAAAAACTCTTTTACCGCTTGATTAAAATCTTTTGGGTTTTCGGCTTGAAGCCAGTGTCCTGCATTAGCAATAGAAACCAATTGATATTTCGGGAACTGTTGGCGCATCAATAATTCATCTTGCGGAAGGATATAATGAGATTTTGCACCCGCTAAAAACAAAGTTTCGCCCTCGAATTTTCCAAATTTTATTGCATTGGCAACGAAATCATTGTATTTTTCTGCCAAAGTATTGATGTTAAAACGCCAATTGAGTTTTTTATCTTCCGTCCAATACAAGTTTTTAGTCAAAAACTGAATCACAAATTTTTCTGGAATGTACTGAGATAAAACGTTTTCCACGTCTTGTCTTGATTTTACTTCATCGAAATTTACCGATTGAAGAGCTTTGATAATTCCTTGATGATGTGGAGGATACGCTTTTGGAGCGATATCTGCTACGATGAGTTTTTCTACTTTTTCAGGATAAGAAATCGCAAAAGTCATCACGGCTTTTCCACCGAGAGAATGCCCGAGAAGATTGGCTTTTTCGATGCCATGAAAATTCATATAATTGAGAATATCATCTGCCAAAACTTGATGATTCATCTCGTCTGAATGGAAACTTTTCCCGTGATTTCTTAAATCAATCAAATGAGTTGGAAACAATTCTCCAAACTCTTTTCCGAAACTTCCCCAATTATCTAGCATCCCGAAAAGTCCATGAAAAACGAGCAATGGCGTTCCGTTTTTTTCTTGTCCGTATATTTTTGAATGTAATATTTGCATATTTTATTCACGCAAAATGCGCAGAGTTTTCTTATTTTTCTAAAGCTTGCAAAGGAAAATCTATTTTTAGAATCTAATTTTTTCTTGCTGATTAGGCTGATTCAGCAGATTTTTAATTTTGGTTTAAAAGTTTTTTAAAGTCTGGTTCTTCAAAATCTCTAAATTCACTTTGTTTTGATTTACAATCATTCACTATCATTGGATACTGATTTATTTTTGTAACATCTAACATTAATTTATATGAAACTTCACCATTAATTTCAGATTCAAAAACAGCAATTCCTTTTTCTTTATCAATAATATGGATAATTACCTTTCTTTTATCATTCAATTCATTTATTCTTTCAAATGTAAAAGTTTTGGAATTTTCTTTTTTTAATAAATTTATAGAAATTATGTTAGGACCTTCACATGTTGTTTCTAAAAGCATATTCTTCCTAAACTCTAATCTATAATCTCCACAAAAATCACAATAATAATAAGTGTAAAATTTTCCTTTATATTGAAACAACTCAATCCATCTTTTTGGCAAATCCTTAGCATCAAATTTATTTAGAATGATATTATTCTTTTTAATACTTTCCAAAGAATATTGATAGGCTTGTTTATCAAATTCATCAAAAGAAAAATCAGCTCTTTTATTTTTAAATTCAGAATTGTTTATGTTATCAATAAAAATGGTTTGTTCTTTTCCTTCATACAAAACAATTTTTTGCCCAAAATAAAATTGAACAAAAAAAAGAATGAAAAGTATTAATGGTTTTTTCATTTTAATTTTTCGCTGCTTTTTTGGTTTTCAATTTTCAATTAAATTACCACTTCGCTAACCTTTTCAAATACGCTTGAATGGTGTTTTCTAAACCTAAATACAATGCTTCAGAAATTAAAGCGTGACCAATAGAAACTTCCAATAAATTAGGAATATTGTCGGCGAAATATTTTAAATTATCAAGACTCAAATCGTGACCTGCATTGATTCCTAAACCGTATTTTGTAGCTTCTACAGCTGTTTCATAATAAGGTTTTATGGCAGCTTCTTTGTTGGTTTCGTAATTTTTGGCGTAAGCTTCTGTATACAATTCTATTCTGTCTGTTCCAGTTTCTGCCGCAAATTTTACCATTGCAGGATTTGGGTCAAGGAAAATAGACGTTCTAATTCCTGCATTTTTAAATTCTGCAATCACCGATTTTAAAAAATCTAGATTTTTCTCACAATCCCAACCTGCATTAGAAGTGATGGCATCATCTGCATCTGGGACCAAGGTAACTTGCTCTGGTTTTACTTCTAAAACCATATCAATAAACGGACGATGAGGATTCCCTTCAATATTAAATTCTGTATACACCAAAGGTTTCAAATCGTACACATCTTTTCTAGTGATATGTCTTTCGTCTGGTCTTGGATGAATGGTAATTCCTTGTCCGCCAAATTCCTGAATTTTAATCGCCGCTTCGGTTACACTAGGAGTTTCTGCGCCTCTTGCATTTCTGATGGTCGCTATTTTATTGATATTTACTGATAATTTTGTCATTATTTTAGATTTTAGATTTTAGATTTTAGATTTTAGATTTTGACAAAATTCGTCCCACTTCTATAATCCTATTTCTAAAATTTTATATTATGCTTTACTTATTTGCATGATTTCAAGGTCAAATTCTTGTGCTGCGGTAAGAATATGGTCAAAAATATCTGCCTGAATTCTTTCGTAATCTACCAATTCTGCTTTGTTGGCAAAACAATAAATTTCTAAAGGCATTCCTTGAGGTGAAATTTCTAACTGACGAACCAAAACAATTTCGTCTTGATCTACTTTTGGATTATTTTTGAGGTAATTCAACACATAATTTCTAAAAAGTCCGATGTTGGTTAACTGTTGACCATTGATAATTCTTTCAGCATGTGGAATATTCTTCTTACTTTCTGCAATTTCGCGGAGTTTTCTATCCATATATTCAGAAATCAAGTTGATGTCTTTTACTTTTTCATAAAATTCATCATCCACAAATTTGAAAGACTTGATATTAAAATAAATCGAACGCTTAATTCTTCGGCTGCTTCCTTCGTACATTACTTGGTGATTTCTGATTTCCGTAGAAAGCAAATCATAGGTAGGAATCGTGGAAATGGTTTTGTCAAAATTGACAATTTTTGTCGTCAATAAGTTGATATCTTGAATATTTCCTTCAATATTATACTTCGGAATTCCAATCCAGTCACCAACTTTCATATTTTTAGAAGTAGAAACGTGAATTCCTGTTACAAATCCCAAAATGGTATCTCTAAACACCAATAGAATAACGGCTGTAATTGCTCCTAAAAAGGTAATTACCGTATTGAGACTAATTCCAAAAATTACAAAAATTCCGATAATGGCGAAAATGACCATTCCAAAAATTCTTAAACTTTCAGAAATTGCTTTAATTGCTGTAATCCTGTATCGATCTTCTTTGTGTGTATAATAGGCCTCAAAAGTTTTAACAATTCTGTAAGTAAGCATTGCAAAAACTAAAACTTGTCCAAACATTAATAGCCTTTCAAAAAAAGTAAAACTTTTAGGATGACGCCAAAAAATATCATCTATGAGCCAAAAACAAAATGCTAATGAAAATAAATGTGCAATAGAGTTTTGAACCTTAGCTTTGTAGGCAAATTTTAAAAATTCATTATTAGAAATTTTGACCAAAATTCTAGAGATGAGAGTAATAATCAATCTCAAAAGAATGTCAATCACGAAAAAAAACGCAAAGAGCAATAGCATTTTTAACCCAATTTGAAAGGGTAAAATAAGGCTATCTGTGAAATTTTCTTTCACAAAAAAATGAATCTGCTCACTAAAACTTTTTAGAAATCCCATATTAGAAATTTACGCAAAAATAAAAAATATCATTGGGAATTTGCTTTTATTTATTACTTTTAACCAAACTAATTAAGGATTTATGGAGCAAAATATTATTACCATTGTCTCACTTATCATCATAGGAATAGGAATTCTAGGAACTTTCTTGCCTGTTTTACCAGGATTAGCTGTGAGTTTTGTAGGATTAATTCTTTACAAATACGGCGCAAATCCAGATTTTTCTATTTGGTATATTGTCATTTTTGGGATTTTAACACTCATCTCATTGGTGCTTAATTACATTATTCCCATCAAAACCACCGAGAAATATGGCGGCAGCAATTACGGAAAATACGGAGGTTTTATCGGGACGATTGTAGGTTTATTTTTTCCTCCACTTGGTTTTTTAATTGGCATGTTATTAGGTGTTTTCTTAGGCGAACTTTTGCATGACAGAAATGATAAACAAAAAGCACTCAAAGCGACCAAAGCTGCTTTCATTGGCTTTATCTACGGAACAGGTTTTAATCTTATGGTAGGATTGGCAATGTTTTTGGTAGTAATTATAAATATCTTCAATTCTTAAAATATGAACACTAAATTCTTAATATTAGCAGCAGCTACCTTTGTGGTAACTCAATGCACTTGCCAACAAAAATCTACAGAAATGAAAATGCCTGTAACCAGCTCTCAAGAAGTAAATTCTACCTATCCTACAGAAAAACCAGAATCTGGCGTTACTCGTTTGATCGAAAAACAAAATATCTTTTTAGAAAAAGAAAAAGTAAACATCACCTTCAATAAAGTGACCGAAGACAACAGATGTCCGATGAACGCTCGTTGTGTTTGGGCAGGTTATGCTTCTGCAGAAATAGAAGTGATGAGTGTGCATTCTAGACCTAGAAAATTCATCGTTTCTACGATAGATGATGCTGGAAAAAACCTTAAAAATTCTTTCGTTTTTAATGGTCACAAATACACGCTTGTTAATTTTTATCCTGCCAATTCTACAGAAGTAAACTTTGAAAAACTGAAAGGAAAATATGTGGTAGATATTAAAGTAGAATAATTTACCAGTTAATCGGTTTCTTATTTTTAGAAATCAGATATTCATTAATTTTAGAAAAAGGTCTGCTTCCGTAAAAACCTCTGTACACCGAAAACGGAGATGGATGCGCCGACTGAATAATAAAATGCTTCGTTTCATCTATGAGCGAAGCTTTTTTTTGTGCAAAAGCGCCCCACAAAACAAAAACCACATTTTCTTTCTTCTCAGAAATTTCTTTGATGATAAAATCTGTGAATTTTTCCCAGCCTAAATCTTTGTGAGAATTGGGTTCATGCGCACGAACGGTAAGCGTAGCATTGAGCAATAAAACACCTTGTCTTGCCCAAGAATCCAGTTCGTTACTGGTTTTTACAATTCCCAAATCGTCTTTCAGTTCTGTAAAAATATTCTTCAAAGAAGGTGGCGCTTTTACCAAATCAGAAACCGAAAAACACAAACCATTTGCCTGAAAATCATTATGATACGGATCTTGACCAATAATTACCACTTCTACCTCATCAAAAGGCGTAAGTTCAATCGCTCGGAAAATCTGATTTTTTGGCGGAAAACATTTTGTGGTAGCATATTCATTTTTCACTTTTTGCCAAAGCGTTTCAAAATATTCTGTATTTTTTATTGAGGCAAGAATTTCTGTCCAAGTCATGTTTTGTTGTAAAGTTGTGAATTTGTTGGGTTGTAAAGTTGCATTTTTTTTGCAAAAAACTACAAACTTTCTTTCTTAATAATTTTAGAAAATTGTTTTTCTAATTGTTCATTATTTTTACTAATCGTGTCTAATTTTCCATTATTGAATTGTAATAGAAAGTAATAATTTTCCATAAAACTTGGCGTTTCATTATCTATGTCCATGCTATCATCGTGCGCATAATACAACCAAAGAAAGCAATTCAGTTGATTATTTTTATCTTTATAAATCCACGATTTTTTGATGAGACGATCACCTGCATCTCCCCAACTTTCAGCAATTTCTGTAAAATCTATAATTCTTTCTTGGCTTTTGTTGTAAACAAAAAATTTCAAAGATGTTGGCCAATATTCAGAAGGAGTTCTAGCAATTAAACCTAAATTATTCTCATCAATATTGAACTTATAAACTGCATAGGTTTCTACTTTGCCATTATCAAAAGCATTATATTGTTTTGGAAATAATTTCACATCTGAACTATCAATTTTCTTCCCGAAAAATTCGAAATTTTCATTATAAATTTCTTCTCCAGAATATACTTTAAGCGTATCAAAATCTACAGTTTTAAATTGGTCTAAAAATTTTTGATTTTTACTTACCCAAACTTTTGTTTCTGGTACTTTTTCTTTTTTTATTTCAGTTTTTGGAACTTCCTTTTTACAAGAAATCAAACTTAAAACAGTGAAAATTGTTATTAGTTTTTTCATAAAATCCATTTCCTCAAATTTACAAAAATCATCGGAACGATTTTACAACTTTACAATTCAACGACTTTACATTATCTTTGCATTGTGCAAGTAACCAAAGAAAATTTACAAGAATTAGAATTCCCGAAATTGCTCGCGGAAATTTCTCCTTATGCGTATTCGCCAAAAGTGGCAGAAAAAATCCTTCATCTCAAACTTTTAAAAATAGATGAAGCAGAAATTACTTTGAAAAAAACTGCCGAATATCTCACAAGTTATGAGAGTTCAAACGCAATTCCGTTTAGTGAATATGAAGATATAGAAGCAGAACTGAAGGTGATGCATATCGAAAATTTCAGGTTAGAAAACGCTGCTTTTATCAAGATTAAAAACCTAACGGAACAAATCGGGAAATTGCAGAAATTCTTTCCTATACTTGCCGAAACCTTCCCTATTTTGCTGGAAGAAGTGATGCAATTGGATTTCAAGAAGGAAATTGTAGATAAAATCGACAAAGTTTTTAATCGTTTTGGTGAAGTAAAATCTGAAGCTTCACCCATTTTAAAATCTTTGAGAACCGAAATTCAGCACGCCAAAAAACATATTCAAGAGAATTTCAGCAAAACACTTTCTCATCTTTCCTCCACCGATTTTTTAGATGAAATTAAAGAAACCGTGATTGATGACCAAAGAGTTTTGGCAGTAAAATCTGGCTTCAAAAAACGTGTTCCCGGTAGAGTTTTAGGCGTTTCTAAAACAGGTTCTATCACCTACATTCAGCCAGAAAGTGTCTCTAGACATTACTTTAAACTTCGTGAAGCGGAAGAAGAAGAAAAGAAAGAAGTGGATAAAATTCTGCGAAAACTCACGGCAGAAATTGCCATTTTTGCTCCAGAATTAGAAGAATATCAAAAATATATTTTCGATTTAGATATCACCAGAGCAAAAGCCAAATTTGCAGAAAAAATTGGCGGCGTTTTGCCCAAAATCAATCGTCATAAAACTATGAGATTGGTCAACGCATTTCACCCGTTACTTTTATTGAGAAACCGAGAAGAAAAAAAGGAAATCTATCCGCAAACATTGACTTTGACAGAGCATAACCGAATTCTCTGTATTTCTGGACCAAATGCTGGTGGAAAATCCATCACACTGAAAACCGTTGGTTTGCTTCAACTGATGATTCAGAGTGGAATTCTGGTTCCTGTTCATCCGAAATCTGAAATGTTCTTTTTTGAAAAAATTAGAACGGATATTGGTGACAATCAATCCATTGAAAACCATCTTTCTACGTATAGTTCTCGCCTTAAAAAAATGTCTGGAATTATTCGTGAAGCAGATGATAACACCTTGCTTTTGATTGATGAATTTGGGACGGGTTCTGATCCAGAATTAGGTGGCGCTTTAGCAGAAAGTTTTCTGGAATTTTTCTACGAAAAAAAATCTTTCGCGATTATTACCACGCATTACACCAACATTAAATTGGTGGTAGAACAATTGCCCAATGCAACAAATGCTGCGATGCTTTTCGATGAATATTCATTGGAACCTTTGTACAAATTAGAAGTGGGACAAGCTGGAAGTTCTTTCACTTTTGAAGTGGCAGAAAAAAATAGAATTCCAAGATTTATCATTAAAAATGCTCGTTCTAAAGTAGAAAAAGACGTGGTAAATCTCGATAAAACCATCGTGAAATTGCAACAAGAAAAATTTGAGGTTGAAAAACTGAAATCCAACCTTGTCGAGCAAAAAGAATCGGTAGAAGATAAACGCGAAAATCTGCAAAAACTGAATGAGCAACTTCAACAAAAACTGTATAATTTCCAAAAATTATATGAAGAAGAACACCGAAAATTACAGTTCGGAAATAAGATAGAAGCCTTTATTGATGGTTATCTGAAAGGAAAATCAAGAAAAGATATCGTAAAAGATTTTGTGAAAATTCTGGAGCAGGAAAAATTCCGAAAATTGGGTTCAGACAAAGCAGAATCTGAGAAACTGAAAGTTACCAAACGAAAAGTAGAACAACAACTCAAGAAGGAAAATATACAAGTTCAAATTGCAGAAACCAACCAAAAATTGGAAGAAAAAACGCAAAAAGAACGCGCCGTTTGGATGAAAGTTGGTCAACGAGTTCGTATTGCAGGTTCTACTTCTGTGGGAACCATAGAAACCATTCACAAAAACGGAAAAGTTACCGTGAATTACGGACTTTTTAAAACGCAAATTTCCAAAGACGAACTGGAGAGAATTTAATAATGAAAAATTGAAAACTCTCGCTGATTAAGCGAATTGGGCAGATTAATTTTTCCAATAATATGCATGATTACTAAAATCTGCATGAACATTAATATGAAATCAAACACCATCAAAAATCGTGATTTACAAATTGCTATTGCAGTATTTTTGGCGGGATTATCATGTTTTGGATTGTTGTATTATTATCAAGCGTTGCTTCCTGATTTGGTAGAATATTTCAAAATCAATAAAGCCAAAAGCAGTTTTGCGGTTTCTTCGGCGACTTTTGGAATGGCTCTTGGTTTAATTACTTCCACTTTCGTAGCAGACCGATACAGCCGAAAAAAAGTCATCGGATATTGTTTATTTGCATCAGCAGTTTTAGCTTTTACCTCTTCATTTTCTGAAAATTTCAACGTATTAATTGCGCTTAATTTCTTGAAAGGATTTTTGCTTTCGGGTGCTACTTCGGTTTGTTTGGCTTACATCGCAGAAGAAGTTTCAGAAAACAGAAAATTGAGAATTACAGGATTTTACATTGCAGGAAATGCAGTGGGAGGAATGATAGGAAGAGTGATTTCATCTCAGGTTTCGCATTATAAATCTTGGCAATTTGCTTCAGAATTTATTGGAATTTGGTGTCTTATTTTTGCGATTTTATTTTTTATACTCGCTCCAAAATCACAAAACTTCAAACCAAAGAAAGAATCTTTTAAAACTTTAATAGAACCGAATTTCAAGCTCATTACTCACCCAAAATTACTGCCTTATTACATTACAGGATTTCTTTTGCTAGGAACGTTTGTAAGTTTGTACAATTACATGGCTTTTTTCTTGGTCAAAGCACCATTTAACATTTCCAGAAGTTGGATTTCTTATGTTTACGTGCTTTATATTTCTGGCGTTTTTGGTTCTATGAATGTCAGTTTTTGGGAAAGAAAACTCAAAAATTCTGAAAATGTTTTAAAAACCATGAGTTTAGTAGGAATTCTAGGAATTCTCTTCTTTTTCCTGCAAAATACGATAGCTGTGATTGTAGGATTAGCCGTTTTCACGTATAGTTTTTTTGTAGCGCATACCGTTTGCAGTAAATCAGTGGGGAATTTTTCAAAAGAAAAAAGAACGGTAACGATTGCGTTTTATTTGCTGCTTTATTACATTGGCGCAAGTGCTTTAGGAAGTTTCAGCGGAGTGATTTTACAGAAATTAGATTGGCGAATTTTCTTAGTTTTTCTGACTGTAATCTTCGGAATCATTTATTTGATTTTTGTTTTTAAAAAAGAAAAAATCGAACCTTAAAAAAGATTCGATTTTTAAATTTTATTATTTATTTTTTTGAAACGCAAAGATTTAATAAAAACTTGCTCATTATTTTAGTGAGCAAAGTTTAACGAATTAATTCGTTTTTAAGCGAACGCTTCATCTTTTTAAATCTAAGATTTTATTAAATTTTATTTAATCAATCCTAATTCTACTAACCTTTCGTGCAGGAATTCTCCAGCAGTGGTGTCTTCGTATAATTTAGGATGGTCTTCGTCAATACAATTTTCTAAACAGTTTAACGGCATTTCGCTTACTGGATGCATGAAAAACGGAATAGAATATCTAGAAGTCCCCCATAATTCTCTCTCTGGATTTACCACTTGGTGAATCGTAGACTTCAGTTTATTATTGGTGTGTCTAGAAAGCATATCGCCTACATTTATCATCAATTCGTCTGGTTGCGCAATCGCATCTACCCAATTTCCTTCGTGGTCTCTCACTTGTAAACCTTTTCCGTGAGCTCCCATTAAAAGAGTGATTAAATTGATATCACCATGAGCTGCTGCTCTTACTGCATCTTTTGGCTCTTCCGTAATTGGTGGATAGTGAATTGGTCTAAGAATACTGTTTCCTTCTGCTACGAATTTATCGAAATAAAACTCATCTAAGCCTACATATATTGCTAAAGCTCTCAATACATAAATTCCAGTTTTTTCTAACATTTTATAGGCTTCTTTTCCTACTTTGTTAAATTCTGGCGCTTCTGCAACTTCTACATTTTCTGGATATTCTGCTAAATATTTAGAACCTTCTGGTAAATATTGTCCGAAATGCCAAAACTCTTTTAAATCAGCCTTTTTGAATCCTTTTGCAGTTTCTTTTCCGAAGCCTACATAACCTCTTTGACCGCCAATTCCAGGAATTTCGTATTTTGATTTTACTTCTACAGGAAGGCTAAAGAAGTTTTTGATTTCGGCGTACAATTGGTCTACTAAATTTTGGTCTAAGAAATGACCTTTAAGCGCTACGAATCCTATTTCTTCGTATGCTTTACCAATTTCGTTTACAAATTTTTGTTTTCTTGTTTCGTCTCCCGAAAGAAAATCGCGTAAGTCTACGCTAGGAATTTTATTCATTTTTAAATAATTAATCGTTAATCTCCGGGATGCGAAAATAAAGAAATTTATTGAATAAGTGCTATAAAAGTTTTCCTTCGTCAAAAGCCTTTCTAATCAACACATCAAAGGTGTCAAGCATATCTTCTGAAGCCAATTCTATTCTCGGGCGAAGCATTTTTTGCACCTTCTCGAACTCTACTCCTGCTTCTATCCAACTCAAACCATTGTTAAAACAATTCATCACAAAAGGAATCATTCTGTCTACAGCACTTGCAAAAATGGCGGTTTCTGTTTCCCCAGCTTCGAATTCTAACCAAAGGTTCATAAATTCTGATTTCATAGGTTCTGCCAAAATCCCGAAAATTCTTTCAGCAGAAGCCAGTTCACGCTCGAATTTCCCTTCATTTGCTTTTTCATCATAGAAAAATGTATCTCCTGCATCTATTTCTACCACATCATGTATAGAAAGCATTTTAATTACTCTTCCTAAATCTATTTTTTCTTTGTTTCGAGCATAGGGAAAAAGTATCTGTGCAAAAACAATCACTTGCCATGAATGTTCTGCTGTATTTTCTCTTCTAGAATTGTCATGATTAAAATTTCTACGGATTACATTTTTGAGTTGGTCTAAAGTAAGGATGAACTCTATCTCTTTTTCTAAGTACATTTTCTAATTTTTTACAAATTTAAGTCAAATAAAAATAACGGATTTTATTTCGATTTTAATGACAAAAGTCATTGAGGTTGTGTAATATAAGTTACACAAGTCCATTTTGCGCTGATGTAACTTTGTACAAGAAAATTAAGAATTACTCATTCTTGCAAAGTTAAAAATATGAAAAACTTAGTAATCTTAGGAGCAGGAACCGCCGGAACCATGATGGCGAATCACCTAGTAAAAAAACTGAATAAAAAAGATTGGCAAATTACTTTGGTAGACCAATTTAAGTCTCATTACTATCAGCCAGGATTTTTATTTATTCCTTTTGGAACCTATCAACCAGAAGATGTAAAAAGAACGATTGATGAATTTTTACCAAAAGGAATTCAACTTATTCGTGAAAAAATCGACAGAATAGATAAAGATACAGATACCGTTATTTTAGAAAACGGAAGAAATGTAAAATATGACATTCTCATCATTGCTACAGGTTGTAAAATCGCTCCAGAAGAAGTTCCGGGAATGAAAGGAGACACTTGGCAAAAAAATATTTTCGATTTCTATACTTTTGAGGGAAGTTGTGCTTTGGCTAAAAAATTAGAAACTTGGCCAGGAGGAAAGTTAGTAGTTCACATTACAGAAATGCCAATAAAATGTCCTGTTGCTCCGCTAGAATTTGCTTTTTTAGCAGATGATTACTTCACCAAAAAAGGAATGAGAGACAAAGTAGAAATTTCTTACGTTACTCCACTTTCTGGCGCATTTACAAAGCCTAAAACTACTGAAACGCTCAATTATTTATTAGAGGAAAAAAATATAAAAATTGTTCCAGATTTCGCAGTAGAACATATAGAAGGAGAAAACGGAAAAATGTTCGATTACGGTGGCGAAGTGGTAGATTTTGATTTATTAGTTACCATTCCAACCAATATGGGAGACGAATGTATTCTTCGTTCTGGTTTTGGAGATGATCTAAACTACGTTCCTACTGATAAAAATACCTTACAAAGTAAAGTAAAAGAAAACATTTTCGTAATCGGTGATGCTACGAATGTTCCTGCTTCTAAAGCTGGTTCTGTAGCGCATTTCGAAGCCGAAATTCTTACTGAAAATATTCTAAAATATATAGAAGGAAAACCACTTAATCCAGAATTTGACGGTCACGCCAATTGTTTCATAGAAACGGGAAAAGGAAAAGCATTACTCATAGATTTCAATTATGACGTAGAACCATTAAAAGGAAAATTCCCATTTGCTGGAATCGGTCCACTTAATTTATTAGAAGAAAGTGCTTTTAACCACTTCGGAAAAATGGCTTTCAAATGGGTATATTGGAATATGCTTCTCCCAGCCAGAAAAATACCTTTCGTAACGCCTACTATGAGCAGAGCAGGAAAGAAATTTGACAAGGAAACAGTATAAAAGTGATTAATGAATTCGCTGAACTGTGAACGGTGAATTTCTAAAATTTCAAAAAAATTAACAAAAAAATATTATCAAAATGGAAAAAACTTATGCAGGTTTTACAATCAATGTAAACGACGAGGGATACCTTACAGACATGAACCAATGGAATCACGAAGTAGCTAAAGAAATGGCTAAAGAAGACGGTTTAGAACTAGGAAACAGACATTTCGACGTGTTAGAATATTTAAGAGACCAACAGAAAAAAGATGTAGCATTAACCATAAGAGGCGTAGGAAAATCTGGTGTAGTAGACATTAAAGAATTCTATGAATTATTCCCAAAAGGACCTCTAAAAATCTCTAGTAGATTGGCAGGAATTTCTAAACCAAAATCTTGTATTTAAAAAGGATTTAGGAATTAGGATGAAGGGATTAGTAAATTGATTTTTTTTCAAATACTAAAAACCTAATCCCTCAAACCTAATCCCTCAATAAATAAAACAAAAAATATGGAAACTACATTATTAAAAAATCCATTAGCAGATTTAGATAAATCTCTAAAACCTATAGAAAAAGTAATGGTAATCATTTCTAAAGGAACTTTAGAAAGTGTTTACGCAGGTTTTATTTTGGCAAACGGAGCGAGAATGGAAGGTATGGAAGCAGAAATTTTCTTTACTTTCTTCGGACTAGATGCTGTAATTAAAGACAGACTAAAAGACATTCACGTGGCTACTGTAGGAAATCCTGCAATGCACATGCCTACCATGTTGGGAGGTTTACCAGGAATGGAAGCTCTCGCTACCAAAATGATGAAATCTAAAATGGAAAAATTAGATATTCCGCCAATTGATGAATTTATAGAAATTTTATCCGCTTCTGGTTGCAGACTTTGGGTTTGTAAATTGGCTTTTGAAATGTTTGATTTAAAAGAAGAAGACTTAACTCCAGAAGTGGAAGGCATATTAACTGTAGGAGATTTCTACGCAAGAGCAGCTGGAGAAGGCACTCAAATTATTTTTATCTAAATAAAAACTTTTGTGTTGAAAAAATCCCCACCAATTTCTCGGTAGGGATTTTTTGTTTGCATTAAAGTTTATATTGCAAAACCATCCAATGGTTAGCATGATTTTTAATTAAATCCTCTTTCAAAAGTTGATCTTTTGTTTTAAGGTACTGATAAACCTTTAAAGGAACAGAATCAGGATACTCTTTCAATCCTTCGGAAATCATTTTTGTAGATTCTTCTATTTTATTATCATTTTCAAGGGCTTCATATCCATAAATATAAATAATTGCAGGAACTCTATCCCAAATCTCCTTACTCTCTTTGTATAAAAAATCCATCACTTGAACCTGATATTTTGAGTTTGTAGGTTTACCTATCGCTGCTGTTTTAGAAATATAATCTTGATACATGAAAAATACAAAAAGTATATATCCATTTTTTAAATTATTATCCTCAAAAGTTTTATTAATTATTTCAGGAGTATCATTACTTAACTCGCCTTTGTCAGACTGTAATGCTTCGGTATAAAATCTTTGCAAAAGATTAGCTACTTTTTTATCGCTATTATCAATTTTAGATGAATTTTTTAATTGCTGAGAAACAGTATCAAAGGTTTTTTCCTGTGAAAAAGCAACGATTCCAAGAAAAAGAAAAAATGTGGTTATTAGATTTTTCATTTAAATTTATTTATATCAAATTTATTAAAAAAAACCTTACTGATTTTGAAATTCAGCAAGGTTTTCATTTTCAATTTTCAACTTTCAATTAAAAAGTCGGTTGGAAGTTTTCAGCTCCGAGTGAAGCCATATCTTCGTACGTTTTCCATCTTAAATCTACAATTTCTTGTGCTAATTGCATTAAATGTTCTGCATCTTGCGGTTGCGTTTGTTTTAGAACTCGGTAACGCAATTCGTTGTACGCATATTCTTCAAACGGAATTGTAGGACGAATAGAATCTAAGATAAACGGATTTTTATTGTTTTTTCTCAACACAGGATTGAATCTAATCAATGGCCAATAACCACTAGAAACCGCCATTTTTTGTTGATTCAAACCTTTTTCCATATCAATTCCGTGTGCAATACAATGACTGTACGCTAGAATTAATGAAGGTCCGTCATAAGCTTCTGCTTCACGCATCGCCAATAATGTTTGTTGAGGATTTGCTCCCATCGCAACAGTTGCTACGTAAACATTTCCGTAAGAAATGGCTTGCATCGCCAAATCTTTTTTGCCAACACGTTTTCCTGCAGTTGCAAATTTCGCAGAAGCAGCAGTTGGCGTAGCTTTAGAACTTTGTCCTCCTGTATTACTGTAAACCTCAGTATCTAAAACCAAAACATTGATATTTCTACCTGTAGAAAGTGCATGGTCTAAACCTCCACTTCCTATATCATAAGCCCAACCATCACCACCAATGAGCCAGACAGCACGATGAACCAAGTGGTCTGCAAGAGAATAAAGATGTTTCGCATCTGGATTTTCAGAAAATTGCAATCTATTTTTTAGAATTTCTACTCTTTCTCTTTGTTTGATGATTTGACTTTCTAATTTTTGTGGTGCATGGATAATTTCATTGATGAAATCTTCGCCCAATTCTGGTTTTAATTTTTCGGCGTAATAATGAGCCATTTGCAATTGCTTATCCGCAGAAAGTCTCATTCCCAAACCAAATTCGGCATTATCTTCAAAGAGAGAATTGCTCCAAGCTGGTCCTTTTCCTTTAGAATTAGAACTCCAAGGTGTAGTTGGTAAATTTCCTCCGTAGATTGATGAACAACCCGTTGCATTGGCTACCATTAATCTATCACCGAAAAGTTGAGTGAGCACTTTAATGTAAGGTGTTTCTCCACAACCTGCACAAGCTCCAGAAAACTCGAACATTGGTTCTAAGAATTGTACGCCGTGAACTGTGGAATAATTCACCATATTTTTATCGTGAATTGGTAATTTCTCGAAATAAGAAATCACTTTTCTATGTTTTTTAAGGTCTGGATTTTTTGGTAAAATATTAATCGCACGCAATTCTTCATTTTCTTGGTCGATAACCGGACAAGCTTCGTAGCATAATTTACAACCAGTACAATCTTCTTCATAAACCTGAAGCGTGAACTTGGTTTCAGGGAAACCTCTTGCATTAATTGGTGCAGATTGGAAACCTTCTGGAACTTCAGTCAATAAATCTTTGTGATAAAATTTAGAACGAATGACAGAATGAGGACAAACAAAACTACAATTACCACACTGAATACAGATGTCTGAATTCCAATGGGCTACTTTTTCAGAAATATTACGTTTTTCCCATTTTGTAGTTCCATTAGGATAAGTTCCATCAGCAGGAATAGCACTTACAGGTAAATCATCACCTTTGCCAATCATCATTTTGTAGGTGATATTTTTCACAAAATCTGGTGCATTTTCGTCAACAGTTTGCTCCTCTCCTTTTTCGACAGTTACCGCAGTTGGAATTTTAACTTCAAACAAATTCGCCAAAGTTTGGTCTACCGCTTCAAAGTTTTTGTTTACTACAGCTTGACCTTTTTTGATATACGTTTTTTCAATCGCTTTTTTGATTTGTTTGATGGCTTCTTCCTCTGGCAAAACTCCTGAAAGTTTGAAAAAACACGTTTGCATAATGGTATTAATTCTGCCTCGCATTCCTGTATTTTCGGCAACTTCATTGGCATCTATCACAAAAAATCTAATATTTTTTTCAATCAATTGTTGCTGAACTTGGTAAGGCAATTTATCCCAAACTTCATCTTTAGAATAAGGTGAATTCAATAAAAATTTCGCTCCATTTTTAGCAAAACTGAGCATATCTTCATTTTCTAAAAATTTGAAGAAATGACAAGCGATGAAATCTGCTTTTGAAATTAAATAAGGCGCTTCAATCGGTTCGTGCCCAAAACGAAGGTGAGAAACGGTTTTCGCTCCAGATTTTTTAGAATCATAAACGAAATATCCTTGCGCTGAAAGTTCTGTATTTTCGCCTATAATCTTAATAGAGTTTTTATTTGCACCTACAGTTCCATCAGCTCCCAAACCGAAAAATAGAGCTTGGTTCCATCCAGAATCATCTAATTTGAAACTATAATCTACATTGATACTGGTAAAACTTACATCATCTGTAATCCCTACCGTAAAATGGTTTTTAGAATTTTCAGTTTTTAAATTATCATAAACCGCTTTTACCATTGCTGGAGTAAATTCTTTAGACGAAAGTCCGTATCTACCACCAATAATTTTAGGCATTTTATCTAAAGTTCCATTCGTAAGTGCTTCTGTAAGGCAAACCAAAACGTCTTGATACATCGGTTCACCATTGCTTCCTGGCTCTTTGGTTCTATCTAAAACGGCAATTTTTTTCACAGATTTTGGTAAAACCGAAATGAAATCTTCATTAGGAAATGGTCTGAACAACGAGATTTTAAGAACACCTGTTTTTTCTCCATTTTTATTCAAAAATTCTGAAGTTGGAATCACGGTTTCTACTCCAGAACCCATAATTACGATAACATTTTCTGCTTCTGGATGTCCGTAATATGTAACAGGAGCATAATTTCTACACGAAATTTCAGAGAATTTCTTCATTTCTTCCTTTAAAATGGTAGGAATTTTAGCATAAAAAGGATTAGAAGTTTCTCTTCCTTGGAAATAAACATCAGGATTCTGAGCAGTTCCTCTTACGAAAGGTTTATCAGGATTTAGGCTTCTATTTCTATGTGCAATCACCAATTCATCATCTATCATTGCACGGATTTGGTCGTCATTTAAAAGATTAATCTTGTTCACTTCGTGAGACGTTCTGAAACCGTCAAAGAAATGAATAAAGGGAATTCTCGCTCTCAAAGTGGTAGCTTGTGCAATGAGCGCCATATCATGCGCTTCTTGAACACTTGCAGAAGAAAGCATTGCAAAACCAGTAGTTCTAGCCGCCATTACATCTTGATGATCACCAAAAATCGACAAAGCTTGTGCTGCCAAAGAACGTGCTGCCACATGAAAAACTGCACTCGTAAGTTCTCCTGCAATTTTGTACATATTTGGAAGCATCAACATTAACCCTTGAGATGCGGTAAAAGTTGTTGTTAAAGCACCAGCTTGAAGCGAACCGTGAACTGTACCAGCAGCACCCCCTTCACTTTGCATTTCTATAATTTCGGGAACGTTTCCCCAGATATTTTTAATTCCTTTAGACGCCCATTCGTCTGCCAATTCTGCCATAGTAGAAGATGGCGTAATAGGATAAATGGCACAAACTTCGTTTACTCTGTACGCGATGTACGCAGCAGCTTCGTTGCCGTCGATGGTTGCTATTATTTTATTTTGATTTTTCATTTTTTTCAATTGATTAATGTTCTAAAACCATATCTAAAGCGTGACATGGACATTGTTCTGCGCAAACGCCACAACCTGTACACAAATCGTAATTGATGGTGTAACCTTCTCCTTTTCCGTTTTTGGAAATCGCACCTTCCGGACACGCTCCATAACAACTATCACACTCGAAACAATTTCCGCAAGAGAGACAACGTTGTGCTTCGTAAACTGCTTCTTCAGTAGTATAACCTGCAACAATTTCATCAAAAGTTTCTACTGCTTTCTCAATTTCTAAATGTTGTTGTGCTTTCTTTTCAGCATCTGTTTTGAACCAAATTTGTAGTTTTTCGATGGTAACTAAAGGATTGTTGGCTGATTTTTCGTAAGTGGTATTTCTAAGCCAAGCATCAATATTTCTGGCTGCTTTTTTACCGTGTCCCGTTGCAATCGTTACCGTTCTTTCACTAGGAACCATATCTCCTCCTGCAAAAATTCCGGGATAACCTGTCATCATTGACGGATTTACTTCAACGGTTGTTCCATCCTCTTTGAAGGTAATTCCTTCAATATGTTTTAAGAAATCTGTATCTGCTTCTTGGCCAAGAGCTAGAATTAATGAATCTGCTTCCAAAGTTTCGTATTCACCAGTTGGAACGGCTTTTCCATTAACCACTTGCATTTTTTCAACGGTGATAGAAGAAGTTTCCATATTTTTAATGGTGCTCAACCAATGGATTTTTACCCCCTCGCTTAAAGCTTCATCTGCTTCAAATTCGTGAGCAGGCATATGTTCACGGTCTCTTCTGTAAATAATCATGGCTTCATCTGCACCTAATCTTTTCGCAGTTCTCGCTGCATCCATTGCGGTATTTCCACCACCATAAATCGCAACTCTTCTTCCTAAAAGTGGTTTATTCTCACTATTTTCATCTGCTTCTTTCAAGAAAGAAACGGCATCTAAAATTTTACTCGCTTCTTGTGCTGGAATATTTACTTTTTTGGCTAAATGAGCTCCAATAGCTACAAAAACCGCATCGAAACCACCATTTTCTTTTTCTTGGAGAATATCTTGAACTTTATAATTGAGGACAATCTTTACTCCGAAATTTTCAATTCTTTTAATTTCAGCTTGAAGAATATTTCTAGGCATTCTGTACGCAGGAATCCCAAAGTTCATCATTCCACCAGCAACTGGGCCAGCTTCGAAAATAGTGACTTCGTGGCCTAATTTTCTAAGATGATATGCCGCCGAAAGTCCAGAAGGACCTGCACCTACAATCATAATTTTCTTACCGGTAAGTGTTTTTGGGGGATAAAATTGCCAATTATTTTTTAATGCTTCGTCTCCTAAGAATCTTTCTACCGCGTGAATGCTCACCGAAGAATCTAAATCTTTTCTGTTGCAAGAATTTTCGCAAGGATGATAACAAACTCTCCCATGAATTGCAGCCATAGGATTTTGCTCGGTCAATTTTCTCCAAGCGTCTTCTATTTTTCCTTCTTGAGCTAGAGAAAGCCAAGCCTGAATATTTTCGCCAGCTGGACAAGCGTTATTACAAGGTGGAAAAAAATCAACGTATTCTGGTTTGCTTTTCCTAATAGAACCAGTTCCCTTGCTTTTATTAAGGTTTGCAAGTTTGGTTAAATCCGTTTTAATAAAACTCATTTTATGTGTTTATTTGATGTTATCTACATTTATAAAAAGTGACTTTTAGAAAAGATTGGTCACAAAAGTTCAATTAACAAAATTATTAATTAAAGCATAAGAACTTTGAGTTTTATAAGCATACTTTTGTCATGTTTTGGAGATTTCTGATTAAAATCATATTATTATTGAACAATTATTGAAAACAAAAAAGGCTCCAATAAAAATTGAAGCCTTCTTGTTAACAAAAAACTATTACTATGATTGAACTTTTGACCAAAGATTATACCCTCCGTTTAAGTTCACGGCTCGGAAACCGTTATTTCTCATAATTCTATTCGCTAAATAACCTCGCAAACCAACTTGGCAATAAATGGCATACGTTTTATTCTTATCTAATTTTTCGAGATTTGCTCGTAAATCATCTACGTTAATATTAATTGCTCCTTCAATTGCTCCTCCTGAAAATTCTTTTGAAGTTCTTACATCTAAAATTACCGCATCATTCTCTTTGACAAAATCCCAAAATTCATCATAATTCACCATTTCTAAATCTCCTTTCAAAATATTTTCTGCAGCATAACCAGCAATATTTACAGGATCTTTCGCCGAGTTAAAAGGCGGAGCATAAGTAATTTCAATTTCTGGTAAATCATAAACCGTGAGATTTCCTTTGATTGCCGTTGCAATGACATCAATTCTTTTATCAACTCCAGCTTCGCCAACAGCCTGCGCTCCGAAAATTTTACCATTTTCATCGAAAATAACTTTTAGAACCATATTTTTAGCGCCAGGATAATAACCCGCGTGATGACCGCGAGTTACAATGGCAGTTTTATAAGGAATTCCGAATTTTTTCAAAGTTTTTTCATTCAAACCAGTGGAAGCTACAGAAAATTCAAAAAATTTCAAAATTGATGAACCCAAACTTCCTGTATATTTGTATTGATTTCCTAGAACGATATTGTCAGCTACTATTCTACCTTGTCTGTTTGCTGGCCAAGCTAAAGGAATCAACACTTTTTTATTGTTGATGTAATGCGCTACTTCTATTGCGTCTCCCACTGCATAAATATCAGGATTAGAGGTTTGCATAAATTCGTTCACCAAAATTCCACGAGTTTCACCAATTTCCAAACCTGCTTCTTCTGCTAATTTGGTTTCTGGTTTTACTCCGATTGCGAGAATTACAGCATCCGTTTCTACAGAAGTTCCATTGTTTAAGAATACTTCTATGGTTTCGCCTTTATCGTTAAATTTTTCTACGCCAACGTTTAACAACAATTCAAGCCCTTTTTGTTTTGCTTTTTCGTGAACGAAACTGGCAATATCAAAATCTACAGGCGCCATTACTTGATTGCCCAATTCTACCAATTTCACAGACTTTCCAGCTTCAATCAAGTTTTCGGCAACTTCCAAACCAATGAAACCACCGCCAACAACTACAAAATTCTGAGCATTTTTGGTTTTTGCTACAATTTTATCCATATCAGGAATATTTCTGAGCGTATAAATTTTATCAGAATCAATTCCTTCAAAAGGAGGTTTTATAGGTTCTGCACCTGGAGAAAGCAATAATTTATCATAGCTTTCTAAGTAAATTTCGCCTGTTTGTAAATTTTTTACTGAAACTTTTTTATCGACTGTATAAATAGATAAAACTTCTGTAAAAACTCTTACATCTAAGTTGTATCTTTCTTTTAGGGATTCGGGGGTTTGTAATAAAAGAGCATCTCTCTTGTCAATCGTTCCGCTAATATGATAAGGCAAACCACAATTCGCAAAGCTTACATATTGTCCTTTTTCAAAAATTATAACTTCGTTTTCTTCTGAGAGTCTTCTCAATCTGGTTGCTGCTGTTGCGCCTCCTGCAACTCCTCCTACTATTAGTATTTTCATCTATAAATCTTTAATGGATTAAAAAACTTCATTTCTAAAGTGAAACAAAATTGATACTGCAAAATTACGGTTGGTTTTCACCAATTTCGGTAACAGATGTTACAATGAAAACGTGATTTTTGTCAAAAACAAAAATTATTAAAATTTACACTTGAAATTTTTATAACTGACTATCAATGACTTAACTAAATAATTAAAAAAAATTTACTACTTTGTATTGCATAATACTAAATTTTATATATATCTTTGCATAAGAAAATCACAAAAATCATTAAAATGAAAACTTATCAACAAAATGAAAACCAATTTTACACTGGTTGTAGAGCAAAACTAACTCGCGATGGAGACAATAGAAGAATCGCTGGGGTTTGTTCAGGACTTGGAAGATATTTCGGGATAGATGTCTCTTTAGTAAGAGTTGCATGGTTCTTACTGGCATTCTTCGGAATATTTTCGGCGGGAATTTCTACGTTTATGGTCGTATTTGTCTATTTTTTACTTTGGTTACTTTTACCAAAAACGAGAACGATTCACTATTTCGAAGAAAGAAAATAGTAATATATTTTTTTGCATTACTACTTTGCATTGCATATTACTAAAAAATACCTATTTTTGTTCAACAGAAAAAAATTCGTGAAATGAATGTTATAACAAATTATAAAAACCACTAATAACTAAAAAACATGAACACAGAAAATACCAAAGCGCAAATGCGAAAAGGAATTCTAGAGTTCTGTATTTTGAGCCTTATCAATAATAAAGAAATGTATGTTTCTGATTTAATAGACGAACTCAAAAAAGGAAAGCTAGATGTAGTAGAAGGAACTCTTTATCCGCTACTTACAAGATTGAAAAATGGAGAATTTCTTGCTTACAGATGGGAAGAATCTACCAGTGGACCGCCAAGAAAATACTACCAAATCACTGAAAAAGGAAAAACCTTTTTAGCAGAATTACAAAATACTTGGAATGAATTAACAGAATCTGTAAACCAAATCACCAAAACATCATAAAAACTAAACTATGAACAAAACATTATCAATAGGACTTGCTGGTTTTTCTTTCGTAATAGAAGAACACGCATACATAAAACTGAGTGACTACCTCGCTGCACTGAGAAGTTCTCTAGAGGAATCAGAAGCAGACGAAATTATGCATGATATCGAAATTAGAATTGTAGAAATTCTAAAAGATAACATGGGAAAAAGAGAAGTGGTAAATGATGATGATATAGAAAAAGTAATTGCCCAAATTGGTAAACCAGAAGTAATAGAAGAACAAGAAGAAGCTTATTTTTCTGATAAAACTGCCAATAAAAAATCAAGACCTTCATTTTCTTCGGCACAGCAAAAACAACTGTTCCGTGATCCAGAAAATATGAAATTAGCAGGTGTTTGCTCTGGTCTGGCTGCTTATTTCGGGATGGACGTAACTTGGATGAGAGTTATTTGGTTTGGTGTTGCATTTTTAGGACTGTTCACCGCTGGAATCTCTACTACCCTCATCGTATTCTTATATTTAGTATTTTGGATTATCCTTCCAAAAGCAGAAACTGCAGCAGATTTTCTTAAAATGAAAGGTAAACCCTTGAATTTTGACAATTTAAAAGAAGAATCTAGCAATATCGTAAAATTTGCCAATGAATCTACTGCAAAAGTGGGTGAAATGTACAATGAAGCTAAACCTGTAGTAACTTATGCTGGTAGCGGATTGCTAAACGTTTTAAGAGTTCTTTTCGGTGCTATTTTCGCTTTCTTAGCACTTGGAGCAATCATCGGTTTATTCTTCTTTTTCAATTTATTTGGAAATCCAGATTTTCCTGGTGTAAGCAAAATGAATTTCTTGTTTGACGATGGCGGAATGAAATATATCCTTTCTTCACTCATTGTACTCGGAACATTATTTCCAGCAGTTCTTTTCAGCTTAATAAGCATCAAATTATTATCTCCTAAAACTAAATTAAGAAATTTAGGATATGTATTGGGTGGTTTATTCTTAGCAATTGTGCTTTTAGGAACTTATTTCGGAGTAAACATGGCAAAAATAGATATGTCTTATAAAGGCGACAAAGAAGAAACCGAAAATATTTCTATCAATGTTCAGCCAACTGATAGCCTTATCATTGACAAAAAACAAGTAAACATTCCAGCGAATTATACTGCTTATGATGATGATATTTTCTCTGACAAGAAAATGGTTTTCGAAGAAGATTATCCAAACGTAGAAGTCGTAAGAAATGCTAATATTACTCAGCCTTACCTCATCATTAAAAAATATGCGGAAGGTTATAACAAACCTCTAGAACTTAATGTTCCTGTAGAAGTGGTAGGCAACAAAATTTTATTACCAAATTTCGTAAGTTATCCTTACCAATACAGATTCAGACATTACAGTGTAGATTATGAATTGGTGGTTCCGAAAGATATGAAAGTTGCAAAAGGAAACGAACATCTTAATGTAAACGGTGACCTTAATGCAAACGGAATAGATGATGACGATGAAAATAACAACAATGAAAATGGAGATATCATTAACGAAAAAAATAAAATCAATATCAACGGAACTACAATAGAATACGATTCTGAAAATGCTGACAGTGTAATTATCAACGGAAAAAAATATCCTAAAAAAGTTGCAGACAGCATTTTAGAAAAAGACGTCAAAAATATTAACAGTCTGAAAGATTTAGAAAATTTAAAAGACCTTAATATTTCAATTAAAGATGGCGATTCTAAAATAGAAATTAACACCAAAAATAAATAGTTCTAGTTTAGTTGGGTTGCTGATGATAACAACAGAAACTTCCGCAACCCTACACTAGAAACTAAGTAGCCGAAGTGAAAAGATATTTTATAAAATTTTAACATTTAAAATATTTTAAAATTAAAAATAATTAATACCTTCGCTAAGTGAATGAAACTCACATAAAACAAACAAAAAACACTTGAAATTATGATACAATTTGTCTTAGAAATCGTGATGAAAATAATGGAGTTCATCAGCAGTCTATTTTAGAAAGATTATAATCTATAAAATAATTATATTTGCAAGTAACCTTTTTGCTAGGGTTACTTGTTTTGTTTTTTAAAGAGAAAAATATGAAATTTATTAAGAAAATTATCGCAAAGTTTATCCTTTGGGTTTGGGGTTGGAAGATTGTGTTAGAAGGTCCCGCAAGTAATTTAGACCGTTGCGTTTTAGTAGTAGCTCCACACACTGCTAATGATGAATACATTCTAGGAAATCTAGCTTATTGGGTTCTGGACAAGAAACTAAAAGTTATCATAAAAGATGCTCACACAAAGGCTTGGTACGGTTTTATTGTAAAAGCATTGGGCGGAGTTGGAATCGATAGAAGCCAAAGAAATGACTTGGTAAATTTTGTAAAAAATGAATTTGCCAAAGATGATTTCAGCTTAGTAATTACACCAGAAGGAACCAGAAGTCTTGTTAACAAATGGAGAAAAGGATTCTATCATATGGCAAAAGAATCAAACGTTCCTATCGTTATTGCTGCTGGAGATTTTAAAACCAAAAGTATTCATTTAGGTAAACAAATTTCTGTTGAAGACATTCAGACCAGAAGCTACGAAAGCATCATGGAAGAATTACAAGAATATTACAAAAAAATTACTCCAAAATATCCAGAAAAGTGGAATCCAAAAATCTACTAATCTAAAAGTTGAATTTTTATGATGACCAACGAAGAAAAATTAGCACAGCTCAACCTTTGGAATAAAAACACTTTAATGGAAACTTTAGAAATCGTTTTCACCGATTTGGGAGACGATTATTTGGTAGGAACTATGCCCGTAAATTCTAGAGTTCATCAGCCATTAGGTTTATTACATGGTGGCGCTAATATTGCATTTGCAGAAAGTTTAGGCTCATGTCTTTCTAATATTTTGGTAGCTCAAGAAGGAAAAGCTGCTGTAGGAACCAATATCAATTCTAATCACCTGAAAAGTAAAACCGAAGGAACCGTTACAGGAACGGCTAGAATGATTAGAAAAGGACAAACCCTCCATTTTCTGGAAATAGAAATAAAAGACGAAAACGGAAGTTTACTGTGTCATTCTACGATGACAAACATGGTGATTAACCGAAAAATAGAAAAGTAATGAAAGCTATTTTCAGATTACCTTTTGACGAAAAATTTATCCTAATACATCATCATGAAGCTGCAAGAAATGTGGCTTCTTTTTTTCCTTTTACCAATGGGAAAACCATTCATTTACAAGCAGAAAATCTAGAAGTTTGTACTTCAGAAGAACTCGAATCTTCCTTTTTTGAGGTAGAAAATTTTCCTGAAATGAATGCTGAACTAAATATTCCTCAGCATGAAGAATATCTCCAAAAATTAGACAAAGCGATTGAAATCATCAAGCAAAATAACTTGCCAAAATTGGTTATTTCTAGACCTATTGCTAAAGAAATTTCTTCCATCAATTTAGAAGAAACCTACCAACTGCTTTGCAAAAAATATCCCAATACACTTTGTTATCTTCTCATTACTGATGAAGAAATTTGGATCGGTGCAACACCAGAAATTTTAGGAAAATTCAATAAAAAAACACATGAGTTTTTCACCATGAGTTTGGCAGGAACACTTCCCGTAGATGAAGAATGGAGCGAGAAAGAAATCGAAGAACAAAAACCTGTTACCCATTATATTTCTGAAATTTTAAAAAAATATGCTGTTGAAATTGCACAGAGTGAAACATACAATCATATTTCGGGGAATATTAAGCATCTCAGAACTGATTTCACTGCAAAAATTGGAGATAATAGGCTTGAAGAATTAATTGAAGAACTCCACCCTACTCCTGCAGTTTGTGGAATTCCAAAAGATTTTTGCAAAGAAAAAATTATAGAAATCGAACAATATAACCGTGAATTTTACGCAGGTTACATTAAAATAGAAACCGAGGAAGAAATTTATTACTTTGTGAATCTTAGATGTGCAAAAATTTACAAAAATCAAGTAATCGCTTTTGCAGGTGGCGGAATTACGGCACTTTCTTCGCCAGAAAAAGAATGGCGAGAAACCGAACTGAAATCTCAAGCTATTCTTCATCATTTACAATAAAAAAATCCGCTTCTAGAAGCGGATTTTTCATTAACTATTTTTCTGCGAAAGTTTTTTCCAAGTGTTCATAACCAGAGTAACTAAAATTCCTATAATAGATGCGACTATAGAGAATAAGAATTTATTGTTTTCTGAATGCATAAAACCTAAATTCCAGTCGATTGCATAAAGATTAACTCCTAAAAATATAATAAAAAGCACTAAAAAAACTTTGTAAAACGTTGTCATTGGTATGAGATTTATGATTTAATATTGATAATTTTAAAATTGTACGTAAGTAGAAAATAACTGCGCAAAGTTAGCGGTAAATAATTTAATAGAAATCGCTAAAAGGATAATTCCAAAAACTTTTTTGAAAATCATCAGCGTAGCATCTCCTATTTTTTCTTCTAAGAAATTGGCAGATTTTAGTACGATGTAAACCAAAATGGTATTGAGCAAAATCCCTAAAATAATATTCACTACATGAAATTCTGCACGAAGTGATAACGTTGTAGTTAGTGTTCCAGCTCCTGCTACTAAAGGAAACGCAATCGGAACGATAGAAGCTGCCTTCACATTTTCTACTTTGTGAATTTCTATTCCCAAAATCATTTCCAAAGCAATAATAAAAATAACCAAAGCACCTGCAATCGCAAACGAATTCACGTCTATCCCGATGAATTTTAGCATTTCTTTTCCTACAAAAAGAAAAACAATCATCAATACTCCTGAAACAATCGACGCTCTTTCTGCATCAATATGCCCGAATTGCTTTCTAAGAGAAACAATAATAGGAACAGAACCTAAAATATCGATTACTGCAAACAAAACCATAAAACAAGTCAAGGTTTCTTTAAAAGAAAACGATTCTAACATAGTGTGATTTTTTTATTATTTTCACAAAAGTATGAAATACTTTTATTATTCCATAATTTCAGTATATATCGCAGCTATGGAATTGTAAAGCTCTTCTAAATGGTAGTCGTCATGAATAGGCGAGTATTTTTCTATTGAAATTTGTTGTTCTAGATTTCTAAAATCTTCGGTGAACTGAGAACCTTTGTAATTTTCTAAAAAAGCTTTCAATCCCATTCCAAATTTTTGCTGAATATGCTGTTCTGCATCTTGTTGCAACTCTTCATAAGTAGCAAAAAATGCTGAATAGTCTCTGTTAGACAAAAGCGTTTTCAGATATTCTAAATTAGCTTCAAAGCCTGGTTTTAGAAGATTTTTAATTTTTTCTTCTTCTTCTCTAATGGTAGTAATGGGTTTATTTTCAACAGTAACTAGAGCTTTTTTCTTAGGTCTAATCCACAAGAAGAAAAGGAAAGTTCCCATTACAAGAACTGCCAAACCAGAAAATAAATTTTTAAAATTAAAACGGTAAGACTGTGTATGTTTTTCTTTTTCAATAACAGGTAAAGGAACGCTATTTAAAACATTGGCAGTATAATCATCCACAATATCAATAGTTGATTTCTGCGCTGCAATTTGAGCTGAATTTAGGACATTCAACACAATACTTTTCACACCCAAATCAATGTACTGATTCAGTTCTGGATTGAAAAACGAAAATGGTTCAGTAGAAATATTGATTTTCCCTTCATGCTTAGGAATCACCACATATTTTGCAGTAATTGAACCTTTCACTCCTTCTTTATTGGTAGATAATTTGCTTATAATCTGAGGTTTGAAAAAAGTATAATCTTTAGATTCTATTAATTTCGGCAATTTATCTTCGTCTAAATTTCCTAAACCAGAAATTTTCACCAAAACGTCAATCGGTTTGTTTACTTCCAGAGGTTCTGTTTTTGCAATTTCTTTAATGGAAACATGAAATTTACCTACCGCATTTTTAAAATTCTCTGGAGAATCTTTCGGCAAAGTTTTTACATTAATTTTAACCTTATTCGAAACAATTTTACTGATTTCTGGAGTTTTCACCATTGCCGAAACTGGCTCTATTTCTACATTACCCGCTTCTTCTGGGAAAATAATAAACATAGCAATCACTTGCGAAGCCATTTCGCCATTTACATTTTCTATGTCTTGTTTTTTGTAACTGATAGGCTTAATTCTCGCATTATTCTGTTGCGGAAATTTTATATTTTCTAACTTTCTGAAGTTATCATAATTCTTGCTATAAGCTCTTAAAACCGCTACAGTTGGCTGATTTTCATAAACTTCCTTATCTTGAACTTCTACATTCAGATAAACGTCTTTAGAAAGATATTCTGTTTCAGCTCGTGACGTTTCTTTCACCAGAATGTCAAAAGGTTCAGACTTATAGATTTTACCATTTACGGTAAGTAAAGCCGAGCCTATTTTCACTTTTCCCGTAACTTTTGGCTGAAGATATAATTGATAAATGATTTGGTTTACTCTAATTCCTCTTTTTTGGTCAATGAATGTATTTTGTTCGGAAGCACTTCCTACAATATCGAATTTTGATAAATCAGGAAGACGAAGCGGACTCTGCTGTTCCATGTTTTCGCCTACCACTTCTTGTACAATGGTGAGAACAACGGGTTCATTTTGCTTCGGTTCTTTGGTGTTGACATCAGTCAAAACGGTAACTTGTCCGTAAGAAATTGCAGACATTACAAAAAATAATATGTTGAGAATTTTTTGCATTAATTACCAGTCTTTTGTATTGCTTTCTGGTGAATAGTAACCATTTTTATTGAGTAACTTTTTAGCGGTTTCTCTTTCTTGATTTGCACTTCTTTGCAGAATTAATTTTTGCAAATCTTTAGGAATTTTATTTGGGTCATTAGGATTTTGCGGTTCGTTTTTCTGATTTTGTTTTTCCGCTCCTTGATTTCCTTTTCCTTTATTTTGGTCACCTATATTACCGTTCGGTTGATTTTTGGTATTGTTATTTTTATTTTCTTGATTTTGATCTCCTTGCTGATTTTGATTATTATCTTGGTTTTTATTTTGGTTATTTTGTTGATTTTGTTGTTGGTTTTGTTGATTTTGTTTATTGTCTTTTTGCTTTTGCTTCTTCTTTGCAATTTGTAAATTTTTTAAAATCGCTTCATTATCTGGATCGAATTTCAAAGCATTCTTATAAGCATTGACTGCTTTTTCGCCATCACCATTTTGAAGATGAGCATTTCCTTCGTTGTAATAAGAAGCTGCTTTTTCATCTTTATTATTGGTGTTTTTTTGAGCTTTTTGATATTCGGCAATCGCTTCATCGTACTTTTTTATTTTATACAAAGAATTGCCCAAATTATAATGCGCACCAAAATCTTTTTCATTTTTTTTCACCGCTTCCGAAAATGTGGAAGTAGCTTCGCCATACTTTTGTTTGTCGAAGCTTCGGTTTCCTCTGAAGATTAGGGTGTTTAAACTTTCTTGGGCCTTAACGGCAATTAGACCAAGAAAAAATAAGCTAATATGTACAAAAAACTTTCTCAACATTTGTTGGTACAAAAATATCGCTTTAATTGTTAAAATTAAATCCTAAAAATGTTAAATAATTGATAAAAAATAGTTTTTTGAGACTAAAATTCAAGGTTTTGCGTTTTCTAAAGTTTTCATTTTTAAAAATTGAAATCTTTTTTAGGATTAAAAAGAAAAATAATGACAAATATAAAAAGCGAAACGCCCAAAAACCATGGGTAATAATGCACCGCAGATTGTGTATTTACCAATGTTTCAGTAGCTCCTTTTTGGTTTCTGAGTTGCAAAACAATTTTATTGACTGCTCCTTCCATATCATTTCCGTCTACATATTCTCCGTTAGTATCAAAAGCGAGAGACATCAATGCTTCCGTTTGTCTTTTGGTAATAATTGTCTCGCCGAGAATATCAGTTTTGTAACCCATTAATTGCCCAAATTCATAAATAGGAATTGGCGCTCCATCTTCTTTTCCTATTCCTACGGAATTGATGGTTATTCCTTGTCTCAATGCTTCATCTATCGCCGCTTTGTCATTTCCTTCATTATCTTCGCCATCGCTAATTAAAACGATTTTTCTAGCACCTTTCGGAACATTTTTAAATTTTTCTGTGGCTACTTCTATTGCTTTTAGAAAATCTGTCCCTTGTTTCCCAATCGTAGTGGTTTCTATCGCTCCAATATACGTTTCGGCAGCAGAATAATCTGTAGTCAAAGGCATTATAGATTGTGCATCTCCTGCAAAAACTACGATTCCTACTTTGTCATCGCCCAAATTTTGTATGGTATTAATCAAAATGTTTTTGGCTTGTTCTAATCGAGAAGGTTGCACATCTTGCGCGTTCATAGAGTTAGAAACATCTAGCAAAAAAATCACAGAATTTACTTTTTGTTGGATTTTCATCTCTTCTTTTCCTCCTAGAAAATCTACCATTGCTAAAATCAAAAACACAAAAGCCAACAAATATAAAACTGGGAAAAATTTAGAAAATTGATAATTTTTTGGAAACAAATCTTCTTGAAATTGAGTTTCAGCAAAAATATTTCTCCTTTCTGATTTCCATTTTTTGAAACCAAAAAGAAGCCACGCTATTACTGGCAAAAGCAATAACAACAATAAATACCAAATATTTCCTAGACTAAAATTCATTTCTATTTTTTAATTAAAAATCCTGAAAATTCTCCATCTTAAAACTGCATCTATCAATAAAAACACCAAGGCAATCCAAAGAAAAACCCTGAAATATTCTTCGTAATTGTAAATTTTATTGGTTTTAATTTTCGATTTTTCTAAAGAATTAATCTCGTTATATACATTTTCTAAACTAGTATTAGAAGTGGCTCTGTAATATTTTCCACCTGTTAAAGTCGCAATTTCAGAAAGCGTAGCTTCATCAATCTGCACTTCTTGCTCGAAAAATTGTATTCCAAAAGATGTAATCTGCGGAAATAATGCGAAACCATTCGTTCCGATTCCTATCGTGTACACTTTAATTCCGTAAGATTTTGCCAATTCGCCTGCAAATTGTGGTGGCATCGCATTCGGAACCGTATTTACACCATCAGTCATTAAAATAATGATTTTAGACTTTGACTTACTGTCTTTCAAATGATTTACTGCTACAGAAAGTCCTTCTCCAATTGCTGTTCCTGTAAGTTCTTCACTCGGACTCATGTCTCTAATTTCATCTAAAACCACTTGATGGTCAGAAGTGAGTGGAACTTTTGTAATTCCTTCTCCCCAATATTCCACAATTCCTATTCTATCGCCTTCCCTTTTTTTGACAAAATCCGTTGCTATTTTTTTCAAAGCTGTAATTCTATCAGGCTCTAAATCTTTGGCCAACATACTGGGCGAAATGTCAATCGCTAAGAAAATATCAATGCCTTTGGTTTCGTCTCTATCGCTAAAAATGGTGTAAGTTCTAGGCCTTGCCATAGCAATAATCAGCGTAGAAAGAATGATGTATTTAGAAAATTGTAAAAATTTTTGAACCCAAGAAAAACTTCCTGCTACAGACATATTTCGGGTAGTCGGAACATTGATTCCCGAATTTTTCTTCTTGCTAAAATCCCTTATCAAAAGCGGAATAAAAAGCAAAAAGAGCAATAAAAAATATGGACTATCTATCTGAAAATTCATCTTAATGCACTTCTCTTAAATGTTCTGCTTCAATATCTGTAACCGAACGCTCTACAAATTCGTAAATATCTATAAAATCACGCTCCATCAATTCTTGATTCGGAAGTATTTTGGCAAATTTCACCAAATCTCCTCTTAGAAAAACCTCCTCCACTATTTTTTCATTCTCAGGCGAAATTTTATTGGTATGTTTCATCACATCGATTAAATCATCGGTCAGTAAAACATCTGCAGGAATGTGATATTGTTTTACCAAAAAAGCTCTTGTTATGTCTATCAATTCTACATAAAACATTCTGTAATTGCCTTTTTCTGCGTATTTCTTCTTTTCTAGATTTTTTAGATCTTGCAATGTTTTATGAATCGGACTTTTCTCTTTTCCTGAATTTCTGAAAACGCCATTTTTAAAGAAACTTAAAAATAAAAACAGGGAAGTAAAAATCACCAAACCTCCTAAAATATACCATTTGTACATTTCCCAATAATCGCTGAAACCCAAATCAACTTGCTTATTATTCATTATATCGTTGATTTGATCATCTGCATTTACAGGATTATAAACCGTGATTTCATAGGGAATCGTTTTGATGGATTCCGTTCCATTTATAGAAAATTCAAGTTCTGGAATGGTAAATTTCCCTTCTTCAAAAACCTGAAACTCTATAGTTCTGGTGTATTGATCGTAAGTTTTATTGATTTCGTCTTTTGTTTCTTCTAAATGAAAAGGCAAGAGTTCATTTTTAGGTTTAGAAATCACATCTTTTCCTTCTAAACCATTGATGGTTACTCGAAAGGTTGCTTTTTCGCCTAGCGCAATTTTTTCTTTAGATAAATTAGAAGAAAGCGTCTGCGCAGAAAAACATTGAGCAACAAAAACAAACAACAAAGCCAATTTTTTAATCACTCCAAAAGCAACAAAAGGCCATTTAAACCTTTTCAGATTTGGCGAAACTTTATCGAGTTGTCTGTCTATATATTGATTGAAAATTTTTAAAAAATTTTTCTTCATTAATTGCTATTTTCTATTTTTTCTGAAAATAATTATACAAAACCTTGGTATAATCTTCCTCTGCTTTCACTTCTACAAAACTTGCAGAACTTTTCTCAAAAGCTTCTCTCAGGTGTCTTATTTTTTGTTTCTGAGCTTCTGCATAATTGTAACGCCATCTTTGGTTAGACGTATTTACCCAAATTTGTTTTCCTGTTTCTATATCTCTGAAGAAAGCATAACCTACATCTGGAATTTCATTGTCTTTTTCATCAAAAACTCTCAAGCCTAATAATTGATGTTTTTTGGAAGCGATTTTCAATAATTTTTCGTCAAACTCATCAGCGAAATCAGAAAAAAGAAACGCTAGAGATTTCTTTTTGAAAACATGCATCATATATTCTAAAGCCGCATCTATATTGGTTTCTGCCTGCATATAATCTGCGGTCAAAATCGTGGAAATTATGGCTAAAATATGTTTTCTGCCTTTCTGTGGCGGAATGACTTTATATACTTTATCCGCAAACAAAATAAGCCCCACTTTATCATTATTTCCTGCCGCCGAAAATCCTAAACTTGCCGAAATTTCTGCTACCAATTCACGTTTCAGTTGAATTTTTGTTCCATAATTCATGGAAGCAGAAATATCTACCAAAATCATCATGGTGAGTTCACGTTCTTCTTCCATCACCTTTACATAAGGCTCTTTGAAACGTGCGGTTTTGTTCCAATCAATTCTGCGAATATCATCTCCAAATTGATACGGACGAACTTCTGCAAAAGCCATTCCTTGACCTTTAAAAGCACTGTGATATTGCCCCATCAAAGTATTTTCCGTTCTTTTTCTAGTACGGATTTCTATTTGTTTTACTTTTTTTACAATATCTTTAATCTGCATAATATGGTTGTTGGTTATCGGTTGATAGTTGTCAGAAATTACAATCAACCAACAACTATTAACTGACAACTAAATTACGGCGCTTGAACTTTCCCTAAAATTTTATCTACAATTGCGTCTGCATCTACATCTTCTGCTTCCGCTTCGAAGCTGAGACCAATTCTGTGACGCAAAACATCTTTTGCAATCGCTTTCACGTCTTCAGGAATTACAAAAGCTCTACCTTTCAAGAAAGCATAAGCTCGTGAAGCAATCGCTAGATTAATAGAAGCTCTAGGTGAAGCCCCGAAACTGATGTAATTTTTCAGTTCAGAAAGTCCATATTTCTCTGGAAATCTGGTCGCAAAAACCATATCAAGAATGTATTTTTCTATTTTTTCGTCTAGATAAATTTGATTGATGATTTTTTTAGCTTCCACAATTTGCTCCAAAGAAATCACTGGTTTTATTTGAGGAATATCCGAAGTAGAAACCATTCTCATGACTTGTCTTTCTTCTTCAAACTCTGGATAATCAATTTTGCATTTCAGCATAAAACGGTCAGTTTGTGCTTCTGGCAAAAGATAAGTTCCTTCTTGGTCAATTGGGTTTTGAGTTGCTAAAACCAAAAAAGGTGTTGGCAATTTCATGGTTTCATCACCAATCGTCACTTGTTTTTCTTGCATCACTTCCAAAAGTGCAGATTGCACTTTTGCAGGAGCACGGTTGATTTCATCCGCCAAAACAAAATTTGCAAAAACAGGACCTTTTTTAATGGAAAAATCGTTTTCTTTCACATTATAAATTTGCGTACCGATAACGTCTGCAGGCAATAAATCTGGCGTAAACTGAATTCTAGAAAACGCTCCATGAACCGCTTCTGAAAGGGTTTTGATGGCTAAAGTTTTTGCCAAACCAGGAACACCTTCCAGCAAAACGTGACCATTTCCTAGCAGACCAATCAAAAGTCTATCTACCATGTATTCTTGTCCGATAATTGCTCTGTTAATTTCCTTTTTCAAAAGTGAAAAGTAAACGTTCTGTTCTTTTACTTTTTCGGTGAGTTGTTTAATATCTTCGGCTTGATTAAGTTCTTGCATAATTTTTTGAAAAATTAGACTGTAAATTTCACGATTTTCAAGGAATTGGCAACACAATTAATGCCAAATTTTGGTTAAAGTTTGTTAAAAAAAGATAGAAGTCGGAAGTCAGAAGTCAGAAGTTAAAAAATTGACAATCTTTTTCCGCACAAAAACAATCATTAAAATATTGATTTTCAATAAATTAAAACAACAAAAAAACTTTAAGAATATTTTATAAAAAACTTCCATCTTCCATCTTCCATCTTCCGTTCAATTTCAGTATTTTTGGAGATTAAAATCAATTTTAAATGAATACTCATTTTCAAAATCATAGAGCAGTAAGAAAAAACCTTCTGAATATTCTACAAAATACGTCTCACAAAGACTTGTTGACCATTCCAGATGGTTTTAACAATAATATTTATTGGAATATTGCACATTGCGTAGCTACTCAGCAACTTTTGTGTTATTATTTAAGCGGAAATCCTTTTAGAATAGACAAATATTGGGTAGATACTTACAAAAAAGGCACTCTTCCTAATCTGGATGTTTCTGAATCTGAAGTGGAAGATTTAGGTTTCCTACTTATCGAGACTTCTAAAATTCTGATGAAAGATTATGATGATGATTTTTTCCCAGATTACACCGCTTATTCTACAAGTTTTGGAATTGATTTAAAAAATATTCAAGATGCAATTATTTTCAACAATATGCACGAAAGTTTACATTTTGGATACGCAATGGCTCAAAAACGTGCTTTAGCTGGAGAACAGTTTTAGGTTAAGGTTAAGGTTAAGGTTAAGGTAAAGGTAAAGGCAAAATTTAAATCTTGCTCTGTGAGAGCAAAAAGTTTGTAGAATACAGTAGAAAAATATCATTTTGAGTTCCGTAGGAACGACACAAATAGAATTCAAATTTAAAAATCAAAAAATTGGGAGAATTTAATAAAAAATATAACTCAGGCGAGAGAAGAAGTTTTGGTCCAAAAAATTTCGATAGAAAACCTCGTTTTGAGAACAATCGAAATTCAGATAACGAATCTAAAAACGAAAAAGAAGATTTCATTTTCGGTTTGAGACCTGTAATGGAAGCGATAGAAGCTGGAAAAACCATTGACAAAATTTTTGTGCAAGGCGGTTTACAAGGTGAGATTTATTCAGAATTAAAAAAATTACTGAAAAAACACAACATCAGACCTAACACGGTTCCAATAGAAAAACTGAATCGTTTTACGAGAAAAAATCACCAAGGTGTAGTAGCATTTATCTCAGAAATTCCGTTCTATAAAATCGAGGATTTGTTGCCACAGATTTTTGAGGAAGGAAAAGTTCCGTTTTTATTGATTTTAGACCGTTTAACAGACGTAAGAAATTTCGGAGCCATCGCCAGAACTGCAGAATGTGTAGGAATAGACGCAATTGTAATTCCAGACAAAGGAGCTGCTCCTATCAATTCTGACGCCATTAAAACTTCGGCGGGAGCGCTTTACAATGTAAAAATCTGCAAAGAAAATAATTTGGCTCATGTAGTAGATTTTCTTCAGCAGTCAGGAGTTACCGTTTTTGCAGCCACTGAAAAGGCAGAAAAAATGATTTATGACGCTCATTTTTCTGAACCTTGCGCTATCGTAATGGGAAATGAAGAAACAGGAATTTCTAAAGAAGTAATGCATCATGCTGATGAAAAAATAAAATTGCCAATCACTGGAAAAACACAATCACTGAACGTTTCTGTAGCTTGTGGAGCGATTCTTTATGAAGCAGTAAGACAGAAAATGATAGGAGAATTGTAGAAATAAAGAATTTTCAAAAATTCCTAAAAAAACCAAACCGTGAATTATAGCCCTGATTGACTCCTTAAAATCGTCGAACCACTTCGTTGGGTTTGAGCGATGTGTTTGAGCTCTTTTTGTTTTTTTCAGATGTTTCCACTCTGATCAATATGATAAAAAAACAAAAAAGCGAGTCGCGAAAGCAGGACTAAAAGTGAATAAAAAGGCAAGATTCTTGCTTCAAATGATACAAAATAATTAAAATCAATGAAAAAAATTACAGCAATTGCGCTGCTTTCAATAGCAATCGTTTCATGTCAAAAAGAAACAAAAACCGTAACCAAAGTTGACCCTAAAACTGGAAAAACCATCACTGTAGAAGTTCCTGTGGAAGATAAAGAAACGGCAAAAGTAGAAAATCCTGCCATTAAAGATTCTTTAGGTGTTTACCACGCAACTTTTAAATTAGAAAAAGGAAAAACGTATCCTTTCAGCACTTACCAAAGAGATGTGCAAACGCTTTCTGACGGGAAACAAAATATTTCTGGAACGAATGAATCTACAGACGAAATGACGTTTACCGTAGATAATATCGATGCAAAAGGAAACTACGAAATTTCTATGACGCTGGTTGGGAAAAGAATGTCTGCAACTTCTCAAGGAAAAACCCAAGCGATAGATACGAAAGGAAACGCTCCTGAAGATGCTCAACAAAAATTTATGTGGGCGGTACAAAAAGCACAAACAGGTAATAAATTAAAAATTACCATGGACAAAACTGGGAAAATTCTTTCGATTAAAGGTTTTGAACCTATTTATAAAAAAACCAATGATGCGGCTGCTTCGGTGATTAAAGATGCTGCTCAACTTAAAAATTTCATGGAAGGATTTAAATTGAGTTTCAACGAGAAATTTTTAAAAGAACAATTTGGAAAAAACCTAAATATTCTTCCAGCAAAAGGCGTAAAATTAGGCGGAACATGGACACAGTCTGACAATGTAACTCCAGATGGAAGTGTAAAAATAAATACCACTTATACTCTAGCAAAAGTAGAAGACGGAATTGCAGAAATTACCATAAAAGGAGGAATCCCTAGAAAAGCAAAAACACAGTCTAAAAACGGAATGACGCATTCTGTAAGCATAGAAGGTGTACAAACGGGAACCATAAAAATAGACGCCAATTCTGGTTGGATTCTAGGCTCTAAAATCCAAATGAACACTACAGAAAAAGAAAGTTTGAGCGACGGAAAACAATCTCAAAGCATGTCTAAAAAGACCAACTCTTTAGTTACAATCAATCCTAGTTATAAATTTTAAAAAATGGCACTGGTTAAATATTTATTCGAATTAGTTTTAGCAACCATCATTATATTCTTTGTTTGGAATATTTTGAAAAGGATATTCTTTAATCAATTTTATAAAAATTTCCCTAGTCTTAATCCTAGAAACAGAGAAAACGTTTCGCCCAAACCTGCAAAACCTACTAAAGAGCAAGTAAAATGGGATGCAGAAACTGTGGAATATGAAGAAGTAGAGGAGAAAAATCAGAGGTAAAGGTAAAGGTAGAGGTAGAGGTAGAGGTAGAGGTAAAGTGTCCTATAAAAATTCAAAAACAATTTGGAATTTATTCCGAGAAAAAATGAAATAAATTAATTTTTGCAAAATATGCTGAAAAATAAAAACATTCTTTACATCGTCATTTCATTGGCGATTTTTGTAGTTTTAGCTTTAGTTTACAACAGTCCTATAATTTCTGGGAAACAACTTTTGCAACATGACATTGTACAATACAAAGGTGGCGCAAAAGAACTACTAGACTACAGAGCCGAAAACGGCAAAGAAACTTATTGGAGTGATGCGATGTTTGGCGGAATGCCTACTTATCAGTCGGGTTCGCAGTTTAGAGGTGATATCATCAAAAAAATAGATGACACGCTGAACTTTTTGCCAAAACCTGCGAATTTTATTTTTCTGCTTTTTGCTGGATTTTTCTTACTCGGTTATGTTGCCACTAAAAATTGGAAATATGCTTTGTTAGGCGCCACTTTTTTTGGACTTTCCACGTATTTCTACATCATCATCGCAGCTGGTCATAATGGTAAAGTTGCCACTTTAACTTATTTCGCACCACTTTTAGCGGGAATTTCACTCGTCTATATTCGTAAAAAATATATTCTTGGCTTTATTGTCACTGCACTTTTCATGGGATTGCAAATTGCTGCAAACCATCCACAAATGACGTATTACCTTTTCTTGGCATTAGGATTTTTATTCTTGTCTGAGTTGGTAAGAGCAGCTACAGGAAAAACACCATGGAAACATTTTTTCATTTCTTCGGGAATTTTGGCTTTGGCGATGATTCTTGGAATTGGAATGAACAGTCAGAGACTTCTTGCCAATTCTGAATATGTGAAAGAAACCGTTCGTGGAAAACAAATTCTGAAATCTGAGCACAATGCTGCAGATAATGACGGAATGAAAAAACAAGAAATTCTGAACTGGAGCTATGGAAAACTAGAAACTTTGAACTTATTCATTCCAAGAGCAATGGGAGGAGCAAGCGATGAAGAAGGTTCAGATGAGATGATGAAAAAAGTTCAAGAATTAGTACAAGAAAATGTAACCTCTCAAGAAGAATATGACCAAATTTCTAAAGGATTTGGAGGAAGTTTAACCTATTGGGGAGACCAACCAGGAACATCTGGACCAGCTTATCAAGGAGCTATCGTGGTATTTTTAGCCATTTTAGGATTTTTCTTCGGGTGGAAAAAATACCGTTATTGGATTTTAGGCGCATCTGTACTTTCTGTGCTTTTAGCTTGGGGAAGTAATTTCATGCCGTTGTCTGAATTATTCATCAAATTTGTTCCGTTTTACGATAAATTTAGAGCACCAAGTTCTATCTTAGTTGTTGTAGAATTATTGTTCCCATTGATCGCAATTATTGGATTATACAGATTTTTCAATGACGAAAAACTTACCGAAGAATACAAACAAAAAGTTTTAGTTTACGGAAGTGCTTCTGTACTCGGAATTACTTTATTATTGGTAATTTTCGGGAAAAGTTTACTCGGATTTGCTACTTCAAACGAAACCGCCTATTTGCCTCCATATTTATTAGATTATCTGGTTGGCGAACGTTTCACGATGTTTAGAATAGATGCCATTAAAGCCATGATTTATGTTTCAATCACTGCTTTAGCACTTTATTTTGCATTGAAGAAAAAATTATCTCAAAACATTGCTTTAATCATTATAGGATTGGTAAGTTTATTTGATTTATGGTCTGTGAACAAACGCTATTTAAACAGCGATAATTTTGTAGATAAAGCTTTTGCACAAACTCCATTTGTGACCGAAAATTCAGATTATTTAGCTGGAAAAGCAGGCGAAAATCCTCTTTTAAATGATTTGCTTTCTAGAGCAAATATGAATAAAACTTTAGAAGAAATCACTGAAAAAGATAAAACACATTATAGAATTTTCAACCAACTTTTAGGACCTTTTAATGAAACCAATACTTCTTATTACAAAGCTTCTGTTGGTGGTTATCACGCTGTGAAATTGAGAAGGTATGACGATTTAATCAATCATTATTTCTATGCTGAAGATAGTGTGAAGTCTGCTCAAATTCAGCAAATTCTCAATTTATTGAACACCAAATATGTAGTTGGTGGAACTTTGGAACAACCTCAAGTTCAAATCAATCCGAATGCGAATGGAAATGCTTGGCTGGTTTCTGATATTAAATTTGTGAATACGCCTAATGAAGAAATAGATGAAATAGGAAATATAGATTCTAAAAAAACGGCGGTTATTTCGAAGGATGATAAAAAATATTTCGAAGGAAAAACTTTAGCAACTGATTCTACTGCCTTTGTAAATTTAACGAAATATCAAGCCGATGAATTAGAATATAAAACACAGTCTAAAACTCCACAATTGGCTGTTTTTTCAGAAATTTATTATCCAAAAGGTTGGAAAATGTTTGTAGACGAAAAAGAAGTTCCATATATCAAAGCTGATTATTTATTGAGAGCTGTTTACGTTCCAGCAGGAACTCACACGGTAAAAATGATATTCGAACCAGAAGTGATAGCCAAAGGAAAAACCATTTCCTTAATTGCTTTTGGATTGTTTGTATCGCTTTCTTTGGCAGGGATATTTTGGTTGTATAAAAATAAATATTCTGTCATTCTGAGCGAAGCAAAGCGCAGTGAAGAATCTGTTTAGATATTTTTCTCAAAAATACTTCTCTAAATTAAATTGACATAAATTTATATTTATGAAAAAAGAAAAAGGAATTTTATCAAGCTACGATTCACTGGACATTGACGAAGTAATTATTACTATTGAAAAAACTTTTCATATAAAATTCGATGAAAAAGATTTTGAAAAAGTAAAAACTTATGGTGAATTTGAAAAATTAGTTCTAGATAAAATTCAAGGAATTGAAATTAGTGATTGTACTTCTCAACAAACCTTTTATAATTTAAGAAAAATTTTAGTAGAAGAATTTAAAATTCCTTATAGTAAAATCAATTTAAACACTAAATTAACTGAGATTTTTCCCAAAAATAAAAGGAACAATGAAATCGAAAAATTAAAAAGATCACTAAAATTAGAAAACCAAATTTTAACATTCAGTAAAGAACAATTCATTATCTTAACTATAATTTTTATAACTTCGATTTACTTTTTGTTTACAAATTTTTTCTACGGATTATTTTTTTTAGTGATTGGGAAAATTTTATCTGAAGAAATGAAAAAGAATAATTTTTTATTCAAAAATTTAAGAGAGCTAACTACTACTCTTAAAATTAAAAACTATAAAAACTCAAGAAGAAATCCTGAAACTTACAATCCAAAAGAAGTAAAAGACATCATTAAAGAAATTTTTTCTGATTCTCTAGATATTGAAAAATCAAAAATTCACCACGAAACTATTTTATAAAAATCTATGATTTTTAGACAAGTCTCGACTTGTCCCTACAAAAAATGAAACCTGAAACAAAAAAAATATTAATCATCTCTTATTACTGGCCTCCAGCTGGAGGACCAGGAGTTCAGCGTTGGTTAAAATTTGTAAAATATTTACCAGATTTCGGTTGGGAACCTACGGTTTTTATTCCAGAGAACCCGAGTTATCCTATTGTAGATGAAACTTTGCAGAAAGATGTTCCCAAAAATCTGAAAATGATTAAAACCAAAATTTGGGAACCTTATCAATTGGCAGAAAAATTTGGGAAAGACAATAAAAAATTCAAAGCGGGACAGTTTGATGTAGGCGAAAATCAATCTTGGAAAGCCAAACTTTCGATTTTTGTTCGTGGCAATTTCTTTATTCCAGATGCACGTGTTTTTTGGGTGAAACCTTCTGTAGAGTTTTTAGAAAAATACCTAAAAGCCAATAACTATGATGTTTTGGTGACAACTGGCCCACCACATTCGTTGCACTTGATTGGGTTAGGTTTAAAGAAAATTTTTCCAGACTTAAAATGGATTGCAGATTTCCGTGATCCATGGACTGAAATTTCGTATTACAAACACTTGAAACTAACTAAAATTGCCGATAAAAAGCATAGAAAATTAGAATCTGAAGTGTTCAAAAATGCAGATATTACCTTGGCAACAAGTTATACCGATGCTGAAAATTTCAGAAAAAAAGGCGCAAATGCTTTTTGCATTACGAATGGATTTGACTCTGAAGTAAAGTCGCAGATTCGTGAATTTGTAGAATCGGTTGATAATAAAAACGACTTAACGACTTCGCAACTTAACGACTTTACAGAAAAATTCACATTAAGTTACATTGGTGTTTTAGAACAACTCAGAAATCCTGAAATTCTGTGGGAAACTTTAAATGATTTAGTTCAAGAAAATGCAGACTTCAAAAACGATTTTCAACTGAAATTTGTAGGAAGATTAGACGATAAAATATTACAAAAAATAGAAAGTTCAGCTCTTAAAAATAACTTAACCAATTTGGGTTATCAAACACATGATGTTGCCTTAAAACACATGCAAGATTCAACGGTTTTATTGATGACTAATTTCCCTCAAGAATCTTCAAAAGGGATTATTCCAGGGAAAATTTTCGAGTATTTAGCAACGGGAAAAACCATTCTTTCTTTCGGTCCAAAAGATGCTGATGTAGAAAAAATCTTGAACGAAACCAAAGCTGGAAAACATTTTGGCTACGAGGAAAAAGAAAATCTAAAGAAATTTATTTTAGAATCTTACGAAAATTGGAAATCTGGAACGCTGAACAAAAACGCTGTAAACATTGAGCAATTTTCTAGAAAAAATTTGACTCAGAAACTTGTCGATTTAATGAATAAATGGTTTTAAAATGAAATTTGTATTTGCTTTTTTACTTTCGCTATTTTTAGTTTCGTGTTCATTGATGCAACCGAGAACAGCTAGAACTACATCTCAGCTTTCTGAAAAAGAAATCACTACAATTACGCAACTCATTGGCAAAGAGAAAATTGCAAAAGAAGTTTACGAAAATTTTTATGCACAATATCAAAATAATCTTTTCGGAAATATTGCCAAAAGAAAGCAAAAACATATTGAAATTTGGAAAAACATTCTTGAAAAACAGAATATCACCGTTCTAGAAAATGAAAGTTTAGAAGAAACAGAAAACCTTAAAAATCAACTACTTTCGGAGGCGATAGATGAAACTTCGGCGCTGAAAACTGCTATAAAAATAGAAGAGCTAAATCTCAATGACCTCTATGTCGTAAGAAAAAACAGCCAAAAACCAAGCATTAGAGAAGCGGCAAATGGTATAGAATGCGGCACTAAAAATCATCTTTTTGTTTATTACAGAGCATTGAGAGAAAAAGGCGAAAAATACACCCATCAATACATTTCGGGCAAAAAATTTAAAAATGTTGTGAATGGTTCTGTGAATTATTGCAGCATAAAATACGACTAAAATTCTTTATTTTCTCATTGGTAAATTTTCATCCAATAATGGTAAAATTTATTGATTAATAGCACTTTACATTCATTTTAATCAAGATTCGACTTAACTTTCTGTTGTAATTTTTGTCTAATATAAAAATCTCACAGAAATGAAATCCAAATCTTTCACCTTAGTTATTCTTGTGATTTTTGGAATGGTAATTTTCACCAATTACACTTCTAAAAACACTAAAGAAACAGATGCTTCTTCTCTCCTTTTCATGCTAGAAGAAGAAAAATTAGCACATGATGTGTACACTTTTTTGTATTCAAATTGGGAAACTAGACCTTTTGCCAATATCAAGGAAAGTGAAAAAGTGCATATGCAAAAAGTACAAGAACTTTTAGACCAAAATAAAATTTCTTACGAAATTCTTCCTGAAGGAAAATTTAAAAATCAAAATCTTCAAAAATTATACAATGAACTTACTACAAAAGGAAAAGTTTCAGAAATTGAAGCTTTAAAAGCAGGAGCAACGATAGAAGATGTAGATATTTACGACTTGCAAAGATTAACCAAAGAAACTCAAAACCAAGACATCGCCAATGTTTACAAATTTCTAGAATGTGCTTCTAGAAATCATTTGAGAGCCTTTTCACGTAATTTAGAAATGAGAAATGCCAATTATGTTCCTCAGTATATTTCTAAAAATGATTACGAAAAAATCATCAATGCAGAACATGAACAATGTGGTCTTCAAAATGGTATGCAATGCCAAAATCAAGGAAAAGGTAGAGGAAATAGAGGAAGAGGAAATTGCATGAATAAATTATAAATAAAAAAGTGAAAGCAATCATTTCCATACTATTAATCATAACTATTTCGGTTCGTTCATTCTTACCAATAATTGATTATATGATTAATTATAAATACATTACTACAGTACTTTGTATAAATAAAAATCGTCCTGAATTGTTATGTAATGGAATATGTTATATCAAAAAAGAACTGGCAAAAACAGAACATAACACTGATAATGAAGTTCTTAAATTAAAATTATTAGATTTATTTGTGACTAACAAAATTTTTGAATTTGAAATTAGAGAATTTATTGAAAACATTGATAACCATCTAATTACAAATAAATGTTCTTTTTCCCCTCAAAAATTTTATGTTAAGTTTTTTCATCCTCCGATGTGGAAATTATAACATTAAAAAATTTACAATACTATTTAATTTTTAAACATTTATAAAATGAAAACATTTATAAAAAGCCTAACTATAGTTGTCGCTTTCTTGAGTTTAACTCAATGCAGCAGAAATGATAGCGATAATATTTCTCTAAATGATGAAACACGTAATATTGGAACCATAATTCCTTCGATAAATACTGATGAAAAAAGCAACTTACTTTTTATGTATGAAGAAGAAAAAATGGCAAGAGACACTTATTTATATTTGTATCAGAAATGGCAATTGGTAGAGTTTGAAAACATTCAGAAAAGTGAACAGTCACACATGAATGCCGTAGAAAATCTTCTTATAAAATATAAAATTGATTATCCTAAATTAGCAGTTGGTCAATTTCAAAATCAAGATTTACAAAATCTTTATAACCAACTTATTCTGCAAGGAAACAACAGTGCTATAGAAGCATTAAAAGTAGGAGCAACCATAGAAGATGTAGACATTAATGACTTGAAAAATTTAAGCAAGACTACTACAAATACTTTAATATTAAAAGTGTACAGTAATTTAATGTGTAGTTCTAGAAATCATCTCAGAGCATTTTCTAGTGCCTTAAAACTCCAAAATGTAATTTATGTTCCTCAGTTTATTTCACAGGCAGATTATGACGCTATCATTCATTCGCCAAATGAAAATTGTGGAAATTAATTTTGATTTGATATGAACAATCGGGAAGATTGCTCTTCCCGATTTTATTTATTTTGAATAGATTATTTCTTATTAATCTAGCCAACCCATTTCTTTCATCCAGTCATCATTGTAGATTTTTCCTACATATCTAGAGCCGTGGTCATGAAGCAAAACTACTATGATATCATCTTTGGTAAATTGATCTTGCATTTGCTTAATCGCAGCAATCGCACTTCCTGCAGAATAACCACAGAAAATTCCTTCTTCTTTAGCTAATTTTCTTGCATAAATCGCACCATCTTTATCGGTAACTTTCTCGAAATGGTCTATCACAGACATGTCATAGTTTTCAGGCAAAATATCTTCGCCAATTCCTTCTGTAATATAAGTGTAAGCATTTTCTAAGTGAATTTCACCCGTTTCATGAATTTCTTTCAAAATAGAACCATAAGTATCAACACCAATGACTTTGATGTCTTTACTTTTTTCTTTGAAAAAAGTTCCGCAACCTGTAATCGTGCCTCCAGTTCCTGCTCCTACTACAAAATGAGTCAATTTCCCTTCAGTTTGTTCCCAAATTTCTGGTGCCGTAGATTCATAATGCGCTGCTCTGTTAGAAAGATTATCATATTGGTTTACATACCAAGCGTTTTCAGTTTCTTCGGTTAATCTTTTTGCAGTTTGGTAATAAGAACGTGGATCGGTAGGTTTTACAGCAGTAGGACAAATCACCACTTCTGCACCTAAAGCACGTAAAATATCTGCTTTTTCTTTTGATTGTTTAGAATTAGTCACGAAAATACACTTGTAACCTTTAATAATTGCTGCTAAAGCCAATCCCATTCCTGTATTTCCAGAAGTTCCTTCGATGATGGTTCCTCCAGGTTTCAGACGACCGTCTTTTTCAGCATCCTCAATCATTTTAAGTGCCATTCTGTCTTTTACAGAATTCCCAGGATTGAAGGTTTCTACTTTCGCTAAAACCAATGCAGGAAAATCTTCTCCTAAAACTTTGTTTAGCTTTACCAGCGGTGTATTTCCTATCGTTTCTAAAATATTTTTTGCGTAGTTCATTGTAAAAATTTGAGCCGCAAAAATACGATTTTTATTTTTAGAAAATGACCAAAAATTAAAACCTGACCTTTAACTATTGATTAAATTTTAGAAAATAATTAATTATACTTAATCGCTTTTACAGGAGAAATTTTAGAAATCAGATAACTTGGCAAAATAAGAGCGAATGCAGAAATCGCCAAAATCCCAACAGAAATTCCCAAAATGTAAACAGGGTTTAAATCTACAGGAACCGTGCTTACATAGTAATTCTCTGGATTGAGTTTGATAAATCCGAAGATTTTTTGAAGCACCAAAAATCCTAAACCGATTACATTCCCCATAATTAATCCAGGAATCATAATCAGCAGAGTATAGTTGATGAAAATCGCTCGAATTTGTCCGTTGGTTGCACCCAATGTTTTGAGCATCCCAATAGAATTGGTGCGCTCAATTATGAGAATAAGCAAAACCATAATGATATTAATAACTACTACAATCAGCATAATCGTGATAATCAGTCCGATGTTGGTATCAAAAATATTAATCCAATCTACGATTTGAGGATATTTATCCGTCGCTTTTTCAGCGTAATTTTTGTAACCTATTAGCTTTTCAATTGTCGGATAAACAGCATCTATATCATCACTGTCTTTCAAGAAAATATCAATTCCTCCCACTTCCGTTTTTGCCATATCTTGAATTTTTCTCACGTGATTAATATCGCCGATGATAAACAAATCATCTATCATTTTGATGTCTGTTTTATAAATTCCAGAAATTTCAAATTTTCTGTAAATGGGTTGTTGGTCTTCTTTAGAAAAAATCGCTACAATGCTGTCTTTGGGTTTTAAATGCAAATCATTGGCAATTTTATCAGAAAGAATAACTTGATTGTTATAGCCTTCTTCGGTAAATTTTGGAACTTCTCCAGCTACCATAAAACTCTGAAAACGCTCTGCATCAAAATCTTTGGCAACACCTTTTAGAATAACGCCTGCAAAGTTTTCTTCGGTTCTCAGAATCCCAGAAACCGTAGCATAAGATTGCGTGTTAGAAACGTCCAGAAGATTTTGAATACCTTTTACATTTAATCCTTCTTTGTGAAGTACCGAAGAATTATAAGAGGAATTGCTTTTGGTAGATTTCACAGAAATGTGTCCCACAAAATCTGCCATACGATTTTTAATGGCTTTTTTGGAGCCTAAACCTGTAGAAACCGTCACCAATGAAACAATAATTCCCAGCGCTACAGAAAGCCTTCCGATAAAGACAATCACGCGTGAAAGATTATTTTTGTTATCTTTGGAGAACGCTATTTTTTTAGAAAAATATATTGGAAATTTCAAAATCAAATGAATTTAAGTGTCAAAATTAAAGATTTAGTTCTTATTATGCTAATGATTTTTGGGTTACAAAGATGTAGCACTCAAAAAAACAATGCAAATCCCACTCCAGAACCTGTAAAAACTGCAGAAATTGCTTTAGAAAAACCAAAAAATAAAGAAGAAAACTGTTTTAAAAACGCTGCAGACAGACCAGAACTCTATTTGCCACTTCTGAAAAATAAAACTGTTGCAATAGTTGCCAATCAAACGAGTTTATTAGCAGACAAAACCCATTTGGTAGATTTTTTGGTTCAAAATAATATCAAAATCAAACATATTTTCGCACCAGAACACGGTTTCCGTGGAACTGCTGATGCTGGTGAACATGTCAAAAACGGAATTGACACCAAAACAGGTTTGCCAATTATTTCGCTTTACGGCGACAATAAAAAACCAAAACCTGAACAATTACAAGGCGTAGATATTGTACTTTTTGACATTCAAGATGTGGGTGTAAGATTTTACACGTACATTTCTACACTCACTTACGTAATGGAAGCTGCCGCAGAAAATGGTAAAGAAATCATTGTTCTTGACCGCCCGAATCCTCATGATGGTTATACAGACGGACCTGTTTTAAAAGAAAAATGGACTAGTTTCGTAGGATTGCACAAAGTTCCTGTAGTATATGGATTAACGATTGGCGAATACGGAAAAATGGTAAATGGCGAAAAATGGATGAAAAATGCAGTACAAGTAAAATATACGCTCATCCCAATGCTGAATTATCATAAAAATAAAAGATATCCTATTTCTGAAAAACCTTCACCTAATTTACCCAATGATCAATCCATCAACCTCTATCCTAGTCTTTGTTTCTTCGAAGGAACGCAGGTTTCTGTAGGAAGAGGAACAGATTTTCCTTTTCAAGTGTATGGAAGTCCTTGGTTAAAAAATCAGGAATTTTCTTTCACTCCGAAACCAACTTCAGGTGCAAAAGATCCTTTCTTGAATGGTAAAATATGCTTTGGAAAAGATTTGCGCCAATTCCCAGAAATTAAAAGAAAATTAGATTTAAGTTTCGTTATTGATGCATATCAAAATTTTGACAAAAAAGCTCAAGATTTCTTCTTAAAAAACCTTTGGTTTGATACTTTGGCAGGAACAGATGAATTGCGCAAACAAATTATTTCGGGAACTCCAGAAGTAGAAATTAGAAAATCTTGGCAAAAAGATTTAGAAAACTTCGAGAAAATCCGTCGCAAATATATTCTCTACGAAAACTAGTCAATTGTAAATGGATTTTTTCTCTGATTACAGTCTTTACACGCTATTCTTTTTAGCTGCATTTGCCTTTATTGCGGGGTTTTTAGATGCAATAGTTGGCGGTGGTGGTTTGATACAATTGCCCGCTTTGTTGATTCAGTTTCCTCAATTGGCATTGCCTACACTTTTTGGAACCAATAAAATCGCCGCGCTTTCTGGAACCAGCATTGCAGCGGTACAATATGCCAAAAGAATACGCTTCAACTGGAAAGTTTTGCTTTCTATCTCGCTTTTTTCCTTCTTGTTTTCGTTTTTGGGAGCGAGAACAGTGAGTTACTTGGATTCTGAAGCATTAAAACCTTTAATTTTAATTATTCTGATTGCGATTGCGATTTATACTTTCATCAAAAAAGATTTAGGAAATGTTGCGACCAAAGATTTAAGCACCACCAAAAAGATGATTTTCGGAGCTTTGATTGGAGCAGTGATTGGTTTCTACGATGGGTTTTTCGGACCGGGAACAGGAAGTTTCTTTGTTTTGGCTTTCGTGGTGATTTTAGGATTTGATTTTCTTTCGGCTTCTGCTTATGCTAAAGTGGTGAACTGCATCACCAATATTTCTGCGCTTTTGGTTTTCGTGAACCACGGAAATTATTTGTTAGAACTGGCTATTTTAATGGCTGTTTTCAATGTTTTAGGAAACTTTCTAGGAACAAAAATTGCCTTTAAAAAAGGCAATGGATTTATCAGAATTGTATTTTTAATTATCGTAATGCTGATGATTTTACGATACAGCAAAGAAGTTTTTTGGACTTAATTTAATCGAAATGTTGCGGGCCTGATTGGTCATTTTTACTTCGGTTATAAATCATCATCCCGATGGTAAGTCCCACCATTCCGCCAAGTCCGTTTAGTAAAGCACTTTGTAATTTGTCTGGTTGTGTATTCCCAATGTAATTCATCAAAAACACGATGACGAAAGTAATCACCAAAACCACTAAAAATTTTACACTTTTTATTTCCATATTATTTAATTTGATAAGAAATCATTACGCCACCTTTATAAGGAATCCATTCTCCACTTCTGTTGATGGAAGCACCTTCTTCTTTGTCTGCTCTTATGTCTGGGAAAGCATTATAATAAGACCTATAAAAAGACTGAGCGTTTCCTCCTCCTAAAAAGATATCTAAATTAATTTTATCATTCACTTTCACTACATAACCTACAGTTCCGCCTAAAAGTATAGAATACCCTTCTTGATGAATTCCCAAATTAAGATGGTTATACTTTTGCATTCTATAAATCGCTACTCCTGTATTAGCAGCCACATACCAATTTTTAAAACTTTCGGTAAAATAATAACGATATTCTAAAGTACCAATAGCAAAAAGCATTCTATTTCCAAAAACAGATTTCCAAGGAGAAATAAAAACATCTGCTTGAAAAGTGGTTTTATCTGTAAGTTTCGTTTCTATTCCTGCATTTAACATCAGAGCAGGCAAAGTGAAACCATTGACTTTTACATAAGTTTGAGCATTATGATGAACAAATAAACTCATGAAAACGAGGAAGAAATTTTTTTTAAACGCCATCGTTTTACTTTATCTTTTTTAATAATTCTTCAGTTGATGCGTATTCATCTCCTTTCGCTTTAGCAATTTCGATAGATTTTTTCGCCCAAAGTTTAGCATTTTTATTATCTCCCAATTTATAATAAATATTGGCTAATGTATCTGTATTCTGGCTATTTTCTTCTTTTTTAATACCTTCTAAACACAATTGCGTCACTTGAGTCAACAAAGTATTATCTGTAACGTAGAGGTAAAAATTCCAAGCGACATTATTGAGTTCATCGGTGGCAAAATCTTTTGGATTTTGATAATAATTCAATGCAGATTTTGCGTAATCATCATATTTTTTTTGAGTAAAAAATAAATCCATATTGATCTTATTCAAAAGTTGTTTTGCTTCTTTTTCACCATAAATTTTTGTTCCTTCAGCTAAAAAAGTGGATTCATTAATGCTTTGCGTATTGGCATCGAAAGATTTTTGTAAAACCGTGTTCAGTTTGAGTTGCTTATCATATTCCGCCAAATAACTTTCTGGAATTTGCGTAGAAAGTTCTGCCTTTTTTGCCGTGAAGATTTTATACAAATCATCATCTATGGTTTTGGTGAAAAACAGCAACATTCCTGCTTCTTCTTTAGAATAAGTAGCGTCTGTTCTCGTCTGGAAATAACGGGTAGCCACTTTTTGAGCCAATGAAAAATCAGTTGCATACGTATTTTTAATCAATCCCATTAAAAATTCTGGGTCTTTTTCTCCCGCTTCAAACTTCGCTATTTTATTTTCTAAAGTATTTTCTGGATTCACGGCTTCTTTGGCAATACTGATGAGTTCTTGCGGACTCATATAACCTGCAGCTTTGTAGACCACTTTTCCATCTCCATTTATGAATAGCAATGTAGGATAAGAATAAATGCTGTATTTTTTTGCAATTTCTATTCCTTCTCCTTTTTCCATGTCAATGTGAAGGTTCAGGAAATTGGCATTGAAATAATCTCCCACTTCTTTTTTAGGAAATACATTTTTGTCTAACAATTTACACGGACCACACCATGAAGCAAAAGCATCTAAAAAAATGAGTTTATTTTCTTTTTTGGCTTGTTCTAAGGTTTTAGCAAAAGACTGTTTTCCGAATTTTATTCCATCTTGAGAAAAAAGCATGGTAGAAATCAACAAGAAAAGGAACGGTATAATTTTTTTCATTATCATTTAAAAATTGAGCTACGAAGATAAAATTTTTTGAGGGAACAAAAAATTAATAACCAAAATAATACCAATTTAAAATCTCTATAATTAGGCATTTTTCCGAAATATAAATTCTGAAAGAATAGATAAAACATCACCTCTTATATATCAGCTCTAAAACCTTTTTCTCATCATAAAATTTTCTTAACTTTAACTGAATAAAAGACTGATTAAAAACCAATTAAAATCAGCCATTTTTTCCCGTGATTTATTCTCATCTTAAAAAGGAAATGCCATGACACAAGGAATTTCTCAAAAAAAAGCAGCAGAACTTTTGAAACAATTCGGCTTCAATGAACTCCCTTCTGCAAAACCGAAAAACGTTTGGCAAATTGCCCTAGAAGTGATTCAAGAGCCCATGTTTATCTTACTTATGTTTTGTGGTCTCGTCTATGTTTTATTGGGAGATTATACCGAAGGAATGATTCTGTTGTGTTGGGTTTTCGTCATTATTTTCATCACTTTTTATCAACACAGAAAAACCGAAAAATCTTTAGAAGCATTGAGACAATTGTCTTCTCCACGAGCTTTGGTGTTCGTGATGGGCAAGAAATTAGAATTTCCGGAAGAGAAGTCGTTCCAGAAGATGTAGTGATTTTAAATGAAGGAGACCGAGTTCCTGCAGATGCTATTTTATTGGAAAGTCAACACCTTACCATAGACGAATCTTTATTAACTGGCGAATCTGTTCCGGTGATTAAAACCGAAGAAAAAGAAGCTCATGTTTTCAGCGGAACACTCATCGTACAAGGAAAAGGCAAAGCAAAAGTGACGCATACTGGTTCCGAAACACAATTCGGAAAAATTGGCGTTTCGCTACAAAATATAGAACAAGAAAGCACCCGACTGCAAAAAGAGATGAAAAGACTCATTAGAAGTCTGTTTCTTATGGGAATCGCCATCAGTATTGGCGTGATTCTGGCTTTTTACCTCACGAGAGGTAATTTCCTTAATTCTTTACTGAATGGTCTGGCTTCTGCTATGTCTATTTTACCTGAAGAATTTCCTGTAGTATTGACTATTTTTTTAGCATTAGGAGCTTGGCGATTATCCAAAAATAATGTTTTAACCCGTAAACCTTCTGCTATAGAAACACTTGGTTCTGCCACCATATTATGCAGTGATAAAACAGGAACCATTACCCAAAACAAAATGGAAGTTGCTGCGCTTTACTCAGGCGAAAAATTCTATTACAAGAAAGATTTTAAACATTCTTTAGAAAATATTCAAGAGGTTTTAACGGTTTTAGTTCACGCTTCTCAGCGTCATTCGATTGACCCAATGGAAAAAGCGATTGGCAATGAAATCAGCAGGTTGCATCTCACAAAAGAGGAGTTAGATTTGGTAAAAGAATATCCACTCAGCAAAGAATTATTTGCCATGACTCGCGTGATGAAATCTAAAAACCATCCACAAAGTCATGCGTATTGCAAAGGTGCTCCTGAAGCGATTTTCCAATTGTGCCATTTTTCTGAAGAAGAAAACGCTCGTTATACTCAATTGGTTCACCAATTGGCAGAAAGTGGTTATAGAGTTCTTGCTGCAGCTCATTGTGAAATAACTTCTGATGAACTTCCCGAAAAACAAGAAGAATTTCCTTTTATTTTTAGCGGATTAGTTGCTTTTGAAGACCCGATTCGTGAAGAAGTTCCAGAAGCCATCAGCGAATGCAACAAAGCAGGAATTAAAGTGATTATGATTACGGGAGATTTTCCTGCCACTGCCAAAAGTATTGCCAATCAAATTGGTTTACAGCACAATGACCAAGTTTTAACGGGTGCTGAACTCCAAAATATGAGTGATGCAGAGCTAAAAGAGAAAATAAAAACTACCCATCTTTTCGCAAGAATTGTTCCCGAACAAAAACTCCAAATCATTAAAGCCTTAAAAGCCAATGGAGAAGTGGTGGCGATGACTGGAGACGGTGTAAATGATGCTCCTGCGCTGAAAGCTGCTGACATAGGAATTGCAATGGGAATGAAAGGAACAGATGTAGCCAGAGAAGCATCTTCCTTGGTTTTATTGGATGATAACTTTGCGTCTATTGTTTACGCCATTCGTTCTGGAAGAAGAATTTTTGACAATCTTCAAAAAGCCATGTCTTATATTCTCGCTATTCACGTTCCGATTATTGGTTTGGTATTATTGCCTGCTTTTTATTCTTCACTGCCTATTCTACTGATGCCGATGCATATTGTTTTTATGGAATTGATTATCGACCCCGTTTGTTCTATCGCTTTTGAATCTGAACAAGAAGAAAGAGGCATTATGAACCGACCGCCAAGAGATCCAGATGAACTCTTTTTCGGTTGGCGAAAAATTGCTTTTAGCCTAGTGAAAGGATTTTTACTCCTCGCAATGGTAGTAGTGGTTTATTTTCTTTCTCTAAAAGAAGAGCACTCTGATAACGCGGTGAGAGCCATCACATTTTCTTCACTAATTTTAGGAAATGTATTTCTCATTCTCACTTCTTTATCTGATACTAGAAATTTTGTTTCAGTGATTTTAGAGAACAATAAAGCTTTGGTGATTATTTCTACAATTGCCTTTACCTTGTTATTTCTCACCATCGGAAACCCAATGCTGCAAAAGATTTTCAGTTTTGAATATCCTGGTCATCAACATTTTATTACTTCTATCATAGGAGCGGTAAGTCTTTTATTTATCTTAGAAATGATTAAACTATTGAAATTAAAACACCCATTGTAAACAGATAAAAGCTTAGCGAAATAAACCCTGCTCTAGCTTCCCGAGATAAAAACTATTGCACGATTGATTGCGTGCAGTATTGCTCATAAAAATATAGAAATGGGCAGGATGTTCTACCGTCCAATCTGGCAAAGGAACCGTAACTTGTGTATTAGTTCTATGGGCGATATTTTCTAAAAAATCTACCTGCTCTAGGTTTTCGCTCACTAGGAGAAGATGCACCTCATCATTGGGTTGCGCAAATCCTTGTGAACTATTGTCTTGCCAAGTAAGATGCAGCGCATCATCTTGTAGTGTAACGCCTAAGTGATGAAAACCGCTTAAATCTCCACTAGAAACTAAAAACTTGTTCCAAAGCAGCGTAAACTCATCATCTTGCACCTGAATGACATTTTGCAACGTATAAGAAATCAAAAGATTTCTTCTCTCCCCCGAAAAAGCACTTTGGTTAAAGAACTGTTGGGTAATTTCTAGAAAAGGCTTGGTAAATTCTATCGCTAGAGAAAACTTCAGTCTCTGCAAGCGTTGTTTTTCTGTGGGTGGTTTTTGAGAAGCTTTGGGAGCGGCTCGCATAATAGGAACCCCATTTAAAGTAAGTCCTACAATATTGCCTACTTTCCCAGAAAAGCCTCCTAGAATTCCGTCTTTTGCAATGGCCATGGTTGGTTAGTTTTTGGGTATCATTTATTTTTATTCTACAATTTCAATTCCTAAACTTTTTAAATAATTAAATGTAGGACTATAAAAATCCGGTTGTCTTGTATGATCATCTATATTTCCTTCGGGAACAACAATAATCATCCCTTGTCTTGCTCTAGTAAGTAATACTCTGTAAGCATTAATAAGATACTTTTTTCTTATACTTTTATGAATATTTTGCCATTTGTTCCCCACAAAAGAATATGTTTTCCAACCTTCGTTAGAGTATCTTAAATCTGCATCCCAAGTCACACAAACCCAATCCAATTCTAAACCTTGCACTTGAAATTCCGTTGCTACATCTTCTAAAAAATAAGATGAACGAATATTATCCTTATCATCCAAAAACCAATTGACGTGATTAATTGGAGTTTTCACATCTATTGCTAATGGTTTTAATCTATAAGCTTGTGAAGAAACGACAATACCATACCTTTCGCTTCCTCTAGCTTTCTCCTTAAGCCATTTTTTAGCTTTTTCTACATCTCTAGTAATTACAACAGGATATTTACCATTTAATTTTTTTAAAGTTTCTTTTGCATTCTCATCAAAATCTAAAATCTCTTTGACAAACTTTGACAAATATTCTGCTCTAAAAGAACGCATGGAAACAGACAAATGTAATTTATCATCAAAAACAACTTTATTAGTTAATTCTAATTCTTTTATTGATTCTTGCGCGTTGTATTCGGTATCAATCAAATTAGGGGAAATTCTTGTTTCCCAATCTTCAAATTTATTTTTAACCGCTGAAAGCCATTCAGAAATACCAGCTTCTCCCGTATTAATTTCTTGGCCACCACCTACTAAACATACAATTACAGCCCAGTCTTCATGTCTATCTAAACAAGAAATTAAAAACTCTGGTTCAGAATATTGAAAATTAGCAATTCCTTTCTTTTGATGCATGAATTTTACAGTTTGCTCTTTAGTCCAAGCTCTTTGAGCTTCATCAAAAATAGCAACATGATCATAAGGAGCTTTAGGATCTCTCAAATATTCATCACGATAATGGTGAATGATTTGAATAAAAGCTTTTACACTTTCTCTTGCACTTTTTTTGGTTATTTTATTGCCTTTTAATTTCTCCTGCACAATTTTATCTCGTGCTAATGCTTCCTGTAAAATATCTACCAAAGGCTTATTTCCCGATAGAAAAACACTTGTATTTCCCTTCTCTTTATCTAAGTGTTCAGTTGCTACTTTCAATCCAACTAAAGTTTTTCCAGCGCCAGGAACACCCGAAACAAAACAAATTACTTTTTTATTGTTTTGTTTAGCATAATCTATTGTTTCAGAAATATAATTTGAAGTATAATTTAAATTTACAGCATCAGCATCATTTCTGGTTATTGCTTCTACATTATGATTATTATATAAACTTATTGCCGCTTCAATAATCGTTGGAGTAGGAGAATAACTTCCTTTTAAATATTCATTAGGATTAATTTCTTCTGTAGATTGATAAAAATTGATGACCTCTTGAATTGTTAATTCCAGATTTTCGGCATTAGTTCTTATTGGATTGGTTAAATTATCATTATGACTTGTAAAAACTACTTCTAAAGGAATTTTTTTAGAATGGGTTGCAACTAAAATTGGAACAAGTAAAAGCTCATGACTCGGTTTGTGAAAATTTTTCAAATCTAAAGCATAGTCCCAAACTTGTTCAATATTATGATTTAAAAATTCCTTTTCACCTACCTTAAACTCTATTACAAAAACAATATTCTTGATAATTAATATACAATCTACTCTTCTACCCATTCTTGGAATCGAAAATTCAAAAAATAAATGCCCCTTAAAATCTTTTAAAATATCTTTTAAAAGACTTATTTGAAATTCCCAAGCGTATAATTCAGTATGAATATGACCCAATCTTCCATTAACAGAAATTTCGCCAATAATAGTTTCAGTTGATTTCTCAAGAAAATCAGAAATTGTATCAGAATAATAGTAATTCAGCATAAAATAGGTTAAGAGTTTTGAATCTAAAAAGAAAAGATAATGTTCTTTTAATTAAAGTTTTCATTGATTAGTTCAAACAAATATATCAATTCATTTTCAAACATCATTACGGAAAAACGTATTGCAATAAAAATCATAAAACCCCATCATTTTTCTCCCAATCAAGTTAAGGTCAAGTTCTACTCAAGTTTTAGGTTTGTTCGTGGTTTGTTCGTAATTTATGGTACTTTTCCGAGGCTGATTCGAAGGAAACACGAACAAACCACGAACAAACCCCACAGAAAACCCGAATTTCACCCAACTTTGACTCGAAGATATGGAGTTAAAAACAGTGCTTACACAGAAAAATTTTTCAGCATGATTTCTACCTCTGCTTTTAGTTCTTGGATAAAACTTTCGGGCGCTAAAACTTGTAATCGCTTTGTGGTTGACAAAGACAAGACAATACCAAAAACTTAGAATAAATAATAATGGGGAAATTAAAAAAAAGAAGCTTTCTTAAGTCTATAAAAAACAAAAACCGCCTCTCGAAAGAAGCGGTTTGTGGTTTCTCCAGGAATCGAACCAGGGACACACGGATTTTCAATCCGTTGCTCTACCAACTGAGCTAAGAAACCTTTTTTGTTTCATCACTGTGTTAAAGTGGTGCAAAAGTAAGCACTTTATCTATATGACGCAAGTCTTTTCAAAAGAATTTTACATTTTTTTTTGAACTCCTTGATTTTCAAGTTCATTTTTTTTTAACTTTCTTTTAATTGTTCGCTCATTTCTTCTAAAACGGGCTTAATCGTACTTTCTGGAAGGTCGCTTATTCTGATATACATGAGTCCATCTATCGCATCATTGAAATTAGGGTCTACATTAAATGCGATAACCTTAGCATTTTGCTTGATATATTTTTTTATTAAAACCGGCATTCTCATTTCTGGCTCTAAATCATCAATGAGTTTATCAAACTTGTTCAAATCATTGTCTAAACCTTCGAAAAAGAGGTGTTTTTCCTTTACCTTAAGTTTTACCTTAAAATCGTTTTTAGGATGCACGTATTGCGCCACCACAGAATCATAATAATGCGAACGCATAAATTCAATCATCAAAGACTTAGAAAAATCTGAGAATTTATTACTGATGCTCACTCCACCCATTAAGAATTTATGTTCAGGATTTTTGAGGCAAACATGCACAATTCCTCTCCACAACAAGAATAGTGGCAATGGTTTTTGCTGATATTCCAAATTTACATAAGCACGACCCATTTCTATCACTTTTCTAAAGAAAGGTTGAATTTCTTGGTCAAATTCAAACAATGAACTCGTATAAAAGCCGCTAATTCCGAATTTCTTCATGACTTGAGCTCCTAATGCCATTCTATAAGCTCCCGCAATTTTTTGAGCACTATTATCCCAAAGAATGAGGTGATGGTAATGCTTATCATACTCATCTAAATCAAAAGGCAGATTGGTTCCCTCTCCTATTGCTCGGAAGGTTAACTCACGCTGTCTTCCGATTTCTCTCATCATCGAAGGAATTTCGTCATATTCGGTGAAATACACTTCGTAATTAGAGTTGGAGAATAAGAGTTTATCTTTCTTTTTAAGATTTTCTATATCCTTTAAAATGTCTTCATGAGGCGTTTCGTCTATGATATTCTGAATCACTTCTTGACCTGATTTAAGCGGAAATTTAATCGGCAAATTAGACAGTTTAAAAAGCGCTGCAATAGATTTTCTCCTTTCATAATAAGATTTCATCATGTAGACTTTCTTTCTCAAGAAATCGCCTAATTCTTTTACCGATTCATGTTCTTCTTGAATTTTTGGCGAAACAGGCTTTCCTATTCTAATTCTAATCGGTTTGTCTCTTTTCTTCATCATTTCAGACGGAAGCAAGAGCGTTTGTAAATCTGCATGAATTTTGGCAATGCTATAAAACTTGCTCGAATTCTTGGTATGAAAATACATAGGCACCACTGGAACCTTTGCTTTTTTTATCAATTTAAGCGCTGGAATTTCCCATTCTTTATCCAGAACTTCATCAAAAACATTGTTACGATTAGACACTTCTCCCGCAGGAAAAATACCGATACAACCGCCTTCCTGAAGGTGTTTCAATGTATCACGCATTCCAGAAATACTGCTGTATGCTTCTTTTCTGGTTTCAAAAGGATTCACAGGAATCACATAATCTTTCATAGGCTCTATTTTCTGCAAAAGAAAATTACCCATGATTTTAAAATCAGGCCTAATTTCTGTAAGGATTTTACACATCAGAATTCCATCAATCGCTCCTAGAGGATGATTGGCTACCAAAATGAAAGGTCCTGTTTTAGGGATTTTAGCCAAATCTTCTTCGAAGGCTACGTATTGGATTTCTAATTTTTTGAGAAAAGCATCAAAAAAAGCTACTCCTTCATGGTGTTTTATGCTGTCATACAATCTATTGACATCATTCAATTTGGTAAGTCCCATAATGGTAGAAGCAATCGGACTTTTAATAAATCCGAATTTCTGCAATCCTGCTGCTTTGATAAAATCTTGTTTAGAAATGAGGCTCATGTTTGGTTATTGCGTAACGATTTGTACTGTGTTTTTTGAAATTTGTTCTAAAAGGATTTTTTTGTCAGCATAGAAATTAGAAAGCTCGTCCATATTGGCATTTCTTACAGTGTATAATGAAACATTTTTCACAACATCCGTGCTGAATTGTTGAGTCAAGGATTGATTAACCTCATCAATTTTCCCGAATTTATCTTCCAGACAAAGCGCCAAAGAAATCGCAGAGTTCTGCATCATAGAAACTTTGATTTTATGTTTTGCCAAAAGATTAAAAATCTGACTGATGTGGTCTTCTGCAATGAAAGAAAAGTCTCTCGTAGAAATATTCATTAATACTTGATTTTCTTTTAGGATATAACTTTCTTCGCTTTGGTTGACATCAGAATTTCCTACTTTGGTTCCTGGTTTTTCTGGCTCTACAAAAGATTTCACATAAAAAGGAATATGCTTTTGTTTCAGCGGTTGTAAGGTTTTCGGGTGAATTACCGAAGCTCCATAATATGCCATTTCTATCGCTTCTTCGTAAGAAATATTAGAAAGCAAGGTTACGTTTTCAAATTTTCTAGGGTCACCTGTCATCACACCTGGAACATCTTTCCAAATGGTCATGGCTTCAGCATTTAAACAATAGGCAAAAATCGCCGCAGAGTAATCTGAACCTTCTCTTCCTAAAGTTACGGTGAAGTTATTGGCTTCTGAACCGATGAAACCTTGTGTAACATACGATTGATTCTGGTCTAGACCGCTAATATTCTTTTCGGTTTCTTGCCAGTTTACTACGCCTTCTCTGTACGTGTCGTCTGTTTTAATGTAATCTCTAGCATCTAGCCAAGCATTGCTAAAGTTTATGTCATTAAGATACTCACTGAGAATTTTAGACGAAATCATTTCCCCACAACTCACCACTTGATCATACACAAAATTGTAATTTGGCGATTTATTTCTTCTCAAAAAAGCTTCTAAATCATCAAAAAACAAAGCTACTTCACCAAAAATTTTATGATTTTCGGCAAAAAGACCTTTGGTAATTTCTAAGTGAGATTGTTTTATTTTTTCTACTTCATTTTGGTAATCTTCCTTCTTAAAATAGTATTCTACTACTTTTTCTAATGCGTTGGTAGTTTTTCCCATGGCAGAAACTACTAATAGGCATTTTTCGAAACCTTGCGAGTTTAACACTTTCGCTACATTCTTTACACTCTCTGCATCTTTTACTGATGCTCCTCCGAATTTAAAAATTTTCATCTTCTTTTATCTAAAATCAATTCAAACCTTCAAATTTATTAAATTATTTCCATATGAATCAATTGAATATTTTTTGGGAAATATGACTAAAAATTACGAAATTTACAAACAAGCAAATACCAAAAAAATGTCTGAACAAACTTTTCAAACTTTAGGTGAATTTATCATTGACAAACAAGACGATTTTAAATATTCCACAGGGGAACTCTCTAGACTTTTGAGTGCCATTAGATTGGCTTCTAAAGTAGTGAATAGAGAAGTAAACAAGGCGGGAATCGCAGAAATCATCGGTCATGCCGGAAACCAGAATGTACAAGGTGAAGACCAACAAAAACTAGATGTTTTAGCCAACAATCTTTTTATAGAAGCACTTTCTCAGCGTGAAGTAGTCTGCGGAATTGCATCTGAAGAAAGTGATGATTTTATAGAAATTAGAGCGACAAGTAACGCTCACCTTAATAAATATGTGGTTTTAATAGATCCTTTAGATGGTTCATCTAATATTGATGTAAATGTTTCAGTAGGAACCATTTTCTCTATCTACAGACGTGTTACGGAGCCTGGAACACCTGTTCAACTCAAAGATTTTTTACAAAAAGGCGTAAAACAAGTAGCAGCTGGTTATGTAGTTTACGGAAGTTCTACTATGATTGTTTACACCACAGGAAATGGTGTGAATGGATTCACTTTAGACCCTTCTATCGGTACATATTACCTTTCTCACCCGAATATGAAATTCCCAACTACGGGTAAAATTTATTCCATTAACGAAGGAAATTACATTAAATTTCCTCAAGGTGTGAAAGATTACATTAAATATTGTCAGTTAGAAGAAGGAGACAGACCTTATACTTCTAGATATATTGGTTCATTGGTTTCAGATTTTCACAGAAATATGATTAAAGGTGGAATTTACATCTATCCTTCAACCTCACAATCTCCAAAAGGAAAACTTAGACTATTATACGAATGCAATCCAATGGCATTATTGGCAGAACAAGCTGGCGGAAAAGCGAGTGATGGCTACAGAAGAATTCTGGAAATAGAACCTACAGAATTGCACCAAAGAGTACCTTTCTTCTGCGGAAGTGCTGCAATGGTAACCAAAGCTGAAGAATTTATGGCAAAAGCTTTAAAACCTTAGAAATTTATAAAATTGCTTATTATAAAATCGTAAAGTCTCTCTTGATTTTACGATTTTTTTATTATTTTTATATCAAAATACCATCATGATTCTCACTTTTTTGTCCTTGTCTATTCTGCACTTGGCTTTCATTTTGTTCATTATTCTTTTACCTTCTGTTTTATGGATTTTTGCCATTATTGACATTTTAAAAAGCAACTTTAAGGATTCAACAAATAAAATTATTTGGGTTTTAATTGTACTTTTGTTGCCCGTTTTAGGCTCTATTCTGTATTTTATTTTTGGAGGCCAACAAAAAGCAAATTAAATGAACGCTCAATTTACCCAACATAACCTCATCTTTAAACAAGCAAGTGGAACTTCTAGAGGAGTTCTTACCACTAAGGAAACTTATCTTTTAGAAATTTCTGAAAATGATAAAAAAGGAATTGGCGAATGTGCCATTTTCAGAGGACTGAGCTATGATGATGTACCTGATTATGAAGAAAAACTCACTTGGCTTTGCGAAAACATCAATTCGGATTTTGAAGTTTTAAAAAAAGAACTACTGCATTATCCTTCTATTATTTTTGGGTTAGAACAAGCGCTTCTTAACCTTCAGCATGGCGAAGATTTGTATTTTCCGAGTGATTTTACTGATGGTAAAGATTCTATAAAAATCAATGGACTCATCTGGATGGGAAATGCAGATTTTATGCAATCTCAAATTGAAGAAAAATTAGCAAAAGGTTTTGACTGCATCAAATTAAAAATCGGGGTAGATTGGAAATCTGAAAAAGAAATCATCAAAAAACTCAGAGAAAAATTCCCGAAAGAACAATTGGAACTCAGAGTAGATGCGAATGGTGCTTTTTCTTATGAAGAAGCTAGAATTGTTTTACAAGAATTGGCTGATTTAGGAATTCATTCGATTGAACAACCGATAAAAAAGAGCCAAGTAAAAACTAAAAAGAGCCAAGAAACAGATGAAATAAATTCAACGGATTGCTTTGTTCCTTGGAATGACATGGCTAAATTATGCGCAGAAACACCTACTCCTATTGCTTTAGATGAGGAACTTATCGGCGTAATCGATTTTGAAGAAAAAAAGAAACTTTTAGAAACCATTAAACCACAATACATTATTCTAAAACCAGCTTTAGTGGGCGGATTTTCGGGTTCTGATGAATGGATTGTCCTTGCAGAAAGTTTAGGAATCAATTGGTGGAGTACTTCTGCTTTAGAAAGCAATATTGGTTTGAACGCGATTTGCCAGTACACTTACACCAAGAAAAATCCTTTACCTCAAGGATTGGGAACAGGCGCACTTTTCACGAATAATTTTGAAACTCATTTGCAATTAGAAGGCGACCAAATGTGGCATAAAAAATAAAACCTTGAAATAATTTTCAAGGTTTCTACATAGTAGTTTTAATAGTCATGGAAAGATTAAACTGTATCTATGAAAAGTTCATCTATCCATTTTTTAATGATTAATAGTAATTTCCTCTTAGCGTTTTTCATTTTAGTCAGGACTGCCTTCTTTCTGTAATTTTTTATTATCTCTTAAATATTTTATCAATTTATCTACGATTTGTTTAGAATCATCTGAATATTCATTTTTAAGCCTTTGAACTTTATCTGCTTTCACTTTTGAAGCGCTGGTTTCCTGAACACTTATAAAAACTTCTAACAAAACAAAATCATCTGGAATAACGAAGAAATCGGTAATGTATTTATAGTCATTATTCTCATCCAAAACATTAAATTGCTCTGCATTTCCTATTTCCACGAGCGGAACTTTTACATTTTGGAAAGCGAAGATTTCTTTTTTTCCTCCAGATTGATAAGCGATATTAATTTTGATTTCGTAATTATTGAAATTGGTTTTTTCCCAGACTTTAGCACCACTTGCATTGCATTCTATATGGTGAAGTTGATACACCAATGCATTTCCTTTTACGATTTCAGGAATAAATTGTGCGGAGAATGCTGTTAATCTTTCCTTTTGATTTTTGGTAACGATTTCTCTTTTCACTTTAAAAGCAGGAATTCTTTGGTCAAAAAGGTAGGTTCTTTTTGCAGAAAAGGAATCGGTATACTTAAGCACATCTCTATCAATTTGATTTTTAATGATTTTGTAGCTTAAATTCACAAACGTATTAAGATTGGTATCGAAAAAACGAAGAAAGCTAGGACCAATGCTTTTTTCAGCATTTAATTCTTCGTATTTATTTACGGGAGGCTTTTCAAAAATCACAAGGGATTCTTCGCCTACAATGGGAATAGATGAAGCGTCTTTTTTATAAAAAAAATCTTGTGCAAAACTGATTTGTACAACAAAAATTAAAAAAAGAAAATATAATTTTTTCATTTTTATTGTTTTACTATTCAAAGTTAGGATTATTGCTTGTAGCTTTTTTTTTATTGACCGTGATAATTGTCATAAAACCAAAAAAAGCTTCTGCTAAAGACAGAAGCTAAAATGAATTCTTTGCTATACAATAGTGTTAATTAAAAATATAGAAATAAGAATTCATATTTATTAGTACAAAAATCATGCTAAACACATAAAAAAACGCCTTATTGCTAAGACGTTTGGTTGTTAGTTTTTTTCACTTGTGTTTCTAGAATGTTTTCATGATTGTTTTTACCGTGACAAAAGTAGTGAACCATGCAAAACAAGTCAATTACACTTTTGTGTAATATCACAATTTTATTTCAAAGACTAAATGCAGTCCTTTTTCACTTGGTTTAATGGTGTAATTTCCACATAAATTTTGAATTCTGCGCTGCATATTATTAAGACCATTTCCTGAAGTTAAACTCTCTCCTAATCCTACTCCATCGTCTATAATCTCCATGGTGAAACGTTGATCTTTTAATGTAAAAAGAATATCTACATTTTGAGCTTTACTGTGTTTATAGACATTATTTAGCGCTTCTTTAGCACAGAGGAAGAAATTTCTTCTGATTTCTGCATTCAATTTAGTATCAGGAAGTTCTACTTTTCTGGTAATATTGATTTTAACATCTGTTTTCTTGAAAAAATTCTCAGCATATAGCGATACATATTGCATAAAATTTCCCAGATTGTCATTACTAGAATTAAGGCTCCAAAGCATTTCTCGCATCGAGAGGTTCATTTCTTCTGAAGTCTTAAGTAAATCATCTATATCTTCTTTGAGATGCTGTTCTCCCACTTTTTGTTTTAAAAATTCTGCTTGAAGTTTCAGCGCTGAAATTCCTGCACCCAAATCATCATGCATATCGTGAGAGATTCTCTCTCTTTCTTCTTGAATTTTTTTCTGAATTTCTAATTCTTTTTCAAGAATTACGTTACGATGTTCTATCTCCTGAAGCAGTTTTTCATTAATGAATGCTGCTTGTTTTTTTTTGTACACCATCACTACCAAAATAATAAACCCTACAAACATTAATAAAATAATGATTGCAAAAATAAGTACCAATAATACTGGGTCTGGTAGAATTTGAGTCAAAATTTATTTTTTAAAGGAGTTAAACGTACGTAAAACATTATAATCTACACATCTTAAACCTTTTATAAAAAAGGAATACATCATGATATTACAAATACTAAATAAAAAATTAATCACATTAAAAATATCTTGATTATAATTATATAACCATGTTCCAAGATACATTCTGAACAAAGCAAAAATACTCCAAAAAAGTAGAGCAAAACTTACCCAAAATGATTGTTTTACTGTGATATTCTGCTCATCTACAAATCTAATAATGTATAAAAACCACTGTAAACTCGCTAATAAGAAAAACAGAATCATCATGAGAAATACATTATTATTGAATTTTGGGAAACCAATAGAAAATTGGAAATATAATGACATTCCTACAGAAATAGCCGCAATAGCATTTAAAAAATAATGGTCCTTCTTTGTTTTATAATCTTGGATATAAAAATATCTGAAATACAGTATGGAAAATATGATAAATGGGAAAAACAAATAAGTCTGATGAATCTTAAAAGCTTTTCTTATAAATACAAGCCCTAAAACATCTACAATAAATACCGCCACTAAATAGAGGAAAAAATATTTTTGTTTGGCAGTATATCCTTTTTTCACCCATAAATAAATAGAGTATATCATTGCTATGGCCACAACAATGTCATACGTATAATCTAAAATTTTATCTATCAATATCAACATTATGGGCAATCATTAGGACAAAAAGTATTCAAATCAAAACCAGACAAACTTTCTACATCACTCCCTTGAGCGTTTTGACAGTCTGTAATAAAAGTCATTTGACCAACACTTTCATCATTATACAATTTTAATTTTTTCCTCAAAATATTAGCTTCGGTTGAGGTGAGCAAGGTTTCATAATTTACCCACTGTGCAAGTGTAATTTTAAAATTTTTGACATTTGCCTTAGCTGTTACTTTATTTTTGTAAGCTAACAATTCATCTTTGGTAATTTTTACTCTTAGCGTATTTCCTTGAGCACCTTGTACTACTGCATCTATTTGAGGTTTAATATTTTGGATATAATCATTTTCCATGATTTGGTAATCAGCCTCAGAAACTTCCACTATGTTATTTACATCTAGCATTGCATAAGCTTTATTCCCTACATTATTGCCAGATTTATCCATATAATAATACAACAAATAAAGGGAACCATCAAATTTAGTTAATTCTTGGTATTTATTCGGGAACTTCACCTTATTAAATTGAACAAAACTGAATGCTACTCTGTCTGCATTCACAGGAATTTGATCAATCATTTTTAAATAATTTTCTTTGCTTACTTTAAATGATTTTACATTTTTAGGATTCAGTCTTTTAAGGATTTTATACGTTACGGTATCAAAACTGTGTCTCATTGCAGAATCTAATTTTACTGGCATAGGTACATGCGCCAATAGTAAATCTTCTTTAGACAAATTTTTCTTGTCTCCACAGGAAAACAACAAGAAAAATACTACAATATACCCTAATAAAGAGAGAGTAGTCTTCTTTTTCATAATTCGATTTTTAGTTATTAATTATTGATTTTTAAACAGGTTTATGGCTTCTACTTTATTATTTACATGTAGCTTTTTATAGATATTTCCTACATGTTTTTTTACAGTATCTAGTGTAACTTCTTTTATATCTGCTATTTCCTTATAAAGATGACCTTTCGCTAAAAGATCCAGAATATCATGCTCTGTTTTAGAAAGTTCATTCAGATGATTATTGAAATTGGTTTTTTCTTCTCTAAAATATTGCAGAACTCTTTTTGCCACCCCGAAACTCATCGGAGCACCGCCTTTATAGGCATCTTTAATAGAGGCAATAATCTTATCCATGCTTTCTCCTTTTATTAGATAACCTGTGGCTCCTACTTTTAGCGCTTCATAAATGTGCAAGTCATCTTCAAAACTCGTACACATCATAAATCGAGTAGCAGGCAATGTATCTAATATTTGGGCGATGACTTCTATCCCGCTCATATCAGGAAGTTTAATATCCATTAAAACCACATCGGGGTGAATCTCTTGTAAGGAAACAAGAGCTGCTTTACCAGAATAAAATTGACCTACACAATGCAAATCGGCATCGTAATCAATTATCTTTTTGAGCGCATTGTTGTAATGCTTCTCGTCTTCTACGATAGCTACTGAGATTGACATAATATTTTCATCGTTTGTTAATTACAAATTTCAATAGAAATATTGTAACAACCAATTACACTTTTGTGTAACTAAGTTTGTGTAAATAAAAATACTCTTTTTTTCAATACAAAATAAAAATAAATCACATTTTTTAAAAAATGTGATTTATTATTTCCAATTTAGTAGAGATATACTATTTATTTTGAATTATTGATACTGGTAATACCATCCCCATCTTTTCCCCTCGAAATCAGTACCATAAGCAAACATTGTTTCTTTTTGCACCACTACTCCATCTACTTTTCTCACTACAATAGCATGTGCAGAAATACAATACCCTCCTTCTGGCAATGAAGATAATGGGACTTGATAAGTATAAGTAGTAATATTCCCATCATGAGTAGTTTGATACGGGAAACTTCCAATTACAGGATTTCCTTGAGAATTCACAGGTAACTGATCACACTGCCCTACCCAAAGGTGAGTTTCAGAAAGATACCAATCCCCAGTCAAAGTATATGTAATATTTAAGTATTCTGAATCCATAGTGGCTGAAACTTTGCCTACTTCTATGGTCTGTCCTGCAAATGCTGGAGTAGAGAAAATTTCTCCATCTGAGCCTGTTCCATCAGTAATTCCTGTTGATTTTTCTAAACCAAGACCTGATTCAGTTCTGTCTGTTGTACAAGAAGTAAGAATTCCTAAAATAGAAATTCCTAAAATAGTAATAATGTTTTTCATTTTTCTTTCTTTTTAGATTATTGGTTCAAATATATATAATTTTTCAATATCATATTTTTTTCTTACATGAAAATTATCATGAAATCAAAATTTTAACACTTTTTATATAAATATTTATTAACATAATCGATTATTAGAATATTTTTAAATTTAAATAAGAATTTAATTTTTCTTAAATTTGCATGATTCAAGAACTGATTATGGAAGAAGAAAAAAAACCGCTCAATTTTATTGAACAAATCATCGAAAATGATTTAGAAAATGGTTTAGATAAATCTAAATTGCGTTTTAGATTTCCACCAGAACCTAATGGTTATTTACACGTAGGACATACCAAAGCGATTTGCATCAACTTCGGTTTAGGAGAAAAATATGGTGCTCCTGTTAATTTAAGATTTGACGACACTAATCCTGAAAAAGAAGAGCAAGAATTCGTAGATGCCATCAAAGAAGATATTAAATGGCTTGGCTTCAAATACGACCAAGAGTTATACGCTTCTGATTACTTCCAGCAGTTGTATGATTGGGCTGTAGAAATGATTAAACAAGGAAAAGCCTATGTAGATGAACAGCCTTCTGAAGTAATTACAGAACAAAGAAAAAATCCTACCGAAGCAGGAATAGAATCTCCATACAGAAATAGACCTATAGAAGAATCTCTAGATTTATTCGAAAGAATGAAAAACGGAGAGTTCGAAGAAGGCACAATGTCTCTAAGAGCTAAAATAGACATGACTTCGCCGAATATGAACATGCGTGACCCTGTTATGTACAGAATTCTGAAAAGACCACACCACAGAACTGGTGAAAAATGGAAAATCTATCCTATGTACGATTGGGCTCATGGTGAATCTGATTATTTAGAGCAAATTTCACATTCCCTTTGTTCATTAGAATTCGAAAATCACAGACCTCTTTATGATTGGTATTTAGACCAAGTCTATGAAGATGGAAAAGTAAGAAATAAACAAAGAGAATTTGCGAGAATGAACGTTACTTACATGGTAACTTCTAAACGTAAATTACAAAGATTAGTAGCAGAAGGCGTAGTAACAGGCTGGGATGACCCTAGAATGCCTACTATTTCCGGTATGAGAAGATTGGGTTACACTCCAAAAGCCATCAGAGAATTTATTGACAGAGTGGGCGTTGCAAAACGCGAAAACCTCATCAATATTCAGTTGCTAGAATTCTGTGTAAGAGAAGACCTCAACAAAGTTTCTACCAGAGTAATGTCTGTGGTAAATCCAGTAAAACTCATCATCGAAAATTATCCTGAGGATAACGAAGAATGGCTAGAAACAGAGAATAATCCTGAAGATGAAAATGCAGGAACTAGAGAAGTACCTTTCAGCAGAGAGCTTTACATCGAAAGAGAAGATTTCATGGAAGAAGCACCGAAAAAGTTCTTCAGATTAACCATTGGTGGAGAAGTAAGACTAAAATCTGCTTACATTATCAAAGCGAACAGAGTAGAAAAAGATGAAAATGGGGAGATTACCACTATTTACGCTACTTATGATGAAGAATCTAAATCTGGAAGCGGAACTGAGGCAAGTATGAGAAAAGTAAAAGGAACGCTTCACTGGGTTTCTGCAAAACATGCTTTACCGATTGAAGTAAGAATCTATGACAGATTATTTACTCACGAACAACCAGATGCTGAAAAAGAAACAGATTTCATGGAATTCGTGAATAAAGATTCTCTGAAAAAAGTTCAAGGTTTTGCTGAACCAAGCCTTAAAAACGCAAAAGTAGGAGACCATTATCAGTTCCAAAGAATTGGTTATTTTACTCCTGATAAAGATTCTACAGCAGACCAATTAATCTTCAACAGAACGGTTACGCTGAAAGACAGTTTTAAAATTGATTAAAAATTTTAAGTTATAAAGAAAAAAGCTTCACCATCGTGAAGCTTTTTTTAATTTCTATTTTTGAGGAGAACCCAACCTTTAAAATCTCTACCATCTGGTAACGCAATGTGAAACCAATAAGAAGCTGTAGGTAATTTTCTGCCATTAGACAATCCATCCCAACTCAAAATCCCTGATTTATCTTGTCTGAAAACCAAATTTCCGTAGCGGTCATAAATACTCAAAACACTTTTCTCTGCACCGAAAAACGCTACGTCTGTAATCATCCAAACATCATTAATTCCGTCACCATTTGGAGTAAAAGAATTAGGAAATTGAAGAACCAAACCATCCTTAGTTTCGCCGATGCAGTTATCATCTTCAAATCTAACATAAAAAGTAACTTTTCCTTTCGGTAAATTGGTAAAAAGATTGCTTTCTTGCCAAGAAATTCCGTCTATAGAATATAAAATTTTCTTACTTCCTGTCGCAATTACAGTATAATCATTTCCATTGGTTTCTAATTTTGTGATGACAGGAATTTCCTTTTCTAGCACTTCAAATTCATCCGTAAAAGAGCAGCCTTTATCATCTGTAATGGTAAGTGTATATTTACCCGCGGCTAAATTAATAACCGCATTACTGCTAGAAATAACTGTTCCAGCAGCGTTTTTCCATTCATAAGCGACTAAATTAAAAGGATAAGAAGAAAAATCTGGTTGTAAAAACGGTAAAACATCTTTCGGGCAAATCCAGAAATTCGCTATATCAAATGCTGGAACTTTATTTAAAACCAAATTAATTTCCGCATAATTCGGACAAGTTGTACTTGAAATAATTTTGACAAAAAATTTAAAAATTCCTGAATTTTCGTTAAACGAATAAGCATTTGGATTCCCGATTTTCTTTGTGGAACCAGCTTTTAAATCAGAGAAAGAAAGATAATATTCGAAAGTTTCATCACTAGTTTTTAATTGATTTTCAAAAACGGTAATATTAATGGTTTCTTTGCCATCATTTGCAGTATCACAAACTGAAAGCGTAAAACTTCCTTTATTTACAAAAGGTTGCAACACGAAATTAACCGTCGTAGACTCTTCGCAATTTCCATTAATTACTGCTTTCAAAGTAATATTTGGTTGAGCATTATTAATGGTATAATTCATCGCTTGAGCGGAAGTAAGCGCTACTCCATTTTCATAAAAGGTATAAGTTGCATATTGTGCTGCTTCAGAATTGGTGAGAATATCATTATCGAGATTAGCATCGGTATTCAAACGATTGAGCCAATCTATAAGATTAAAAGTGTAAACTCCATCTAAATTATCATCACATACTGAAATATCTTCAATGACATTAAATTTTATATTTCCAATAATTTTCAAAACAACTTCGCCCACATAAAAACAACCATTGATGGATTGATATCTTGCATAAATTGTTTTAAAAGGTGTGGTAGCTGGTAATAAATAATTTTGCACGTCTGCATCGCTTAAATAATTAGTATTCGCAATGTCAAAAGCGTCATTTTGATTTTCAAAAAATCGAACTTCTCTTATAAAATCTGCAAAATTAGGATTTCCTTGATTTTCGTATAGTTTAGGAATCGCTTCTCTTAAATCAAAACTCATGGTTTGCGTTCCAGTCGCATCACATCTCAAAATGGTGGTAGATGGGGCTAACTTCACTTGAGTATACGCTGAAAAATCAAACACAAAACGCAATTCTACTTTTTTAAGACAACTGCTTCCATCTAAAGTAGAAATTCTGAGATAAAAAGTGGTATTTCCAGTAATGGTAATCGGTTGAGACGGGTCTGCAATCAGTGAATTAAACACGCCAGAAACTGGGAAATAATTTCTAAACCACTCGAATTTATAATTGGCTAAGTTTCCATTAAAAAACTGTGAATAATAATCGGTTAGTTTTACTTTTTCTTCATTATTGTTAAAATGGTCACACTTCAAACTGACAACCAAATTATCCGTAATTATTCCTTGAATTTCTGACAATTGAAACGTAATTTCTTCCACATTAGAGCAAGAAGGCGCTAAAGCAGAATTAATCACGGCGTAAACAGAAACGGGAGTATTGGTAACATTAAGCGTAGTAATCACATTGATAAGTGCTGCATCACTGTAATACGTAACAGTAGGCTTCGGATTTTGATTCCACTGTGTTCCCAAAATTTCTATATCATAATTGCTTAACGTAATATTTGCATTTCCAGGACTATTGGTGGCACAGACAAATAGCTTTTTCTTCTCTGCAATAGGTTTGAGAATATGATAATTTAATTTTTTTACCACATAACAACTGTCGTGAACCAAATATCTTACAAAAAATTCTTTCGTGGTGATGTTATCTGGTAAGATTTGGTCTAATTCTGCGGTAGTCAATCCAGAATTGGTTACATCATTAGCTGTACTCGTATTATCATGAAAAGTTTGAGTGATTCCAGAAGTAGGTGTAATCACTTTGATGACTGCATCTGCATCATTTTTCAAATTCACGAGTTCATCTCTATTTTTTTCGCAGAGATAAATATCCGCATCTTCGGTATCATAAACCGTTGGAGAATCTGGGACAACATCAGTATCTGCATCATTTACATTTAAAACAATTCTGTCAAAAATCACTTTAACAGTAAATTTCAGTACCGAAAAACAAGTTCCTTTACAAGCATCTGTTTGTTGATATTCTATTCTCGCAAACAAATCATAAGTGTAATCTTGCAACTCTTGACCTTCTCTGATAAAATCTAAAGGATTTACATTTTGTAAAGCATTTTCTTCTGTTTCAAAAACGCTAATTTTAAAAATATTTGGGTCATTAGAAAAGACAATTCCCCGATTTTTAAGTTCTTTTTCCCATTCGAAAGGCTCAATATAAATAGGATTGTTGCTAGAAATAATATCACAAATTTCATGAATAGAATTCATCTGAACTGGCGTAGAAACCAATGTTGGAGCACTAGTAAAAACTACAGAAATCGGTCCAAAAATCTGTGTACCACATTGAGCTGTGTTATATTTTACATAAATTTTAGAAGCCGAAGTGAGGTCTGCACTGGTTACTTCTGCATGATTATTGTCTATGGTAAAACTTACTGATCCTGCAAAATTGGCATCAAATAATTGACAATTTAATCTAGACAACTGAAAATTTCTCTCCATCCCATCATTATTGACATCACAAATTTCTACCGTGTTTTTGAGCAAAATATTATTGAGCAATAAAAAACTTAAATTAGAAATGGTAAAACAACTTGAATTGGTAGCGCTTTCTACTCGTACAAAATATTTCTGCGTAACATCTAAAGGCAAACTAGCATCTAAAAAATTAGCATTTCCAGCAAAAGCATCGGCTCCATCGAGATAATATTTAAAAACAAATGGAGAAATTGCTGCGCCATGAATGGTTAAATCTGGATTAATATCTGCTTGATAAAAAATATTCGTAGAAGAATTACAAACTGGTTTTACAAAATCTTTGGCTTGAGGATAACTCGGATCAAAAGTAATCCGAATATCATCTGAATGCGTAATCACTACACCATTAGAAAGCGTATAATAAGCAGTAGCAGTAATAGTTTCGTTCTGCACGGAACATAAATCTATTGAACTATAATTAGTATTAAAAGCAGTAGGTAAAGCTTGTGTAGCAGAACCGCTCCAAATAATACGTTGTGGTTTGATAACATTTCCCGAAGGTGAAAATCTGTAGGCTTCTTGAGTAGCTGACCAAATTCCTGTATTTCTATTAATGGGCGCAATTCCGTTTCCTGAAGCATTATTAATCCCAATAAGTGATTCTCTAACCGTCGCTGAAACATCTGGCAAAGGTTTTTCTGCAACATAAACATCTATTTCATTCGTCAATTCATATAACACAATCTGCGTAGTGCTTCTCTGTGTAGTTCTGGTAATTTCTCCGTTGTTAAAATTGATAATTAATTTTCTACATGGCGAAACACCTTCTACTCGATAACTTACATTTCCTACTCTGTCTGTAAAATCTAAATCTTGATATACTCCAAAAATAGATTTTGTAGGCAAATAGGTATTGGGAATTTGTTTTCCTGTAATATCTGCAGCACTGTAATCACCAACTGAATAGTTTTCATTGAAACTTACAAAACCATTACTACTGATGATTAAAGACTGTACATTTTCGCCATAATAATTAAAAGAAAAAGGCTTATTTCCAAAAATAGAAGCATCATTAAAAGCTATTTTAGCTAAATATTCATCGTCTTTATAGCCTAAAACCGTTCCTGTATTGGTATCAATTGCTGGAAAAGGGATGGCAGAAACCGAATATTGATTGGTATCTCTAATATCAGGAAAAGTAATATTCAGCGGAAAACATTTTGAAGAATTGAGCGGATAGCTACAAGTAATAGTAACATCAGAATTTCCTAAAGCATCTTTAATCGATGGACATGACTGAGATTTTATTACTGCATAAGGTAATAACACCAATAAGAATAGTAAAATCTTATTCAGTCTCATTTTCACTTTTTATTCCTATCAAATTTAAAAAAATATAACGAAATATCTACTACAATATTTTGCGTAAAAAAAGCCGAGAAAATTCTCGGCTCATTTTTATCTTCTTTCGTAATATCTTGCTCCCACTAAAACTGGGCTTTCTTTTTCTACTTTTACCAATCCAAATCCTTTCCAATCTGGATTTACAGAAGTATTGAGTTTTTTTCGGTGGAGATTTTCATACGTATCAAAATCTATTGCTCTGCGCTGATTCAGCACTTCAAAAATATTCCATTTTTCTACCACAGATTTCCATTCGCGCCCTATTTTCCCAGCAAAAACTTTAGATTTACTTCCGCTTCCGTAGGCTAAAAACCCTAGTTCTTTTCCTGCTAATTCTTCCCCATTTCCATAAGAAACTTGGAAAGCAGAAAGCAATGCCATAAAAATAGAAGCGGTGTACATATTCCCAATTTCTGAACTTGCACGTTGCGTAATTTCTATTTTTTCGGCAACTAAATTTTTATATTCATCGGTTTGAGCGATGGCTTTTATATCTTCAGAAGTGGTGGCATTCATTCCGTTTTCTAAGCCAAAAATTTCAGTAAATAATCGCTTCCCGTGGAATGCATAAGGAAGGTGGAAAATCAGAAATCGCCAATTTTCATAAGGCTTTTCTCTTCCACTTTCTTCTTTGTAATGTTGGTAGGCTTCTCTAATTCTATCTTGGTAACATTGATTAGAATATTGACCATCAAAAACAGGTTCATCTGTAAAAATTTCTACTTTTTCGGCGAAACTGTCTGGTAAATTCTGTACCAAATTTTTAGTCGTTTCTCTTCTTGGTTTAAAGAAATCAAAAACACTTTCTGTAGCGACTCCAAATTTATTTTCAATTTCCAACAATGTAGGATTTGCCGATACCAAAACTGCAACTGCACCACCACCTTGCGTATATTCTCCAGTAGAAGCCAATTCATATTTCGCATAATCAGAAGCAATTACAATGGCTTTTTTCTCAGGATTTGCTCTTACAAAATCAAGAGAATTATGCAACGCATCTACAGCACCTACACACGCAAAAGTCATATCTACTACGTCACAATTTTTGAAACATCTCACTCCAAATTCTTTTTCTAGTTCTTTTTCTACCATTTGCATGGCATAAGTAGCAGTAGGTTTTGCAGCATCTAGCGAAGATTCTGTTCCTAAATAAATTCTAGAAATTTCTTTGGGGTTTATTTTATAATCTTGTATGAGTTTTAAAAGTGCTTCTGCGGCAAAAGTGGCAGCGTCTTCGTGTACATCGGGAAAAGCCATCCTCTTCAGTCCTAAACCTTTTTCTAATTTTGCAGGTTCTATTCCTCTTTTTTCGGCTAAATCCTTAATTTCTAAATATAAACTTGGCACAAAAAAACTTGCCGCTTCGATTCCGATTTTCATCATAATTCCTCAATTTTTGTACGAATTTAACGAGTTGAAAATTCCTGACAAAAGAATTATGCTAAGAATTTTGTTTTTTATTTTAAATCTAAATAATTTTAAAGTAAAATAAAGATTAAATGGTTAATTGTTTATAATTAATAAGAAGTTAATTGTTTATACTAGAGAGGAGAATGCCAGTTCTCCTCTTATCTATTTAAGGAAATTCTTTCAAATCTATAGTAGATGTATTAATATCAAATCTACCATTGGTAATTTCTATGGTCTCTTTGCCATCGGCTGTTCTTAATTTACCTGAAAATGTACCCGATACTATTGGTTGACCGCCATATTTAGTAATCACCGTTTTACCAGAATTCTCATAAGAAGTGTACCATTTCCAAGTATTGGTAGTGTAATCAAAAGCTCTTACGTAAAGGTAATTTTGCATCAATCCATCTATCCCTTTATTGAAATTAGATTCCTTCCAAACATATTCTCCTACTCCTTTTGTGGGTAAATCATGGATATGAAAATACATGTAATTTAATGGTTTTCCATCTTTGAAGTTCGCCACAAGAATCTCATCAAATTTATTATTTCCAGAATATACAACTGCTTTATTGGCTCCCATAATATCAAAAGTACCATCTCTAGGATAAAATAATCTGCCGTTTACCAAACAGCCAAAAGTATTTGCACCTGTTTGTGTTTCTGGTGGTAGTTTAGGAGAATTGTCATCTGAACTGTCTCTGCATCCTACAATAAGAAATGCGATGAGAATAAAAAGTAGGTTTTTCATTTTTTAATATTTTAGGATTTAAGTAAAATTAAAATATGTAGTTGATAAAAAGATTGATACAAATCAAAAAATGCAAATTCAGGTAGAATTTGCATTTTTAACAATAGAATAAAAATATTATCTCTTTGATTTTATCCTACTTAATGTTTCAGGAGACATCCCAAGATACTTAGCTATATCATGATTAGAAACTCGTAAAAAGAGTTTTGGAAATATTTTCATTAATGTTTTATACCTCTCTACAGAATCCATAAGCATTACACTTTCTATTCTCCATGTCATAAATGTAAGATAATCTTCTAATATTTTCACATAAATATCTTTATAAACAGGATATCTATTGATCAATTCTTTAAAATCAGAAAAAGAAATTGTAATAAGAATGGTGTCTTCTAAAGCCTCAATAATTTCAGAAGATGGTGTTTGATTCATAAAGCTAGACACTGATGTACAAAAATTATTATCTATAGCAATTCCGTTGATAGCTTCTTTATTATTTTCATCTATAAAATATGTTTTCAAAACTCCTCTATCAATAAAAAATATATCATTACATACTTGATTCTTCTTTACTACTATTTCATTTTTAAAATATTTTTTTTCTGTGAATACACTATCTAAAAAATAGATTTCATCATCGGTAATTGGTTTTCTTTTACTAAAATAATTAACAATAGAAGATGTTTTGGGGCTCATGATTTTATTAGTTTGTTTCTTCTAAGATATGAAAATGTATAAAATATACAAATTAAAAATTATGCTCAAAATACAAAAAGCCCTTTTTACAAAAAATGTAAAAAGGGCTTTAATTTATTAGAACAAATAACTTAATTACTGTAAGAAGTAATCGCTTTATTCAACATTTCTATTTGAGTATTTAGACTGGTGCTTGAAGGATTCTCTCTGAATAGTTTCATCTTTCTTTCTAAACCTTTTTTCAGCATTTGAACAATCATCATTTTGGCTTGTACATTATCGCCAATTTGACTTTTCGCTTGTCCTAAAACTTTCGTAAGATTGTGTACTGCCTTTGTATTATCAGAATCCATAATCCAATTGAAACCTTCTTCTGCAGGTGCTGCTAGTTTAGGATTTTGAAACCCAATAAAAGGATAAAAAGCTACAAGAGAGGCAATATTTGGCATTTGAGCAGTGATTTTATTTTTTACAATCACCGGCAAAAGAGTCATCACTAAATCTTCCGAAGCGCTTTCTAAATCTATTTTTTCGGCATAATTTACTACTTTTTCAGGAGCAACTTGTGCAATTCCAGAAAGTGAATTTCCTTTCACCGAATTAGAAATTGCATTGATTCCTTTTTCAAATAATGGTAAATATTTAGGGTTTTTAGTTTTTGCTAAAACTCCGATTGCAGCTCCTTTCACCAAATTTTTCTCATCATTCTGCGCTAATTTTTCTACATCTGCCAAAAATGATTTTGGATCTTCTGGTAAACCTTCTAATGCTAACAATCTATTTCTGTAAAACTTATCTTTCAAAGCTGCTGCATATAATTTGTCTGCAAACGGATTTTTAGAAACTTGGTCTTTTGCTTCTTCTATAGCCGTGTATTTGCTGTACAAATCTTTAGCAGTAGTGTATTGTAAAAATAATTGTTCTGGAGTTTTGTCTTGTTTAATATCGCTCAGCAATAAACCTTCAGGATTTGCATTAATCAATTCAGGATTTTTAGTCACATCAAAAACGAAGTCATTTTTCGCTTTTGCCGTTACCCAAACTTCTTTTCTAGAAATTTTACCATTTTCTAAAACATCAATCGACAATGGAAACTCAAATTTTTCTTCTTGCGTTTGAGCAACATTTACGGTGACTTGTTTTTTCATTGGGTCAAAAGTAGATTTAACCTCTAACTTTGGATAACCTTTCCCGAAATACCATTGATTAAAGAACCAATTTAAATCTTTTCCCGAAACTTTTTCCAAAGAAAGTCTCAGCTGATGCGCTTCTCCAGTTCCGTATTCATTGGTTTTAAGATAATCTGAAAGTCCAGCGAAAAATGCATCATCTCCCAAATAATTTCTTAACATGTGCAGAATTCCGCCTCCTTTATTATAAGAAACGCCATCAAACATGTCTTCTCTGCTTTCATAATTAAATCTCACTAAATCTTTTCCAAAATTTCTTGGGTCTGCTTTAGAATTTCTGAGTGATTTTAATCTTTTATAATCGGCTTCGTCTTTTCCGTATTTGTATTCGTTCCAAAGATATTCTGAATAATCTGCAAAACTCTCATTTACCGTAAGATTACTCCAACTTTCTGCGGTTACCAAATCTCCAAACCAATGGTGGAATAATTCGTGAGCGATTACATCTTCCCACTTGTTTTCGTCTGCTAAATCACCTGCTTTTTGCTGTGCAGATTCTTCGTGAATCACTGCAGTAGTATTTTCCATAGCACCAGAAACGTAATCTCTACCTACAATCTGTGCGTATTTTTGCCAAGGAAAATCATAGTTTAATTTTTTAGAAAAGAACTCTATCATTTCTGGAGTATTCCCAAAAATTTGTTTTGCATAAGGCTCATATTCTTTTTCTACATAATAATCTACGTCTATATTCCTCCATTTATCTTTAATCACGGCATATTCTCCTACTCCCATGAAAAATAAATACGGAGCGTGTTTTTTGTCCATTACCCAATGATCCGTTCTCAGGTTTTCGCCTAAATTTTCAGAACTTTTTAAAATTCCGTTAGAAAGAGTTACATATTGTTTAGGAACCGTCATGTAAATTTCCTGCGTAGTTTTCTGATTGGGCTTATCTATAGTAGGAAACCAACAAGAAGAAGATTCTGTTTCGCCTTGAGTCCAGATTTGTGTAGGTTTATCTGCATCTTTTCCTTGAGCATTGATGAAATAAAGTCCTTTCGCATCGTTAATGGCAGCAGAACCTTTTTGTTTTACTTCATTAGGTCTCGCTACATATTTGATATAAACCGTATAATCTTGATTTTTTTGGTAAGTTTTATCCAAAGAAATTTTTAGAATATCTTCTTTATAATCATATTTCAAAGGTGTTCTCGCACCATTTTTTTCTAATGCTACCTCATTAATAATCATTCCTTTAGCATCTAAAACCAATTCATTAGAAGCATAAAAAAATGGAGAAGCAGTAATCCAAGCTTCGCCGTTCATTTGTTCTTTTTCAAAATTGAAATTCACACGCAATTTGGTGTGTTTCAACTCTGTAGATTTGGTATGAGTAGCTCTGTAAACACCAGTTCTGCCAGAAGTTTCGGTTTGTGCAAAAGTGAAATTGTCAGTAGAAAAAAGCCCTAAAAAAAAGGCTGCAATGAGTAGTTTCTTCATTTTAAAATTTTGTATTTCGGTTAATTAGTCCCATTTATGTACTCTTTGTTACGTATAAAAACTTTGCCAAAGTTAAAATTATTCTCAAATTAACTTTGGCAAAATCCTAAAAAAAAATCAAAATTTACTCTCTAAATCTTAGAGGAAATAAATTTTGATTCTCAAATATTTAATGAATTATCTTTTAAATCGCTACTGGCGCTTTAATTCCAGGATGTGGATTGTAATTTTCTAACGTAAAATCTTCAAAATCGAAATCAAATAAATCTTTAATTTCTGGATTGAGTTTCATAGTTGGCAATGCTCTCGGTTCACGAGAAAGTTGCAATTTTACCTGCTCAAAATGGTTGTTATAAATATGAACATCTCCGAAAGTATGCACATAATCTCCTACTTCTAAACCACAAACTTGCGCCACCATCATACAAAGCAAAGCATAACTCGCAATGTTAAAAGGAACGCCTAAAAATACATCAGCACTTCTTTGATACAATTGTAGTGACAATTTTCCATCTGCTACATAAAACTGAAACAACGCGTGACAAGGCGCTAAAGCCATATTCGGAATTTCTGCTGCATTCCAAGCAGAAACGATGAGTCTTCTAGAATCTGGATTTTTCTTAATTTGCTCTACTACTTCTACGATTTGGTCTACCACTTTTCCATCTTTGCCTTCCCAAGTTCTCCATTGTGCTCCGTAAACTGGACCAAGATTTCCGTTTTCGTCTGCCCATTCATTCCAAATAGAAACCCCATTATCCGTAAGATATTTAATATTGGTATCACCTTTTAGAAACCACAACAATTCATAAATAATAGACTTCAAATGCACTTTTTTGGTCGTTACCAAAGGAAAACCTTTAGACAAATTATAACGCAGTTGGTAACCAAAAACGCTTCTGGTTCCCGTTCCTGTTCTGTCGGTTTTATCGGTTCCGTGGTCTAAAATATGCTGGAGTAAATCGAGGTAGTTTTGCATAATGGTTCAATCTAGGTTCTAAGTTCTGAGTTGACTTCTACAAATTAATGAAATTTTTACCAAATATTTTTAATGGTTTGAGTTAAATTATTCAGTTTAAAAATTTCACCTTCTTTTTTACCATTCATGGCTTTTGCTAATGGAGATTCTGCTGAAATGATGAATATTTTTTCTTGGTTAAAACTCAATTCTCCTAAAGAAACTGCAATGAAAAATTTGCCTTTATCTGTTTCCACTAAACTTCCTAAATTGACGTTTTTATGAGAAATAGGCTGAATATTTTTAAGAACCTGTTGAGATTTAAGTTGTTCATTCAGTTGAAGCTGAAGGTTATTAATTTCTTGCTGAAGCATTTCTCGGGAAGTTTCATACTTGTCTCCCATAGAACTTTTGGTATCATTATTAGAAGCTCTGGTTTCGGCAATCAATTGTTCTAATTTCTGTATTTTTTCAGAAATTTTCTGTTTTACCAATTCTAAAAGTTCAGCTTTGTTCATAATATAATTTTTGACTAAAGTCTAAATGAATTATTTATTAAAAAGTCGGGCTAAAGCCCGACTCTAATGATTTTATTATCACATCAAACATCCATCTTCTGACATCTGACAAATTTTTATTTCTCAAAAACAATATGTTCCCACTTGTACATTTCTATGGTAGGCTTCGTATCAAAATCTGTGGTTAAACCAGAAAAAATACTTTTGAATTTTCCTTTTACCGTTTCGTCTAAAATCTGCACTTTCAAATGTTGAGCATCTGATAAATTAAGGATTACCAAAACTTCATCATTTCCATTTTTTCTAAGATAAGCAAGAACTTGATCTGGAGCGCTGGTTTTCAAAATTTGTGTAGTTGCTTGATCATCGCCTCCTCTCAAAGCAGGATTTTTAGATTTAAGTTCAAATAATTTTTTGTAGAAATTTTCTAATTTATTTTCGCCATTCCAAGGAATTGGGTCTTTCTCGAAAAATTCTAATCTCTTATTTAACAATGGTAATTCTTGACCGTTGTACATCAATGGGACTCCATTCCAAGTAGCAGAAAATACGGCTAGAGTTTTTGCCATTTCACCATACTTTTCATATTCTGTTCCGTTCCAAGTATTTTCGTCATGATTGGTGGTAAACCAAGCTCTCATGCTTTTGTTTCCGATGGCAGAATATTGCGCCAATAGATTTGTTAAATCCGTAAGTGGTAATTTTTTCTGATAAAATTCTTTGGTTAGGTGCATCCATTTCCAGCTGTAACTCGCATCAAAAACTGTTGCATAATCTGGATTGTCTAATTCATCATATTCTCCTAACCAAAAAAGTGGTTTTATGGTTTCAACTTCTGGTTTTGCTTGTTGCCAGAAATCTACTTCTACCCAAGAAGCTAAATCACATCTGAATCCGTCAATATCCGTTTCTCTTACCCAATATTTCATGGCTTCAATCATGGCTTCACGCATTTTTGGGTTTTGATAATTGAGTTCTATGATATCATCCATTCCAGAAGCGATTTGGAAATCGTTGGTTTTAGGATCCATCAAATAAAAATCTGGATGGGTTTTGGTCCAAACATGATCCCAACCTGTATGATTCGCCACCCAATCGATGATGACTTTAAAACCCATTTTATGAGCTTCATTTACTACACTTTTGAAATCTTCTAAAGTTCCAAATTCTGGATTGATAGAGGTATAATCTTGTGCAGCATATTGACTGCCAAGTGTTCCTTTTTTATTTTTTTGAGCAATAGGTGTAATTGGCATAAACCAAAGTGTTTCTACACCCATTTTTTTAAGTCTTGGTAATTCTTTTTCTACAGCTTTGAAGGTTCCTTCTTTAGAAAATTGTCTTACGTTTACTTCATAAATGTTGGTGGTGTGTTTCCAGTCAGTTGTCATTGTTTTCTGATTTTGTAAAGCGCTGCAAGAGATTAGTGACAAGCCTAACATTGCAGATAAAAATAGCTTTTTCATAGTTGAAATTTTAGCGAAACAAATGTAGTGATTGTATGCTAAAACCAATAAAAAATCCGGAAAAGTTTTCCGGATTTTTATCATAAATTTCAATATTATTTAATCATCATCACCTCCATCATCGATGAAATCATCGCCAAAACCATCATCTTCGTCTTCGTCTTCCGTAGCAAACTCGTCATCAAAATCATCTTTAAAGTCTGCGTCTAAATCTGCAAAATCATCATCCATGAAAGCTGTCGCAACTGATGCTTTACCAGAAGCGCCACCAGATTTCCCAGGAGCCTTTAATGGAACGTTACCAAATCTAAAAACGGTAATAGGATAATTTACGGCAGGTTTCTCGTCTATAATCTCTACCAATTCGCAGAAAAACTCCCATAAATCGATTAGACCATACTGAAACTGCACTTTATCCCCTACTTCTTCGAAGGCTTCCATCAGGTAAACATCTGACATGATTTCTCCGTCACCATCATCGCTCATGTCTTCTAGTGGAACGGTTTTTACTTCCATTCCTTCTTCGTCTAGAATAGTGAACATAGACAATTCGTCACCTTGCAAACTGAAAGCACTTTTAATCCCGTTATGTAAATTCCAAAGGGTTTGCTTTTCTTTAATTTCAATATCTCTAAAAATATTGTCTTTTGAATCTAGAATTACTCTAATTTTATAAACCATATTTTACTTTTTACTAATATTTAGAAGCTAATTGTATTAAAGTATTTTTATTGATTTTGATGTTTAAAATTTCGGTTACAAAGATAAAACAAAAGAAACTTGACTTTCTAAAAAAATAAATTTTTATTCAAAAAAGTTTTTATTAAATTCCCAGCGTTTTCTGGTGCCAATATACAGAAATTATTAATACTACAAAGCTTTTTCTAGATAAAAAGTAAAGAGCGTTCCTTCTAGATATTTGCTTTCTACAGTAATGCTTTGATGGTGAGCTTCTAGAATATGTTTTACGATGGCAAGACCTAGCCCAGAACCGCCGTCTTTACGGTTTCTGCTGGTTTCTACCCTATAAAATCTTTCGAAAATTCTAGGCAAGACTTCTGGCTTGATTCCCATTCCGTTATCTTGCACAATAATTTTCACTTTTTCTTGCTCAGTTTTGGTGATTACTTTAATCAAAGCTTCTTCCCTATTAGAATAATGAATGGCGTTTGAAATAAGATTGGTAAGTACTTGAGAAATTTTTTGCTTGTCTGCTCTTACCATAATCGCAGTTTGTGAGGTCTGCAAAACTAATTTTGCGGATTTTTTATGCGCTTCGATTTCTAATAAATCGAAGATTTCTTTTGTCAAAGCATTGATATCAAAAACAGAATAGTTGATGGAAATTTCTGCGGCTTCGTATTTAGAAATCTGGTCTAAATCAGTGACGATGTTCAGTAATCGCTCTACAGAATTCCCGATGCGTTCTAGATATTTATCTCTGATGTTGAGATTTTCTACTGCACCATCTTTCAGCGTTTCTACATAACCTTGAATGGAAAAAAGAGGCGTTTTAAGCTCATGAGAAACATTCCCGATGTATTCTTTTCGGTAATCTTCCATTTCCTTCATCATGTCGATTTCTGAAACGTTTTTTTGGATTCTCTCACCTAATTGTTGGAAATTTACATTTTCCTCTTCTTGAAGAATATTTTCGGGGAGAATATCAGAAATTCGCTTAATTTGTTTCTTTCCGTAAGAATTAAAGAGTAATTCTAACACGAAATAATTAAGCAATGCAATAAAAACGAGACTGATGCTTAAATAAAAGTAAAAAGAATGAGTGTCTGCAATCACTTTTTCTTGCACGTAATTGAAAACCAACGCTACAATTGCCATAGCGCAAGTAAGAATACATGCTGCAAAAAGTGAAAGTCTATTGATTTTCATATTACATTTTCTGAGAAAAAGGTAGAATTACACTACTAATTTGTAGCCAATTCCTTTGAGGGTTTGGATAGAATTATCTCCTAATTTTTCTCTCAATCTTCTGATGTGTACATCTATGGTTCTTTCTCCTACAATCACATCATTTCCCCAAACTTTGTCTAAAATTTCTTCTCTTTTAAAAACTTTTTGGGTGTTAGAAGCTAGAAGATACAACAAATCAAATTCTTTTTTCGGGAGTAGGAAATGTTCGCCGTTTTTGGTGACTTTAAAATTATCTTTATCAATCACCAAGTCGCCTAGTTCTATTAATTTAGATTGTTCTGCAACTTGAGTAGTGAGTTGTAAAAGTGCATTAACTTTAGAAATAAGAACTTTTGGCTTGATAATTTTTACAATGTAATCATTAGCTCCTGCATCAAAACCTGCTAACTGAGAAAATTCTTCGCTTCTAGCAGACAAGAAAACAATTAATGTTTTTTGAAGTTCTTTTATTTGACGCATTTCTTGGCACGTTTCTATCCCATCTTTTTCTGGCATCATTACATCTAGTAAGATTAAATCTGGGATTATTTCTTTGGCTTTTACGATGCCTTCATTGCCATTATTAGCTGTAAAAACCTGATATCCTTCTTTTTCGAGGTTGTATGACAAGATCTCTAGAATATCTTGTTCATCATCTATTAAAAGAATCTTTTTTCCTTTCATCTATACATTTTAACCTCTCAAAATTAATGAAAATTTACATTGGAAACATAATTATTTAAAACTTCACAATAATTTAACATAAAAGAATTTTTGGTAAAGATTTCTTAAAACAAAATTAATTTTTGCTAAACCAGACTTGCACGTGTTTCTTTATTTCTTTGCGCCAAATAAGAAGTAAAAAAATGAATTATAGAAAAATAAGTTTAGCAGCCCTATTTTTAATGGCATCGCAACAAATGATTTTTTCTCAAGTTACTAAAACGGATTCTACCAAAACGAAAGCCGAAAAAGTAATAGAAGGAGTTCAATTGAGAGGCAATACCAATAAAAAATCTGAAAGCGCTATCTTAGGCGAACAAAGAAAAGCTATAGTACAAAAGCAATCTATAGGTGCAGAAGAAATTTCTAGAAAAGGGATTTCTAACCTAGAACAAGGACTTACCAAAATTACAGGGATAAACACAGTAGAATCTAGAGGTTTATTCGTGAGAGGATTAGAAGAAAGATATAACTCATTATTAGTTAACGGATTAGCAACTCCATCTAATAACCCATTCCAGAAAATCATTGAATTAAAACAATTCCCAACTGACATCGTAGGGAAATTTGATGTTTATAAAACCTATAACGCCAATCTTTATGGAGATTTCGCAGGAGCTACTTTTGACATAGAAACTTTAGTTCCCGAGAATTCTTTCACTAAAATGGATTTTTCGGTAGGTGTAAATTCTATAAGCACTTTTAGAAATAATTTTAAAATTAATCAGAATGCTTATAACATGTCAGGTTTCATGGGCTTAAATGCTGAAGACAGAGAACTTCCTGCAGAAGTAAATGGTTACAGACCAAGTGGAGCTTACATTCCTAACACTTCATTTAAAGATACTTGGAATGTAGACAATGTAAAATCTCTTCCTAATACATCCATAGGATTTACAACTTCACAGAGATTAAAATTCAAAAATGGTGGAAATTTAGGATTCCTTTTTAACCTTACTCAAGGTAGTGAATATAACTACAAAGAAGGAAACGATAACACTTTTGACACGAACGGAGTTTATAAAAACAAACTTTACAAAAGAGAATACAATTACAACATTCAATCTACTGCTTTAATTGGTTTAAGCTATAAAAAAGCTGGAACTAAAGTAGATTTAAACGGTACTTTTTTACAAAACTCTTTTAACCAAATTCAAGATTATGATGGCTACAGAGATAATAAGGACCAAGATATTATGTTCTTCCGTACTAACCAGCAAGACCTTTCTAGGTTAACAGATGTACAGTTGTTAGTTTCTCAAAAATTAGGAGACAGACATCAATTCAAAGCAGGTGGAAGCTGGGTAAATAACTGGTTCCAACAGCCAGACAGAAAAACTTTTTATGGTTTCAGAACGGGTGACAATCAATTATTGATGAGTTACGGTGGAAACAACCTCATCAGACAATATCTGGATTTAAGTGGTGTAAATTATTTTTCAGCAATGGCAGAATACCAAGTAAATCTTGGCAAAAAACAAGAAGACAATTACTACCCTGTTACCATTTCTGCTGGTTATAATGGATTTGCAGACAGCAGAACCATGTCTTACCGTTTTATTTATTCTACAACAACTGGGGTTCAAGATATTATCAACATAGATTCTCCAGACAGTAGTTTTGCCACCGCAAATGCTAATGGGAATTTCCAATGGCAAGAAAGTGCTCAACCAAACTACAAAGCTTTCCTTTATCAGTTTGTAAATGCTGGATATGCGAATTTAAATTTCAAGCCTAATAAATCTTGGGATATTCTTGCGGGAATTAGAGCAGAAAATAACATTACCATTACCAGATATAAACTGATTACAGATAACATCAATGGTAATTTCAGAAACATTACCAAGAATCAAAATTATTTCTTGCCTTCATTATCTGTTAAAAAAGCGCTGAATAACAAATCTAATTTAAGACTTGCGGTAAGTAAAACGATTACCAGACCTATTCTTATCGAAACCATGCCTATTGAATATATTAACCCAGATAATAATACCATTTTGGGGAACTATAATATTCCGAATACCAGTTTTGGCAAAGATTTTAAAGGTCTAGATAATAGTCAGAACTACAACTTTGACTTAAAGTATGAGATTTTCCCTAAATCAAGTGAAATTTTCGCAGTTAACTTTTTCGGAAAAGTTGTAGACAGAGCCATCGAAAGAAGTTTAATATCTTCTTCTAACTCTAATGGAACTACTACTACTTTCTTTAATGCTAAACAAGCAAAACTTGCAGGAGTAGAATTAGAAGGCTCTTTTAACTTAGGCAGAATTTCAGAAAATCTGAATAGATTAAACTTGGGAGCAAACTTCACATATATCTATTCTGATGTAGAAAAATCTGACGCTCAAAAATCTGAAACCAATTTTAGCAAAAAAAGAGGATTACAAGGTGCAGCTCCATGGATGCTAAATGTTGATTTAAAATATGATTTCAAAAATGCCAAAAATCTAAAGAGAACCGCTTCTTTGGTTTACAATACTTCTGCTGAAAAAATCTATGCAGTTGGTTTCGGAGGATTAGATCATGTTTACGAGCAACCTTTTCATCAGTTAGATTTCATTTTCCAATCTGAACTTTCTAAAAAAGTAGATGTGAAATTAGGCGTTTACAACATCCTTAACCAAACTTACAAACTAAAAATGGGCGACGAAAGCACCGTTAATATCTCAACTCCTAATTTATTGTTGGAGGACTATAAAAAAGGAATTTCTTACAACTTAAGTTTCGGAATTAAATTTTAATAAATAAGTAAAAATAAAAATTATCAATTAATATGAAAAAGAACATTTTCAAATTATTAGCATTAGCTACAGTTTTCACAATTTCATTGCAATCTTGTACTGTAGAAATTAGAGAAGATTCAGACAAACCTACTACAGATGGTTCAGGAACTACTACTGGTTCTGTAATGTCTGGTTCTGGAACACTAAATGGAACAATTACTAAAGACTTAACCATCAAAAAAGGAACTTACTATATAGATGGATTGGTAAGAATAACAGACGGAGTAAAACTTACTATAGAACCAGGAGCTACTTTTTATGCTAAAACTACTACAACCAGTGGTTTAATTATCCTAAAAGGTGCAAAAGCATATATGGAAGGTACAGCTACTGAACCTATCGTTTTCACTACAGAATCTAAAAAACCTGGAGATTGGTGCGGCATCACAATCTACGGTGATGCTCCTATCAAAGCTAACGGAGGTGGCTCTACTGCAACTTCTGAAGATGGATTAAATCAAATTTATGGAGGTACTGATGTAGGTTCTAACTCAGGTGTTTACAGATATATTAGAGTAGAATATGGTGGTAAAAAAATTGGAGATGGAACCTCAGAATTTAATAATATTACTTTCTATGCTGTAGGTTCTGGAACTATTGTAGAAAACATCGTTTCTTACAAAGGTACAGATGATGGCGTAGAATTTTTCGGAGGAACTGTTTCTGCTAAAAACTTCATTTCTTACGGAAATTTTGATGATTCTTTTGACTGGCAAGATGGTTGGTACGGACAAGACAACAGCAATTGGTTCGCTTACCAAACAGGAACAGGAAACTTCGGTATGGAAATAGAATCTTCTAACAATGCTGATGCTAACTTCCCTAAAGTAGCAGGTGTTACATTAATTAGAGCGGCAGGTACAAATCCAGAAGTTGCTGGTTCTTCTGAAATTTCAGCAATCCAATTTAAAAAACATGGAAATGGTAAATTTTCAAATGTTTACATAGAAGGTTACAAAAATACGGGTGGTAAAAATGCATATCCAGTTCTTATCCAAGATTCACCAACGGATGTAAGCCAAGTAATCGCTGGAAAAATTGCGGTAACTCCTATTAATGTTGTAAATTCTGACAATGCAGGAGTTTGGGGTTATTCTGGATTCACTTCTACTGCTCCAAAAACAATTACCAATTCTGCAGTAGCTAAAGTTTCTATCACTGGCGGAAATTGGTCAACTGTAGAAGGTGTAGATTTAACATCTCTTTTAAAATAATTTAGCAGTCAATCTCATATCAAATGAATTAAAAATAACCGCGCCCCGAAGAATTTCGGGGCGCAGTTTATTATGTCTCAAAATGTTAATTAAAATTATTCTTCATCTTCGTATTGCTCTAGATAATAGGCAAAAGTAAAATCTTCTACCTCATCTTCGGCATCTTCTAAAGTAGTGAGTAAATCTTCGAAAATTTCTAATTGCTCTACGCTCATATTTACAAATTCTAAATGTAGCGGCATTTCTAATTCGCCTGTAATCACATCAAAAAGCGCATCAAGATTATCCCCGAAATGCTCTGGTAAAGTCAATTTTTCTTTGAGTTGAGCATAAAAATCCTCGTAATCACCAATTTCTAAAAAATCTATATATACTTCCATAATTTTATTTCAAGTTTCAAAGTTAGTAAACATCTCGCTTCCAACATCCAACTTCCAGCAAATTTATTTTTCCTCGAAACTTCTGTAATGATCAAATGTTACGAAAACCAAACCATCATTAGAAAAAACCACTCTATCTGCATTTCTATTCCCACAATTGTAATTAAGATCTGCTTCGAAATATTTTCTTCCGGATTTTGTTGGGAGCGATTTTTGTCGGTTCGTCCAAACATCACCACCAATAGCTTTTCCGGGAGCAACTTCGCAAAGATTTCCTTTGCTTGGAACCCAACCCATAGATTTTGCTTCTGATTTTGTGATGTAATAATCGGGTAATTCCCCGTGTTCTTTTAGATATTTCACCACTAATTCATCATTGGTAAGTTCATCAATATGATTACTTGAATCATTATTTTCATTAGAAAAATCAGAAGTTTCTCTTTCGAAATTGTCTTTGTTTTTCTTTGATGAATCTTCGTAAGAATAAGAATTGTCTTGATTCTGATTTTCAGATTTTTGGTAAGAAATCTCTTGATTATTCTGTTCTGTTTTCTTCTCAATTTTGTAGTTATTGAAAAGATACATAATCAACATTCCAGCTAAAAATGCCAGAAAAATATAGAGAAAAGATTTTTTGTTTTGCATAAATATTTAGTTTATGGTTTCAAGTTTTTTTGGTTCTAAATTTTCTTTATTTGAAATATATATTATTAATATTGAATACATTATAAAAACATACGTTCCGTATTTTATATCTTCAAATTCATCAATTACTCCTGATTTCACTAATAAAATTGTAGAAATAACAAGTAATATAATGTTTGCAACTGCCAAATTCCTAACCCTCAAAAATTTTCTTCGCCAAGAAAAAACAATCATTAAAATTGAAAGTAACAAAATATAGGTGTAGAAACTATATCCAAAAAATAAACTCCCAATTTCAAATTCTTTATTAAAAACTTCAGAAGGTAAAAACTCCGCAACTTCATAAGCATTTAAATTATTACTACTTTCTGAAATTAGTTCGTTTTCAATTTCTTTATTTTCATTTAAATTAATTCTTGTAGAATCAATTTTTGACAACTTACTTATACTAGAAACTTTATCCGTATTTTGAAATATAGCAACGGAATCAATATTTTCATCAAATTCAACAACCTCTTTTTTCATACATCTTTCCAAAAAAGGCATAAAGAAAATCAGAAAAGCAATAGGCGTAAAATATTTGGTTTTGAGAAAATTCATTTTCAATTTTCAACTATCAATTTTCAATTAATCTCTCCATTCTTCAGGAATATCACAAACAGGAATTGGATTCATTTTATGTTGTGCTGCTTTGTGCATTCTGCTGAAAATTTTATAAACTTCCAAGTCTCTTCCAGAATAATCTGCTTCGGTTTTCGTTCCCCATTCTTTTTGGATTTTCTCCAATTCAGGATACGTTGCCCCAATTTGTTGCTCATCAGTTCTATCCACATCCCAAAGTCCATCTGTAGGAATCGCATTTTTGATGGATTCTGGCAAATCTAAAGCTCTTGCCAAAGCGTACACTTCGGTTTTGTATAAATCAGCAATCGGCGAAACATCTACTCCACCATCTCCGTATTTCGTGTAAAAACCAATCCCGAAATCTTCTACTTTATTTCCAGTTCCACAAACGAGAAGTCCATTGATTTGTCCGTAATAATACAGCGTCAGCATTCTCAATCTGCTTCTGGTATTAGCAAAAGCCAATTTTTCGGCTGGAAATTCATTATCTTTTACATCAAAAGTTTTGTATAACGCTGCGAAAGGTTCATTTAAGTCTACCGAAAAACCTTCCACATTTGGAAATTTATTTTTCAGAAATTCTATATGCTCTAAAGCACGAGAAACTTGATCTTTTTGTTGACGAATCGGCATTTCTATTGCCAAAACTTTCAATCCAGTCATGGCACAAAGTGTAGAAACTACACCAGAATCTACCCCACCAGAAACTCCAATTACATAACCTTTTACACCTGCTTTTTCGGCATAATCTTTCAGCCAAGAAACTATTCTTTCAATTATTTTTTCTGATTGCATTTTATTGTATTTTTGCGAAACTAATTTTTTGTAAAAATAATTAAAATTTTACCGAACTCACAGATTAGTTTGGTCAAATGTTTTAGCCCATGAAAAAATATATTGCATACACTCTTCTTTTCAGTTTTTCCCTACTTCTTTTTTCTTGTAATAAAGAGGCAGAAAACCGTTGGAATGTAGAAATCAAAACTACTGAACCTGTAAAAATCACTGATATTTCTGCAGCTTTTTATAATGATAAAATTCCGTTTCAGAATTTCAAAAAAGATTTCGGTTTTTTCTTGGCGCCACAAGTTCCTGATGCTACTTACGAGAAAAAACGTTCAGATGCCATCGAAAAAAGAGTCTATAAAGACGCCTTAAATAAAAATAATCTGGCGAATTTAGAAAAACAATTGGCTACACTTTTTGCACATATAAAATACTATTTTCCTGAATTTCAAAACCCACAAGTTTACGTGTTTTCTTCGGCAACAGAATTGTATGAAGAACCTATTTTATATGTTCCAAATGAAGGTGTACTGTTCATAGATTTATCTGCATTTTTAGGCGAAAAATCAGAGTTTTATGAAGGGATAGATGTTTACATGAGAAAAGAAATGACGCCTCAAAACGTTTTGCCAAAAGTAGCAGAAACCATCGCTGCAGATTATGTTCCTGCAACTCCAGACCACAATAAATTTTTGGACAAAATCATCAATTTTGGAAAATTAATGATTCTCCAAGACGCTTTTCTTCCTGAAACGATGGATCAATTCAAAATGCATTATTCTAAAGACCAACAATCTTGGGCGATTTCTAATGAAGAAAATGTTTGGAATTATTTTGTAGAAAACGATCTGCTTTTTAGCGATGACAATAGATTAGACGAAAGATTTTTGGCAAAAGCTCCATTTTCAAAATTTTACACCGAAATAGACCCAAAATCTTCACCAAGAGTGGGCGCTTTTATCGGTTGGCAGATTTGCAGACAATATTTAGAAAAAAATCCTGAGGTAACTTTGCAAAAATTCTTGCATTTACCAGCAACAGAAATTTTTAACAATAGTAATTATAAACCTAAAAATTAATTCGTAATATCGAAGATTTGTAAAGTTGTAAAATCGCTTTTTTAGATTTCAACTTTACGACTTCACAACTTTACAATTTTATAACATTACAAAAATGAGACAAACACAGATAACAATCAACGTAGAATTAGACGAAAACCACGTTCCAGAAAGAATGACATGGAATGCACAAGATGGTGGTGTAGAAAATCAAGAAACCAAAGCCACCATGATTTCAGTTTGGGACGAAAAAGCAATGGAAGCATTACGTATCGATTTATGGACTAAAGATATGCCTGTAGATCAAATGAAAATGTTCCTTCATCAAATTTTTGTTTCTCTTGGTCATACTTATCAAAGAGCAACTGGCGAAGATGATGTAGCCGAAAAAATTCAAGAATTTGCGGAAGATTTCGCTTTTATGAGTAAAATTAAATAATGTGATAATTTGTGAATGAGATAATTAGATAATTTGTTAATTTAGATTTAAACTAATAATTATCTCATGAAAACAAACATTATTTTAGAAAAATCTTTTCAGTTCGCTTTAGACATTATTAATTATTGTGAACAATTAGAAAATTTAAAAAAGTACGTCATTTCTAATCAACTTCTAAAATCCGGCACTTCAATAGGAGCAAATATAAGGGAAGCACAAAATGCGGAAAGTAAAAATGATTTTATTCATAAATTTAAAATCTCTGCAAAAGAGATTGAAGAAACAGGCTATTGGTTATTGCTGTGTAAATTTTCAAAAACTTATCCAAATTGTGATCAATTAATTACAGATTTGAAAGAAATTGAAAATATAACAAACAAGATAATCATTACCTCAAAAAATAAAAGAGATTAATTATCTCATTACCTAATTAACAAATTATCTCATTAAGAATATGAAATTCAATACCAAAGTAATACACGGCAATCAAAGCCACGAAAAAGTGACAGGTTCTGTAAATGTTCCTGTTTTTCTAACTTCTACATTTGCACAATCTTCGCCTGGTCAACACTCAGGTTACGAATATTCTAGAGCGGCAAATCCTACCAGACAAGCACTAGAAGACGCACTCGCTTCCATAGAAAACGGAGCTAGAGGTTTGGCTTTTGGTTCTGGTTTAGCAGCAATAGATTGCGTTTTGAAATTATTAAATCCAGGAGACGAAATCATCGCTGTAGACGATTTATACGGCGGAAGTTATAGAATGTTTACAAGACTTTTTGAGAAATATCAACTGAAATTTCACTTCGTAAATCTTGAAAATCCTAAAAATATTCTTCCGCTCATCAACGAAAAAACCAAATTGGTTTGGCTAGAAACACCTACCAATCCTTTAATGAAATTAGTTGACATTCAAAAAGTTGCAGAACTCATCAAAGGAAAAGACATTCTTTTAGCGGTGGATAATACTTTCGCAACACCTTATATTCAGACGCCTTTGGATTTAGGTGCAGATATTGTGATGCATTCTGCTACCAAATATTTAGGCGGACATTCTGATGTCATTGCAGGAGCGTTAATTGCTAAAACTCCAGAATTAGGAGAAAAATTACACTTCATCCAGTTTGCAAGTGGCGGAATTTTAGGACCTCACGACTCTTATTTGGTTTTGAGAGGTATTAAAACTTTGGCTTTAAGAGTTCAAAGACATTCTGAAAACGGACAAAAAATTGCAGAATTTTTGCAAAATCATCCGAAAGTAGATCAAGTTTTTTATCCAAATTTAACGAGCAATCCTCAGTTAGAATTGGCAAAAAAACAAATGAAAACTTTCGGTGGAATGATTTCTTTTACTTTCAAATCAGGTAAAAAGGAAGATTCTATCAAATTTTTAGAAAAATTGAAAGTCTTCACGTTAGCCGAAAGTTTGGGAGGTGTAGAATCTTTGGCAAATCATCCTGCACTCATGACTCACGCTTCCATTCCTGCAGAAAAACGTGCAGAATTAGGCATTACCGATGATTTGGTTCGTTTAAGTTGCGGAATTGAAGATGCAGAAGATTTAATTGCGGATATAGAACAAGCTTTTAATTAAAAATCTATGTTGACGAGAAAAGCGACTTTAGAAGATTTACCTCAACTGTCGAATTTATTTGACCAATACAGAAATTTTTATCACAAGGAAAGTGATATTGAAGGTGCTGAGAATTTTCTAAAAGAAAGATTAGAAAACCAAGATTCTGAAATTTTCGTAGCAGAAGAAAACGGAATTTTGACGGGTTTTACTCAATTGTATCCATTGTTTTCTTCTACAAGAATGAAAAGATATTGGCTTTTAAATGATTTATTCGTCAATGAAAATCACAGAGGAAAAGGTCATTCTAAAGCTTTGATAGAAAGCGCAAAAAAAATTTGCATAGAAACAAAAGCTTGCGGAATTCTTTTAGAAACCGATAAAACCAACGAAATTGGCAACCAACTTTATCCAAGTTGTGGTTTTGAGCAATATACTCACGCCAATTTTTATGAATGGACCAATCCATCTTAACCTTATTAAAACATAGTTATGACTGAATTTCAAAAATATATTCAAAGATATTTAGACCAAATTCCATCTGATAATTGGTTGGAAGAAATGATCAATTCTGGAGCAGAAACGATTCAGATTTTTTCTGGTTTAGACAACGAAAAATCACTTTTTGCATACGCAGAAGGAAAATGGACTCTCAAGGAATTGCTTCTTCATTTAATAGACACCGAAAAAATTTTCCAATACAGAGCGCTTCGTTTTGCCAGAAAAGACCAAACCGAATTATCTGGTTTTGACGAGAATCTATTTGTAGAGAATTCTTTTGCCAATGAGAGAACTTTGGCAAGTTTATTAGAAGAATTCAGAATTGTGAGACAAACATCTATCATTTTCTTCGAAAATTTACAAAATGTAGCACTTTCCAACACGGGGAAAGCTAATGGAAACGAAATTTCTGTAGAAACCATCGGAAGATTAATCGTGGGACACAATTTCCATCATTTAAAAATCGTTGAAGAAAGATATTTGCCGAATTTAAAATGAAATACATAAAGGTTTTCATATTATCAATTTTGTTGTTTTCAACATTTTCATTTTTATCAATTTTTGATGATTTAGCACAATCAATATATAAAAACAATGCTCCTAATTTAAGTTTAGGCTATCCATTAACTTATTACAAGTTATTTTTTGTTGAACATACAGATTTTAATTATGAATGGAACAGAAATTTTATTGGGGATTATTTATTTGCGTTAGTACTAAGTATTGGCATTTATTATTTAAATGAATATTTGAAAAAAATCAATAAGAACGAGTTTAAAAAATTATGGAAAAAGCACTAGAAATATTGAAAAACGGCGGCGTTATCCTCTATCCTACTGATACGATTTGGGGAATTGGCTGTGACGCAACCAACGTAGAAGCCATCAACAAAATTTTTGAAATCAAAAAGCGTGAGAAAACCAAATCCATGATTATTTTGGTGGAAAACGAACGCCGATTACAAAATTTGGTAGATGTTCCAGAAATGGCGTGGCAAATTATTGATTTGTCTGAAAAACCAGTTACCATTGTTTATGAAAATCCTAAAAATCTGCCTAAAGAAATTTTAGCTGAAGATGGAAGTATTGGCATTAGATTGGTGAAAGATGATTTTTGTAAAAAATTGATTTCTAAACTCAATAAACCTTTGGTTTCTACTTCTGCCAATTTTAGCGGAGACAAATCGCCATTGAAATTTTCTGACATTTCGCAAGAACTGATTGATGCGGTAGATTACGCAGTAGAAGAAAACCGCGAAATCGTTTCTAAATATTCTGGTTCATCAGTGATAAAAGTTTGGAGTGACGGAAGAGTGAAAGTTTTAAGAGAGTGATGAAATATTTAAAAATTTTATTGATTTTAGTTTTATTGATTTCTTGTAATGGAAATCAAAATAAATTTATCAATTGGGCAGACAATTTGCCTGAAAATTCATCAATTGAAAATGTAAAAAAATCTCAACCAAACTATGTTATTATAGATTGGGAACATCCAATAAAAATTTCTGATAACGAAAAAATGTTTGAGGTTACAGAAATCAAAAATTCTTATGATGCTTTAGATATGAATTATTTTCTAGTTTTTAGAAATAACAAATTTCAATATAGAGAATCAAAAAAGTAAAAAACACTATCTTTGCAAAAAATTAATTTCTCGCAGATTTAGCAGAAACCGCAGATTAAACCTGCAAAATCGGCTCAATCTGCGAGAGTTTTTATACAAAAATGAAAATCAATTTAACCCAAAATAAAAATTTCAAACTTTTTAAAATCATTTCTAAAGTCGCTCAAGAAAATAACCAAACGGTTTATATTGTTGGCGGTTACGTTCGTGATTTGTTGATGCAAAGAAAAGCACCAACAGACATCGATTTCGTAACCGAACAAAGCGGAATAGAACTTGCAAAAGCGGTAGGAAAAGAACTCGGAGATTTGAAGGTTTCTGTGTTCAAAACGTATGGAACCGCAATGATTAAATACCAAGATTTGGATTTAGAATTTGTAGGTGCCAGAAAAGAAAGTTATTCCGAAGATTCCAGAAAACCGGCGGTAGAAACCGGAACTTTAGAAGACGACCAAAAACGCAGAGATTTTACCGTAAATGCTCTCGCAATTTCTCTGAATGCTGAAAATTTTGGAGAACTGATTGATCCTTTTAACGGAAGAGAAGACATGCAGAATAAAATTCTGAAAACGCCTCTAGAACCTGCACAAACGTATTCTGATGATCCGCTGAGAATGATGAGAGCCATCAGATTTGCATCGGTTTTACATTTCAATATTGAAGAAAATTCTCTCGAAGCCATTAAACAAGAAGCGGAACGCATCAAAATTGTTTCGATGGAAAGGATTATGGTAGAATTCAACAAAATTATGTTGAGCGAAAAACCTTCGGTTGGTTTAAAATTGATGGAAGAAACTACCCTTTTAGAAAAAATTATTCCTGAATTGACCGCTTTAAGAGGCATTGAAGAAGTAGAAGGACAAACGCACAAAGATAATTTTTGGCATACTTTGGAAGTGGTGGACAATATTTCTAAAAACACCGATAATCTTTGGTTGAGATGGGCTGCTTTATTGCACGATATCGGAAAAGCTCCGACTAAAAAATTTGTAGAAAAAATTGGTTGGACTTTCCACGGACACGAATTTCTAGGTTCTAAGATGGTGAAAAATCTATTTACAAGACTAAAATTACCATTAGGAACTGATATGAAATATGTTCAAAAAATGGTAAAACTTTCATCCAGACCGATTGCTTTGATTGATGATGGAACTTCGGATTCTGCCTTGAGAAGATTGCTTTTTGATGCTGGTGAAGATTTAGAAGATCTGTTCACGCTATGTAAAGCAGACATCACCACGAAAAATGCTTCGAAACAAGAAAAATTTAAGAAAAATTTTGAATATGTAGCGAAGAAAATCAAAGAAGTGGAAGAAAAAGACCACGTTAGAAATTTTCAACCGCCGATTTCTGGTGAAGAAATTATGGAAATGTTCCAATTGAAACCTGGTCGTGAAATTGGAATTTTAAAAGAAAAAGTGAAAGAAGCGATTTTAGAAGGTGAAATTGCCAATGATAAAGATGAAGCTAGAAATTTCGTGATTAACGAAGCGAAACTTTTTTTAGGCTTGGAATTATAAATCTCTCGCTGATTGCGCTGATTTAGTTTATAATTAAAAAAATCTGCTTGATCTGCTTAATCTGCGAGAAAAAAAATATTTTACCATTAAGTTTTCAATTAAGGTATTAAGAATATTAAGAGAAATCCCTCAAAAATTTGAGGGATTTTATTTTAGTCTTCTACTTTATCAGAATAATCAAAATTTCTAACGGCTTCAAGCGTTTTATCAATTTCTACATCGTTTATTGCGTCTGAAATAAACCACGTTTCATAACCACTTGGCGGAAGATAAATTCCCTGAGCCAACAATTGATGGAAGAAATTATTGAAAAGTGAATGGTTAGAATCTGCAACTTCCTCAAAATTAGAAACCCTATTCGTATGGAAGAAAATACTCATCATACTTCCTTTTCTATTGATTTTATGGGCAATCCCTTTCTCATTGAGAATTTTGCCAATTTCAAAATCAAGCGTTTCTGTAGTTTTATTGAGTTTTTCGTAGAAATTAGGATTGTTTTTGATCAATTGAAGTGTAGTTAAACCTGCTCTCATTGCGAGAGGATTTCCACTTAAAGTTCCCGCTTGGTAAACATCACCTCTTGGCGAAAGTTTATTCATGATTTCGTTTCTTGCAGCAAAAGCACCAACTGGCATTCCGCCGCCAATAACTTTTCCGTAAGTCACGATATCTGCTTTTACATTGTACAATTCTTGTGCGCCACCAAAAGCCAATCTGAAACCCGTCATTACTTCATCAAAAATCAATAAAGCGCCATTTTCATCACAAACTTTTCTTAGATTTTGAAGGAAATTATTTTCTGGCAAAACGCAACCCATATTTCCAGCAACTGGTTCTACAATTATCGCGGCAATTTCACCTTGATTATGACGAAACAAATCCTGAACTTGTTCTATATCATTGTATTTTGCTAAAAGTGTATCTTTTGCCGTTCCAGAAGTTACTCCTGGAGAATTTGGGTTCCCAAAAGTGGCAGCTCCACTTCCTGCTTTAATCAAAAATGAATCTGAATGACCATGATAGCAACCTTCAAATTTGATAATTTTCTCTCTTCCTGTATAACCTCTTGCTAATCTGATGGCGCTCATACAAGCTTCCGTACCCGAAGAAACCATTCTGATTTGGTCAATATTCGGAACATTTTCGATGATAAATTTTGCAATTTCGGTTTCTAATTCTGTAGGCGCACCAAAAGAAAAGCCTTTTTCTGCTTGTAATTTTACCGCTTCTACTACCTCATCATGAGCGTGACCTACAATTGCTGGTCCCCAAGAATTGATGTAATCTACATACGTTCTGTCATCTGCATCTGTTAAATAAGCACCTTTCGCAGATTTCATAAAAATAGGAACTCCTCCTACAGATTTGAATGCACGAACTGGCGAATTAACACCTCCTGGAATATATTTGTACGCCTCTTCAAATAAAGCCGAACTTCTTTGATATAACATTTTTTGAAAGTTATGAGTTATAAATTATGAGTTAAATGATTTTATCTAGGTTTTCTATTTTTAAGATAAATTAATTGACCTTCTTTTACTTTATCTCCATATTCCATGCGGTTTTTGTCATAAAGTTTATCGAGTCTTATTGCAAATTTCTGAGCGATAGAATACATATTATCTCCTTTTTCGGCGCGATAAGTTTCTACACTTCCGCTAGAATTTTTCTTTTCGAGGAAGAGAATTTGTCCTTCTTTCAAAGTTTGAGAAGAAAGCTCGTTCCATTTCATTAATTTAGAAGTAGAAACGCCATATTTTTTAGAAATATCTTGTAAGTTTACTTCCGAAGCATCGTCATAATCTGGTTCCATCGGAATTACAATATATCTCAAAGCTTCATTAGGATGTGCTTTCATCAGAACCGATAATAAAACTTCTTCTTTGGTCAATTTTACAGGTTCTGGAGCATCGATTACGACTTTTGGAGCCTCTTCTTTTTTAGGAGTTGGTAAATTTTTCGCTAAAAACTCTTTATCATTCACCAAATCGGGATACAAAGCCAAAAGTTTTTCGGTCACTTGTTCCTTCTTGATATAGTCAAATTCAAAAAGTTTATATTTCTGAATTTTATCGATCAAAATATAAGCGTATCTAGGATTGGTCGCATAACCTGCTTTTTTCAATCCATGAGCCCAAGCGTTATAATCTTTAGGGTCAAGTTGAAATAAATTTTTGTAAAAAGGACGATTCACCAAAAACAAAGAATGGTCTCTGTAAGATTCTCTAGGATCTTCATAGACACGGAAACATTCATTTGGTGCGTCATCAGTATGACTCATAGTTTTGCCCGTCCAGTTTTCTTTACACTTAATCCCGAAGTGATTTTTCCCTTCTTGTGCCAATCTAGACTGGCCACCACCTGTTTCTAAAAGTCCTTGCGCCAAAGTAATAGAAGCGGGAATATTGTATAATTCCATTTCTTCTACAGCATATTGTGCAAATCGCTGAATGTATTGGTCTTCGGTTTTCCAAGTTTGGGCTTGGATATTTGAAAACAAGGCAATTGAAAATATTAAAATGAGTTTCTTCATATTTATGTGTCGTTCCTACGGAACTTCCTATTGATAATGATGTTTTTCTACAAACCTTTCGTTCCTACTGAACTCAATATCTATAAAACTTTTATTAAATTTCTGTTTTTCTTTTTCAACATTTCGTTTGCGCCTTTTATTCCTTGCAAACCTCCTGTATGAAAAGCTAAAATCTTGCTATATTCTGGGAAATAATCTTCTTCTATGAGTTCAAAAATCTTCCTCAGCATTTTTCCAGTGTAAACAGGCTCTAAAATAATGCCAAAATCTTGATAAAATTTATTTATAAAACGTATATTTTCGTCTGTTATTTTGCCAAAACCTCCATCTGATGCATCAAAAATGGTGAAATTTTGTCTTTTAGAAAAATTTAAAATCCTTTTTTCTAAAGATTCATCTTTTACCGCTTTGAAACCTAACACTTTTTGATGTTCTTCAGCAAATTTAGAAATTCCTGAAAGGGTTCCTCCTGTTCCTATAGCGCTGCAAAGATAGTCAAAATCTTGAGTTTCTTCATTGAGCATAAACTGAATTCCTTCCACCGCATTTTCATTAGTCCCGCCTTCTGGAACTACCAAACTTTCGGGAAATTCTTCTTGAAGGTTTTTCATCAAAGTTTCCTTGTCTCTATAAGTTTCTCGGGTTACAAATCTGAAAGTCATTCCGTTTTTGTGCGCTAAAGAAAGGGTGGGATTTTCTTGCCAAGAGTTTTCTAATTCATCTCCTCTGATAATTCCTAGAGTTTCGATGCCAAATTCTTTTCCCAAAGCTGCAGCTGCTGCAATATGATTAGAAAAAGCCCCTCCGAAAGTGATGATTTTCCTTTCTGAAACTTCTTTTTCTAAATATTTTTTGACGTTATAGAACATTTTCCAATATTTATTTCCTGAAATTTCGGGATGAGTAAGGTCTTCTCTTTTGATGAAAAGTCTTACTTTTTTTCCGATAGGAATTTCTACAATAGGAATTTTATTTTTGGGTAAATTCATGTTTTTATGCTTTCATTAAAAATCACACTCTGTATTTCCAAAAGCTCCAAATTTTTCTTGTTTCGAGGTAATTTAAATCTTCTTCCATAGCGTAAGCTTCTCTTTCGAAACTGATATTTCGGTAAGCCAAATGTTTGTCTTTTAACTTAAAATACCAATAGTAATATTCTATTACATACCACAAATAAAAGAAAATAATGAGGAGTTCTAATTGCTGACGAATGTGTATTTTTTCGTGATTAATGAGTATTTTATTTTCCTTAAACGATGATTCACGAAGAAAAATGAACGGAAAAATGGTAATTCCGTTGATTCTAGTCTTTCGGAGAAGGCGTAAACTCAAAATAATCATAGAACAAAGATATGAAAAGTTAAAAGGAGCAATTATCACAATGATTTAAAAATATGATTGAATTTTTTGTAATTTTATGGAATGAAATTTGATAAAGAATTAGTAGAAGGCGAAGATTTTTATTATAATGAATTAGGCTACAAAGTTTTCACCGAAAGATACCACTTAAAACGCGGTTATTGCTGTAAAAGTGGTTGTAAACATTGTCCTTATGGTTATGATAAAAAGACTGATTCTTTTAAAAAAATTGAGAAAAAACCACATAAATCATAAAAAATGAAGAAATATTTTTTCCTTTTGTTGGCTTCAGCAGCACTTTTTATTACGTCTTGTTCACCATTTAATGTGAGAACAGATTATGCTGAAACTGCCAATTTTAGTTCTTATAAAACATATCAGTTTAGAGTAGATGATTTAAAACTGAATGATTTAGACAAAGACCGTGTTTTAAACGAAGTAGCTAAAAACCTACAAATGAAAGGTTTATCAGCCTCTCAAACTCCTGATTTAGTTGTAAACCTAAAAGCTTCTCATAAAAAAATAGAAGATACTAGAATAGAACCTAGTTTCGGTGTTTACGGTTGGGGAAGACCTTTTGGTTGGGGAGTTGGAATGAGCAGAGCTTGGACTACCGACTACAACAGAGGAAGTTTGATTATTGACATCGTAGATGCTAAAACTGGAAAATTAGTTTGGCAAGGTGTAGGAAGCGGAATCAATGTAGATTCTCCTAAATCTAAACAAAAACAAATTCCAGCGATTGTAGCAGAGATTATGGCCAATTATCCGCCTGTAAAAAAGTAAAATCCTTTTCACTTTAATATTATTATTCAAAAACCTACGGCGCGAGCTTTGCTCGCGCCGTAGGTTTTTTCTTATTTTAAAGAAGAGTTCCCGATTTTAAAATATAGTATTAGATGAAAATCTATTATTTCTCTAAAACTTCTGTAATAGGATTTCCTATGTTCCCACTTGGATTTTCAACTTTTAGCATTTGAGCTAGAGTTGGTGCAATATCTGTCATGTGATATGGTTTTGCACTTTGTCCATTTTTAACTTTCCAACCCATAAAAATTAATGGAATGTGAGCATCGTATGAATTCCAAACACTGTGAGTAGTTCCTTTTTTAGCATAAGTTGGCAACATGCTGTCATGTGTAATGATTTGAATATCTCCACTTCTTTGCCAGTTATAACCATTGATGATTCTGGTTTTAATCGGTTCAGGAATTGCGGCTTCTGCTACTTCTTCTAAATCTACTGCATACAATACTCTTTTATCTTTATTCAGCAAACCAAGAATGGTTTTCTTTACCTCATCTGCTTCTAATCCTTTTTCCTTGATAACATTTTGGTTAAGATAAACTTGGTAATTATCAATTCCTAAAATCAATTTACTTCCTGCATATTTTTTTTCAAGTTCATCATTAAGTGTTTTTTCTAAACCTTCACCAAAGAAACCTGTTGCCATTTTATTGGCTTGCATATAACCTTCTGAATGTGCAGCACCATGATCTGCAGATAAGAATACTAAATAGTTTCCTTTTCCTACTTTTTTATCTAACTGTTGGAAAAACGCTTCTAAGTCTTGATCTAATCTTAAATATGTATCTTCTATTTCTATAGAATTGGGGCCAAAAGCATGACCTACATAATCTGTAGAAGCGATATTAATTGTTAAGAAATCTGTAATTTGGTCTTCACCCATTCCGTAACCATCGATAGAAGCTTCTGCCATTTTTAGGGTTAAAGAATTTCCAAAAGGTGTGGTTCTGATGACTCCTTTTTTTGCATCATAATCTTTCGCTAAATTTTCATAAGGAAAAGTAGGTGTTTTAGCACTTCCTAAAAGGCTTTCCCATGCAACATTATCCTCTGTACTTTCGAAATATTCTGAGATAGGAAGTAATGTTTTCCAACCTTTTGCAACTAATTTTTTACCGTTTTCTTCTTTGTTAAATTCATTCAACCACTGTGGTAATTCTTTCAAATAATAATCAGAAGTAATGAAATTCCCTGTGGTTTCATCAAACCAAAAAGCCGCAGTAGGATTATGACCTGCTGGTAAAATAGAAGCTCTGTCTTTTAATGAAACGCCCACTACTTTTGAACGAAAATTGGTTGCAATTCCTAACTGGTCTGTAATGGTACTACTCCAAAGATTTCTAGGGGAATGCTGACCTATTTTTTTAGCTTCTGTTCCTACAGCATTTACCGTTTCATCTGTGGTACAGTAAACATTTTTACCTGTTTCTTTATCAGTCCAATCGTTTCCAGCAATTCCGTGAATCGATGGAACAGAACCTGTATAAATAGAAGTATGACCTAATGCAGTAACCGTAGGAATGTAATCTATCATCACATTATTAAAACTGTAGCCTTCATTTAATAATCTTTTGAAGCCACCGTTTCCATATTTTGCTTGATATTTATACAAGAAATCCCAACGCATTTGGTCTACCACAATTCCTACCACCAATTTTGGTCTTTCTACACCATCATTGTATTGAGTATTTTTATTTTTTTGTGCATCTACAGATAACAAAGCCAATGTTACCAATGCAAGAGTGCTAATTTTTCTAAGCATTTTTCTAGAAATTTTTAATTGTGACAAAGATACTTAGTTCATGTAAACTGAAGTTGAAATTTTAGTTTTTTTTGAGTTAATTTTTTCAAAAATAAAAGTTTCGTAAATGATATTAGATTCTTTTTGGTCTTTAAATTCTATTTCAAAAATCTTTTTAGTAGAAGTAGAATTTTGAGATAATTTAAATTGATGATTCTTAATGATTTTTTGGTAATCATCACCAAATTTCTTTCCGAAAAAATGATTTACCATCCAAATAAGTTTCTCTTGAAGTTGTTTTTGATTTTTAAAATCAATCTCACTTGTAATTTCCCCAAAATAATTAAAATGGTCACAACCTCCAATTGATAAATTAAGAATTTCTCCAGTATTAAGTTGAGTTGTGGTTATTTTATTTTTGGGATTAAATTTTATCTTCAAATTTTTATTATAATTTGTAAGAACTTCTCTGGTTAAGCCTTCATAATCATCATTAAAAACACAATCATCTTGCGCTGAAAAGCTTCCGAATAAAATAAAGAAAAAGAAAACGATGAACTCTTTTTTCATAAAATTAGTTTTTCTCAAAATTACAATAAAAAAACGCACCTAAAAGATGCGTTTTATTTATTTCAAAAAAAGATTTTTTAGAATTTTAAATCTCCATTTACTTCTCTTACTGCTGCTGCAGCAGTTGCAAATTTTTCTTTTTCTGCTTCAGTTAATTCGATTTCTACGATTTTTTCTACTCCATTTTTCCCGATAATCGCAGGAACACCTAAGCAAATATCAGATTGTCCGTATTCTCCGTCTAACATAAGTGAACAAGGAATCATTTTCTTTTGGTCACAAGCAATTGCCTGAACCATTACAGAAACTGCTGCACCTGGTGCATACCAAGCTGAAGTTCCTAATAATTTAGTTAATGTAGCTCCACCTACTTTGGTTTCTTCTACTACATAAGCTTGTTGTTCTTCAGATAAGAAAGAAGTTACAGGAACACCGTTTCTAGTTGCTTTAGATAATAAAGGAAGCATACCAGTATCTGAGTGTGCTGCAATTACCATTCCATCTACATCAGAAATTGGAGCTTCTAAAGCTTCTGCTAATCTGTATTTGAATCTTGCAGAATCTAGAGCACCTCCCATTCCAATGATTTTATGTTTTGGTAAACCAGAAGTTTTGTGAACTAGGTAAGCCATAGTATCCATTGGGTTAGAAACCACGATAATGGTTACATTAGGAGAATGTTTTACTAAATTAGCCGTTACATCTTTTACAATTCCTGCATTGATACCGATTAACTCTTCTCTAGTCATTCCTGGTTTTCTAGGAATACCAGAAGTGATTACCGCTACATCTGAACCGGCAGTTTTACTATAATCACCAGTTGTTCCCGTAATTTTAGTATCAAAACCATTTAAAGAAGCAGTTTGCATTAAATCCATTGCTTTACCTTCAGCAAAACCTTCTTTAATATCTACTAAAACTACTTCTGAACAGAAGTTTTTCATAGCAATATATTCTGCGCAAGATGCACCTACAGCTCCTGCTCCAACTACAGTTACTTTCATTTTTTTTATTTTTTTAAAGTTTAAAATTAAGTTGCTCAAATTTAATGATTATTTGAGGATTAGACAATTTTCTTGATATGAATTACATCCTAATTTTAAAATTTTTCAATCGTGTAAATAGATGTAAAAATTACCATAAATCAAGGACAAAAACAGAGACATTGCTTACCTTTGTTTTAAATTTTGAAGGATGGAAAATTTTTTGAAGCATTTACAAGACGGATATTCTAACAGAAAATATGATTTAGATAAAAAGAAAATCGAAACCTTTATCGATGATTTTTTCAGATTCGTGTTTTTTCTAGAGCTTCAAAGATGTGCTTCAGAAAATGAAATTGCCAATAGATTACAGCAATTTAAAATAGATTTTATCAAGATTTTGTATTCTGTTTTTGATGACAAAGAAAAAGCCACAGCATGTGGAGAATATTTTTTCACCAAATTTCCAGAAATTTATAAAACTTTAGAACAAGACGCCGCTTTTGCACTAGAAAATGACCCAGCTGCAACCTCTGTAGAAGAAGTCACTTTTTCCTATCCCGGTTTTTATGCGATTGCAATTTACAGATTAGCTCACGAATTGCAACTGGAAAAAATTCCGTTGATTCCTAGAATTTGGACAGAGTTGGCGCACAGCAAAACAGGAATAGACATTCATCCTGGTGCTACCATTGGTTCGCCATTCTTCATCGATCATGGTACGGGAATTGTAATTGGTGAAACCTCAGAAATTGGAAATGGTGTCAAAATTTATCAAGGAGTCACATTGGGAGCGCTTTCTGTTTCTAAAGAAATTGCCAATACCAAAAGACATCCTACCATAGAAAATGGTGTAGTTATTTATGCGAATGCTACTATTTTAGGAGGAGAAACTGTGATTGGCGAGAACAGCATCATCGGTGGAAACGTTTGGATTACAGACAGTCTACCGAAAAATTCGGTGGTTTTTCATAAAGGTCAAGTGACGGTGAGAAACAAATTTCCGGGTGATGAACCAATTAACTACTTTATTTAGGTAAAGGCTAAGGTTGAGGTAAAGGTAAAGGTAAAGGTAAAGGTTGAGGTTGAGGTAGAGGTTGAAGTTGAGGTTGTGGTAGAGGTAAATATAGAGGTTGAGGCAAATAAAAAACTGAATTTAATTAAGATAACGAAACTTGCAGCCCGACTTGAACGGAGCTCTTTTTAAAATTTTTTGGTTCTCTCCTTTAGGAGAGTTAGTGAGGAAAAAATTTTAAAAAAGCGGGAGTGGAAGGCATAAATGAAATAAGAGCGAATGCTTTTATTGAAATTTACGAACGAAGTTCTAGCTGCCCAAATTAATAATATTTAAAATTTAAAAAATATGAAAGTTAATAATGTACTAGAAGTGATTGGCAACACTCCTTTGGTAAAATTAAATAAGATTTTCGGGAGTGATGTAGAAGTGTGGATGAAACTAGAACGCCAAAATCCTGGTGGAAGCATCAAAGACAGAATTGCTCTTGCGATGATAGAAACGGCGGAAAAAGAAGGAAAAATTAATAAAGATACCCTGATTATAGAACCTACTTCGGGAAACACAGGTGTTGGTTTAGCAATGGTTTGCGCGGTTAAAGGTTACAAATTAGTTTTGGTAATGCCAGAATCTATGTCTGTGGAACGCAGAAAATTAATGTCTGCGTATGGCGCTGAATTTGTTTTAACTCCTAGAGAATTGGGAACCAATGGTGCGGTGAAAAAAGCCTACGAACTAGCTTCTACAATTGAAAATTCATGGATTCCACAGCAATTTGAAAATGATGCAAATCCAGAAATTCATAAAAATACTACTGCTCAAGAAATTTTGGCAGATTTCCCAGAAGGATTTGACTACGTGATTACAGGTGTAGGAACTGGCGGTCACATTACCGGCGTAACAGAAGTACTAAAAGAGAAATTCCCGAATCTGAAAAGTTATGCCGTAGAACCTACAGATTCACCAGTTTTAAGCGGTGGAAATCCCGGTCCACATCCTTTGCAAGGAATTGGTGCTGGTTTCGTGCCAAAAGTGCTGAATTCTGAAATTCTAGACGGTGTAATTCAAGTAGAAAAAGCAGAAGCTTTTGATTTTGCTAGAAAATTAGCTGCTCAAGAAGGAATTTTAGCAGGAATTTCTACCGGTGCTTCTCTTGCTGCAATTGCGAAAAAATTACCAGAATTACCAAAAGGCGCTAAAGTTTTGACCTTTAATTATGACACTGGCGAAAGATATTGGTCAGTTCCAGATTTGTTTCAAGAAAATGAATCTGAATTGAAATAAATTGAAAACGCTCCAAAAATTTGGAGCGTTTTTTTGTTTCTCGCTGATTTTGCAGATTAAGCCGATGTTTTTTTTAAATTAATTAACCGCGAAAGAGACAAAAGAAAAAATTGAAAATAAGAAGTTCAAAAGGACAAAAAAGTATTTTTTTCCTCGTTTTTTTGTCTCTCGCTGATTTTGCAGATTAAGCCGATGTTTTTTTTAAATTAATTAACCGCAAAAGAGACAAAAGAAAAAATTGAAAAATAAGAAATTCAAAAGGAAAAAAAAGTATTTTTTTCCTCGTTTTTTTGTCTCTCGCTGATTGTGCAGATTAAGCCGATGTTTTTTTTTTAAATTAATTAACCGCAAAAGAGACAAAAGAAAAGATTGAAAATAAGAAATTCAAAAGGACAAAAAAGTAAATTTTTGTCCTTTATTTTTTAAACTCTAGCTTATTATACTGATGAACATTTTTTTTTAAAATCTGCTAAATTTGCTAAATCAGCGAGATATTTTTTTTAGTTTTCTTCTTCGAAATAGAGCATATAATATTTTCCGTTTTCGTCTTGTCCTTGTTGGATCAGTTTTCTGTCTCCGTGAATATAAATATGGAAGTTTTTGTCTAGTTTGATGACGCTTTTAAAAATTCTAGCGTTTTTCTTAACTGCCGCATCATTGATGGCGAATTCATCTGACAAAGCATAATCTCTTTCGTCTTCGTATTGTGTTTTGAAGGCATTGAAACTTTGAATAACTTCTTGGTCTCCCAAAACTTCTCCTGTGAATTCTTCCATCTTAAATTCTTCTTTTTCTTTGAAAAATGTAAGCGATTTGTTCAAGAAATCTGCTTGGTCTGCTTTGGTGATTTCAAATTCCTGCGGAAGCTGTTTCGTGATGTATTCTTTGTAAAGTGTAAGCGTTTCTTGCGTCTCGAAATATTCGTCTTGTCGCTGACGAACTTGCAAGAAATCATCCATCCAATAACTGGTTTCGGCTCTAGAAGTACCGTCAATAATAGACATGAGATAGCCTTGTTCTTTATTGGTATTGTAAATTAAGCAACCTTTGTCTACTTTATTCAAATTGATTCCTTGTAAAGTCTCCAATTCAAACACTTCGACTCCGCTCAGTGTGACATCGTTTTTGGTAGAAACTTTCAAGAAAGTGTCTTTGTTTTCGGATTTAAAAAGTCCGACTGCGTCATATCTTTCTCCTTTTACGATGCAATCTTTGAAAAAGCAAACATAAAATTCTCCACCTTTGGTTCTAGGATTGGTAGAATGTTCGTACAGCAGTTTTGCCAATTTTTTGGATTGGTTTTCTAACAATTCTGGTTGTTCAAAAATCTCTGAAACGTAAGTAAACACTTCGTTATTTTCGATATTAGAACTATGGAAAAACTCGAAAAAGATTTCGGGTTTAAAATTTTTAAGGAAATAATCTTTGAGCAATGCTTTCATCTCATCTGTGATGAAAACTTCTGAATCTGTGGTTACCAAAGCTTCTTGATGCGTTTGGTTTCCCACGTAATTGATGCAAAGATGTTCTAGTGTAGTTTCTTCTGTGAAAATCATACTGCGAAAATAGGGAAATTTACGGAGATTTTTTTGCGGCCCGGCGAAAGCGGAGCTCTTTTTTCTGTATGATGGTGGTTTCAAATTTCTAGAAATTTTGAAAGAATTACTGCTCTTTAGGTTTATTCTGCTCGTTATGACAGAAAAAAAGCGGGAGCTGTAGACGGAAATGCCGCCCAAATAAAAATAAAAAAATCCCGCATTGCTGCGGGACTTTCCATTTTAAAAAATTAGACTTATTTTCTAATGATTAGCTTGATGGTTTTCTCTTGGGTAGAAGTTTTCACTTTTACTAGATATAGACCAGCGGCTAAATTAGAATTGTTAACATGAAGAGAAGCTTTATTATTATTTCTTACTACTTTGCTGCTATAGTCGGCAACTAGCGTTCCTTGAGCATTGTAGATTTGAACTAAAATTTTACTGTCTTTAGGAGCATCAAATCTTAAATTAAATTCACCAGAAGAAGGGTTAGGATAAAGAACTGCTTCTTGATTTGCGATTACATCTGGTGTATATTTAGCTGAAGCAGCCACTTTAGCGACAGGTTTTTCAACAGTAGGACAAGGGCAAGATAATAAACCTAGATTTACTTTTCCATTGTCATAATTATTGTTGATGGCATCTACTATTGCATTCAATTGGCTTGCAGAATACATAGACGCTTCGCCTGCGAGAACTTTATTGGCTTCAGCTAGAATTTGATAAACTGTCCAGCCTGCAAATGTTCCAGAGTTTACAATTAAATCTCCTAGTTTAATACTGTTAGAAGAGAAATTAGCATCCCATTCATCAAATCTTACGCTCAAAGTAAGTGCTACTACTTGACCAGCAAATACGTTTTGATAAGTTTGACCTGGATTCACATATGAATTTTCTAATGCTCTAGGTGAAGAACCACTTGGTAAGAAATCATCTACTGCTTTTGCAGAAGAAAGTTTAAGATTTCTAAGGGCTGTTCCTACCATTAAACCAGTAGGGAATGCTGCTGCAAAATTAGCATCTCTATAAGCACCCCAGTTTTTACCAGCGGCTTTGGCACCCCAACCTCCTTGAGTAACAGTAGTGAATCCGTCACAAGTTGGTACTTTAACTTCTACATTTTTAGAAATCATACAACCATTGGCGTCTTTTACAGTTACGGTGTAAGAACCTGCTCCTACTGTAATCATTTGAGTAGTTTCACCATTAGACCAAGAATAAGTGTAAGGTGAAGTTCCACCACTTACATTAGCAGTAAGTTGAACTTTGCCATCATAGCAAACTAATTTTTCTGCAACTATAGTAAGCTCTAGAGGTGTAGGTTGAGTAATGGTAATTTCTCTAGAAACTTCGCAACCATTGGCATCTTTTACTGTGTAAGTATAAGTTCCTGCTGATACTTCCCAACTTCCTGTTCCTGTGTATGGTGCTGTTCCACCGTTTGCTGATACTGTTACGGTTGATTTGCCTCCGTTACATAAGATTGGAGTGTAAGATACTTCCATAGATAGTTTGCTCGGTTCTGAAATCGTGATTTCTTTTGAAACTTCGCAACCATTGGCATCTTTTACAGTATAAGTATAAGTTCCTGCTGATACTTCCCAACTTCCTGTTCCTGTGTATGGTGCTGTTCCACCGTTAGCTGTTACCGTTACGGTAGATTTACCTCCGTTACATAAGATTGGTGTGTAAGATACTTCCATTGAGAGTTTGCTCGGTTCTGAAATCGTAATTTCTTTTGAAACTTCGCAACCATTGGCATCTTTTACTGTGTAAGTATAAGTTCCTGCTGAAACTTCCCAACTTCCGGTTCCTGTGTATGGTGCTGTTCCACCGTTAGCTGATACTGTTACGGTTGATTTGCCTCCGTTACATAAGATTGGAGTGTAAGAAACTTCCATTGAGAGTTTGCTCGGTTCTGAAATCGTGATTTCTTTTGAAACTTCGCATCCATTGGCATCTTTTACTGTGTAAGTATAAGTTCCTGCTGATAATTCCCAACTTCCTGTTCCTGTGTATGGTGCTGTTCCACCGTCTGCTGATACTGTTACGGTTGATTTGCCTCCGTTACATAAGATTGGAGTGTAAGAAACTTCCATTGAGAGTTTGCTTGGTTCTGAAATCGTGATTTCTTTTGAAACTTCGCAACCATTAGCATCTTTTACTGTGTAAGTATAAGTTCCTGCTGATACTTCCCAACTTCCTGTTCCTGTGTATGGTGCTGTTCCACCGTCTGCTGATACTGTTACGGTTGATTTGCCTCCGTTACATAAGATTGGAGTGTAAGAAACTTCCATTGAGAGTTTGCTTGGTTCTGAAATCGTGATTTCTTTTGAAACTTCGCAACCATTAGCATCTTTTACTGTGTAAGTATAAGTTCCTGCTGATACTTCCCAACTTCCTGTTCCTGTGTATGGTGCTGTTCCACCGTCTGCTGTTACTGTTACGGTTGATTTGCCTCCGTTACATAATATTGGAGTGTAAGATACTTCCATGGATAGTTTGCTTGGTTCTGAAATCATAATTTCTTTTGAAACTTCGCAACCATTAGCATCTTTTACTGTGTAAGTATAAGTTCCTGCTGATACTTCCCAACTTGCTGTTCCTGTATATGGTGCTGTTCCACCGTTAGCTGTTACAGTTACGGTTGATTTGCCTCCGTTACATAAGATTGGAGTGTAAGATACTTCCATGGATAGTTTGCTTGGTTCTGAAATCATAATTTCTTTTGAAACTTCGCAGCCATTAGCATCTTTTACTGTGTAAGTGTAAGTTCCTGCTGAAACTTCCCAGCTTCCGGTTCCTGTGTATGGTGCTGTTCCACCGTTGGCTGATACTGTTACGGTTGATTTGCCGCCGTTACATAAAATTGGAGTATAAGAAACTTCCATGGATAGTTTGCTAGGTTCTGAAATCGTAATTTCTTTTGAAACTTCGCAACCTTTAGAATCAGTTACTACCACACTATAAGTTCCCGCTTTTACAGAAATACTAGAAGCCTTTTCTCCATTACTCCATAAATAGGTATATGGAGCAGTTCCAGAAGTCACATTTGCAACTAAAGTAGTATTATCTCCATTACATTTAATAGGATCAAAAGATAAGGAGACCTCTGGTTTTGGATTGACAGTTGCCACAACTGGAGTTCTAGCGCTTTCACAACCTAATCCATCGCTTCTGAAACAAGCAACATAATAGGTAGTTGTTTGAGTGATATTTGGAGCATAATTAGATCCTGTAAATAATAAATTACCACCAGTTGGCGCATCGTACCATCTTACTACAGCATTATCTGTACTAGAACATTCCGCTGAAAGCTGTACAACTCCTGGTCCGCAAATAGAACCTGCAGTTACTTTAGGCGCTTGTGGTTTTCCATTATATTCACCAAATGCAAAATCCTCTAATGCAGCATCTACACTAGCAGAATTTCTTGTTTCCATTAAGAAACTGGCATAACAGGTTTCAATTAATCTTTCTAATTTCACATAACCTTCAAAGAAAGAACCTGTAGCATAAGTATTAGGTGGAGGCGTACCTACAGAAGGCACGTTTTTTCCTTGATAAGTCCAACCAGGGTAACTTGGCGCCGAAACATATTGCGTATTAACCACGGCTTTACTCGTTCTAGTCACCAAATCGAGGGAACCTTCTGAACCTCCAGAACCTACCCAACGATAAACTCTGATAGTTACCTGACCGCCTCCATTGGTAAAGTTACTTAAAATAAGTAAATCACCGATAGCATGTTCTGGCGCAAAATTCCCAGAAGTAGTTCCTACTGGACGAGTACCATTTTGAAAGAACCAAAAACCAATCTGAGCATCACCATTAATAGCAGTTCTATCTCCAAAGAAATAGAGTTCATCACCATTAATAAGCACTGCACCAGCATTGGTTATATCACCTTTATCGTTAACTTGACCTATCGACCAATCCCACAAAGGTGTATCCTCCGTATCTTTGGAAGCATCAAATTTATTGTCATCACTTACGTTTGCACGATCATGCACAAAAGCTTTGACCACATTTCCATTAAGCGCTGCAGGCCAATCACTTGGATCTCCATCTACCGTAATAGTCTGCGCGAAAATAAATCCATAAAAAGACGTGAGTATCACTAAGAAATAACAGAGTCTTTTGAGAAAATAATTTTTTAAACTCATAACAAAAGTTTTTTTTGATTAACAATAATCCTCGGGGTTATTTCCCTAAAAAACTTTCAAAAATGAAATGATTCTTACCTTAAAGTATTTTTTAAAACCAACTCATTTAAGCGACCCATCACTCTTGAAATGTTCTATTTAATGATATCATATAAATTAACATTTCGGTTTTGTGTTAGATTAGTAAATGTTTTTTCTTCATCATGTGTATTTTAGTTTATGGTTGTTTTTTGCATTACAAAATTATAACAATCACCATAGGATACACTAATACAAAATGCGTAATTTACATTTATGAATGTCAAAACTTTAAAAAAATAAGCCATAATAAGACCTTTTAAAGCCCATTAAAAAACAAAAAACCGCGCCCAATTGGGCGCGGTTTAACAATAATTATTGTATTCTTTCTATCTAAAAGACTTAATCTTTTTTCCTTGAGAAATTTGCCAAAAATCCCTATCATTGTAGTAATCAGAAAAAGCATAAGGCAATTCTTCTCTATCCAATTGACTAAGCATACAAACATACCATTGTACATATTTCTGATTTTTTATTTTGCAGTCTTTGAGAAAATTCAGAAATTCTCTTTCAAAAAGATCGGCTAATTCTACATTAGATTCTGTTATTTCTTTTTCTTCAATGTTTAAATTATGCTCTAACCACTTAGATGCTGATTCTTTCTGACTCCAATCTGCATTAAACAACTCTAAATGCCAACCCATTCCAGAAGGAGATAAAGAAGGAATTGCTTTAAGGCTTTCGTATCCTCTTTTATGTAAGTCTTCAATCATAAAAAGAAGTTTTTGCATGTTAAGCATGTAATAATTTTGAGACATTAGATCGACTTTTAGTATCTGAATCCCGAATAAGAATACACATGCTGATAGACCGCAATACTTTTCATACTTACCTCTTCATCATTATATTTCTCTTCAGGAAGATACAATAGATGGTTATAAATAGTAGATTTTATACTGGCTTTTAGCTCCCTACTTTCTTTCCAATTGGGCACATTGAGTTTTTCTTTAATTAAAACATCTAATGTTTCTTTTGCTACTTTTTTTACTTTCTCTCTTTCATTATTTGTCAAATCTTTATTTTGAACTAATAAATCGAAAATAGAAAGCGTCTGCTCATCTAAGTTTTCTAGATATGCTCTTTTTTCTTCATGACTTAAATCTTGAATAAAAGCAGTAAGTTTTTCAAAACTTCTCTGTAACTCTACTTCATTCTTACCTTTATTATATTCTTCTACGATTTCTTTATAACGCTCATAAAACTCCATCCTCAATGGATTTTCTTGAAGCATTTTTTCTAGTTTTTTTTCTACTGCCTCATTTAGGTCATAAACTAGTTCATTTTTGCGCGGTACTTTTTGAAATGCTTTTCTTAGTTTATCAAAATCCAGATTAGATAAATCTATTTCGTATTGAGAAGGTTCTTCTACTCTTTTGACAATCACATTTTCATCAACCACCATTTGTAGCCTACCCATTACCTCAGAAATATCTGCTGATTTGGTTTTTTGATTTAGGGCATTGTACATGGCATCAATTGCATTGTATTTTCTGGTGTACCTCATCACCAATCTTTCTGGATACAGAGCTTTATATTTTCTGAATACAATTCTTGCTGCCATTTCAAATTTAGTCCGTGTTTCTTCATTGAGACAAACTGCATTTACTCCATTTCTTATGGCGGCAATTTTTTGCATCGGCGAAGAATCTATTAAGGTTTTAAGATCAAAATTGAGCTCTTCTAATAATTGTGTGACTTGATTAATGGCTTCTCTTAGCTCTACTACCATACCTTCTAATAATTCTAGTGGTTTTTCTTGAAGTGTTCCATTATTCTTACCATGCCCTTTAGAGCCCTCACCGTATATAGAATAAGCCTTTTCTAATTGTTTATAAACATTTCCGTAATCTACAATTAAACCATTTTCTTTTTCGTCATCATACACCCTATTTGCTCTAGCTATTGTTTGCATCAAGGTATGTCCTTTAATCGGTTTATCCAAATAAACGGTGGAAACACATGGTGCATCAAAACCTGTAATCCACATTGCACAGACTATAGCTAAACGAAAAGGATGTTCCTCATCTTTAAATTGCTTTTCTAAATCACGGTCTACAATTTTTCTGCGGTGAGGTTCTATATCTAAGTTTAAATTTCGGAATTTATCTATTTCATTCTGTTCAGAACTTACCACTACACAAATTTCGGTTTCCTCTGCTTTTTGGTATTTTCTTTTGAGTTCTTGCACTTCTTGTAAATCTTTGGCTATCTCTATTTGCTGTTTAAGTTCTGACAAATATTCCTGCCAATATTCCGAAATATAAAGATGCATTTTTACCGCAGTAGGTTTATCTAAGGTTACCAACATGGCTTTACCCTGATACCCTCTCTCGTTAAAATGCCATACCAAATCTTTGGCAATCGTTCTCAAACGAGGTTCTGCGGTGAGGATAGGATATTCTTTCTGAAAATGATAGGTGAGTTTTCTGCGTTGGTCATCATCTAAGTTTTCATTCTCTAGAATGTCTGCCATTACCTCATCAATTTCTGGATTCTGAATATCTAACTTCTCGCCACGATTCAGATATTTTAATGGTAAAGTTGCCTCATCTTCTATCGCTCTTTTAAAATCATACACCGAAACATACTCCCCAAAAATATTCTTGGTAATTTCTTCCTCCTCTTTAATGATTGGCGTACCTGTAAAACCTAGATAAGAAGCATTTGGCAAGCCATAAAAACGCATATTCCTAGCATATTTACCTCCTTGAGTACGATGTGCCTCATCTGAAATTACAATAATGTTTTTCCTATCTGTAATTAAAGGATATTCTGATTCTACCTCTGGATCAATTGAAAATTTATGAATCAAAGAAAATACATAACGGTGATTGTCACTCAACAATTCTCTAAGATGCTCTCTACCAGAAATACCTACTTTCTTTCCTGCAATAATATTTTTATTATTTACGATTCCTACTCCAGAAAAAGTATCATACGCTTGATTTTCAAGCTCTGTTCTATCTACCACAATCAAGAACGTATAACTACCTCCTAGTTTACGATGAATTTTTTCGCATAGAAAAACCATAGAATACGTTTTACCAGAACCTTGGGTATGCCAATACACCCCTAATTTCCCTTCTAAGTCTTCTATATTGTTTACATTTTCTAAAACTCTATTTACTCCGATGAACTGGTGATTTTTTGCCATTAACTTCACTGGATCACCTCCACCTTCATCAAAAAGCAAAAAGTTCTCAAAAATATCCATCAAATATTTTGGTGAACAAGTCCCTCTCAATAATGTATCTAAACTTACGATGCCTTCTTCTTCCTCCGTGATACGTTTCCAATCTAGAAAATATTTGTATGAACTTGTAACCGTTCCTACTTTTGCATCTGTACCATTAGACAAAATAATAAAAGCATTATGATAAAAAAGATGAGGAATGCTTTCTTTATAATCTTTTAGATTATCTTCATACGCTGCACGTAAATCTACCGCATGTGCTTTTAACTCAAAAAATACCAAGGGTAAACCATTCACAAATCCTATTACATCTGGCCTGCGATTGTACAACTCCCCAGAAACCTCTAACTGACGAACCGCTAGAAAAGTATTGTTTTTAAAATCGTTAAAATCAAATACTTTAAGTGTTTTCTTTTCTGTTTTTCCTTCTTGATTGGTATAGGTTACTTCTACTCCGTTTTTGAGCAGTGCATATTTGGCTTTATTAAGTTGGGCTAAAGATTTATCTGCTTCTTTTTGCGTAATTTTCTCTACAGCTTTTTTATATGCTTGTTCTGGAAGATGAGGATTATATTTTTTTAGTGCAGCATACAAATCACGCTCTAGCACCACTTCTGTTTTATTATCCCTGCCTAATAAGCCCAGTTCGCCAAAAGTCTCATTTTGCCAAGCGGTTACCACCGTCCAGCCTAATTCTTTTAGCACATCTTCTGTAGCTTGTTCTATCAATTGATCTTCTGAGTATTCGTAGGACATGTTAGTTGGTTTTTAAATTCTTTAAATCCTTTATAAAAAGAGAAATTGAAGTGGAAAAATCTAAATAGAAGTTCTTACTACCTTTAGGTACATATAAAAATACAACAATAAAACTTATTTTCTTTCCGAAAACAGTCACTGATTCATTTGTTATGGTTTCTTTTGTTTTGTCATTTGTAGGATATACAAATCCAATGTAATCAACATTAATATTATTTGAAATTTGGCCCAAATAGGTATAAAGTTGAAATAAATCTTCTCTTTTTACGCCGTATCGATTATCAAATGATTTATATTTCACATCTAGGAGAAACGTTTTATTTCCAAAAGTTGCTATTAAATCTGGAAACAAATTTCTTGTATAGTTTGTTCCTGTTGGAATTTTATAGATATTTTCATTTTTTGAATGAATTTCAAATCCATTTCTTTTTAAAAGTTTTCTGATAAAATATTCAAAAAGCATAGAAACATCAAATAAAAAGCCACTCATTTTCGCATTTGTTCCAATGTCTACAGTTCCATTTTCTAACAACATTTTTGAAATCGACAGCACCTCATTATAATCTGAATAGAAAGGATTCGTAAACTTTTTAACATTTAAAAGCTCTTTTTTATTTCTTTTTTCTCCTCTACCAACAACACTAAAAGCCTGTTTTATAACGAATAAATCTTTTGATAAAAATTCTTTATTAACTTTTTTAAATGCTTCTAATATTAAGAGGTTTTGATTACAAAAAAAGCTGTGATTTCGGGATGTGGTTTTATATTTCGCTATAGTTTTATTTAATTCGAAATGCACAACATCGATCTTACCTTTTACTTTTGAACTAATCGCGGTGTGTTTTTCATATACTTTAGGTAATCCTAATCTAAATGCTTTTTTTAATTTTATCACCCAATAATATTGTAATAACCAATGATTATTTCCTTGCTTATTTATGGCACCTAAATTATCAATTTCAAGAAATCCATCTGCATCAGCAATAATATACTTTAGAAATTCATCACCAAATCGACTACCAATATTTATATGATGGTCTTTATAACTTAAGTGTCCGATAATATTACCTGTTTCTAAGCCAAAATTATCCCATCGATTACCACGCAACGTTATAAACCTTTGATCTGTATTGTTTTCATATTCTTTTTCGTTAAATAAAATTAAGTTGGAATTTTTAACCTGTTGATTGAGATTCTTTTCTATGTTTCTTAAAAAAGTAAAAACTCGATCGTTGTTAAAATGATTCCTTTTGGATTTGGAATTTAAAACAATCGTATCATTTATAGGTCTTGATAAATTTCTGAACTTTGCATCTTCAATAGCATACTGTTGGTTATCTTTTAAGCAATAACTTTCATCATAACCTTTAATAATATCATATAGCCAAACAGACATATTAACCAATGAATTTTTTCTTCAAATTAGAAACTAAATCTTGACGACCACTACCACGTAGATATTCTTCAACCAAGGAACCAAGTCTATCATCCCAAATTTGATTTTTTAATTGCTTTAGAGATAAATCTCTTGAATATTTTAAATTCCAGAAGTAAGCATGCCCTAGTTGATAATCTTCACCTAAAAGCTCTTCATTTTTAATCAATTCATTTAAGGCTTTTACATTTTCTACGAGACCAATCCATTCTTTATTAATGGAAGTAATATGTACACGTAATAAATCCATATCAGGCCTTACTTTTTCCCATCTAAAACGTCTTCTTAATGCGAAATCAAACGAATCTACACTACGATCTATAGTATTCATTGTACCAATAATATAAACATTGTGTGGAACAAAAAACTTATATTTATCTTGAAATTCTATTATCGCTGTTTCTTTAGTATTCAATTCGCTATACTGTGTTTTTATTGAATTAGTAGCCCCTCTATATTCCAAACAAAACATTAGCTCTCCAAAAACGGCACTTAATTCTGCTCTATTGATTTCATCAATAATTAAAAAGTAAGGAGGAATTACATCTTCTATTTTTAAATTATCATCTAACTCTTTTATATAAGTCCAGTAATCAGATTCAAAACATTTATGATCGGATGTTTTAACATCGTTAACAGTCCATTCACAAAATGATTTTGAGTGATCAATCAAATACAAATCCCTTTCCCATTTCGCAGCATTTTTACAAAACTGCTTAAATATCCCATTTTTTAGTTGTAACTGAATTGTACCATTATTATGGGTTGGCCTTAAACCTTCAACAAAATCTTCATAGGAATAGGTTGGATGAAATTGAACTAGTTCTAAATGTTCATGAATAACAAAACTACTTTGTGCACCAAACGTATTTTTCCAAATATCAAATTGTAGCTTACAAACTTGTTTTGACAAATAAGTTTTGCCTGTTCCTGGCGCTCCATATTTTATTAGCTGTTTATTTAAATTGAAAGGATTAGCTATGTTTTCATAAGCCATCCAAATAAATATATTAACCCAATAGTCATCTATCTCGAGATTATCACTCGTTTTGAAATCTATATAAGAGTCATTTTCTTTTAATCCATTACGTATTTCTTCTACTAAAAAAATATTTTTATCATACCAATTATTATCACCAGAGTAAGTAGTTACGTAATTATTTTTAATAAACCAATCAAAGATCACATTAAATTTTCCTTCATCAACTGTACTTGATAATTTAATATTACAAGCTGCGCTTGCTCTATTAGTCTGAACCGGGTTCTTTTTTTGAAACACTTGGAACCATTCAGAAGCGAAATAATTATGATTTATAATACTAGAATCCTTTACAAGATTAGTTAGCGAATCAATAAAGCTTGAATTAGTTAGTGCTTTATTTTTCATTTCAGTACTAAAAACCGATTGACCATTACTAGCAATTCCATTACCGGTGTTAGCAAACATTTTACTTAAAAAGTCATCCCAATTTTTAAAATAAGAATTGCCTTGATAGCACGCTTCATCATTTAGCTTTAAACTAGGATCAGAAGATAATTTATTCTTCAATTCATTTATTGCAATTGTGATTTTTTTATAATCTTTATACCAGTAAGATCTGCTTGCTTGTAAATCAAGCATTAAATATTTGTATAGTGTTTTTATATTATTCATAAGTAATATTAGTTTTTTGGTTGGTTAATTTTCTACACCTCCACCATCCCCATCATCAAGCGTGGCAATAAAATATCCCGCGCCTCGCGTAAACGTTGGTTTTGGTTTTGAAGATTTAATATTAAATCATAAGTTGTATCTACATATTTATGAAATTTAGCTTGAACTTCAATTTCAGGCAAGATAATATCTAAAGTCGAAAAAGATTTAAAAGAAATTGCAGGCATTGTAGCAGAAACTGACATTGCTAGTAAATTTTCTTTTATTTCATTTCTATTTAGAAAGGAGAATAAAAATTTTCTTTTTAATTTATTTTCATCATTTATATTAATTCTAAAAAAATTATTTGCAATTATACCATGATAATTCGTGACTACTTGAGGTGCTCCATAACGCACCATAAAAACATCCTTAAAATGTACAAATTGATTTAAACTCTTTGGAGATTCTATATATCTAATATCATTTGTATTTTGAGTAACGTCAACGATTCTAATAAACCTAATTAATTCATTTGAAAATTGAGTAAACTGCTTTTCAATAGGAACTTGAAGACCCTGACTAAAATTACAAACCTCTCCCAACTTCACCTTCTCCCACCCCTCCGGCAATCCCGTTTCAGGATTTATCGTTGCGGATTCGTGCCCAGGAAAACGCATACGCACAAACCATTCTTCGTAGGTTTGCTGTGCCATTTCTTCCAAAATTTTGATGCGCTTTAGGTTGTTCTCGATCAAATCATCATAACCCGATAAGATCGAAGCTATTTTCTTATATTCCTTAGGAAGAACTATTTGAAATCCCTTAATATCCTCTGTTCTAAGATTAGGAAATGTACCTCCACCTGTAATTTTTAATAATTTATCTAAATTATAGGTTAGGTAGTGTTTTATAAATATAGTATCAAATTTAGTCGTACCAGAAATTGAACAAACACCTCGCCCTAATGAATAGACTCTATCCGCCCAATTCATTCTTCCAGTAGTAGAACCTCTAACACAAAAAATTAAATCTCCAGCTAAACAGACTCTTTTAGAATCATTTGTAAATATTGTACAATTTGGATAAGTTTCACCAAATTCAGTTGGTCCATTCAATAACGGTAATCCAATCCCTTGATCATTATACGTTTCTCCTTTCGGAGATAAACCCATCGTTACACTAGCAATTTCGTCTAATCTCACTTGTTTCCAACCCTCTCTCATAATTTCACCGCTTGAATTTGGTTCATCAATTGGTTGGCCTCATCGTTCAAGGTGGCTAATTCGCTGTGGAGTTCTTGCATACGGCTTTGGTAATCAAAATCCATATCAATGTCTATATTCACCCCTACATAACGTCCTGGTGTTAAGCTGTAATCTTGCTCGGCAACTTCGTCTAAAGTCACAATCTTACACAAACCTTCAATATCACGATAGGTTCCGTCTGGGAAATGCTCCTTAAACCAAGCATTATCTGCACTGAGTTCTGGCTTTTCGCCACGGTAGAGTTGCAGCATCGCCGTCAATCCTTCTAACTGCTCTTCAGAAAAATCATTAATCGTAGTGCTTACTTTGCGGTACACATTTCGGGCATCTATCATCAGAATTTGGTTCTTTTCTTTTTTGGCTTTGTTAAAAAACCAAAGATGACAAGGCAAACTTCTGGTATAGAAAAAATTATTTCCCACAGAAACTATACATTCTACCGCTCCTGTTTTTATAAGTTCTTCGCGTATTCTTTTTTCGGCATTTCCTGCATCAGTAGCAGAAGAAGCCATTACAAAACCAGCTCTCCCCGTTTCATTAAGGTAAGACAAGAAATACTGTATCCAGAGATAGTTGCCATTTCCTATAGTACCTTTCCCCGTCAATGGCGCACCAAAAGGCAAACGCTTATCTTCTGTCAAAAATTTATTTTTAGCATCTACTTTATCTACATTAAACGGAGGATTAGCCATTACAAAATCACATTTCCCCACCAAATCAAACGGGTCTGAGTAAAAAGAGTTGTTATTGGCTATTTTACCTTCTATGCCATGAATGGCCAAATTCATTTTGGCCAGTTTTACCGTGCTAGATTTGTATTCGGTGCCATAAACAGTGATGGCTTGGTTTACGCTTTTGTTTTCGTGATTTTTGATAAAATGTGCAGTCTGCACAAACATTCCACCAGAACCACAAGCTGGATCATGAATAATACCGTGGTTAGGCTGTATAAAATTCACAATCAGTTGTACCAAAGAAGGTGGTGTAAAGAACTCTCCTCCTTCTTGAGCGCCGGCTCCTTGCATAGAGAATTTCATCAGAAAATATTCATAAATCCTCCCGAAAACATCTCCTCTCGCTTTTTTTACTGCATCACTGTTAAAAATCCTTACCAAATTGGGCAATAGATTATTATCCGTATCATCTTCTGGAGTAAGGTCTTGGTAATTTTTAGGAAGTATCCCTGCCAATTCTTCATAATCTGCTTCTATAAGCTTCATGGCTTCATTGATGGCTTCGGCAAGGTTTTCGCTTTCTGGCAAATTCGCCAGATAATCATATTGTGCTTTTTCTGGAAGCATCATGGCTCCAGCTGCTGCATAATCATCTTTAGTAGCGGTTCTTCTCTGTCCTGTTCTAGGATTTATAGGAAGATTTTTTTCTAAATTTTCTTTGGCTTCCTCATATTTATTTTGTGCAAAACGCAAGAGGATTAATCCTAAAAGAGGGTCTTTATATTCTGATGCCGTCAGTTTAGAATTGGCACGCAATTCATCTGCAGCTTCCCAAAGTTCTATCTCTAACTTCTTAATATCGGTCTGTGTCATAACATCATTATAGAACGTTTTTGTTCTTTCTTTAATCAATATTTATACGAATGGTAAATATAATGAAAATCTCTATTTCCTCACTTAAGGAAAACCGTAAAAAGAGGTATTTTTTAGCAGTTTTCTTTGGGTCAAGTTCTACTCAAGTTTTAGGTTTGTTCGTGGTTTGTTCGTAATTTATGGTACTTTTCCGAGGCTGATTCGAAGGAAACACGAAGAAACCACGAACAAACCCCACAGAAAACCCGAATTTGACTAGTAGGTGATTACAACCCATTCTCTAATCATCTGCGCTGGTTGTAACGAGATAAAATATTTATCCGAAGGCAAAACGCAACAAATTTCTTCCCATTCGTCTTTTAGAATAATGCTATTGCCCGAAATTTCTAGGTAACCCAAAAACTTGAAGGAATTTCTAGAATTGATGAGTTCTGTATTTTTTAGATAATAAGGTTGCTCTTCAGTCCACATTTCATACGTTCCTTTCAATTGATATTTTTTATCAATTTCTTGGTCTTCCTCAAAATAGCGCTCTATAAATTCATGTTCGGTTACCTTTACCAAACTGCTGATTTTCATCCTCTTTAAGCCATTTTTCTCGGGAATTTCATTACAATTAAAAAAGCATTGGAGTTTTTCTTCCAACAGTTCTTGATTTTTCAAAGTCTTTATTTGTTTTTGATTAAGAACTTTCACCAATTCTTCTGTTGCATATTCACTAAAATCTTCATCTATGTAGTTCAAATGCAAATTATACCAAGCATATTTTTGATTGATTTCGTCAAAAGGTTCGTAGAAACTATCAAAAACGTTTGTTTGATTTACTGGTGTCTCATCCTCAAAAATTTCTACTTCTTGAGTTTTTAGAAAATAGTCAAATCCTATTTCTGGATTTTCGGCTCTTTCAATACTGATGCTTCCGTCTTCTGTAAGGACTTCAAAAACAATTTCTCTTTCCATGATGTTGTCTTTTTTTAAATTTTGTACATCAAAGGTAGGTTTGTACACGGACAAAATATGGCGGTGGAGAAATAATGTGATGATTTGATGATGTGGTGATGTGATGATGTGATGATGTGCTGATGTGGTGATGGATGTGGAGTTTCTCGCTGATTTTCGCAAATTTCTACCGATGATTCTCGCTGATTTTTGTGAAGAATGGCTATTGATGATGGATGACGAATTATGGATATTAAATTTTGGCTAAAACCTCATTCCATAACCATAAAAAACGGGCTTACTTCGACTAAACTCAGCATAAAAAAGCCCGTTCCTATTGATAAAATTAAAAATCTTAAATCTCGAGTATATTAAATCTCGATTCTTGGCTCTTAAATCTTGAATCTTTTTACTTGATTCTTGATTCTTTTTACTTGATTCTTGGCTTTTTATTCTCGGCTCTTTCCTCAGACTACACTTAATAAAAACTGATAAATAACCACCATCGCATAAGTATCTAGTTCACAATATTTTAGCAAATGAATTACAAGATCTTCTTCTACAAACTTTTGTTGAAGAATTGATTGATGATAAAGCGAACTGGCGGTTCCTCCTTCTTGAATCACCAAATTTCGATAGGTAAAATCTGGCGCAACCGCTGGTAAAACAGATTTAATAGAAGCAGAATTTTTCATCTCTGGAAAATAACAAAATCCCCCTTGAAAAACCGGCAACAAATCTACTACTCTACTCACTAAATTTTTTAAAAACGGAGCGTCTTCGGGAAACATATTTGCCAATTCATTTAATCTTGCTACTTCAAAACTCTGATTATAAGTTACAATATTTCCTTCGGTTCCGAAATCTTGTTTGAGTTGCTCAACCAATAATTTCAGAGGATTTTTACCATTAGAAAAATCTTCAGGACGCGCTAAAAATTCTTTGTGTGAAAGTTTGCCATCTTCTTCTAAAATATGCAAGGAATACTGAAACGGAACTTGCTGATAAGGTCTCGTTCCGTCCAGAACAGGAATGGCAGGAAAAACAGTTTCAAAATCAAAGAAATACAAGGGAAACTGCCAAGAAGAAATCATATTCTTGATGGCTTCTTTATTGATGTACTGCTCTTGATTTCTCAATCCTTTTCTTTGTAAATGTTGAAAATGCGTAAGCGGAAAATCATCTTCTATGTCTTCAATTTTTAGAATTCCTTGCTCATACAATTCCCATGCTTTATTGCCACCACGATACAATTCAAAAACAGAATTTTCGGGAATGTGTTTCCAACAATGATGTACGAAATCACAAGCAAAAGGAGACGAACAATGTGCACCGATGGAAACATTGGGTTCCTGTTTATTTTCTAACATTACAAGTAATCTTTCCAAATTCTCTTCTACCCAAGTTTGTTTAGACAAAACTTTATCTGTAATATCTTCCAAATGAAAAAATTCATCTGTTAACTCACCATTTTTAATGTATTGATTGTTCACATGCATCAGAAAAAACTTATCTGGTGCATAACCCGCTTCTTTCATCACAAAATATTGCAATGATGCATCGGTAAGATGATAATCTTTGACAGAAGTACTGTTTTTTACTTCTATTGCCCAGACTTCACTATTCATTCGATGTAAAATATCAAGCATACAAAGTGCATTTTTAGCGGTGAAAGTAGCTTCGTAGATGGTTTCTACCTCTTCTGCAATCCATAGTTTGGTTTTTTCAATGGAAGGAGAAAAATCCGAAAAATCTTCTGGAGTGGCATCTTTACCATTAGGAAATCTATTTTGTGCCAAATTTCCTATCTGATGTCCTAGGTCAAAAATTGCTTGAGTTTGCTCATCAGTAGGCAGTTGTAAGTCTTTTCGGTAATAGGAATACCAAAGTTTTTTTTCGCATTGTACGCCAGAAACGAAACGAGATTTAGAAAGTGTTTTCATGGTTATTGGTAAATGTTGGATAATTAATTTTTTATTTTTTAGCAATTACAAAAAATTCTTGAGCATGATTTCTACTTCTTCTTTCATTTCTTTTTTGAAAGATTCTGGAGCCAGAATTTGCACCCGTTTTCCGTAAGAGAGAATTTCTCTTTGGAAATCATAAGTAGGCACTACAAAAACTTTAAAAACCGTCTCGTTTTCATCTTCAGAAATGACGGCTTGTGAATGATGCAGTGGCAAAGCTTTTACATAATTGGCTTGTTCATTATCAAACTTCAATAGAATTTCTTGAGGCAAAGCTCCGTCTGCACTGATGATACCGAAAGAATTTTTGTATGCTTCTTCAATATTAATTTCTTCTCTTGTAAAACTTGCTGTGGTAATATCTAGGTCAGAAATACGGTCTAAACCAAAGGTTTTCAAGAAAAAAGAACCATCTTTTGATTTGTAATCTGCAGCCAAAAGATACCATCTGTTTTTAAATTCTTTCAATGCATAAGGTGTTACTACTTTGGAAGATTTTTCATTTTCCCAAAATTTTTGGTAACTGAAGGTGATGACTTTTTTCTGAGTAATGGCATGCACAATTCCGTTTAAATATTCAAAACCTCTGGCTCTTCTTGGCTCGAAGAACATGACGTCTGTTTTATCTTGCGTTTCACGATAGGCTTGTACCAAAAGCAATTGGTCAAAAACACTTTCCTGAGAAAGTTCTAGTTCTTCTTGCTCTATAAAATGTACATTTCGCTTTCTAGAAAATGAAATCTGTATCCCAAAAACATCTGCAATGGCAACTTTGTCTCGCTGAAAAGTGCGTTCTGTAAATTTAAGCGTGAGACCTTTTTCTTGAAATTTATCTTCTAAAAAATCAGAAATTTCTTCATAAGATGCGCCTCTATCTTTTCTTCTTCTTAATAATTGTTCTATTAAAACTAAGCGAAGCATTTGTTCATTTTTGGCCATGAGATTTGGTTTTTAGGTTCATTATTTTTTTTCTATGAACCAAAGTTAAGCAAACAGAACGTCAATTTAAGTCGTTTTAATGCAAATTGTGATTTTTTTCTCTTCCACGAGTTTATCATTCAAAAAACACTTCTTATTGGCTTCCGTATAACCATCAGTCAGAAATCTATATTGAAATAACTGACTGTTAAATCCTTTTTCGTCATCAAATTCTTGGAGTAACAATTTCCCTTCTTCATCGAAATTTTTAAACGCTTTTCTTTTTTTAGCTCCTAGAAAATAAAAATCACAATCAAATGAATGAGAAAATCTTCTTTCGGAATAGACACAGTCATTGATTTTCAAAATTTGAGCTTTTACATTCTGTTTTTTATCTGTGATGATGATTTCTTCAAAATCATTTTCTTTTTTGATAAAAGAAGTCTTCAACCAACCATCGGGAAGCTGACCTTTCCAAAAATATTTATAAAAACACAACTGACCTTTTTCCTCTAATGTAAAATGATGAAAGGTTTGTTCAAAGAAAATACTGTTTTGGAAAAACAGAGATTTTGGTCTTTTATAAGTCTCACAATTTGTCACTTTTCCTTTTTCATCAAAGAGGGTAATGGTGTAATCTTCTGTTTCATTTTCTATTTTATTGGATTCAAAAAAATAAAAAATATTTCCATTTTCAAATCGTTTTTCTTTGACGATTTTTTGGTTTCTATCTAGCCAAACCTCCCGAAAATCATCTTTATAATAGGTTAAACGTTCTGAAATTTGCAGAACTTCATCTATCTGAAAATATGGCTCATATTCTAAAATATCTAAGTGATGATAGTTGAAAAAATTCATGGTATTGGATTTTTATAATTTTAATGAAGTCTATATTTCTTGGCAAAGAAAAAGCCTTACTCAGACAAAGTAAGACTTGGAGAAAAATTTTTATTTATGAACAATAATTTTAATTAGCGTTTAATTTTTCATTCCAATTTCTCTATTTTAAAATTATGAAGATTAATGGAAATTGGACTGCCAACTGTATCATATTTTTGCTCAACCGCAACAGCTATTTTAATCCTGTCTTCTAATAAAAGTAGAGGATTATTTTGCGCAATGCACTCCACTTCTACCACCCAATTCTTCTGAAGAATCGTAGAAAAAGTATTCAAATCTCTTATTGTAGTGAATCGATATTGTGGCATATTTTGAATAAAAACAGTTCTTAAACTCTGAAATTGATCCAATTTCCCGAAAGTGGATTCAGTGAATCATAAAAACCATTATCGGTAAAAATTACCATCAGATTTTTAGAACTCAACAAATAATGCATGGTAGCTTCGAAACTTTTAAATGAAGTAAAGTTCTTTGCTGTAGTTCTTTTAATCAATAATTCTTTTCTGTTTTCTGGATTAATCTTAAACGTAAATCCGTTAAATTCTACAATTTGTGCCATAACTTTTTTTTTAAACAAAGAAAGCGTGAAGAAAAGTCAAAAGAAGTCGTTTGAAAATTCATGGCGTTTAATTTTAATAAAATTTTAAAATCTAGAATCCAATTTTTCTCTTATCCGTATTGTTCCATTTTTCTTGACCGCAAAACTGCATCACTTCATAAAAAGTACAGGAAGTATTGTTTAAAAGTTCGTGCATGAAGCATTTTCTTGTTATATTTTCTATTTCTCCACCAGAAAACGGAAAACGCTCTGCTAATCTTCTAGCTTCTTCATCTGTAAGAAAAGAGAGTTTGCTTTTCCATATTTTAGCAGCATTTTCTAAACTAGGCTGATCAAATTGTACTTTAAAAAGAAATCGTCTTTCGAATGCTGCATCCATATTTTTCACCAAATTGGTAGTAGCAAAGAGAATTCCTTCGAAGTTTTCCATTTCTTCTAAAATAATATTTTGGATGGCATTTTCGGTTTCCGCTGTATTGCTGTTTCCTAATTCTTTTCTTTTAGAAATGATTCCATCTGCTTCGTTAAAAAGTAAAATCGGGCAATTGCTCTCGGTTTTCATCATTTGATGGTAGTCGTTAAAGACTTTTTTGATCAATTTTTGGCTTTCACCAAACCACATGCTTTTGGTTTCAGAAATGTCTACTTTATAAATATTTCTATGCGTTTTTTTAGCCAGTTGATATACCGTTTCTGTTTTTCCAGTTCCAGGCAATCCGTGTAATAAAACCGCCATTCCTTTAGGTAAAGCTCTTTCTTCCAATCGTTTTTGCATTTGTGCAAAAGCATCTATCTGCAAAGCATTTTCTATAATGTTGAGTTGGGCAATTTCTTTAGGATTATAAAATAGTTCTTTGGTTTTAATCTGGTTAAACTGAATTAATTTTTTGTTCCCTTCAGAAAAATTATCAATGGTAATTCCTTCTTTTTCAGAAAGAAATTTTGTCATTTCATTGGAAAGTTTTGCTAAGGTTCTGTTTGCAAACTGTTCATTGGAAAGTTCTATTAAATGGAGTTGGGTTAATTTGGTTTCGCCTTTAATTACTTCATTAAATTTTTGGATACTATTGCTTTTTCTAGGAAAAAATTCATCTATCGTTATCTGAACATTGGTATTAAAAAAATTATCACCTCTAGTTATGGCATCCCAAATTACATCTAATAAAAGATAAGTCTCAAAAACATCTAATTTTAGTTTTTTTATTTCGGCAAAAAGAGGAAAAGAAAGATTTTCAGAAACCAATTCTTCTATGTAATTTTTAAATTCAAAAAAGCCAATTACTTCTGAAAACAATTCATCGCTCTTGGTGTCAAATTCTTCTAAAGCATCTATTAAACCAAAGGTTTTACGAGTAGTCTGAGGAATTTGGGTTAACATTTTACCTTTAGAAATGGCAAAAATTATAGATTGCGGAACTTCATATTTCATGATTTTTTTCTTGTCTTTATTGTAAAGAAGGTTTCTAGCGTATAGATTTTCTATGGCTTCTCTATATTTTAAAACATGAAATTCCTTGAGCCCAAGATGTTGAAAAACATTTTTAAAAGTGCTGTTTTCAAACCACATCACAAAAGCATTGGCAAACAGAACCGCTTCTATTTTGTTTACCATTAAATAATTAGAAATTTCAGAAATCTCCTCTGAAACTTCATTGAGCGAAGTTTCTAGCAGTTGAGAATTTTTTGAGGAGTGATGTATTTTTTCCAAATAATCTAAGACATTAAAATCAAGTTGAGTTTTCATGATACTATTTTTATGAAAACAAAATTGATAGTTGCTAATGCCAAATTAAGACGTCCTAAAATCTATTTAAAAAATTCACAAAAAAATCCCAACCTTTTCTGATTGGGATTTGATATTAATATTTATCGTGATTTATTTCACTTCTTCGAAATCTGCATCTTGTACATTTTCGCCAGCGTTACCTTGTGTTTGTTCAGGTTGTGGTTGTGCTTCTTGAGTCGCTTTGTACAATTCTTCTGAAGCTGCCATCCAAGCTGCGTCTAATGCTTCTAACTTAGGTTTAATCGCATCTGCGTCTTTGGTTTCATAAGCAGCTTTCAATTCTGTGTGAGCTGCTTCGATTGCTGCTTTTTTATCAGCAGATAATTTTTCTCCAAATTCTTTTAATTGTTTTTCTGTTTGGAAAATCATTCCATCAGCTTTATTGATGGTTTCTACATCTTCTTTTCTCTTCGCGTCTGCTGCTGCATTTTCTTCTGCTTCTTTTTTCATTCTTTCGATTTCTGCATCAGAAAGTCCAGAAGATGCTTGGATTTTGATAGATTGTTCTTTACCAGTTCCTTTATCTTTCGCAGAAACGTGTAGAATACCGTTTGCATCAATGTCAAAAGTTACCTCAATTTGTGGAACTCCTCTTGGTGCAGGTGGAATATCTACTAAATCAAATCTACCAATTTCTTTGTTATCATTAAACATTGGTCTTTCCCCTTGTCCTACTCTGATGGTTACTGCAGGCTGATTATCACTTGCTGTAGAGAAAACTTCTGATTTTTTAGTAGGAATGGTAGTATTCGCTTCAATTAATTTAGTGAAAACTGAACCCATTGTTTCGATACCTAAAGAAAGTGGAGTTACGTCTAATAAAAGAACGTCTTTTACATCACCCGTTAAAACTCCCCCTTGAATTGCAGCACCAATTGCTACTACTTCGTCTGGATTTACTCCTTTTGAAGGTGATTTTCCGAAGAATTTCTCTACCGCTTCTTGAATTGCAGGAATTCTGGTAGAACCACCCACTAAGATGATTTCGTCAATATCAGAAGTGCTCATTCCAGCATTTCTAAGAGCCGTTTTACATGGCTCAATGGTTCTTTGAATTAAATCATGTGCCAATTGCTCAAATTTAGCTCTGGTCAATGTTTTCACTAAGTGTTTAGGACCAGTTGCAGTAGCAGTGATATATGGTAAATTGATTTCAGTTTGAGTAGAAGAAGACAATTCAATTTTTGCTTTTTCAGCAGCTTCTTTTAAACGTTGAAGTGCAATTGCATCAGATTTAAGGTCTACTCCTTCTTCAGATTTGAATTCATCTGCCATCCAATCGATGATTACGTTATCAAAGTCGTCTCCACCAAGGTGTGTATCACCATCAGTTGCTTTCACTTCGAAAGATGCGTTACCATCTACTTCGTACATTTCTAGTACAGAAACGTCATGAGTACCACCACCACAGTCGAAAACAACTACATTTAGGTCTTTTTTACCTACTTTATCTAAACCGTAAGCTAAAGCTGCAGCAGTAGGTTCGTTGATGATTCTTTCTACTTTAAGACCAGCGATTTCACCAGCTTCTTTGGTAGCTTGTCTTTGCGCATCGTTAAAGTATGCAGGAACCGTAATTACTGCTCTGGTTACTTCTTGACCTAAGAAATCTTCAGCCGTTTTCTTCATTTTTTGAAGAATCATTGCAGAAATTTCTTGTGCTGTATATTCTCTATCGTCTATTTTTACTTTTACAGTATCATTTGGTCCAGCTACTACAGCATAAGGAACTCTAGAAATTTCTTCTTTATCTTTAGTAAACTGTGTTCCGATGAATCTCTTGATAGAATAAACAGTTTTAGTAGGATTCGTTACTGCTTGTCTTTTTGCAGGATCACCTACTTTTCTTTCGCCATCTTCTGTAAATGCTACAATAGATGGTGTGGTTCTTTTACCTTCTGCATTTGGGATAACTACAGGATCTTTACCTTCCATTACCGCAACGCAAGAGTTGGTCGTACCTAAATCAATTCCGATAATTTTGCTCATAATATTTATATTTTATTTTTTACTTAACTAATTTGACTTGGATTTCTCCAATTTTATACCATTGAGAAAATTGTGACAAATTGACATTTTCTTAAAAACTGTCATCTTTTAAATTCTCCATTTCACTTCTCTATTCACATGTTTATCATTATATTTGGCTAAAACTTTTTACAGATATGCCACAATTCAATCCTAGAGACATTACCTGGTTAGGTTTTAATGCAAGAGTTTTGCAAGAAGCGATGGACGAAACCGTTCCATTACACCTGAGAATTAGATTTTTAGGGATTTTTTCTAATAACCTAGATGAGTTTTTCAGAGTGCGAGTTGCGGGACTAAAACGAGCACTAGAACTTAAAGATAAACTTGCAGTAGAAACGTTTTTTGACAAACCTCAAAGAATTCTGGACAAAATCAATAAAATTGTCATCAAACAACAGGAAGATTTTGAAAAAACTTGGGACAAAATCCAAGAAGAAATGGCAGAGCAAAAAGTTTTCATTAAAACTCCTAAAAAACTCACCGAAAAACAAAAGGAATTTGTAAAAAAATATTTTGACGAAGAAGTAGAAAGCAACGTCATTCCTATTCTGCTTCATGACCATGTTCAACTGCCCTATTTGCGAGAAAAAAGCCTTTATCTAGGCATTGCAATGCGCAGAAAAGATTGGAAATTTGGTACAAAATTCGCGATTATAGAAGTGCCAGCAAAAGCCAATGGAAGATTTGTCATTTTACCAACCGAAAATCCTGAGGAAACTGACATAATGCTTCTAGAAGACGTCATCGCTTTTAATTTACCGCATATTTTCTCGTATTTTGGATATGATGATTTCAAAGCAAATTCTTTTAAGGTGACCAAAGATGCAGAATTTGACCTCGATAATGACATCAGAACCAGCTTTGTAGAAAAAATTGAAAAAGGCATCAAATCCAGAAGAAAAGGAAAACCTACCCGTTTTGTTTTTGACAAAGACATGGACAAATCTTTGGTGGAATTTCTCATCAAAAAACTCAATCTTACCAAAAGAGACAGCATTATTCCGGGTCAAAAAATTCATAATTTCAGACATTTTATGGATTTTCCAGATGTTTTTAAAAATTATGAAAAACCAATAGAGAGAAGTTCTTTTACGCATCCAGAATTTGACCATGAAGGCAGAATTACAGATGTTATCGTAAAAAAAGATGTGCTTCTTACCTTTCCTTATCACACTTTTACACCTGTTATTGACTTGTTGAGAGAAGCTGCAATGGATCCTGATGTAAAATCTATTCAAATCACGGCTTATAGATTAGCCAGCAATTCCAAAATTGTAAATGCATTGATTAATGCCGTGAGAAACGGAAAAGAAGTCACCGTAATGCTAGAATTGCGCGCCAGATTTGATGAAGAAAACAACCTAGAATGGAAAGAAAGATTAGAAGAAGAAGGCGTAAAAGTTTTAGTAGGATTACCCAATAAAAAAGTACACGCAAAACTTTGTGTCATCAAAAAAAGAGTGAACAACAAGACCATTCAATACGGATTTGTAAGCACTGGAAACCTCAACGAAAAAACAGCCAAAATTTATGTAGACCATTTGCTCATGACTTCTAACAGAGCAATTATGGCAGACATTAATAAAGTTTTCAATGTGTTCAGAAAACCAAAAATAGACCCCGTTTTAGCATTGAAATCTTGTAATCATTTATTAGTTTGTCCGCATTTTATGCGAGAAAAAATCGAATGGCATATCGACAAAGAAATTGAAGAAGCAAAAGCAGGCAGAAAAGCCGAAATGATAATAAAAGTAAACTCACTTTCTGATAAAGGTTTGATTAAAAAACTTTATGAAGCAGCGGAAGCTGGTGTGGAAATTAAAATGATTGTTCGCGGAATTTTCTGTGCTGTAGAACAGAAAACGTTCAAGAAAAAAATTCATGCTATCAGTATTGTAGATGAGTATTTGGAACATTCTAGGGTGATGTATTTTTACAATAAAGGCATTGAAGATGTTTATCTTTCTTCAGCGGATTGGATGACGCGAAACCTAGATTACAGAATAGAAGCTGCCGTAAAAGTGAATCAAAAAAATCTTAAAAAAGAACTAAAAGATTTATTAGAACTTCAATTGAAAGGCAATGTAAAAGCCAGATTTCTAGATGAAGATTTGACCAATAAATATGTGAAAAACAATAAAAAACCATTCCGCAGTCAAATAGAAACGTATAAATTCTTGAAAAAGAAAGCTATTGAGAATTAATTTTTGAAAATCTCTGATTTTCTTGCGCCTTCAAAACATTTTAATTTTAAAAATAATTTTACGCCATTGCGTTAAAAAATGAGAAACATACTTTTAGCATTTTTGGTTTTTTCAAATATTCTTTTTTCACAGAAGAAAGACAGTTTAGTTTTTTCAGAACAACCAAAATTCACTTCAAAGCAACTCATTATTCCAGCTACTTTAATGACAGCAGGAAGCATCGTTTTATCTACAGAAAATAGAGATTTCAGCGTTACAGAAAACAAAAATTTCTTGGCTTTTGGAGGTTATCCCGAAGATTACCTTCAATTTGCGCCTCTTGTTTCACTTTACGCTTTTGAATGGGCAGGAATGAAACCTAAAACCGACTTCTGGAATAGAACTGCTATTTTGGCAAAATCTGAAATTATTGTTTTTGGGAGTACTTATCTTTTGAAAAAAGCCATTAAAAAACCTCGTCCAGACGGAAGCAATGAATTTGGTTTCCCGAGTGGTCATACTGCGAATGTTTTTGCTGGCGCTACAATGCTTTCTATGGAATATGGTGAAAATTACCGTTGGGTACCCTATGTTGCTTATTCTGTAGCAACTGGAGTGGGCGTTTTGAGAATTGCTCACGACAAACATTATTGGAGTGATGTGATTTTCGGAGCTGGTTTGGGAATTTTATCCACCAAAATCGCTTATTGGACGCATCAATATCAATGGAACAAAAAATCAGAAAAAGACAATCTCACGATTTTATACAAAGAACATTTATAAAATTCTTCAGAAATTAATGAATTAACATACATTTACCCTCAAAATTTTTCAACATTTATGAACTTTAAAAAAATATTAGGAACATTGGTTTTGGCTTCGGTTTGTGGTTTTTCGCAAACGCAGCAATTTACCATGAACGACGCCGTTTTAGGACTTAGAACCAATCTTGCCGTGAAAAACATTAGAGATTTTTCTTTCAGCAATGATGGCAAATCTTATCTTCAAATGGTTAAAAATGCTTATCTCATCACAGATATTGCGACCAACAAGACAGATACTTTGGTTTCTTTGTATCAAGTAAATCAAAATCTAAATGCAGACCAAAAACTGAAAGCACTTTCTCCACTGAAATTTTTGAACAATTCTAAAGCTTATTTTTCTCAAAAAGGAAAATATTTTTGGCTTCAAAAAACGGGAAATTCTTGGCAAAAAACAGAATTTGCTTCTATTCCTGAAGAGGCAGAAAACGCTCAACTTCTTCCTGATAATCAAACGATTATTTACACCATCAAAAATAATTTATTTGTAAATGTTAATGGAAAGACTTTGAAAATTACAGATGACCAAAACGAAAATATCATCAACGGACAATCGGTTCACCGTAATGAATTTGGAATCGATGGAGGAATTTTTGCAGCGCCAAATTTTCAAAAAATTGCATTTTACAGAATGGATCAAAGCATGGTTACAGACTACCCAATCATCGATTGGAGCGTAACTCCTGCAGAAAACCATAATATCAAATATCCTATGGCTGGAAATAAATCTCACGAAGTTTCCATCGGTGTTTTTGATGTAAAAACTCAAACCAAAAAATTCTTAAACATCGAAGGCGACAAAGAGCAATATTTAACCTGCGTAACTTGGAGCCCTGATTCTAAATCTATTTTCGTAGCGGTGCTGAACAGAGCTCAAAACCACATGAAACTGAATCAATATGATGCAGAAACAGGAAATTTAGTTAAAACGCTCTTCGAAGAAAAAGATGAAAAATATGTAGAACCACAGCATCCATTAACCTTTTTACCTGGCTCAAATAAAGATTTTATTTGGCAAAGTCAAAGAACGGGTTATAATCATTTATTTTGGTACAACACAGACAAAGGTTTGGTAAAACAAATTACCAAAGGAAATTGGTTGGTGAATGAAATTCTAGGTTTTAACGAAAAGAAAAAAGAAATTTATTTCTCTTCGACTAAAGAAACTCCACTTGAAAAACATTTGTACAAAGTAAATTGGCAAACGACTAAAATCACCAAATTAGACAAAGACGCTGGTATTCACAATGGAATTTTGAGCAAAGACGGAACACATTTATATGATGTTTTTGCCAATGCTTCTACTCCAAGAATTGCCAATATTATCAATACGCAATCGCTTCAAACCAAAAATATTTTAACCGCAGAAAACCCTCTGAAAAACTTCCAAAGACCTGAAATTCAGAACATCACACTAAAAGCAGACGACGGAACTCCACTCTATGGAAAACTGATTTTGCCGACTGATTTTAATAAAACTAAAAAATATCCTGTAATTGTCTATTTATACAATGGACCTCATTTACAATTGGTTACCAATAACTTCCCAGCTTCTGGAAATCTTTGGTACGAATATATGGCGCAACGTGGCTACATTGTCTTTACGATGGACGGAAGAGGTTCTTCTAACAGAGGAACACAGTTTGAACAAGCGGTTTTCAGAAACCTAGGTGAAACTGAAATGAAAGACCAATTAAAAGGTGTAGAATATTTAAAATCTTTGCCTTTTGTAAATGCTGAAAAAATGGGAATTCACGGTTGGAGTTTTGGTGGATTTATGACCACAAGTTTTATGCTGAAATATCCTGAAGTTTTCAAAGCGGGAGTTGCAGGTGGACCTGTAATCGATTGGACTCTATACGAAATTATGTACACAGAACGTTACATGGATTCTCCAAAAGAAAATCCTGAAGGTTACGCAAAAGCTAATCTTTTAGACAAAGTTCAAAACTTGAAAGGAAAATTACTCATGATTCATGGTGCGCAAGATGATGTAGTGGTTTGGCAACATTCTGTAAAATTCCTGAAATCTGCCGTTGACAAAGGCGTTCAGTTAGATTATTTCGTTTATCCTGGTCATCCTCACAATGTTTCTGGGAAAGACAGAGTACATTTAATGGAAAAAGTTACTGATTATTTTGACTTGTATTTGAAATAGTAGTTATAAACCACAAAAGGTACAAAATAAAAGTTTGAAAATAAGCTTTTCAAAAGCAAAAAAAAGAGCAAAAAGATTTTTACTTTTTGCTCTTTTGTATTTCTTAAACACAAAGAAAATCTTTTGTGCCTTTTGTGGTTTAAAACTAATCTACTTTTTTCAAATCCAAATCTCCAAAGTCAAAAGAGAAATCGGTAACATCTGAAATCGGTTTCATTTTGGCAGAAACTGCTTTTCCGTTTTCATCAAAGGTAAGGGTAAAAAATGCGTCTGCATCATAACTTCTATCATCCCATTTGATAACGAAAGTATCTTTAGAATAAGGCAAAACTTCACCTTTTAATCGTTCTGAAGACTTGCAAATCACTCTGAAACCTTTCTTTTCTTTAGAAATTACCACATCACCAAACCAAGTATCTCTATACGTCCCTACAAATTGTTCTGGAGCTAGTTTTGCACTTCTGTCTTTTTGGTAAGCAAATGCTTTAGCATAAGTTTCCGCCTTTTCTTTGTCATATTGAGCATTTCCTTTTGCGTATCTTTCTGCATAGGTTTTCAACCAATTTCTGTCTTCAATTCCTAAATACGCATCTTTTACCGTATTGGTAATCGTGTTAAAAGCCACCCCTTGTTGTTGATTCGTGAGCACTACAATTCCTAAATTCAAATCTGGAATTAACGTAAATTGCGTAACTGTACCGATTAAACCACCTGTATGCTGAATCTGACGGTGACCTTTTACATCAGAAATAAACCAACCTAAACCGTAACCGTAAAATTTAGTATCATAAGGATTTTTAGCAGCCATAGGAATCGGTTGTTGAATTTGCCACAAAATATTTGCGTTTTTCTCAGAAACCAAACGTTTTCCGTCTTTGGTTACAAAACCATTCATTAAGAAATTTGCCCAAGTCGTCATGTCTGTAATGTTGCTCAAAATTCCACCAGCTGCATTGGCTGTTTCGTTCCAATCGTGAGGAACTGCAACTGCTTTTCCATTGACTGGAGCATGAGCGTCAATTTTATTTTCTATAGATTTTGCACGGTTATAAGAACCGAAACTTGAGTTCATCCCAACAGGTTTCATAATTCTTTCTTCGATAAATTCTGCCCAAGTTTTGCCAGAAATTTTATGAATGACTTCTCCAGCTACAATGAACATCACATTGTTATAATCCATTGTATTTCTGAAAGAATGCGCAGGTTTCAAATAACGAACATTGTGCAATAATTGTTCTGTAGTCATAGTTCCACCTTCTGGAAAAAACATTAAATCTCCTTGTCCAAGACCTAAACCAGCTCTGTGCGTCACCAAATCTTTGATGGTAAGTTCTTGCGTCACATAATCGTCATACATTTTGAAATCGGGTAAAAATTTAGTCACTTTATCGTCCCAATTGAGTTTTCCTTCGTCTGCTAAAATCGCTAAAGCAGTGCAAGTGAAACCCTTAGAATTAGAAGCAATTCCCACCAAAGTTTCTGGCGTCATCGGTAAATTATTGTTAAGAGAACGCACTCCGAAACCTTTTGAATAGATAACTTTACCGTCTTTAAGAACACCGACAGACATTCCGGGGACATCAAAAGTTTTAATAGTATTTTGGATGAGTTCGTCTAGTTTCTGCTCTGAAATTTGACTAAAAAAGAATAATGAGCAAAGAATAAAGAACAAAGAAAATGATTTTTTCATGCTGATTTTTTTGAATTTCTGTAAAGGTAAGATTTTTTGTAAATTTGGGTTAATTATCAACCAATGAAAACATTTAAGATTTTATTATTCATTTTATTACCCATTTTTTCTTTAACTCAAAATTGCAAAAATAATTTTGACAACAAAATTTACATAATTGCATTGGAAGAATATATAAAACAGATAGACGAATTTTATACAACTGATTTTTATTTTCAAAATAAGAAAAAAATAATTTTTATTGAAGAAAAAGATTATTTGAAAGATATTCCTAACAATATTAATGGTTATAAAATTGTAAAGATTAACAATGATAATAAGAAAAAAATTGTCCTGAAAAATAAATCAATTTTACTCGTTGAAGTTTTTAAATTAAAAGAAAAAAACGGTGAATATTATATAAATATTACTCCATATTTAACAAGTTTAAAAAAAAAATAATTTTAATCAAACGGTAAGTGATTGGACAATAGTATATTTTGAAAATCTTAATGGAAAATTAGTCTATTCTAAAACCATACATGGTGGCATCTAAATTTTTTTTGAAATTTGAATTAACTAAATTATACTATGAAAACCTCTTATCTCATACCAATTCTACTTATAGCCATTTTATCTTGCTCCAAAAAACAAGAAGAAAAAATAGAAGTCTTCAACAAACCCATTATTTCAAATGAAAATTCTACTGATAGATTCTTCCCGAAAGAAAAAACAGTGGAAAAATTTGATACTTTAATCATTGACAAAAACCTAGAAATTAGCATCACCAAATCTTATTTAGATAGTTTTGTAACCAATGAATTTGAAAATGAAGGCAAAAAACAGGTGGATAAATACCGAGACGCTGAAATTTCGCTGAAAATAAAACAAGACAATAAAATTCTTCTAGATACTTTATTTAGAAAAGAAAATTTCAATAATTATATTGATAAAAATTTTCAAAAAATTGCAGTTTTCCACGGTTATTGGTTAGATGGAATTGATCATGAAAAGATTCAATTTTTCGGAACGATTTCAAAGCCAGAAACAGATTGGGCGTTTGATTTTCGTCATAACTTTTATCTCAAAAACAAATCTTTAAAAACCGAAATTGTAGAACAAAACGAAGAATGATTCAAAAAAAAATCGCAGATTAAACTGATAATAATCAGTCAAATCTGCGAAGAAAATAAGTTTTTCTAAATTCTATTTCATTGCTTTTTCGTAGTAATCAGAAACCACGCTCCAATCTATTACATTGAAAAAAGCGTCTATATAATCTGCTCTTTTGTTTTGATATTTCAAATAGTAAGCGTGTTCCCAAACATCCATTGCCAAAACTGGAGTTCCAGAAATAGACATTCCCGGCATTAATGGATTATCTTGATTTGCGGTACTACCTACTTTCAATTTTCCTGAAGCATCAGTAACCAACCAAGCCCAACCAGAACCAAATTGTTTCGCTCCTGCGTCAGAAAACTGCTTTTTGAAATTTTCAAAACTTCCGAAATCTCTATTGATGGCATCTGCTAATTTCCCAGTTGGTTTTCCTGTTGAATTCGGAGTCATCAAATCAAAATACAAATTGTGATTGTAATAACCACCTGCATTATTTCTTAGCATTGCATTGCTCGTATCAAGCGTTTTCAATAGTTGCTCAATCGTCATATTCGCTTGAGGTTTTCCTTCCACCGCTTTATTTAAATTGTTCAAATAACCTACATAATGCTTAGAAAAGTGAATGTACATGGTTTTAGCATCTACATATTTTGAAAAAGCATCATAATTATATTTCAGTGTTTTTATTTTGAAAGCGCCTTCATTTGCAGTAACATCAGAAGGTTTGCCATAATCTGTAGATTCTACATTCACTACAGGTTGCGCCGTATTTCCCACTACCGCTACACAAGAAGTAACCGCAGAAAAAGCGATGGCTACAAAAGCCCATTGAACTAATTTTTTCATATCTATAAAGATTTAATTTTTAAAAATTGAATTTCCCAAAAATAGCAAAAAAGTCCCGAAAATAGGTCAATTTATCATTAACAAAATCTATAATTTGGTTTGATATATTTATTTTAAAGTTAAGTACTCTCCCATTCTACAATTCTCCCACTCTACAACTATACTTTGTACTTTTAACTTTACGCTTCGTACTTATAAAAATATTACCTTTGTAAAAAGTAAAAAAGTAAAATGGAAAGTAAAAAAGAATTCTTCTTAGAATGTTATAAACTTGGGATTATAAAATTCGGTAGATTTACATTGAAATCCGGCATTGAAAGCCCGTTTTATGTAGATTTAAGACCTCTCGCTTCTGAGCCAAAAATCTTAAAACATTTGGCTAATTATCTTTTAGAAATGCTTCCTTTGGATAATTTTGATGTGATTTGCGGTGTTCCTTACGCTGCATTACCTATGGCAACCGCCATGTCTTTAGAAAGCTATATCCCATTGATTATCAAGAGAAAAGAAGCTAAAGAATACGGAACCAAAAAACTCATTGAAGGCATTTATAAATCTGGACAAAACTGTCTACTAGTAGAAGATGTAATCACTTCTGGAAAATCTTTGGTAGAAACCATCGCCGAAGTAGAAAATGAAGGGTTAAAAGTTTCTGATATTGTAGTGGTTCTAGACCGTGAACAAGGCGGAAAGCAACTTTTACAAGAGAAAGGTTATCATGTTCATACGCTTTTCAGCATTTCTGAAGTGGTAGAAATTTTAAAAGAAGTAGACCATCTTACGGAAGAAGAAGTTCTAAGAATTAATGAATTTATCGCAGGAAATAAAATTGAATTCAAAGAAGAAAAAAGACTTTCTTACGAACAAAAATTAGAAAATTGCGAACATTCTGTTGGAAAAAAAATCTTAGAAATTGCTATTTCTAAACAATCTAACCTTATCGCTTCTGCAGATGTTACTACCACCAAAGAATTGCTAGAATTTGCAGAAAAAGTAGGTCCACATATTGTAGCTCTAAAAACGCATATTGACATTATTTCCGATTTTGATAGTGATAAAACCATTCTTCCTCTAAAAGATTTAGCAACCAAGCATAATTTCCTTCTGATGGAAGACCGAAAATTCGGCGACATCGGGAATACTCAGGAATTACAATACAGAGGCGGAATGTATAAAATTTCGCATTGGGCAGATTTGGTTACTTCTCACGTGATTGCAGGCTATCAAAGCATTGATTGTTTTATGAATTCTGGAGTAATTGCTATTCTTTCTATGTCTTCGAAAGGTGCGCTTACTGACCAAAATTACAGAGCAGAAGCTTTAAAAATTGTAGAAACGCATCCAAACATTATCGGTTGTGTGGCTCAAAATAAAGTTCCTGCCAATGTTTTACTTTTTACACCAGGAGTAAATATCAGTTCCAAAGGAGATGACAAAGGCCAACAGTACAATACGCCAGAACATGTTTTCAAAAATTTACATACAGATTTCGTGATTGTAGGACGCGGAATTTATAAAGCTGAAAATGTAGAAAAATCTGCAAAACTCTACAAATTAGAATCTTGGAACGCCTACCTAAAATCGCTCTAAATGGATAAAAAAACGAACATACAACTCTATTCGCCTACCGAAGAAAAATTAAATATTTGGTCTCATGCTTTTGGGATTTTCTTGAGCATCATCGCTTTGGTTCTATTAATCATTAAGGCGGTGCAGCAAGACAATATCTGGATGATGATAAGTTTCCCAATTTTTGGGGTGAGTTTAATTTTATTATACCTTGCTTCTACGCTTTATCATGCCTCAAAAGAACCTCAAAAGAGATTTAAACTCAAAGTTTTCGACCATGCTGCTATTTATGTTCTTATCGCAGGAAGTTACACGCCTTTTACATTGGTCAGTTTAAACGGAGAAACGGGTTGGCTTATTTTTTCAATGGTTTGGGTGATGGCTTTTACAGGAATTATTCTCAAATTATTTTTCACGGGAAAATTTAAAATTGTTTCTACAGCGATGTACGTTTTGATGGGTTGGCTGATTGTTTTTTATTTCCAAGATCTTACTGCTCATTTACATGAAAAAGGAGTATTTTACCTAATTCTTGGCGGTGTTTTATATACCATTGGTGCCATTTTATACAGCATTAAGAAAATAAAATTCAATCATGCTATTTTCCATTTTTTTGTTTTAGCAGGGAGTTTCTGTCACTTTTTATCTATTTATTTATACGTCTAGCTAAAGAAATTGAGCAACTTAATTTTACTTTTTGTCTGTCTGATTATAGGAATTGTTTTAAAAAAATCTAAAATAATTCCCGATAATTTTCATACTTCACTGAATGCATTTGTGATTAACATTTCGCTTTCTGCATTTTCTCTGTATTATATTTCAAAAATAGAACTCAACATCTCGGTGATTTATCCCGTTTTAGTGGTCTGGATAGGAATTTTTGCTGCGATTTTATTTTTTGCAGGATTAGGAAAAATTTTCGGCTGGAAATCTTCTTTAATTGGCGCTTTAATTATGTGTGCAGGTTTCGGAAACACTTCTTTTGTAGGCATTCCTTTAATTCAAGCCATGTATGGAGAAGAAGGTTTAAAAACCGTGATGTTGGTAGACCAACCTGGTTTCGTCGCTCTTTCTACTGTAGGAATTTTAGTCGCCAATTTTTATTCTGGAAGCAAAGATTCTCTACTCAAACATCTTTCTAAAATTTTAAAATTTCCGCCATTTATTGCATTTGTAATTGCTTTGTTGCTGAATGTTTTCTCCATAGAAATTCCAAAAGATTTTGACGAAGTTTTAATGAAATTGGGCGCAACTACTGTTCCACTCGCTTTGGTTTCTGTAGGAAGTCAAATGCAATGGAAAAAAATTGAGAAAAAAGAAGGATTTCATCTTTTCATCGGTTTACTTTTCAAGCTCGTTCTTTTGCCTTTATTGATTTTAGTGATTTACAAATATATTTTCCATCAAAGTGGAGACGTTATAGACATTTGTATTTTAGAAGCAGCGATGGCGCCTATGATTACAGCGGCGATTATTGCTTCGGCTCATGATTTAGAACCTAAATTTTGTAACTTGATGGTTGCGATGGGAATTCCTCTATCTATCCTTACCGTGGGAATTTGGCATTTACTACTGCCTTTTTTATAATTTAAAAAGATAAAAACTTCCGATTTATTCCCAAGAAAATATTCATCCGAGAAAGGAATGATAATTCTCAAAATCCATTGTCAATAAAATTCAAAAATTGTTGATAAAATGTAATATTTTTTCAGATTTATATAAGCAATTTTAATAGTTTCTCTCTATATTTGATTTTCTAAAATCAATGAAGAAGAAGACCATCATTTTACTGTGTTTACTGCTTAATCTTTTTGCTTTCTCGCAGAAAGACTCCATCATTATTGATGCAAAAATTTCTGCAGGAACGCTTACTGTAAGAGAAAAAATCTATTATCAAAACACCTCCGAAATTGAACTCACACATCTTAAACTTCAAAATTTCACGGCAGCTTACAAAAGCAGAAATACGCCTTTAGTCAGAAGAAAATTAGAAGACCGAAAAAAGGATTTATATTACGCAGAACCCAATGAAAGAGGCAGATTGGTTTATCTGATGATAGACAAAAAACCGTATGAAGGTGTTTTAGATGATGAAAATCTTTTTATAAAACTCCCAAAACCTTTAGCTCCAAATGCTTTTACTGAACTTTCGCTGGAATATTCTGTGATTTTACCGAGTGCTCAGTTTACAGGTTATGGAATTGGAAAAAATAATACTTTGCTCAAATATTTTTTCTTGGTTCCAGACAGTTTTGACCGAGATAATTTCCTTGAAAAATATTACAAAGATTTAGAAGAAAACGTAAATGTAAATACTTTTTACCGAGTAAAATTTGAAAATTCCGGTCAAAATATCAGCAGTAATTTAACTGAAGTTGCTCCTAATATTTTTGAAGGAAAACTGAATAAAGATGTAGAATTTCTGATTGCTGACCAAGAAAACTATCAGCTAGAAACCATCGTAGACGGACAAAAACATTTGGTAGAATTGGGTTATCCTGTCACCGAAAAAGAAAAGGAACTGATTGCGTTTTATCTACCGCTTCATCTTCATTTTATCAAAGAAAAAACGGGATTTTTGCCAGCAAAAATCTTCATCAGCGAAAAATTTAAGTCCAAAAATGATTTCTTCGGGAATGATGACATTAAATTTTGGAAATTTAAGTTCCAAATGTTTACCGATGCCGAAAAAATAGATATGGATTATTTCAGCATTGTTTCTCAGCAAGTTGCAGAGCAATTATTCGTGTCTGACAAAGAAAAAAATCACTGGATTACGAACGGACTTAAAACCTATTTAGAAATTCAGTATTTGAAAAAAAATTATCCTGATCATAAAATTCTTGGAGCACTTTCTGACTATAAAATACTGGGAATGAAACCCTTAAAACTTTCATTTGCTTCTCGACTGAAATTGATTGAAAGATACGGTCTCGCTTATCAATATATTACAGCGCAAAATCTTGACCAAAAAATTGACGAAAAATTTTCGGATTTAAGTAATTTTAATGAAATGGCGATTAGCCAATTCGAAACGGGAAGCCTTTTTACCTTGATTGCCGAAAAAATGGGAACTTCTTATTTTGAAAATTTCTTAAAAGGTTATATCTCCAAAAATCACACTTCAGAATTAGACAAAAGAGATTTTCTAGACCAACTCACGGTAGCTTCTGGTTACTCTTCTGAATTTTTAGAAAAATATGTTAAAAGAAAGCAAAGAATCAATTTTAAACTCAACGATTTCGAGAGAAAAGATAACGTCATCAACATTAATGTTTCTAAAAATACAGCGCAGAATATTCCTTTTAAATTAGAAACTTTTCATGAAGATGGCAGTAAAAAAACCTTTTGGTATGACACGAATTATCAAGAAAACTCTTGCGGTTATGTAATTCCAGATAATGAAGCAGTAAAAATTGTCATCAATGATTTATATGCTTTCCCTGAGAATAATTTTAGAGACAATTATCTTTACACCAAAGGAATTAAAGACAATGCTAAAAAACTAAGATTTAAACTCATTCCAGACAATCCAAATGCAGAAATTAACGAAGTTTATCTTACACCAGGAATCGGTTGGAATAATTATGACAAATTCTTATTGGGTATTCGATTTAAAAATAAATCACTGATTGACAAAAGGTTTCAATATCTTATTTCGCCGTTTTTCAGTACAGGAAGTAAGGATATTAATGGATCCATGAATGCTGTTTATAAAATTCAACCTGCTGAAAGTTTTTACAGAACACTTACTTTAGGTGTTGCAACTGCCAAATACAATTATGATTTTGGGTTGTCTTACAAAAAAATCAGTTTTTCTGGGAATATGTCTTTTAACAAGAATCCTAGAAGTGAAATTTCTAGAATTTTGTCTGCTTCTTATAATTTCTTCGAAAGAGATTTAAGCCCCAAAATGATTGCAGAAAATGACTACGCTAAATATAACATTTGGAACTTAGGTTTTGTCTATTCAGACAATAATGTGATTAAAGAAAAGTATATTTTCGGGAATTTCCAATACATGGAAGATTATGCAAAACTTACTGCAGAAAGCTACTACAGACTAGAATATGCCAAAAATAAAAAACTGAGCTTACGATTGTATGGCGGTTATTTTTTAAGAAATCATACCAGAAATAATAATTTCGATATTGGAATTTCTAAAGTTTCCAACTACGCTTTCTCTTATAATCTATTAGCTCAAAGTGCAATAAGCGGAATCCTTTCTCAACAGTTTATCATGGCAGAAGGAGGTTTTAAATCTTATATCAACGGAAGTGTAGACCAATGGTTAATTACGCATAATGTAGAAGCAAACGTTTGGAAGATGATAGACGTTTACGCAGATTTTGGAGTATATAAGAACCGCGAACATTCTCCAAAGTTTATTTGGGACAGTGGCATTAAATTTAAAGTAATTCCAGATTTTATAGAAGTCTATTTCCCTATGCAATCAAGCCTTGGTTTCGAACCGAAGTTCAAAGATTACGGCAATAGAATACGATTTACCTTTAACTTAAATGTAGGCGCTCTAATTGGATATTTCAGACGAGGCTGGTACTAAATAAAAAAGGTTGCTCAAAAGAGCAACCTTTGTCATTATTAATTCTAAGAATTATTATTCTTTAACAATTTTCTGAGAAATACTTTGACCATTTACTTCACCTGTTACTACATAAACTCCTTTTGGTAAAGAAGAAACATTAAGAGAAGTATTCTTTTCTACAGAAGCAGATTTTACTAAAGAACCACTTACATTATAAATTTTAATATTTGCTTTTTCACCAAAGGTAATTTCATTAGTTACTTTAGAGTTTCTAACAAGATTAAATTTAAGTTTAGCAATATCACCTGTTGACAAACTAGTACTTTTATTTTCTGGAGTTGGTGTTCCAGTAGTAAAATCTACAGAGTTATTATTGGTGTCAATTCCATTTGTTCTTGAATTTGAAGTAGTATTAGACATTACTGGCGCTGCTGCTGATCCTTCAAACTGATTTGCACTGCCAAATCCTACAAAATCAAGAACATTAGAATCAGTTGGACCTGTAATTTGCACGGCATTACTTACAAGAGCAATTTTCCCGTTAGTACCAGACATCGCAAAACCAGTTGTTGAGTTATTAGTTGATGCATCAAAATTTACTAAAGTTGTACCAACAAAATCAGGAGTTGGTAAATTAGTTGTACCTCCTGCTCCAGTTGCTTCTTGAATTAAATACTTTTGACCCGGGGCTAAAGTAATACTTGGTAAAGTCTGATAAGTATTAAATGTACCAGCAGCAGAAGTATACTGAAGTGTTGCCCCAGTTAACGTAGCTGTTGTAGCACCTATGTTTATAAGCTCAACAAAGTCATTTTTCCATGTTGAACCACTATTTCCACCTCCACCATAAACTTCATTAATAACAATCTGTGCATTAGCTGTAACACCTAAAGTCACTAAACTTAAAAGAGTAAAGATTTTTTTCATAACGTTTTTTTTAAATATTATTTTTCAAAATTACAAAGAATTTCTTATATATAGGACTTTTCACTCCATTTTAACATTAATTAATTATCAACAAAAAAGCTAGATGAAATTCCATCTAGCCTTAGTTTTTCAATATAATTAAATTTATTTATTTTTTAATTACTTTCTGAGAAATTTTTTCCCCATTTAGTTCTGCAGTAACTACATAATTACCTTTTGGTAAAGACGCTACATCTACATTAGCATTTTGAGCTGAAATAGTAGCAGATTTTACTAATTGTCCGTTTGCATTGTAAACCTTTACAGAAGCATTTCCTTTTGCTTGGAATGATAAAGTATTATCAACCATTGTATTTTTTAGGAAAATGTTTTTTGATTTTATGACATCTTTAGTTGCTAATACACTTGACGGATAAGTTGTAACTACTAAATTATCTATTGAAACGTTTCCTGTTCCCGAACTTGCAGTACCAGCTTGTCTTATAGCTACAGACTTTAAAACAGTTGGAGCAACAGCACTTGTAGAAGTTATAGGAGTCTCACTATTAATTGTTAAAGTTGAAGTACTATTCGTACCAGAAACAGAAAATGCAACTTTTACAGAAACATCAGTTGCAACTGGTAATTCAACTGTAGAATATACTGCGGTACTTGTACTATTTGAAATACCTAAAACATATCCTGTACCAGAACTTTTTCTAATAAACAAACGCCCATAAAAATTAGAAACTGTAGTTCCTGATTGATTACTTAACATTAAAAAGTATTCGCCTGCTGCAGTACTTCCAGCTAATCCTGTTTGAGAAGGAACATTCAAAGTAAAAGTATATTCTGTTTTATTTAATTCTGCAGGATTTATAATATAATCAGCAGAAAATGCTTTGTTCACATCTTCACCGTTACCTGCAACTAGATTCACTTTAGAACCATTAGCTGATAACTGTCCAGTCGTTCCGCTATGCGTAGTCCAACTATTATCCTTCAAAGCACCTGTAAATGTAAAAGTTTCATTTACAACTTGTGTTTGAGCATTTGCTAAAAAAAACATTGATGTAAGACTTAAAAGAGTAAAAATTTTTTTCATAAGATATTTTTTTATATAACTAGAGCCAAAAATACAAACATTTTATTGAATTAATGACTTTAATCATTAAATTTCTATTAATTTTTCTCCACAATAATCCTTATTTTTTTTAGTTACTTTTACACAGCGGTTTTTAGAAAGATTTCGGTGACAAAAAAATTATTTTTTTTTCTCATTTTAATGAGTGCTTTTTGGGCAAAAGCACAGATTTTCACATGGAAAAACCCTAATTTACCTGCTCAAGATTCACTAAAAACCGACTCTATTGTTTCAAAAAAACTTAATAGCGAGTTTTTTAAAAAAGATACCGCCAATTTTGCCTGGAAAGAAAAAAAAATTCTCTATGATGAATCCGTTTTGGTTAAGAAAAATTCTCGTTCACAAATTCTGGGCGATTTAAATGCAAAAGGTTCCATCATCAGAGGAATTACTTTTGGCAATAACCAAGGTCAATCTGTGCAATCTTCTATGGATATGCAAATTGCAGGAAAACTCAGCAAAGATGTTTCTATTCTCGCTAGTATTTCAGACCATAATTTGCCGATTCAAGCGGATGGTTACACGCAAACTTTGCAGGAATTTGATAAAATTTATCTTCAACTCAATATTAAAGACAGAAGCATTTTAAAAGCGGGACATCTTGATTTACAAGACGACCAAACTTACTTTGGAAGATATCAACGCAGAAGCATGGGAATTGGTTTTCAGACCAATTTTGGGAAAGACAACAAAACTTTTCTAGATTTTTCAGCGGGAGTTGCCAGAAGTGAATTTCACCGAATTCGCTTTCAAGGAGTAGAAGGAAACCAAGGTCCATATCGTTTAAATGGAAAAAACGGTGAAAATTTCATTACCATCCTTTCTGGTTCTGAACAGGTTTTCATCGATGGAATTCTCATGAAACGTGGTGAAAACCAAGATTACACCATTAATTACAACACGGGAGAAATTACTTTTACGAGTTTCCGACCGATTTTTAAACAGAATTTCATCACCATTTCATACAATTACACCAACCGAAATTACAACCGTTTCATCGTCACTTCTTCGGTGAAACATCAAACCGAAAAACTGAAACTTTCTTTCGATGCTTTCTTGGAAAACGATAATAAAAATGCTCCACTTTCCTTAAATTTATCGAAAGAAGACGAGCAAATTCTCGCCAATGCAGGAAACAATCAAGATTTAATGTACGCTCCTTCTGCTGTGATTACGGAATATGATGTGAACAAAATTCTCTACAAATTGGTGCAGAATCCACAAGGAAATTACTATGAATTTTCTACTGAAAAAGCAGAAACTTTGTACAACGTTTCTTTCACTTATTTCGGAGTTGGAAAAGGCGATTACAAACTGAAACAATCTACCAACAACGGAAGAGTTTTTGAATTTGTAGGTGCTGGAAACGGAGACTATTCTGCTCTCCGAAAGTTACCTTCTCCACAGAAATCTCAAGTTTTTTCTACAAGTGCGGAATATAATTTTAACAAAGGAAAAATTGGCGGAGATTTCTCATTAAGCAATTATGATGTCAATCTTTTTTCATCTAAAAACAACGACCAAAATACAGGTTTTGCAGGAAGAATTTTCGGCAATAAAATCTTTACCAAAAACAATTGGAACGGAACAGTTGGCGCAGAATTTCAGAGAATTTCTTCGCAGTTTCATATTTTAGACCGAATTAATGATGTGGAATTTTCTAGAGATTTTAATTTAACTCAAGAATTCAATCAAATCACTCAAAATAGATTGATTTTCAGCTTTTTAAATCAGTGGAAAAACACCAATTTTATCAATTACAAACTGAATTACCTCAACGAAAAACAAAGCTACAACGGAATTAAAAACGATTTGGATTTTAAATTTCTAAGGAAAAAAACAGAAACTAGAGGGAATTTATCTTACCTAAATACCACTTCAGATTTTCAAGACACCCAATTTGCAAGAGGAAATGTTTCTACTGAATTTTTGGGCAAAAAAGGAAGTTGGAGTTTTGGCGGAAGTTTCGAGCATAATCTTAAGAATTTCAACCAAACCAAAACGCTTGATGTGACGAGTTTTTCTTGGAAAGAAGTTTTTGTTCAAAAAAGAATTGGCGATAGTTTACGCACGAAATTGTTGGCAAAATCTTATTTCAGAACCAATGATTCTGTGCGCGATAATTCCTTGAAAAAAATGAATAACATTCTCGGTTTAATGCTCGAAAGTCAATTGATTAGAACCGAAAAAACGCAACTTTCCACACTCGTTCATTACCGAAAATTTTTCTACGAAAATGAATTAAAAACGCAATTTAATTCAGATTTTGTGATTGGAAATATTCAGTACAACCAACAATTTTTCAAAAATGGAATGCGTTTGCAAGCGTTTTATGAGCTCGGAAACGGACAAGAAGCGCAGCGAGAATTTCAATATTTAAAAGTAACAGACGGACAAGGAATTTACAAATGGACGGATTATAACGGCGACGGAATTCAGCAGTTAGATGAGTTCGAAATTGCAGAATATTCAGATTTGGCGCAATACATTAGAGTTTACACGAATACGGTAAAATACACGCCTTCCAACAAAAATAAATTGCAACTATCGCTTTCGGTGAATCCTTACATTGTTTTTAATTCAGACAATCAGTTTTTAAGACGTTGGAATTTTAACGTTTCACTCAATGCCCAAAATTCCTTCTTCAAAGAAGATCGAGTTTTAGAATTTAATCCATTTAAAACCGAAAATAATCAAATTTTAAAAAATCAGAACTTATTGTTTTCTGTACTTTTCAATCCTACCGAAAAATCTGGCTGGAACGGAAATTACCGTTTTATCGACAATCAAAATTTAGTCAATGCCAATTTCAGCATAGAAAAGAAAAATACGCAAACTCATTTGGTCAATTTTGGATATTGGTTTAATAAAAATCTCCGCGCAGATTGGGAAAATCAGTTGCAGAATTACCAATCTTCATCGCAATTATTTAAGACACGAGATTACACTTTAAACCTATACGAAACCAAGCCCAAATTGGTTTACAAACTTTCGGAAAGCATACAAACCGAAGTTTCTACCGCTTACAAAATCAAGGACAGAAAAGACGGCGAGGAATTCTTAAAAACTTTCGATTTAACCGGAACTTTACAATGGGAAAAACAGAAAACTTCTATCCGTGGAAATTTCAGTTTCATCAATAATGATTTCACGGGAAATGCTTTCAGTATCGTAGGAAATCAAATGCTTGATGGTTTAAAACCTGGCAAAAACCAAGTTTGGAGCGTAATTTTGCAACAAGCATTAAACTCATTCCTTCAACTCAACGTGAATTATGAAGGTAGAAATTCTGGCGAAAGAACAATTCATATCGGAAGTGTGCAAGTTAGAGCTTCGTTTTAGGTTTCCCGCAGATTTTTATTGATTTATCAATTCATTTTTAAATTATTTTATACATAATAATTTTTTAAAATGATTTTTTTAACCGCAAAAGTGACAAAAGATTTCCGTCGTTTATAAGCTATCCAAAAGTAAAAAAAACAAAACATTTAACTTTTTTTTACTTTTGAAATACTTATTTTCAATCATTTCTTTTGTCACTTTTGTGGTTTATTAATTTTTGTCATTTACTAAATTATTCATCTTATTTTAAAATTCAAAATTTTAAAAAATTATCTTTTTAAAATATCTGCGAAATCTGCGGGAACAAAAAAAAACTTATTTTTGCAAAATGGTAAAAATAGGCAACATAGAACTTCCTGATTTTCCGTTTTTATTGGCACCAATGGAAGACGTGAGTGATCCTCCTTTCCGTAGATTGTGCAAATTACACGGCGCAGACTTAATGTATTCAGAATTTATTTCTTCTGAAGGCTTGATTCGTGATGCGATGAAATCTAGGAAAAAACTCGATATTTTTGATTACGAAAGACCTGTTGGAATTCAGATTTTCGGTGGCGACGAAGAAGCAATGTCGCTTTCTGCCAAAATTGTAGAAACCGTAAATCCTGATATTGTGGACATTAATTTCGGTTGTCCTGTGAAAAAAGTAGTTTCCAAAGGAGCTGGAGCTGGCGTTTTGAAAGATGTAGATTTAATGGTTCGATTGACAAAAGCAGTAGTAAATTCTACACATCTTCCTGTTACGGTGAAAACGAGGTTAGGTTGGGATGTAGAAACTATTAACATAGAAGAAGTAGCACTCAGATTACAAGATGCAGGAATTAAAGCGTTGACCATTCACGCAAGAACTCGTTCTCAAATGTATAAAGGCGAAGCAGATTGGGAATATATTTCTAAAATTAAGCAAAATCCTAATATTGAAATTCCAATTTTTGGAAATGGCGACATCGATTCTCCCGAAAAAGCTTTGGAATACAGACAAAAATATGCTTGCGACGGAATGATGATTGGTAGAGCTGCGATTGGTTATCCTTGGATTTTTAATGAAATTAAACATTTCTTTGAAACGGGAGAAAAATTACCGGAACCTACGATTTCAGACCGACTTCTTGCCGTAAAACAACACGCAGAATGGAGCGCAGAATGGAAAGGCGAAAGATTAGGCTTGATAGAAATGAGACAACATTACAGCAATTATTTCCGTGGAATTTCTCATTTTAAAGAATTCAAAACCAAATTTTTGCAAGTTTTAAGTTTGGAAGAATTTTATCAATTATTAGAAGAAACGGAAGAATTTTATAAAAATAAAATCGAAATTTTATAAATTTAATTCAATCCTTCAAGGAATTAAAATCCTCGAAGGATTATTTATATAACTATGAAAATCATCTCTTACAACGTTAACGGAATTCGCGCGGCTTTTACCAAAGATTTTATCGGTTGGTTGCAAGTTGCCAATCCTGATATTATTTGCATTCAAGAATCTAAAGCTGGAAACGACCAAATAGACATCGAAAGTCTAGAAAAGGTAGGTTACAAAAGTTATTGGCATTCTGCAGTGAGAAAAGGTTATTCTGGAGTTGGAATTGCCAGCAAAATAGAACCAAAACACGTAGAATACGGTTGCGGAATAGAACATTACGATAACGAAGGCAGAATTATAAGAGCAGATTTCGAGGATTTTTCGGTGCTTTCCGTGTATGTTCCGAGTGCTTCTAATATTGAGCGATTAGACTTTAAACTTCAGTTTGCCGATGATTTTCTAGAATATATTAAAAGTTTACAGAAAGAAATCCCGAATTTGGTGATTTGTGGAGATTTTAATATCTGCCATGAAGAAATAGACATTCACAATCCGAAAGGTTTAAAAAATACTTCAGGATTTTTGCCTGTTGAAAGAGAATGGATGACAAAATTCCTAAAAGAATGTAATTTGATTGATAGTTTCCGCTATTTGCATCCAGATAAACAAGAATTCTCATGGTGGAGTTATAGACAAAACTCTAGAGCGAAAAACTTAGGTTGGAGATTAGACTACCATTTCATTACAAAATCCCTTGAAAACCAATTAGAAAGAGCTTTAATTTTAAAAGAAGCTGTACACAGTGATCATTGCCCAGTTTTCGTTGAAATTAAAATTTAGGTTAAAAAATTTTTATTTTTCATGGAAAAATTTTACTTTTAATTAACTTTTTTCTATGAAAACGATAATTGAGGAAATAAAGAAAGAAATAAAGAATCATCAGAACGTTAAAAACAGCGTTCTGAAAGATGTTGTATCTTGGAAGAGAACTCATTACATTTTATTGGCCGAAATTGTTTCGCAAGAATTATCACATTCAAAATTTTTACAAGGTGAGAGAAAATTTGAACTCGGAAATACCATTTCGTACATTACCCTCCAAAGATTTTTCGATAACAGTTATAAAACTTCTGCTATAAACGATTTACGGTTCATCAAAACCTTAGATAAATTATGTATTTTCTTAGGTCATTATGACCTTAATGAATATATATTGAATAGCAAACTACTGACTATTTCTGATGATGATTCTGAACAAATAGAACCTTACCGAAAAATCATTGAAACCTTTTGTCAAAATGAGTTTAAAGCCATCCAAAAACTCCCTGAAATTGATTTAAGCGATATTTACCCTTATGTTTTCGAAGATTCTGCAATTTTAAGGAGAATTAAGGAATATATGAAGAGATACAAAGATGCAGAATACCATTTTGACTTCGACTATGAGTTTGCAAAGTTTGAATTATTGGATTGTGAACTTCTTTCAGACGAAGAAGATTTAAAAGTGCTAAAAGCACATGAATTTTGGGATTTAGTTTTGAAAACAGCAGAAGGTAAAGTGTTCTTTTATAAAGTGATGAATTTCCAAACTTATTTTCTTAAAAAAGACCAGGATATGCAATGGAAAATCTGGGATAACTATAATCCTAACCTTCAGAGAGTTATTACTACTTATGTATAAAAAACCAACTTATAATAAGTTGGTTCATTTTTTAAGATCATTTGTGTTTTTCTCCAAACTAACAACTGTTAGTTCAATGCAAAGATGATCATTTTTTAAAAAATTACAAAAAAGACAACAAACTTAAAATGAACTTATGTTGAAATAAAAAAACCACCTTAAAAGGTGGTTTTAATCGTTAATCGACAATTTCATATTCTATAGGAATAGTTCCAGAACTATGATCACCAATTTCATTAAAAGCTGCTTTTGTCATATCAAAAGCTCTAGTTCTATGAAATGGACCTCTGTCATTAATTCTAACTACAACAGATTTTCCTGTTCTTAAGTTAGTAATTTTTACTTGTGTTCCAAATGGTAATCTCATATTCGCAGCAGTAAATTTTGTGTTATCAAAAACTTCACCGCTTGCGGTTTTTCTACCGTTAAATTTATCGTGGTAGAACGATGCAAAACTTGTTTTAGCATCATTGGTATTATATTTGAAAGAATATAAACCAAGAGTTGAAATCATCATTATGATTACGAGAATTGCTCTTTTCATCATTTTGAATATTTTTTGTGGGTTTTACAGGCGCAAAGTTATCATGAACCTCTTTTAGCACACAACCAAGTTGTTAAATTTTATTAATTTTATGTTAAAAATTTGTTAAACAACTCTCTCAACTACGTGTTCATGGGAAACGAGAGGAAATGTTAAAAAATGTTAAAAAATACGTTAAAATTGTTAACATTATTAACTATTTAATACATTGTTTTTTATCAATTCAAAAACATTATCAACGAAAACAATTGAATAAAATCAAAAAAATCATCAATTAATTGATGATTTTTTATTTTTAATTGCATTAATTTAAATTTAACTTAATGTAAATTTTATGGTTTTCCGTAAAGAAAAAATAAATATTATTCTGCAATTTCACCATACAAATCGAACTCTTCTGCGGAAGTAATTTTAATATTTACAAATTCACCAATGGAAATATAAGTGTCTTTTGCTTCCACTAAAACCGTGTTATCCACATCTGGAGAATCATATTCCGTTCTTCCCACGAAATAATTCCCTTCTTTTCTATCAAAAATACATCTGTAAGTTTTCCCAATTCTCTCTTGGTTCTTTTCCCAAGAAATCTGAGACTGTAATTCCATAATTTCTTCTACCCTAGCTTGTTTTACCTCTTCTGGGACATCATCTTCTAACACATAAGCACTTGTATTTTCTTCATGAGAATAGGTAAAACAACCCAATCTATCAAAACGTTGCGTACGAACCCAATCTTTTAATTCCTGGAACTTTTCTTCCGTTTCTCCTGGGAAACCAACGATTAGTGTAGTTCTAATAGCCATATCTGGAACTTTTTCACGGAATTTATCCAATAAAGCATTGGTTTTTTCATAAGTGGTTCCACGCTTCATAGCCTTTAAAATTTCTGTATTGATGTGCTGAAGCGGAATATCTATATAATTGCAAATTTTAGGCTCTGATTTAATCAATTCTAATACATCTTCTGGAAAACCTGAAGGAAATGCATAATGCAAACGAATCCATTCTATCCCTTCTACTTTTACCAATTCCTTTAATAAATCTCCTAATGCTCTTTTCTTATATAAATCTAAACCGTAATAGGTAAGGTCTTGAGCAATTAAAATCAATTCTTTAACGCCAGATTTTGCGAGTTTTTGCGCTTCTATTATCAAGTTTTCAATTGGAGTAGAAACATTACCTCCTCTCATCAATGGAATAGCACAAAATGCACAAGGTCTATCACAACCTTCAGCTATTTTAAGGTAGGCATAATGTTTTGGAGTAGTCGTTAAACGTTCTCCTACTAATTCATGTTTATAATCTGCTCCTAAATGTTTTAATAAAATCGGTAAGTCTCTAGTCCCGAAATATTGGTCTACATCTGGAATTTCTCTGATTAAATCTAGCTTATATCTTTCTGAAAGACAACCTGTAACGAAGACTTTCTCTACTTCTCCTCTATTTTTAGCTTCTACAAAATCTAAAATAGTATTGATGGATTCTTCTTTGGCATTATCGATAAAACCGCATGTGTTAATCACTACGATGTCTCCACGTTGTTCGTGTACGACATCTTTGCCGTTTGCTTTGAGTTGTCCCATTAAGACTTCTGAGTCGTAGATGTTTTTTGAACAGCCTAGGGTTACGATGTTAATTTTCTTTTTGCCTACAGATTTTGTTCTCATGTATGATAATTGATGGATGGTAAGTATTGAATTATTTAAGGTTGCAAATTTATGAAATTAAAAAGGAACTTTAGAAAAGAGTTTTTTTGAGGTAAAATTTGCTTATTCATTTCATGCACTTTTCATGCACTATCCATGCTTTATCTATGGAGTATCTATGGATTTGAAGTGATGTGGTGATGAGGTGATAATTTGGTGATGTGGTGATTTGGTGATTTGGAAATTTGAAAATTTGAAAATGAGAAAATTGATAATAAGTGATTTTGGATAAAAAAAAGAACCGAAAATTCGGTTCTGGTATTTTTTAGTAAGCTCCTGTTTTTTTGTAAATGTAATATTTGGAATATATGTAGATGATGAAGGTCGGCAGAATTAAATACAATGTGCCTTCCCAGAAGTTGAGTCCGAATTTTATTACACAAGCGTTAATCAATAACTGAACTCCTCCATATAAAGTAGCCACCAAAAGATGTGACCATTTCATTTGGTTGACCAACAACTGATATAAATGATGACGGTGTGCTTCAAAAATATTTTCCTTTAGTTTTATTCTTTGAAGAATGGTTGAAATCACTTCTATTCCATACACTGCGATGAATAATAAATATGTGAAATTTTCGGTTTTTACCATCAACAATCCTAATAAAGCTAAAACCCAAAATGCCATGCTCATGCTTCCAACATCTCCTGCGAAACATTTGGCTCTTTTTCTAAAATTGAAAAATAAAAACACCAAACTTGCCAAAATCGGGTAGATAATAAAATGAGCATCAGTGAATGTTACTCCATATTGATTAATGTAATAAAACGTGAGCAACATAACCAAGCTGTAAACTCCCGTAATTCCATTGATGCCATCCATAAAATTGTAGGCATTGAGCACTCCTATTACAAAAATATACACCAAAGGAATGAACCAAATAGGTGCAGAGGTGAATAATCCTAAGAAATAAATCAGCAGAGTTACGGCTACAAAATGAAATAATAATCTCAATTTGCTCGATAAATCTAAAATATCATCCAGAAAACTAATGGTAGATAAGGCTATTAATCCCAACCCAAAACTCCAATAATCTTCCGGTAAAAAGTAATCTTTTCTGTACGCAGCACTCACCACAAAATACAGTACAAATGCAATGGGAAAAATAATTCCACCTCCACGAAGTGTAATCTGCGTATGAGAACTTCTATGATTGGGTTTATCTATAATATTAAATTTATCTGCTATTCTAAAATAAAGCAGTTCTAAGACCAACAATATAAACGTTACTATGATGAACTCCATACTCAAACTTTAAAATTATTAATAACATCTGAAGGCTCCCATCCTAATTCTTTTTTAATTTTCTCGTTAGAAAAAGTTAGAGAATTGGTAATCTTACTTAGCTTTAAAGAGTTTATAGGAGCATTACTCCCCATCAAATCACCAACCAAAGCCAATAATTTAGCAATAAACAACGGTATTGAAAACGGTTTGGATTTCCCTAAAAGTAATGAAATTTTCTCTGAAAGTTCATAAAAAGTAGGATGATGAGAATCACAAACATTATAAACTCCATCATTAATTGCAGAAACATTATTAATAATATAGGCAAAATCATTTGCATAAAAAACACTTTTTTGTGCATTTCCTTTCCCGATGTTAAGATATTTGCCTGATTTTATTCCTTTTATCATATCTCCTAAATTCCCAGGAGGGTTTAACCCAGAAATTAATGATGGCCTAAGAATAATTAATTTCACTTTGTTTTTTTCACACCAATCTTTCAAAAAAAACTCCGCATTTATTTTACTCTGTGCATAAGGTGTTTGCCCGTTAAGCGGACTATTTTCATGTATAAGCTCTCCAAACTCTAAACCATAAACAGCCACAGTACTTATAAAAATAAATGCTGAGGGTAATTTATTTTTTTCTAATGCTGTACAAAGGTTTTCAGTTCCTTTTTCGTTAATATCAAAAAATACTTTTTTTTCATCCAAAGTCTTGGGAATACTATGTGCTTTTCCTGCAGCATGAAAAACAACATCAAATTCACAATCCTCAAAGTCTGGTATTTGATTAGAAATATTAAACAAAAAATCTGCATTAGATAAATCAAGAGAATAAACCTTATAATCTTTTGAAATATTAGGTATTACATTTTTACCTAAAAAACCATTAGCGCCAGTGAATAGAATGTTCATTATTTAGAAATTATTTTAAATACTGAAGAAATTTGGGAATTATTCTAAACAAAGGATAAAAAAGCTTATTTACAGAAATATCATTTTCTTCAAAAGCACGTAAGCATTCAATATTTTGATTTATAATATTTTTAAAACTTTTATTGGTTTCTCCTCCTAATCTCATTTTAATTAAAGGAGAAGACAGATACTGAGTAGATATTTTATATTTTTCAAGAAATCTAAGCATTAATTCAAAATCTGCCGCTAATCTATAATTTAGGTTAAAAACACCACATTTATCATACACATGTTTTTTCACATAGAAAGTAGGATGTGCAGGATGCCAACCTATTTTAAAAGGTTTTTGTTCTCCTGATATCCATTTTCTTACCACATTATCTGTATTATCTTTACTTACATAAAATATATCGGCATAGACAGAATCAAGGCTTGGATTATTATTAAAAATTTTCATTACTTTTTCTACCGCAAATTCATCACAGAATAAATCATCAGAGTTTAGTATTCCAACAACATCTCCAGTAGCCATAGTAATGCCCTTGTTCATAGCATCATATAATCCATTATCTTTTTCACTGATAATTTTTGTAACCACATGAGGATATTCATTTGCTATACTCAATGTATTATCAGAAGACTGTCCATCAATAATTAAATATTCAATGTTTTTGTAGGATTGTCTTTCGATAGATTTTATGGTATCCTCAATGGTTGCACCACTATTAAATGACACCGTAATAATTGATATTTTCAAACTCATTTATATTACTCTTGGTGAATATTAACCTGATGACCTGCATTTATTAATTCTAAATCTTTTTTGAATAAATCTATATCTGAAGTTATCATTTCTTGAAGTAAGGTATCTAAAGTGTATTTTGGTTTCCAACCTAATTTTTGTTGAGCTTTTGAAGGGTCTCCAATTAGTAAATCCACTTCAGTAGGTCTAAAATATCTCGGATCAATCTTTACGAGCACATCCCCTAATTTTACTTTATTTAAAATTTCTGGACTCACATTTTTCTTATATACTTCCTCATCTATAGCTATCAAAACTCCTTCTTCATCTATTCCTGTTCCTCTAAATTCAATATCAAATCCAATCAATGCAAAGGATTTTTTAATAAAATCTCTTACTCTAGTTGTCATTCCTGTAGCAATAACAAAATCTTCTGGTTTATCTTGTTGAAGAATTAAATACATAGCTTCCACAAAATCTTTTGCATGTCCCCAATCCCTTTGCGCATCAAGATTCCCCATAAAAAGTGTATTTTGATATCCTAAAGCAATTTTTGCAACGGCTCTAGTAATTTTTCGGGTTACAAAAGTTTCCCCTCTCCTTGGTGATTCATGGTTAAATAAAATACCGTTACATGCAAACATGCCATACGCTTCTCTATAATTTTTAGTAATCCAAAAACCATAAATTTTTGCTACTCCGTATGGTGAACGTGGATAAAAAGGAGAATTTTCGTCATAAAATCCTTTTTCATTTTTATTTTCTTCTAAACCACCGAAAAGTTCAGAAGTTGAAGCTTGATAGATTCTAGTTTTTTTCTCTAAGCCTAAAATCCTCACAGCTTCTAGAATTCTTAAAGTTCCTATACCATCTACATTTGCCACATATTCTGGTGAATCAAAAGACACCTTAACATGAGACATTGCCCCAAGATTGTATATTTCATCCGGCTTAACTTCTTGAATAATTCTAATAAGATTAGTAGAATCAGTAAGGTCACCATAATGCAGTTTAAAATTAACATGATTTTCATGTTGGTCTACATATAAGTGATCAATTCTTTGGGTATTGAAAGAAGAAGCTCTTCTTTTAATCCCATGAACCATATATCCTTTTTCCAGCAATAGTTCTGCTAGATATGATCCATCTTGCCCTGTAATTCCCGTGATTAATGCTACCTTCATATTATATTTTGACTTGTTTAAAATTTGTTTTATTTTCTAAGAACCACTCATATGTTATTTGAATCCCTTCTTTTAACTCGGTAGAATAATTCCAACCTTTATCTTTTAGTTTTGAAACATCCATTAACTTTCTAGGGGTGCCATCGGGTTTTGAATCATCCCAAATAATTTGTCCTTGATGTCCAACAATTTTTTGGATCATTTCGGCAAGTTCTTTAATTGTAATATCTTTACCTGTTCCTACATTATAAAGATTATCTCCTAGATTATTTTCTAGAGCGAAAAACACGGCTCCTGCTAAATCGTCTACAAATAAAAACTCTCTCATAGGATTTCCTGTACCCCATAAAACTACAGGCTCATGATTGTTTAATTTAGCATCTTCAAATTTTCTAATCATAGCTGGCAAAACGTGAGAGGTTTGTAAATCAAAATTATCATAAGGACCATATAAATTAGTAGGCATTAGACTTACAAAATCTTTACCAAATTGTTTTCTAATTGCTTCGCATGCTTTCACTCCTGTGATTTTAGCAATTGCATACCACTCATTTGTGGGCTCAAGTGAGGATGTTAATAAACAATCTTCTTTTAATGGCTGAGGAGCGAACTTGGGATAAATACAAGAACTGCCTAAGAATATAAATTTTTCTATATTAAATTTAAGAGCGGTATCAATCAAATTATTTTGAATTTGCATATTATCCATTAGAAACTGATAAGGGAAACTATTGTTTGCTAAAATCCCCCCTACTCTAGCAGCTGCATCAATAACAACCTCTGGTTTTTCTGCTTCAAAAAAATCTAACACTTCTTTTTGATTCCTAAGGTCAAGTTCTTTACTAGAACATCCAATTAAATTATTATATCCATTATCATTAAAATTTCTCCAGATAGCAGAGCCTACCATTCCGTTGTGTCCAGCGATATAAATTTTTTTATTTTTCATTTCAAAATTAACTTGGTGCTTTTAAAAATTTTTGTTTAGATTAAGTTACAAATTTAATACATTCTTGTATTAAATGGGTAATACCCATTCTACATTCTTTTACGATTGATACAAATAAAAACTAGTCAATAGAATTCTCATTAAAAAATCTTTTTAAAATAAAGACAACTAAACATTTTTAAAAAGCCAAATTATAAAAATAAATACGAATTTTTCTCCTTTGCTGTATTAACCATTCCAATAATAATTGCGCTGAAATATAAAAATTCAGAGACTCCAAATAAACTATAAGATGTTAATACCAAAACAAAATACTGGATAAAAAGCATGAAAAAAATATTTGCATTGACATGGACTGGGTTGAAAAATATTTTTAAAGTTTTAATTACATAAAAAAACTTTAAAAAATACAAGATTATTCCTATTAACCCCGTAGCCATAAGCAGTTCTAAGAAAATATTATGTGGATAAAAACCATCCTCAAAAAGCACCCTGCCTCCTAAGAAAGGATGATCTTTGAAAATCTCTATTGCTTTTTTAAATAAGGGCGTTCTTACACTTGTATCACCAAAAAAAATCCAATTGTTTGTTCTATTAATAAAAGTAATTTGTGTAAATCCCAACATATTGTATAAGTAAAACAATAGAATTATCCCAAACAAAATCCCTAAAAAAATAAGAATCGGTTTGAGTTTTTTATTTAACATAATTAAATATAACAATACTACTGCAAGTGCTAAAAATGGACTTCTTGCTGTACCTACGATTATGGTCAAAATACCAAGAAAAAAGCCATAATAGTAAAAGTATTTGGATAAAAAATTTATTTTAAAAAAGAGAAAATAAAAAGAAATAATTGCCAATAAAGTTCCTAAATGCCCATATGAGATATAGTACATACTAAAAATAAATTTCAACTCAAAATTCTGATATGGCATCAATAGTCCATATAATAAATTTAAGGACAACATTACTAATAATATAAAAAAATAGGCTTTGAAAACTTTCTCAAAATTTATTTTACTATAATCAATCATCATGAATGCTAGTGAAGGAAAGACTACAATCGCTAAAATCCTTATATGAACTTCATCAACTCTACTTAAAAACGTATCTGTATAAAAATCAATTTGCAATGAATAGTTTAGCTTTAGGATATAAAAAAACCAAAAGGCAATAAAAGCGATAATACTGATATTTTTTAATTTTTCAAACTTAAAATTTCGAATAATGATAATTAAAGAAAAAAAGAAAATAAAAAATCTAAAAGGTATAGAAAATAATCTTGAATTTTCAATTTTCAAGGGTATTGCCACCCCACTTATTACAAAATACCCAACTGTGGCTAGGACAAAATACCAAAGCTCTATTTTATCACTTTTCAGCGACTCCATAAATTTTTGTTTGAATAAAGAAAAATAATTAAAGAATAACTTCATGAGTTAATGGCTTTTGGAAGATGTAATTTGCAATATTACGTTTAAGTATTTTTTAAACAATTTCACATCATACTCTTCAAAATTTTTAACATCCATATATTCTTTTTGTAAATTTTTATTATTAATCTCTGTTTTTCTATAATAAATATCTGCTTGCCACCAAAAAACACCACTCACTTTTTTTCCTTGCACTTCAGTTTCTAAAATATCATTTATATAAGTACGAAAAGATTGTAAAGGAATGTTCATTAAACCGAAATGCTGATTACTAGGGTGATACCTGTGCCAAATAACTGGATACACTGGTTTATTAAATTTTTTTCCAATGGTAAGCGCCAATTCTACGTTTTGTTTTATATAATTAGTATTTAAAACAGATTTTACTTCTGAATCTGTATAAAACATATAAACACTATTGGCCAAAAAATCTACTTTTTTATAAAGAGGAGCAAGAAGAAGGTTTTTATTTTGCCATACTGCATCAGGATTCCAAAATTCTCTAGAAGGAACACCATAATACCCTACCTTAATATTGGGTCTGTTTTTCTTGATAAAATCAATTGCAGAAATAAATTGACTCATGGATTCTTTATAGTTATTTTTAGACCATAAATCATCATATACTTTCCCCTCCCAATCCAATACTAAATATGCTTTAGTATCCTTCATGGGAAATTTATTATTTAAAGATTCATTTAGCTTTTTAAAATCAATTCTCCCGTTCGTAACAAATTCATCTTCATAAAAAAAATCTAAAAAAATTAAATTATTGTTTTTTATAAAACTCTTTTGAGACTTGCTGGATGGCTCACCGGCAAAGAAAACTTTAAATTGACCATAATAAAATTGACTCGAGATTAATAGAATCAAAATCATTACACTATTAAAATTGATATTTTTCATTTCACCAAAATTATAAAAATAAAGCGTAATTTGGGTAAAATACCATACCTTTTATTTTATTTAAGAATAATAATTGATCCTATATAATAAATATTACTTGCTCCATAAATTTTCCTCCTGAGAATTATATTTTTTTCAACGTTAATTTATAAGCATTTATCGAGCCATCTCTTTTGTCACTTTGATAAAGCATGAATGTATTGAATTTGTCATTAGTTGAAATAGGTAATAAACTAGATTTATATGTATTTTCTTTAAATAATGGATTTGGTAAAACTTTAAAATTCTTACCATCTGATGAATAAGCTAACCATAAACTTTGCCCATTAGATAGTCCTACCAAACCAGCATTAATTAACATAAAAAATTTATTGTCATACTTTACCACTTCTATATGCCATGGATCAAAGGTTTCCCCCCATGGTCTAGAGTCAAACGAACAAATATTCTCCGCACTGTAAGTCCCAAAAGTACCATCTGGTACTGTATCTTCTCTTCTGAAAACAAAAGCGGTTGTCTGATTCCCTTGAGGAGGATAAGGATTTTTAACAGTAGAATATACTACGTCATAACAATACCATTTCCCTTTATCTTCTATGAAAGATGGACTTGCAATAATAGAGGCATCGTCTATACCCGGCGTGATTTTATTTGATGCATACAAAAGTTTTCTATTAGACCAATCTATTCCATTATTTGACTGCTTCACTACTGTAGCCCGAAGATATAAATTATTATCTCCAAAAAAATTTTTTGGAAAACCACACCCTCTGTAGTATAAGTAAAAAGTATTATTAAAATAGACCAAATTTGTATCACTCCAATAGTTATGATATGGGCCTTTAATAGCTTTATCAATTGGATTTTTAATTCCGTTTGGTTCTACCCAGTTTAATCCATCTTTAGAACAGAGAATATGTGGATTTTCATAAGCATCACCATCATTTTGTTGTGCAATAATGCCGAAATGTGGAGTCATCGCACACCAATATTTATAACCATTTACTCCTTGAGGAATATAAATAATACTTGGATGTGCAATACCCGATGTAGAAAGCTGTAAAGTAGGACCATCATTTGCTCCAAAGTAGGATTCTCTACCTACCGCTACTGTATTAAAAGTAAGTTTTTCTTTTTCTAATTCCATAGAAAAGAACTCTACGTTTGTTTTAGGTAACGCTATAGGTTCCGTTTTATGTTCTCCAGTCATATTTGAATCATCACAAGATAAAATCATTAAAGAGAGACATATAAAAAAAATAATTTTATTCATCGTTTATCACTTTTTTTGCCTGCTTACTATAAGAAAAGAAATCAGCAGCTAAAATAGTGTTTTTAAGCAAATTAAAATATTTTTTTTTATCTAAAATTATAGTTCTTAGCCAATATTTAATTTCTTGAATGTTGTTTCCATTAAAAATGACACAATTTTCATTTACATTCACATGATGCATCCCTTCAATGCCATTAAATAGGCATGGTATTTTATTTGCAATAGCCTGTTCCCACAACACAGAATGTGTTCCAGGAAATACAGCTAAATCAGAACAAAAAAATAATTCATTGATTTCTTTACTATTTAACCAACCTGCATTTATTACTGTCTTATTATCTGTATTTTCGGATATAATTTTTTTAACAGCAGGGCTAATATTTTCAGAAAAAGAGCCAAAATATATTAGTTTTACCTTTTTTTCTAGATTCTTATTTTCCTCTGTAAAAGCTTGAATTAAAAGGTGTAAGTTTTTAAAGTCATCAATTTTACCTCCAGATATTAAAACAAAATCATTTTTATCTAGAGCGTATTTTTCCCTTAGTTCGCTTTTTGTATTATTTTCTGTAATTTCTTTAATTAAAAAATCATCTGCAGCTAGAGGTAAAAGTTCTAACTTATTTTGATTAACCTTGTAAACCTCTTGAAGAAATTTACATCTAATAGGTGTTACTCCATAAATTTTTTCACAAAAAGGTTCAATCATTTTAGTGCATTTCCTCCAAATAATTTTGTGTAAAATATTTAAGGACAACCAATTTCTACCACTATTATAAAAATCTGCATGACTATCTGCAACCACTTTTATTTTTCTGTATGATTTTAAAAATTTTATTACGGTAAAAATGCTCAAAAATTGAGTACCATGAATAAATAAAAAATCTGGTTTTATTTCATTAAGTGTTTTCAGCAATCCTTTATAGATTCTAAATTTCTTTGTGAAAGAATTAGAGAAAGCATGGGGTAGTCTTATCAACTTAATGTTGTAATTAATATCATAAACTCCAGGAGTAACCTCATCCATTTTTCGCCCATCTTCACTTAATTTAAAAATAGGAGCTAAGATATATACTTCATGTCCTTGTAGGCTATGATATTTTGTAAGTAAATTGTCTTGATAAGTGAAATTTTCATTAAACTGACCTGTTAGACATATATGTATAATCTTCATTTATTAAAAAAGTTTATAAAATAATTTAAAAAGTAACCAAACCGGCAAATAAATTAATCTGGAAAAAAATTCATTATTTTTTGGATTAATTTTGTTTATCCGTGAGGAAAAGTAATACAGAGTTCTTGCTACAAAATTTACTTTTTTCCCATTTAACGTAAAATTTTCATTCTTTAGGTAAATGTATATAAAATGTCTAGCTCTTAATTGAATTGAAGCCATTTTGGAAGCATTCCCCCCCCTCACTCTTACCAATGTTAATTTTTTATTCAATTTATGCAATGGATAAAGTGACAACAAATTAAACCATAATAATGTATCCTCACCAAACCTTGTATTTTCTATAAATCTAAGTGTTTTATTATTTTTTAAAATTTCGGTTCGAATCATTACTGTAGGTGTGGCAATATTACAACTAAAAAGAAACTTCTGAAAAACATCACCACTGATAATTTCATTTTTAGTTTTTAATAACTTTTTCGTTCCGTCTTCAAAAAACTGATAAGCGGTAACTCCCCAAATTTTATTGTTTTCTTCTAAATGCTTTATTTGTAACTCTAATTTATTGAGTTCCCAAAGATCGTCTGAATCTAAGAAACATATATAATCACCCGTAGCTTTTTCAATCCCTAAATTTCTAGCTACTGCTGGACCGCTATTTTTTATTTTAAAATATCTAATGTCTTGATATTTTAGCAGAACATCATTAATATCTTCTGTAGATCCATCATTTATTAATAGAACTTCAAAATTTTTATAAGTCTGATTGAAAACTGTTTTTAAAGCCTCATCTAACCATATTTTTCCAGAAAAAAATGGAATAACTATACTGATAGATTTAGAATTATTCATAAAAAGTTTATAGTTTTAATGCTCTATTTTCATTTTTGACAAAGAATATGATTGGTATAAAGAAATAAAATTAAAAATAGAACTGCTTAAACAATACAATGATAAAGCCCAAAATGGATTCTTAAAATGTATTCCTCCTATTAAAATCATTATAAAACCTACTATAAAATTAGCAAATTGAATTTGCATTATTTTTTTTTGTTTATTTCTTATATGAAAAAGTGTATTGAATGGGATGGTAATAAACTCTGTAAAAAGCAGAACAGAAAGGATTTTAGAGTAATATCCTGCATCAATCCATTTATCTCCAAAAAACAAATTGAATAAAAAAGGAGAATAAAAGAATAAAAATGAATAAATAGGTAGCCCTAGAAAAAATAATTTTTTAAAAGTACTGATGTATAACTTTTTACATTCTCCAAAAGTTCTTATTGTGTCTATTGCTTCATTTCTGAATACATTTGAAATTGAATTGGTAATAATAATATTTGGCAGTCTCAGCATTCTATTGGAAAAAGAATATAGCCCCACTACTGTAGCACTGAAGAGAAAAGTAAATATCATTGGGATATATTGTTGTGTTATGGTAATTGATAAATCAGACCATAAAGAATATTTAGGAAAAGAAATAAATCTATATGCTACACTTAACACTTCTTTATCCAAAGAAAATTCTGAAAATGAGAACTCAGTAAAAAACAAAAAAGTTACGGATAAAGCAACGCCAAATATTAACCCAAAAACTAATCCATTATTGATATTCATATATCCTAATAAAATTGTAAAAAGAGTATTAGAAATAACCTGTAAAGCATTAGAAAATGCTATTTTTTTATATTTTTTATTTCTTTGACACCAATACAAAAAAGAGGAATTTAAAACAATCAAAAAAGTATAAATAGGTCCAAAAAATACAATATTGCTACTCAAAAAATTTTTGAAATAAGAAATATCCATTTGATACTTCAAAATCATTAGCGCCACAAAATACAAAAGACTACATAGAAAACCAATTACAGCAATCCAAGTGATGATTTTTTTTGCTTCATGTGTTTTTTCTGGCAAGCCTATTGCGAGTTCATATCTCCCAGTGAATAATATTACTAAAATGGTATTAATACTAGTAAACAGTGAGAGGATACCAAAATCACTTACATTATAAATTCTCGCCAATAGTAATGAAGAAAATACTACAACGATTTGACTAATTATCGTCCCTGATGATAAAATAGTTACCCCTTTTAAAAAAGAATTATTATTTGAATTAAGTTTTAACATCCCTAAAATTCTCTCATTTTATGTTTTTAGAAGATAGCAAAATCCCCATTCCTGAAGACAAAACCATCATATTATATATTGCACCTGAAAACATATTCTGAGAAAAACCATTAATTAACAAAATAAGTGCAATTAAAAAGACTTTATCATTTTTTACAAGTTTTGATGCATTGATAAAACTTTTAATTATCGGTGGGACAAAAAGCAAAAATCCCACCAAACCAGTAGCCATTAAAGTTTCTAAAAACATGTTATGAGGGTATATTCCAGAGACTTCTATTCTACCACCTAATAAAGGGTAATCTGTAAAATGATTCCAAGCATCTGCCCATAATTCATTTCTACCACTGCTATCCCCTCCTTCTAATGTGTTTTCTGCTCTTTCAAATAAATTACTTCCAATCCTATCCGCTATGTTAATCAATAAAGGAATTGAAATAATGCTCAAAACCATTAACAAAATTTTTCTTTTAAAATTACTGTAGTAAACCATTGCTGCAACCGATGCAATAATAGCTATTAAAGAACCTCTTGAAGCGCCGAGGAAAAAAATGATCAAAGCAGAGCTAATCACTAAAAAAAGGTAAACTTTTTTATAGAAAGTATTCTTTTGAAAGAGAAGGGCATATATACAAAGGGAAATACCAAGTGCACTACCATAAGAAAGTGCAAGTGGACTTATGGTAGATTCTGTATCTGAGTCTTGATATACCAAAAGACTAATTCTACCTACGCCAGAACCAATGGCATCAGAATAAAAATAGATGGATATTAAAGACAATAAAAATGTAGACAGTATTATTGCATTAAAAACCAATTTGCTGTATTTTCTAAAATCAAAACTAGCAAAGGATATTAATGGCAAGAAAGTCATGATTACGAAATAAAAAATATACTCTTGCCATGATTTTTTAAGGGGCATAAATTCTGATGTATACAACTGATTATCTGTATAAAACACTTTAAAAAGATATAGTATTGAGAAAAAAAGAAATGCCGAAAAATAATGAATTTTAATTTTTTCTAGTATTATAAATCTGAAGAGATATATCATCAGAGAAAACTGCAAAACCCTAATAGGAACAGAGTAAAATCTAGACATTTCTGAATATCCAGTCGCAATTATAACTTCTAGCCCAATATAGTAACCAGAAAAAAGAAAAAAACTTAATAAATATATCGAGATACTTTTCACAAATTACAATATTAGTATTACTAGATTGACTCGTAATAAAAACAAAATCAACCTATCATATATCTTATTAACATGTATTGACCTCTAATGTTATTTGATTTGTTTAACACGCTTCCAATTATAGTTTCAATCTATGTTTTAATTTATCAAAAAAACTGAGTTCTTTTTGACCATATCCGTATCCATATTTGTTACCATATCCCAAATAATCTTTATCTACATCATTTAATACAAAAGCTACATTTTTAATTTTATGAGATTCAATACTTTTATTAGCAAAATCTAAAAGTGATTTTTCGGTATACTTAGATCTAGATACATATAAGGTTACATCTGCTACATCAGAAATTAAGAATGAATCTGTTACTAGCATTAAAGGAGCTGTATCTAAAATAATATAATCATATGTATGAGAAAGTTCGTCTATCAATATTTCGAACTTACCATTAGAAAGTAAATCAGTAGGATTCGGGGGAATACTTCCTGAATAAATCACATCTAAATAAGGATTAAAAATACTTTGGTGAATAATCGAATTTATTTTTGTTTTTTCTTCATGTAAAAATTCTGTAAGACCTATAAGCCCTCTTCTATCAGTATTATATCTCTGTAGTTGTGGGTTTCTTATATCTGCACCAATGATGACTGTTTTTTTTGTAGGACTCGCAATAGTTAAAGCTAAGTTTACTGAAACAAAAGTTTTCCCTTCTCCTTTTACGGTAGAAGTCACAAAAATAACTTTCCCTTTTTTCTTTCTGGTCATGAAATTCATATTGGTAATCAATATCCTAAACGCCTCAGATATAGGAGACATATCATTCATTTTAATCAGTTCATCTTTCCCTTTTTCTAGTTGAGGAATTTCACCGATAACCGGTTTACCATGCGATAATTTTTCAATATCATGTTTAGACTTTACTTTATTATCGAAAAGTTCAAACAAGTAAATAAAAATGAATGGAATAAGAAGTCCTATAATTAATCCTACTAAAAGAATAATCGCAGTTTTGGGAGCTACTTGGTTTCCTTTAAAAGCTTTGTCTATAATTCTAGCTTTAGGAGCAGTAACAGCAAGAGAGATCTGAGTTTCCTCTCTCTTTTGTAGTAAAAGTAAGTATAATGATTCTTTAATTTGTTGTTCACGCTCTATGCTTCTAAAAAGTTTTTCTTGTGTAGGTAGTTTTGAAATTTTATTCGAAACCAAATTTTGTTCATTTTCGTAACTGTTTACCGCCAACTGTAAACCTTCTCTATTTTTTTGGAGATTTTGTAAAATGGTAGGTCTTAGGTTATTGATTTGGTTGGTCACCTCGATTACTAATGGATTTTGAGGAGTCGCATTTTCTAGAAGTTTATTTCTCTCTAGAACTAATTGATTATAATTGGTAATATTTGTAACTGCACCAGGATTGTTTAAGCCTATATTATTCGGAATCACTTGATAACCTCCTTGTTTAGACACAAAAGAGATTAAACTATTAGTTAATTCTAGTTGAGATACTAATTCTAATTGTTTAGCTCTGGCCTCTGCTGATGTTTTAAGTCCAATTTCTCCTTCTATAAGTAAATCTGTAATTTGATTTGCTTTTTTAAATTGTTCTTTTTTAGCTTCTACATTTCCTAAGTCATTTCCAACGTTTGCAATTCTTTCTTCTATGAATTCTGCTGTTTTCTTTGACTCATCATTTTTATCGTTTATAGCATCTGCATTATATACTTCTACCAAATGATTGATAATATCTTTTGCTTTATCCACATTGGGATAATCTATAGATATTTTAATAACTGTAACATCTTTGTTTACCAGAGCTACTTTCAATCTATTTTGAAAATCTTTAGTTTTTGACTCTAGAGAAGAAACTTTAATTAAAAGCTCTTTTTGAGCTAAACTTTTTGTAGGTACAAAATTTTTATTTCTGAGGATTATAATATTTGCATTCGGTAATGATATTACTTTATTAAATTCTGTTTTAATTGTTCCTAATTCATCAGAAGATAAAATAATCTGTTCACCTTTTATTTTTAAAGAAATAGGAGGAACTGGTTTATTTGTTTTTTTTTCGTTTACAATTTTTACAACTATTGGAGAAGTTGCACCATACAATTCTGTATCTCTAAAAAATCCAGAAGTAAAAATATCTGTTTCTAACCCTAAATCTCTAATTACACTAGTCATTAACTTTTTAGATTTAAAAACTTCTATTTCATTTTCTACTCCATCAGAATTCATTTTACCCAATCCTGACAGATCTCTTAGCATTTCAAAATCTTGACCTCCCATCGCGCTTTTTGAATCTTTAATTAGGACAGTAGAAATAGTTTCAAAGACAGGGTTTTGTGTTTTAAGAAAGAAATAGGCTGCCAACAATGCTATAACAACACTAAACACAAACCATTTTAACCTCGTAATATAAGGTCTAATGATTTCATTGATTTGAAATTCTTCTGTATGATTTATAGGATTATTGTTCATTTTCTAATTTTTAAAAATCAAAGCTAAAATGGTTACTACAATTGAGGCTACTGAAATATAAATTCCTGCATTCGGATCTAATCTAGACACTTTTTGTTTTGTTTCATTAGGACTCACTATCACCACATCATTTTGTTTCAAATAAAAATAAGGTGAATTGATAAAATCTGCTTTTGTAAGGTCAATTCTTTCTTTGTTTATTATCCCATCTGAATTTCTTAGAACCAAAATATCGTTTCTGTTACCATAAATAGTAAGATCACCCGCCATTCCTAAAGCACCTAATAAAGTAGTTTGCGCTTCTGGAATATTATAAGTTCCTGGTCTATTTACTTCTCCCAGAATTGTTACTTTATAATTCGTATTTCTTATCGAAACATGAGGATTTATAATGTACTTTGATAATTCTTTTTTTAGAACCTCTTTTAATTCTTCGGTGTTTTGATTCTCAGTATTGATTTTACCAATAATCGGGAAATCTAAAAACCCCTTTGAATCAATAACATATGTAGGTCCTGAAAAACTTGTTTGGTTTTGTGTAGGGGCATTTGAGCTTGGGATGGAATATTGTAAAATTTGACCAGAAGAATAGTTCTGATTAAAAGGTTTTACTACTTCCATATCTTTAGCAGTTACTAAAATTACTAATTGGTCATTAGCTTGTATTTTAGATTTAGCATTTTTAATAGTGGCTTCTAATGCAATATCTTCTATATTTTGCATATAATTTAAATCTTTTTTGGGGGTACAAGAAATAAAAAATAAAAATAGAAGATTTAAAAATATAATGATTTGTTTTTTCATATTAAGTAATTAAAGTTTAAAAGTACTATTTTTTAAAACTCCTTTAACGTCATAAATTATTGATTTTTTGTTTTGAAATACAGAAAAATCCAGATCTAAAAATTCTTTATGTGCAACACCTACAACGATGGCATCAAATTTTTTATTTGGAATGGTATTTTGGCACTCTAATTTATATTCATGGTGTACTTCTTCAGGATTTGCCCATGGATCAAAAGTCGTTACTTTTACCCCGAAATCTTCTAGCGCTCTAATTACGTCTACGATTTTGGTATTTCTTACATCTGGACAATTTTCTTTAAAGGTAATTCCCAACATTAAGATTTCGGCACCATTTACATTGATGTCTTTCTTAATCATGGTTTTGATGACTTGTTCTGCCACGTATTGCCCCATGGAATCATTCAGTCTTCTCCCTGCCAAAATAATTTCTGGATGATAGCCAAATTCTTGTGCTTTTTGAGCCAAATAATATGGGTCTACTCCGATGCAGTGTCCGCCAACCAAACCAGGTTTAAAAGGCAAGAAATTCCATTTGGTTCCTGCAGCTTTCAACACTTCATGCGTATCAATATTCATGAGATTGAATATTTTAGCCAATTCATTTACAAAAGCGATATTGATATCTCTTTGAGAATTTTCAATCACTTTAGCTGCTTCTGCCACCTTGATGGTTGGAGCTAAATGCGTTCCTGCTGTAATGACAGATTTATATAAATCATCTACAATTTTCCCAATTTCTGGGGTAGAACCCGATGTTACTTTCAGAATTTTTTCTACAGTATGTTCTTTGTCTCCTGGATTGATTCTTTCTGGAGAATATCCGGCAAAGAAATCTACGTTAAAGGTAAGTCCAGAAACTTTTTCAAGCACTGGAATACACTCTTCTTCTGTTACACCAGGATAAACGGTAGATTCGTAAATAACAATATCTCCTTTTTTTAGCACTTTTCCAACGGTTTCGCTGGACTTATATAGAGGTGTTAAAACTGGTCTATTGTTTTTATCGACAGGAGTAGGAACGGTAATGATGTAGATATTCGCATCTGCAATATCTTCTATTTGGTCTGAACAAAAAAGTCCAGTTTTGTCTTTAGAAGGATTTTCATTTAATAAAACTGATTGTAACAACTGGTCTTCTACTTCTAAGGTTGCATCTTTTCCTGATTTGAGTTCTTTTACTCTTGCCGCATTGATATCAAATCCTACGACTGGATATTTAGTAGCGAATAGTCTTGCCAAAGGTAATCCTACGTATCCTAAACCTATTACTGTAATTTTATGATTCATCACGATTATTGTTTTAAATTTTCCCAATACCACTTCACGGCTTCTCCAAGCCCTTCTTTCATGGAAAATTTCGGATTATAATTTAATAGTGTTTTTGCTTTTTCTATACTGGCTAGAGAATGGGGAACATCTCCTTTTCTATAATCGCCGTATACTACCTCTACTTTTGAAATTTCTGCATCAAATTCTGAAAGGTATTCTTTCAAATATTTCACCAAATCATTTAAGGTTGTTCTTTCTCCAAAAGCGGTATTGTAAACTTGATTGAGTGCTTCTTCATTTTCTACAGTTAATGCCAAGAGATTCATTAGAATAACATTATCGATATAAGTAAAATCTCTAGAATACTCACCGCCTCCATTAATCACTGGTGATTCATAGTTCATGAATTGCATTACAAATTTAGGAATTACCGCAGCATAGGCGCCATTTGGATTTTGCTTTCTTCCGAAGACATTAAAATACCTAAGACCAATGGTATTAAAATCATAAGTCTTTTTAAAGACATCAGCATATAACTCATTTACATATTTGGTTATTGCGTATGGTGAAAGCGGCTTACCAATTCTTTCTTCAATTTTGGGCAATGCTTCAGAATCTCCGTAAGTAGAAGAACTCGCTGCATAGATGAGTCTTTTTACACCAGCATCTCTTGCTGCCACTAACATATTTAAGAAACCACCTACATTGACTTCATTACTTGTAATAGGATCATTGATAGAACGAGGAACCGAACCTAGCGCTGCTTCATGCAAGACAAAATCTTGATTTTCGCAAGCTTTATTACAAGTTTCTAAGTTTCTTATATCTCCTTCGATAAGTGTGAAATTGGGATTCTGAAGACACGCTTCAATATTTTCTTTTCTTCCTGTAGAAAAATTATCTAGACAAGTCACGATTGCTCCTAAATCTAAGAGTGTCTCACAAAGATTAGAGCCGATAAAACCAGCTCCACCTGTAACCAATATTTTTTTATTTTTAAATTTATCTGTATTACTACTATTTAGCATGTTTAATGAAAATTTTCTACATTAAAGCACCAGAAAAACTCACTTTTTCCAAGTAAAATCCTTTTCTAGAATCCCTTCAGCAGGGCAAATATACAATTTATTATTTATCTAATTTTTCGAATATAGAATTATTGCTGATAAACTCTGGGACGATTTTTTTAAGCAGCTTTACCACCTCTATTTTATCTCTTCTTAACGCAGCTTTTGTAATTTTATTTGCAAGTGTTTCAATTTCTTCAAACTCCATGTGAGGATCTATAGAAACCATTATTTTTTCGTGAGGTGTAGGAAGGTTTTTAGTATCATCACTTAATAATTCCTCATACAATTTTTCGCCAGGTCTCAGTCCTGTATATTTTAATTTAATATCGATTTCTGGTTCTAGTCCAGAAAGTTTAATCATCTTAATCGCCAAATCCTTTATTTTTACAGGAGCTCCCATATCAAAAACGAAAATTTCCCCACCTTTACCCATGGTTCCAGCTTGTAGCACTAATTCGCAAGCTTCTGGAATGGTCATGAAATATCTAACAATTTCTGGGTGAGTGATGGTAACGGGTCCTCCTTTTTCGATTTGCTTTTTAAAGTGAGGTATCACAGAGCCATTACTTCCTAAAACGTTTCCAAACCTTGTGGTAATAAACTTGGTGGTGTTTCCTGGCACATCTTGTAAGGCTTGTACTAATAATTCTGCAGCTCGCTTAGAAGCCCCCATTACGTTAGTAGGATTCACTGCTTTATCCGTAGAAATCATGACAAATCTATTGATATTGTATTTACAAGAAAGTGTTGCTAGATTTTTGGTTCCGAAAACATTTACTAAAATAGCTTCGTGAGGATTATTTTCTATTAGGGGAACGTGCTTATATGCTGCAGCATGATAGACCATTGAGAAATTATATCTCTCAAAAAGTGGTTCTAATCTATGTTTATTAGAAATATCTCCCAAGACAAATTTAAAGTTAATGTCTGGATATTTCTCTTCCATTTCCAATTGTATTTCATGCAGAGGGGTTTCTGCTTGGTCTAAAACTACAATAAGAGAAGGTTTAAACTGCGCAACTTGTCTTACGATTTCACTTCCTATGGAACCAGCGCCTCCGGTTACTAAGACTGCTTTTTCGAAATGACGTTTCATCACTTCTTCATTTTGAATAGAAATAGGTTCCCTATCTAACAAGTCTTCAATTTGAAGATTTCTAATATTGGCTTCAATTTTTTTATTGCTGAATTCTTCTACCATTGGTGCTTGAAGAATTTCTAGATCTTTATCAAGCAAAATATTCACCCACTCTTCCAGTTCTTCCTTGGTTAATCTTTCTTTCAATATTAAAACACCTTCTAACCCAATTTGTTCTTTAGTTTTATTAAGGAATTTATCTTGAGTTAAGATTTTAAGCCCTAAAATTTTAGCATATTTAGAGTCATTTCTTTTGGTTAAGAAACCCGTTAATTCGTATGGTAAATTGTCATTATCTAAAATAGCTCCCGCCATAGCCACAGAATGGTCTGAGATTCCCAAAATCATAATTCTCTTTTTCTGAGTGCTTGCTTTAACATGCTTAATAAAATAAAATGCTTGTTTCACCGCTAATCTAAAGACTAGCAATGCGGTAAAAGATATTACAAAATACAGCAGTAAAAGAGGAGTGTAAAATAATTTGGTTTTTGTTAGCCAAAAAGTAGAATACTTTAGCACCAATAAACTTACTGTAGTTATAAAAGACGACCAAAATATTTTTTGAATATCAATAAAAGTAGAATGTCTTATAATGCCCGCAAAGGTTTTGAAGACATACATGAATATGATGTTGGTGCCAATAATGACAATATACTTCCATTCTATGGGTAAATACTTTGGAAGAATGGTGATTTTATTTAATATAAAAAAAGCAGCACCCAATGAAACAAATAAAATAAAGACATCAATTAAAAACACCATCCAACGTGGAAGGTATCTTAAACTTGAAATTCTGAGGTAATTATCCCCACTGGTCATTTTGTTTTTAGAACTGTTCGGCATCATTTACAAATAGATTTATCCTAACAAATTTTTTATTACCTTATTAATTCTTTCTTTATCGTCGTCTGTAAGATTAGAGCCAGAAGGCAGGCACAATCCATTATTGAACAGCGTCTCAGCAATATTTGCGCCAAAATACATTTCATTGTCAAAAAGTGGCTGGAAATGCATAGGCTTCCAAAGTGGTCTAGTCTCTATATTCTCTTCTGCAAAGGCCAATCTCCAGAACTCTCTATCTTTATTTCCTGTTTTTTCAGGGTGTATAATGATTGCATTGAGCCAATGATTGGATTGATAATCTTCGGATGGTTCAGTAAATAGTTCTACTCCTTCCTGATTTTTGAAAATATTTTTATAAAACTCGTGATTAGCTCTTCTCTCTGCTACCCTTTGGTCTATCACTTCCATTTGACCTCGCCCTATTCCTGCGCAAATATTGCTTAATCTATAGTTATATCCTACAATAGAATGCTGATAATGTGGTGCGTCATCTTTGGCTTGAGTGGAAAGAAAAACTGCTTTTTGTTTATAAATTTCTTCTTTGAGCACTAATGCCCCTCCTCCAGAAGTGGTAATAATTTTATTTCCATTAAAACTCAAGACAGAAATATCTCCAAATGTTCCACATTTTTGACCTTTATAAGTGCTTCCTAATGCTTCTGCACTATCTTCGATGATAGGAATATTATATTTTTCTGAAATGGCTTTTATTTCTTCTACTTTATACGGCATTCCGTAAAGGCAAACCGTAATAATAGCTTTTGGTTTTTTGCCTTTCTCTATACAAACCTTAATGGCGTCTTCTACTGCAATAGGGCAAAGATTCCAAGTATCTTTTTCACTATCTACAAAAACGGGTATTCCTCCTAAATAGATAATAGGATTAGCTGAAGCGGCAAAAGTAAGGGATTGACAGATAACAAAATCATCTTTTTCTACGCCTAACATGGCTAGTGCAAGATGTAGGGCGGCAGTACCTGTAGAGACTACTGCTACATGAGATTCTTGTCCCAGATAATTTTCTAAGTCTTTTTCGAAGCCATCTACATTTGGTCCTAAAGGAGCAATCCAATTCCCATCAAAAGCTTCTTGAATATATTTCATTTCATTCCCGCTCATGTGCGGAGAAGAAAGCCAAATTTTTGATTTATTGTTCACGTAATTCACTCAATTTAATAATTTTACCCGGGTTTCCTACCACTGTGGCTCCTGCAGGGACATCTTTTATAATCACTGCACCAGCTCCTACAATTGCATCTTTACCTATGGTTACCCCTGGGATAATTCTCGCTCCAATTCCTATCTGCGCACGTTTTTTTATGGTAATATTTCCAGCCAAAGTTACGGAAGGCGAAATATGCACAAAATCTTCAATTACGCAATCATGCTCTATCACAGATGCTGTATTGATAATGCAATGGTTTCCTATCTTCACTTCTGCATTTACACAAACTTGTGGCATCACTACTGTTCCATCTCCTAATTCTGAGAATCTAGAAACAAAAGCACTTCTGTGAATCAAGGTTTCGAAGGTACAAATTCCAGAGAGTTTATTTACAATTTTTTCTCTGGCATTGGCATCTCCTACGGCTACAATTACCTTGTGCTTTCTTAATAATTCTTCTGTAGGTTTGTAAATTTCGAGATGGTGGAAAAAATCTGCAGGAGGATTGTCATCTACCAGATATTCTAATAACATATCATTTGATAAAATGATATCGTAAATCACTTTTGCATGACCACCTGCACCGTATAAAACTAGACTATTCATTTCCTTTAAAAGCAATATTAGTAGCTTCTCCTTCTCGATTTACTCCTTCTAATTTAAGCACTTTTTTCAAAGTTAAGAACATTATTTGTAAATCAAGCAAAAAACTCAGATTTTCTACATACCAAACGTCAAACATGAATTTTTTTTCCCATTCTACAGCATTTCTTCCATTGATTTGTGCCCAGCCAGTAATGCCCGGTTTTATGAGATGTCTTTTCTTTTGAAAATCATTATAAAGAGGCAGGTATTCTGGGAGTAATGGTCTAGGCCCTATGAGACTCATGTTTCCTAGGAGCACATTGATGAGTTGTGGGATTTCGTCTAAAGAAGTTTTTCTTACTAATTTACCAATGCTGGTTAATCGTTCTTCATCTGGTAAGAGATTCCCATGAGCATCTCTTTTATCGTTCATGGTTCTAAACTTGATAATTTTAAAAATTTCCTCGTTTTTTCCGGGTCTATTTTGTAGAAAAAAAACTTTTCCTCTATTGGCAAACAATAAAGCGATAAATACTATCAGAAAAATAGGACTCGTAACGATTATTCCTAATAACGACAGCACAAAATCTAATAAAGGTTTAAAAAATTTTTTATACATAACAACCCACAAATTTACTTTTTTTTTTCAGGGAATGGTTATTTTTTTAACATTTTTTTAAGACTGAAATTGATTCACAATTTCTTCGTATTCATAACCTTTTGACATCAAGAATTTTATCAATTTCTGTTTTCTTTGATAATCTTTCAATCCTTTGTAAGTGGGTAATAGTTTTTCGATAAAATCACGAATGGTATCTTGATAATCACGCTCATCTATTTCCGAAAAAGATTTGACAATGAGTTTATCTGAAATTCCTTTGAGACGGAGTTGTTGCTTGATTTTATTTTTTCCCCATTTTTTGATGTAGAATTTTCCTCGGGTGAAACTTTTGGCAAAGCGTTCTTCGTTTAAGTAGTTCTCTTTTATGAGATAGAGGATTATTTCTTCCTTTGCTTCAGGAATCAGGACAAATTCTTTCATTTTTTGTTCTACTTCTGCATGGCATCTGTCTTGGTAGACACAAAAATTGACTAATTTTTGCTTAATTTCTTGAAAGGGAAAAAGTTTTTTTTCTTGCATATTTACAAAAATAAAAAACCGAAAGTTAACTTCCGGTTTTTTTTAATTTATTTAACCATTTTACGATTTTTCATTTTGTACTGATAAACCATTATTGCAGATGCTGTAATAGCCAAAAATGGTAAATAATCATCAATAGGAATTTCTTCATCACCCGGTGGATTTCCTGGCCCTGCATCTTGTTCTCCTCCAATACCGCCTAAAGCACCACTGGTATTTGTAGTACCTGTAGCTGCATTTTCTGACTGTTGAAATCTATTTTCTTCTGTTTCTTGAGCCTTCACAAAAAATATAGCTAACAAAAGAAACAGTGTGGAAATTAATGCTTTCATTTACTTTGATATTATTTTTTTGTTTACCATTTCATCGGCAAATATAATGCTAAAAACATTAGTACCTGTATTTAAAATAGATTTTTCTATCAATAATTGTTTTTTTCCTGCCTCTATGGTTTTCAAAAGTTTACCAGAAATATCATAAATTTTTACTTCATCAAATACTTTATCTGCTTTAATTATAAAATTATTATTTGCCTCATAAATTTGCAATCCGTATTTGTTATTTTCATTGGTTCCTAAGATTTTATTTGTGGTATTGTAAACAATTTCAAATCTATCTGTACTTTCTCCTGGCTCTGCAATAAACGAATATTCTTGTTTTTGTAAATCTGTCAATTTTCCTTCCTTTTTATCGTGAAGATAAATGGGTTGACCATCTGAAAATTCACCTTCTTTTTTGGTCAAAGAAATCGTGTGAACTCCTGCTTGATAAAAAGATGTTCCTAAACCTACCCTATCATTTACATTAAAAGGATATCCTCTTCCTTGTATTAATAATTTATTATCATCTACTTTAGAGTAGAAGGAGTCTGGACTTTCTACCAATAATTTGGAATCAAAATTTTCTTCAAATTTTTTCGTAGAGCCTTCTTTATATGCAATTAGAATGGTATTGACTAATTTAAGAGGCGTTATGAGCTGTACCCAGTACCTATTATTAGATTTTTGTTGACTTGCCATTCTATTAAAGAATATTCCAGAGGATGCTTTTCTTAGTGAATTGTTAAAATCTAGCGTTTTAGCCACCCCTGTTGCTCTCACTATAAATCCTTGCCCTGGCTTCACTATATTGGTTGGCGTAGACGAATCTGCCACACAACCTTCTGCACATATTGCTGGCGCAGCTGCAGGTACTCCCCCAGAAGCGTTATACACTGCGTAATTGTTATAATAACCTAACTGAGGATAATTAGAATATTGCATCGCAGGATTAGGATTGATATTGGTCCAGAAATAAAATGTTCCTGTAATATCTCCGCTATTGTCTGTGTATAATTGGTCTAAATCTATATTTGATGGATATGGATTTGCTACTAAATTATACCCATGTGCTGCATCTGTATAGGATAAATTGAGAGATAATGTTCCATTATTTGGCAAACCTCTGAATTCTCCAGCGAAAATTTGCGGGGTAGTGGTAGCTGTGTTGCTTGCTCTAATCGCATAACCTTTTGCTGGCAAGAAGTTATTACTATTAGGATCAATCCATACAAAACCATCTGTAGCTTCATTATAGGTATAGAATCTACTTGAAAGAGTACCCGTAGAGAATGCTTTTAGATTTTGACCAGAAACAGGTGTTCCCCAGTAATTATAATCTAAACGTTTAAGGTTTGTATTTCTTTTTACGGTGATGCTACTTCCAGTATAAGTTCCATTTCTTTGTATAAAATTGCCGTCACTCTCTACAGTTAGGGCTCCATTATTGGTTACATTACCTACCACTTCTACAAAATTGTTTGATGAATTGATTGTTAGTGCTTTATTTGCATTTATGGTAAGAGTTCCATCGATGTATAAGTCATTAGAAACCGCTGTATCAAAATTATTTCCTAACACTACGTTTCCAAAAGTTTCAACATTACTATGATTATTGTTATTAACTACTTGGGTAGCGTTTCCAAGGAAATGAACAGTGCTTTGTCCTTGTAAAAAACTTGAATCACCAGCATTATTCGTCCAGTTTCCATAGAGATAGATTTGACCATCTTGTGTAGTGGCATTGCTATCGTCCATGTCTAAAGTGCCTTCAGCATTTAAAGTTAAATTACCATATACTTCTAATTTGTCATTAGCGTTTCCTTCTATTGTTAATTTTTTTTCAATGTCAATATTATTGGCTTTTGCAATGTATCCATATAAATCAGAATCTACTGCTGCTGCACTTATCACAACATCATTCGTTGCTGTATTAGGAATAGAAACATTAGTAGATTGATCAGGAACATTTAAATTATCCCAATTCGAACAATCAAACCAGTTACCATCTGAGCTCCCTCTCCATAATCCATTTACAGTAGCCCCATTTAATATCGTATATACTTGATCTACATGCATCCTCGTATATCCTGTACAAGATAATCTATTAGACCAGTTATTTGGGTTATTAATTCTTTCTATCCAATCTCTTCTGCTTGCAGCGGTTACGGGACCTGTATATTCTAGAAAATCTGTAGCTGCATTAGGCAATACACTAAAACATCTTACCCCTGGATACAATCCAGATTGCTGGGAAGAATTAGTCATTGAAGTCCATGAAGAATTGGTATTGAATGCAAATAAAATTGTTCCTGGTATATACTCTGCATCGTGAGTTCCAGCAGGATTACTCCAAGAGCCCCCTTGCATAAAATAGATTTGATCTCCATTCGTATTTAGAACCACTGGATTTGTGAATCCAGTTTCTCGAGTTACCGTCCATCCATTATCAGGTGAGGTAAACGTAAGAAACGGAGCTGAGTCATATAACCACATGTTTAAGACCGTTCCTGCAGCAATAGTTCCTCCTGTTCTTGTAATTTTATATACTCCTTCAGAGTCTCCCCATTTTCCTGCAGTAGTTCTTTCATACCCGTTATCCGTAATAAAAAACACATCACCATTATAAATATTTTTAAAACTGAAAAAGCTTATTTCATCAGCACCAGAATTAAAACCACTCGCAGCAGCATATGCAGGATTGGTACCTGAACAATTAACTATATTAGAATTCACTCCCACTACCATAAAATCTCCCTTTTCAAAGAAAGAATTGGCTATGATATCAAAAGAACTACTTATCATGCTTTTTGTTCCTTCAGTAGCCGTAAGTGTTTTGCTTGTACCCACCACTGTATGGACAATATTATTAAAAATTGCTACTCCCGAACTCAGTGAAGCAGTAATTGGTGTGGTAAGTAATGAACCTGTACTTGTAATAGAAACTGTACCTATATAATTTTTATCAATATTTCCACAATCATCTACTGCACTTACTCTTACCGTTGGCATAGATTGATTGACTGCTGTAGTTATTGGTTGGGTGGTAAATGTTAATTTAGTTGCTATTACGTCTAATATATTTTTAGTATCTGCTGAAACTGCTGCAGAAAAGGCCGCATTCCCAGAACCCGTAGCATCAAAAGTTGCATTAGTATTAGAAATGCTAAATACCAAATCATCTCCATCTACAGCACCTGCACCCAATGGACATTTCAAGGAAAGTCTCACTGATAATGTTTTCGAACCATTATCAGGGATATTAACATTTAATCCTGTAAATTGTATCTGAGTAGCACTTACTACATTACCAGTCGCTAATAATGTAGAACCATCAAACAATCCAATAGAATAAATCGCATCTCTGAAATCTCCAATAGAACTAGAAACACTTTTAGCAATATTTAATGATGTAAGAATACTTGCTAAATTATCATTATCTCCCGTAGCACCACCATCTCTTATGGTAAATTGCCATACTTGCACTCCTTTTGTATTGTCAGTAATGGGAATGTTATTTACAGTAGAAGAAATGGTATTCTGTTCTGTTCCTGAAGCAATAATATCTGTTAAAGAACTGACAATTCCTGTTCCTGTGAAATTAATTATATAAGGATTTTCGGAGCCTGAAACATCGTTGTTAGGAATACTAATACTCCCTGAAAATGCTGATAAAGCATTTGGAGTAAATCTAATAACAAAAGTAGTGTTAGCATTGCCATTTACAGGAGAAGTATAATTCGTTAATAGAGAAAAACCTGTTCCAGAAACAGTGGCAGCACTTAGATTAAGCGCCTCTAATCCTAAATTTTCAATCGTAAAAGTAATATCTTTATTCGTTGTAACTTCTACATTTCCAAAAGCATAACTTGATCCTGTAGCATAACTTGTAGTACCTTGTTTGATATTAATTTCTGCTTTTGTAAAAGGATAACCTCCTGTATAATGATTGCTGTCTGCTGTAGCATTTATTGCACCAGCACCTGTAGTTAAGCCAGTTAATGAAACAGTGTTAGAGGATAAGGTAGCTCCTTCTGTCCATCCTGAACTTGTAGCATATCTACCCGATTTGCTTATAGACTCCGTTCCGACGATATCTGCAGGGAGATAATTTCCTGTAAAATTATAGGTAGCATTGGTTATGCTATTCCCATTTAGGTTCCAATATCTGGTAATATAATCCGTTGTTGCCTGACTGTTTGGCTCTATTGCATCTTCTACATTCATTTGTAAGAAAGAAGCTGATACAAGTGTAGCCGTAGTAAGATTTACTGTTGCAGGAGAATATTGTGTACCTTCTGCTGTGCCAGAAGCATCTCCTATCGGAAAAGTATAAGAGCTAATAGTAGGAGTAAATCTTTTAAAAGATCCACCCGCTGTTCTGTCTGCTATGATGTAAGATGAAGAAGAACCTCCTGTAAGTGTGCCTGCTCCTGAAGTTGAACCAAGCGTTAACATATTCGAGCCTAAATCTACAATTCCATTGGTAAGAACTAAGGTAGAGTTTACTACCAAAGGTGTTCCTAAAACTGCTCCTATAGTTGAAGTTTGTCTATTTACCGTAAATGTTCCTAAAGTTTGTGAACCCGTTGTAAAATTTAAAGTTCCTATACTTCCATTTCCTAATAATGTAAGATTAGATGTAGTACTTCCTTTAAAAGTTCCGCTTCCAGAAATTGTATTGGCCACTCCTGTAGTTCCTAACGTTAATGTATTACCGTTGATATCAAAAACATTGGTACCTGCATTAAAAGAAATAACATTACCTGCATTGGGTGCTGTAATATCTAAACTTGTTCCAGAAGCTAACTGTACTGTAGTGGTAGCTCCAGAAAAAACAACATAATGAAAAGTAGGTTTACTAGATGCAGTAACTATTTGCGTTCCAGCTTTGGTAAAGAAAATAGCTCTTCCTTTTGCATTAAAAGTATAGCCAGCGTTGAATGTTATGTTTCCTCCAACTTTCAAATCATCTCCAGATGCAAAACCTAGAGTCATCCCACCAGAAGATACAAGATTATTTCCTATGTTCAAGGCTCCTCCACAAGTTGCGGAACCATAATCCATATATAAATTTGAGCCACTATCTATCGTTAGATTATTGGTGATGTATTGCTGTGCTAAGTTTGCCGCATTTACATAATTCAGCGTTGTATTATTCGACAACTGAACATTATAAGGTACTCCAATTGGCGAAGCGGTTCCATTCCATTCAAAATTTCTATTATAAACAGTTCCTACATTATATTTAAGTAAAGAACCTGTGCTGTATCTAAGCGTATTTCCTGTTACAAATCCTCCATTATTAATTTGAAGAACACTATTGAGCGTAGTGGCACTACCCGATCCAGCATTGAAGCCACTTTCTAGAATTAAAGTCGCAAAAGTAGGATTGGCAGTAGTTCCAAATGTAAGCGTTCCCCCATTCGAAACTGTAATGACTGAAGTGGTTATTTTAAAAATACCACCTGTAACACTACTATTAATAAATCTATTCCCTGAAGATAAAGACAAATTACCACCACCAGATAGTGTAAATGTTTGACCGTTTAAATCAATAGATGAACTTGCATGTGTAGTAGAAAGTGTGAGACCATTAATCCCATTCACAAGCACATTAGTACCTGTTGCTAATTTAAGAGAAGCACTATTTTCTACATTTAAAAAATTAAAAGTTTCTGTACCAGAAGAATTGGTAACAGTCTGCATACCAGAACCATTAAAAAACACAGCTCTGTTATTAGGTGTAAAAGTACCAGAGTTAGACCAATTGCCTGCAACTTTCAAATCTCCACCTGCTTGATTTCCTAAAGACAAACTACCACTATTGTTTACATTTCCTCCTATGGTGAGTAATCCAACTCCTGTAGCAGGAGTACCATAATCCATATATAATGCAGAACTTGCCCCTATGGTAAGATTACCTGTAAGCGTTCTTGATATCGCCCCCCATCCATTAGGATAATTTAGGGCAGTGCTGTTTTGTAAAGTTACATTGGCTGGATTATTATTCCATTCATTGCCTCTCCCAAAAATACCACCTGAATTATACACTAAAGTAGCTGAACTCCCATAATTAAGCGCTGAATCAAAGATTGCTCCACTGCTATTCAATTGATTGATACCATTTACGGTAAGATTAGATGCTCCTTTTATTGCTGAAGAAGTGTATAAATTGGTAACCGCTCTTGCCACACCAAGATTAATTGGGCTATTAGCATTAAGCGTAACATTAGTAGGTCCGTTAGTACTTGGCCAATACTTATGTGTATTGTCTATTGGTCCATAATCTGTAGAATTAGCATGATTAAAAATCAGTTCTGAACCAGCAGCATAGGTAAAATCTGTGGTACCGCCTGCCCAACCTCCCGCATTAATTTGGAAGGTTCCATTAACTGTAGTAGTAGCATTTCTTGTTAAAGAAGTACCCGTATATACAGTATGACCAGCAGAAATAGTAGCATTATCGGAAGAAGTAGGCACTGTACCGGTATTCCAAGTAGACCCCGTATTCCAATCTCCAGAAGCTACTGTATATGCACCCGAAGAATTTGATGTTGCATACATTGTAAAATCATCAATCCCAACTAATGGATTAGAGCCCGTTCCTGAAGTTCCATTTATTGTAAATCTAAAATCTATATTCTGAGTATTAGGAATACTTATACCAGAAATTGTTATTGATCTTGCGGTGCTTGTTGAATTAAATAAAGTTTCTGTTCCAGTACTACATGTATATAGTGTAGTCCCAGATATTCCAGTATTGACATAAGCACCTCCATTAATACTGTAAGAAAAATCAACAGTTGCTGGTCTACCATTTTTATTAAATTGTTCTACATTCCATGTTAAAGTTAATCCATCAATTGTACTTCCCGTATTATTTTTAGCATTAAAAGTAAAAGTAGTTGTTCCTGTTGTTGCTGGCTTCTGTAATATAGAATAGTCTGTACTACTTGAAGATGCTCTTCCGGCATAACAATTATTACCAGATGCATTAGCAACTGTAGGAGTTGTAGCACCAGAAGTTATTATTGGATAAGTAGCATTATAAGAAGCGGTTACAACGGCCCAATTAGTTGGTAAAGTAGCGGAGGTACCCCTAAAAGTATCAAAATTTTGTATATAAGTATTCCCAGAACCAAGTCCAGCAATTGAATATTGCCCCCACCCAAAAGTGGAGATTAGAGAGATGAGGAGTATAGCAAAGCGAGAAAATAAAACTCGTAGAGTTTTCTTCATTTGTGTTAAGAGTATGTAAGTTATTTAATAAAACGGACGATAAAATTAATCATTTTTAAGAAATCTTTATGATTTTTTTAACATAAAATAAAAAAAAACGTTTCCTGATAATCAATTACTTAATAATGAAGGGGTTTTCAGAAAATGTTAAATTTTATTCACATAGAACATTGTGCTTTTTTATCGCTCAAAATCTAAAATTCGGCGCCCATTTTTGGCACTTAGCACCGCTTTTTTTGTGTTTTATCTAAGAATCGTTGATGCTTTTTTATCAGCAACCACTAAAAAAAGAGCCGAGAACGAATTCTCGGCTTACTTTCATTTTCACTTCCATTTGTAAAGGGATTACTTGATGATTTTTTCTTCAAACCATCTGGTTTCTGTTTTCCCTTTGATGAAATACACTCCCGGAAGTGGTAATTCTGATTTTGGAATTAGTATAGATTTATTTTTTGGAGTATATTTTTTATTGAAATTGCCTAGAGCATTGCTCAAATAAAGTTCTAGTATCTTCTCATTTTTAGAAATCACGAGGTAATGGTCTGCTTGGTCTATCACTCTAACCTCTTGTAAAGCTGTATCGGTATTACCTGAATTTTGTGATTTATCCATAAATACCAATTCAAATCGGTCTTCAATTTCGCCCGCCGTTTGTACCGTAAAAGTGTAGTCTTCGGTTTGTAAATTCACGAGTGAATTGTTGACATTGTCTTTAATCAAAATGGCTTGACCATTGGCAAAAATTCCTTCTTTTTCGGCTAAAGAAATGGTATAATTTCCCGGCGCATAGAAAGATGCTCCTAGCGGAATTACTTCATTCATCGCCAATGGATATTTTCTGCCTTGAATGGCTAATTTATGTTCACCTAAAATAGAATAGAATGAATCTGCTCCTATGATGAGATGTGGTGCATCATAATCTATTTCGAAATCATTGGTCGCTTCTTTTTTGTAGGCTATGAGGATTTTATTTGCCACCTGCAATGGTGTGGTTAACTGCAACCAAAATCTATCGTTGGTTTCTTCTTTGGCATTTTTCGACATTTTGTTAAAGAATTTAGCGGTGGTATTATTAGTTCTCATGCTGTTGTTAAAGACCACTGTTCCATTATTTTTGGCTTGGATAATGAAGCCTTGTCCTACTTTTATGTATTGATTTGGTGTTACAGAACCATTTTGTGCAGGACCTGTTGCAGGAACACCTCCACTAGCGTTATAGATGGCGTAATTATTAAGAAAACCACCATTAGGATAATTGGCGCCTTGCATTTCAGGATTAGGATTTACATTGGTCCAATAATACGCGATGTTATTGATGATACTGCTATTAGCTGCATAGAAATTGGCAAAATTGATGTTTGATGCGTAAGGATTAGACACGAGGTTATATCCATTTGCTGATTTGGTTACATTTACAGCAATCACTCCATTATTCGGCACTCCGAAAAATTCTCCGTTGAAAACAGTATTGGTAAGTGCGTAATCATTTGGCGCTCTAATGGCGTATCCTTTTCCAGGAATAAAATCATTACTGGTAGGTGAAATCACGTAGAAGAAATCATCTGCTTCGTTATAGGTATAGAATCTTGTAGACAAAGTCCCTGGAGAAAATGCTTTAAGATTTTGTCCTGCTACAGAACTTCCCCAATAGTTGTAGTCTAAACGTTTTAGATTGGCATTCCTTTTCACTTTTATATTTCCTACGTTTACAGAAGTATCATTTCTTTGAATCAAATTACCATCATTTTCTACGGTTACTGTACCATAATTGATGAGCCTATTGTGAATTTCCACATAATGATTGGCGGTTACGAGCAATGATTTCCCAGAAGTAATTTCGCATTCGCAAGTGACAAAATTGCCATGAAGGTCTGTATTATAGCTCTCGGCCAACAATACTTTTTCATAAGCATCTGGTGCTGAAGTTCCTAAGCCAGACCATGCTGAGCCGTTCCAAACTTTAGCAGGAGCCGTTCCCTTGAGCAGAATATTATCTACGCTCCAGATTCTAGATTCTGAGCCTGATATTAATCTGAATTTTAATTTTAAATCATTTACGGCAGGCAATTGAGAAAGTACAATGGTTTTTAAGGCATTGGTGGTTTGGCTTCCCGTAGGTGTTTGGAAGGTTACTGGAGCATTGGTGCCAGAATATATTTTACTGGCAGCACCTAAACCATCTGCAAATGACCAATTGCTGTTTACATTTCCTCTGATGATGATTTCATCTGAATATGCCCCACCATTGGCAGACACCGAAACTATAATTACATCACCACTATTGGTTCCTACTCCAAAATTTCCGCCTAAAGAAGCGAGATTGAAACTTAACTCTACATTAGAATAAAAACTGGTGTTGATGGAATTAAAGTTTATTTCGGCGTCTGTATTAAATATCTGTAAAGATTCTTGACCTAAGTATTTGTTTTTGAGGGCTTCATTGGCAAAAGCAAAGCCTCCTGAAACCACCACAGAACCCGTATAAACATTTGTGGTATAATCATATAGTGGTTCATTTGGAATATCTTCAAAATCTTGCTGTACAATGATTACATCTGAACTGCATGGGACAGAAGTACTGCCTCCTCCTCGAATCGCAAAGGTGTAAGGACTCTCGTTAGTATCATTGTTCTGAATATTTACGGTAGCGTTTCTTAATCCATTAGCAGAAGGATTGAATCTAATAATTAAATTGCTGGAGGTTTGCTCGAGGATGTTATTGGCAGGATTGGTTATGATAGTAAAATCGCTTGCATTAGCTCCTGTAATGGTTACTCCATTGATAGAAAGTGGAAGATTTCCTACATTTTCGATAACGAAGGTTTTGTCTATGGTTCCACCATCTACTACTGTAGTACCAAAGAAAGTATTGTCATAATTATCTGGTGTGATATCTCCACTGGAAATATTGAGTCCGTTTCCTCTTACGTTGATCTCTCTTCCTTTGAGAGGATTACCTGCAGTAATCTCATTGATGAGTGGAAAATCTGTTAACCCTTCTAATTTTAAAATATTGCTACCGATGTGAATGTGTTCTAACCATTGTGTCCCATTCCACTGACCTGCCACAGAATTTACTTCTGTACCAAAAATATCTGCATTGGTATAATAGGCATTAACGCTGTATCTTAGATTTACGGTATTTTGGGAATTGAGCACCCAGTATCTCAAAAGATAATCTACGGGTGAATCATTGGTGGTGTGTTTTGCATTTTCGGTTGCCACTTCTATAAATGCAGACGAATTAAGGATTCCTGAGTGCAAGGTAATTTCTAGTGGTGTGTATTCGCTTCCTGCATTGGAATTCGGATTATCGCCTACAGGGAAAAAGTAGGTGATTTTAGCATTTACATATTTTCTTAATCTACCCCCTCCATTAGATTTTTCTGAAATCACAAAACTATTGGCGCTTCCTCCGGTAAGTGTGGTAGTAGCTCCTAGGGTAAGGTAATTGTGTTTAAGTTCTACATTTCCATTGGTAAGAGTAAGATTGTTTAAAATCACCACAGAAGAGCCTAGAGTTACGGCTGTTTGTCCTGCTTGTCTATTGATAGTTAAATTTCCCAAAGTCTGAAAACCTGTTAAAAAACTCATAATTCCTATGCTTCCGTTTCCGAGCAATGTGAGTTTTGAAGCATAGTTTCCTTTAAACCTTCCTGTTCCAGCGATGGTGTTATTTACTCCTGTAGTTCCTATGGTTAAGCTCTTGCCGTTGATGTCTAAAACATCTGACGCATTAAGAAATGAAATAGCATTTCCACCATTGGGAGCGGTGATGTTTAGATCTGTTTGCAACTGAACATTGGTGTTTCCAGAAGGACTCGCTAAATTGATATAAGGAAGTATAAGTGGATTGGTTACTGACTGTATGGTTTGTAAGGCATTATTAATGAACACTACCGCTCTATTATTGGCATTCAGACCATTCGCAATTTGAATATTCAAGTTGCCTTTTAAGAATAAGTCATCTCCAATATTGTTTCCTAGGTTGAGTTTAGAATTTGCATCTTTGATTAAAAGATTTCCTGCTAATCCTCTCGCTGCAAACATATTGAGCTGGGTTCCGTTTTGGATCGTGACATTTTGAGGAATTCCTAAACCTGCAGTTGTTGTATTGTTTCCTCCCGCATTCCATTCATTGCCATTGTTATAAGAAAGTCCTGTATTGTAAATTAAAGTAGAGTTATTTCCATAAATTGGTGCATCGTTAAAATATCCATTGGTATTGATTTGAACCGTTCCATTAAGAATAAGGGAAGCATTTGATAAATGTATTCCTGCATCTACCGACATGAGACCTTCTACGGTTCTGGTCATATTGTTTAGTCTGAGTCCTGCAGGTAAAGCAGTAGGTGGAATGGTTGCCTGATATACATTTCTAGGTCCACTGGTTACTGGCCAAAATACATCTGTATTGTTTACTTCATAAAATCCAGAACCTAGGTCGAAAATTAAATTAGAACTCATTCCATAGACAAAATTATTGCCTGTAGCCCAACCTCCAGAAATAAGTTTAAAACTGCCATTTACTAGCATAGATGCATTATTCACACACGTAACACTTGCTGCTAATGTTCCATATAGATTTATGGTAGTATTGGCGTTTCTGGTTGCAAAAGCGGTATTATCTAAGGTTACCTGATGATTGGCATTGATGATAACTGCATCATTTCCATTGGGAATTACTCCTCCTATCCAAGTGGATGAAGAAGACCAATTTCCTGATTGTGCAGATTGTATCTGTGCATTCAATACTGCATCAAGTAACAAATACACTAATATAACAGAGATATAAATACCTCTCGAGAATAAATTTTTTTTCATTGTTTGTGTTTTTGTTTTTCATCAGTCTTTTTTTTCTAAGTCACTATCAAAATTACAAGTATTACAGAAGAAATGTTCTAATGCATTTTACGTATTTTGAGGGATGTGGGGTGCGGGATGATGCGGGGATTGTTTGAAGATTTTCTTTGCCTCTTGTCCTAAAGGATGTAAAATCTTCAAAAAATGGTGGATGAGGAAACTTCTCGCGGATTCTTTTTTATAAATATTTTTTTGGTCTCTCACTGATTTCGCAGATTGCACAGATTTTTTTGAAAATTGTGAGGTGATGGATGAAGGATGAGGGATGAGGGGTGTGGGATGATATGAAAAGCGCCGAGATTAATCTCGGCGCTTTTTGTTTAACATTTATTTTAATGCTTTTTTGGTGTATTTGTTTGTTGCAGTAATGACTTCGAAGACGAGCACTCCTTTTTGATTTTCAGGAAGCAGCACCTGAGTAGATTTAGCATTTACTTTTTGATGTTTGATGTATCTTCCAGAAGCATCGAAGACTTTTACTTCCGTGATTATTTCTGATGCTTTGATTACAAAACCATTATCTTCTTTATAAATCACAATAGGATTTTTTGAATTGGCTTGATCTGTAGCCAATATTTTATTACTAAAATAAATCTCAAATCTATTATTTACCTCTCCTTTTTCTGCCCTAAAAGTATAAGAAGATTGAGATAAATTGGTCATCATTCCTGTAAGATTATCTTTGAGATAAATTGCTTGTCCGTTTGCGAAAATTCCTTCTTTTTCTTCTAGTGATATGGTAAAGTTTCCTGCATCATAAAAACTAGCTCCGAGTTGTATTTTGTCATTTTCTAACAAAGGATATTTTTTTCCTTGGATCGCTAATTTTTCCTGATTCAAAATACTGTAAAAAGAATCTGCTCCTATGATAAGATGTGGCGCATCATAATCTACATCAAAACCATCTGTAGCCTCTTTTTTATAGGCTATCAAAATTTTATTAGCAACATCCAACGGAGTAGTTAACTGTAGCCAGAAACGGTCAACTTTTTCTTTGGCTGCGGTTCTATTGAAAAACTTAGCTGTCGTATTTCCGTTTCTCATGGCATTATTGAATACTACATTTCCATTGGCTTTTGCTTGAATAATAAATCCTTGTCCTACTCTAAAATCAGGATTCGGCGTAACGCTAGACACTGTAGGCCCAGTAGCTGGTACTCCACCACTTCCATTGTATATTGCATAATTGTTATACTCATTGCTGGTAGTGTAATTGCTATTCTGCATAGCAGGATTAGGATTGATATTGGTCCAGAAATATGCAATATTATTAATCACTGAGCTATTGGCTTCATAAAAATCTGCAAAACTCATATTGGATGGATATGGGTTTCCAATGAGATTAAATCCATTAAGGCTATTGCTCACAGGAACTGTGAAATCACCATTATTGGGCACTCCAGTAAATACTCCATTAAATACGGTAACTGAAGTAGGATGATTATTGGGTGCTCTTATCGCATATCCTTTTCCTGCTACGAAATTATTGCCTGTAGGATTAATGACCTCAAAACCATCTGTGCGTTCATTATAAGTATAAAATCTATTAGAAACTGTATTGGGTGAAAAAGCTTTCAATTCTTGCCCCGCCACTGGAGTTCCCCAATAATTATAATCTAAACGCTTGAGATTAGCATCTCTATTGACGGTAATATTTCCCATGTTTGTTACATTTTTCCTCACCTGAACCAAGCTTGCATCATTCTCTACTTTTATATTTCCTGATAGCACTTCTATTTCAGCATCTACTGTAAGCGTTTTATTGGCAGGAATGGTTACTACTGCATTATTATTTACTTCTACCGCACAAGCATTTAGATCTAAATCTATTAAGTAATTATTAGAAAAAACCGCTCTCTTCGAAATATCTGGTGTTCCGTTACTCCATGTCCCTGTATAAATGGTGGTATTGGTTTTCACCTCTGCTACTGCAGAATAGCCATTACAAGAGCCATTTGATAACACCACTCTATAATACCTATCTGTATTTAAATTATTGGGTAATATTAATTGATTGGTGGTATTCGCAATATCTGTAACAGCAGTACTGAAGTTACTGGTGGTAGAGGATTGCCATTTTGTTATTGTCCCATTATATCCAGATAAGGTGATTACATTGCTTGTATTATTTTTACTGCAAATATTTAAACTATTAATTGTTCCCGATGCAATCGCTTGATATACGTTTATTGTAACCGTATCTTCTGCACTAAACGTTTTTCCTGATTTAGTAATTGAGATTTTAAGTTTGAACACATAGGTTCCTGCTATTAAATTATTCACGGTAATGGAAGAAAGACCATTATTAGAGAAACCAGTGAATCCAACTGGAGCATAAACTACCGACCATGTATAGGTTTTGGTTTCGGTAACATTGCTATTGCTGGCTGCGGTAAGCGTTACTGAATTATTTGGTAAACATATATTAGTTGCTGATGCAATAGGTGTAGCATTGAGGGTTCCTCCCGCTTCTACCACATCGCAGAATGTTCCTGCAACAGCGTTGCCACTTCCCGCACAATTGGTATACGTAATGTTCCCGATTTCTAAAGATGTTTGATTAGAACAGCTTCCTCCTATGAAACCATATCCATTCAATCCAGTACTATTTCCACAAGAACCCGTTCCTGTATTGATGATTTTCACCTCGGCGTTTTGTTTCAGTTTGAGGTAAACATTGTTTTGGTTCCATAGCACAGTTCCTGCATCAATTAACAAGTCATCCGTATTATTGAGCTCCATATTGATGTTTAAGGTGAGTTGACCAAGGACTGCAAGGTCTCCAATGTTATAAGAAACCGTAAGAGAGGGGCCACTGTTATTTCCATTGGTGTAGTTTCCTACTGTTACCGTATTGCCATCACTAATGGTGACGGAATAATTACCAGAGGTTTGTCCAGGATATTGAGTAGCTGAAACCCAGCCTGTAGCGGTGTACATCTGCCAAGTGGCTGCTGAAGCCCAATTCCCAGAAATTACTGACTTAAAATCTCCAATGTTTTGTGAAAAAATTTGGACATAGAGAAGACTTACTAAAAAAGTAAAAGTTTTTATTTTCATCGTTTTGTGTGTTTTTAGCTAATAATTCGGTAGAATTATCAATTGCCTAAATAACAAAGACTGACAAAAACTGGCAATACGTAATTTAGCGTAAAAAATTGGGGAGTGTGGGGTGATGAGGTAATGAGGTGATGGTGTGAGGTGTGGGATTTTTTGAAGATTTTCTTTGCCTCTTGTCCTAAAGGATGTGAAAATCTTCAAAAAATGGTGGATGAGGAAAATTCTCGCGGATTCTTTTCATAAATATTTTTTTGTCTCTCGCTGATTTCGCAGATTATACAGATTTTTTTGAAAATTGTGGGGTGATGGATGCGGGGTGATGTGGTGATAAAAAAAGCGCTGAGATGAATCTCAGCGCTTTTTTTGGTGTATAAAATCATTATCTAGTTGATAATTTTTTTGGTATATCGTTTAGATGGAGTAATGATTTCTACTAAGAATACACCTTTTTGAGTATTTGAAAAAATAATCTTGGTAGATTTAGCTTCCACTTTTTGTTCGTTGACCAATCTTCCGGTAGCATCAAATAACTTCACTGAAGTGATTACTTCATTCGCATTGATTACAAAACCATTATCTTCTTTATAAATCACCACAGGCTCTTTTTGACTAGCCTCATTGCTTCCCAATGTTTTATAGTTGTATATAATTTCAAATCTATTGTTTACTTCTCCAGCATCTGCAGTAAAAGTGTAAGGTGATTGAGAAAGATTTGTCACGACTCCTGTAAAATTATCCTTAAGATAAATACTTTGTCCATTTGCAAATACGCCTTCCACTTTGTCTAAAGCGATTTCATAACTTCCTTGCAACCCGAACCTTGCTCCTAAAGTGATGACATCTTTTGTAGTGTTCAATGGATATTTTTTACCTTGAATCCCTAGTTTTAACCCATCTAGAATGGAATAAAAACTATCTCCTCCTAGAATAAAAAGTTCTGCATCATAATCCATTTCATAATTATCAGTTGCTCCATTCGGATACCCTATTAATAGAGGTGTTACGAAATCTAACGGTGTTTTAAGATTTACCCAAAATCTATCCATCGTAGTTTCTGCATTTTTGTTACTTCCTTTCGTATTGCTAGACATTCTATTAAAGAATATTGCACTATTATCTGTAGAACGCATTTCATTTTCAAAAAGAAGGTTTCCTGCACTTTTCGCTTTTACCACAAAACCTTGCCCCACTTTTAAAAATTTATTTGGAAATGAAACTGGTGTATTGGTTCCTGTTCCTGTAAAACCATAAGGCGCTCCTAAACCTCCTGTCCCATTTATCACAGCATAATTGTTGATGACCTGGGTTCCTGTAGGAAGATTTGCAGGATAATTAGACCCTTGCATTTTTGGATTGTAATTGGTATTGGTCCACAGATAGAAGGTATTATATATCAAACTAGAATTGGATTGGTACAACAAACTAGAATCAATATTAGAAGGATAAGGATTTGAAATTAAATTATATCCATGTGTTGCATCTGTAAATACTAAAGGAACCCATATATCTCCGTTTGTAGGCTTCCCGATAAACTGACCATTAAAAACAGTAGATGTAGTGGTAAAGTCATTCGGTGCTCTGATTGCATATCCTTTTCCTAATTCAAAATTTGTCGTTGCAGGGCTTGCAATTCTTACAAATAAATCATTTGATTCGTTATAGGTATAAAAATTAGTAGACAAAGTATTTGGTGAAAACGCTTGCAAATTTATAGGGTCTAACACAGGTGTTCCCCAGTAGTTATAATCTCTAATTTTAAGATTTGCATTTCTTTTTACAATTGCCGTAGGATTGGTTCCTGTATAGGTTCCTTTTTTACTGACTTGAACCAGATTAGCGTCACTTTCAATATTTAAAGTTCCATCATTTAAAATGTCACTTTCTATTTTCATATAATTATTTCCTCGGATGGTTACGGTTTTACCTGCCGCAATATCACATTTACAAGCTTCTATATCACCAGAATGCACGGAAGAATCATAATTTTCTGCAAAAATTACTTTTTGAATGTATGTAGATTTAGAACTTGGTGCATTAAATTCATCTTTCCATCCAATGGCTGGCCCATACCAGGTTTTGGTTTTTGGTATTCCTCTTGACACGACTCTCACATTATCAATGAGCATGGTCTCTCCAAGATCTGCTCCATAATTGGTATTGGTTTTGGGATCAATGGTTTGCCCATCTGTCTTTGCAATAATCATTATCATGACAGAAGATACATTCAATTCATCTGGAATATCTAAAATAAGATAGCCTACAGAATCTCCAACTCCTCCATTTGCAGATTTATCGTTCCCCCATCTAATAAAAGAATTATTATTATCTGCTGTAAAGATAAATGTTCTTTCTGTCGCAGTTGAAAAATTATATAAATTATTTATTCTTACACTTGCCGTTCCACTAGATCTTCCTGCACCTTCTATATAAGCTTCTTTAGACCAAGTTGTACCATTGTCAAAGCTTACATACAATTCTATCCTATCATCTGGATCCAGTCCACCAGTAGAAGAAGTATCAAATCCTGCTGCTTCTAATGTGATGGCTAATCCTTTTTCTCCGGCAACATTGATAGGGCCAAATTGTAAGGCTTGAATCTGATTACCAGAAACCATCCAACTTTTCACACCACTTGCTGTCATGGGCTGGTTTGCAGGATAATACTGAGTTGCACCAGTAGAATTGGTTTGTGTATTCGTTGTAAATGATGATAAAGATTGACTCCCCCAAGAATTTAAAACTGTATATGGCATAGAAGAAGTTGCATTATTTTCAAAGTCATTTTCAGCAATAATTTTTTGGGGCAAATCACAATCTACGGCATAACCTTTTAAATTAATTTTAAGTATTGGCAAATCTGGATCATTAGAAGGTATATTAATAGTAACATAATGAAAACCAGCATATTTAGGATCATAAGTCACACTAAAAGAAAGTTCACCTCCTGAAGCAATATTTTGAAAAGATCTATCTGCTCCTAAGGTGAAGTTTTTGACATCAGCTCCTGTAATAGACATTTTTCCTAAAGAAAGTGTCTGATTACCAATATTGCGTATGGTATAAACATACGTCCAATTTCCATAACCGTCTGTAGCATAGGTCTGTCTTCTAAACATATCTGTTCCATCCTCAGATAAATATTCTGTATTATTATGATAAATCGTATGATTAAAGGAATAGATACTGATATCGGGTTGATTTTTTCCAATTACTTTAATATCATCTACATATCTTTTAGAATTCCCTGAACTTCTCGTATCTCTTATTCTGATTCTCACATTGTAATATGCAGATAAATCATAGGTGTTTTCATTAGCATATTCATAAGGTGCTGTGGTAATGTTTGTTAATGTAGCTATAACTGCGCCAGAGTAATTAAGCACTTCAACTGAAGCACTCCATGTAGTTGTATCATAAGATTCTGAAAGTCTAAAAAATGAAATTCTGCCAGGACTTGACAAAACAGGTGTGGTGATTGCATCTCCAGTAGCATCAAAAAGTAAACTTTTTCTACCCGATCTTGGAACCAGCCCTATTGTACAATTATTATTGATCCAACCACTTCCCGGAAACACTCCCTCAAAACCTTCTTCTAAAGCGCTTACCTGATTATTAATTGGTTGACTGGTAATATCAATATTATCAATATATATGGTATTAGTTGTAGTACCACTCCAAGTCCCCAAGAGGAATTTAATTTTAAATTTAGTAGGATCTATAGTAACTTGATCAAAGAGATTGTTTAGGGTAACGAGCTGATAGGTCGATACATTAGCGGTGATATTTATGGTGGTTAAATCTACCGTATTAGTTCCATCGGTCGCTTGCACCTTTAGTGTTGTATCTCTAGAGTAAATTACTTTGTAATAAAAAGTAAGGTTACCAGGATTTGTAATAGTAGGTGTAGTTGCTTGTTCTCCTTTTCCATCAAGATTTAGTGCATTTCCTGTAACTCCTACTCCTGAAGTAACTGTAGCACCAGTTACATTCCATCCTGTAGGCAATGCAGTACTTGCATCAAAATTCTCTGAATATTGTGCCCACGATAAAATCGAAAATAGAGCACAAAATAGAGAAAGTAGATACTTTTTCATATTTCATTTTTTTATTAGACTGTACCAAAATTAATTTTTTATTTCTTAACACACCAATAAAATTATTTTTTTAACATTTTTTCTCAAAAAAACTTCAATTATCCATTAAAATCTAAAAGAAGATTTTGAACATACAATTGTGACTATATGCAATAAAAAAGTCAAGACTTACGTCTTGACTGAAATGATAATAATTAGATTTTATTACTGTTTAAGTATCTTTTTAGTATAGGTCGCATTAGCGGTTTTCGCTTGAACAATATACATGCCTTTTGGAAGTCCTGAAATATTCATTTCGAAAGTTGATGTTTTCGGCTGATAAGATTTTAGTAATTTCCCTGATACATCTATTAGATTTACCTTCTGAAGTTTTTCAATTGATTTTATTTCAAATACACTTTCTGCTTTTTTATACACCTTCACTATTTCTTCTACATTATTTTCATTTGTGGATAAAATGCCTGCATTTTTATATACCAATTCGAAACGGTCTTTTACTTCTCCAGATTTTGCTGTAAAAGTATAGTCTTTCTCTTTTAAGTTTACGATTTCATTGGTTAATTTATCTTTGAGGAAAACAGCTTGTTCTTTTGCAAATGTTCCTTCTGCTTTTTCCAGAGAAATGGTATATGTTCCTTCTAGTCCAAAACTTGCTCCTAATAAAACTTTATCTGTATCTGAAAATTTCTTTTTCCCTTGAATGACTATTTTTTTATCCTCAATTAATGAGTAAAAAGAATCTCCTCCTACCACTAAATGCTCTGCATCATAATCGAGTTCAAAATCATCTGAAGCCCCTTCAATGTATCCTATTAGAATAGTAGATACAAAATTAAGTGGTGTTTTAAGGTTGAGCCAGAATCTATCTTTTTCATCTGCGTTATATGTCATTTTTTTATTGTAGAAAACAGCCGATGCATCTGGTGTTCTTACCGAATTATTAAATTTTAATTTTCCTGCCGTTTTTGCTTTTACGATAAAACCTTGCCCTACTCGTATGAACTTATTCACATCATTTTTCACTACAGGTTTAGATGGATCAAAACCATATGGTGCTCCTACTCCTCCAGTTCCGTTATAAACCGCATAATTATTTACTATATTGGTTCCTGTTGGTAGATTTTGAGGATAATTTGCTCCCTGCATCTCTGGATTATAGTTGGTATTGGTCCACACGTAAAAAGTTTGATAAATTAAATCTTTATTGAGATTGTATAAGGCTTCAAAATCAATATTAGAAGCATAAGGATTCCCTATCAAATTATATCCTCTTGCTGTAGGTGTACAAGAAGTACACAATACATCTACTTCTATCACTCCATTATTTGGCTTCCCTGTAAATTGACCTTCAAAAAGGTTTACCTGTCCGGTTGTATAATTATCATAGGCTCTAATGGCATATCCTACTCCTTTTTGGAAACTGGTAGTAGTCGCATTCACTTTTTGGAATAAATCTGTAGCTTCTACATAGGTATAATATCTATTAGGATGAGTTCCTGGAGAGAAATTCTTTAAATTTTGATTTTCTACTGGAGCTCCCCAATAATTATAATCTAATCTTTTGAGAGAGGCATTTCTTTTCACTAAAGCCACAGGATTGGTTCCTAAAAACTGTGCATCATCTGATATTTGAATCAAGTTACCATCGTTTTCAACGGTCAGCGTACCATTATTGGTAATATCTCCCACTACTTTCGCATATTGGTCTCCTTTGATGACTAATGATTTCCCGGCATTAATTTCACATTTACAAGCCAAAAGATTTCCATTAACATCTGAGTTATAATTTTCTTCTACGAGAACTCTGTGCTGTAAAGAAGCTCCTTCTGATGTAGGGGTATTGTTATCATCATACCATGCTCCTTTCCAAATTTTAGTTATAGGAGTTCCTCTCTGTACCACTTGTACGTTATCAATCATCCAAACTTCATTTGCATTGGTAGTGTTTACGACTAACCTTATCATGATTTGATTGGGTTTCTTTTGGTCTGGAATGGAAAGTACAAAAGTCCCTAACTCGTTATTGGTCACTCCTGTAATAGAACTGTCAATATTTCCCCAATAGTATTCTTTATTATTCCCATCATAATTCCTATCATTGGTATACGCATCTGCATCAGAGAACGGAAATTTAAGATTAGATTTTATGTTTGGAGACTTATCATACGCACCTTTGATCATGGCTTCATAAGACCAAGTCAGCCCACCATCTGAGCTGATGTACAGCTTTACCATATCATCTCCATCTAACCCTTCGCTGCTCGTTTTAGAGATGCCCGCCATTTCGAATGAAACCGCTACATTGTTGTACGATGAAATATTAACTGGGCCGAAAGTAAAGGTTTTGGTTTCATTGCTTACGAGTAAAGCTCTACTTCCTGCTACACCTGTAAGTGTATTTTTAGAAGGCGAATACAAAGTAGTATTGACAGGATACCATTGACTGGTATCATTGGTATTGGCTTTAGAGTTATAAGCTAAAGTACTAGAACCTGCTGCCACAGGTAAATAATTAGGTGATGAAGTATTTTGGCCTGATTCAAAAGTATTTTGGAAAAGCAATACATTTTTCAGTTTACATTCTACAGCAGTTCCGGCAATGCTAAAATCATAGAATTGCTCATCACAATCATTACTTGATATGTTAAGTGTCGCTGATTTTGTGCCTAAACTTGTTGGGCTAAATGCTACATACACATAGATTTCATTATTTGGTAAAACGGTAATCGGTAAAGATGTTTGATTAAAATTAGGATTTAATGTATTGGTAGAAAATGCTACCAATCTAAAACTGCTTGCATGTGTTCCTGTAAGAGAAACTGAAGTTACTGTCAAGTTTTGCGCTCCTGTATTTTTTATAGTAAAACGCTGAACTTTTTCTGTATCTCCAATGACTTGTCTTCCAAAATCTGTTCCTGATTCTGTATCTAGCGTAGTAGAATTATCTGCAATAGGAAAACCATATCCGTCTACATCTATCTCTGGACTTGCTGCTCTTACAATTCTAATATCATCTAGAGACCCAGCGAAACCACTATTACTTCCATCATTTACTGTAATAAATGTGATGGTTACAATCTTCCCTACGAAACTGGGTTGAGCGCCAAGATTGAAGCCCCAAGAAACCAATGTGTTCCCATTATTGGTATTGGCATCTATTTCTATTGTATTGGTAGGATTTCCTACTTCTTGCACTCTTACTTTAAGTGGAACTTTTTGAATGGTTTTGAAATAAATATAACTTACATTACAAATAGGTGGCGTAGTAATGCTTTCATTGTATTGGTCAAACTTTAACCCATTTCCTTGTTCTGGATATTTAGAAGCATTCAATACTTCTACGGTAGCATTTACCACAGACCATCCTGGTTGAGGAAATACAGCACCATCAAAGTTTTCGGTTATATCTGCTTGAGCATATGCCCATAGGGAGAAACTCCCTAAAAGAAAGGTTAGTAATTTTGTTTTCATCTGTGTTTGCGATTTGCGGACCGCCACAAATAAACAAAATTTTAATTAAAAATCAAAAAAATCAAAATATTTACATGAATATAATAAAAATAAGCGAATATAATTATCATAAATACTCCTTAAAACCCTTTATCCATGCTATATAAATAAAAAAAAGCCTGAAATTAATTTTTCAGGCTCTTTATCAATTATTTAGCTATTTTTTTCACAACTTCATCATTTTGAGTCTTAATTTTTACCAAAAATATGCCTCGATGTTCAAAATTCATGAGAATATCCAATTTAGCATGCGTTCCTTGATATTTTTCAATCAATTTTCCAGAAATATCGTAAACGTTCACCTCTTTAATTGTTTCTGGAGCTTCCACTGTGAAACCGTTTCCATTTTGATAGCATTTTATTTTTTCAGGATAAGTAATATCTTTAGTAGATAACAGTGCATCAGTAGAATAAAGAATCTCAAAACGATTATCAAGTGCTCCTTGTTCCGCAGAAAAAGTATAATTCTTTTCTTGAAGATTTACCCACTGATTGGTTAACTTATCCCTAAGATAAATGGGCTGTCCATTTGCAAAAATTCCTTCTTTGTTCGCTAGCGCTATCACATGTTCGCCTGAAACCCCTATCATCGCTCCTAAAGGAATCACATCCTTTTGCTGAAACATTTCTCTCCCTTGTATCACTAACTTCTTGTCTTGGAGTATAGAATAAAATGAGTCACCAGCGATTACCAAATGTTCTGCATCATAATCCATCTCAAAATCATTGGTTGCATCTGGAACATGACCGATAAGTAACGGCGATACGTAATCTAGAGGTGTTTTCAATTGTAACCAGTATCTATCCAGTTGTTCTTCATTTGCTTTTTTGGCTTTATTCCCAGACATTTTATTGAAAAACACTGATGAGGTATTGGCATTTCTTACTTCATTTTCAAACAATAGACCTCCTGCTTTTTTGGCTTTAACAATAAAACCTTGCCCTACTTTCACATATTTATTAGGCGCTGCAGAAGCTGGTTTTAAAGGATCAAACCCAAAAGGCGCTCCTACTCCACCTGTTCCGTTATAGACCGCATAGTTATTGGTAATTTTTTTTCCATTTTGTAAATTCTGAGGATAATTAGAACCCTGCATTTTTGGATTATCATTGGTATTGGTCCAAAGATACATGGTATTGTAAATCAAATCAGAGTTGGCCTGATAGAGCATTTCAAAATCTATGTTCGAAGGATAAGGATTAGAAACCAAATTAAATCCGTGTGCTGCATCTGTAAATGCCAAAGGCACTAGAATGTCTCCGTTATTTGGTTTTCCCAAAAATTCTCCTTTGAATATATTATTGGTAGGAGTGGAAAAATCTGCTGGAAAATTCATCGGCGCTCTAATGGCATACCCTTTTCCTGTGATAAAATCTGTAGTACTAGGAGAAGATACTCTTACAAAAAGATCGTTGGTCTCATTATAGGTATAAAAACTTGTAGAAGAGGTATTGGGCGAAAAAGCCATTAATTTATTATTTCCAGAAACTGGAGTTCCCCAATAGTTATAGTCTTTAAGTTTCAGATTAGCATTTCTCTTAACCGTTACCACAGGATTGGCTCCAGTATAAGTGCCTTTCTTACTCACCTGAATTAAATTGCCATCACTCTCTACGGTGAGTGTACCATCATTTTGGATATCACTTTCGATTTTCATGTAGTTATTGGCCTTGATATTCACGGTTTTGCCTGCTGCAATGTCACATTTACACGCTTCTACATCTCCATATACCGCAGAATCATAGCTTTCTTCAAAAATTACTTTCTGGGTATATAAAGGCTTTGTACTTACAGCCCCTAATTCATCTCTCCATTCTCCATTTCCTTTCCATTTTTTGGTTTTTGGCACGCCACGAGATACAATTTTAACATTATCCACTACTAATGTTTCTCCAGAATCACTATAATTCATACCTCCTTGAGGTGTAACACCATCTGTTTTAGCAATAATTCTTAACATAATAGAAGAGGCATTTAATTCATCTGGAATATCTAAAATAAAATAGCCAATAGCATCTCCTGCTGCTTTATCATTTCCCCATCTGATGAAACTATTATTTCCATCTAAATTCATCATAAAGGTTCTGTTAGAACTCGTGCTAAAAGAGTATTTATAGTTGGTTTGATTCTTACTTCTATTAGCTCCTTCTATATAAGCTTCTTTAGACCAAGTTGCTCCATTGTCTAAACTTACATAAATCTCTAGTCTATCATCTGGGTCTAGTCCTCCAGAATTGGTTTTTCCAAAACCAGCAGATTCTAATGTAATGGCTAAACCTTTTTTTCCGGTTACATCAATTGGACCAAACTCTAATCCTTGAACACTTTGACTAATCCACCAAGATTTACCTGCACCTCCCACAGTCATCTGAGAATTATTTGGAAAATAGGTAAAATTAGAATTAGTACGAGCATTGAAAGTCATTGCTGCTAGGTTTTGGGTACCAATTTTTGTGAGAACTTTATACGGCATAGAAGCCGTAGTATTATTCTCAAATCCGTTTTCAGCGATCACCTGTTGTGGCAAATCACAGTCTACCGCATAACCTTTTAGATTAATTATAAAATTTGGTTGATCTGGATCATTACTTGGAATATTTACTGATATTTTATGGTTTCCTGCATATCTAGGATCATATCTCACTGCAAAACTACTTTCACTATTCGGTGGTATGGTTGTATTAGAAATATCAGACAGAAATGAGAAATTTTTCACATCTTCACCCGTAATAGTCATTTCTCCTAATACTAAGTTTTGACTCCCAATATTTCTTACTGTATAAACATAATCCCAATACCCAAAAGCATCTGTAGCATAGGTAATTCTTCTAAACATATCTGTTCCATCTTCAGACATGTATGTAGAATTATTGTGATAAATAGTATGATTAAAAGAATAGATATTGATATTGGGCTGATTTCTTCCAACAATGGTAATATCATCTACATATCTCGCATAGGTTCCACTGGCTCTAGTATCTCTAATTCTCACTTTTACATTGCTATAAGCAGAAATATCTTGTGAAAATTCATTAGAATACTCGTACTTGGCATCTGTAATAGAATAAGATTTCAGCACTGTATTGGATGCATCTACAATTTCTACTACCGCACTCCAAGTAGTGGTATCATAAGATTCTGAAAGATAAAAGAAAGACAATTTACCAGGAGCTGCTATAATTGGAGTTTCTATGTATTCTCCAGCTGCATCAAATTTAAGACTGTATTTACCTGAACGAGGGACAAGACCGAGGCTACAATTGTTATTAACCCATCCTGTTTTAGGGAAAATTTCATCAAAGCTCTCTTCTAATGTTTGAGCCAACGAAAACGTCATTGCACAGAGTGCAAAGACTAGCAATAATTTTTTTAGCATGTTTGTGTTTATTAGACCAATCCTTTACGGAAAAGGATGCCACAAAACTACAAAAAAAGTGTTAAAAAATCACAAAAACACAATAATAAAAGATGTTTAACATACATTAAACATATGTTTAGCTTATTACATATTATTCAAAAAAAGTCAGGTTTTGATTATATTCCTCTAATAAACAATGCCATACGAAATTTTTATCAAAAGACTTTACTACTATATTTCTGGCATTTTGATGAAATTCTTTTAAAAGCGAAGGATTATGAAGCATTTTTTCCATTGCTTTTTGAAGTTCTATATGATTTTTTTTCGGAACCAAAAGTCCATTGACTTCATGCTCAATGATTTCATTACACCCCGAAATATCAGAAACGATACTCGGCAAACCCATCGCTCCTGCTTGTAAAACTGCATTGGGAAATCCTTCACGATAACTTGGCAAGATGAGCACATTACTAATGGCATAATAAGGTCTTACTTCTTCTTGAAAACCTACGGTAATAATATTTTCATTCTGGTGTATGCTGTGAAACATCGCTCTTTTTTTAGGATTATGTGCATTTTCCTTGGGCCCTACTAAAATAAGTTTTATGTTTTGATGATGTTTGCTCAGAGCATCAAATACTTTAACCAATTCTCTTAAACCTTTATCGATAACCAATCTCCCCACAAATACGAACACAAAATCGTCTTCTTTTATTTGAAGGGAATCTCTTAATTGATTCTTTGCTTCCTCAGAAATGGCTTCGGGATGATAATAGTCTACATCTACACCGTTTATATTGCCATTGGCAATGACTTTTAAAGGTTTATTGGTAATGTTATACTTTTGCAAATCTTCTTTTACTCCTCTTCCTTCTGGATAAACATGTGTAGCACATCTGCACAAGATTTTATCCATGATAATCAGTGTACGTTTCATGTAGCCATACTTATGCGGAAAAATTAATCCTGTAAAGGTGTGCATTCTTACGGGAACTCCTGCTAATTTTCCTGCCATCATGGAGAGTAAACCTGCTTTTGGGGTGATGGAATGAATGATTGCGGGCTTTTCTTTTTTAAAATACCAATACAGATTCCATAGGGATTTAAGGTCTTGTTTTAAAGAGATGGGACGATGCATCTCTATTTTGTGGATATTTACACCTTCTCTTTTGGCTACGGTTTGCAAATCATCTCCTTCCCCTGAAATAGCGGTAACCTGGAAATGTTTATTCAGAAATTCTAGTTGTCCCTTTAACAAGAGATTCAGTGACATGGGAACGGTAGCGATTCTGAAAAGCTTTGGTTTATCTTGCATGGTAAAATTTCGTCATTCTAAATATCAATATTCAATGCCTTTTTCATACACTATCTATGCTTTATCTATGCTTTATCTATACTACAACTATACTTCAAAGGTGATGGGTTATGAGGTGATGAAGTTATGAAGTTATATAGTTAAATGTGTCCTTCGACTCAGCTCAGGATGACAAATGGTGAATTGTTTTATTATCAATAGTCAATTGTGGATGGTTTATTTTGTTATTTAATTTTATTATTTAAACTTTTCTTGATTATTTCAATTTAGATTTATTTTTACTTTTTTTTAAAATTTATTTCTGGAGATTTTACACTTCCAATCTTAAAGAATATGAGCCTCTTCGAAAATTTACGTTGGTGGTCATTTTCTTTTTACCTGTGGTATAATCCTCCTTGTTTTTTGTTTTGATAGATGGTGTAAAGGTATAAAACAAAACCCAATGGAATCATGGCTATCGTGAGAAATTTTCTTGGAGATTCTGCAATAAAGCGCCCATTTCTGGATTTAAAACTATGAGAAACATAGTGTATTGCGTCTAATAGTCTTTTTTTTCTAGACTTAGAAAGCAGCATTCCTTGTTTGCGGATGAAAGCAAACCCTTTTGGATTTTTATAATACTGCCTCCACATATTGTTCGATGAACCTTCTGGTTGATAATCAACTAAACAAACCACTTCATTCAGGGTTACCAATTCGTAATCTTGGTCTGCCCATAAATATTTATACCCTAATCCTACGTATTTTTCTCCTTCAAAAATGGGATATTTAGGATATTTATTCATGATTTCCGTACGGTAAATCAGTTTTTTGTCGCCACTCCCGCCGTTCAAATAAAAATCTTCCAGCGTAGTAGATTCCGTAGAAAACGCCGTCCCGATGAGTTGGCCATCAAAATGAGCATCTAGGGCAATAATGCCGCTGTATTTATTTTGTTTTTCACCAAGGGAATTCCATTTTTCTAGAATCACTTCTACTGCATTTTCGGGCATTTTATCATCATCATCCACACAGGTATTCAACACGGTTTTGCAATTTTCGTAAGCCGTATTGTGCGCGCCATGCATTCCCTGATTTTCTTGTTTGATGTACTGAATTTCCAACACCTTCTCGTCTATAAAACCTTGAACTACCTCCTCTGTATGGTCTGAAGAACCATCGTTGATAATCATCCACACAAAATCTTGGTTGGTCTGCGCTTTCAAAGATTCATACAATCTCGGAAGCAAAGATGCTCGGTTAAAGGTGGGGGTGAAAATGGTGAGGGGTTTCATGGGGAAGGTGATGTGGTTATATAGTTAAATGTGTCCTTCGACTCCGCTCAGGATGACAAATGGTGAATGGTGAATAGTGAATTATTATTGTGAATAGGCTCATTGATTTTGGTTAGGATGATATAACGTTGGGATTTTTTTTATATTGTTGGATGAGTTCCTTGTATTTTTTTTCTAGTTTTTGGGCGTTTTCTTTAATATCGTAGCCTTTTTCTTTAATAAGGGTTGCAACATTTTTTCTTTCAAAATTATTAATTTCTGCAATTTTTTCCGCCCATTGTTGAGCAGAATTTTTCAAAGGAATGACGGTTACATTTTCAGGAATCAGAATAGACTCTGTTGGTACACCATCAGAAATTACCGCTTTAACATCTGTCGTTTGCGCTTCTACAAATGCTACCGAAAATCCTTCATGCAAACTCGGGAATAGGAAAATATCCATCGCTTGTAAGAGTTCGGGAACATCATTTCTTAATCCTAAAAACGCTACATCCTGCTCTATTTGTAACTGTTTGGCTTTTTCTCTGAGTTGAGACTCTAATTCACCTTGCCCGACTAAAAATAACTTGTACTTTTTGTTCCGTTTTATAAGTTCGGCAAAAACTTCTAACAGAAAAGACTGGTTTTTTTGGGTATTGAACCTGCCAATATTCACCAAATTAATGGTTTCTTCTGCTTGAAGTTCTTTTCGTTTTTGATCTCTGACCTCTTCATTGAACTGAAAATCTTCTACTTCTATCGCATTGTTCATTTGGTAAGATTCATTCGCCAATTTCTTTCCAAAAAGATTTTCTGCTGCTTCTTGGCCACAGGTAAAATAAGCATTGATGGATTTTCTCATTCTTCTCTTCCACATCAAACGGAAGAGCAGTTTTTTGTCTTTGTCCATTTTCGCATTATGGGCATGAGCAATGATTACAGGAATATTTCTTCTCTTTGCTTCTTCGTAAATAAAAACGCCTAATTCTGAACATTGTCCGTGAACGATGTCATAATCATTATGTTCCTCAAAAAATGCTTTTACCGCTTTTTTATACTCCTTTAATTTCCAAGGAAGAATCGCAGGTAATCTGAAAATCTTACTCCCAGACTTTATCAATTCTTCTTCAAAAAAACCCGTCTCTCTGTGCACCAAAAAATCTATCTGAAACTGTTTTCTATCCATATTACGGTAGTAGTTCATCAGGTTGGTTTCGGCACCTCCTTTGTTGAGTACGGTAAAAATTTGTAGGATTTTGATGGGCATGGTTTATGAGGTGATGAGGTTATGAGGTTATGAAGGTTATGAGAGTTATGAGGTTATATAGTTATATGTGAATGGTGAATTATTAATGTGAATGGTCAATGGTCAATGGTCAATGGTGAATGATTATAATTATGATTATGTTTATTTTTATGATTTTATGAAATTTATTTATTGTTTGCAAATTTACGCATCTTGGTTTTTTGATGGGGAATTATTTCTATTGATTATAAAATTCATGGTTGATGCTAAAAATAAAACCCAAGTGGCATATTTGTATTTCGCGGCGTAGAAAAATACTTTCCAATGGAGTGGAAAATATTTCATTTCTAGATTTTGATAGGCTTTTTGGTATAAGTCATCGTGTAATATTTCTGAAATCTTCTGTCTTTTTAAGGAAAAAGGCTTTACTGAAAAGGTTTCATTCAATGCTAAACCGATGATGCTCAGCGCGATTCTATTGTTCAAAGCTTTTTTAAATTCTGCATCTTTAGTTGTGATGATTTCTGAAATTTTTACGTAGAGATTTTTCCATTGTCCAAAGAGGTTGGGTTTATGTAATTTGGTCAATGAATCGGCATTGATTTTTACATAATTGTACAAAGGCATATCCAAGACTTGAGCGGTTAGCGCATGCTCTAAATACTGAATATTGAATAAAGCATCTTCGGTTCCTATTTCTTTGGTATCTGTAAATTGGATTTGGTTTTTTCTGATGATTTCTGTTTTGTAGATTTTTCCCCAAGCGGTTACTAAAGCGTCGGTTTGAGAAGGGTCTGACAATTCTGCATCTATTAATCCTACGATTCTTCTTTGGATAAAACGTGCAGGAAATTTCCCTTGAAGATTGAATTTTCTTGGAAGTTTTTTAGTTCCAAACACTCTGTTGTAAGAAAAGCAAAAAAGGTCTTCTTTTTGAAAAAAATCCGCAATGGTTTTTAGAGCCTCTGGTTCTAGCGTATCATCTGCATCTACAAACATGATGTACTCTCCTGTTGCATTTTCTATTCCTGTATTTCTCGCTCCCGAAAGTCCTTGGTTTTGTTGATTGATTACCTTAATTCTAAAATCTTTTTCTGCTAAATTTTCTAAAACTTGCTGTGTATTGTCTTTAGAACCATCATTTATCATTATGAGCTCAAAGTCAAAACCTTGCTGCATCACAATGCTTTCTGTACAGTTTTGCACAAAATTTTCTACGTTGTAGCATGGGATGATGATGGATAATTTCATTACACAAAAAACTTTTCTCTAAGGGTGGCTTCGACAAGCTCAGCCACCGGTTTATTTATTATTTCTTCTCTTTGGCTTCGACAGGCTCAGCCACCGAGGTGAGATTTTTAATCAATTGTTTTTTGAAGATTTTCATTGCCTCCTGTCCTAAAGGATGTGAAAATCTTCAAAAAACATCCTCTTATTCTTCGTTCGCAGACCTTCGGTCTGTGCTCAGCCACCGGTTTATTTATTATTTTAGTTTAAAAATTTTTCTTTCCCCTACCCTAAAGGGTGGAAAAATTCTTACTTCTATCAATAAAATGAGTTCTCTTTAGGGTTGGGGCTAAATCATTTTATTTTTCTTTTAATTGCTCTATTTTATTTTTAATCGTTATCAAAACCTGATTAATATCTTGCTCTACTTCTTCGTTTTTAAATCTAATTATTTTTAAATCATTCAATCCTAATACTTCCGTTCGAACCTCATCTTTTTGTTTTTGCTCTTCTTGATTATGATAGTCACCATCAAGTTCAATAATTAATTTGAATTTATGACAATAAAAATCTGCTATGTAAATATTAACAGGATGTTGTCTTCTAAATTTTAATCCTTCTAACTGATTATTTCTTAATTTTTCCCAAAGTAATTTTTCCGCTATAGTTTCATTTCTTCTAAGAAACTGAGCTTTTGAAAATAAATCCGAAGGCGCACCCTTCCACATTCCTTCATCATGATTAGGTTTAAGTTTTTTCATTAAAGTTTTTGTTAAATTTAATACTTTTTGCTAAAACCTACTTTTCTATTGAGCTTTGAAAAATCTTTTCCTCAACACTTTATTCTATAATGTATTGCGTTCGTTTTTTTAAACGCATTTGAATTGTGTTTTTTGAAGATTTTCATTGCCTCCTGTCCTGGCTTCGACAGGCTCAGCCACCGATTGATTTATTATTTTTTAAATTTCTCTTTCCCTAACCCTGGCTTCGTGAACTTTGTTCGCAGACCTTCGGTCTGTGCTCAGCCACCGAGATGAGATTTTTTATTGATTGTTTTTTTACTTCTATTGCCTTATTTCAACTTTGCTCAGAATGATAAGGTGAGGCTATTTTTTTAATCTTATTTCTTTAAATAAACGCATCCATTGATGGGATATTATTTCAGGAGTGTATTTAAAACTTTTTTCTATTGAAGCCTTTGCAAATGATTTCAGTAGAACATCGTCTTTCATTAATAAGGTTAATTTCTTTGCAAAATCTTCCTCATTACCATTTTCTACTAAAAATCCATTTTCATGATTGTCTATTATAAATGAGGGGCCGAAATCACAATCATAAGATACAACAGCATTTCCATGTGACATTGCTTCAAACATCACTAGTGGAAACCCTTCCATCATAGAAGTGAGCGCCAAAATAGAAGAATTATTTAAAATACCATCCACATCATTGGTAAATCCTTTTAAAAAAACTTGGTTTTTCAATTTTTTTTCTTCTATTAAATTTTGCAACATTTTATGATCTTCTCCATCTCCATAAATTTCTAAACTCCACTCTGGAAATTCTTTGGCAATTTTTGAAAAAGCGTTAATTAGACTTTTAAAGTTTTTAATAAAAGTAAGCCTTCCAATCCCAACAATCTTTTTTTCTTTATTATTTAATTGGTTTTTTCTCTCTTCTTCACTTACGTGTAAATTGGTGGTTATAGGATTGGGAACAAACCAGACATTCTGAAAATTCTTCCAATTCGTTTCTAAATCTTTTGGCGTAAGAGGAATAACTGCATCATAAAAGTATTTACAAAAAAATCCGAAATCTATTTCGTTTTGAATTTTCGCTTTTATCTTTTCTGTAAATGTTTTCGCCAAAATATTTCTATAATGCGTCACAAAATGTAGTTCTCTTATATAAATAGGTTTAGTCGTGGTTACAAAACCTTTTCTACATATAAATTTTTCTGATTGGCCAACAGAAATTACAACATCTGGTCGAATACTATTGAGTACTTTCTTTAATTCCTTTTTATGCTTTCTCTTTTTTCTGAATTGTGAAAATTTTGTTTTTATGCCAGGAATCCAATCATCTTCATAGTAATTTACTTCTAGATGTATGAACTTGACTTTGTCTGAAAGTTTTTCACATTGTACATTTTGCTGATTATCTGTGACTAATACAAATACCTCATTTCCTTCTATTTCAGCTAAAGAATTTGCTTTAACCACCGTAACCCGTTGGATTCCCCCTATTCCTTTAATACTATTTAAACAATAAACAATCTTCATCGTTAACTTCTTAAAAACATGATATAGGTGAATAAATAATAGGCAAAGAAAATTCTTCCTACCATTTTATAATGTTCGTCCCAAAATTTCACTTTAAAAATGGGATATGCAATCACTACTGCCATGAGAAACCAAGACAAATAGGCAAATCTATTCGAGAAATTGGCTCTAATTACTAAAATCCAAAACGCATTGGCAATCATGTACGTTCCCCAAAGATGCGTGTAAAATTTATCTTGAAACCCTCTTTTGATGATGTAATAATATCCCGCAAAAACTGCAAAACCAGAGTACACCACAAAATCCCAGCGAAACCCTGTGGAAGAGAAAGTTGTCCCAGCGTCTACTGAACCCGTCATGTAATTATTTACCCTCTCATCTCCGATTCCCAATGAACCAAAGAAATTTTCCCAGGCACTTCCCCCTACTATAGATAGTGGAATTGCCGCAAGCCAAATGTATAGGTAAGCTTTCGGGTTTTTATATAACCCTGAAACGATAAAAGCCCCTATCGGAATCATTAAAGAATTGTGAATTCCATACGATAACGCCATCAATCCGTACATGAGCCATTTATTCCTGTCATACAAACATAGCGCTCCTATGAATACTGAAGTTGCCATGCCATTTCTTAATCCATTGGTTCCATAGGTCCAAAAAGAGAAGGAACCAAAAATCATGAGCAAGGGAATGTACCAGTATTCATTAAAATATTTTTTCACAAAAAAATAATTCGGTAGAATATAGATTACTGCGATTAAGAAGAAATATTCTCGTGCGTCAATAATCTGTGCACAAAGCTTGGTAAAATACCAAAAAATATAATCTTTCCCAATCTCTACATTGGGGCTCAATTGTAATTTCTGAAATCCATCCGCATAATTAATCATGTCTCCAAAAACGAAAGAGATAGGGCGAGTTCCCATGTATAAGAGTACCGTAATCAGCAAAAAATAACCCAAGAAAGTCATCATTTTTACAGTATCTACATCGTCTATTTTTTTTACATTGGATTGTAGAAAAGAATAGCTTGTAATGATCATTATAAAATGAAAATACAAGGGATTATAATCTGATATGAATATAAAATCAAACACTATTTCAAAATGATTTTAGCGGGATTTCCTACAGCGATGGCATTTTCGGGAACATCTTTGGTCACCACAGCTCCTGCCCCTATTTTCGCATTTTTGCCAATGGTGATTCCACCGATGACGATGCAGTTGGCATGAAGTTCTACCCCATCTTCAATGATTGGTCTTTTGCCATTTTTTTCGCCGACGGTTACCAAGTGATTGACATATACCTTTTCGCCAATTTTTTCGGCGTTTAAAATTGTGGCATAAGGATGTGCGAGTTGCAGACCTCCTCCAATTTTGGTATTGACATCGATGATGAAAGTAGATGCTTTAGGATAGAAAATTCTCAATATTTTAGAAAAAATACTCTGTGTTCTGTGGTAGAAGAGCGTTCTGAAATATCTATTCAGCCACAACTCTTTTGACAAGTCCCATACTTGATGCCACTTGGAAGCATTAAAATTTTTTCTCGCATATAAATCTTTGGTAATGGCTTCTTTTTCCTTAGAAAAAAGAAACAACAAGACATGCGGAATACACAACAATTGTCCGAAAAAATAGAATAAGTTTCTCATCAATGATCAAAAATAAGACTTTTCCAAAGATTCATCACTTTTTGGAGTTCATAATTTTTAGCATTTTGTACTGCACCCTCAGATAAACGCTGAATTTCTGCGGGATTTTGGGCTAAAAACTCCAACATTTCCAGCATTTTTTCTTCGTCATTATGGGGAACTAAAACCCCATCTTCCTGATGATGAATGATATTTCTAGGACCTGTAGGACAATCAAAAGACAGTACAGGAACGCCACAAGCATTCGCTTCTAAAATGACCATCGGGAAACATTCTTGTTCAGAAGTCATCAGAAAAATTTTGGCTTTATTGAGTTCTGTGTAAACCTCATTGGTTTTTCCTTTGAAAACAATGGTATTTTCTAGATTTTTGTCTTGTACTAATTGTTGAATTTTCTCAAAATATTCTCCTTCGGTTGCGCCATAGATATACAATTGCCAATCTGGATTTTTTGCTGAAAATTTTTCCCAAACATTCACCATTTTCTCTAACTGCTTTACTGGTGCTATGCGCAAAACTGCTACGGCCCTGTTTTCTCTTTCTGAAATGGTATTGATTTTAAAATCTGGAATTTTTACAGGATTGGGAATGACCACTGTATTTTTGGTTTTATAAAAACTCGCTTCCTCTTGGCTTAATACCACTAAGGCATCATATTTCCCTTCAATGAAATTGAAAATGTTTTCTTTGAAATTATGAGGTTGATTGTATTTGGAATAGTGAAATTCTTTGATGATTTTTGCTTTTGTTTTCATCAAAGGCAAAAGGTAAGTCATGGGAATGTGAGACGCCACCAAAATCACCTCTGGTTGTTCTTGCTTTACTAACTTCTGAATTTGGAAGAAATTCTTTGTCAATTTCCCCAGATTTTTGGGATGAAAAAAGCTGATTTCCCGGTGATAGTTGACGGCAAGATCTTGAAACGCTACCTTCTCTGAAAGTTTATATACGTATGGTTTGTTCTCTTGTTCTGTACTGATGATTTTTACTTCAAAGCCAAAAACATCGCTCCAATAGTTGGCTTTTTCTACCACTAATTTTTCTATTCCTCCGTGCGTATGTAGTTGGTCTATTAAAATAAAAATTTTCATCTGTTGGTTTATTCTAACGCAATGGCGCTAAATTACTTTTCTTTAATTAATGTTTTTAAGGCGCTAAAATTTTTAACAAAGTTAAAAATGATGAATGCACTTTTTAGTTCTCATTGGGTTGCGTGCTTTTTTTGTCCTGGCTTCGACAGGCTCAGCCAACGTGGTGATAAATTTTTCTTTCCCCAACCCTGGCTACGTGAACTTCGTTCGCAGACCTTTGGTCTGTGCTCAGCCATCGGGGTTATAATTTTTTTTTCTCTTAAAAAATCTTTTCCCCTTCCCTAAAGGGTGAGATTTTTTTTATTTTTTAATTTTTCTTTCCCAAACCCTGGCTTCGACAGGCTCAGCCAACGTGGTGAGATTTTTTATAAATATTTATATTACTCTATGAGCTCAGTTTTTTAAAAAGTTCGTCCCATTGTTTTACTACGTTTTGGGGTGAAAATCGTTGTACATGTTCTCTGGCTTTTTCTCCCATTTGTAGACGAAGGGTTTCATTTTTCATCAGCAATTGTAGTTTTTCGGCGAATTCTTTTTCATTTCCGTTGGTTACTAAAAAACCATCCTCGTTATTTCTAATGATGTCTGAAGGTCCATAATTGCAATCGAAACTCACACAAGGAATCCCAAAGCTCATGGCTTCTATGAGCACCATCCCGAAACCTTCGTATCTGGAACTCAGCACAAAAATACTGGATTCTGCATATTTTTCTTCAATCTTTTTTTCTGGTGGGTGAAAAAATACTTGGTTCTCTATTTTAAAGTTTTGCACTTGTTTTTCTAAGCCTAAACTCTCGTCCAACTTTCCATAGATGTGGAGTTGCCAATCTTGAAATTCTTCGCCTAATAGCGCCCAAGCATTCAATAATCTATCAAAACCTTTCTGGTAGGATTGTTTGCCTACTGCAATTGCTTTTTTGTTTTGAAGAGCAGATATTTCAGAAGGGAAAAATGGCAATGGATTGGGGATGACTTTTACATTTTTGGATTTCCATTCGTTTTTATTGCCTTCTGTTAAGACGATGAATTGGGTAAAATCTTTGGCTAAAATATCCATCAAAAAGAATTTTGCTTTTGTAAAGATTCCTTTTATAAAAGATTGATTTTCTGAAATTTCTATGAGTTTAGAAACGTGTCTCTCATAAATGATGGGGATTTTGGTGCCTAGTATTTTAGGCAAGAAAAAACCCTTTAATCCATCATCACAGACTAAAATAATCTCTGGATGTACTTTTGCGACCACCTTTTTTATCCCCGAAATGTATTTGGAAATGTATTGAAAAGGATTTCCCGAAACGTCTATCTTATGTTGCACAATTTTATCCGAAAAGGGAAAGAAGGCATCATTTTTTGAAGATTGGTCTTCGAGAGGGTCAGACTTCGAGAGTGTGATGATGTGAATTTCATACCCGAAATCTTCTGTCAACACTTTTGTTTTCACAGAAAGCACGCGTTCCAGACCTCCTGAACCGTCAATTGCATTGGTGATGTAGAGTAGTTTTTTCAAGTGTGCTTGTTTGGTATACCCTGTACTAAGTACAAAGTAAAATGTATTTTTTAATTATTTACTCGTTTTTTTCTAAAATTTTTCTTTTTCTAGCCGTGGCTCTAAACCGTATTGCTCATTTTTTTGAAACGCAAAGATTTTATCTCTTTTTTATCCTATATTAAGTGAGCAAAGAAAGCGAATCAATTCACTTCTAAGCGTGTGTTTATTTTTTTAATTTCTCGCTATTTTTTTTTACACCCCGTCATTCCGAGTTCTCGGAATGCCACCCCTCTAAAAGAGGGGAACCGTTTTCAATTCATCTTTTTTTTCTCTTAAAAAATCTTTTCCCCCTTCCCTGGCTTCGACAGGCTCAGCCCTCGAGGAGGAAAAATTTCTTTCATTTTCTCTGGCTTCGACAGGCTCAGCCAGCGAAGTGAGATTTTCATTGCCTCCTGTCCTGGCTTCGTGAACTTCGTTCGCAGACCTTCAGTCTGTGCTCAGCCACCGATTGTGGAAAATTTTATAGGTTTAGGAAATAAAATGAGCTCACTTTAGGGCTGGGGTAATCTCATTTTATTATCCTTTTTAAATTTTTCTTTCCCCAACCCTGGCTTCGACAGGCTCAGCCACCGAGGTGGAAAAATTTCTTTCCTTCTCTCTGGCTTCGACAGGCTCAGCCAGCGGGGTGGAATTTTTTATTAATTTTTTTTGAAGATTTTCATTGCCTCCTGTCCTAAAGGATGTGAAAATCTTCAAAAATGGAGTTTAGTTTTCTATGATGTTTTCTATTTTTTTCAAAATCTTTTGGGCAAAATCCTTATCGAAGCTTACGTTTTGTTCGTATTTTTTTCTTAAATTTTCATCTAACATCAGTTTTTCTATTTCTGCTGCAATCTCCACAGGATTTAATGAAGTTATTACCCCATCAAAGCCATTTTTGATATGACTAGAAGCGGTGTTGAAATCATTCAGCACGATGCATTTTTTTAAAATCCTCGCTTCTGCAATCGCAATTCCATAACCCTCAAATTTTGACAAATGTAAAAAAACATCTGCTTTCTTGATGTAAGGATAGGGATTGTCTCTCTCCCCTAAAAGTGTGACGTACTTTTCTAGATGATAGACTTTGATTTTATCTTCTATCGATTTTCTTCGATTGCCTTCTCCTAAAATCAACCAATTCAATGTAAGATTTTTATCTTTCAAAATCTTCATCACTTTCACTCCTACCTCATGAATTTTGCCTTCTACCAATCTTCCTACCGACACCATGGTAAAGGTATTTTCTGGAAAATCTTCTATTTTTTCTTCCGCCAAAGAACAGACTTCTTTTTCAGAAATCATGTTTTCAATTATGATGATTTTTTCTCTGAATTCTGGGAAAATTTGCTGTAAAGACGCCTTATTTTCTTCGGAAAGTACAAAGATTTGGTTTGCTTTTTCAAAGTAGGGAACATCTATTTCTTTTTGCATACCCAAACTTTTATAATCCGTCATTACCGTAAGGATTTTCTTTTTCGCTTTTACTTTATCAATGATAAAATAATTAGGCGTTTTTTCTAAAAAGCTAAATGCTACCTCATATTCTTTGTTTACGTTTTCGATATGATTTTTGAGAAGTTTCCATACTTTTTGTTCCGCTACGGCATCGTTTTTTTCGGTGTTCAATAATTTAGAAAATTTCCATCTGTCTAATGCTAAAGAAAAATTTCCTTTTTTGAGATTTTGAAAAATTGCAGATTTGGTAGACCTGTCAAAATATTTAAAATTTTTAGGTGCAGGAAGTAAATTGACTTGTTCGGGAAGTCGTTTTAGAAAATTTCCATCATGGGAAAATAAAAAAACATCTATCTCATATCGAGAAAAATCCATTTCATGCAAGAGTGCTATTAACGCTTTTTCTGCACCTCCTACTCTTAAATTATTTAATACAAATAATATCTTCTTCTTCATCATTCTAAAACAAAGTTCTTAGTACAAAACCTTGTGTAAAAGGTAACATTTCAAATTTTTGGGAATATACGCCAATGGTTTTGGTATCTCCCTGAGAAAAATCTACGGCTCCATTTCTTTGGGTAACCGATTGTAAATATTGTAGCGATTTCTGAGCGAAATCTGCTCTATTCATTTCTTTTAAAAACCAAGCAAAAACAGCGGTTGCAGAGGAATCTCTTCTCGCATCTGTATCTAAGAAATTCCAAGAGAAACTGCCATCTTTTTTTTGAAAACTCACTAAGGTTTCTGCTAATTGTTGTAATATTTCTTGTAAATCTTCTTTTTCGGAATGTGTGTCTGGTAATATTTTATAGGTTTCTAAAGCACCGATTAAAAACCAAGCGCAACCGCGTCCCCAACCGAAAATCCCCACAGGATTTTTAGAATGAATTTCATACGCATGAGCTGGAATTTTATTTTCTAGCATTCCGTATTTTTCAAAGGCTTTGATTTGCGCAATGGCCAGATTAATGGCTTCTTCGTTTTGAAAATCTCTACCATATTTGGCTAAAAATGGAGCTGTAAAACCAATGGTGTCTACATATCTGTAATTGGGAGTGGACGCTCTGTACATCACCGTTCCGTCTTCTCCTAGTTTAGATTTGATTAATTGATAAACCTTATCTAATGCTGGTTTTATATTTCTATCTAGGAAAGGAATTTCTGAAAGGGCAAAAGCCAACCAAGCAGTATCTACTTCTTGGGGTTCTGAAATCCAATTTCCATTTTGGTCTAATTTGGAATGGACGAATTTTAAGATTTCCGCTTTCAGATGAGATTCGGGAGAAGTTTTGTAAGCTTGATTTAACCCCAAAAGCAAAGAGGCTTCTTGCCACGATTGTAAGGTTTTATTGGTGTACTGATTTCTCAGAAGGTCTATTAGCAAGAGTCTATTTTCGTCTTTTATTTTGGTTTTGGGCATTTTATTGAGCCAAGTCACCGATTTTTGGAGTACTTTATCTTTCCATTCTTTTTCATTGGTAAATCTTCCTATTTTAATACGGCTTTGCCAAGTCCAAAAATCAGGAAGAAAATCTACTGATAGTACCAACAGCAGAAATAGCGTCATCAAAAATAAAACTGTCATCATTTTACAAAACCAAATTTTTCTATTTTATCGAGCATTTCTTGTTTTTTTTCGGGTGTAATTCTTCCCAATTCATAGTCCTCCGAAAAATGAGGCGTATTTTGAAATTTTTCTTTTACCCTTGCTTCATATTCTTCCACGCTGCAAATATATTGTGCGGGATTTCCTGCAATCACCGAATTTTCTGGAAAAGATTTGGTTACCACACTTGCTGCACCTACAATAGAATTTTCGCCAATTTCTACCCCTGGTAAAATCATTACTCTGGCTCCAATGAAACAGTTCTTCCCTATTTTTATTTTGCCTATTCTTACATAACCAGTGCTTCTTTTGGTGCTGGTGTCATGCGCTAAAAGATACACTTGAGGTGCAAACATTACCTCATCTCCAATTTCGATGAGCCAACAATGACCATGGTCTATGGTACAATTGACTAATCCATATACATTTTTGCCCACTTTCATGCCTTCTTTTACATTCGCTTGAACAGATAGCTGTTCGTTTGACACTCCAGCAATGATTTGTTTAATCTTATTGATTACTCTATTCATCATACCACCTTATCTTTCAATTTTGAATATGTATAATACGCTCTTGGATAGAATATTAAGTAAATTATTTTGTCTATCAAAGATAGTTGATTAAAATAACTTTCGCCTGATAAAAGTGAATTAATCGCCAGGTGAATGTAGTTCCACAAAAAATGATGCGGATATTTAGCAAAAGGATATGTTCTGTTTTTCACCAAATGAAAAAAAGAAAATGCTAAGCCTTTTACATAGTCTTTTTTGTAGGTGTTTCGGGTGATACCATCTTCTGTATATTCTTTGTACTGTAATAAGTCATTTACGGCTAGAACATTGTATTTTTTTGCCATTTCGTGCCAAGAAACCGCCTCGAAAACAAAATGAATTCCCTTTTTTTCGGGAAAAGGAAATTCTTTCATCACTGAGGTTTTAAAAGCCACTGGTTTATCTCCTAAAATTTCATATTTGAAATAAATATCGGTAAAAGAAACTACCCAATCATCTTCAGGAAAGGCATCTGTTCGCACCTCTTTGTTTAGAAATTTAGAAAGTCCGACAATTCCGCATAAGGAAGGGGTGTTTCTGATGACATTCCATTTTTCGGCCACCACTTTGGTCGCTGATTTCTCTAAAAAATCATCACTGTCTAGCAGAAAAAAAATATCAGATTGTGCTTTTTCCAATCCAAAATTTATAGCGGTATGTTTGCCTCCGTTTTCTTTATAGAAATATTGAATATTTAACTTTCCTTCTCTTTTATAATTTTCAATTATTTCTCTAGTATTGTCTGTACTCCCATCATCTATAATGAGCCATTCAAAATTTTGATATTCCTGTTCGCATAGGTTTTTATAAAGCCTCTCTAGAAGATGGGCTCTGTTATAGGTAGGCGTGAAAATTGTCATCATTATTCTAAGCATTAGAACTTAATAAAATAGCTTTATAAAGCTTTGGAGAAATCAAAAATAATATAAATCGCAAATTTCTTGAAATTGTAAATTTTTTGACTACTGTCCTCAAGAATTTACTATAATTATTATAAAAATGTTTTTTCATTAATTTCTTTTCATTCACTGTACTATAATTAAAATACAATTCAATATTATAGCTTAATAAATCATTAATTGAGTTTAGATAAACTGTATTATAAATTATATTTCCTCTTGTCGTATTAATTTTATTTACAAATAAATTCAATATATTTACATCTACTTTTACTCTATCTTCTGTAGAAATCTCGGAATGAGTAAGACCATCATTTCTTCTGAAATAAAAATATAATCTTTCATCAATGAATACCAATTTCTGGCTTTTAAAAAATATTTTATGAATTATTTCAGTATCCTCTCCTTTTATTAAATCCTCATTAAACCTTAAATCATTGAAAATTTCTCTTCTATAAACCCTGTTTACTACCACAGCATTTAAACCATTAAAAGAGTAAGCTTGACTAAGAAACTTCTCAAGTGTTTCTATATGATTAAAAACTTCAATTTTATTATTTTCACTTACAGATTCCACATAATCTCTTGAAAAACAACCTCTAAGATGACAGCTAGCAACATCAGCCTGATGTTCATTCATTAAATCAATTAGTATCTTATACATTTTTATGTCAATCCAATCATCAGGATCTACAAAACCAATAAGCTCTCCTGTTGTATTTTCTAACCCCAGGTTTCTTGCTGCTGATACCCCTTTATTTTTTTGTGAAAAAACTTTTATTCTACTATCCGTTCTAGCAAACTCATTAATAATTTCTAAACTATTATCACTTGAGCCATCATTAATAATAATAATTTCTAAATTATTATATATTTGGTTTACAATGGTATCAAGACATTTAGATATGTAAGATTCAACATTATAAACTGGAATTATGATTGATAGTTTTTGCATGTATTAAATTATTTGAAACTAAATTATAAAATTTCTCAATTTCGTCTTCATTTCCTAATTTTTCTTGAGAAAGGTTATTGATGATTTCATTTTTGAAATCTTGGTCTCGGTAGAGTTTTTCTATTTTTCCGGCTACAGACAGGGCATTCATTTCTGCAATCAAACCTGTTTTCCCGTCTGTTATCTGTTCTGAAGCCGTAGAAAAATTAGTAATGACTATCGGTTTTTTCAAAATCTTTGCTTCTTCAAGCGCAATTGATTTTCCTTCGAAAACAGAAGTCATTAAAAATAAATCTGCAGCTTTTACCAAAGGATAAGGATTGCTCTGCACTCCCAAAAACACCACCTTTTCCCCGATGTTTTTTTCTTGAACCATTTTCTGAAGTTCCGGTCTTTTATTGCCTTCTCCCACCAAATAAAGTCTCGCATTGATGTTTTTTTTCAGCAACAGTTCTAATGCTTCTATGGCTATATGCAAGGCTTTTTCTTTGACCAATCTCCCTACAAAAATGATATTGAACACCTCATCGTTTTTGAGGATTGCTTCTTGTGTCTGATTAGCCAATTCATTGATGATTTTCGCTGAATTAATGTTTTCTATGCAATAAAATTTCTCTTTTATTTCAGGGAAATAGGTTTGTAATTTATCTACTAAATTTTCGGAAACCGTAATGATTTTGTCTAATTTTTTCAGGTATTTTTCTTCAAAAGCAAAATTTAAATCCAATGCTTTCAAATCGGTATGAATCCAACCTATTTTTTGAGAAGCCGAAACGCGGTCTGTGATGAAATAATTCGAAGATTTTTCCAAATAGCCAATAGCAGCGTCATAATTCCCTTGAATTTTTGGGAAGAAATTTCTCAAGTATTTCCAAGTGATTTGTTCGGAAACCGAAGCATTTCTCGCTCTGGTGTTTCCTAAAACAAAAAGCAATCTGTATAAAGCCAAATCTAATCTTCCTTTTTTAGAAAAGGTAAAAACCGATTTTAGGAAAGGTAAAGAAAAGGTAGCGAAATCTTCTGAAATGGGTAGGATTTTCACTTGTTTAGGCAATAAAGGAAGGAATTCGCCAGATTTCACAAAGAGAAAGACCTCTGCGTCATACTTTTCGAAATCTAAAGCATTGAGCAAATTGACGAAGCTTTTTTCTGCTCCGCCTAAGGCTAAACTTGGGATTACAAAAAGTAGTTTTTTCTTCATGAAAATGTTTTTTTAACGCAAATTTTTCTTTTTAAAATTTTTCTTTCCCCTGCCCTAAAGGGAGGAAAAATTTCTTTCATTTTCTCTAGCTTCGTGAACTTCGTTCGCAGACCTTCGGTCTGTGCTCAGCCAGCGAGGTGGAAAAATTTTAATGGTTTAGGAAATAAAATGAGCTCCCTTTAGGGCTGCGGTAATCTCATTTTATTTCTTTTTTTAATTCCTCTTTCCCCCTTTAAAATATCTTTTTTCCCGACCGTGGCTTCGACAGGCTCAGCCATCGGTGAGATTTTTTAAAATTTTTAAATTTTTCTCATTTCTCTGCTGTGGCTTCATGAACTTCGTTCGCAGACCTTCGGTCTGTGCTCAGCCAGCGAGGTGGAAAATTTCTTTCGTTCTCAGTGGCTTCGACAGGCTCAGCCACCGAGGTGAGATTTTTTATTTTTGAAATTTTTATATTATTTCTGCTAAATAAGATTTGGCTTTTTGTGCCATTTCTTTGATGTGGGGGATTTTATTTCTTAGAATTTCTTTCAGCATGAGTTCTTCCTGCTTCATTTCTTCAAATTTAGCAATTAATTTTTCTGCATCTGAAATTTCTTCTATGCCCAACACTAATTTTTCTTCTCCAAAAATATCTTTGGCAATGCCTTTTGATTTTACAGAATAGCCCAGTACCATCGTTGGCACTCCTGTAGAATAGGCTGCAATGGTGGCATGAGTTCTGGCGCCTATAAAGAATCTCATTCTCGCTATGTAGCCTTTGTATTCTGTAGCATTGAGGTTATTGGGTAAAAGAAAAACTCTTTTGGTTTCTTTGTATTTCTCCAAAAATTCTTTTAGGGTTTCCTCATCATTGCTGATTGCTATGGTCACGTGCGGAACCAAAGCCATATTAAAATCTGTGGTTGCTAAAATGTGCTCCACCAATTGAAAAGCTGCTTCTTTAGACTGTGGGTTTCTGCCAAAAATCAATGGTGAAAAATTAAAACCCAGTGTTTTATTTTCTATGAATCCTTCAGGCAATGGCAGTTCTGTCTTTTCCATTAAAAAAGCGCCATCAGCCACCAATTTCACGTTTTTGCACCCTGCATTTTTCAATACTTTTTCGGTGAGGGTTTCTCTTGCCAAGAGCAAATCAAAGCGTTGTAAATCTTGTATTTTGGCAGGCGTTAAATCTTCTTCGCCAATGGAAGCTCCCCATAAAATGAGTTTTTTGCCTGCTTTTTTGATGAGGCGGTTGATTTCGTAAAATCCGGGTAATTCGCCATAGCAATAATTGTCTCCTCCTACCGAAATAAAGACGTCATAATTTTTGATTTTGGAAATGATGTCTTTTTGGGTGTATTGATGATGGTATTTTTCGTCTTGGAAGAATTTCACAAAAAATGCTGACTTCAAGCCTGCCCAAGAAAATTTCTTTGGCGGTTTTTGTTCGTGTCTAAAAACCTGATGAATGTTTTCGAGATGGGCATCCGTTTCTGGTTCGTAAGAAGCCAAATCTATTACCGCATCGGGAAATTGGGTTTTAATTTCTGCGACACCAGTTCTCACTATCGCTTCGCAACCTCTGTTTAAACTGCCTCCGTGAAGGAAAAGGAGTATTTTCATGAATTTCTGTAATAACTGTATAAAGTGTAAAGATACAATTTCAAAATATTTTTTGACTGAATGGCTTTAAAAATTGCTAAATCATAACGCCCTAAATCCTTTTGTAAAGTATTATCAGAAAAGACTTTTTTCACCACTTCATGATTTACGATTTCCCTGATTTTAGAAAACCTTTGGAATAGGGAAAGTTGATTTTTAGGGTTAAAATAAATATAAATCAAGGCCATGATGCTTCTGAAAAAGCGTTTGGTTTTCAGTTCATGGATGGTGTTTTCAGAAAGCGCATTGCCAAAATATTTTTGATAATCATATTGAAAGATGGCTAAATTGCTTTGCCAATAATCACTTCTTACTACATTTCGTGTAGCACTTCCTTGTACCTCTCTGTAAAAATAAGTTTTGAAAGGAGTTTCCGCAATTTTTTGAGCCGGAGAAAAAACTTGATGATTGAATTGGGCATCTTCAGCAATTCTCACCCCCAATGGAAATTTGGTATTCGTTTTTTTGATTAATTCTGCTCGATAGAGTTTATTGCACACCGAATTATAAACATCTGTTTCTATGAATTTTGGAAATATCTTTTGTTCTATCTCTTTTCTATCAAAGCTTTTTATACATGAAGGCGATTGCTTTTCCCTTGATTTTTCGGTTAAAAATTGTGAAATGACGATGTCAATCTCTTCATTTTTTGCAATTTCTATATACTGTTCTAGCGTTTCAGGATGGAGCCAGTCATCTGCATCTACAAAGGTGATGTACTCGCCTTGCGCATTTTCTAATCCAAGATTTCTAGCCGCAGAAACCCCTTTGTTTTCTTGAGCGATGATATGCAACCGTGGTTCTTTCGCTTGGTATTTTTTAAGGATTTCTAAAGAACGGTCGGGAGAACCATCATTGATTGCCCAAATCTCAAAATCCGTAAAGGTCTGTTGACTGATGCTCAGCAAACATTCTTCCAGATATTGTTCTGCATTGTAGACCGGGATGATGATGGAGATTTTTGGCATAGAGCAAAATTAAGGATTTTATCTTTAGTAAGGGTGTTGGGTGTTGGGCGTTTAAGTTCGTGCGTATATTTTTTAACGCAAAGGCGCGATATTATTTTTTTTAATTCTTATGTTTTTAAGGCGCAAAGATTTTTAACTTCGTTAAAAATGATAGAGTGATTTAAAATTTTTCTTTTCCTTTAAAAATCTTTTTCCCCAACCCTGGCTTCGACGGGCTCAGCCAACGAGGTAGAGAGATTTTTTTAATGTTTTTTTAACGCAAAGGCGCAATGTATTTTTTTTAAAATTCTTATGTTTTTAAGACGCAAGGAAAGTGAATCAATTCAACTCCTAAGCTTATGTGTATTTTATTATCAAAATTTCTATCTTTTTATTTTACACCCCGTCATTCCGAGTTTTCGGAATGCCACCCCTCTAAAAGAGGGGAACCTTTTAAAAAATTTTCTTCTCCCTATTAAAAAATCTTTTTCCCCGACCCTGGTTTCGACAGGCTCAGCTACCGAGGTGGAAAAATTTTTTAGGTTTAGGAAATAAAATGAGCTCCCTTTAGGGCTGGGGTAATCTCTTTTTATTATCCTTTTTAAATTTTTATTTCCCCAACCCTAAAGGGTGGAAAAATTTCTTTCCTTCTCTCTGGCTTCAACAGACTCAGCCACCGAGGTGGATAGATTTTTTTAATGTTTTTTAACGCAAAGGCGCAATGTATTTTTTTTAAAATTCTTATGTTTTTAAGGCGCAAGGATTTTTAACTTCGTTAAAAATGAAGGGGTGATGTAAAAAATTTTTCTTTTCCCCTCCCCTGGCTTCGACAGGCTCAGCCAACGAGGTAGAAAATTTTAATGATTTTTTTTGAAGATTTCCATTGCCTCGAGTCCTAAAGGATGTGAAAATCTTCAAAATTGATGGTTTAATTTAATGCAAGGGCGCAATATTACTTTTTTAAAGGTGTATATATTGGTTTAACATTACGGTTTTAGCTTTTGTAGGAGTTGGTAGACTTTTGTTTTGAAGATGAGTTTTTTTTGGTGTCTTGCCATTTTAGAGAATGAGGTGTCAAAATAGGGATATTTTTCGGCGATGGTTTTTGCTAAATGCCAATATCCTTTTTCGGAAAGCAGTTTTTTGAGCTCTTTGTATTTGGGTTGATAGAGGTTGGGCAAAATATGCAGTTCTACGATTCTGGTTACAAACACCAAAATCACCTTATCAAAATACTGTTGAGCTTCTTTATTTTCTGGAGAGAAATGTTGATTTTTATATTCGTCTAAAATATGAATGGCATTGATAAATCCCTGATATCCTTCTTCGGTAATGGCTTTCTTGGAAAGAGAATTGGGACGGACTAAATATTTATAATATGGTATTTCCTCAAAAGAAACTCGCTGTGCATTGCTCTGCACTTTGGCATTAAAGACCGTATCTTCCCCTACTAAAATCTCTTCTGGAAAACGCATCTCTCCCACCAAACCTCTTTTGTAAAAAGTAGCAGGAAGTGTTCTGCGCTCTTGAAGCAAACCTGAATTTATTTTACTATTGTTTTCTATTTTTGACTTTTCTAGAAGATTATCCTTTTCATCGTAAAAATGAATAATAGGATATAGAATTTCAATACTTTCTTCTTCTAATTTGGTGATAATTTTATCTAATGTATTGGGATATATTAAATCATCTGAATCTAGAAAAGTAATATAATTTCCTTTAGCACTGTCTAAACCTATATTTCTAGCATGAGCAGGGCCTTTATTTTCTGTAGAAATTACCTTTACATTGGCATTTTCTTCTTGAAATTTATTTAAAATAGACAATGAGGCATCCGTAGAACCATCATTGATGCAGAGTATTTCATAGTCTTGTGGAGAAAGATTTTGATTAAGAACACTTTCTAAACATTTTTGCAAATACTGTTCTGCATTATAAACTGGTATGATGATGGAGAGTTTCATTCTGAAATTTTATAAACAATACTTGATTCATATTCTTTTTTAAGTTCTGGACTTAAGTCAAAATCTGTTTGTGTAGAAACTTCAGCGGTCTTTTTTCCTGACACAGCCATGTGTGAGGTGGCATTCATTCTAAACCAAGAGTATTCTATATCAATATGACCTAAGTCTAATGCCCAAATTCCATTTTGAGATAAATCATAAGCCAAAACAGTTGCTGTAGGACCTAGAGCCAGAATCACCAATTTATTCTTCCCAAATTCTAAAGATTTATTTAAAATTTCATCATACTTTTCAAATGCATTTTCTGCTGGACAAATAATGCGCTCAATGGATTTGGCATTATCAAACAAATCATTGCCTATTCCTAATCTGGACAATTCTCCCTCTACAAATAAAACATCTTGCTTATCCCAAATTTTTTTCAGTTTTTCAACGATTAAGATGGTATTTTCTTTGTTTTTACGATGCAGATAAAATCTAGAAATAAGAGCATTGCCATAAATGTTTTTATGATTCATCATTTTATTCATCAGATCAAGACCATATCGATTCAGAAAATTAATCCAGTACGTTTTAGAATAATGAGTGTAATTTTTTCTATCGGTTAAAGCACTTGTAAGGCAAACTAAATGATTTGAAGCATTAGAATTGATGACTTCAAAAAGTCTTTGTGAAATTTTATGACTTAATTTTTGAAATACAATATCTCTTTTTTCCATCAAGAGTATAAATTCTCCATCACCAAATCTCGAGATGCTTAGTTTGTTTTTTATAATTTTATCTATCGTTTCCTCAATGGTCAATATATGAAGCTTGGGAAAACTTTTTCTCATAGGCCAAGTACGCAATAACCAATAATAGTTGCCTAATGGGGTATTAAAAAATATATCTTTAACTCTCTGAAGCATCATTGTATTTTCTGTATTTTTCTTTAATCTTAAAAGGAGCTGATTGAATGAGTTTTTTTTGGATTTCTTTTATTACTTGCTTATGAGGTAACATTTCAGTTGAGTAATCTTTTTTAATTTTCTCTATAAAACCCGTCGTATTTTGTAATTCAGAAAACGAAAAATTAGGAGCATTATATTCTTGAATATTGACTGAAGAAAAGTAATCTTTAAACTTTACATTATCCCCGTTTAAGTTTTTATTAAGTTCTAGAAAACTCACCCATAAAGAAGGAACTCCATACGTATGAGAAACAATAATCCCATGTAAAGAAGTGGAAATGGTTACATCACAAGACAAGATATCTTCTATCACTTTTTCGATATCATCATTAAGATTAATGATTAAAGTATCTTCATCATTAATGCTTAGTTTGGTCTCTTCATAATGAAAAACATGAGGTATCATTCCTAATCTATATTTTTTGGAAACAGGAGGTTGAAAAAATAAATTGCATAATAATGCGGGATCCCCAATAACACTAGGCACTTCATATCCTAATTCTTCTAATCTTCTCTGTGTATATTTTCCTCTTACTGCTAAAAATTTCGCTGGATAAATTTCATCTTTTTCAGTCAAAATACCCGCTCCCCAGACAATTGTATTTTTATATTTCCCCCAAGAGATAATACTTCCAATGGAAATAATAAATTGTTTATTAAAAATACTTATCCATTCAAAAAAATTTCTAAACTCTGCAATTTTGTATTCTTTAGAATAAAGTTTTTTTAAAATAGACTTGAATGATATTATTTTATCATTACTCAATTTCAATAACGGAACATAATCTATTTTTTCACCCGACAATTTTTCAATAATCCAAGGACTAAGTTCATCCCCAAAGTTTCCCTTTGGTTTTGATTGATGCCAAAAAAGTTTTATTGAACCCATTTATTTTTTTATAAAAACGTGAAAAATGACAGATTTTACTTGAACTAAAGTATAATTAATTCCAAAAATAGCAAAAGAATATCTCAGAAGTGTATATAAATGAATAAAATCAAAAGTATGAGCTCTATACCACTGATTTTCATACACTGAAAACAAAATCTTTTTTTGTTCTACAGTGAGTTGGGGAGCATAATCTTGTAATATAGCTTTGGTAGATTGCAATCTGGCTAAAATTTTGGGTTGTAGATTGTCTTTTTTACCCGTGATATTTTGGTCAGACATTCTCACTTTCACCAATGCGTTGATGGAATAAATGGGTTTATTCTGTGAAAAATCAATCACCGCTCTGTCATCAGTAGTCCACGCCAAAGCATAATCTCTAAACCCCACATTGCTATAACTTTCTTTGCTGAAAATATATTCTGAAAGTGAACTACGGCTCTCTCCTCTTAATTTTTTGCAATAACTTTCTATGGCGTTTTCTAATTGAGAATGGTGATATTCTTGTGAAATAGGTTCGTCTTTTTCATTGATTAAAACCGAAGAACATCTCACTACATGAGCAGTTTTTTCTATTTCTGGAAGATTTTTATAAAACGTTTCTACTACATTCTCCCCTAAAACATCATCATCTCCTAAAATCATGAACCATTCTTCCTTTTGCATCATGGCTATGCAACGTTCCCATTGTTTCACCAAAGAAACACTTCCTAGATTATCCTTAAATCTTTTGTAGGTAACATTAAATTTCCCTTGGTATTTTTCTAATAATTCGGTTGGCGGAACTGGACTTGCATCGTCCCCAATATACACCTGAAATCTATGGTCTGTTTGCTGCGCAAGAGATGCTAAGGTTTTTTCAAAAAAATCGATTTTGAAATATGGAATGATGATGGCGAGCATTCTCTAGAAAAAATTAGTTGTTTTTATTTTATTCAAAAATAGGGATTTTATTTAAGTCACTATTGAAAGTCTTCATAAAATAGAGCGGAAATTTCAAAATCTCTGCTTCAAACCAAAGGACAGATTTCAAAATCTATGCCCCTACCCTAAAGGGTGGATTTTGAAATCTATTTGCCTACATTAATGGTGAGGTTTTGTTTCGCTTCGCTTTTATAGAGTATCCTAAAATAAAAACAACTCCTTAAGCATAAGCTTTCAGAGTTGTTTTACACACACAAAATTTACTGATTAGAAAGCAATGTTTCCTAGATAAACAGAATTGCTGGAGGTTTTAGAAACCGTGTCATACAAGAATGCATAGACTTCTACATTATACCCTAAGAAATTCTGCGGTAGCGTAACACTGGCAGTAAGTCCATCTCTGTTTGCTATGCTTTCGAAGACATAAAAGGTATTCACCTCTTCGATGTAGCACACCACATTTACGGTGTCTTCTGCTTTGGCATTACCGAAAACGGTATTGTCTTCCCAATTCAGTGTGATTACCGTTTCTGACTGTGTAGTGGTAAGATTCTGAAAACCAAAGAGTGTTCCTTTGGCTACCAATACTCTAGGATAGAGAATTTGAGTTCCTTGTTCTGTAATCTCTACCGCATTGGTAATGTGGTAAGAAGTGGCCATATTGTACTTGCTTTTCACTCCAGTGTCATTTCCAAAGTAAGTACTTAGGGTGCTTCTTAACGGATTAAGGAATTCACTCACTGCTTTAAATTTTAATCTCTGAATTCTTTGCGATTCAGTTGGCGCTTTCGCCGCTGTTTTAGGTAAAGCTCTCATAATGCTTTCACCTCTCCATGTGGAACCGATTACCGTTCCTACTTTGCCTTGGAATCCTCCGAGGATTCCTGTCTTGATTTTTCCCACTGTTATTTATTTTTAGGGGTTATACAAAAAATTTAAGTCACTTGTATTAGCTCTGCAGCGCTATTACGAGTACAAATATAAATCGTAAAATATTGTAAATCAAACACTTATCTGCTTTTGTCGGGTATTGTCTAGGTATAGCAAGTATTGTCTTGAAGTGGCGTTTTGGCTGGAGTGAGGAGATTGATTTTGTGGAGAGAATTTCTAAGAATTAAAAAATAAACAGGGTAGAAATTGGGATTTTCTACCCCTCAAAATAGGGTTTTGTTCGAATCAGGTTCGAATCAGGTTCGAGTCTGCTTCGGAAAACGGGTACTTTTTCCGAACAAAACTGCACTTTGACTGCACTTTGATTCAAGGGAAACTTACTCCAAACAATAATTAATTTGATAACAATATGAACTAAAAAAGTTTACATTTTTTTAATTTTAAGTAACTCAAAATATTAATGTTATGTACTTTTTTTAGTAAAAAAAGTTTACAATTTTATTTTAAAACAACTAAAAAAAATATTTTTTTTAAAATTTATTCGCTAATTTTGAAATACACTTTTGGCCTATCCCTCTGATTTACAAAGTAAAAAAATGGGGTAAACAAAAGCTAATAACTATATATTTTTATAAAATTCTTATTTATGACGTATTTAATAAACGTACAGGAATTAGAAAAAGCCTTAGAGCTAGTTTCAAAAGTAATGAACCCTTTAAAAAAAGCAGGATCTGTTCTAGACAGACCATCTGATGAAGATTTATTGTTTTATGACAATGTCTCAATGATGGAAAAGCTAATGGTCTCTGAAAGAACCTTGCAACGCCGCAGAAAAAACGGTGAAATAAGATTTATTCGCTTTGGGGGTAAGATTTACTATCCAAAAAATTTTATGGTCTTGCCTGCACACGAACCCGAAGTTCCTGAAGACGAAAAAGACAATATCATCCCGCTTAATGAATTTATAAAAAGATATAACACGCCAAGACCGAGAAGCAGAATAATAGATGTAGACCGACTGGCCAAAAGACTGACCTATTTTCCGAGAGGTGGAAATAAACATAGTCCTAAAGAATTAAAAAAATACATCCAACACCTCAAGGTCAAACGAAAGCTGCACCACGCCACCCTACAACTTTGGCCTAAGAAAATAAAACTGATTGGCTTGCCCAATATAAAAAGCAACATCATTCCCCTGAAATTTTAAATAAAAAGCTCCCGAGTGTATGCTCGGGAGTTTTTTTTATGTTTGATATATATGTTTTTTTTATTTAATATACAGATATTTCAGTTTTCTATAAACTCTTACCAAAATATGTTCTTGAACATTATTTTGTTCTTGAACATTATGACTAGAGTAAAGCGTTTCTATGGTTTTTATTTTATATTTTAATTGCTCTTGTGTTACTTGTCCTTTGGCTAATGATTTTTCTATAGCTTGTTCAAAACCTCTTGAAGCTTGTTCCCAATTTGTCCATTCATTGGCAGTAATAAGAGCATTTTGTTTTAATCTTTCTAGTTCTTCTGGATGGTCTTTTAAGAAATTTATGTATTCTAATACTTTTTCCTCGTCATCCATGTCTGCAATCAGTGCGTTATGATTGTGTTTCATGTACTCATCAAACCCTGAAACGTTATACGTAATTGCAGTACCTCCACAGTGAAACATTTCTAAAGGTGGCCCGAACATTCCTTCTACTTTACTCAGTTTAACCAAAACATCACAAGAATTATACACCTCTTGTACTTTGTGAATTGGGATTTTAGAAAAAACTTGATGCACACCTTCTATTTGGTCTACCTCTGTACTTGTGAGTAACCAAATTTCATCTGCTTTTGATTGTTTGCAAATTTCTAGGGTTCTATTTACATTTTTAAAATCAACGCCTAAAGGTCCTTCAACTAACACCCGAAAAGGACGATTTTTTTCTTTTTCTTGTTGTACAAAGAAAACCTCTTTATTGATTCCGTTTTTTGCCAATTCTGCATCAATGTGATATTGCTCGTTAAGATAATTTTTTATCCAAGTGGCTTCAGTAATGATGGGAAGCCCCAGTAAATAAGTGGCTTCTGCTAATGCTGCTTTATGTGGATTATCTTTATAGAATTTAGATTCTACTGATTGATTAAAGTAGAGGTAAGAATTAGATTTCAATTCTGCTATTTCATAACAACTTTTCCAAAAAGTAGCTATTACTACATCAAAGTGAATGTTTTTTGCTTCTTCAAAAGAAATTTTATTTAATGTCGTAGCTCTATCAAACCAACTGATGTCTTCGTCTGTAACTTCTGTATCGAAAATTAGAAATACCTCATATTGATTTCTGAGCGTAAGGTAATACGCATGCTCAAAAATCACAATCACTCCACCAGAAAGTGCTTTGTATGCGATAATTCCTAATTTTGGTTTATTCATTTCTTAATTTTTGGAAAAAAGATTTAAGTCTTTCATAATACAATTGGTCTGTAAAATGTTTTTGATATAACTCCTTATTAAGATTGCTTGGTAATATCTTTTTAGTCAATTTTTCGGAAGTTAAAACATTATAAAGTCCGTTTGCATCTTCCGCATCAAATTCTAAAATATCTTCTGAAGTACCCTTAAAAAAACTATGTCCAAAATTAGTGGTCATGATTAATCGAGCTCCAACAGATAATGCTTCTAAAATTGATAAATCAAAATAACTTTGTCTATTCGCATTAATAACATAGTCTGCATTATGATACCAATCTAAAGGATTATTTATAAATCCTAAATCATATACATTTTTGTATTTTATTTCGTCTCCTCCACCTGCAATAATGAGATTAATATCATCTCTTACTTCTACTGCTCTTTTGAAACTCTCTAATACAATATCAAAACCTTTCACTTTATTTCTCCTTCCAATAAAAAATAAATTAATTTTATTTTCTAATGGATAATCTTTTCTTACTAAGTCTATGTTTTTGCAACCCGATAAAATCAATCTAACTTTCTTCTCATCAAAATTTAATGTCCTATATATATTTACAGCTCCTTCACTCGGAAAAACAATATAATTAGCCCTTTGAAAAGAATATTGCTCAGCTTGTTGTAAAAACGCAATATAATCTGATGAAGCACCAGCTTCTTTACTTTCCTTTGAAGGTAATTCAGGAGAATGAGATTGTAGAATTACGATTTGATGGTCTTGAATAAGATTTCTACACTTATAGAGAGTAGCACAATCATGAAAAAAAATATACTTGTAGTTTTTTGCATTACTTTCTTTAAAAATATCTATCAAATAGTTTTTTTCCTTTTTCAAAAATTTATCATTGATATAATTTTTAAGGATATTTCTAAATCTATTTGGAAAAATTAAATCTTGAGGAAAAACAAAAAAATCTCTTGGTTTATCTATAAGATTCTGAGCAAGAAAACCTGATGGCCCTCCTGAATTTATATTAAAATTAAAAAGTGAAAAAATTAATATTTTATTATCAATCATTATACTATTTATTATCTAACCATGAATAAGGATTATTAACTAAACCTTTTATACCACTTATCATTTCAATTTTAGTTCTAGGTTCTATTTCAAAAACCATATAGCAATCATTTTTATCAAGCACCTCACCGCCATCTCTCCATATAGCTCCTTCTATATAATAAGAACCTGCTTTTAATATATTTGTAGGCAACTGTATTCTTTTTTTATTAATTCCAGAAGTAAATCCTTCTGTTACTGGTGAAGATATAATTGGGATTTCATCCATATTATATAAAGTAAATCCAAAATTTAATGATTTGGGATTATCTATATTAAAAACAAACTCTAAATAATGTACATCATCATTTTGAACAGTTCCTATTTTCTGAAAACTACTATTTAAAACATTTATACTCTGTAAAACTCCTTTTTCATTGAAATAATGATTTTCTTTCTGTGAAATATTCAACTGATTGTAAAGTGTTGTAATTTTTTCAATCTCATCAAAAGAATTCAAATAACCATTATGAAGAAGCATCCCTTTATTGCATAATTTTTTCACCGCTGCCATATTATGGCTCACAAACAGTACGGTTCTGCCTTCTCCTTTGGAAACGTCGCCCATTTTGCCGAGGCATTTTTTCTGAAATTCTGCATCCCCTACGGCTAAAACCTCATCTACAATCAGGATTTCAGACTCTAAATGCGCCGCTACTGCAAAAGCCAAACGTACATACATCCCAGAAGAATAGCGTTTTACTGGTGTATCTATATATCTTTCTACACCTGAGAAATCTACAATTTCGTCAAATTTCCTATCGATTTCGTGTTTTCTCATTCCCAGAATGGCTCCATTGAGGTAGATGTTTTCTCTGCCCGTCATTTCGGGATTAAAACCTGTACCTACTTCTAGCAAGGAAGCAATTCTTCCGTTTACTTTGAAGCTTCCAGTGGTGGGTTTGGTAACTTTGCTTAATAGTTTCAGCAAGGTAGATTTCCCCGCACCATTTCTCCCAATGATACCTACTGCATCTCCCTGTTCAATTTCGAAATTGATGTCTCGCAGCGACCATACATATTCACTGTCTCCTTTTTTACTTCTGTCATTGGCTTCGCCAATTTTAAGATACGGGTCTTCTTTACCTCTCAATTTTGCCCAAAATCTATTTAAGTCATGGGTGATGGTTCCCGTTCCTACCTCTCCCAATCGGTATTGCTTGGAGATGTTTTCGGCTTTTATGGCAAGGTTTTTTTTCAAGGTTAAAAAGTTATATAGTTAAATGGTTATGAGGTTATGAGGTTATAAAGTTATAAAGTTATAAAGTTAAAAGGTTATAAGGTTATAAGGCAATGTGATAATTTGATAATTTGATAATGGTTTGTTTTATTCTTTAAATTTTTTAATTCTTAAATAATTTAAAATTTATAATTTAAAATCTATAATTCTTAATTCTTAGTTCTTTAATTCTTTAATTGCTTTACTGACATCATCGCTTCGTCACTTTGTCTCCTTTTTACACGGTGTCCATGAATGATTTTTCTACTTTATTAAAGACGAGCACGCCAGTAAAAAATAGAAATACTATCACGAGTGCGGAGATGAGCAGGTCTGTTATGGTGAAAGTTCCTGTCCCTAAATAGGCATATCTGAAACACTCAAAAATGCTGGATAAAGGATTGATTTTTGCTAATATTTGGAGTTTTTCTGGCAAAGCAGAACTTGGGTAAACTACGGGTGTAATGTACATGAACAACTGTATGCCAAATGCCAATAAAAACGTAAGGTCCTTATACTTAGTGGTGAGGGAAGAGAAAATCATTCCCACGCCTAAAGCAAAAAGTGCCATCAATAGAATTAACACAGGGGTAAACAATATCCAAAGATTGGGTTGTATGCTTTGTGCTACAAAGGTATAATAGAGAACTACCAAAATAAAAAGGGCAAACTGCACTGCAAATTTCAATAAACTAGAAGCGACTATCGATAGTGGCATGATTAATCTGGGAAAATAGACTTTCCCAAAAATAGAAGCATTGGCGGTGAAAACAGATGACGTTTTGGTAAGGCTTTCTGAAAAATAATTCCAAATGGTGATGCCCGCCAAATAAAAAGCCAACTGCGGAATCCCGTCTGTAGAGAGTTTGGCAATATTCCCAAAAAGCACCACAAAAATAAGTGTGGTGAGCAGTGGCTGCACGATGAACCATAACGGCCCAAGAATGGTTTGCTTATAGAAAGTGATGAAATCTCTTTTTACGAGCATGAAGAGCAAATCTCTGTAATGCCATATTTCCCTGAAATTAATTGCAAAAAGAGAGGACTCTGCTTTTATTTCTTCAGTCCACATTTGTTTGGGTTCCTTCATCTTTTAGAAAATTACTTTAAGAAAATATCTTTTTGTACCAAGGTTTCTTATCTTTATCTGCGGTATAAGAATATCCGTAACCGTATTTATATCCGTAGCCATATTTATTGCTGTAGGTAAGGTTAAGGTAGCTTACATCATTCAGTACAATGGCCATTTTTCCTTTGGCATGGTCACGGTAGATTTGGTTGGCAAACTCCAGCATTTCTTTGTCGGTATACTCAGATCTTACCAAGAACAACATTACCTCTGCATAATTGATTAAGTTGTAGGTATCTCCTACCATCAATAACGGCGCAGAATCTATGACGATGTAATCATAATTTTGTTTGCCATATTGCAAGAGTTCTTCAAATTTTTCGCTTTCTAATAATTCATTAGGATTCGGAGCGATGGCTCCAGAATGGATGAGTTTTAAATTCTTGCTGATGCTGGTATCTTGTACAAAATCTTGTGGTTTTGCATTGTAATCGCTCAAAAACTCTGATAATCCTTGCCCATGCAATTTCATAAATCTCTTGAGCTGAGGATTTCTGATGTCTGCCCCAATCATCAATACTTTTTTGGTTAAAGCCAAGGTAAGGGCTGTATTCACCGAAATGGTGGTTTTACCTTCCCCTTTGATGGATGAGGAAATGAGAATGACTGGGCATTTCTCATTTTTATTGAAGAAATACTTGATATTAGAATTCAGTATTCTAAAGGATTCTGCAAAGGAGGAAAGGTCATTTACTCCTACTGTATCACTATCTCCTTTTTCTATACTTGGGATTTCTGCCACCACTGGAATTTCTTTGGCAATTTCCATCACATCATATTTAGAATGCACATAGGTGTCTAAAGAGTTTTTGAGGAAGAAAAATATCAACGGAAGGAAAAAACCTAAACCGTAGGCATACATCATAATTTTGCTCACATTAGGCGTCATTACACCCGTAGTGAAAGCAGGATTCAGGACTTTTACCTTAGGAGTGGTTACGGCAAGTGCCATAGAAATTTCTTCATTTTTTTGAAGGAGGTATAGGTAAAGTGACTCTTTAATTTTTTGTTGGCGATCAATATTTTTAAAGAAATTTTCTTGTTCTGGGAACATGTTCATTTCCTGTTTATACTGAGCGATTTTGGACTGTTGATAATTTAAATTATTGGCTAAGACGTCTCTCGATTTGTATAAATTTTCTCTGATGAGTTTTTTAAGGTCTGCAATTTCTTTATTGAACTGAATGATGACAGGGTTTGCAGGAGTGGCTTGTCTCAGTGTTTTATTTCTTAGAATGATTAAATCATTGTATTGGCTGATGAGGCTTTCTGCAGAAGTAGGTACGCCAATATTGGTAGGGAGCAACTGCTCTGAGGAAGCATTAGCCAATGCCAAAACAGAGTTTACCATCTCTAACTGAGAGGTAAGTTCTAGTATTTTTTGGGTTCCTTGGTCTAAACCGCTGATGTTCGATTGTGCCTGCGTTTCGATGTCGAAAATATTATTTTCTTTTTTGAAACTGGTTTTTTGGCCTTCAATATTAGAAAGTTCTCTAGAGATAATTCTCAGACGGTCATTGATGAATTTTTCAGAATTTCTGGCTTCTAATTTTTTATCATTGTCTGCATCTTTATTGTACTGAACGATTAATTCATCAATAATATCTTCTGACTTTTCTGGAGTGGTTCCTCTGTAAATGAGGTCTAAGATATTAGTATCTTGGCTGGAGTAATTGACAATGATGCCACCTTCAATTCCTGCTGCTACCCCTTTATAATTTTTAAAATATAAATCTACGGGATAATCAAAGTTGATGTTTGGATTTTTAGAAATGGTGACAATCCCAAATCCTAAATCATAAGGCTGGTCATAGTAATAGCTTTTAGGATTATTGCCATTAAAATCTGTGAGAATGTATGATTTATAATTCTGTGATTTTATTTTATAACTGGCTCCCCCGAATTTTTTTTCGTCTTTCAGTCTGATAATTTTACCGTAGAAAGGCGCTTCGGAACCGTATAAAGCATCGTCTTTCAGTTTTCCTTTGTTTACAAATTCTACATCCAGATTCAGTTCTTTTACTACATTGTTCAATAAAGGTTTTGCCTTGAAGAGCACAATTTCGTCTGCAATAGAATTTTTAGAAACTCCTCCAGAACCTAAGCTCTGTAAGTCATTAAGCCCAATTACGCCTGTGTTTTTCTTCAAAGAGGTGTTAAAATAAACGGAAGCTTGAGAGTTATAAACGGGTATGGTGTATCTCAAATAAATCTTGGCACAAGCATAAAAAAAAGCGATAGAAAGTACAAACCAATACCAAACTCTTAGATATTTAAAAATTTCTTTTTTAAATTCTATTTTTCTAACTTTCTGAGGTATTGATTGTATGGGTTGTAATTGTTCCATTTATTTTATCTAAAAAACAAGGTGTAAATAGTGATTAAGAAGCCAAAACCTGCCATTCCTTTCATCCAATATGCATTTTTATTGGCTGCAATCTGTGCATTTTTGTCTGGAACCGCATAGAGAATATCGTTATTCTGCAAGTAGTAGTATGGAGAAGTGGTGATGGCATAATCTGTAACATCTAAAACATAGGTTTCGTCTACCCCATTTACATTTCTGATGAGTCTGATGTTTTTAAGGTCTGCATCTTCAGAAGTTCCACCTCCTAATGCGATGGCCTGTAAAATATTGAGTTTCTCATTATCATGTACTTTCATTCCCGCTGCTCCGAATTTTCCTAAGAAAATAATTTTAAGGTTCATGGGTTTAATGATCACGATAGGCTCTACTAAGTATTTTTTCAGGCGTTCTTCCAGGTCAACTTTTACCTCGTCTATGGTTTTGCCTGTCACGGGAATATTTCCTAAAACGGGCATGGTAATTTCGCCTTGTTTGTTTACGATATAAGATTGTACCGCAGAAGCATCAGAAGCTTCTTTCACATTTGTATTTGAGATGGTATTGATGTTAAAAGGTTTGATGGCTAGCTCATCATATCCCGTGATTTGGATATTGAGTTCGTCTCCTGTTTGTATAAGACTGCCGTTATATTGCGCTTGTTTTATTTCTTGGTTATAATCTACTTTATCCATGTAAATCATATTCTTTTTAGGACCGCAAGAAATTACAGCCAAAGAAATGAGCAGTATAAAAAATCTTAGTATCTTCTTCACGTGGGCAATTTATAAAACAAAAATAATATAATTTTATGATAAACAACCATTTTAGGCGCTTTAACTTTATGCAAAAAGCACAGTATGGTGAATACTGTGCCTTGTTGCTCTATATTGTTTTGATTAGTTAAAAGAATAACTAAATCCTACTCCTAATAATCTGTTCCATGTGCGCATGAGATTGTAATTAGGGTATACTTCGGATAAACCTTGGTCAAATCTGAGGTACACTTCTAAATTATCACTTACTACATATCCTACTGCTGCAGAAGCTGCAAAGCTCCATTTATTGGTTACATCATCGCCTAAAGGTCCTGATTCATACTCTATATTCGGTCCTTTGAAATTTACCGAAACGGCATAGGCTGCTCTAGGCCCAATCATGAAATAAAAATTCTCAAAATATCCTCTGTACAAGTGAAATTTCCCATACAATGCAAAAGCTACAAAATCATTTCTGTAATATTGTCTGCCTTGCTCTAGAATGGTTTTTTCGCCTTCCATGCTGAATTCTACTACAGGATAAATGTAATAACGAAGCGGTGCATAGATACTTCTCTGGAAAGATTCTAAAGGAATTTCCATAAATAGTCCTACACTTGGCGCAATTCTCCCTCTAGAAAAGTCATGAATTCCCTCGATAGACGAAGAATGCACGTTTGCAGTTGCTCCCCATCTTACTTCTTGCGAAAAAGAAAATCCTGAAAGCAAAATGGCAAAAACAAAGAATATTTTTTTCATAAATCATGAAATTTATAACAAATTAACAGTTTTCATTTCAGTTAAGCAACATTATCCGTTAAATAATGCTCTTCCTTCCATTAACTGATGTACTTTTTGTTTTACTTGTTCTAGGGTATTTTCATCTTTGATATTGGTTACCACTTCATTGATTAAATCTGCAATGGTCTCCATGTCTTTTTCTCCTAAACCTCTCGTGGTAATGGCAGCGGTTCCTAATCTGATTCCCGAAGTAATGAATGGCGACTTATCATCATAAGGAACCATATTTTTATTACACGTAATGTCTGCTTTTACTAAAGCTTTTTCGGTTTCTTTACCGTTTACGCCTTTGTTTCTAAGGTCTACCAACATCAGGTGATTATCTGTACCTCCACTTACAATGTCAAAACCTCTGTCTATCATTGCTTGGGACAATGCTCTAGCGTTTGCTACCACTTGTTTGGTGTAGGTTTCAAATTTTTGGTCGATGGCTTCTGCATAGGCTACTGCTTTTGCAGCAATCACGTGTTCTAGCGGCCCACCTTGAGTTCCTGGGAATACTGCTCCATCTAATACGGCGCTCATCATTTTGGTTTCGCCTTTTGGTGTTTTGTGACCATAGGTATTTTCGAAATCTTTGCCCATCATGATCATTCCTCCTCTTGGTCCACGAAGGGTTTTATGCGTAGTGGTGGTTACTACATGGCAATGTTCGAATGGTGAGTTCAATAATCCTTTGGCAACCAAACCTGCAGGGTGTGCAATATCTGCCCACAATGTAGCGCCTACCTCATCTGCTATTTCTCTAAATTTGGCATAATCTAAATCTCTAGAATAGGCAGAGAAACCTGCAATCAGCATTTTTGGTTTTTCGCGAAGTGCTACTTCACGCATTTGGTTATAATCGATTAACCCTGTTTCTTTTTCAACTCCGTAAAATACAGGACGGAAATTAATTCCCGAAAAATTTACATGAGAACCGTGTGTCAAATGACCTCCCATTGATAAATCCATTCCCATTACGGTATCTCCCGGTTTTAACACCGAAAGATAAATCGCTGCATTGGCCTGTGAACCAGAATGCGGCTGTACGTTGGCATATTCTACGCCGAAAAGTTGTTTTGCTCTTTCAATTGCCAAAGTTTCCACTTCGTCTACCACTTCACAACCTCCGTAGTATCTCTTTCCTGGGTAACCTTCTGCATATTTATTCGTTAAGACGCTTCCCATGGCTTTCATCACGTTATCAGAAACAAAATTTTCTGATGCAATAAGCTCTATGCCATGCGTTTGTCTCTGTCTTTCTTTTTCAATCAATTCAAAAATGATATCGTTGCTCATATTAGATTTTTTATTTTGCTCAAAAATAAGAAATTATGCAGATATTTGCAGATAACTTTACATTAATAATTATGGGAAAGAAAAAATATAAAAAACAGTTGCTTAAATCTCTGAAATCTTTAGGGAAATCTGAACATCTTTTGTTGGAGAGCATGACCAATTTGATGCTTCTAGGAGAATTGAAGAAAAACAATATTGAGTTTAAAGATGGAGACACCTTTACTTTTAAAGACAATATTTTTGATTACAGCGAAGACAAAAACATTAGAAAAATGGCAAAACTTCGTCATAAAATGATGAAAACCATGAATAAATTGGTGGAGAAAAATAATTTCAAGGATAAAGAAATTAAGTTCTTATCGTAAAAATAAAAAAGCAATCTTTCATGAAAGATTGCTTTTTTTTATTTAAAAATGATGTACTTCATTCTTTTTAAAACGCAAAGATTCTTTATCCTTTCAACCTGTTTTTAAGCGAGCAAAGAAGCGAATAAATTCGCAAAAGCTTATGCTTTAGTTAAATTTCAGATTCTTTACCATAATGCATTCTGGATTACTTCTAAATCTCTTCTATGATTCTTTATTAAAACAAAGTCTTTGTTTCTGCCATTATAGGAACGTGAATTTCTGTTCCGAATGCTGCATTGATTTTCTCAATGAAATAAGCCGACAACAACGGTGAAGCCAATTCTACATTTTGATGAACGAAAAAATACAGGTTTTTCAAACCTTCTTCTTTCCATAATTTAATGCGTTCTAGCCAATCATCTAATCTTGCATAATCACTGTCTGCATTAGCGCCTACATATCTTACAAAAGCAGTGTCTGATGTGAGTCTCATGTGCAACATGTCTCTTCTACCTGCCGTATCTACGATGATATTCGCGATGTTATTTTCTTCCAGCAATTGAGAGAATTTTTCAAAATTTTCTTCTTCAAACCACTCTGCACTGCGCACTTCTATCGCCAATGGAACTTCTTTTGGCCAGTCTTTTACAAATTTTTCTACCCTGTCAAAATCTTTAGGTTTGAAATTATCATGCAACTGCAAGAACACCATTCCCAACTGGTTCCCGAAATTCAAAACTGAAGTAGCGTAATCGGTTATTACATCAGTCACATTAATCAGTCTTCTGAAATGTGAAACGGTATTGGTGATTTTTGGGAAAAACTTAAAATTAGGTGGCGTTTTTTCTTTCCATGTGAGCACTTGCTCTGGACTCGGCAAAGAATAAAATGTAGCATTCAGTTCAATAGAATTGAATTGTGTAGCGTAGTATTTCAACTCGTCTTTGGTTCCTTTTGGGTAAAACCCTTTCAGGTCTGTTTTGTTCCATTTGGCGCAACCGATGTAGATGTTAAAATCATTTCCTTTTGATTTTCCTAGAATTTCTTGGGTTTTAGGATGGTCTTTTGGAAGGGTGAAGTCTATTTGTGATGGGTCTGCAACTTGTCCGAATTTCATTTTTTTTAGTTTTTAGGGATTAGGAAAAAGGGATTGGTTTCAAAGGTAAAAATTTCTTGTAGATTTTAAAAAGAAAGTGAATTTATATTTCCCGCAGATTTCGCAGATTTTTAACACAGAGAGCACAGAGTTTTTTCACAGAGAATACAAAGATTGGATTTTATGTTTATCATTCCGTAGGAATCTGAAGAATCTTATGATTTTATAGAGTTAAAAGTTTCTCACGGATTGCGCTGATTTTTTAACACAGAGAACACAAAGATTGGATTTTATGTTTATCGTTCCGTAGGAATCTAAAAGGATTTATGATTTTATAGAGTTAAAAGTTTCTCACGGATTGCGCTGATTTTTTAACACAGAGAGCACAGAGTTTTTTCACAGAGAACACAAAGATTGGATTTTATGTTTATCGTTCCGTAGGAATCTAAAAGGATTTATGATTTTATAGAGTTAA
>NZ_JBQUZQ010000001.1:0-268174 GCF_056313765.1 Cloacibacterium sp. DMC96 | reverse complement strand
TTAAAAGTTTCTCACGGATTGCGCAGATTTTTAACACAGAGAGCACAGAGTTTTTTCACAGAGAACACAAAGATTGAATTTTATGTTTGTCATTCCGTAGGAATCTAAAATAGTTTCAGATTATTTCTAATATTTTAAGTTTTGGCTAAAGCCAAATGCGTTGTTAATTAAAAAGTCGGGATTTCTTCGTCTCCGCTCAGAACCTGCGACTCTACTGAATAAAAAACCGCAGAAGAAACTTCTGCGGTTTATTCTAATTTTTCAATTTTTAATTTTCAATTCTATTACGCTTCACAAGAGCTACACGTTACAAAATTCACCATGAGTTCTTTAGAAACGGATTGTGAACGCTGGTAGTATAAAGTTTTTACCCCTAGTTTCCATGCTTCAATCATCAGATTGTTGACATCTTTAATGGCCAATGAAGCAGGGATATTCAGGTTCAATGATTGCGCTTGGTCGATGTACTGTTGGCGTTGTCCCGCTTGTGTAATGATTTCCATTGGAGAAATTTCTTTGAACGTTTTGAACACGTCTTTTTCGGTCTGTGTCAATTGTGTCATGTGTTGTACAGAACCGTGATTCAGCATGATTTCTCTCCAAACATCTTCATTGTCCAAGCCTTTTTCTTCGAGAAGTTTTGCTAAATATTTGTTTTTTCTCATAAAATTTCCTTTTGCCAAACCTGCTTTGTAGTAATTCGATGCAAAAGGTTCAATTCCTGGAGAAGTTTGCCCTAAAATTGCTGAGGAAGAAGTGGTAGGTGCGATTGCCATCGTAGTGGTATTGCGCATTCCATAACCTTTCAGCATTTCTGGTTCGCCATAAATATTCGCCAATTCTTTTGATGCTTGAATCGATTGCTCTTGAATTTGTTTGAACGCTTTGGCATTGAACATTTTCGCTTCCATGCTTTCAAAAGGAATCATATTTTTTTGCAAATAAGAGTGGTATCCTAAAACGCCCAAACCTAATGCTCTATGTCTCAAAGCAAATTTACGAGCAGAAGACAGGTAATAGTTTCCTTCGGTTTTTTCAATGAATTCTGACAATACTGCATCTAAGAAATAGATGGCTAATTTTACCGCGTTGGTATCTTTCCATTCGTCATACAATTCTAAATTCATGGAAGAAAGACAGCAAATAAAACTTTCATCAGCCGTAGAAGGCAACATAATTTCTGAACACAAGTTACTTGCATTGATTACCGCTCCAGAATCTTTGTATACTTGAGGTTTATTACGGTTTACGTTATCGGTAAAGAAAATATATGGAAGTCCTTTTTTCTGACGAGATTCTAAGACTTTTGCCCAAACTTTACGTTTCTCCATATCTCCATCAATCATGTCTTGCATCCAATAATCTGGAACGCAAACTCCCATAAATAAGTTCTGAATGGGGCTACCAATTTCTTTGATGTTTAAGAATTCTTCGATATCTCCGTGGTCAATGTCTAGGTATGCTGCAAAAGCTCCTCTTCTTACGCCTCCTTGAGAAACTACATCCATCGCAGTATCAAATAATTTCATGAAAGAAACGGCTCCTGAAGATTTACCATTATCGGTCACGGCTGTTCCTCTATGACGCAATTCACCAAAATAACCAGAAGTTCCTCCTCCGATTTTGGTCTGCATAATCACTTCTCCTAATTTATGCGTAATGCCTTCGATATGGTCTGGAACGTGAACATTGAAACAAGAAATAGGCAAACCTCGCTGAGTTCCCATGTTTGCCCAAACTGGAGACGAAAAAGAAATCCAACCTTTGGTAATCATTTCCTTAAACGCAGGAATGAGTTCTGGTTTATACAAGCGTTTTGCTGCCGCTGTAGTAATTCTGTCAATAGCGCCTTCTACGGTTTCTCCTTTTAGAAGATACCCTCTGTTCAGCATCTGTTCTGACTCTTCATTAAGCCACCAAATATCTAATTTTTCTTCCATATCGTTTAAATTTTTTCACAAAAAATGAATTCTAAATCTGCATTTAAAATTCAAGATTATTATTTATAGCAGAAAATTCTGCGAGTTTTAATTTTTATAAAATTATTGACGCTCGCTGTGCTCTTTGTCTAATCTTCCTAAAAAAGCTATAGCGAAAAATGAATTAAGCGTCAAAAAAAGGGAATCCCTTTTAGAACAAATCGTTAGCAGTGATGCTCTTATCGTGCTTAGTGTAATCTACTGGTCTTTTTGCAAAGAAGTCATCTAAAGAATTGGCGAAAACTTCTTCCTCGAACCAAGTCATTGGTCTGTATTGTTCTGGGGTTACGTTGTAACGGGTTTTCATGCCAATTTTTTTCAAAGAATCGTCTACTCTGTATTTCATAAAGTTGAGCAAATCTTCTTTTGAGAACATGTCTATCTCTCCCGCTTCGAAAATCCAGTCTAGAATTTTCGCTTCCAGTTCTACAGAACGGTCTACTAAACCATAGATATCTTCGATGTCTGCATCGGTCAATAATTCTGGTTGTTCTTCACGGATTTTATTGATTAAATAGATTCCAGCATTGGCGTGAATTTGCTCATCTACAGAAGTCCATGCGATGATGTTCGATACATTTTTCATGTACCCTTTGAATCTCGTAAAAGATAAAATCGTGGCAAACTGACTGAATAGCGAAACGTTTTCTATTAAAATAGAGAATAATAACAGTGAAGAAACGTACTCTTTATGATTGGTAGATTTCGCATTGGCTAAAACGGTGTTCAAATAGTCTATTCTCTCTCTGATGGCAGGAATTTCAATCACATTGTTGAATTCATCATTATATCCTAATACTTCCAATAATCTAGAATAAGCCTCACTGTGACGGAATTCGCATTCTGCAAAAGTAGCACCCAGACCATTGAGTTCTGGTTTTGGCATGTGGTTGTACAAATTTCCCCAGAAAGTTTTTACAGAAACTTCAATTTGAGCAATCGCTAAAAGCGCATGTTTTACCGCATTTTGTTCGTACGGCTGAAGATTAGAATGGAAATCTTGTACATCAGCTGTAAAATCTATTTCTGAGTGTACCCAAAAAGATTTATTAATAGCATCAACAAATTGTAATACTTCTGGATATTCAAAAGGTTTATAACTGATACGTTTGTCAAAAATTCCCATAGCTTGTTGCGTTTTTTTATTAATTATCTGATTAAGTCTGTTTACAAAAATAGAAATTGAAGTTATAAATCAAAAATGAAAACGCCTCATTCATGTTAAATTTTTGGTTTTTAGGGGCAAAAGTTTTCCACAATTACATAGAAGTTTGATGAATAAAGCCTTTGCGTGCACTTGGTACTTAAATAGGGCTTTTGCAAGGTATTTTTCATTAAACAATACCTTAAAAATTCTTTATTTAAAGCTATTTACAATTAAACAAAACTTTTTAAAATTTTTGCTCTTTTTTTATTGTAACAAGTTCCTAAAATTTACTACTTATTGCAAAAAAGCCCATGCTAGTCATCAAGGATTTACATAAGTCTTACGATATCGGTCATAATAAGTTGCACGTTTTGAAAGGAATTAACCTAGAAATCGGCGAAGGAGAGTTCGTTTCGATTATGGGAAGTTCTGGTTCTGGAAAGTCTACTTTACTGAATATCATTGGTATTTTAGATGAAAAAGACAGCGGAATCTATGAATTAGATGGCATTCCTATAGAACATCTCACCGAGACCAAAGCGGCAGAATACAGAAGCAAATTCTTGGGATTTGTTTTCCAATCGTTCAATTTAATTGGGTATAAAACTGCATTAGAAAATGTAGCGCTTCCTCTTTATTACCAAGATGTACCTAGAAAAGAGCGAAACCAACGCGCAATGGAATATTTAGAAAAAGTAGGTTTAGCACAATGGGCGAATCACTTGCCTAATGAACTTTCGGGTGGACAAAAACAGCGTGTAGCGATTGCAAGAGCTTTAATTACCAATCCTAAAGTGATTTTGGCGGATGAACCAACTGGAGCACTCGATTCTCAGACCACTCATGATATTATGAAACTTCTTCAAGATATTAATAACGAAGGAAAAACCATCATCGTAGTTACCCACGAACCTGATGTAGCGGCTCAAACCAAAAGAAATGTACATTTGAAAGATGGTGTCATTGAAACGGACGAGTATATACTGCAGGTGGTTTTGTAAAGATACGAGATATGAGATGCGAGATGCGAGATGCGAGATTTTGAAAAATCGAAACAAATAAATAAATATGTTTGATATAGACCGTTGGCAAGAAATTTTCAGTTCTATTCGCAGTAATGTATTGCGAACGGTGCTCTCTGGGTTTACCGTAGCGCTGGGTTTATATATTTTTATTGTTCTCTTTGGTATAGGAAAAGGATTGCAAAATGCCTTCCAAGAAGGATTTACCAGAGATGCACAAAATCTTATTTCCATTTTTACTGGAAAAACAACCATTGCCTACGAAGGCTTACAAGCTGACCGAGAGGTAACCCTCAATAATAGTGACTATAATGCTATTGTAGATGCACATCCTGAAAAAGTGCAGTATTCTACTCCGCGATATTCTACCAATCTTAATGTAAAATATGGAAAAGAAAGTGGTTTCTACCAAATCAGCGGAGCCAATGATGAAGAAGTAAAAATAGAGAACCGACAATTACTCAACGGAAGATTTATCTCTCCAAAAGATATTGACGAAAAACAAAATGTAGCCGTAATCGGTAGAATGGTACAGCGTGACCTTATCAAAAATGGAGATCCTGTAGGAAAAGAACTCGAGATTAACGGTAGTGTTTTCAAAGTGATAGGCGTTTTTTCTGATGATGGTGGTGACTGGGACGAACGTATGATTTCCATCCCTATTTCTACGCTTCAGCAAATGAAAAAAGGTTCTGATACGGTGAGTACGGTGTACATTGCCTATGACGAAAAACTAAATCCTGAACAAGCCCTCGCTTATAGTGACCAACTGAAAAAAGAATTAAAAGCCAGAAAAAAAGTTTCTCCAGATGATGAAAATGCCGTGGTCGTAAGAAACAGAGCAGAAGGTTTGAAAGATTCTTTCCAATTTTTATTTGTCATTACCATGATTGTGGGATTCATTGGTCTCGGAACTTTATTGGCAGGAATTATTGGAATTAGCAATATCATGGTGTATATCGTGAAAGAAAGAACTCAAGAAATTGGGGTAAGAAAAGCCATCGGTGCTAAACCGAGAAGCATTGTCACTTTGATTATTCAAGAAAGTATTGTGATTACGGTGATTTCTGGATTAATCGGCGTTGCATTAGGCGTTTTGACTTTGAAATTAATTGGCAATAGTTTAGAAGAATATTTCATCAAAGACCCAAGTGTTGGTTGGCTATTGATTACCGTAGCATTTATTAGTTTGGTGATGTCTGGATTGCTTGCTGGATTTGTCCCTGCATACAGAGCGAGTAAAATAAAACCGATAGAAGCATTGAGAGCGGAGTAAAATTTGATAATGTGGTAATTTGAAAATTTGATAATGAAATAATCACTCTAATCTCGGAACACGAAACTCTAAACAAAAATTAGAAATGAACATCATATTCAAAATAGATACGTGGCAAGAAATTTATTATTCACTTAAAAATAATAAACTTCGTACTTTCCTCACCATGATTGGTGTGGGTTGGGGTATGTTTTTATTTGTCAGTTTATTGGGTGCTGCAAAAGGTATGGAAAACGGTTTTGACAAATTATTTTCTGGATTTGCGACCAATTCTATTTTTATGTGGGCACAGAATACTACTATTCCTTATAACGGTTTCCCGAAAGGCAGACAACTGAGTTTGCACCTTCCTGATATGGATTTGTTGGAAAAGAAAATCCCACAGATTGATTATATTTCACCTCAAAACTCCAGAGGAAATTTTGGAAATCCCGGTGAACAAATGAACCGCAACGGAAAATCTACTACCTATACGCTTACTGGAGATTATCCAGCAGGAAATAAAATTTCTGAAAAGAAATTAATCTTCGGAAGATATCTCAATGATGCAGATGTTACTGCCAGTAAAAACGTAGTAGTCATCGGTGAAGAAATTTATAAAAACTTCTTTGATGCTAAGAAAAATGAAAATCCTATTGGGAAATCTATCAACATCAAAGGTATTTTCTTTAACGTTATCGGTGTTTATAAAGTAGCCAAAGCTGGTGGACCAATGGATGATGATACCACAGCATACATTCCGCTTTCTACTTATACTAAAATGTACAATGATGGAGACAAAGTAGGCTTTTTTGCCATCGTGAGTAAACCAGAAGCCAATCTGGAAACCGTAGAAGAACAAGCCAAACTAGAACTTAAAAAGAAAAACAACGTTTCTCCTGAAGACACCAACGCTTTTGGAAGTTTCAACTTGGGGAAAATGTTTGGGAAAATGTATGGTTTTTTAACAGGAATGCAATTGCTGACCATTATTGTAGGAGCGCTTACGATTTTGGCGGGTGTGATTGCGATTTCTAACATTTTATTGATTACCGTAAAAGAAAGAACCAAAGAAATAGGCATCCGAAGAGCTTTGGGAGCGAAACCTTCTGAAGTAAGAAATCAGATTTTGCTAGAAAGTGTGGTGATTACCTTAACTTCGGGACTATTAGGATTTATTTTCGGAATTTTCCTTTTGATGATTATCAATGCGATGACTCAAAACCAAGATGCTTTCCCATTTTATAATCCTACGGTAAATTATTCACACGTTTTTGCAGCGATGGCGGTGATGACGATTTTAGGGCTTCTCATCGGGATGATTCCTGCACAAAGAGCCGTGAAAATTAAACCGATAGAAGCTTTAAGAAGCGAATAATCAATGTGAATTTGCCATCGTGAATTTTTTCTTTTGGAAAAATGAATGGTGAATTAAAAAATAAATTAAAATTGACAATAATTAAATATTTCATATAAAATGAAAAACTTAACCTTCAAAAAAGTAGTTTATATTCTCTTAGGTTTGCTTTTTGCAGCTGGACTTCTGATGGGAATAAGTTACCTGATTAAATCTAATTCTAAAGAAAGCGAAGCTTTTCTGACCAGAAAACCATTCGTGCAAAATTTAGATGATAAAGTAATGGCTACTGGTAAAATAGTTCCTAGAGAAGAAGTAGAAATTAAGCCGAATATGTCTGGGATTATAGACAAAATCTTGGTAAAAGAAGGCGACCATGTTTCTGCAGGAGAACTTATTGCTACCCTTAAAATTGTGCCGAGCGTTCCTCAGGTAAATGCTGCTCAACAAGAAGTGCAAAATGCTAATCTTCAAATTAACAATGCTAAAATTAATTTGGCAAATCAACAACAGCAATTTGCGATGCAACAGCGTTTGTATACTCAAGGTGTAATTTCTAAACAAGAATTTCTTACCGCTCAACAGCAATTGCAATCCATGCAAAATCAGTTGAAAAACGCGCAACAACAATTACAAACCGCTCAGAAAAATCTACAAATCGCTAGAACTGGTGTTGCCGAAGGTTTACAAAGTCTTGCTACTACTCAAATTCGTTCTAAAGCCACGGGAACGGTACTAGAAGTTCCTGTAAAAGTTGGTTATCAGGTAATTGAAGCCAATCAGTTTAACGCTGGAACTACTATTTGTAGTGTTGCAGACCTTAACTCTCTTATTTTTGAAGGAAAAATAGACGAAGCTCAAGCTGGAAAAATTAAGGAAGGCATGGAGATGAACATCGTCATCGGTGCTTTACAAAATAAAACTTTCCCAGGAAGAGTAACCATGATTGCACCAAAAGGAAAAGATGAAAACGGAACCATCAAATTCCCGATTGAAGGAGACGTTTTTAACCCTAATAATGAATACATTAGAGCAGGATTTTCTGCCAATGGTGAAATTGTTTTGAGCTCACAGAAAAACGCTTTACTTCTAGACGAAAGTCTTATTCAATATGAAAAACAAAATGGTAAAGATGTTCCTTTTGTAGAAGTAAAACAGAAAGACGGAAAATTCAAAAAAGTAACCGTAAAACTGGGTGCATCTGATGGAATTAACGTACAAATCCTTTCAGGAATTACTAAAGATTCTGAAGTAAAAGTTTGGAACCCATCTGATAAAGACAAAGAAGAACTCAAAGAGAAGAAAAAATAAAACTGCCTAATCATACAAATGAAAAATGAAAAGACTCCAACAAATAATGTGGGAGTCTTTTTTATTTCTTTTAAAAACAAAATTGCACTTACTTCACCATTAATTTTTTGGTTAGTACTTCATTTGCAAATTTCATTTTTAAGATATATGTCCCAGAAGATAATTTGTTTTTAAATGGTAGGTCTATTTCATTTAGACCAATGATTAAATTAGAGATTTTGCTTTGGAAGACTTGTTTCCCCGAAATATCTATCACAGTAATTTCTACATTGCTTTTCTTAGGAAGAAAAAACTGAATATGTAATTTATCTACTACTGGATTTGGTGCAACAATAAGATTAAAAACACCTTGAGAAGAAATTTCATCTACCCCTAATGTATTAGAACAAACACTAGGATTGCCCGTACAACTCCACCCCGATTGAACGGTACAAGTATTATTGCAACCATCGCCATTCACCATATTTCCATCATCACATGATTCTCCACTTTCCACCAGTCCGTTTCCGCAAACTGCTATTTCTACCTTACAAGTATAGCTGCAACCATCGCCATTCACCGTATTTCCGTCATCACAAGTTTCACCACTTTCCACAATTCCGTTTCCACACATGGTTTCAACTGTACAGGTATTGCTACAACCATCACCATTTACCATGTTCCCATCATCACATGATTCTCCATTTTCCACAATACCGTTTCCACAAACCGCTGTTTCTACCTTACACGTATTGCTGCAACCATCGCCATTCACCGTATTTCCGTCATCACATGATTCTCCACTTTCCACAATTCCGTTTCCACAAAAAGCCTCAACTGAACAAGTATTGCTGCAACCATCACCATTGACCATATTTCCATCATCACATGATTCTCCACTTTCAATGATGCCATTACCGCAGATAGAAGTTGTGGTTAGATTTTTAGAAATTTTTATAGATTTTTTATTATTAAAAAGAAGGTTTCTAAGAACGTTGCTTTTTTGAAAACCTATAATGTTTTCGAATTGTTCATTTTTGCTATCGTATTTAATTATCGCTGGAACTCTGTTTACTCCGTAATAAGCGGCAATTTTTCGTCCCTCTTTAGTCGTTATGTCTATTACAGACACATTAAATTTTGATTTAATTTCATCTGATAAATCAGCATTTTTCCCTATTTCCTCATCTAATTTCATACAATAAGGACAATCTGGACGGTAGAAAACCACCAATGAAGATGCATTTTTCATCGGTTTATTCTGTAAAGTCTTGAATAAGTCGTTGGCTTGAAAAAGGACAAAGAAAAATAGTCCTAAAAAAGTAAATTTAAGTTTCATGATTGTATTTTTAAGTTCTTACAAGAACAAATATAGAAAAAACCCCAACATTATTTGTTGGAGTTTTTCTTTTGAGCCTTATTTTTAGGTTTTTTCATTTTAGATTTTACCAATTCTATTCTTTCCATCAGAAAATCAGTATATTTTTTATTGGGTGCCATTTTCTTTGCTTTTTCAAGAGCTTTCAGTGCTTTTTTAAATTGTCCTTGCTTTTCAAAGAAGATGGCTTTTCTGTAGCGTATTCTAGATTGATCAATTCCTTTAATTTTTTTAGCATAATCTATCAGTTTTTTGCCTTCTTCATAATCTTCATTATTCAGCAAACAATCTATATAGAACAGCGGTGTAGAAACAGAATCTAGTTTCACTTGCATGGCTTCTTCGAAGTAAGATTTTGCGGTTTCATAATCTTGCAAAACTTCAGAATACACCCTTCCTAAAAGACAAAGACTCTCTGCATTATGGTCATCATAAGACAAGGCATAATTCAGTGCTTGCATGGTATCCTCTAGGTTATAGGGAAAATTATCTAAGGCTTGAAAATAGTATTTGTTTGTTGTCATTTTTTTACATTTTAAAAATTTTCTTGGGATTTCCTCTTTCCAATTGGAGATGATTCATCCACTGATTTTGTTTTTGTGCCGAAGATTTTTTGGCATTTATTTCTAAAATCTTCAATTTTAATCTTTGTACTGCGATTTTTTTATTTTCCAATTGAGAACGAGAATCCATCGCTACCACTTGAATTTTTGTAGGCAAATGCGTCACGCGGACTGCGGAATTTACTTTGTTCACGTTTTGTCCACCATTTCCCGAACTTCTCATGGTTTGAAATTCGAGTTCTTTTTCATCGAGTTCAAGTTCAAAGAAATTTTCGATTTCAAAAACGCCAATGAACCAATTTTTACGTTGATGATTAGGTCTAAATTTACTTTTCCCAATGAATTGAATGCTTCCTTTCCAAGAATTTAGAAATTCAGGATTCTCCTCTACTTCAAAAGTAATCGACTGGAAACCTGAAACTTCACCTTCTATCATTTCTACCACTTTGTAGTCCAATTTTAGAATTTCCATTTCTTTTTTCATCAGATTAAAGGTTTCTTGTACGAAAAATTCGCATTCTACAGGTCCTTTTCCTGAGGTGATTTGAACGATATTTTTATTTTTTTGTTTCATATAAGTTTTGGCTAAAGCCCATTTGTATTTTTGATTTTTTAAGTCGGGCTAAAGCCCGACTCTATTGATTTTCACTTTTCCATTCTCACGATTCTCGGTTGAAAAGTTCCTAGAATATCTACCAAATCTTGTTGAGCATTCATCACCTGATTGATGTCTTTGTACATCATGGGCGCTTCTTCTAAACTCCCACCGATTAAGGTTACTTTATGCTTTTTCAATTCTTCTTTCATCTCTTTTTGGGTGAAAGCATTTTTGGCAAAATTTCTAGCATGTTTTCTTCCTGCTCCGTGAGAAGCCGAATGAAGAGAAGCAGCATTTCCCCTGCCTTTTACAATAAAACCTTTGCTGGTCATAGAACCGGGGATAATTCCCAATTGCCCTTCTGAAGCTGGTGTTGCTCCTTTTCTGTGAACAATCAGTTCTTCTCCGTCCACATTTTCTTTCCACGCAAAATTGTGATGATTTTCTATTCTGGCTTTCAATCTTCCTCCCACCGCTTTTATCAAGCGTCTGTGAATATCGGCATGACAAGCAGCAGCGTAATCTCCCGCCAAATTCATCGCAATCCAATATTCTTGTCCGAGATGTGTTTCTACATCTAGCCAAGCCAAATGTTGCGCTTCTTTTGGAAGCGGACAATTTTCTACCGCCACTCTTGTGTAATATTGTGCAATCTCTGCTCCGAATCCTCTGGAACCACTGTGCGAGAGAATTCCCACGTATTTTCCTTTGGGCAAACCAATTTGTTCGTCATCTTCTAGAATTTCTACCTCTCCGAATTCTACAAAATGGTTTCCACCACCTGAAGTTCCCAATTGTTTGATGGCTTTTGATTTTAATCTTCTCAAAATTGGCATTAGGTTAAATGTTTCATCATCAAAAATTTCATTTTCTATGTGCGTTTTGTGCACTTCGTACATTCCGAATTTGGTATGTTCGGCTAATGCTTTTTCGTATTTGTTCTTTGCTCCATCTAAGTAAGAAACTGGAGTATCTAAAATACTCAAACACATTCTACAACCAATATCCAAGCCTACTCCATAAGGAATTACGGCATTTTTGGTTGCCAAAACTCCACCAATTGGCAGACCATATCCGAAATGTGCATCTGGCATTAATGCACCTTTTACCGAAACCGGAAGTTTGAGCGATGTATAAAACTGATTGACTGCATCTTCTGAAATTTCCTCTCCGAAAATTTCAAATGAAACTCTGTTGTTCAAGAGCATTCTTTTTTCTGTTTTTTGACTGGTTAAAAGTTCTTCTGCAATTTGTCCTAGCATTAGATTGCTTTTAAATTCTTCTGGTTGAAGTAAAATTTCCTTCAAAATATTTTTCACGTAAGCGGTATTCTTATTGGCAAAATTTTTCTTTGCCACTTCTAAAGCTACCGTCACGGATTTATTATTAGGATATCCCAATTTCAGGATATCTTTACCTTTTAGTTTTAAATTTCCCATTGTTTTATAATTGATAAAAATGTTGGATGACTGATTACAGGAATCATCATCTTAAAAACTCTGGATGTATTCTAAAAAATTACATCGAGAATATGCCAACAAAAAAATTGATGGTAAGCCTGCATTCAAGAAAATTTCGGGGAAATTTATAGAACCTTGTATCAAAATAAAACCCGAAATTTTACAACTTCGGGTTTCTATATTTCATTATTGATTACAATTTTAGCTGAAAACGAAAACACCGAAGCGTACCACAGAAAGTGGTAATCCTACTGAAGATAAATTGTGAAATTTGAACATTTTGCTTCGTTTTTTTAATTGTTAAACTTTGTTTTCGGGTGCAAATATAAAAGGATTTTTTTGGAATTCGCAAAAAAACTTTGAAAAAATATTTTGAAAGCCAGCAAATTAGCTTTTTTTCTTCCTCGTAAGAAGCACGATATTTAAGAATAAAACCAATAAAGTAAGAGAGACAAAAATGCTTTGATTTACATTTTCGAGCTTATTCTTTTCTATCACTTTTTCGGCGATGTCTGATAGTTTTTGACTTTGGTTTAAAAAGGTTCTCACCTCTATTTTTTGGTCTTCTTCTTTGTTCTGAACACTGTGTTGGGAAAAGTAAACCAATTTATTTTTTACATTGTAAGCAGCCACCCAAAATTCATTAGAATTGCTCATCACAAAATAGTCTATTTGGTAATGATTGGTTCTTACTTTGCCTAAATGTTTGGTGAGAAATTTATTTTGGTCTTTGTCGATAACTTTTATGGCATAAATATCGAGCGGTTGATTCACTCTGTTAATCACCTGAATCGACATGGATTTTTCTAAAAAATTACTGAAACTCTTTTGAAAAAACCAATATCCGAAAAATGCTAAACCTAAAATTACAATAAAAAATCTGATATTTTTAGCCCATCTCGCTCTGGCTCCTGTTTTAAATAAACTTAAAATAAGAGCTAGAATTAAGAGGAAAAGTAAAACAAAATTGAGACTATTCATTCTAACAAAGATATTGTTTTTGGTTGACTTTTGAAAAAATCAGAAATTCCTAAAATTCCACATTCCATTCTTTATAAAATTCATCAAGAAATTGCAACATAAAATCGTGTCTTTCTGACGCGATTCTTTTTGCTGTTTCGGTATTCATTAAATCCTTGAGCAACAATAATTTTTCATAAAAATGGTTGATGGTGGTTCCGTTTGATTTTTTGTACTCTTCTTTGTTCATGCCAAGATTCGGCTTGATTTCTGGATGATACATCAAATTATTTTTAAATCCACCAAAATTGAAAGTTCTTGCAATCCCAATTGCACCAATCGCATCAAGACGGTCTGCATCTTGTACAATTTGTAATTCTAAAGGAGGATTTTCTGGTGCTTCTGCTCTATTTTTAAAAGAAATATTTTTGATAACAAACAACACTTGCTCTATTAATTCAGCATTTACATGAATTTCTTCGAGAAAATCTTTAGAAATTTTGAGTGCCAAAGTTTCATCACCGTTGTGAAACTTAGGGTCTGCAATATCGTGCAATAGCGCAGAAAGTTCTATTACTTCTAGATTTCCGCCTTCTTTTTCGGCAATTTTTTTAGAGAGTTTCCAGACGCGTTCTATGTGAAACCAATCGTGTCCTGCTTCTGCACCTTCTAGTTTTTCTTTAACAAAATTTATGGTAAGGGTAATGTGATTTTTCATGTTTCAAAACTACGAAAACCAATCGAAAACCATGCTCCAAAGTTTACTGTGTTTTGCTCTAAAAAAATTAATGTGCCCTATTTCTTCGCCATTGCTTTCGTGAGGATGCACGGTTCTGTAAATAGGTTTCATATTGACATACGTTTCGTTCATGAGCAGTTTCATTCCCGTTTCTGTAATCCAATCATCATCTTGCATGTTGAGATATAAAACCTCTTGATGTAAATTTTTAGAGAAATTCTCCGTTTTTTCGAGTAATCGATTTACGGATTTTCGGTTCATGATGAGAGTTCGCCAATCATCTGAAACGCCTTTGGGTAAAGATTCGCCTAAATTCACAAAATACGTCTTGAAATATCCTTTTACTCGAGTTAAAACGGGCTGATACAATCCAAAACCTAATAATCCCAACATTTTAATTCTTGGAGAAAGATGCCCAAAATAGGTATTTTGAGTAGCAACGAAACAGAATTTTTCAAAAATTTCTGAACCTTTATTCATTCCAAGAATTAAAGCGCCCACAGAATGCCCAATTAGAAATTTTCGGTGATGAGGATAACGCTCCTCTATAAAATCTGTAACGGCTTTATAATCTGTATTTCCCCAAGTTCTCATGCTCGCTTTAAAACCTTTGAGCTGGTCTGGTTTAGAAAGCGCCACTCCTCTGTAATCATAGGTAATTACCACAAATCCTAGGTCTGCAAAATGTTGTGCAAAAGAGTAATATGTTTGTTGTTTAACGCCAGTTGCAGAATTCACCAACAGTAGTTTCCCATTCGCATTTTCTGGCTCAAAAAGAGTTGCGGTGATGGGATATTGGTCTTGAGTATGGATGGTAATGGTATTATTCATAAGAGAAAATCTGTGGAAATTCTGTTTCCAAAAATATCTAAAAAAAGAAGAGAATTCCAAAAATTTGAAATTCTCTGCATATTATTTTTTGGTAAAAATTACAAACCGAAATCTTTTAATTTGGGCAATCCTGTTTGAGAACCTCTTTTTTGTGCCACTTTTAGCGAAACATCATTCCCGAATTTCACACAATCATCTATCTCATTTCCATGACATAACGCGATGGAAAAACCAGAAGTGAAAGCATCTCCCATTCCCATTTTATTGGGCATATCTTCTGGGTCGTTTCTGTGGTATTTCATCTCCGAACCATTGTGATAAATGGTAGAATTGGCATCGTCTCTTACAAAAAGTTTATTGGGATATTTTCTTAAAATTTTTTCTCTAGATTCTTCCCCAAAAATGATGGAAAGTTCATTGCTTTTAGCCACGATAAAAGAGGCATAGTCTAAAATTTCTTCTGAAATTCTGGCAGCTGGAGAAGCATAAATTCCCAGTTTTTTGTTGTATTTTTTGGCAAATTCATACGTTTTTTCTACCACATTCATCGGAATTTCTAACTGAGTAAGCACTAAATCTGCTGTAGAAAAAAATCTTTCTGCACTCTCTAAATGCTTTGGCTCTAGACAATAATTGGCAGAAGGAACTACTACGATGGCATTTTTACCGTGAGCTGCAGTTACATAAGCTGTTCCTGTAGCGTGGTCTAAATCTTCGTGTACAAAACCTACGTTTACATTTTCATCTACTAAATTTCTAAGAATTTGTTGACCATAAGGATCCATTCCTACGCAACCAATAAAAAATGTACTTGCTCCTAATCTCGCTGTTCCTACTGCTTGATTGGCTCCTTTTCCTCCAAAAAAGGTTTCAGATTTTTGGGCGATTACCGTTTCATTAGGTTCTGGATGATATTGCGTATTGAGGACTAAATCAATAGAAGAACTTCCTACAACTATAATTTTGGGCTGTTCTGCGCTTACTTTCATTGAAGTTTAATTTTAAGAAATTTTGAAATAGGTTTAAAATTTCAGCGTTTGGTCTACAACAAAATTAGTCTTTTTTTGTTTCGATAAGAATAATTATTCAGATTTTATTTCAATAAATTCTGTAATGATTTTAACCGGTTGATTTTCTGCACCAAAACCAATATAACTTGCATAGAAACCTTCTCCATATCCTGTTTCGAAAGCAAAAATATTCCCTGGCTTTTCCTCATCTGGTTTTAGGAAGGCAAATTGGTCAATCGCTCCATTTTCATCAAAAAAATGCCCATGGAAAAACTCTTCGTAAATGCCCATAAAATCTGCTCCTTTTCTATGGAACAATCTATTTTCTAAATGATTAAGACTATCCTGAGTTTCTGCATCCATAAAACATCCCATTCCAGATTCTACAGGATATCCGAAAACTTCTTCTCCTTGCAAATCTTCAATATGTTGACCTTCTGTAGTTGCCATTTTAAAAGTTGTTGCCTCCTCATTTTGAAACACTACCTCTACATAAGCAATACAATTGCTGTCTCTTTCTTTGTGTACAAAAACAGGAAAATCACCTACAGGAAAATGAATCACAAATTCCTTCATGTCATGGGTAATCAAGGGGTCACAAGCGACTAACTTTCCGCTAGGAAGATGAATTTTTCCTGCCTCGAAAGTTTCTAGCATGGGATTTTCTACAAAATTTTTAGAAAAAAGTTTTGATATGTTTTCTAGGTGTGACATGATTCTGATGGATGTTTGATGAAAGGAAGTTGGGTGTGGTCTCATGCAAAATGCAAAAGAGCACCTCACATCAGACTTCCAATCCCTACAATGTTTTTAATTTTTCTTCTAAAATTGCAATTTTATCTTGCGCATCTTTTTGTTTTTTGCGCTCATTTTCTACCACTTGAGCAGGAGCACCAGCAACAAATTTTTCGTTAGATAGTTTCTTTTCTACCGAAATTAAAAATCCTTTTAAGTATTTTAGTTCTTCTTCTGTTTTTGCTTTTTCTTCGCCTAAATCAAGGTTTTCACTCAATGGAATAGAAACTTCTGTAGCTCCTACTAAGAACGTGAAACTTGGTTTATCAGTTTTATTTCCGAAATTAATTTCAGAGATGTTGGCTAATTTTTTTACCACCGCTTCATTTTCGAAAGCAACAGCATTGGTAAATAATTCTACGGCTTCTCTAGGCGAAATTCCTTTGCTTTGACGGTAGTTTCTAACGCCAGAAATCAATTCTTTAGCCGTTTCAAAGGCTTTTATATTTTCTTCGCTGAAAGATTCTGCTTTTTTCTGTTGAGCAATCACCAAAGCTTCTTCTGCGCTTCTTTCTGAAATGGCTTGGTACAATTCTTCCGTTAAAAACGGCATGAAAGGATGCAATAATCTCATTAATTCTTCGAAGTAAATGATGGTTTTATCGTAAACTTCCTGAGAAATTCCTTCTCCATAATTTGGTTTAATCGCTTCTAAATACCAAGCACAGAAATCGTCCCAAATCAGTTTATAAATCAAATGCAATGCATCAGAAATTCTGAATTTTGAGAATTGGTCATTGATTTCAGCAATGGTTTTATTCATTTGGTTTCCGAACCATTCTATCGTCTGTAAATCTGCTTCATTGGCTGGTTTGTCTTCTTTTTTCCAACCTTGAATGAGTCTGAAAGCGTTCCATATTTTAGTCGCGAAGTTTCTTCCTTGCAACATTAAGTCTTCATCAAAAAGTAAATCATTTCCAGCTGCAGAGCTCAGTAAAATCCCTACTCTTACTCCATCTGCTCCATATTTTTCAATCAATTCTATAGGGTCTGGAGAATTTCCGAGTGATTTAGACATTTTTCTGCGTTGCTTATCCCTTACAATTCCTGTGAAATATACATTTTTGAAAGGAACTTCTCCTTTAAATTCTAATCCTGCCATAATCATTCTGGCTACCCAGAAGAAAATAATATCTGGACCAGTTACCAAGTCAGAAGTCGGATAATAATAATTGATGTCTTCATTGTTTTCGTCTAACATTCCATCAAAAACGGACATTGGCCATAACCAAGAAGAGAACCATGTATCTAGAGCGTCTTCGTCTTGTTTTAAGTTGTCAGTTGTTAGTTGTTGGTTGTTGGTTTTTTCTTTGGCTAAGACCAAAGCTTCTTCTACATTTTCTGCAACTACATAATCCTCACTTCCTTCTCCGTAATAATACGCTGGAATTTGTTGACCCCACCACAATTGACGAGAGATATTCCAATCTCGGATGTTTTCCATCCAATGTCTGTACGTATTTTTGAATTTTTCTGGGTGGAACTTCACCTCATCATTCATTACTACATCCAAAGCTGGTTTCGCAATTTCAGACATTTTCAGGAACCATTGTTGAGAAATTTTTGGTTCAATTACAGCTCCTGTTCTCTCAGAAGTTCCTACTTTATTTACATAATCTTCGGCTTTTACCAAAAGATTATTTTCTTCTAATTCTTTAGCAATCAGTTTTCTAACCTCAAATCTATCTTTTCCGTTGTAATGCAAACCGTGTTCATTCAGTTTACCATCATCATCTAATGCATCAATCATTGGCAAATTATGCTTTTGACCGATTTCGTAGTCATTAATGTCGTGAGCTGGAGTGATTTTCAACGCTCCAGTTCCGAATTCCATGTCTACATATTCATCTTCAATAATTGGAATGACTCTATTTACAATCGGAACGATTACATTTTTACCTTTCAGATGCGCATATTTTTCATCATTTGGATTTACACAAACCGCTACGTCACCGAAAATAGTTTCTGGACGAGTGGTAGCCACAGAAATAAACTCTTCAGAACCCTCAATTTTATATTTAAGGTACCAAAGTTTCCCATTGAGTTCTTTATAAATTACCTCTTCATCAGAAATATTGGTTTTGGCTTCTGGATCCCAGTTCACCATTCTATAGCCTCTGTAAATCAAACCTTTATTGTATAAATCAACAAAAGATTTGATGACTTGAGCAGATAATTTCGGCTCCATTGTGAAACGCGTTCTGTCCCAGTCACAAGAACAACCTAATTTCTTTAATTGTTCAAGTATTGTTCCGCCATATTTATGCGTCCAATCCCAAGCGTGAACTAAAAATTCATCTCGGGTAATATCAGACTTATTAATTCCTTCAGATTTCAGTTTTGCCACCACTTTAGCTTCAGTAGCGATAGAAGCGTGGTCTGTTCCCGGAACCCAAAGTGCATTAAACCCTTGCATTCTGGCTCTTCTGACCAAAACATCTTGAATGGTATTGTTTAACATGTGTCCCATGTGAAGAATCCCCGTCACGTTGGGTGGCGGAATTACAATCGTATAAGGAGGTCTGTTATCTGGAGTAGAGTGAAAATAATTGTTTTCTAACCAGTAATTGTACCATTTCTGTTCTGTTTCCTGAGGATTATATTTTTCTGAAATTTGCATAAAATTTTAAATAAAAATGAGTTTGGCTTGTAATTTGCAAAAATACGATAAAATGTGAATTTTTAAATGGTTAAAGCTCTTCTTTTTGAGAATTTTGGAATAAGAATCAGACAAAGTAAAATAAAAAAGAAGAATTTAGATTTAATTACAGAATTTATTTATAATTTTGAACTTTAATTTACAACAAAAAACTTTCTAAATATGAAAAAATTTATGGGCGGTTTGTTGCTTATCGGAGGTTTTGTTTTCTCTTCTGCACAAACTATTTCTTTTGAAAAAACAACTATTGATTACGGTACTGTTCCTGTGAATGCAGATGGAAACAGAGTTTTTACTTTTAAAAATACTGGTGACAAGCCTTTAATCCTTTCTAACGTACAGCCAGGTTGTGGTTGCACCGCTTCTGAATGGCCAAAAGAGCCAGTGATGCCTGGAAAATCTGCACAGATTAAAGTTCATTATAACACTGCAAATGCTGCTCCTTTCAAAAAATCAATCGATGTATTTTCTAACGACCCAGTAAACGGAAGAGTCGTTCTATACATCCAAGGAACAGTAGATGCAAATGCTAAAGCTGAAGGAGCAAAAAATCAACCCGCTTCATTGCCTAAAAAATAATTCTTACAAAAAATTATTATACAAAAACCGACTCTAACCAGTCGGTTTTTTTTTATTATCTTTAGTTGAACAAAACACTTCAAAAATGGACATCAATTTCACAGATAATTTTCTTGTAAAAGAAACTCAAAAATTCAATCTCAAAGATTTCAACACCGATTATAAAGGCGATCTCACCAAAGAAGAAGGTCAAAAAATGCTAGATGCTGAGAAGAAAAAACTCTATGAACTTCAGGAAAAGCTTTACGCAGATGGAAGCCAATCACTTTTGGTAGTGATACAAGCGATGGATGCTGCCGGAAAAGACAGTTTGATAGAACATGTTTTCGGTGGAGTAAATCCGCAAGGTTGCGAAGTAACCAGTTTTAAAACACCAACTTCTAAAGAATACAATCATGATTTCATCTGGAGGCATTATTTGGCTTTACCAGAAAAAGGGAAAATAGGAATTTTCAACCGAAGTCATTACGAAAGTGTTTTGGTGTGTAAAGTACATCCTGAATATAATCTAAGCGAAAAAGTTTGGAAATCTACTAACGAAATCGATGAAAAATTCTGGGAAAACAGATACGAAAGCATCAAAGATTTTGAAAAACATTTAGCCAGAAATGGAACGAAAATCGTGAAAATTTTTCTCCACGTTTCCAAAGAAGAGCAGAAAAAACGTTTCCTAGACCGAATTGCTGAGCAAGAAAAAAACTGGAAATTTTCTATTGGTGATTTAAAAGAACGTGCCGTTTTCGACCAATATATGAAGGCTTACGAAGAAGCCATTTCCGAAACCAGTAAAGATCACGCACCTTGGTTTGTGATTCCTGCAGATCAAAAATGGTTTGCCAGAGTGGCGGCTATACAAATCATTATAGAAACGCTGGAAAAAATGAATCTGCAATATCCTACTCTTTCAGAAGAAGAGAGAGCAGGATTAGACGATGCCAAAAAACTATTGGAAAGTGAGAAGTAGGTAAAGGTAAAGTTTGAGGTTAAGATAATCATTCAAAAAAATAATTTTATGAAAAAATACATTTCGGTTTTGGTATTATTTTTAGGGATTTTTGCAATGGCACAAGTTCCCAGATTTACGAAATATGATGTCGCTGAAACCGGTGCTCAACTCTATTTACCAGCAGTTCCCACTTGGGAAAAATCTCTTTCTGAAGATAAAAGTGAAATCTACTTAACTTCTGTGATTTTTGGTGAAGTAGAATATGGTGCGATTATTATCCGTCTAACTGAGGAAACGGCAAAAACCAACCAAAATCCTGAAGCACTGATGGAATCTTATGTCAATTTCTTGAATGAAAATGTATTTAAATTTTCTAAAAAGACAGATTTCGGGAAAGGACATACTTTGCAAAACCAACCAGATGTAAAAGGAATTTTAGAATATGCCGAAACTGAAGATGGCACAAAATACACGGTAAAATCTTGGACGAATCCATCGATGATTGCGGTAATGTATGTGGCTTCTAAAAAAGAAGTGAACATTAATTTTCAGGAGATTTATTTTAATGGATTTAGGTTTAAGAAATAGGAGTTTATAACAATTCATAAAACCCGAAATTCAGAACTAAAAACCCACGAGAAAAACGATAAGCCGGATTCTGTTTCCCGATGAATCGGGACGCTTGTTATTTATCTACGGTTTACATTACTGCAAACCTTGAGCTGGTTACCCCTCGATTTTCGGAGCGAGCTACTCCTATTTTTAGATTGCTCTAAAAAGCATCGATATACTTACCATTGCATCGCATAGAGTTTACCTGGTTTCACTACAGCCGAACTGTACTTGCTTTCTGTTGCACTTGTCCTCGTCTCACGACGGAAGGTTGTTAACCTTTATGCTGCTCTGTGATGTCCGGACTTTCCTACCCCAATTTCTTGGAATCAACAAGCTGTTTTTCTCGTGGAGTGCAAAGATACGGAAATTTTGAATGTTAGATGTCAGATGTTAGAGGTTAGAGGTTAGAGGTTAGAGGTTGGATGTTGTGGAATGTATTTTTATTATTCTGAACCCTTTCTGCGTTTTACAGATTCCTCAAAAAACGCAGAAAGGGTTGGTTGTATTTTTCACTGAAAGTTATTTTAAAAAAAATTGGTTTCTAAAAATCCCTAAACTTGCGCCCCGAGTTGAGCGGAGCTCTTTTTGTTTTTTGTCATTCTGAGCGAAGTGGAAGAATCTAAAAAACAAAAAAGCAGGAGCGGAACGAGAAAACTAACGAAGTGGTTCGATGACTTTAGGAGTCAAATTTGGCGCCCAAGAAAAAAATTGCGCTTTCACATTCATTAATGAGCGCATTTTCTTATCTTCGTTCTTTAATTTCTAAAAAATTGGATTCTAAACAAAAAGAATTTTCTAAGTTGGTAAAGGAAAATCAGGGGCTTATTATAAAAGTCTCCAGATTATATACCAATTCTCTGGAAGATGAACAGGATCTTTTTCAAGAAATTGTGTTACAACTTTGGCGCAGTTACGACTCATTCAAAGGACAATCCAAAATTTCTACTTGGATGTACAGAGTAGCGCTCAATACGGCCATTACGCTTTTCCGAAAGAAGACAAAATCTCCTCAAACTGATGAGTTGATGGATTTTCACCACAGAGATTATGTAGAAGATGATGACGAAAAGCAACAACAAATTACCCTGCTTTATAAGGTGATAAAAATGCTCCCAAAAGTAGAACGTGCGATTGTGATGATGTATTTAGACGATTTGCCTTACCGTGATATTGCAGAAAACCTAGGGATTACGGAAGTAAATGCCCGTGTAAAAATGAACAGACTCAAAAAAACACTTAAAGAATTGATGACTCAACATGCTTAATGAAGATTTCAATATAGACCAATTTAAAAAATCTTGGCAGGAACAACCCGTTTCTGATGTGTATAACACGTCTGAAATAGAAGGAATGCTCAACAAAAAATCTACCAACTATGTAAAATATATTTTCTGGATAAGTTTGGCAGAATTTTTATTTTTCGCCATTGTTGGGATTTGTACGATTTTTTCTACCCAAAGAAGCAATAGTTTTACTAATATTTTAGAAAAACTTGGAGTCCAAATGAATGATGATGTGGAAATGAATTTTGAGCATCTTTATTTTGCCTTGAAAGTCTTTAGTTTAATGATTACCGCGATTTTTGTTTTTCTTTTTTACAGAAATTACCTAAAAATTAAGGTAGAATGCAATTTGAAAAATTTTATTCTCCAAATTATCAAGTTCAAAAGAACCGTTAACCTGTTTATCTTTACTAATATTGGTTTATTGATTATTTTTTCGGGGATTATTACTTATTTCATTATGAATGTGTTGCAAGCTCAAAACATTCATTTAAACCAAGCCACTTTAATAGGATTTATCACAGGAATTGTGATAAGCATTGGTTTAGGTGTTCTTTTGATTTGGCTTTATTACAGAATTGTTTACGGAATTATTATGAGCAGACTGAGCAGAAATCTAGAGCAATTGCAAAAAATAGAACAGGAACAATAAAAAACAAAAAACCTTCAGCATTACTGAAGGTTTTTTTTATTATAATTCTTTTCTCAATCTTGCGACTGGAATATTGAGTTGTTCTCTGTATTTTGCGATGGTTCTTCTGGCAATGTTGTATCCTTTTTCCTTCAAAACATCTACCAAAGCGTCGTCTGTCAATGGTTTTCTTTTGTCTTCATGACTGATGACTTCTTGCAAATGGTTTTTAATTTCCTTGGTCGAAACTTCTTCGCCATCATCATTCGTCAATGAATCTGAGAATAAATTTTTAAGCAAAATAATTCCACTTGGTGTGTCTGCATATTTGCTTTTTACCACTCTAGAAATCGTAGAAATATCAAATCCTGTGATATCTGCTACGTCTTTCAGAATCATCGGTTTGATGTTTTTTTCATCTCCGGTTAAGAAATATTCTTTCTGTAATTTCACAATTGCAGAAATGGTTTGCATCAGCGTATTCTGTCTCTGATTAATGGCATCTATGTACCATTTTGCAGCATCTAATTTTTGTTTGATGAAAAGTGCGGCTTGTTTATGTTCCGCAGAATTTTTATCATGAGAATAGGTGCTTAAAATTTCTTTGTATTCCTCAGAAACTCTAAGTGTAGGTGCATTTCTACTGTTCAGAAGCGGTAAAACTTGTCCATCTTTTATTTGAATCACAAAATCTGGAATAATTTCTTGATTGATGGTGATGGTTTGTGTATCAAAATTCCCACCTACTTTTGGAGATAATTTAGAAATCACTTCCAGTGCATCTTTTAAATCTTCCTCTTCTATATCATATTTATTGATTATTTTGCCGTAATGTTTATTGGTTAAAGCATCAAACTGATGTCTTAAAATATTACCCGCTAAAATCACTGATTGATCTCTGCTTACTTTTTTCTCAATTTGCAATAAAAGACATTCCTGTAAATCTCTCGCTCCTACTCCAGCTGGATCAAGTTTTTGAACATAATTTTCTAGAATTTCCTTTACTTTTTCTTGAGTGGTATAAATCCCTTGCGAAAAAGCCAAATCATCTACAATAGCTTTAATCTCACGTCTCAAATATCCATCATTATCTAGATTTCCGATGATATACTCTGCAATTTTCAGGTCTTCATCATCTATACTAGACAAGTGGATTTGCTCCATCAAATAATCATACAAAGACTGTCCTTCTGTTAATAAACTTTCGTTATCAAAATCTTCGTCATCTGCAGAAAAATTGCTAGAAGCGGTTTTATAAGAAGGCTCATCATCATACAAATATTCATCTACATCAAAATCAGTATCTATGCTTTCGCTTCCTTCACTTTCGTAATCCGAGTCTAAACTGCTAAAATCGTCCTCATCACCACTGTCTTCTTTAACGACTTCCAAGGCAGGATTTTCTTCTAACTCACGCTCTAACTCTTCCTGAAATTCTAGCGTGTGAAGCTGTATCAACTTCATCAACTGAATTTGCTGAGGAGCTAATTTTTGTCCTAATTTTATTTGTAGGTTTTGTTTGAGCATTGCTTATTATTTAGAAATTCAAAATTATCAATTTGAATTTTTGGAGTGTTATATTTTTAAAAATTATTTTTATAAAATTTATTTATCGGTTTTTCTTTTGATGGTATGTTTAAATTTCAATACCGCAAAATTGAGTTCTACGGTGGTTTCTGTATCTGTCGTTTTCATTTCTTCTCCCAAAATATCCGAAATAATTTCACCACTTTTCTGCATCAAAGATTTTTGTTCACTTTCATCTTTCACTTCTGCCAATTCTGAAACAGTACGAGATAATTCTCTAATTTTTGTAAACGTTTCAATAATAGCGATGGTCGTTTGTGTTGCTTTTTGACTTTTCAAAATCGTAGCCAACATATATAAACCCTTTTCTGTAAAAGCTTTTGGCAAAACTCTAGATTTTGACGACCATTTTGTGGTCGAAAATTTCGACCGCAAATCTTCAATCTCTGTTTTGTCAATCTCTAAAATATATCCATGCGGAAATTTTTCAGGATTGTTTTTTACCGCTTCATTTATTCTTTTAGTTTCTACTCCATACAATTCTGCTACATCACTATCGATAATTACTTTTTCATTTCTCAAGGTAATTATCTTTTCCTCGATGTTGTTAAATTTTATAAGCATTTGGTTATTAGTTTTTCTGAAATTTTAAGGCGGTAGATTAAAAAATATCTAGACACAACCTTAATTTTCCTTAAAACTCAGCGTTTTTCGGAGTTCTAGGGAAAGGAATTACGTCTCTAATATTAGTCATTCCCGTTACGAAAAGAATTAATCTTTCTAGACCTAAACCGAAACCAGCATGCGGAACAGAACCGAATTTTCTAGTATCCAGATACCACCAAAGTTCATGTTCATCTACATGCATTTCTTGCATTTTAGTTTTCAAAACATCTAAACGTTCTTCTCTCTGTGATCCTCCGATAATTTCGCCAATTCCTGGGAAAAGTACATCCATCGCTGCAACCGTTTTCCCATCCTCATTTAATCTCATATAGAAAGCTTTAATTTCTTTAGGATAATCAAATAATACTACTGGAGATTCAAAATGTTTTTCTACCAAATAACGTTCGTGTTCAGATTGTAAATCTGCACCCCATTCTTCAATTGGGAACTGGAATTTTCCTTTTTTATTTTCTTTAGAATTCAATAAAATTTCGATGGCTTCAGAATAAGAAACTCTCATGAAACGTTTTTTGATTACGTTTTCTAATTTTTCTATCAAACCTTCTTTTGCTCTATCTTTTTCTGGTTTTTGTTTTTGTTCTTCGGCGAATCTTTGGTCTAAAAATTTCAAATCATCTTTGCAATTTTCTAGAACATAACCGATTACATATTTCAAGAAATTTTCAGCCAAATCTATATTGTCTTCCAAGTTATTGAAAGCCACTTCTGGTTCTACCATCCAGAATTCTGCCAAGTGTCTTGTAGTATTAGAATTTTCTGCACGAAAAGTTGGGCCAAAAGTATAAACTCTTCCCAATCCCATCGCTGCAGTTTCAGCTTCTAACTGACCAGAAACCGTCAAATTGGTTTTTTTACCAAAGAAATCTTGTGCAAAATCGATGTCACCGTTTTCATCTCTTGGAATTTGGTTTAAATCAAAATTCGTCACTCCAAACATTTCACCAGCACCTTCTGCATCAGCACCTGTGATGATTGGCGTGTTCATGTAGAAGAAATGATTTTGGTTAAAGAACTGGTGAATCGCAAAACTTACGGCACTTCTCACTCTGAAAACCGCCCCGAAAAGATTGGTTCTGAATCTAAGATGCGCCTGCTCACGAAGAACTTCAAGTGAATGTTTCTTTGGCTGAAGAACAGTTTTTTCCATTTCTTCAGAGAAATTATCGCCAAGAATTGTAATTTTTTTTGCAATAATTTCAATATCTTGACCTTTTCCTTCACTCTCTACTACCTCACCGGTAATTTTAAGTGAAGAAGCAGTTTTAATATTTTTGATGATTTCTTCGTCGAAATTTTCGAAATCTACTACAATCTGAATGTTGTTTATCGTAGAACCGTCATTCAATGCAATGAAACGGTTAGAACGGAATGCTCTCACCCAACCTTGAATGGTAATATCGTGATGTAAAAGTTTTTTATAATCTCCTAAAATTTCTTTAATGGTCTTCTTACTCATGACTTCATAATTATTCAGCAAAAATAAGAAATTTTGGCGTAATTTTTGATGTAACGCGGAGATTTTTACGGTTTTAAAAATTAGTTTTCGAAAAGAATAATTTTATTGCTCGTCATTCTTGGCAGGCGTCAAGAAAACATCCATCAAACCTTCTGGCAATTGCATTTTGATAAATTTTTCTTCACGGTTTACTTCTAGAATCCAGTCTTTGATAATCGGAATAATGATTTCTTTGTCTGCTAATTTTAGAATAAAGTAATGCTGTGCAGTTTGGTCGTTTATTTCTACAATGTTTCCACAAGATTTACCATCTTCTTCTCTGATTTCATACCCAATGACTTCGTGATAATAAAATTGATTTCCTGAAAGTTTAGGCAAAGTAGAAAGTGGTAAAAAAACATTTTTGCCAATAGATTGTTCTACCAATTGTTCAGAAGAATTCTTGAAAGTAATGATTTTAGAGTTATCATTTCCCCATTGTTGCTTTTCCACAAAAAAAGGCACGAGAAGTCCGTTCACTTCTACAAAAATCCCTTCCAGTTTATTGTATAATTCTGGTTGGTCTGTATCTAGTTTTATGATTACATTTCCCTTTAGACCGTGTTTTCTGGTAATTTTTCCTAAAAAATAGCAATCTTCTTTTTTCATGGGTTGATATTTTTAAATTTTTAAAAACCAAAAGAATTTTATTTGGTTTTATGATGCAAATATACTTTGTTTTAAAAGAATAAAGACGCAATAAATTGCGTCTTTAGTACATTTTATTTCTAAAATTGTTATGCTTCTGCTTCAGTTCCTTCAGCTTCAGCAGCTGGAGTTTCTTCAGTAGTTTCTTCAGCTACAGGTTCTGCGTTTGCAGCTTCTTCAGCAACTTTAGCATCTGCTTCTGCTTGAGCAGCAGCAGCAATTCTAGCTTCGTTTACTTTAGCTTCAGCTTCTAGAGCAGCTTTTTTAGCAGCTTCTTTAGACTGAGTTAAACCGTCTTTTTTAGCGTTTACAGCAGCTTCTTTAGCTTCTAACCAAGCGTTGAATCTTTTTTCAGCTTCAGCTTCGTCGAAAGCACCTTTTGCTACACCACCTTGTAAGTGTTTTTTGTATAAAGCACCTTTGTAAGAAAGGATAGCTCTAGCAGTATCAGTTGGTTGAGCACCATTGTTTAACCATTTAACAGCTGAATCTACATCTAGTTCAATTGTTGCAGGGTTAGTAATTGGATTGTAAATTCCTAATTTCTCGATGAATCTACCATCTCTTCTTGCTCTAGCATCTGCTACTACGATGTGGAAAAAAGGTTTTCCTTTTTTACCGTGTCTTTGTAATCTAATTTTTACTGACATATTGTTGTGAATTTATGGGAACTCGTCCCTGTTAATATTTTTAAGTGTGCAAAGATAGTAAAATATTTTGTTTCAAAAAAATTTTGACTGGTGTTTGTTACTGGAAGATGGAACTTAAATTTTCCCTAAATAAAACAATCCGAAACAACGCTGATTTTCTTCTAAATTTAAAAACCCGCCTAGATGATTTATCACTGTATGAGAACTCCAATAACAGCCTATTTGATTTGCTGTACAGGTTAAATACATATTCTGAACCGCCATCGAAGTCGCTGCAATTTCTTCCCACTCTGGAAGCAAACCACTGAAATTTACAGAAATGGTAACAACGGTGTCTGTTTTGGCAATTTTATCAGCAAAATCAAGATATTTTTTCTCTAAAAACAAGTGTTCTAGGGTTGTTTCTTTATAAATTTTCTGAATTTCTTTTGCCAGTTGCTGTTTTTCTTCTCCTCTGAAAACACGGAATCTCCAAGGTTTTGTTTTCTTGTGATTGGGCGCAAACTGTGCAGAATTTAAAATTTCATCTAATATTTCCTGAGAAATTTCTTCACCAGTATAATCTTTGGGATACGTACTTTTTCTGCTTTCTATGATTTGTTTTAAAATTTCTGGATTGTTCATTTTTTTTTTAAAATCTATTAAGTTTTGGCTAAAGCCAAATTGAATGATTGATTATTATTAAGCGGACTAAAGTCCGCCCCTATTGATATTTGACAAAACTAATTAAATAATTTTTTCAATTTTTTGGTGAATTCTATTGAGAACAAATTCTTCGCCTTCGGTTTTGCCCAACATGATTTTAGCCATCGGACTTTCTTCTGAAATCGCATAAAACCGATCGCCTTCATAAAAAAACTCGCCAAGAGAAACCGAAAGATAAAACCTAGCTTTATTGGTAATGACCAGCGAACCGAGTTTTACTTTATCCGAAGAATGATGAAGCACCTGATTCATTTTCTTTTGCATGGTTTTTAGGGCAAACATTTGTTTATCTAAGTGATAAATTTCTTCTTGCATTTCTTCCCTTATCGAATCATACTTAGACGTTTTTTTGACTTCCCTCGTTGCTTCCAAAGTAAAATTAAGATAAAACTCCAGCGTTTTTATCTTCCCAGAAATCATGTCTTTCACAAAATTCCTCAGTGCAGTTTTATCATAATCTTTGACCAGCATCTTCATTAAAATATTCAGCGAAGATAAAATTCTCTTTTGAAATACCGAAAAATAAAAAAACGGGAAATTTCCCGTTTTTAATATTTCTAAAATTTTTACATTAAGGTTTTTCTGAAAGTTTTTTCAAATTTTGAAGCCCTTCTTCATACGATTTACCCATCCAGTAATCCATCATTGGTTTCATGAGATTAGAAGGATATTCCATTTCTGCATCTAATGTCCAAACCACTTTTGTAGCATTTCCTTCTTGTGTTAATACAATATCAGAAGTGGCTTCACCTTGACCTTCAAAAGCCATTTTAGTACTTTGTTTCTGATTCGGAACAAGTGCCGTAATTTCTTGGCAGCCATTTCCTACATCTTTTTTCTCACTTTTCCAGCAATGTTTATCGCCTACTTGTCCAGAAACTCTAGAGTAAGTAGATTGCAACTGCGGGTCTAATTTCATCCAAGGATTCCATTCATTAAATGCTTTCATAGAATTGAGATGTGAATACACTTTTTCTGCAGGAGCATTAATGACAATCGATTTTTCATAGTGGTATTTTTCACCAATAACGAACATGGCAATCACCAAAACGGCTAGAATTACCAAAAGGATTTTCAAAAACTTTTTCATAGTGTGAATATTTTCAGTGTTTTAACAAAGATAATAAAATGAACTAAATCAACATTTGTTATAGAAAAATGAACTAAATTTGAATAGCTAAACTCAAAAACCATGAAAAAATCTTTTTTAATAGTTGTTTGCTTATCTATATTTTCCAATATTTTAGCACAAAAAACAAATCCCATCCTATTTTTTGATCTTGGGTTAGGATACGCTAAAGAAATTAACAATTCTGGCGGCATTATACAATACGGAAGCATCAATTATGAAAAGAATAAAAATTTATTTACAGCCAGATATTCAGAGTTTAACCAATTAAGCGTAAAAGCTATCCCAATCACTCCTGTAACACCAATTCCATTCCCTTCAAGTGATTTTAAAAACACGGAAGTTGGTATTTTATACGGAAGAAGATTCATAGAAGACAATTTTGCGTACAGTTTTTCTGTAGGAATTTCTACCAACAAATATGAAATTTATAAGAAAGATGATTATGACAAAACCTATACAGAATCAAAAAATTACGCAGGTTGTCCATTTGAAATTTCTATAAAATGGTTCAAATCGGAAAAAAGTCCTTATAGAATTTATGAATTAATTCCTGTAGGCAAACCTACTGCTCTAGGGAACAGTGTAGGCTTTAAATTTTTAGGAAATATTTCTAAACATAGTTTCATGGGAATTGGGCTAGATTTTGGGATAGGTTATCATAAAGAATATTAGTATTTTTGTTAAAATTTTAGAAATGACAAATTTACTCTTACAGAAATTTAACACCCAATATAATTCAGCTCCATTTGCAGAAATAAAAGAAGAACATTACTTACCTGCATTCAAAGAACTGATAGACCAATCTTTGCAAGAAATACAAGAAATTTCTCAAAATCCTGAAACGCCTACTTTCGAAAACACCATCGAAGCATTGGCTTATTCTGGCGAACAATTAGATGTGGTTTCTAATATTTTCTTTAATCTAAATTCTGCCGAAACCAATGACGAAATTCAACAAATCGCACAAGAAGTTTCGCCTTTATTGACCGAATTTGCTTCGAAAATTTCGCAAAACGAACAACTTTTTTCAAGAATTAAAAAAGTGTACGACGAAAAAAACCATTATTCACTCAACGAAGAGCAAAAAATGCTTCTAGAAGAAACCTACAAAGGTTTTGTAAGAAATGGAGCATTGCTGAATGACGAGAAAAAAGAACAACTCAAAAATATTAATATTGAGCTTTCTAAAAAATCTTTACAATTCGGACAAAACGTTTTGGCAGCGACCAATCAATATTATAAACACTTGACCAACAAAGAAGATTTAGCTGGAATTCCAGAGGCAATTCTTGCGCAATATGAAGAAGAAGCAAAAGAAAGAAATCTAGAAGGTTATGTGATTACGCTACAATTCCCGAGTTTACTTCCTGTACTTACCTATGCTGAAAATCGTGAATTGAGAAAGGAATTGGCAATTGCAAACGGAAAAAAATCTTTTGATGGTGGTGAATTTGACAACCAAAATCTCATCAAAGAATTGGTACAACTTCGTCAAGAAAAAGCGCAATTATTAGGCTACAAATCTTTTGCAGATTATGTTTTAGAAGAAAGAATGGCAAAATCTCCACAGAAAGTGTTAGAATTTCTGAATGAATTGCTTACTAAGGCAAAACCTTTTGCTCAAAAAGATGTGGAAGAGCTTTCCGTTTTAGCAAAAGCTGATGGAATTACAGAAATGCAAAGTTATGACCACGCTTATTATGCCGAAAAACTCAGAAAACAAAAATTTGATTTCAATGATGAAGAATTGAAACCTTATTTCCAGTTAGACAAAGTGCAAGAAGCAGTTTTCGGGTTAGCAGGAAAACTTTTCGGGTTAGAATTTGTAGAAACCAGTGATGTTCAAAAATATCACGCTGATGTGAAAACGTATGAAATTTTTGAAAGATATGAGATACAAGATACGAGATATGAGATTGAGAATGTAGAATCACTCGAAACTCTAAACCCGGAACTCGGAAAACAATTTAAAGCATTGCTTTACGCTGATTATCATCCAAGAAAAGGAAAAAGAGCAGGAGCATGGATGACGAGTTTTAAAAATCAATACATCAAAAATGGTGAAAACCACAGACCGCATATTTCTGTAGTTTGTAATTTTACCAAACCTACCTCAGAAACACCTAGTTTACTGACTTTCAACGAAGTCACCACGCTTTTCCATGAATTCGGGCATGCTTTGCACGGTGTTTTGGCAAACACTCAGTATCCAAATCTTTCAGGAACTTCTGTGAAATGGGATTTTGTAGAATTGCCTTCACAATTTTTAGAAAATTACTGTTACGAACCAGAATTTTTGAAAACATTTGCAAAACATTATCAAACGGGTGAAGTTTTACCAGATGAAAAAATTCAGAAAATAGAAGATTCTAAAAACTTTATGGAAGGCTATCAAACCTTGAGACAACTCAGTTTCGGAATTTTGGACATGTCTTATCACGCCGAAAACGTAAAAGTAGAAGATGTAAAAACCTTTGAAACCGAAACCATCAAAGCGACTCAAGTTTATCCTACTCTATCAGAAACAGCTGTTAGCACAAGTTTTTCACATATTTTCCAAGGAGGATATTCTGCGGGATATTATTCTTACAAATGGGCAGAAGTTTTAGATGCAGATGCTTTTCAATATTTCAAAGAAAACGGGGTCTTTGACCCTTTAATTTCTAAAAAATTTAAAACGTTGCTCGAAAGTGGCGGAACAAAAGACCCAATGGAATTGTACAAAAATTTCAGAGGAAGCGAACCGAAAGTAGAAAGTTTATTGAAGAGAGCTTTTGGTTAATGGAAAATGGAAAGTTGAAAATTGAAAATTGAAAATGACAACCCATCTAAAATCTAAAATCTAAAATTTGAAAAATCTTTGTCTTTGTTGTTCAGGAAAATTGTACGAAGAATGCTGCGATCCGTTTCATTCTAAAAAAGAGTTTCCAAAAACTGCGGAAGAATTGATGCGTTCTCGTTATGCTGCATTTGCCATTCCGAATGGAGAATATTTATGGCAAACCACATTGCCTAGCAAAAGAAAATTCCATGACAAAAGTGAATTGGAAGCTTGGGGAAAAGAAAACACTTGGACAAAACTGGAAATCATCAATTCCAGCGAAAAAGAAGTAGAATTTAAAGCCTATTTTACAGATAAATTCGGGAAAGAAAATATTCATCATGAGTTATCTACTTTTAAAAAGGTAGATAAAAAATGGTATTATGTTTCGGGGAAATTTTTAGATTAAAGTAAACCTTTTTTCTTCTTTTGTCTCAAAACATAGAGATAAAGACTTTCCACTTTTTTCCTTGCCCAATCTGTTTTTCGTAAGAATTTAAGCGAAGAATTGATGCTTGGATTTTCGTTGAAACAACGAATGTTTATTTGCTTTCCCAGTTCCTCGAAACCATTGTAATAATCTACCAATTCTTCGAGAATGGCATCTAATCTTTTCCCATGTAAAGGATCTTTAGAATTCTGTTCCATGTTATAAAATAAAATCCCGAAAATTTCGGGATTTTTTATTTTAAAAATTTATTTTAAAGTATAATTTCAAAAATAGATTAGAAATTAGTGACCAGAGTTACCATCAATTCCGTGTGCATGTCCATGCGCTAGTTCTTCTTCAGTAGCTTCTCTGTGATCTACGATTTCTACATCGAAATATAAAGTTTTTCCAGCCATTGGATGATTAAGGTCTGCTACTACCACTTCTGGAGTAACTTCTATCACTACTGCTTGAAAATTATTTCCTTGATTGTCTGAAAGTGGAAGAATTGCACCAACTGGTGGCATTCCTGATTCATTGAACATTTCTAATGGCAATTGTGCTACTGCTTGAGGATTTCTTTCGCCGTAACCTTCTGCTGGCAAAATAGTAAAAGAAGCTTTATCGCCAGAAGTTAATCCTTTGATGCTTTCTTCAAATTTTGGAATCATCATTCCCACTCCATATAAAAAAGTAAGCGGATTTCCCGCATCTGATTTTTCTACAAGAACTTTTTCGTTATTTTCTCCATCTGTGTGAAGAATGTAGTTTAATGCAACTACGTGTTTGTTGTCTATTGTCATAATATTTTTGATTTTAGAGAATCTCTCTTTTTTATTCTATTGGCGTCAATTTTCTTGCCTTTGGAGAAAATAAAACTTTTAACTGTCAAATTGACCGGTTTCACAAAAAACTCTTATCTAAATTGAACCAATAAATCTTTCAAAAAAATTAATTCTTTAGAATTCGACCAAAAAAGTTCTTTTCTATCAATTATTGTGATATTTCTTTTGATTTTACCGCTTCATTTCTAGCTTTTGCCAACATAGGAATCGAAATTAATCCCATCACTAGCATAATCACCAATTGCATGGTATGAGAAATAAAAGCATAGCTTAATCCTACTTCACCACCCAATTTAGCATCTTTTCCCATAGAAAGAAATAGGGCAGAAATTCCGAGTTTCATGGCAAGGTGAAATGCTCCAATTCCGCCAGAAGCGGGAACCATCATTCCTAACGTTCCTACTACAATTAAGAAAAATCCGTCTGCAAATGTAAAACCTGAAGTTTCTGGCAATGCAAAACACACTAAATATGCCGCCAAATAATAAGAAATCCAAATCGCGATAGATAATATAATAAATTTACCTTTTTGCTTGAGTTTGAAAATGGTAGTTAACCCATGAAAAATCCCTTCTACAAATTCAATCACCTTTCCAATGAGAGGAAGATGGGTAAACTTGTCTTTGAATTTAAAAAAAATGAAAGTTCCTATAACCAAAACTGCGATTCCGCCAATGATATAGGTAGGATTTATTTTAATTCCAGATTTTTGGTAAAAAGTAATAATAGCGTCTTCTTTAAAAACCACTGTAAGAACCAAAAATCCTAACATACAGAATAAATCTACTACTCTTTCTAAAATAATGGTTCCGAAAGATTTATCTACGGGTACTTTTTCTACGCCATATAAAGCAGTAGAACGTGCTAATTCACCACTTCTAGGAATGGTAAGATTCATGAGATACCCGAAAGAAATCGTCCATAATGAATTAGAATTAGAAATCTGGTAACCCATCGGTTCTAATAGTAAATTCCAACGAACAGCTCTAAACCAATAGGCTAATAACCCGAAAATCATTGCGGCAAAAACCCAAAGATAATTGGCTTTAGCTAAAGAGGCTTTAATTTTTGTAAAATCTAATCCTTTTAATGCGAACCACATAAAAAGGGCTGCAAAAGCAATAGATACCAGTATCGTAGAAACTGTTTTAAGAGACGATGATTTTTTTTGATTTTCCAAAAGAATAGCGATTAAGTAAGAAGATTGGTTTTTTCGTCTGGGAAAATAATTTTCGGCTGGAAGTTTTGTGCTTCCTCTACAGACATTTGCGCATAAGAAATAATGATGATTACATCTCCTTTTTGCACTTTTCTAGCGGCTGGTCCGTTGAGACAAATTTCACCAGATTTTCTTTTACCTTTTATAACATAAGTATCAAAACGTTCGCCATTATTTACATTTACGATGTAAACTCTCTCTCCTACCACTAAACCTGCGGCATCAATAAGGTCTTCATCTACTGTAATACTGCCGATGTAATTAAGGTCAGAAGCAGTAACCGTAACACGATGAATTTTTGATTTAAAAACTTCTATTAACATGGCGCAAATTTAAAATAAATTAATTGATTAGTAAAGAATTATCTGAGATTTAAACAAATATAATATTTCGCCAAATTCCCTTTAAAAAAAGACATTTTAGCAGATAAACAAGTTAAACATTATATTTAATGACAAAAAAGAGGAAAAAAAATATCAAATTAACAAATTCATAATTTAGAAATTCCTTAAACGCTTATTTAAAAAACACTCTATTCAAAGCATATAAAAAGAATTTCAATGCTCGGAAAAGTCTATTCTGTGTGATAGATAAGAATTATCATTTTCTCGTTAATTTATAGAAAAAACTATAATTATTATTAATATTGTGAAAAAAATTTGCACAATATGAAAATTGTTATATATTTGTCTTACGTAACAAATTAACAATTAATATTTATAACTATGAACAAGTCTGAATTAATCGACGCAATGGCAAAAGATGCCGGTATTACTAAAGTTGCTGCTAAAGCTGCTCTTGAATCTTTCGTTGCTAACGTAACTGCTACTCTTAAGAAAAAAGATGGTAAAGTTGCTTTAGTTGGTTTTGGTACTTTCTCAGTAGCTGAAAGAGCTGCAAGACAAGGTATTAACCCTGCAACTAAAAAACCAATCAAAATTGCTGCTAAAAAAGTTGCAAAATTCAAAGCTGGTGCTGATTTAGCTGCTGCTGTATCTGGTGCTAAAAAGAAATAATTCAAATTATTCAAAAGAATTAAGCCTCACCTTTCGGTGAGGCTTTTCTTATGGAGCTAATCTTGATATTTTCCAATTGTAATTTTCATCAAGCTCATAGATAATTCTATCATGCAAACGGTTAGGTCTTCCTTGCCAAAACTCTATCTGATAAGGTTTTGCGATGAATCCACCCCAGTTTTTAGGTCTAGGAATTTCTTTTCCTTCGTATTCTTTTTCTAATGCTGCTAATTTATCTTCTAAATATTCACGATTAGGAATAACAGAACTCTGTGGAGAAACTGCTGCACCTAATTGACTTCCTCTTGGTCTTGAACCGAAATAGCCATCACTTAAATTCTCGGCCACTTTTTCTAAATCCGCTTTTATGATAATCTGCCTTTCTAAACCTGGCCAAAAAAAGTGAAGACAAGCCTTATTATTTTTTTGAAGAGCCTTCCCTTTTTTGCTATCATAATTGGTATAAAAAATAAAACCTTCCCAAGTATAAGCCTTTAGCAAAACCATTCTGGTTCTAGGGCAACCATCATCTTCTAGCGTAGAAATCGCCATCGCATTTGCTTCTGAAACAGAAGGACTTTCTTCTGCATCTAGAAACCAATCTCTAAACATTTCGATAGGATTTTCTTTAATTTCGCTTTCTAATAATTGTGACTTATCGTATACTTTTCTTTTATCATGAAGATTTTCCATCAAAATTTTTTTTTAAATTTGAGTAATGAATAATTCTTACAAAGGTAAAATTTTAATTTCTACACCTGATATTTCGGGGGACATATTTTCTCGCTCTGTAGTTTTAATTATAGAGCATGATGCTCATGGCGCATTTGGATTTATTTTGAACAAGAAAAATCATTTCATGAGCGAAAACATGAAGCATTTACTCGGCACTGAATTAGAAGTGTATGAAGGCGGTCCTGTAGAAACAGATCGTATATTTTTTTTAGTCAAAGGAAAACCCTTCACTTCTGAATATTTACCAATTGATGAAGATTTCTATATAACCGAACAACAAGAAGAAATTGTTTCTGCGATGGTGAACCAAGACCTCAATAAACAAGAAGTAAAAATTTTTACTGGTTATTCTGGATGGAGTCCTTACCAATTAGACCAAGAAATTCAGAATAAAATGTGGACGGTAGTAGAACTTTTTCAATTGGATTACACCTCGCCAAATGATCAAACCCTCTGGAAAAAAATCATGCAAAATCTAGGCGGAGATTATTTGCTTTGGGCCAATTCTCCAGAAGATGTGAGTTTGAATTAACAGAAAAAAGTTTTAACAAAAGTTTAGCATTTCTTTTATAAATAATTATCGCTTAAACTGAGTTTTTATCTAAACTCTCAATAAAAGAACTCGGTAATTGACTCCAAAAAAGGTTGATTGCCGAGTTCGTCAATTTTATGCGAAACTATTGCTCCAAGATTCTACCATTGCAGAGAATCTTTCGTTGCCAAATTCTTTATTTCTAATTTTTGATACCGAAAAAACTCCTTTTTCATCAGAAATTACGAGAATTTCTTCTGCTTTTTGTGTTTCGAAAGCACTTAATTCTGCTTCTTCGATGATGACAAAAGCATTTTTATGAAGGAAAGTCACGAAATTTTCCATTAACGGAGAAATATAAGCACCTTCTGATTGTTTCGGGATTTTAATGGTATTTTCTTCCAGCAACAAGAGGTTTCCAGAGATGGTTCTCGCTACTCTTTTATCTGGATTGAGCAAAATTACATCGTCTAAATCATTTTCTGCAGCATAAATTCCTGCATAGATATTTTCTGGAGAATGCGTTCTGATATTGCTCAAAATATTGGTATTTACAGAAATTTCTTTAAGCAAATCTATTTCAATATTTTTATGAATAGACAGTACATTTAAATCAGCATTCAACTCAAAATAATATTGCACTGGCGTTCTAGAAGAAAGCACATCTTCTCTGTTTCTAAACGCCATAAAAGTAATCACTCCCAGTTCTAAATTATTTTCAGAAATGGCTTTATTAAAGGTTTCTGTAAAAAATTCAAGCGTAAAAGAAAGCGGAATATTCATTCTCATTTTTCGCATAGAAGCCATCAAAAAAAAGTAGCATTCTTCTGCCATAATCAACTGATGATTCTTAACAAAAAAATGAACTTTTACGGCATCGCCATTTAAAAATGCATTATTCTGAAGTACTATTTCCTGTGTTTTTTGTCCGTTTAGGTAAATCATGTTGTAATGATTTTTAGTTATGAAAATTGCAAAAAAAATGATAACTGAAATTTCAATTATCAATCTTTTTACTTGGGTTGAAAGATTAAGCTGCGCCTAGTTTGATTTGTAGATTTTCGATGAGATTATCCCAATATAATCTGGTTTCCTCTTCATCTCCTTTTTCGCAGAAATCGGTAATATTAAGAGAAAGATCATTGGTAATTTCATCAATGATGATTGTCATTTCGAAGAAATATTTTGTTCCTTCGTCTTCTTCCCAACGGAAACGCACAAAAGATTCAGGTTTATATCTGATTAATGTCGCTTTTTCTGCGGGACCACCATTCCAACTGAAATAAAAGTCATCACCTCTTTCTACTGCTTCATCTGCAAACCATTCTGAAAGGCCTTCTGCAGTTGCCATATATTCATACAAAATCTCTGAAAGACAATGCATTGTATATTCAAACTGTACCTTATGTTTCGTCATATTTTTACCATTTTTGGTGTCGCAATATATAAATTAATTTTATATATCTGCAACTATTTTTCGATAAAATCAATAATTTTTATATGAGTTTTCGCATAAAAAAAAGAGTTTTAAAAATTTAAAACCCCTTTTTTTGTTTATTCTTCATTTAAAGCTTCTAAAATAATTTCGCAGCCTTTTTTAATCTCTTCTTTACTAATGGTTAACGGTGGAGAAATCCTCATAAATTCATTTCGATAGAGTTGCCAAAAAACTACGAGCCCTTTTTCCATACAACGCTTCGCTACGTCTAATGTATATTCTGGAGATTCTAATTCTACAGCGAGCATTAAACCTCTTCCGTTTACTTTTTTAATTTTTGGGTGAACCAATAATTCTCTGAACAGTTTTTCTTTTTCTTCTACTTCATTCATTAAGCCACTCTCTAAAACTTCTTTTAAAGTTGCATAACTCGCCGCTGCAATCAAAGGATTTCCTCCAAAAGTAGTAATGTGTCCCAATTTAGGAGAATGCTGAAGTGATTTCATTATTTTTGCAGAACTCATAAATGCGCCAACTGGAACTCCGCCTCCCATTCCTTTTCCCATCACAAGAATATCTGGAACCATATCATAATGTTCAAAAGAAAATAATTTTCCTGTTCTCCCAAACCCTGGCTGAATTTCGTCAAGGATTAATAATGCGCCAACTTCCTCACATCTTTTTTTCAAATTTTTGAAATAATTTTGAGAAGGTGTCAAAAAACCAGCCGCTCCTTGAATCGTTTCTGCGATTACACAAGCTGTTTTTTCGGTAATTTTAGAAAATTCTTCTTCGTTATTAAATTCTATGAAAGAAATCATCGGCAATAATGGACGAAATTCCCTCTTGTGAAACTCATTCCCAGAAACCGACAAAGCACCATGAGTATTGCCATGGTAAGAATTTTTCATGGAGATGATTTCTTCTCGTCCTGTGTATCTTTTTGCTAATTTCAGTGCTCCATCAATCGCTTCTGCACCGGAATTTACCAAATAGGTAACTTCTAAAGGTTCTGGAGTCGCTTCTGCTAAAAGTCTGCATAGTTCCACCGGTTTTTCCTGAGCATATTCTCCGTAAACCATTACGTGAAGATATTTATCTGCCTGTTCTTTAATTGCATTCACCACTTTAGGATGAGAATGCCCCAAAGTATTGGCAGAAACTCCCGCTACAAAATCTAAATAAGCTCTACCATCTTTTCCATAAATATAACTTCCTTCTGCTTTTTCTACTTCGAAACCTGCTGCATAAGGTGTAGTTTGTGCTTGATATTTGAAAAATTCTTGTTTCATTTTGCAAAGATAAAGAAGATAAAAGTTGGAAGATGGAAGTTTTTAAAAAAAATTTCAAAGAAAAAGTCGGAATAAAGATTCCGACTTTTCAATTTATAATTTTCTATCTCTTTTGATGGTTTTAGGCTTTTTCTTGGCTTCTTCTTTTTTACGAAGTTCTTCCGCTTTTTGGAACAGCGTATCATCTGTTTCGTATTTCACTTCTTCGTAATTAGGTGTGTCTAAGAAAATATCTTCCCATTTCCTTGGTCGGTCTTTGGTATTCCAATTAAAATCTGTGAATTTTCTTTTCTCTGGAGCAATCATACTCATCGGGTAAATATCAGAATTGGCTCCAATATTACAAGAGAGAATCTGAATTTTTCTTTCTTCAAAAAGTGCTTCAATTTGTCCACAAGTAGAAAGTGCAATGCCAATTCTATCTAATTTTTTGGTCTGCGCATCTTCAGAATCTGCGTAAGTAATGGCTTGAGCATTTCCTGTTACTTTGGCAATTTTAATTTCGTTGTTTTGATAAAAAACGGTCATTAAATTTCCTTTCACTTGATTGAACTCGTCTTTCAACGTGAGAGAATCTGCTTTAGAAATTGCAAAAGAATTTCCGATGACTTTCAAAGAGTCTATATTTTGTTCCGTTGTGTTAAAATATGCTTCAATTTTATCTCCAGAAATCTGTTTTTCTCCGCTCCAGAAAAGAGGTTTCACGTTTAAATGAAGAATTCCATCCGTTTCATTAAAACTCAAAGAATCTGCTCTACCTTGTGCTTTGGTCATGAACAATCTCACTTTTTTATATCCACGAAGGAAACTTTTTTTCTTTTGGGTAGAATCTAATTTTTGGTAACTTAAAAATCTTTCCGCAGCAATATAAGCTGTATCTTGATTCATGATTTTTACCGCATAAGGTTTTTGGGTAATCATCGCCGAATCTATTTTTTCGTAGATTTCTCCATAACCACCGATGATGTAACGATTTTCCTTCGGGTCGTCTAATCTTACGTTTCCTTCTGCTTTACCAAAACCTGTGAGTTGATTAAAAAACATTTTATCTCCTTTCAGAATTTTACCATTGTAATAAATTCTAGAATTTTTATTGAGATACACTTGTTTTTCGTTCATGAGATACTTTCCATTTTCCGTGTAGACGTAATTAGAAGGTTTTTCTTTATTGATAATGGTTGTAGGCCCGAAAAATTCTGCAATATTGGTATTTTGATAATGTTTGATGTTTTTTCCTTCTACTCTATATTGGGCATTATCAATAGTGTAATTATTGGTAAATTCATTGGTTTTAGAATCAATGAAATAAGTAGCAGACTGAGTCCACATGGTATTTCTGCCATCATTAATGGTCCCGCCAGAATTGAAATAAGCGGTATTTTTTACTCTGTCATAATACAAAACATCTGTAGAAATGGTTTGTTTCGCATCAGTAAGCACCACTTTTCCACGGGCAATTCCTCGTTGAGTATTTCCATCATACTCCATTTCGTTTGAGGTAATTCTGTTTCCGTCTGAAGTAACAAGCAAAACGTTTCCAATGGCTTTAGCGAAATTTTCTTTTTCGTAGAAAATCACTCGGTCTGCCGTCAACATTGCACCTTGATGCTCGAATTGCACATTTCCTGTGAAGAAAGGATTTCCTCCGTACATGTCTGGTTTTCTTTCGAATAAATCTGAGTGAATGAAACGTACTTTTTGACCAGGCTGAACCGCTACATTGGTTTCTTTTTTGAAATAAGGATCTTTTACTAAAGGTTCTTTGGAATTGAGTTTATCAATCTGCGAAAAACCTAAAGCATAAATAAAAATGAAGAGTACGAAAAGGATTTTTTTCATTATTTTTTTTTGTGGCCGTAAAAATATAATGAATGATTGTCAATTTTCACGCCAAACGCTTCTTCGATAGATTGTTTGATGCCCTGAATTCTAGGGTCGCAAAATTCTATAATTTCTTCAATCTCTTTGTCTGAGCCATCTTTGTAAATCACTAAATGGTCATGTTGCTTATCAAAATAAGATTTTTCGTAAGAAGATGAAGAGAGTGTCTTTTCGCCGAATTGGTGTTTACGAATCAAGCCTGCATCTAGAAAAATTTCTATAGTATTATAGATGGTTGCCTTAGAAACATGATATTTTTTATTAATCATGATGAGATATAAATCATCTACATTAAAGTGATGATCCATATTATAAATCTCTTCTAAAATGGCATATCTTTCTGGAGTGTTTCTGTAGGCTTTATCTTGTAAATATTGCTTCAGAACATCTTTTATTACGCCTATATTTTTTTCTTTTTGAGTAGCTTCCATTGTTTTAATTGAAAAGCAAATTTATTAATTTTTAACTAATAAAAGGTAAATTTTAATGAGAGACAAAATCTAAAAACCTCAATTGCTTGAGGTTTTCATTTTAAATTAAGAATCGTAACGTTTAAACTCTTCTAAAATAATTTTTTTCTCTCTAATCGGGTTATTGATGAGTGGTACAGATTCTACCAAAACATTATGCGGTGCTAAACCGTACGCTTTGAAATCACTACTACCGATATATTTCACAAAATTATAGATATTCAAGGTGATTTTTTCTTTTACCGTCAATAAGAAGTCATTGATATAAACGTTATCAATAATCACATATTTTAAATCTGGCGGAATATTATGATTTCTAAGAGAAGGATGGCTACTTCTATCAGGAATAATGCCTTCTTTCATCATATCAAACAACACTTGATTGAAATAATCATTGATTTTTCTATCAATTTTGAATCCTAAAAGGAAATTCACCTTATAAACCGTTCCTGGCATTACCTCATCAATAGAATATTTATAGGTAAAAGGATCTTCTTGATTGATGATATTTAAAATAAAATAATGGTCTGCTCTTTTTGGCTGAGAACGCATAATAGAATAAATAATTTTAGATTCTACCTCATCTTCTTTCTTCGCTCTACTCAAAAACGCTAAATTGGTCGCGTATTTAGGAATAGACTCATCTAGTTTAATATCTTTAATTGTAGAAACATAATCTTTCAGTTTTACAAACTTGATAAAATTTTGCTTAATCATTCTACCATTAAACCAAGCGTACATACAAACTGCCACAAAACCTGCTAAGAAAACGGTAATCCAACCACCTTCGAAGAATTTAATGATGTTGGCACTGAAAAATCCTATTTCTATAGACAAATAAACCAAGGCAAAAATTCCTATAAAAAGTTTATTCACTCTATTTCTCCACAACCATGCAATCAATAAAATGGTAGTCATCATCATGGTTACCGTAATAGATAAACCATACGCTGCTTCCATATGTACAGATTCTTTGAAATAGAATACTACAATTAGACAGAAAATAAGTAACCCCCAATTGATTCTTGGAATATACATTTGACCTTTTAAACCAGAAGGATATTGAATCTGTTGGAACGGCCAAAAATTAAGAGACATTGCTTCTGAAAAAATAGTAAACGAACCTGTAATCAATGCTTGAGAAGCAATAATTGCCGCTGCTGTTGCCAAAATTACGGCTGGAATAATTAAATAATGTGGTAACATTCCGAAGAAAGGATTTGTTCCTGTGAAAACCATTCCGTAGTTATTTAGTAACCACGCACCTTGACCTAAATAATTTAAAATCAACATAGCTTTTACAAAAACCCAACTTACTCTGATATTTTTATAACCGCAGTGTCCTAAATCTGAATACAAAGCTTCTGCTCCTGTAGTACAAAGAAATACCGCTCCTAAAATCAGAATCGCACTCGGAGAAGTTACGATTAATTTATAGGCGTAATAAGGATTAAATGATTTTACAATTTCTGGATGTTCCATTAAATTCACCACACCGAATCCTCCTAAAAACAAGAACCAAATCACCATCACTGGTCCGAAAAACTTCCCAATAAAACTGGTTCCAAATTGCTGAACAACGAAGATAATGACCAGAATTACAGAAGTCATTGCTAGAATAGAATTGATTCCTAAATCTAATCCTTTGATTTGTTTAAGACCTTCTATAGAAGCCATTACCGTAAGAGAAGGTGTGATTACTCCATCTGCAATTAACGCAGACGCTCCTATAATTGCAACGAGATACAACCATTTTGTTTTCATTTTTTTAACCAAAGAAAACAATGCTAAAATCCCACCTTCCCCTTTGTTATCCGCTCTAAGGGAAATAAGAACATACTTAATGGTGGTTTGCAGCGTGAGCGTCCAAATAATACAAGAAAGTGCTCCTTCTATATATTCTTCAGAAATCATTTTAGCTTCTTTTCCAGATTTAATGATGGCACTCATTACATAAAGTGGTGAGGTACCAATATCTCCGAAAACAATTCCTAATGAAACTAAAACTCCTATGAAAGTTAATTTTTTGGTGTCAAAATGATGACCTCCAGCTAAAACGTCTGACATTTTTCAAGTTTAAAAATAAATGCAAATTTAATCTAATTTCTAAAGGAAATACTTTTTCCTAAGAAAATTTCACATGAAATTAAAAAAGCGCAACCAAAAATGATTACGCTTTTTTAAAATATGATTAAAGTTTTAAGATTTTACGTATAAAACGTTTTTAATCTCTTGTTTTACTTTTTCTAATTTCGGGAACCACTCTGCAAATAATGCTGCCGAATATGGAGCAGGAGCATCTGGAGTTGTAATTCTCTTAATTGGCGCATCTAAATAATCAAATGCTTTTTGCTGAACCATGTAAGTAATTTCTGAAGCTACAGAACCAAATGGCCATGCTTCTTCTAAAACTACTAATCTATTGGTTTTCTTCACAGAATTAAGAACTGTCTCATAATCTAGCGGACGAATTGTTCTTAAGTCTATTACTTCTACAGAAATTCCTTCTTGCTCTAAATCAGCTGCTGCTTGCATTGCTAATTTTAAGATTTTACCAAAAGAAACCAAAGTCACATCTTTACCTTCTTTTTTGATATCAGCTTTACCAATTGGGATATAGTATTCTTCTTCTGGAATTTCCATTTTATCTCCGTACATCTGTTCAGATTCCATGAAAATTACAGGGTCATTATCTCTAATTGCTGATTTCAGTAATCCTTTTGCATCATATGGATTAGAAGGAACAATTACTTTAAGACCAGGGCAGTTTGCATACCAACTTTCAAAAGCTTGAGAGTGAGTAGCTCCTAACTGACCTGCAGAAGCAGTAGGCCCTCTAAAAACGATTGGCACATTCCATTGTCCACCACTCATTTGATACATTTTCGCTGCATTAGAAATAATTTGGTCAATAGCCACCATAGAGAAGTTAAAAGTCATAAACTCTACAATTGGTCTATTTCCGTTCATTGCAGCTCCTACAGAAATCCCAGCAAAACCTAATTCTGCAATTGGTGCATCTATTACTCTTTTTGGACCAAATTCTGCTAACATTCCTTTTGAAGCTTTATAAGCTCCGTTATATTCTGCTACTTCTTCGCCAATGAGATATATCGATTCGTCTTTACGCATTTCTTCGCTCATTGCTTCACAGATAGCCTCACGAAATTGTACTTCTTTCATTTTGATTAATTTGTTGAGTTGCAAATTTAAGGAATTTTTATCAAACTATTATGTATCAATTATTACTTTAGTCAACAAATAAAAAAGACACATCTTTTAGGACGTGTCTTGTTTGTTTTTATCTCTAAAATAGATTAATCTACTCTATGCCAAGTTTGGTTTCTACCGATTAATGAGATTCCTACGTAACCTCTTACATTCAGTTTATCACCACTTCTGGTCACTGTACAGTTGTACGTTTTTCCTTTTTTAGGATCTGTAATGGTTCCATCAGTAAATTCTGAACCATCTTTCTTTAAACCTCTGATGATTTCTAAACCAACTAATGGCTTATTTTTTCTGTCATCTGTACATTTTACACAATTGTTATTTTCTGGTTTTTGTAATAATTGTACAATTTTGCCATAATATTTACCGTCTGATTTTTTGAAAATTTCTACGATAGATTTAGGCTTCCCTGTTTCATCATCAATTGTTTTCCATTTCCCTTCTATTTGAGCATATGAAAGAACACTGAAGAATAAAGCGAAAAATGCGAATGCTAATTTTTTCATGTTTCTAATTTTAAATTTTTGCTAAAAGTAAATATTTTTTATTAAACAACAAATTTATTGTTATTCTTATCATACTAATAACAAAGCAGGTGCCAAAATTCAGAAAATTAAACACTAGTTTAATATCTCTAATAAATAAAGCTTTTTCAACTTTTCATTTCTGGTTTTAGGATTCAGAAATTTTAGGGAAAGTTTAGTAATTTTAAAATGAGTTTCCTGATGAAGAATTTTATACGGTTGTGTAATATTTTGTAAATCATTTTCGTATACCAGAACTCTATCCCCTTTTTTCAACAGAGAAACGTCTTTTCTAGGTGTGTTTTGTTGGGTATAAAAATCAAAAGACCAAATTTCATAATCTTTCGGCATGAAAAGATTTTGGGTTGAAAGTTGATTTTTCTCAAAATAATTTGCCATTTTTAAACCACCTTGATATTGCGTCAAAACAGGATAAAACTGTGAATTGAGAAAAACATTAATGGTAATTGCAAAAAGCAGAGAAACCAAAACCCATTTTCTCACCATATTTTCTTTTTTGAAAATGTAAAGCAGTAAAGTTCCCACAAAAAACAAGCCTACCACAAATAAAACCACTTCATGAATTCCTGTAAAATAATACGTGAGCAATAAAACGCCTACTAAACTTACCGAAATAACCACCAACTGAATCACCCAAAAAACTTTGGCTTTTTTCCATTGATTTTTTTCGAAAATTTCAAAAATATAAGAAGCGGTAAAAACAGAAAGGATGGGAATTAATCCGTTTAAATAATGAGGCAACTTAAATTTAGAAAAACTAAATACCAACATTACCAACCAAAAACCGCCTAAAGTTAAAAATTCTACGCCTTCTACTTTTTTAAATCTTTCTTTAATCAAATTTTTAGTTCTTTCGAAAACACCCGTGTAAAATGCTACAGAAAAAGGTAAAAACGCCCAAAGTAAAGTATGAAAAAAGAAAGAATAATCAGGACTATTCTGCTCAAAACCTTTGGCCTGTAAACGATTTACACTTTGATTAAAAAGGATAAATTCTACGCCTTCGTTTCCAAACTGATGATAATATGCGTACAAAATCGGTAAAATCCCCACTCCGAAACTGAGCGCGGCAAAAATGATTTTCACATTAAAAAATTTCAGCCATTCTCTAGAATACAGCAAATAAGAAAATACCGAAAATCCTATAATCACAATCGACATCAAACCTTTTGAAGAAAAAGCCAATGCTGTAAAAAAACCTGCTAAAACAACATTGCTGATTTTTTGTGTTTTGATAAAAGCTAAAAACTGCCAGATAGAAAGTGCAATAAAACCCGTCAAAACAGCATCTGTTCTTACATCGTGTGCAGAAAGAATAATCGTTTGAGACGCTAAAAATATCAGTGAAGCTGTATAACTTAGATTTTCATTTTTATACAATAAATCAGCTATCTTTTTTACAGAAAAAGCTGCTAAAAACAAGCATAAAATTGCTGGAATTCTATAAGCAATATGACTAATTCCAAAAATCTTCATCGATAAAGCTGCGAGCCAAAAATGCAAGTGCGGTTTGTCTAGATAAGGATTATCACCTTTATAAATTTCTAGAAAATTGCCAGAATGGGCCATTCTCATCGCCATTGTAGCATGTTGAGCAGAATCATTTTCCATCAATGGAATAAAAAGCCCTACTAAGTACACCAAAACAAAGCCTACAAAAAGAAAAAAGATTTGATTTCTAGAAAGTAATTGATTTGGATTCATTATAAAAATCAGGTTTTTTAGTATTTTTGCAAAAATTTGCTTTGCAAAGGTAACAAATCAAGCGCTACAATGGATAAAAATAAATTCTACTCTCTCGTTATTCCTATGTATAACGAAGAAGGAAATGCAGGAATTTTAATCGACAGAATTTCTGATGCTATGAATGGATATCACTACGAACTCATCTTAATAGACGACAATTCTACGGATAAAACCATACAAGAAATCAAAGAAAAAAAACATCCAAATGTAGTGTTGATTGAACTCAAAAAAAATTACGGACAAAGTTCTGCGATGATGGCTGGTTTCGATTATGCAACTGGTGATTATGTAATTACACTTGATGGTGATTTGCAAAATGATCCTTCAGATATCCCAGCAATGGTAGAGCTATTAGAAAACGGAAATTTCGATTTGGTGGTAGGGAAACGTCAAAAAAGAAAAGATTCTTCCATCAGAACCATTCCTTCAAAAATTGCGAATTTCATCATCAAAAAATCTACAAAACTCAATATTTCTGACCAAGGTTGTGCGCTGAAAGTTTTCACCAATGAAACTGCAAAAGAACTGAATCTATACGGCGAAAACCATAGATTTATTAGTTTAATGGCGCATTTAAATGGTGCTAAAATTACAGAAATTCCCGTAAAGCATCACCCAAGACAACATGGCGTTTCCAAATACGGAATGAACAGAACTTTCAAGGTGATTAATGACTTGCTTTTGGTTTTATTTAATAAAAAATACCTTTCTAAACCGATTTATCTTTTCGGAAATATCGGTTTAATCACTTTTACATTGGGAGTTTTGGTTAATATTTATTTATTGGCGCTCAAAATTTTAGGAAATGACATTGGCGGAAGACCATTACTAATCCTAGGTGTTTTACTTATTTTCATTGGCATTCAGTTTTTTACCACAGGAATTATTGTAGATATGCTGATGAAAACTTACTACGAATCTCAAGAAAAAAGACCTTTTAACATCAGAAATATCACAACATTTGGAGAAAGTCAATCTTAAAAAACTACTCATCAACTTTGCTAAAATTTTCATTAGCATTGCTTTGTTGTATTTCGTTTTTCAGAAAATTCCTTTTCGGGAAGTAACCGTTTTATGGACAAAAACGAATGTTTTTCATCTCGTGATCGCAGCTATTCTCTTTTTGGCATCTCAAATTATTTCTACCAAAAGACTTGAACTCTATTTCAAAGCCAATGATTTCCATTTGAGTTTCAGAAGCAATTTAGAACTCTATTTTTTGGGAATGTTCTATAATTTTTTCATTCCTGGTGGAATTGGTGGAGACGCTTACAAAGTCTATCTTTTGCATAAAAATTTCGGTTGGAGTGCCAAAAAAATCACCTCATCACTTTTTAATGACCGATTAAGCGGACTTTTGGCGATTTGCGTATTGATTTTAGTATTTTCGTTCAATTTACTGGAAGCCAAATTCTTCCCCATCTTATTTGTGCTTTTAGTGGTAGGATTTTTCTTCACTTATTTTTTGACTAATAAGCTTTTTTCTAGCTATACCAAAGTTTTTTTTAAAGCTTTTTCCTACTCATTTTTAGTCCAAATTTTACAAGTCATCAGTTTTATATTTTTATTAAAAAGTTTAGATGTAACTGACAATTTCACCATTTACGCAGTAGTATTTTTGGCAAGTTCGGTACTCAGTTTAATTTCTTTTGCAGGAATTGGGGTGAGAGAAATGCTTTTTCTACAAGCGTCTAAGTGGTTCAGTTTTCAGCCAGAGATTTCGGTTTCTGCGTCTTTACTTTTTACAATGATTACAGCATTTTTTTCACTTTTTGGAGTGATATTTCAAATAAGAAAGTTAAATTTGAAACTTACTGAAACGCCATGAATTTTATAAAAAATAATTTAGCCAATGCTTTCACTCTCGGGAATTTATTTTCGGGAAGCATCGGTGTTATCAATTTAGTAGATGGAAATTATAAAGTTGCCGCAATTTGCATCATTATTTCTTTGGTTTTAGACTTTTTAGACGGATTTGTTGCAAGAGCGCTCAAAGCCAATTCTAATCTCGGCGCACAATTAGATTCTCTTGCAGACATGGTAAGTTTCGGACTTTTGCCTGGTGTAACCATGTTTAAAGCACTGGAAGGTTTCGGCAATCAGTTTATGGATTTTGAACTGCCATTTCAGCTAAAATATTTAGGGCTTTTCGTGGCTTTATTTTCATGTCTCAGATTGGCTATTTTTAATTTAGATGAAGAGCAAAGCTATTATTTTAAAGGACTCAACACACCGAGTAATACGGTTTTACTTTTCGGAATGTATTATGCTTTTCAAGAAACAGGAATGTTCTGGCGAACGTTTGAAAATCCTGTATTTTTAATAGGTCTCATCGCAGCTAGCTGTTGGTTACTTATCAGTCCCATCAAAATGATTGCGCTTAAATTTAAATCGATGAAACTGAAAGATAATTACCCAAAACTCATCTTACTTTTGGGCGGAATTCTACTGATTTCTATTTTAGGATTGGCAGGAATCCCGATGGTTATCGTTTTTTATATAATCGTTTCCCTAATTTTTCAAAAACAAATGTAAGGACAAGTCGCGACTTGTCCCTACCAAAATAAATTTTATGAATCTAAAACTCCATAAACCGCTCTGTATCTTTGATTTAGAAACTACCGGAATCAATATTTCTAAAGACAGAATTGTAGAAATCTGCATTCTGAAAGTTTTTCCAGATGCTTCTAGAGAAAGTAAAACTTGGTATGTAAATCCAGAAATGCCTATTCCTGCAGAAGCGACCGCAGTTCACGGAATTTCTGATGAAGACGTAAAAGATTCTCCTACTTTTAAAGAATTGGCTCCGAAAATCATTGACATGATTAAGGATTCTGATTTAGGAGGTTTTAATTCGAATAGATTTGATATTCCACTTTTAGCAGAGGAATTGTTGAGAGCTGGTTATGATTTTGATTTATCTAAACACAGACCAATTGATGCTCAAACCATTTTCCACAAAATGGAACCTAGAAATTTAAGCGCAGCTTATCAATTTTATTGCGGAAAATCTCTAGAAAATGCCCATTCTGCGGAAGCAGATACTTTGGCAACCTTCGAAGTTCTGGATGCTCAAATCGAAAAATATGCAGATTTACCGAATGATATTGCTGCTCTGAGTGAGTTTTCTTTCCATAATAAATTTGCAGATTTGGCAGGATTTATCGCTTTTGATGATAAAGATGAAGAAATTTTCACTTTTGGAAAATACAAAGGTCAAAAAGTGAAAGATGTTTTCACGAAAGATGTAGGATATTTCGGTTGGATTCAGAATGCTGATTTCCCGCTTTATACCAAGAAAGTTTTGACAAAAATTCAGTTGAGAAGTAAGTTTTAAAATTGAAATTTGAAGATGAAAAAAATATTTCTGATAATTTATTTCTTGTTTATTATTTTTTATCCTAAATATACTTATTGTGATAACTGTTATCAGGATATGTTATTTACAACTGAAGGTAAAATTGATAGAAACAATGATAAATTCGGAGGAATATGCTTCAAAATTGGAGGAAATATTGAAGATATAAAAGTTTGGGAGAGATACAAATTTGGTTATCCATTCAGTGCAATCACAACAGATTATCAGCGAGAATCAAAGATATTTCAGTGCAGAATTCAATATGATTATATTTTTTTAAATATTTTTCTTGTTTCTATAATTGTAGTTCCGATTTATTTTTTATTAAAAATTATTTATAATTTTTTCAAAAAAATACTTGCTGATAGTAGAATTTTAAAAAAATAAATTTCATTAGTGATTTAGAACTTTCACAAATAAAAATCTAACAAAATGAAAATCATTTGCATAGGAAGAAATTACGCAGAACACGCGAAAGAATTAGGAAACGAAATTCCAGAAAATCCAGTTATTTTCATGAAACCAGACACTGCTGTATTGAAAAAAGGCAGTGATTTTTACATTCCAGAATTTTCTGATGACGTGCATTATGAATTAGAAGTGGTGCTCAAAATTTCTAAAGGAGGAAAATACATCCAAAAAGAAAATGCATCTAAACATTATGACGAAATTGCACTCGGAATAGATTTTACCGCTAGAGATTTACAGTCTCAACTCAAAGGAAAAGGTCTTCCTTGGGAACTGGCGAAAGGTTTTGACGGAAGCGCTGTAGTTTCTGATTTTTTCCCAAAAGAGAATTTTGATTTAAAAAATTTGAATTTTCAACTTCAAAAAAATAAAGAAATCGTGCAAGATGGCAATACCAATCTGATGATGTTTTCGCCAGATGATATTATTGCTTTTGTTTCTCAATATTTCACTCTAAGAGTGGGAGATTTAATTTTCACAGGGACGCCAAAAGGTGTAGGAAAGGTATCAGAGAAGGATGAACTAGAAATGTTTTTAGAAGGCGAAAAGGTTTATAGTCTGCGCATACAATAAATCATGCCGAAAAGCTTTTATTTCCCGCTAAAAAATTGTAGATTAGTACTGTTATAAACACACGCCATGAAAAATATTATTTTACCTATCGATTTTTCTGACACTACAGATACTCTTGTAGAAGGCGCTGTAGATTTTGCAAAAGAAATAGCCGGAAAAATTTATTTAATACACGTAGCTCCTGCAGATATAGGTTTTGCCATAGGAGATATGGGATTTCAATATTTCCCAGAGATTGAAAAATCTGAAATTTCTGAAGAACTCGCCGAGTTGAATGAAATTGAAAAAAGAATAAAAGCAAAAGGTGTAGCTTGTGAACATTTGCTTAAACAAGGCATCGCTGCTGAAATTATTTTAGATTATGCTAAAGACAAAAAAGCCAACTACATCGTCATGGGAAGTCATGGAAGAAGCGGCATTTACGATGTTTTCGTAGGAAGTCTTACCAAAGATATCACGAAAAAATCTCCTATTCCTGTTTTAGTTGTTCCTTGTCACAATTAATTTTAACAAATAGAATAAAAAAATCCCGAAATTTTAGAATTTCGGGATTTTATATTGTTAAGAAATCTGATTAATCTTCTTTAGTGTGTAATTCTGGATTGTAGTATGGGAATTTACCTTCTGTAGGTGAATAATATTCTTTATCTTTATTATTCCCTAATGTGGTTACTAAAACATAACACCAATAGCAAAATAAAGTACTAGCTACAATAAATAGAATCCAGTTCAATACGTTTCCTGCGAAATCATAGAATCCGAAAGACCATTTGAACAAATCACTTAAGAATAACCAAAAAGACGTCATTTTTTTCTTATTTTAAATTAACTTTGCACAAAATTAATAAAAATGTTCAGATTACTATCAAAAGAAAGCAATATTTTTTCGATTCCTGTCTATATATTTTTTTTATTTCTTTTGATCATATCATTTAATATATTGGATTTCAAAACATTAGGCGTTTTTTCTAGCATTATTACGTTTTGCGGATTTGCTTTAGGATATTTTCTTTTTAACGCTATTGGCCTTAATTACAATACTCATCTTCCTCTTTTTTTGTATACCTTTTTTGTGTTTGCATTATATCCGGGAAGTTTAGATATAGGAATTGCGATGTCACTCTTTACCAATTCTTTTGTAATGGTTTTATTGACCAGCAATCAAGATGAAGTAAGGAAAAATTCATACCTGATTATTGGAGCAATTTTGGCGGTGAATTTCTTGTTTTTGCCTACAACATGGCCTATGTTTATTTTCGTATTGATTCACCTTATTTCTACTTCGGATCATATTTCGCTGAATATTTTCAGATTATTTTTTGGGAATGCATTGGTTTTTGGAACTTATTTTGGCGTGATGTATCTTATTGGTTATCATAATTTTGACGAAAGTTACATTCCTTATGTAGAAGATTCTTTCATGCAAGATTACTATCCATTATACTTTCTTTCGCCAGTTGCTTTATATGTGTTGTATGCTGTAATGGACCATTTTGCCAATTTTAATAAAAAAAGTCCTTCAAGTAAATTTAAGTATACGTTTATGCTTTTATTTTTCTTGGCACAATTGGTGACTGTATTTCTTTACATGGGCAAAAACTATGAATATTTACTTTTATTGGTTTTACCGAATGTGATTATCCTTTCTAGAGCCTTGAGATTTTTGAAAAAATATTGGATGAAAGAATTCGGGTTATGGATAATTATTCTCACTTTATTACTTTTTAAACTTAGCACTTATGTAAACATAGGTGAATTGATATAGATATGATTCAAATAGATGATAAATTAATTTCTGAAGATATTTTTTCTGAAGAATTTGTATGTAACCTCAGCAAATGCAAGGGAATCTGCTGTGTAGAAGGTGATGCGGGAGCTCCGCTTGACAAAAATGAGACTGAAATTTTGGAAAGAATTTATCCAAAAATCAAAAGTTATCTTAGACCAGAAGGAATTGCTGCCATCGAAGAGCAAGGAACACATGTTACCGATATTGATGGAGATTTGGTAACGCCACTCGTAAATGGTGGAGAATGCGCTTATGTAATTTTTGATGAAAAAGGCATCACCAAATGTGGAATCGAAAAAGCTTACGAAGATGGTGTTGTAGATTGGCAAAAACCTATTTCTTGTCATCTTTATCCGATTAGAGTAACGGAATACAGAAATTTTTCAGCCATCAATTATCATGAATGGGACGTATGTAGCGACGCTTGTACCTTAGGTAAAGAATTGCAAGTTCCTGTTTATAAATTTCTGAAAACGCCACTGATTAGAAAGTATGGCGAAGATTTTTACAAAACCCTTTGCGAAGCTGCAGAAGAATGGGAACGCGAATTTAATTCGTAGGAAAAGTAGAATATGTATTATTGATTACCAAAACATAATTTCCTTGGTTCTGGGAATTGGTTTTGGTAACTTTTATAGGATTTCCCTTCTCATCTACTTCATAAGTAAAGGTATTTTCTACCACTTCACTATTGCTGATGACTTCTTTTACAATCCAACCTTCTTTATTATACGTATTTTTAACATTGGTTTTCAGGTTGTACATTTCATAATTGGCTTCTACCAATAATTTATTTTCATAGATTTCTTCGGTGGTTTCTACCACTTTTCCATTTTGAAAATCCTTTATCAATTTGGTGAAAGAATCTTCATTTTTGTAGTTTTTGTATTCTACTATTCTGCTCACTTTATTTTTAGCATCTTTTTCTATTTCTTTTGTCAATCTATTATTCTTGTCAAAGAAATATTGAGTTTTAGAAAACATTTTACCATGCATCCAAAGTTCAGAATTCTGCAACTGAAGATTTTTATAGTGAAAAACCTCTTTTTCCTTCTCGCCAGAATGAACATGCTCTGTTTCTATTTTTACCAATAAATTATCAATATTGTAGTAATATTTTTTCACGGTAACATAATCTCCATCTTTGGTTTTTTGCTCTTCTAAAAACGTGTTATAGAATTTCAATTCTTCTGTAAAAACTATATTCGATTGGTCATCTTCCCAATATTGTTTAGAAATCACAGTTTCTGTGTTTTTATGCAAGCCAAAATCTTGAGTCGTAAGTTTTTCTTGAGAAAATCCGAAAATGGAAATAATGATGGTGAAAAATGTTATTTGTTTCATGTATATATAATTTTATTTTTTTATTTAAAATGTTCTTTTCCTTGATGAAAAGAACCAAAAATCAAGACTTCACTTTCTTCGGCTAAAATTGAAACTAAAATTCTAAAATCCCTGAAACTCGATCCAAAACATTTGCCAACGCTTTCTCAAACAGCAGGAATTTCTTAACGAATTTCATTTTCAATTTCTTAACGCCTACGAAACTGATGTCGAAAAAAAAACTTTTAATAAACTTCTAAAGCGCCAAAATATAAAGCGGATAAAACTTCAAGAAAGTAAGTTTGTCCAAATTCGGAACAAAATATTTCGGCACACCATTTTCTTGAATGACTAAATTTCCCATATCTTGAGCCAATTTCATACTAGTAGTATCGATTTGTTTTCCGTTATCAAAAATGATGAATTGGTAATCATTATTGATGACAATATATCTTTTAGAAGGCACATTATAAGGCTTCATCGTCACGAAATCTTCACTAGGTTTCATATCTTCCACCAATGCAACTTCTCCATTATTAGGGTCAAAATAAATGAAATCTGTTTTGTTGGGACTGATAAAACCTTTACTTAAATCTGGAATAGGCTGATTTGCTTGATTCTCCATTTTAAATTTTCCGTCTTCTCCTAATCTAATTTTGTAACTCGATTTAGGGTTTTTATTTTCTGGAAGTTGAGAAATATCTCCATTAATCCCTTCTGTGAAATAGGGATTATATTCTGTACTTCCAGTGGTTTCTCCGTTAGTATAAGTCAATTTTCTAAAAAAATAATATTTCCCGAAAACCGCGTTGTTTTCTCTAATTTTAAAAACATTTCCGTTTGGATCTTTTCCTTCTAACCATGCTTCCTTTCTCATAGGTCTTTGTCCGTTTACTAAACTTTCTTTTAGTTCAAAAACCTTTTTACCATCAGTTGTAGAATAATTTTCGTAGGTATAAGTGTAATTTTTTTCGTCTTGATAAGAAGTAATGATGTTTTTGTTAGAAAGCTTCCCATTATCAAAAATCTCAATTACAGAAGGTGTTCCATCAGATTTATATTGATATTTATATTGCCAATGAAATCTAGGATTAGAAGGTTTAATTTCTGTAAGTTTTCCGTTTTTGTCATAGCTAAATGTAGAAATGTTTTCACTGGCTTTGTCTGTTCCTGTAGAAATATATGAAAATTTTACAGGCTTTCCTTTCGCATTGTATTCGAAAGTTTCGATGACTTTATCTTTAGAATATTGTGTTTCTATAGAAATTACTTTTCCGTTTTTGAAGGTATAAATTTTGGTTTCTCTTGGTTCAAATTTCCCAGAAGTAAAGCCTTGAGAATACTTCACTTCTTCTATTTTTGCTACATCTTTATTGACGCCCCAGTTTTCGGAGAGAAATTTTATCACATTATCTTTTTGGGCAAAAGAAAATTGCACGAACAATAGCACTAAAAGTTGAATTATTTTTTTCATCATGGTATGTGTTTATTCCAAATATAAAACAATTACTTTAAATCATCTACAAAATCATAAGATAAAACACTCATATTAAATGATTTAGCATAGTCTTTATCAAAAGTTCTGCTTCCTTCTTTCGTACCATCTTCGTAGGTAATTTCCGAAAATTCAAAATAATTGACAAGATCAAAAACAAAATCATCGTATTCTGTTTTTTTAGATTTAAGAATAGCTCCAGTTTTGCCATAAAAATAACTCGTATCAAAATTATCACTGCCATCAACTAGAAGAATCCTATTGTTTTTTTCGTCATATTTAAACTCATAAGTATTTTCTCCTAAACTGTTATTGATGAATTTCTCTACTAAAAGATTTTTTTGGTATTTTTCTCTCATTTCAGAAACCACTTTTCCATCTCGAAAGCCTTTGGTATAAATAGTATAATCTGATGGTGAAGTATATTTATATTCTGCTTCTTTCAGAACCACTTTATCATCTTGATAAGTTTTGGTTTTTGTGATTTTCCCAGAATTGTCATAAGAATAATCTGTAAAAACTCTTTTATTACCCGAAATTTCTTCTGCTTTGATTAATCTTCCGTTTTCATAATAAAATTCTTGATAAGGATAGAGCGCATCATTAAAATCTTCGGCTTCCTTTATTGAAACCAATTGATTTTTAGCATTATATTCAAATTTTTTTAATTGAGAAACTCTATCTAAATAGTTCTCTAAAACATAATCATAGGTAAGTAATCCTTTTTCAAAAATTCTGATGTGTTTTTCTACTACAAAATATTTTCCTAAATCTATATCATATCTGTAAACAAAGGTGTTATAGGTTTTTACATTATTTGGAAGTGAATAATCTGACGCCTTGTATTTTTCTTGAGAAAAAAGGGTAATGCAAATGAGAAATAGCGTGATGAATAGAGATTTTTTCATTGTATAAGTGTTTTAATATTTTTGTTTCCAAGGATTATAATTCATATCTGTGGTGTAATACACTTTACTACCAGATTTTGCATAACCTTGATTGTCTAAGGTCACTCCTTTTAGCAAGAAAAATCCTGTATGATCTTGGTCTCTATAAACCGTGACTTTAAATTTCCCCAACTCCCAATTCATTCCGTCTGGTAAAGCATCATAAGAAGCAAAACTGTCATCATTCACATAGAGTGTTTTGTCTTTTACATTAAAAACTCCACTCACATTTACTGTTGCGAAATATGTTTTGGTTCCAAAATTATTCGTATAAATAAATTCCACCTGATTGGTTCCATAAAAAGGATATTCGGTTTTGCTGCCATCGATTTTTTCATTAAAAACTAATTTCATGTAAACGCCAGTATTCACTTCTCCCATGTTTGGAATTTGTTCACTCGAAAAACCTTTCCAAGGTCCTGCTAAAATATCATTCAATGTTTTTTCTTGGGCAAAATTTAGCGTAAAAACCAATCCAAGAATCAAAGAAAACAGACGTTTTTTCATGCTCAATCGTTTTAAAAATTATATTGAAATCCGAAACCAAGCGAACTGGCTTTGATAGAAGAAGTATTTCCATTAGCATTTTCCCATTTAAATTTTCCAAAATCAAAAAATGCATTGGCATTCCATTTTCCACTATCTGAAGTGTAAATTTGTGGCTGAAATCCCCATCCAAAATAGGTCATGTTTCTCTTCACCGTTTCCTCTGGAAAATTAGGATCATCTATATTAGAACTTTCTGTAATTTTCCCAAAACCTACTCCATAATCCACATGAAAACTGTTTACAAAAGAGTAAATCAACAAGCCCCAAACCATATCTCCTACAAAACTATTCGTAGATTTTGCTTTATCCATCGCATCTTCCATTGAACCTTTATAAGAAATGGGATAAACCCTACCTTTAATGCTGGTAATATTGGTTTTGAGAACAGTAGTAGCGTCATTTGATAAAAAATTAGCGTAATCTAATCCACCTACTGCTGCTGCTCTCATTCCGTAATCAGACGAACCATAATTGATTAATCTGCCCAATTCTACACTTACTGTAGGTTGCATAGATTTGCCTTTTCGAGCTACTGTACCCAATTCATCTTCTGGTTTAGAAAATGAAGTCCCGAAATTAAATTTAAATGAAGTTTTGCCTTGAGCAAAAGAAAAAGTAGAAAATCCTGATAACAGAATCGTAAAAACTGCGGTCAATAAAATGTTTCTTCTCATAATTTAATGTTTTAATAGTGGTAAAATTATGTTTAAGAAACACGTCAGTAAATACGAATAAAATCGTATCTTTTAAATTAAATTATTTTTTTTCGCAATCTGCACTGCTTCTAACTTATTATGAACCTGTAATTTAGCGTAAATATTTTCAACATGTTTTCTAATAGTTCCTTTAGAAAGGATAAGATTTTCTGCAATAGCATCATATTTTAATCCTTTGCTCAATTGTTCCAAAACCTGAATTTCTCTTGCGGTAAGGGTAATTTTTTCTTTTTCTTCTTCCGTTTCGAAAACTTGTGGTTCTCTGAGCAATTTCAGTGTTTTCAGTGCAATAGATGGCGTCATTGCAGCACCACCAGAAAGCGTTTCCTTGATGGAATTGTATAATTCTTGAGGATTAATTTCTTTCAGTAAATAACCATCAGCTCCAGCTTTAATGGATTTAAAAATTTTTTCATCATTATCAAAAACCGTAAGCATTAAAATTTTGATGTGAGGATAGCGCTTTTTCACTTCGGAAGTAGCTTCTACTCCGTTCATTTCTGGCATTTCTATATCCATCAAAATCAAATCTAAGTTAGAATTTTTTTCTAATTTTTGGAGCAATTCTTTTCCGTTCAGAGATTTTGATTTGATTTCTATATCTTCAAAAAAAGACAGTTTCTCTTGAACCGTTTTTTGCAAAAAAAGATTATCGTCTACTATCGCTACTTTTATCATGATTACAGTTTTTCTAATTCTACATTTATACTAGTTCCTTTCCCTATTTCTGAATGAATTACAAAGTTCCCACCGATTTCCTCCATTCGTTTTTTCATATTGAGCAATCCGTTCCCTACATCTACATTTTCGGTGTCAAAACCTTTTCCATCGTCCTTGATTTCAATTTTTAAACCTTCCTGAAATTTTTCTGCATTGATGACGATATGACTGGCATTAGCATATTTCATCGCATTATTCACAGATTCTTGAATCATTCTGTATAAATTTACACCTACTACAGACGAAAATTTCTTATTTTTGAGCTTTTCATCAATACTAAAGTTAAACTGAATATTATGGTTGGCAGATTGTGCATGTTCTATAAAATTGAAAATTCTAGAACTCAAATCTTCCATCGTAAAATCTGCTTTATTCATTGCCCAAATCGTGTCTCGAAGTTCTAAAATGGTATTTCTGGTAAAATCACTGATTTTGTCTAAACGCTTTTCTACCGCAGTTTCTAAATTTGGAATTCCAAATTTTGTATTTTCTAAAGACGAAATAATGAAGGTTAATTGTGCGCCAATATTATCATGCAAATCTCGTGAAATAGAGAGGCGTTGTTCTTGCAATTTATTTTGACTTTCGATTTGCGCCATTGCAGATTTCAATTCAAATTCCTGATGCTGTTGCTTGTTTTTCAATCTTTGTTGACGATAAAAAAGAAAACCAATAATAGACGCTAAAATCGCAAATACAATCGCCACCGAAAATTTGATTCTAGAAGTTTCTACTTCGGCTTGTTTCTGAAGCAGTTGTTTTTCTTTTTCATTGGTATCAAATTTCACCTCTAATTCGGCAATTTTAGAATTGGTTTCCTGATTGATGAGGCTGTCTTTGAGTGCCGAAAATTTCTTGAAATTCTGCAAAGCCTTTTGATGTTCACCTAAATTTTCATAACATTCTGAAATCTTGCGATAAGAATCTTGCGAAAGTCCTAAATACTTGTGTTTATCTGTAATTTCTGTTGATTTTTGATAAAAACCAATCGCTTTTTTGAAGTCTTTTTGCATCAAATGCAAATCTCCTAGGTAAGAGTAATTTTCTGCAATTCCTACCGTATCATTTATTTTTTTTCTGATTTCAAGGGCTTTTTGATAGTTTTCCTCCGCTTTGTCAAATTGTTTTCTGAGCACAAAAACCCCTGCAATATTATTCAAACTATACGGAATGCCGACTTGGTCATTAATTTTTTGTTTCAAGGCGAGACCTTTTTCGTAGTAGAAAAGTGCGCTGTCATATTCTACTTTCATTTCTTTGAGCACGCCATAATTGTTATAAATGCTCAATAAGGGTTTCTGAAGGTTATTCTTTTCTGCAATTTGTTTAGATTTCTGCATGTACTGAATCGCTTTCTCTAGATTTCTTTTCTTCATTCTATACCCCAATTCTCCCCATTCTAAAGAAAGATTCTCTAAGTCGTTTAATTTCTCGAAAATATGAATCGCTTTCAGAGAATACGCCAAATCTTTCTCATATTTTCCTTGATAATAATAGACCAAACTGAGATTGCTGTAAGATTTAGCTTCACCTAAGTCGTAATGGATTTTGGCAGATTCCTCTGCATTTTTCAGATAAACTTTGTCTAAAATAGCGGCATCTTTTAACCTTACTTCAAACGGAAGATTATTAATAGAATCTATTTTTTTATGGTTTGATTTTTGCCCAAAAGTCAAACTCAGTGTAAAAATGAATACAAAAGATAAAATTGATTTCATGCAGAGACTTTTCTAAGTCTAAATTTATAAAAATTTATGAATAATGATTTTTACAAATTTGGAGTTTAAACTTCTACCGATAAATACGAAAAAGTTCGTATATTCTGACAGAAAAAATCCGTCTCGAAATTCGAGACGGATTTATATTTCTAAGAAATTTCTAGAAAATTATTTTTGTAATTCTGCTAAAAATTCTTCGTGTGTAATTTTAGTTTCTTTTTTGCTTGCTTTTTCTAGGATAACATCTTTTAGTTTACCCATTGCAACTTCTTGAGAAATTTGTCTTACTTGCTCTTCTTGTTTTAGCATTTCTACCGCATATTTCTGCACTTCTTCTTGTGGAAGATTGTGATTATTAATCTTTTTTCATTTCAATTGAAATTTTATGAAATCAAAATCCTCAAATTCATTATCATTAAACTTTAACGTCTTTTCTTGGTATGAATTTGCCTTAAATTCTTTTCCTTTTCCTTTTCCTTTAAAAATCATAAATTCATCTTTAAAATTTGCATTTTCTAATACATAATATTTATCTTCCACTTTATTATTTTTAATAAAAATGCTAATTTTATTTTGCAGTAAATTTTCAATTTGGTTATTGGGATTTTGTATTAAGTTTGCTGAAAACTCATATACTCCATAATCGTTAATATCAAAAATTATATAACCATTATAATCCCATCCTTTATTTATTTTAGGAGCAAAGGTTATTTTTAACATATTATTTGATTTTCCTTGAAATTTAAAAATATAATTTTCGAATTTTTTATTTTTAAGGAAAACACTCCATAAAATTGGATACATCTGATGATCTAAAAAATGACTATAATTTGTTTTTTGTAGAAAATATTCTTCTTTGCCTTTTTCATCCATTACAGAAGTATATTTTATTTTTGAGAAAAAGTCTAATTGTTTTTCTACTCTATACTTAAATCCTTGTTCACAAACTCTTCCATTAAAATATTGTAGTGTTGCATTATCAGTTTTAAATTCATAAAAAAAGTGATAAAAATTTTTATCATTTTTTCTACTCGAAATTTTAGCATTATTAATTATTTGTGTAACTATATTTTTAGGATTTAAATATTTTATTTCGACCTCTGGTATTTCATATACGTTATTTTTTCTAAGGTATATGTTTTTTTTTGTATTAAAAAAGGTAGCCGGTAAAAAGACATCCTCATAACCTTGTTTTATTAGAACTAATGTATCAGAATCTTTTAAAATTATATTTTTAATATCATAACCTATAAAATTATTTTTATTATATAATCTTACACTATCTATCGTCTTATGTGATTTGGAATCTAGAATCTTTATTTCTTGGCCTGTCAAAAAAGTATAGAAAACAGTCAATAAAAATGTTAAAATTAATTTCATGATTTATTATTATTTGAAAAGGTTGTAATTAATGCAACCTAAAAAAAATATATGTATTAACACCAACCTTGTCCACACGTGTTTGGACTTTCCTGCCAATACCTGTTTCTTGTCCTGTATTAATATCTAATCCAGTTGATACCCAAATAGGCTCACCTTCCCCAGCATCACTTTCCCAATGATACCCCCAACCAAATAATCTTAGGCTTTTACAGCTAGTACTATTCAAATTTTCCATTTACGAAATTTCTATTTATTTTATTTGACTTTGAAATTTAAAGTTAATATTTTTTTTAGTTTCTTTTTTGTTTTTGCAAAAACTTGAGACAAATTTGTAGAAAAATTTTTACTTCCTATTTCGTTTAGAATTAAATAAAAAATAATAAAATCTCTAAAATAGAAAACGGGAGACTCAAAAAAAATAGAAATGAAATTAGTCCTAAAATTTTGTAAAAATATAGACGACTTGATGATGTTTTTGAGGATTCAGAAGCGAATGAGTGGGTACAATAGTTTGTTTTTAGCCTTAAAAAAAAATCTAGTTAAAGATAAAAACAATAAAAAAATCCGTCTCGAAATTCGAGACGGATTTATATTTCTAAGAAATTTCTAGAAAATTATTTTTGTAATTCTGCTAAAAATTCTTCGTGTGTAATTTTAGTTTCTTTTTTGCTTGCTTTTTCTAGGATAACATCTTTTAGTTTACCCATTGCAACTTCTTGAGAAATTTGTCTTACTTGCTCTTCTTGTTTTAGCATTTCTACCGCATATTTCTGCACTTCTTCTTGTGGAAGATTGTGGATTCCGTACATTGCTAATTGGTTGTTTACTAAAACTTCAGCTTGAGCTAAAACATCTGCATAATCTACTTTTACGTCATAATCTTGGAATAATTTTCCTTCGATGATTTGATTTTTGATGATAGATTTTTCTGCTTCTAGAATTTCTTTAGCTTGATCTTCAGAAGTGATGTTTGGATTAGAGAATAGTAACCATTTTACTAAGAATGCTTCTGGTAACTGAACTTCAGTTTTTTCAGAAACGCTTTCTAATACTTTATTCACAAAGTGAATATCAGCATTTTGTTGGAAATATTCATCTAATTCAGTTTTTACTCTTGCTTTTAATTCTTCTTCAGAATTAATGTTTCCTTCACCATATACTTTATCAAATAATTCTTGATCTAGTGGTGCTAAGTTTAATTTATAGATTTCTGTAACAGTAGCTTCTAAATCTTCATGATGAATGTGACCTAGTTCATGCTCGTTGTAATTTAAATCTTTAGCCAAAGTTTCGTTTTCCGTTAACTGAGTTTTAGTTAACTTCACTACATCACCTACTTTGTGAGATTTTACCAAACCGAAAGCTTCTTTTTGCTCAGCAGAAACTACTACATTTTTCGGTGGATGATTGTGCTCTCCTTCTGCATCAGATTCTACTACTTGTGCAATAGAAAGTGCTACATAAGAATCTTTAGTCGCTTTATCTTGAGCATCTTTATCCGCAAATCTTTTTTGCATGTTTTCGATGCTTTGGTTGATTTCTTTATCAGTAGCTTCTACTTTGTAGTGAGGAGCTTCGTAAGAAGATAAATCAATATTAAAATCTGGCTCAAAACCAACTTCGAAACCTACAGAAACTTCTTCTGCATTATAATCTAGTTCGTTCATAGGAACTGGGACTGGCTGACCAACTAATCTTAAATTGTTTTCGTTTACATAGTTGTTCAACGCTTCAGAAATTTGTTTGTTAATTTCTTCAAAAGCAATACCCGCTTCAAATTGTTTTCTCACCATGCTCAATGGAACTTTTCCTTTTCTAAAACCAGGAACAGTAGCATTTTTAGCATAATTGATCAGTTGTTTTTCAACTTTATCTTTGTAATCAGATTTATTTAAAGTTACTGTAAGCAAAGCACTTACTTCGTCATGATTGGTTCTTGTAACATTCATCTTGTTAAAAATTTTGAGTTGCAAAAATAGTGTTTTTTTATGAAAACAGAAAGCATTTTTTATAGGTAAATTTTCCTTATAAAAAGTCCATTCGCTTTACCGAGAATTTCATCATCTCTAGAAAGTAATTTTCTTAGATTTTTAGAAATTCATCATCAGTTTCACACTGAAATTTCTGCCCATGTTAAAAACGCCCATCCTACCTGTTGCTGGGTTTTCTGGAGCATATTTTAATCTGCTCAAATGGTTTTGATACGCCACATCTGTTAAATTTTCTCCGCTAATGAAAACATTGAAAAAGTCTTTTTTACCAAATGCCTTAATGTCTGCGCCAATTCCTACACTCAAAAGTGTGTAACTAGGAGTAGCTGTTTCTGTATCAAAAGCGCTATAAATATTATTTTGTTTGAAATAATGGTCTACCGAAAATTTAGCATAAAAATCAGAAAAAGTATTATTCACTTTCTCGAAATTGGTTTTAATCTCTCCACGATATTTTGGTGCAGGAATAAATGGTAAAAACTTTTCATTTTCTGGACGATTATTCTGCGTAGCTCTTACATAAGAAAATGAATTTTCTACATGCAACCAATCAAATGGATGCGGATGAAAATCTAAGAAAATCTCTCCACCGAAAAGCTGAGCGTTTCCTTGAGTAAATCTAAATGCAGGAACTGGATCATTTGGGTCAATAATTACATCATTTCCGTTTGCATCTTGCATTTTTTCGGTATAAATATAATTAGATATAAAGTTGACAAATGGCGTAAATTCAAAACTAATATGGTCTGAATTCAAGAAATAAGCCGCATCAATTTGGTGACTGATTTCAGATTTTAAGTTAATATCACCAATTTCGTATCTGAAAGTTCCTTCGTGAATTCCGTTAGAAGAAAGTTCTGCAATATTCGGTGCTCTGAAACCTCTAGAAAGATTTAATTTTAAAGTAGATTGCTTGTCTAATTGATAAGACAAACCTAAACTTCCAGAAATTCCGCTGTAATTTTTATTAAATTTAGCAAATTTCACATCGGTATCTTCCAGCATTTCTTGAGCATCTACATTTCTATTGTCGAATCTCAATCCTCCCGCTAAAGTCAGATTTTTATTAAAAGTTTTTTGAGTGAAAACAAACGCTCCCGCATCGAAAAATTGATAATCAGGAATAAGCGCTTCTACTCCTTTATTGGTATTCGATTGCTGCATACCTCCAATTCCGAAAGAAGTTTCCCAATTATTGGTTTCTTTCAAGTTATATCTTACGTTATAATTGAAAGTATTTAAATCGAAGAACAATTCTTTTTCATCAGGATTGGTTGCGTCTGCAAATTCTTTTCTTTTATTATTTTGAAAAGCAAAATCAGCATTGATCGTTCCGTTTTTCAATAAGAAATAATTATTTGAAGTTAATCTCAAGTGATTGATTTTCTGATGTGGAAATCCTACTTTATAGCCTTTGTAATCTTCGTCAGTAGCAGTAATGTCGTCTCCATTACTATTGATGAACGTGAATTTTCCATCAGCATCTCTTTCTCCTTCCACAATATTCAAAGTGGTGTTATAAGAACTCACGTTGAAATAAGAATGTCCCCAGTTTTTATTGATTCCTAACATTAAGTTGCCATCAAATTCTTTGAAACCAGAGTTCAAGACTTTTCCGTCATATTTATTTTCGTAGTTACCAGCCAACTTGTTGGTCAATCTTCCTTCCCAAACGAAACCGTTTTTGTTTCCTTTATTCGAAAAAGAAGTCGCAATTAAGTTGTTATTCGTTTGATAATTGGTAATCAATTGATTTTCGATTTTACCATTTGCTGCAACTTTTGGAGAAATAAAATTCAGTACACCCGCAATTCCGTCTGAACCGTACATTAAACTTCCCGGACCTTTTACAATTTCTACTTTCCCAACAGAAAATTCATCGATTTCTATTCCGTGTTCGCCACCCCATTGTTGACCTTCTTGCTTGATTCCATCTACCAAAGTGATTACTCTATTGTAACCTAAACCTCTGATTACAGGTTTAGAAATAGCAGCTCCAGAAGTAATTTGGTTCACTCCCGGAATATTTTTCAATCCATCAATTAAGTTGGTGGAAGCATTTTGGTTGATGATATTTTTATCTACAGATTTAATGACTACTGGAATCTTTTTCAGTTCCGAAGCTCTGGTTACTGCAGTTACCACTACCTCATCTATTTCTTTGGCGGATTTTTGAAGAGTGAAATCAGAAACCGCATCTTGATTCACTTCTATGGAAACCAATAACGAAGTATAGTTGTCACCTGTAATTTCTACGAAATATTTTCCAGATTTTAAGTTTTGGAAAGTGTAATTACCATTTTGGTCTGAAACTGTACTTTTTTTAAGGTCTACCAGATAAACCGAAGCATTTTTTACAGGCTCTTGAGTATCAAAATCAGTGATTTTTCCACTTAATTTATATTGAGCCATTACCAATTGTGTTGCAAGAAACATTGCAACAAAAAAATATATTTTTTTGATTAACATTTAGATTAATTTTGTTAAAATTGAAATAATAAAGGAATTTGCGAACTTCTAAAAATAGCATCGCAAGTCGTAAAAAATCTAAATGAAAACTGGTGGCGCCCGTAATGAGATGAATACTACTTTTTCTGTAGGTACAGTAAAGTAATATTGGAAATTTTTAAGCGAAAATTTTTTAGAAATAATGAACAGAAAATTTGCCTCGGTATCTAAAATTCCTATCCCAGCATTAAAAAAGTGTGAAGAGAAACAATCATCTACTCCACCAAAATTTACAATTTTTTCAGAAACAGGTTTCTTGCTAAAAGACAGTAAATCTTCTTTGAAATTATTGGTATGCGTATGGAAAAAGCCCGAAAATACTACAGCAAACAGATATACACTTGCAAAAAGTGATGCCAGAAATCTTCTGTTTGAATGTAATTTTTTGTTCATTCCTGCAAAAATAGCAATATTTTATTAATAGCCAAAAAATCAAATATGACCAAAAACATGGTATCCCGTTTTGTATTATTTTGTAAATTTGCATGTCAAATTAAAACACTATGGGTAACGCAAGTTTGAAAAAAATCGCGGTGCTTACTTCGGGTGGAGACGCACCGGGAATGAATGCAGCAATCAGAGCAGTGGTAAGAACTGCTAACTACCATAAAATAGAATGTGTAGGAGTAAGAGGAGGCTACACTGGTCTTATCGAAGGTAATTTTACCAAAATGGGACCTCGTTCTGTAAGCAATATCATCAATTTAGGAGGAACTATCCTTCGTTCGGCTCGTTCTAAAGAATTCAGAACCGAGGAAGGTAGACAAAAAGCTTTCGAGCAATGCCAGAAAAATGGTATTGACGCTTTAGTATGTATTGGTGGAGATGGTACATTTACAGGAGCTAAAATTTTCGCAGAAGAATTTGGTGTAAAAGTAATTGGTGTTCCAGGAACGATTGATAATGATATCTTCGGTACAGACTTTACTATCGGTTATGATACTGCACTGAATACTGCAATGGAAGCCATTGACAAAATTAGAGATACTGCTACTTCTCATAATAGAGTATTTTTCATCGAAGTAATGGGAAGAGATGCTGGTTTTATCGCTTTGAATAGTGGTATTGCTTCTGGAGCATTAGCTATTCTTATTCCTGAGAAGAAGGATAGCTTAGAAGATTTGTTCGAAACTTTCGAAAAAGCACAAAAAAGAGGAAAAACATCTAGTATTGTTATTGTAGCTGAAGGCGAGAGATTAGCTTCTACTTATGAGTTAGCCGAACAAACTAAAGAAAGATTCCCAGATTATGATATTAGAGTTTCCATTCTAGGACACATCCAAAGAGGTGGTGCACCAAGTTGTGCAGACAGAGTTTTGGCAAGTAGAATGGGATATGGAGCTGTAGTAGGACTTATGAAAGGATTAACGAATGTAATGGCAGGAATTAGATCAAACGATTTAGTTTTTACGCCAATAGAAGATGCGATTAAAAAGCATAATGAAATCAATCAAGATTTACTCCAGATTGCAGAAATCTTGGCAATGTAAATTAATTTAAACAACTAAAAACAAAAAATATGTCAACAATTAAAGTAGGAATCAACGGATTCGGTAGAATTGGAAGTCTAGTTTTCAATGCAATGTTAGAAAGAGATAACATTGAAATCGTAGGGATTAATGACCTTATCAACGCAGAATACATGGCTTACATGATGAAGTATGATTCTGTTCACGGCAAATTTAATGGCGAAGTAAGAGTAGAAGGAAATAATTTAGTAGTAAACGGAAAAACAATCAGAATCACTTCTGAAAGAGACCCTAATAATTTAAAATGGAACGAAGTAGGTGCAGATTACATCGTAGAATCTACAGGACTTTTCTTAGATAAAGGTACAGCTTCTGCTCACATTAATGCAGGTGCTAAAAAAGTAGTTCTTTCTGCTCCATCTAAAGATGATACTCCAATGTTTGTAATGGGAGTAAACCACAAAGAATTACCTGCTGATTTACAAATTTTCTCTAACGCTTCTTGTACTACTAACTGTCTTGCTCCTTTAGCAAAAGTAGTTCACGAAAACTTCGGAATCGTAGAAGGTCTTATGACAACTGTTCACGCTACTACAGCTACTCAAAGAACCGTAGATGGTCCATCTATGAAAGACTGGAGAGGTGGTAGAAGTGCATTATTAAACATTATCCCTTCTTCTACTGGTGCTGCTAAAGCGGTAGGTAAAGTAATTCCTTCATTAAACGGAAAATTAACAGGTATGTCTTTCAGAGTACCAACTGCTGACGTTTCTGTAGTAGATTTAACGGTAAGATTAGAAAAAGCTACTTCTTACGAAGAAATTTGCGCTGCTATGAAAGCTGCTTCTGAAGGTGAATTAAAAGGAATCCTAGGTTACACTGAAGATTTAGTAGTTTCTCAAGATTTCGTAGGAGATAAGAGAACTTCTATCTTTGACAAAGATGCTGGTATCATGTTATCACCAAACTTCGTAAAATTAGTTTCTTGGTATGACAACGAAACTGGTTACTCTAACAAGTTAACAGATTTATTATTACACTCTGCTTCTTTATAATTAGCAAGAAATAATATCAAACATAAAAACCTTCGGAATATTTCTGAAGGTTTTTTCATGTCCATATTTTTCGAAAATAAAAAAAACCATTTGCTCTATTTTCAAAAATAGAAAAGCCATTCTTTCGAATGGCTTTTTATTTGATTTTATATTGTAATCTTATTTGATAATTACTTTTGATACAGACATTCCTTGATCTGATTTCAGCATCAGTAAATAATTACCACTTTGTAAATTGCTCACAGAAATGGTATCATCTCCAGAATTGGCAGAAACTTTTTGAGTTTTAAGCATTTTACCACTTAAATCATAAAGATAAAGATTACCACCTTTTGCATTAGAATATCTTACACGAATTACTCCGTTTAAAGCAGGATTTTGTAAAATGTCTAAGGTTACTTTTTTAGCATTCACCGCTAGATCATCTGTAGACAAACTCACTTGTTTTACGAATAAAGAATTCGTAGGGTCCCATTCATACCATGTATCTTGAGTTACATTTATAATATCTCCAGTTTTAGTCTGTCCTAAAGTACCAGTAGCATTTCCATCTCTAAACAAGAAACTCACTTGAATAATGCTTGGAAAAGTGTACTTAAACCAACCTGGATTATCCACATCTGCAGTCATATCAATTGGAGTATTCCAATTAGCAGCAGGGAGAGCATTAGTTGGAGAATAATTCCAATAATGGATTTTTGGCAATGGCCAATTTGGAATAGTTGTAGGTGGTTTAAATCTTACTACAATATTTCTTGGTGTTTCAAAAGCATAAGCTCTTTCTACAACTCCTGAACTTAAACCTAAATTATCAAAAGCTACCGCTTTTACAGTAGTATTAGAATTTACTGTAAAAGAAGAACTATAAAGTGGTGATGAAACTGTAGGCTCTGAACCATCTAAGGTATATCTAATAGTAGGAGCGTTTCCACTATCATCACTTGCAGAAATAGTAACTGTAACATTTGTTCCAGAAACATTTTTGCTACTAGAAGGAGTTATAGTAATAATTGGAGCAACATTTATTGCTGTTTTAGTCCAAACCGCATAATCAGTACCAGAAGCAGAAAGAATCCAACCTGTTCCTAATGAAGGTGTCCAAGAATAAGGTCCGATTTTAACAGCAACTACTGGTTCTGTATCTGATGCATTTTTTTTAATATATGCAGCATATAAACCAGACTCTGATTTATCTATAGTAACATTGCTATACGCATTAATTCCCGTAGCTTTTCTTATGGCCATTAATTTATTAATTGCAGAAGCATAACCTGCACCATAATTTCTTGTTACGCCATCTTTAGCATAAGTTCCTCCATAATAATGTGGCGCAAAAACACATGGAATTCCAGGGTGAGTAAGAATATAAGCGTAAGCTTTAGGAATGTTTGACCCTAAAAAAGCCGAACCATGAACAAAGGTATCGTGATTATCTACAAAGGTTACCGCTTTTTCACTAAATCCATATTGACCAGCTAATCCTGCCATATTTCCTGACCAGTTCAAACCGCTATAATTGTTCGTTGCGGTTTGAGAAGTACTCGTTACCATAATTGCAGACATTGCATAGTATAAAGAGAAATCAAAAGCTCCAGAAATAGTTGCACCACCAGAATAAGTCCCGTTAATCCAAGTTTTAAGAGCATTTACATCTCCATCCCAAAATTCACCTACAGAGTAATATGGCTTACTGTCATTGATATAGTTCCCAAAATATGAAGCTGAAAAACCTTTTGCTACATCCCATCTCCATCCTTTAAAACCTAGAACTTTTAATCTGGTCAAAAATTCTTTGTATCCATTCTGAACGGTTAAATTGGTATGATCCATGTCTCTTGAGCCGTCAAATTGCATTCCTGTGTCTGGAGCACCAGAAGGTCTACAACCTACATAAGAAGCACTCGCTGCATCATCATTACTACAAATTGTTTCACAACCCCATGCTGGATTTGTAAAATCTACCCAACCAGTAGTTCCACTTCTATGATTTGCCACTACATCTGCAATAGGATAAAGACCTCTTGCATTCATATTAGCAAGCATTTTTTTTAATTGAGCTTCAGAACCCCAAGAAGTTTGAGAAAAATTATACAATTCTGTAGGAAAATAACCCACACCTCCTGTAGAAGCACTTGGTGGTGGCAACCAAATCATATCAAAACCCATCGCCTTTAAATTTCCGGCTCTTGAGTTATAATATTCGTAAAAGCCACCTTCACTGGTGTGTCTTGACTGAGAGTATTCATCCCAACCAAAAGACTGGAACATAATATCATCTAAATAATCTTGTCCTTTTACGGAAATTACAGATAATAAGAGTACCAGCAATAAAGTAAATCTATGTTTCATTTTGTTCGTATTTCAGAAAGTAAAGATATATAAAAGAAATCTTTTTAAGAGGCATTTTTTTATGACTTTTGTAATTTTTCTAGAAAAAAATGTCATTTTTTTAACACAAATCTTAAAAAAAGGAATATTATTTTTTATTTCCCAATTCATTTCTGAAAATAAATTCTTCAGTTTTTCCTTTTAATTCTAGTTTTTTGAAGTAATAATTTCTAGATAATTTTCTTAAAAAATCTTTTTGGTCTACTAGATTCCAATAAAGATCTTCATGAATTTTTTGAGGCAATCTTCGGATATAGAAATCTGTTTTCCAAGTATCTTCATTGTGATAAAATTCTATCACGCCACAATGCTGGGGAATTTCTCCCAATGCAATCATTCCCATTGGCAATAGAAAGCTGAAATGATTACAGACATAATCACCACAAACAATTTTGTCATGCTTCAGAAATTTTTCTCCGCTATTTTGATTTTGATAAAATTTTTTGAAATCATTTTTGAAATCGCTCTTCGACAACTTAATTTCAATTTCATGAGAAAAACCTTCCTGATTAATCACCAAAATATCAGCTTCCCAATCGGTATGAAAATGATTGGTCAAGACAATATCTTTTTCAAAATCGCAAAATTTTTGAATATAGGCAAAAGTAAGTTCCTCTACTTTAATCATAGCAGTATTTTATGAAACCAATAAACTGCAACCGCGAATATCAGAATGGTCAATTCTTCCCAAAACCTGAAACGCATGTTTGTCATTCTGAGCATAGCGAAGAACCTCAAAATCATTTACAATTTTGCCCAAATCTTGTGTCGCAATAAAGCTGCAAGAATGTCTATTCGCCAAGTCTATAATATTGATAGCGCCAGTTCTGCCTGCTTCCATATAAGAAAATGGATCTTCGGTATTTCTGATGAGAACACGCATCCAGTTGGGCGTTTCGTATATATTTTCTCCTAGAGAGTATGCCTGAGAAAGCAATTCTGTCATAGAATATTCAGAGAAAATTTTATCTGTTCCGAAGCCTTTTTGTAGAATTTTCAAAAGTTCATCTTTGGTCATTTCCTCTTTTCTACCTTTCATTCCGCCCGTTTCTATGACTGTAAAATCGTTGATTTGTAAAGTCGTAAAATCGTTTTTAGAATCTAAAAAATCCAACAAAGCAAAAGAAACACCGAAAAGAATTACTTTTTTATTTTCTTGACCTAATTTCTGTAAAAGTTCAAACAATTCTTGGTGATTATAGAGAAAATATCCGTTTTCTGGTTTTGCTGATTTTTTCATCAAAAAATCTACCATATAAATCAATGAAGAATTCGGATTTTCTGAATAATTAGGCAATAATCCTAAGAAAATATAATCTTCTGGATTACCAATAAACTGTTCAAAACTCTTATAAATACTTTCTTCGTAAAGATTAAAATCTGCAATATAATGTTTAGAACGAGTCTGAATTTGCGTAGTTCCCGAACTTTGAAAATAACTTAAAGGTTTGTCAGTCTGAGCGGAGCCGAAGACTTTGTCTAATACCAAATGATTTTTAAACATTTCAATGGGCAAAAACGGAATATCTAGTATTTGTTTAATTTCCGAAGGTTTTTTACCTAAAAAATCTACAAATTTTTGGTAAACTTCTACATTTTCGTACTGATAGAGAAACGTTTCCAAACATGCCGCTTGGAAATCTGCTTCAGATTTTATATTGAAAATATTTTTCAAAACTTACTCCTTATTTATATTCTAGAACTTCAAATTCCTCTCCATCAAAAACACCATACGTAAAATACGAAATCCAATCACCCAGATTCACATGTTTTGCTTCCTTTCCATCAACTTTCAAATCTATAATCATAGGCAAATGACGATGACCATAAACGAAGTAATCTAAATTTTCAGACTTCAATTTTTCTTTAGAATAAATGATAAGAAACTCTTTGTCCTCGCCCAAAAACTTCATGTCTTCTACTCCACTAATCATCTTATTTTTGGTAGAAAAATAAATCGCAATTTTCATCGCAATATCAGGATGAAGCCACTTAAAAAACCATTGCGCAATAGGATTGGTGAAAAGTTTTTTCATTCTCTTATAACCTTTATCACCTGGTCCAAGTCCGTCACCATGAGCTAAAAGGAAATTTTTCCCAGAAACTTCATAATATTGTTTTTCAAAGAAAACCGGAATCCCAATTTCCTCTTCCAGATAATCTTTCATCCACAAATCATGGTTACCCACGAAGAAATAAATATCTATTCCACTGTCTTTCAGTTCTGCTAATTTTCCCAGAATTCTTACATAACCCTTCGGAACTACATATTTCCATTCGTGCCAAAAATCAAATAAATCGCCCATCAAAAAAAGCACTTGCGCATCTTGTTTTATTTCATCTAACCAAGCTAGAAATTTAGCTTCTCTTGGCTTACTCAACTCAGGAGTTGGCGCACCAAAATGCTGATCAGAAGCAAAGTAGATTTTTTTATTAGGCTGTAATTTTATTTGTTTCAAGGTTCGAGTTTCAAGGTTCAAAGTAAAAAATTATCTCATTATCTCATCATCAAATTAGCACATTAACTGTTTTCTTCCGCAAACCATTCTCCGTAAGAGTTTTCGGTTTCGTGGAGTTTCAGATACGCCAATTGAACATGAGAAGGCAATTTATTTTTAATTTTTTCGGCAATTTCGTAGAGCATATTTTCGCAAGTCGGCTGGTAATTACACTCAATTACTTTATGTCCTTTTTGAGCCAAATCTTCGCCCAATTCTTTATGCGGCGTCAATGCATTCAATAAAACCGCATGATCCCAAACATCTACAATTTCCTCTTTTACAATTTTTTTAATGTCTCCAAAATCCACCACCATTCCGTTTTTCACGTTATTGATGTCATTAATTGGAGTTCCTTTTACGGTCACAAAAAGTTTGTAAGAATGTCCGTGCATATTTTTGCATTTGCCGTCATAGTTATACAAAACATGCGCCGTCTCGAAGGTGAAAATTTTAGTAATGCGTATCATGGTGCAAAGATAGAGAATTTTTGAATTTGAAATTACAATATAATCTCTCGCTGATTTTACAAATTAAGCAGATGATTAGAATTTAAAATCAGTCTAATTTGCTTAATCTGCGAGAGAAAAATTCAAGATAAATTTCATGAATTTTTAAATCTCAATTTCCTTACCTTTACGCTAACAAATTTTAATGCTTTAGGAAATGAAAAACGTTTTCAAGTTTTTGTTGCTTTTCTTAGCAGCAAGTCTTTTCGCACAAAACAATCAAAGATTTTTTCAAAAAATTGAATTTAAAAATAACACCGCCGAAATTTCTGTCAATGATGGATTATATCAAGTGAAATTCTACACTCCAGAAATGGTAGAAACGGCTTTTATCCCTAAAAATCAAACGCTTACAGAAGATTCTCACTCCGTAATTCTCTCTCCAAAAGCTATAAAATACAATTTCAGAGAAACCAGAGGTTTTGCGTGGATTGAAACATCTGGAATTACCGTAAAAATTCAAAAAGTCCCTTTTCAAGTTTCTTATTATAAAGGTGATGAACTCTTGATTTCAGAAAAAAACGGTTACGGAACTTATGAAAACGGTGAAATCAACAATCATCCGCAAAATTTTGAAACCTTAAATTTCAATCTTTCTCCAGACGAAGTTTTATATGGAGCTGGAGCAAGAGCACTTGGAATGAACCGTCGTGGAAACAGATTAATGCTTTATAATCGCGCTCATTACGGTTACGAAACCAAATCTGAATTGCTCAATTACACGATGCCCATCGTAGTTTCGAGTAAAAAATATTTGATTCATTTTGACAATGCACCGATTGGTTACCTCGATCTAGACAGCAAAAAAGACAATTCATTGACTTACGAAACGGTTTCTGGAAGAAAAGTTTATCAGGTAATTTCTGGAAATTCTTGGGAAGATTTGGTTAAAAATTATACCGATTTAACAGGAAAACAACCCATGCTTCCAAGATGGAGTTTAGGAAATTTTTCGAGCAGATTTGGATATCATACACAGCAACAAACTTTGGAAACGATTGAGAAATTCAGAGCCGAAAAGATTCCTGTTGACGCCATTATTTTAGATTTGTATTGGTTCGGAAAATCCATTCAAGGAACGCTAGGAAATTTTGCTTGGGACAAAGACAATTTCCCAAAACCTCAACAAATGATTGACTATTTGCGAAAAAACCAAGTAGAAACCATTCTCATTACTGAACCTTTCGTAGTGAATACTTCTTCGCGTTATCAGGAAGCTCTTGACAAAGAAATTTTGGCAAAAAACAACGAGGGAAAAGCATTTATGTACGATTTTTATTTCGGACACACTGGTTTGATTGATATTTACAGTCAAAAAGGAAATTCTTGGTTCAAAAATATTTACAAAGACTTATTAAATCAAGGCGTTACAGGAATTTGGGGCGATTTGGGCGAACCAGAAGTTCATCCTTCTACAATCCTTCATGGAAACGGAAAAAACGGCGACCAAGTTCATAATATTTACGGAATGGATTGGGCGAAGTTGGTCAAAGAAAGTTTTGCCGAAACTTCACCAAATGCTCGTCCGTTTATTTTGATGAGAGCTGGTTATTCTGGTGCTCAAAGAAATGGCCTCGTTCCTTGGAGTGGCGATGTTTCTAGAAGTTGGGGCGGATTGCAAAGTCAGCCTGACATTGCTTTACAAATGGGATTGCAAGGAATAGCTTTTATGCACAGTGATTTGGGCGGTTTTGCAGGAAAAAATGAAGACGATGAATTGTACGCTCGTTGGTTGCAATATGGCGTTTTCAACCCAATTTACAGACCTCACGCTGATGAAAATGTACCCAGCGAGCCTGTTTACAGAAGCGAAAAAGCAAAAAATTTAGCCAAAAAAGCAATTGAATTGCGCTACGCTTTGCTTCCTTATAATTATAATTTGGTTTTCGAAAATCATAAAAACGGAACGCCGTTAATGAGACCTTTATTTTTCGAAGAACCAGAAAATCAAGAACTTTACACCTATAATAACGCTTATTTTTGGGGCAAAGATTTCTTAATTTCTCCGATTTTAAAGCAAGGACAAAAAACGCAAAGTGTTTATTTTCCTAAAAATTCTGATTGGTTTAATTTTTACAATGATGAAAAAATTTCTGGTGGAACTACCCAAACTGTCGCAACGGAAGAAGATAAAATCCCAACTTTTGTAAGAGCTGGAAGTATTATTCCGATGACAAAACCGATGCAATCTACTAAGGAATATGATGGAAACACGTTGGTTCTGCATTATTATTTTGACGAAAAAATAAAAGAAACCCAACTGAAATTGTATAATGACGATGGTTTACAAAACGAAGCCTACGAAAAAGGACAATTTGAAATGATGGAATTCGAAGCCAAAACCAACGGAAAAACCATCACTTTTGAGTTAGAAAATGAAGTGGGCGCAAATTTTTCAGCAAAATCTAAAAATTTAGAACTCATTATTCACCATGTTTGTACAGCTCCAAAATCTGTAAAATCAGGTTGTAAAAAATTAGAATACACTTATGATTCTGACAAGAAAACTATAAAAGTAAATTTGGTTTGGGATTCTGCGAAAGATAGTAAAGTGAAAGTGAAGTTGTAGAAAATTAAAGTACATTTTGTCACTCCGTAGAAGTCTAAACACATTTAATTATAAAAAAACTATAACCACAAAATGAACGAAAATATTAATAAAATAGTACAAATTATTGAAAGCTATAGATCAGAAGACGTAGACAATTTATTCGAAAAAATTGATTATAAACACATTGAGAAATGGGTAAATCAATTTGATGAAGAAGACCGAGAATTTATTATTCAAGAATTATTACATTTGCTCCCAAACAGTTTTTTTCACAAAAGTCGTTGCTTAAAAATTTTTGATTCTGCTTTTGATATAATATCTAAACATTATGGTTTTGAAAATGCACAAGATTTTCTAAAAGTTACAAAATTTTTAGATTGTCAAGATGATGGTAAAAGTCAAAAAGAATTAATTAAATTAATGAATGATACAATCAAGCAAAAATATAATATTGAGATAAAGGAATGTGGCACTCAAGAAATTAAATTCTGGTGCTATATAGATGATATTTTAGCTTCTGGAGGAACTTTTGAACATAACATTTCGAATGAAATAAAAAAGTATGGAATTGAAAAATTCAAAGAGTCTAGCATTATTATAATTTCTTTATTTTTTATTATACATCAATGGGGAGTTGATAATAAGAAATTCAAATTATCCCAAGATTTGGGCATTGAAAGTGAAAGGGTTTTAAAATTTTATAGCATAGCTAAAATTGAAAACAATCCTCGAATAAATTGGTTTAACAACAATCCAAAATTTAATTTTATTTATCCTTTATACAATAAAACAGGAAATGATTTTTTAATTGAATTAGAAGAAAATAAAAAATACCCTTTATCAAAAGGAAGTTTTGCTTTTAGAAATCCGAATTATCCTAAAAAAGAAATTTTCTTTTCAAATCCTGAAAATAGAATTAGATATGAAAATATTCTTCTTAAAAAAGGTTTAGAAATTATCGATTCAATTGACAATATTCATGCTGATAGCTTAAGACCATTAGGAATGACAAATCCTTCTTATAAAACTTTAGGAACTGGCACACATTTTTTTACATGGAGAAATATTTCAAATACATGTCCATTAGTTTTTTGGTGGGATACTAATGGTTGGACTCCTTTATTTCCAAGAAAACATTAAAATGAAATTAAGTATTAGAAAATATCACATTAATGAATGTATTACCTTTAAAAGCACAAAAGGTAAATATGGCGCATTATCTAATATGGCTCCAAGTTTTCCATTGAAAATAAATAATATTGAAATTCCAAATTCAGAAATTTTATATCAAGCATTAAGATTTCCAAACAACCCTGAAATTCAAGAAAAATTAATAATCTTTAATAGTCCACTATTTGCAAAGAAATATAGTAGAAACTATTTAAATAAAAGTCGGGAAGACTGGAATATAACGAGATTTAAAATAATGAAGTTTTGTATTCAGCTAAAATTATTTCAAAACTTTGAAACTTTCTCCAAAGTTCTTTTGGAAACTGGAGATAAACCAATTGTAGAATTTACAGAAAAGGATAAAGTTTGGGGCGCAACATTAGAAGGTGAATATTATGAAGGAACTAATGCGCTGGGAAGATTATTAATGGAATTAAGAGAAGATTTAAGAAATAATAATTTCAAAGTTGAAATTCCAGATATTGAGAATTTTTATTTTATGAACAAAAAAATCACGTTAGATTCTTTATAATACAAAATCGCCTCGCAAAATTGCGAGGCGATTTTTTCAACAAATTAAAAACTATGGACTCTTTGTTTGTTAAGAGTGACAAATGGAAATGAATTATGAATAAATCATTTTTTATTTTCTAAAATTTCAGAATCCTTTTTAAACTTTATTCTTACTTTTTACTTGAGTCTTTTTACTTGGCTCTTTTTACCTTTTACTTGGCTCTTGTTTAATGGAATTGCTCTGCTTCAGTAGAACCAGCTAAAGCTGTAGTAGAAGAATTTCCTGCAGTTACTACGGTTTGAACTGCATCAAAATAACCTGTTCCCACGAAACTTTGATGCTTCACTGCACGGAAACCTTTAGCCTGTAATGCAAATTCTCTTTCTTGTAATTCGCTGTAACCAGCCATTCCTCTTTCTTTGTACGCTAATGCCAATTCGAACATCGCTGTATTCAATGCGTGGAAACCTGCCAAAGTAATAAATTGGAATTTGTATCCCATTTTTGCTAATTCTTCACGGAATGTTTCCATTTCAGGAACCGTTAATTTCGCTGCCCAGTTGAAAGATGGAGAACAATTGTACGCCAACATTTTTCCAGGGAATTTTGCATGAATTCCTTCTGCAAATTTTCTCGCATATTCTAAATCTGGGTTAGAAGTTTCCATCCAAATTAAATCTGCATAAGGAGCGTAAGAAAGTCCTCTGTCAATACCTTGTTCTACTCCGCAATTCACTTGGAAAAAACCTTCAGAAGTTCTTTCACCAGTTACAAATTTTTTATCTCTATCATCAATATCAGAAGTCAATAAATCTGCTGCATCTGCATCTGTTCTTGCCACTAAAACGGTAGGAACTCCGCAAACATCTGCTGCTAATCTTGCTGCAATCAATTTATTGATCGCTTCTTGAGTAGGAACCAAAACTTTTCCACCAAGGTGACCGCATTTTTTAGCAGAAGACAATTGATCTTCGAAGTGAACACCAGCTGCGCCAGCTTCTATCATTTGTTTCATCAATTCAAAAGCGTTCAGATTTCCTCCGAAACCAGCTTCTGCATCGGCAACGATTGGAACCAAATAATCTTTTTCACCACCTCCATTTACAGACTGAATTTGGTCTGCTCTCAAAAGTGCATTATTGATTTTTTTCACCACAGCAGGAACCGAATTCGCAGGATAAAGCGATTGGTCAGGATACATTTCTCCAGAAAGATTCGCGTCTGCGGCAACTTGCCAACCAGAAAGATAAATCGCTTCTAAACCTGCGTCAACTTCCTGAACCGCTTGATTTCCTGTTAAAGCTCCTAATCCCGCCACAAAATCTTGATTGTTTAGCTTTTTCCAAAGCAACTCTGACATTTGAGTAGCGATGGTATAATCTAACTTGTATTTTCCTCTGAGTTTTAAAACTTCTTCAGCCGAATAAGGCCTTGTAATTCCGCTCCATCTTGGATTTTCTCTCCATTCCTTTTCGAGCGCTTGGATTTGTTCTTGTCTGTTCATGATATTTTGGGTTTGTTTTGTTTATTTCAATTCACAGCGTTCATAGAGTTTTTCACAGAGAACACTGATTTTTTTAAACGCAAAGCGCGCAAAGATTTTTTTATTTTTCTTGAAAATATTTTTAAGTTCACAAAGAATCATCAAAGATGATTTGCAATGTCCGCAAAGGTTTTTCCTCTTTTTTTAACACAGAGTTTTTTCTTGGCTCTTTTTACTTTTTACTTGGCTCTTAAATAAACGGATATGCTTTTAAGGTTAAGAAATCCTCGAAATTTTCATCGAAAACCAACTCATTAAAAAGCTTTGTTGCCAAATCAAATTTTCCCTTTTTATAGCGATTTTCGCCTACATATTTTTTGATATTTTCGAGTTCTTCTTTCTCAAATTCCAGAACTATTTCTTGGGTCAATGTTCTTCCATCATTCAACTTCGCTTGATTTTTCAGCCATTGCCAAACTTGAGTTCTAGAAATTTCTGCAGTGGCTGCATCTTCCATTAAATTATACAATGCAGCTGCTCCAGTTCCCATGAGCCAAGATTCTATATAAAGAATTCCTACATTGATGTTTTTTCTTACGCCTTTTTCGGTGATTTCACCTTTTGGAACTTCTAATAAATCTGCCTCTGAAATATGATAGTCTTCGTGTTTTTTATCTATTTGATTTGGAGTTGGCATAAATTCATCAAAAATTTGCTTCGCTACAGGAACCAAACCAGGATGTGCTACCCAAGTTCCATCGTGACCGTTTTTCACTTCACGCTCTTTGTCGGCTCTAACTTTTGCGTATGCTAATTCGTTTTCTTCTTCATTATTTTTTACGGGAATTTGTGCTGCCATTCCTCCCATTGCATGAACTCCACGCTTATGACAAACCTGAATCACTCGTTTAGAATAGGCACTCATAAAAGGTGAAGTCATGGTCACTTGATCTCTGTCTGGAACTAAAAATTCCTTGTGATTTCTAAATTTTTTGATGTAAGAGAAAATGTAATCCCATCTTCCACAATTGAGCCCAGAACTATGTTCTTTGAGTTCGTATAAAATTTCATCGAGCTGAAAAGAAGCAGTAATGGTTTCGATGAGAACTGTGGCCTTAATAGTGCCTTGAGAAATACCTAAATAATTTTGTGAGAAATTGAAGATCTCATTCCACCATCGTGCTTCTTTATAGTGCTCTAATTTTGGTAAATAGAAATAAGGACCGCTTCCGTTTTCTAATAATTTTTTCGCATTTCTGAAAAAATAAATCCCGAAATCAATTAAAGAGCCAGAAGCTTTTTCTCCATTTATTGTAATATTTTTTTCGTCTAAATGTAAACCTCGAGGTCTTACCAAAAGCACCGCCAATTTCTCGCCCAATTGGTAGGCTTTTCCTTCTTCGTTTACGAAATCTATGGTTCTATTAATCGCATCAGAAAGATTAATTTGTCCTTCCATGCAATTTTCCCAAGTTGGCGAATTAGAATCTTCGAAATCTGCCATAAAAGTAGACGCTCCAGAATTCAAAGCATTGATAATCATCTTTCTATCAACAGGACCTGTAATTTCTACTCTTCTGTCTTGTAAATCTTTTGGCAATCTGCTGCACACCCAATTTTCTTCTCTAATTCCTGCAGTTTCTTCTGGAAATTTTGGAAAAACCCCTTCATCTATTTTTTGTTGCACCATTTTTCTTGCAGACAATAATTCTAATCTGTCTTGATTAAATTTTTTATGCAACTGAATCAAAAATTTCACCAATTCTTCCGAGAAAATTTCTGGATAATGATGAGTGGCTGTTATTTTAAAATTAGACTCCATAGTATATTTTGTTGTGGGTTTCAAAAAAATGTGGTTATTAGTTTTATTTGAAACGAAATGAATAGATTTTGAATTTGTTCTTTTGCAAATATAGAAAATATTTTCACTTACAGCGAACGTTCGCTAATTTTTTAATAAAATTTATTATGCGAAAAATCGCTTATATTTCTTATCTTTGAATTTTAAAGGGTTTTACCACTTATTTAGATTCAATAAAAATTTTATAATGAGCAGCGAAAGTGATTTTATCAAAACCGTTTTTGGTTTAAAACTGAGACAACAGAGACAAAAAAGAAATTGGTCACTGCAAGATTTGGCAGACAAAACCAAACTTTCTAAATCGTATCTTAACGAAATAGAAAACGGGAAAAAATACCCTAAACATGATAAGATCATTCAGTTAGCTGATGTGCTGAATTGCAAATTTGACGATTTAGTCTCTACCAAATTGGATAAAAACCTTGCTCCTTTTAGTGAAATTTTACAAAGCGACTTTTTTAAAGAAATTCCATTAGAACTTTTTGGAATCAATAAAAATACACTCATTAATATCATCAGTGAAGCTCCAAAAAAAGTAACTGCTTTTATCAACACTTTGATTGAAATTTCACAAAACTATAATCTCGGAAAAGAGCGTTTTTACTTCGCCGTGGTGAGAAGTTTTCAAGAATTATATGACAATCATTTCCCAGACATTGAAGAAAAAGCCAAAAATTTCGCCGAAGAAAATCAATTAAAGCTTGGGAAAAATATTGACATCAAACATTTAGAAAAAATCCTGATTGATGTTTTCGACTATGAAATAAAATCCGAAGATTTTGAACAATATGGAACCTTAAATCATCTTCGTTCACTTTACGTTCCTGAGAAAAAATTATTGCTCCTCAATCGTTTACTTGACGAGAATCAAAAAACCTTTATTCTCGCCAAAGAAATTGGCTTTCAAGTTTTAGAACTTAACCCAAGACCGAATACTTATTCCTGGTTAGATTTCACAAGTTTCGAAGAATTATTGAGCAATTTCTACGCTTCATATTTTGCAGGTTGTATTCTGATACCAAAAGATGAATTAATCGAGAAAACAGAAGAATTTTTTGACGAACCAGACTTTAATTCTCAAAAATTTGATGAATTAATTGCCCATTTCACCAATTCTCCTGAGACTTTTTATTACCGATTAACCAATTTACTTTCAGCCGAATTCGGGATAAAAGACTTATTTTATTTGTGTTTCGTCAAAAAGAAAAACACAGATAAAGTTCAAATCCTCAAAGAATTACACCTGAATCAGCAACAAGCTCCGCACGGAAACGCTACCAATGAACATTATTGCAGACGCTGGGTTGCGATTAAAAATTTAAAAGAGCTTCAAGAAAACGAAACCGCAACTTCTGCACAAATTTCTCATTACAAAGATTCTGGATTAAGCTATCTGGTCATTTCTACCTCACACAGAAACCCATTTTCAGACGGAACCAACAGAAGTTATTGCTTGGGAATTTTACTGAATTCTAATTCCTTGAAAAAAATAAAATTTGCAAAAAACGACAGCATTAAATCTGAAGATGTAGGCGTAACCTGCGAAACTTGTAGCATCTCTGATTGCGAAGTAAGAAAAGCACCACCAACCCGATTAGAAAAAGAACATTTCAACGAAAGCATGAAAAAAGCGATTGCTAAAATCAGAAAAGAAGTGCTTTAATTTTTAACATTTTTTGCGGATAACTTTAGACAAAATCTATTGAAATTTTATTTTGTTGGTACTATCTTTGACCAGAGAAGATTATGAATTTCGACAGAATAAAAGAAAAATTAGAAATCCTTGCAGACGCTGCTAAATACGACGTTTCCTGCTCTTCGAGTGGCGGAAATCGTAAAAACAAAGGCGGATTAGGCAACAGTCATGCTGCGGGAATTTGTCACTCCTTTACAGAAGATGGCAGATGTATTTCTTTGCTCAAAATTCTCTTGACCAATCATTGCATTTACGATTGTTTATATTGCGTTTCCAGAAAATCAAACGACATAAAACGGGCAGCTTTCACGGTAGAAGAAGTGGTAGATCTCACGATGAATTTTTACCGCAGAAATTATATTGAAGGCTTATTTTTAAGCTCTGGAATTTTTAAAAATGCAGATTTCACTATGGAACGATTGGTGAGAATTGCCAAAAAATTGAGAGAAGAGCATAACTTCAATGGCTACATTCACTTAAAAACCATTCCCGGCGCAAGTGATGAACTGATTAGAGAAGCTGGTTTATATGCAGACAGGCTTTCCATCAATCTGGAAATTCCTACAGAATCTGGTTTAAAACTTCTCGCTCCCGAAAAATCACATCAAGACATGATAAAACCGATGGGTTTTATTAAAAATGCTTTAACGGTTTATCAAGAAGAAAGAAAAATTTTTAGAAAAGTTCCCAAATTCGCTCCAGCTGGTCAATCTACCCAAATGATTGTGGGCGCAACCAACGAAACTGACCTGAAAATCATTCATGTAGCCAAACATTTTTATCAAAACTACAACATGAAACGGGTATACTATTCTGGTTACGTTCCAGTTTTAGAAGATAAAAATTTACCTTCCATTCATGCGCAAGTTCCGATGCAAAGAGAAAACCGACTGTATCAAGCAGATTGGTTGATGCGTTTTTACGGTTTTGACGCCAATGAAATTTTAGACAAAAACCATCCGTTTTTAGATTTAGAAGTAGACCCAAAATTAGCTTGGGCATTGAGAAATAGAGAAAAATTCCCAGTAAATATCAATACCGCTCCGAAAGAAATGCTGTTAAGAATTCCTGGAATGGGCGTAACTTCTGTAAATAAAATTCTGATGGCGAGAAAATTTCAGAAACTGAACTTAGAACATCTTAAAAAAATGGGAGTTGCAACCAATAGAGCCAAATATTTTATAGAATTTGAAAGTCAAAATATTTTCAACCGACTGATTGACGAGCAAAATTTCAGACAAATTATTGTAAACGGCATGAAATCTAAATGGCAAAATCCGTTTTCTGTACAACTTTCTTTATTTTAATTCATGACAACTCTACTCTACGATGGAAGTTTTGAAGGATTAATGACGGCCATATTCGAAGTTTTCGAATACAAATATGACGTGGTGGAAATTGTGGCTCAACAAAATTACAGTCAAGAGAATTTCTTCGCAGAAACACACGAAGTCATTACTGATTTTACCAAATCTGACCGAGTTCTGAAAAAATTGGAAGAAAACCTAGGAAAGCAAGGCATTTCTCAACTCATGATGGTTTATTTCTCGGAGAGAAAAGACTTAGAAAGATTAATTCTGAGCGCAGTTCGGCATTCTATAAAACATCCGAAACAAAATATTTTACAAGATTTCGGGAATGATGATATTCTAGAAATTTCTAAAATTTGCAGAAGTGTGAGCAGAGAAAGACACCGAATGTTGGCTTTTGTACGTTTTGAATTATTACAAGATGAAGTGTATTTTGCCAAAATAGAACCAGATTTTAATGTTTTACCACTTATTAGAAAACATTTTAAAGAAAGATACGCTGACCAAAAATGGATGATTTTCGATTTGAAAAGGCATTACGGAATTTTTTATGATTTAAAAGAAGTTCATTTTTTCACGCCTGATTCTTCTCAATTGCAAAATTTCAGAAATTCTGAACAGTTCCATCACGAGGAAGAGAAAAAATACCAAACACTTTGGCAACGTTACTTTGTAAAAACAGGAATTCCTGAACGAAAAAACATGAAACTCCATATTCAGTGGGTTCCGAAACGCTATTGGAAATATCTGACGGAGAAATTTTAGTTTGAGGTAGAGGTAAAGTTAAAGCTTGAGATAAAGGTAAAATTTTTGAGATTTTTGCTCCAGAGGAGCAATAGGTTTGTAGAAAAATTGCTACTACAATATGGTGCGCTCCAGAGGAGCGCCACTTTTTCAGGAAGCTATGAAAACTATAATTCTATCGCTAATTTTGCTAATTATGCTAATTTTTCTTCTAAATTTCTAAAAAGTGAAAAGAAACCCAAAACCAGAACCTAGCCCGGATTGAAATGAAAATCTTTTTTCTTTTTGACAGAGCGTAGCAAAGTCAGCAAGAAAAAAATTGCAATGGAAAGCCGGACTGAAAGTTCAAAAGATAGTAAAAACGTCTTGCTTCTAAAAAAATCATTTCTTATCTTACATCAATGCATCTAGGATTCTGCACACCGTACATTTGCACCATAATAAATAACTAAAATACAAAATATTATGGCAACAAAATGGAACTTAGACACTACGCACAGTGAAATCACTTTCAAAGTAAGACACATGATGATTTCTAACGTAAAAGGAGCTTTCAACACTTTTACTGCAGAAGTAGAAGCAGAAGATGATACTTTCAAAAACGCAAAAGTAAGCGCGACCATCCAAACAGATTCTATTGACACAAATAACGCAGATAGAGATACTCACTTGAAAAGTGCAGATTTTTTCAATGCAGAACAAAACCCAACGATTACTTTTGAAAGTGCTTCTTTAGCTGATAATGTAACAGGACATTTGACTATTAACGGAGTTACTAAACCAGTACAATTAGAAGTTGAATTCGGTGGAATCAACCAAGATCCTTGGGGAAATACTAAAGCTGGATTTACTTTTGAAGGAAAAATTAAAAGAAGTGATTTCGGTCTAAACTGGAATGCAGCCTTGGAAACTGGCGGTGTTTTAGTAAGCGATGAAGTAAAAATCGCTGGAGAATTACAATTCGTAAAAGGATAAAAGCAAACACAAACGATGAAAGATGCAGAATGCTTTAGAGCATTCTGCATCAATTTTTAATTAAAATGAACATCAACGTATTAGAATACATTTCTGAACAATTGCCCAAAAGCGAAAAAATGCCGGTTCTATTTTTAGGACATGGTTCGCCGATGAATGCAATAGAAGAAAACCAATTTGTGAGAGGATTTAGAGAAATTTCTAAAAAAATTCCTACTCCCAATGCTATTTTGTGTATTTCTGCACATTGGTATACCAAAGGAACTTATGTAACTTCGGGAGAAATGCAGAAAACAATTCATGATTTTTATGGATTCCCGCAAGAACTTTTCGAGGTAGAATATCCCGCCAAAGGAAATCCTGAATTGGCGAAAGAAACAGCAGAACTTTTGGCGCCCACTTCAGTTATAGAAACCGATAGTTGGGGACTAGATCATGGAGCGTGGAGTGTGATTAAACATTTATATCCTTCTGCGAATATTCCAGTGATCCAAATGAGTATAGATTATACTCAGTCTGCTCAATACCATTTTGATTTGGCTAAAAAATTACAAAAATTAAGAGAAAAAGGCATTCTGATTATCGGAAGCGGAAACGTAGTTCATAACCTAAGAATGATTGACTGGAAAAACATCAATACGGTTGGTGCTGGTTGGGATTGGGCAATAGAAGCGAGAGCCAAAACGAATGAATGGATTCTTGATGGAAATTTTCAGAATTTAATTCATTTTGAAAAACAAGGAACTGCGCTACAAAACGCCATTCCTACTCCTGATCATTATTTACCACTGATTTATACGCTTGGTTTGAAAGAAAAAAGCGACAACATATCACTTTTTAACGACGAACTCATCGGTGGAAGTCTAAGTATGACGAGTGTAATGATAGATTGAGGTAAAGGTAAAGGTTGAGAAATTGGGCAAGGTTTTTTTTATTTTTTTATCAAATTTATTTTTTCTAAAATCAGTTCATAACTATCAGAATTAAACGGAATTTCCATCTGATTAGTCATAACAATGGTTCCTCCGTTTGATTTATTAATAGAAATGAGATGATTAAAATTCACGATATAAGATTTGTGAACTCTTATAAATTGTGGATTTTCGGCTAAATTTCCTTCGAACATTTTCAGGTTTTTACTTGCTAGAATCTTCTTACCATCGGTCAAATGTATTTCTGAATACGCTCCTTCTCCTTTGATATAAATAATTTCATCTGGCAAAATAAGTTCTATTCCGTTGCTATGAGAAATTCCTATTTTTTTGGTTTCAGAAAAATCTTTTCCTAAGTTTTCGTGAAGCACTTTTATTTTCTGACTTGTTAATTTCTGAAATCTATTTACCGCTTCTAGCAATTCTGTAGGATTAATGGGTTTTAACAAATAATCTACCGCCGAAAGTTTAAACGCTTTAATGGCATATTCTTGATAAGCTGTGGTGAAAATTATTCCAAAATTTAAATCTTTTTCGTCAAAAAAATCTAGAATTTCTAATCCAGAATGTCCAGGCATTTCGATATCTAAAAACACCAAATCTGGCTTATGTTTATGAATAGATTTTACAGCATTAGGAATCCCATCACATTCTGCCACAATTTCTAAATGTGGCAAAAATTCTGCAATTAAATATCTAAGAGAAACTCTAGCTCTTTCTTCGTCATCTACAATCAGTGCTTTCATAATACATTCATGGGTTTTAGTTGAATTTTCACCAAAGTTCCTGTAGAAACTCCATTTTCGTTTTCCTTATTTTCTATGATGATAGAAACAGAATTTTTATACATTTTATTAAGGATTTCTACTCTTTTCTCTTGTGCTGAAGTTGCAAAAGAAGCTGGTTTTTGGTTGCCTTTTTGAGCATTAATAATTTTACTTTTTTCGATACCAATTCCATTATCTTCTATCCTAATACAGAGAAAATCTTTTTTCTGTTCAAAGGAAATGTTCAATATTTTTTCTTTTCTAGAATGCAGAAGCCCATGTTTAATAGCATTTTCTACATAAGGTTGCAGAAGCAAAACAGGAATATGAATTTTAGAAAGATGGTCCATATTTTTAGTAGAAATTTCATAGTGTAAATCTCCATTAAATCTTGCTTTTTCTAATTCCAAATACAGTTTCAGGGTTTCTATTTCTTCTTCTAAAGAGATGTAATCTTGTTCTGTAAATTCTAAAATTTTGCGCGTTAATCCAGAAAATTGAGACAAATAAGTAAGCGCTGGCTTTTTTTCATTGGTTAGAATATACGACTGCAAAGTATTGAGTGCATTATAGAAAAAATGCGGATTCATTTGCGATTTAAAAGCTTTGAGTTTCGAACTATTGCTCTCTTTTTCTAAACGAATGGTGTCAATTTCTAGCTGTTTGGTATAATTTATTTTTCTGATTTGATATCGATAATAAAAAATGATTAAAAAAATCAACAAACCTCCTACAAAAAGTATAAAAATCCAAGATTTCCAAAAAACTTGTTTTATGGTAAAATTCAATACAATAGGCGCTGCATTTTTATCTTCGGTTTTCAATGTGATTTGATAATCGCCTGCTGAAAGTGACGGGAAGTCTAATTTTCTAGAATTTTCGTCTGCGAGATGCCAATTTCCATTATTTATTTTATAAAAAACCTTGTATTTTTCTCCTGGAGTAAAATTGAGCAAAGCATATTTTAATTCCAAATTGTTTTCATCATTTTCAAATGATTTTTGAGCAGAAAAAGACGTGATTTTACCATTTACTTTCACCTCATCTAAAATTAATCTCGGAAAATTCTGATGTTCTTGATAAGAAAGCGGCAAGGATAAAATCCCCCTATTTACACCAATAAAAACCTTATCGCCTATTTCTGTAATTTGACTGAATTCAAAATCTTGGTTATAAGAAAGTTTTTTGTATTCTTTTCGAGTTTTAAAATCGTAGACAAAAATTCCATTGTCAGAGTTCAAGTACAATCTCTCATTAATCATTCTGATATTGAGAATTTTATTCTGAGAAAGCGACTGAAAAATACTTGGTTGAATGATTTTAAAGTCTTTTACTTGCAACAATTTATTATTCTGAGTAAGTGCAAAAATCTGCGAGCCATATTGAACCAATCTACTGATATACACAGATTTTTCTCGATATAAAATTTCTTGAGCTTTATTTTTTGAAACCACAAAAAGACCTTTATTGGTTGCAAAATATAGTCTTAAATTTTCCGCATCGAAAACCACAGATTTCCCTCTCACTTTATTGATTAAAGTATTCTGAGCTCCTAAAGTAATCTGAGGAGGAAAGATTTTTTGCCAATCCGTTTTTGTATTTCCAAAACTGAGAAAACCGCAAGTTCCGCTCGCTGCAAAAGCAAAGTTTTTCTCGTCTAGTGGAACAATATCTTTGATGGCTGCTTCGTCTTGGTAAACTAATTTTCCATTTTGGTCTAGAATTCTAAAACCATAAGAAGAAGTAAAAATATTCGGAGAATTATTGAAAGATTTCAACAAATAAATCTCGTGTTTATTTTCTCCCTTAAAAATTAACTTTTCGTTTTGATTTTCAATATTTTTCAGAAATAACTCTTCATTTTGTGTCCCGATGAGCAGTTGGTTTTTATACGCAGAAAGTGAAGTGATAATATTTTTACTTTCAAAAAACTGCACATGAAGATTGGGAACTAAGAAAATTCCATTATTAATGGTAGCAAACCAATAATTCTGATTTCTATCTTTATAAACTGTAGAAATGTTATATCCTTTGAAAAAAGGTTGTGCTAAATTCGTGCTAAAAGCGCCATCAGTAGTACAAAGCCAGTTTTCTTTTCCATCAAAAGACGTGTTTTGCACGAAAGTAATTTCTTTAGGAAGATTAACTTTAGAAAATGTATTGTTTTTAAAATAATACCCAAAACTCTCATGCTTAGAAGTAAAAAGCAAACCATTTTTGGTGTTTTGCATAATTCCCGCTCTGAAATTTTTAAGTGCTTCTGGAAGTTGAACTGCGGTTTTTCCTTTTTCATTGATGATGAGCAATTCATCTGCGAAAACATAAAAATTCTTTCCGTCGCTATGTGTAAAATTCAATTTTTTTTGATATATAGGATAAGATTTATTTTTCTTTCCCGTCTTCAAATCATAAACGATTACTCCTTCTTCTTCTACCGTAAAAAGCGAATTATTAATGACTCCAAATTTAAGATAACCAATAGGAATGTGAGGTTTGAACAATTTCAGTTGCCCTTTTTCTATAAAATAAAGATATCCATCAAAATTGCTATACCAAATTCTTCCATATTTATCTTCGCTGATACAAGAACCTGATTTAGAAGTCTGTTCATCTAACGCATAATTCTGATAATTTTTACCATCATATCTGAATAGACCTTGTTCTGTAGAAATCCAAATAAAGCCTTTTCTATCTTGGTATACATCATAAACCACTTCTGTAGGCATTCCGTTTTGCTTACTGAGATGGTAATAATAGGGAATACTATTTTGCGCAGAAATTACAAAATTTATTAAAACCGCGAGAAAAAATAAGACTTTCTTAATCATTATCAACAAAATTAACAATAATTCTTCTCACTCCGTTTCAGAGTTTACTAAAAACCATTTTGAATTAACGAAAATCTAAAAGTTAGTTACGTTAATCCAAAATCAGATTTGGTTAAATATGCTCCAGAACAAAGCATCACTAGAAATAATTTTGCAAAAAAAACATGAAGAAACACTTTAGCCAATTCTTACAAAAATTATATCGCTATTGGTTTATTGATGAAAACATAATTTAATATATAAAAACATTATGAGAAAAACTATTTCTATTCTCCTTCTTACTTGCTTTACTCTACAAGCAAATGCTCAATTCGGAAAACTCCTCACTAAAGTAGCCGAAAAAACATTAGGAACACCAGAAGGAGATGCCAAAAAAGCGATTACTCCAGACAAAAAGGACTTAAAGGCACTAGAAGAAGATGCTGCAGATCCTTTTTTAGAAAAACAAAATTTTAAAAAAGACGGACCAAGTGGAATCTATTACGCATCAGTTCCTTTAGGAATTAAAAATATTACTAATGGTAAGGTTTTAGCCCTTAAAAAAGTGTATTTAGAATTTGATGATGCTAATTTCAAAGTCAATCTTTATTCAAGATATCATTTCCAAAAAAACAGCGAAGGAAATCCAATTATTGATGCTCAATATACCACTTGGATTAGCTCTGGTGTAAATGCAAAATACAAAGCCATGCTATTGCAACAAATGAAATCCAAAGGAATTTTACATTACAGAGACTGTTATATGCCAGATATTGCATATGTACAGTATTTAGACAAAGATCCCGCAAAAGGTGTAAAAAAAGGAGAACTAAAAGGTTTGCTACAACTAGAACCAGGTTTATTTTACGCTTCAGACGAACCTTACGCAGCTTCGGGTGGTGATCCTTATGGACATAATTTATTTGAAGGACAACAATATTTATTCTTCTATAAAGCAGGAATGGAAGACAAAATTAAAAATTATACTCCTGCAAAAATTGCTCAAATCTTTAAAGATATGGACAAGAAAAAAGAAGAAGCTTATTCTGCAAATATGAATCTTCCTAAAAAAGCAACTCCAGCAAAAGCACCTTCTCAACAAGCAATGATGGCAGCAGTAAAAAAACGTGTAGCAGATTATGGATGGAAAGAAACGCCAATCTATTGTTACCCAACAAGTGAATGGGCTCCACAATATCAAGATTTAAGGAACAATCAGGGAATTTATGTGAAAACTTTAACTTCTAGAATTATGGCTATTGTAGCGGTTTTCAAAAAACCAGACGGAACTTGTGGATTTATGAATATGCAAATAGAACAGCAAAATTCTTATTCTGCACCAGGAAGTTTAGCCGAAAACTATATCACTCCACCTACAGATTATGCCAACTCTGGAATGGACCCGATAGATTGTGCTAAAGCAAACGCAAACAAGTAACCTTCTTCATATGATTACTGCGGGACTTTTCTATAAGTTCCGTGGTAATTTCTTTAAATTTTCTAAAAATGATGAAATTCAAATTAAACCTTTTTGCTCTTCTACTTCTTTTCACATTCAATGCATTACCGGCTCAAAAAACATTGAATATTAAAGAAAAAACAGTAGTGATTGTAATGCCTTCTAACGATAAAATTAACCAACTGAAAAAAGAATCGGCGAGTGAAGATGAGTTTTCTATGATTGTAGAAGATGGCTTATATTATTTAGATCAGGCCAAAATTTTCTTAAAAAAGAAAAACATCAAAACCATTAAAATCAATAGTTCGAATCAAGTAAGATTCTTAGAAAATGGCCGATTTAAGAAATTCAACATTAAAGAACTTTCTTGGGATATTATTTTTTACATGCCGAAAAAAAGTGCAAAACAAATAGATATAACAGACATAGAAAACGAATTTCAAAATTATTTTTTAACCATTAAAAACAAAAAATGATGAAAATAAAATCTCTACTCATTTTCACTTTGCTTATTTCTGTTTTGGCTTTTGCACAAACACCAATTCATCACTTTACATTTAATAATACATATTCTAATAGCAATTCTACTATACAACTTGGACAACTGAATGCCACTTTTCCGACTTCATTTGTTACCGGTAGAAATGGTGGACAAGCAGTGAATATTCCCAATGCTGGAGGTTTAAAAGCAATTATCAATAATTTACCATTAGGAAATAACCCTAGAACTGTTGCAACTTGGATAAAATTCAACCAATATAATGCAACCGGTGGAAGTTACATATTTAGTTATGGAAATGCTGTAAACGGACAAGCTTTTGGCCTTACCATGAACTACAATAATGGTTTAGAACAATACAATTGGGGTGCCGGTTATAGTGTAACAATCACCATAAATGAAAATTCTAATGTCTTTTTTAATAACGGACAATGGTATCATTTAGTAACGACTTATGATGGCTCTAAAATTAAAATCTATATGAATGGCACACTCATCAAAACACAAAATTTAGCAATCAACACATCTAACACAATCAATAATTTATTTAAAATAGGTGCTACTCCAAGTACATCTTCTGGAGGTACTCTTAATGCAGCGATTGATGATTTACAAATTTTTGACGTGGCACTAACAGATGCACAAGTTAACAGTTTATTCAATGGAACTCTAGCCACATCAGAATCTTCTAAAATGGAAAACCAAATTTCCATCTATCCCAATCCTGCAAAAGATGTTTTTTTTGTGAAATCTGAAACTCCTATTGCCAATATAGAACTTTATGATTTTTTGGGTAAGAAACTGAAAGAATCCACTTCCAAAGAAATGAATATTTCTTCTTTACCAAGAGGAAATTACCTTATAAAGATTACGGATAAAGAGGGAAATAATCAAACTAAAAATTTGATAAAAGAGTAATATCTTATAACAAAAAAGGACTTCAAAATAGAAGTCCTTTTTTATTGAATTTTTTTTGCGATTTGTTTTCTGTAAATGATTAAACAAAAAACTAAAAGCAAGCTTTCGTTAACTTAAAAGCAAGTTTGGTTAATTTGCTTAATTTTCAATAAATACTACCTATAAATTTAGCTAAATTTTTAAGTTATAATTATGAAGACAAAAGCATTTACTTTTTTACTGTTTGTATTTTTTTCATTTGGGAATGCACAAGTTACATCAGGGCTGATTCAATATTTTAAGTTTGATAATTCTTATACTAATGAAGCCAATACAGTTTCTTTTTCGCCTACTTCTTTTGATTATGATAGAAGTGGATATCCCAATTCTGCAATCAGAATGACCTACACTTTGCAATCTCAAGCTACCATTCCTGGATTACCTTATGGTAATGCTCCAAGAACTATTGCATTCTGGACAAGATCTTTAGCGGATGCGGGATTAAATTACGGACCAATTTTTACATACGGAACAGGCACCTCTGGAAACGCTTGTGGTGGTGGTGTAAGTGTAGATAGAACGATGTTTATGTCTCATACAGATAATTACACAGTAATGATGGGAGGAAATCCCAATAATGTAGGAACTTGGTATCATTTCGTGATGACTTATGACGGGACAACTGCAAAAATGTACAGAAATGGACAATTAATGGGTTCTATGACTAAATCGTGGAATACAATTAATAATTCAGATATTTTTAAATTAGGTATTGGTGTTGGTGGAGAACAATGGTTTAATGGCTTAATAGACGATTTAAAAATATATGACAGAGCTGTTTCAGACAGTGAAGTTACGGCTATATATAATGAACCCAATACGAATACTGTAGGATTAATAAAATCTTTTTCGTTTAATAACACTGCTGCAGATGATTCAAACAGCGTGAGTTTTACAACAAGTAATGCATCTTATCCTATAACTTATACTGCTGGAAGATCTGGAGCTGGCCAAGCAATGGTTACCACTGCTTCTGCTACAAGAGTTTGTAATATTCCTAATTTGCCACTCGGAAAAAGAGACAGGACTATTTCTTTTTGGTACTATCACACCTCTTTCAATCCTATAACTTCTTACGCATCATTAGGTTATGGCGGAACCTCACAATACAATGCCTTTGGATTTTACATGAATGCTAATAGCGTTAGTTTTTCTGGGGCTTCCTATGATGCTAGCTTTCCGAACGGAACCACAAATCCTTACCAATGGTATCACGCAGCTCTAGTTTTTGAAGCTGATAATGTAAAAATATATATAAATGGAGTAATAAAAGGCACTTCCCCTAAACCTTTAATAAACAGCACGTTAACTTCTTTTAGAATTAATGCTTTTGCTGGAGCGATAGATGATTTAAAAATATATGATCGAGCTCTTAAAAGTACACAGATTTTAAATTTATATCAAAATAATACGCTCAGCGCTTCTGAAAATAATCGCATGGCAAAAAGTACTATTTCCATCTATCCCAATCCTGCAAAAGATGTTGTCTTTGTAAAATCTGAAAAACAAATTACTAAGATTGAACTTTATGACTTTTCTGGTAAAAAACTGAAAGAATCCACTTCCATAGAAATAAATATTTCTTCTTTACCAAGAGGAAATTACTTTATAAAGATTACGGATAAAGAAGGAAATACACAAACTAAAAATTTGATAAAAGAGTAATATCTTATAACAAAAAAGGACTTCTATTTTGAAGTCCTTTTTTATTGAAATTTTTTTGCGATTTGTTTTCTGTAAATGATTAAACAAAAACCTATAATTAAATTTGCCCCACCTAAAATTAGAGATTCAAAAATTTTTAAACTCTCTAAATTTTCACTCATGTAACTTATTTTAAAGTAAGTGATAAATGAAGAAATGAAATAACCAAAATTATCAACAATCAAAAAGCCTCCAATCAAAACCATTCCTATTTGCAAAATAGTATCAGAATTGAGGTTACTTACTGTAATTTCATTATTATCAAAACCTTTATCCAGTTTAAAAAAATCAATGATTAAATCTGGTTTTTTGACAAATACATAGTAAACTGCGAGTATAAAAAGCGTTATTAAAATTAAAGTTACAATACTACTTATTGAAAAAAAATCATTAAATAGTAACTGCAAATTTCTTGGTAAAGAAGTAAATATCAGTAATAAAAATTGATAAAGCCCGAAAAGCTTTATCATGAGTCTGAAGAAGTCTTTGTTAGTCATATTTTAGTTTTTTTCTTTTATATTTTTTTAATTTCATTCAAAATTTCTTTTTCTGAAAACTCAGTTTTTTTTCAAATGAAATACTTTCAACACAAGATAACGTTAAAATTAAAATAAATGCAGGATATTTCATTTTTTTAAACCTCCACTTTAAATGCTTTATTTTTAACCATTCCTGCAATGGTGAGAATATCTTCGCCAATTAATCTGTCGTTTTCTAATTTTTTCACTTTTTCACGAATAATCACATAGTTTTCTTCGATGATTTTAGAAGATTTCAGCGGTCTACGGAACTCTAAACCTTGCGCTGCAAACATAAGTTCTATCGCTAAAATATTTTCTAAATTTCCTAAAACTTGATTAAATTTTCTACCAGAAATACTTCCCATAGAAACGTGGTCTTCTTGTCCCAAACTTGTAGGAACAGAATCTGCCGAAGCTGGGAAACAAAGCGTTTTATTTTCGGTAACCAATGCTGCAGTAGTATATTGCGGAATCATAAATCCAGAATTTAAGCCAGAACTTTCAATCAATAATTTCGGTAAACCATATTTTCCTTCTAATAAAAGATAACTTCTTCTATCCGAAATATTTCCTAATTCTGCAGCTGCCAAAGTCGCATAATCAATGGGTAAAGCCATTAATTGACCATGAAAATTCCCTCCAGAAATTGCTTCTTCATCAGAAATAACGATAGGATTATCGGTTACAGAATTCAGTTCTGTTTCTGCCATTTGTTTCAGGTGCTCATAAGCGTTTCTACTCGCACCGTGAACTTGTGGAACACAACGCATAGAATACGGGTCTTGCACTCTTCCGCAATTTTCGTGGTATTCTAAATTTTCAGAATTTTTAAGCAGTTTGGTCATTCTTTTCGCCACCAATTGACTGCCTTTATACGCTCTAATTTCGTGTAATTCTTTCTTAAAAGGACTTGCAGAACCTTGATAAGCTTCAATCGAAAAAGCAGCGGCTACATCTGCTAAATCTAATAAATACCTGAATTTATCTAATCCTAAAATTGCATGTGCTAGAATAAATTGAGTTCCATTAATCAGCGCTAAACCTTCTTTAGCTTGTAATTTTAAAGGTTGTAATTGATGTTTTTCTAAAACTTGGGCAGTTTCTACTGTATTTTCGCCTTCCCAAACTTTTCCTAAACCTAAAAGTGGTAAAACCAAATGAGAAAGCGGTGCTAAATCTCCGCTTGCGCCAACTGAACCTTGCTCTGGAACTACAGGAATAATGTCTTTTTCTAGCATGAGCATCAATCGTTCTACAACCTGTAAAGAAATCCCCGAAAATCCTTTTGACAAAGCGTGAATTTTACACACCATCATAATTTTTGAAAGTTCTTTAGCAATCGGTTTTCCTACTCCTACAGAATGCGAAATGATAAGATTTTCTTGTAACTGTGCTGTTTCTTCTTCGGAAATTTTCACATCACAGAGCGGACCAAAACCTGTATTAATTCCATAAACGGTTCTATCTGATTTTACAATCTTTTGTACATTTTGGTAAGAATTCTGGATTTGGGTTTTTGATTTTTTATCCAAATTTGCTTTTTGCTTACCATTGATAATATTGATGACATCTTGGTAAGTAAAGTGGTCTACTCCGTAAATTAACATTTTAAATTATTTTGTCTAAAATTACACAAATCCTTGCAAAGAAAAAAGCGAGAAAAAATCTCGCTTTTCGTTTATTTTTTTACCAGCGTTACGAGCTGACCTTCGAGTTGTGTAATGGCATCAAAAATCTGCTTAAATGCAGGGTAATATTCTTTAGGAAAATTATCCGAGTCTATTTTAACTGAGGTTTCTACAGTGATTTTGTTCCCTTCAGTGCTCACTAGATAAGAATAAACAATCCCTTCATCTTCGGTCTTAAATTTTTTAGACTTCGGAAGATTTTCAAATTTATAGTTATCTGGAATGGTAATTACCACTTTTTTTACCGTTTCGTAAGGAGAAAGAAACTCTATAGGATATTTTCTTTCTTCGGTTTGGTTAAATTCGTGGTTTTGTCGGTATAAAAATAGCAGTGGATTGAAAATTAATTTACCCCCAACTCCATCTACAAAACCGTCTGTATTGAAATCAAAACTGGTCTGAAACTCATTATCATTTACTACTTCTGATTTATAATTATTAAAATTAAAGGTGTATCTTTCTTTGTACTTTTTCTCGTAGTCTTGTTTATTGTCTATATATTCATCATAAGCAAGAATCGCAAAAGTTTTAGTATCTCTATCTTTAAAGTTGCCTTCAAAAGTAGTATCTTCATTCAGTTTAGCATCTACATTAAGATAAGTTTTACTTTCGATGAAATTATTAATTTGTAGAATTTCCGCTTTTTTATCTTTTAACAGAATAGCGTTATAGTTATAAGCTCTTGGTGGCAATAAGTTTGGCAAAGAAAATTTAGAAGTTGCATCATACAAATAGTAATTACCATTATCTTCTAAACAAGCTACTACATAATTAGGAGCACCAATTGTAGGAAATGCAATATTCAAAATTCCTCTATTTACAGTATTCATAATCATTGGACTTACATTAAGCCCAGCTTCTCTCATCAGCATAATTAAATAAAGATTAATCTCTGCACTATTTCCTATCTTAGTGTCTATTAAACTTTTAATACCATCTCCTGTAAATAACCCAACATTTCCGTCCCACGTATAAGTTGATTGCACAAATTTCAGAATTTTATTGGCTTTTTCTTTTGGCAAAGTCATGCTTAAAATATCTTGTGAAAGAACATTTCTTGCCAAAGATTTTTTACTTAATTGTCCTCCAAAATCATCATACTCTTTTAACTTATCTCTAATATCATCCCAACTTGTTGCGTAAGATTTAAATATGTTATTATAATTAGTAGAATTCAATTCTGGCCTTACACTGGTAATATAATTTCTTTCATTTTTCATGAAATTTTCGGCTTTAAAAGGCGGTACATTTTCAAAACCTAGCCTCAAACTGTAGTAATCTTGACCATACATCATTTGAGCCTTATCATCTTTATATTTTGGCATTAATCCTCCTTGAAAATTATAATTGTACCCAAAAAACTTAGGAAAATCAAAAATATATTCTTCATAAATAACAGGAATATCAAACTCCAAATAAGTTTTGTCTAGCAATTGTAAAAAAGGAGAATTTACTTGATACTGATATTCTATAATAGACCCATCTTTGACATTAGGAAAAGTAAATTTTTGAATAAATCTATTTTTTTGTTCCTTAGATCTAAATTTAGCGTCTTTTTCTACTTTAGAAGTAACAACTTTATCATTATCTAAATTGTAGGTTACAGCTTTGAGACCAGAAACCGACTCTTTTTCTCCATTTCCTTCATATAAAGGTATTTCTACATCTAGATATTGAGAAGATTTCTCTTTATTGTAAATTTTAATTCTTTTAAAGACTTTGGTTTCTAATTGTCCATTAATAATCAAATTACTAATAGAACTGTATAATATTTCTGCATGAGCATCTTCTTTGATGGTAGATTTCGTTTTAGAAAGGTCATTTTTATTAAATTCTGGATATTTCAAAAACTTGTGCTGCGAAAACACAAACATTGAAATAAAAAATAAAAAAACAGTTAAAATTTTAGTTTTCATGTATTAGATTTTAGTTAAAAGAATTTTAGTATTGTCTAGGTTATTGGTTTTTTTTCTGAACTCTATATATTCTTTGAATTTTTCTTTTGGATAAATATTTTTCAGAATCGTAATTTTTCGTTGAGTAACCAGTTTGCCATTTTCCATAGAAAATTGGAGAGAATAGCTGCCAAACTCTGAATTTAACTGTACAGATTTTGGAATTTCTGCTAACTTATATCCTTCTGGAATTTCTAGAGAAAAATTGTAAGTATCTTGATAAGAAAAATAGACTTCTAATGGTAATTTTCTGTCTTCATGACTAGTAGTTTGCATAAGATCTAAGAACGGCATTGCTCTTAAAATGATGTCATTTCCTAATTTTTTAGAATAATTTTTCGCTTGCAACTTCACTTCATAATTTATCAGCGCTTCATCTCTATTATTAGTCACATTATTAGCCTCCAGATTTTCCATATTAAGGTAATAAAATCTTTCTTTAAGCGCTTCCTTTACCTCATCTTTGTTTAAGGAAGTAAGTGGTCTTTGGAAATCATATTGTGCCCCAGAAAATCTAAATTTAGCATCCACATTTATACTATTATCTGGATTAAGTTTAACCTCTGCATTTAGAATTTCACTACTTTCTTCTGGTTTATAAGTAGGTGTATTGACTAACTTGATTTCGTCCTCAGAAATGGCCATCACATTTCTATCTAAAGAAGTATAATTCAAATGATTAAAAGCAATTTCTTGTGAAGTATTTTCTAACCAAATGTTTCCTTTTTCTGTAGGAATCATGAGAATAGCATGATTTCCAAACATTTTTGGAAAATCTTCAGAAAATTTTATCGGTGACCGATCATCTGTGATGATGCAGTAATAAGATTTAATTCCTGCCGCTTGCAATAATGTTCTCATGTAATTGGTTAATGCTTTACAATCACCATATCCTTTTTTTCTAACATCTTCTACCAACATAGGTTTCCAACCACCAATTCCTATTGCTACCAAAACATATCTGGTTTTGCTCTGCATGTATTGGAAAAGTTTTTTCACCTTATCATGAGTGCCTCCTGTTAAATTAAGTGCTGCAACTTCTGCTTGAAGTGCTGGTGTAATTTCTGAAACAGGCTGAATTAAACTTTGGTAATACCAATTCCCAAATTCATTCCACTGAGTAAGGTTTCCTTTTTTCCCTTCTAAGGAAAATTGATCTAACGAAAACTCAGCTTTTGGTAAAAAATCTATTAAACTAGGTGAGCGTGGTTCATCTTCTACTGCTGGAACATTAGAAAAACTGTAAAAATATTTTTGCCCATTTTCTGTAAATGAAATTTTCGCGAAATCCGCTTCATGAACCTTAGTTCTTAATCTGATTCCAGATTTATTATTAATCGCTAAACTCGTTTTTTCTGTAGAAATATTATAGCCATCAATTGGAAAAAAATCTGGCATAAATACTGTATTTCTTGTCTCTGTGGTATAAGAATACTGTATAGAATACGGATAAGAAATTGACATGTAATTTAGAAACAAAATTCTACTATCATCATAAAAAGAAAAACTAGGACTATGACTAGCATCTATAAAATCGCTTTTAGAATATTTCTTAATTACTTTTCCATTTTGGTCTAAAATAGACACTTTTATATTGCTTACCGAAACACTTTTATCATAAGGAATACGAATACTTGAAAAATTATCACCAGATTTATTCAGTATGGTAATGGTTTTATTGTAAGTCTGCACCATATTATCTATGGCATTAATATCAATAGTAGTTTCATCATTTCTTACTACAGCATTGGCTTTATGAAGTAAATTTTCTGGAATCGCAGAAACTGCATAATTTTGAGAAAATAGTAAAGTACTGAAAACAAGAAAGATAAAAGAGAAAAGCTTGTTCATAAAATGGTTTTGTTAGTTTTGGCTAAATTTAAGAAAAAACTTTTATTAAACAAACCTTTAAGAACTTGATAAAAATCACAAAAAAAAGCGAGAAAAAATTTTCTCGCTGTGTGAATTAAAAATTAAAATAAAAAGTTTATGAAGTTTGTGTTTTACTGAGGTGTATTTTGTGGTTTCATTCCGCCTTGTTTTCCTCCTTTTCTCATGGCTTTATTTTTCCATGCGTCTCTTTGTTTCTGCATGTTTTCTAATCTTTGTTTTTGCCATTTATCATATTGTTCAGGCGAAAGGATTTTTTTCATTTCTGCATCATGAGCATCTCTTTTCGCTTGCATTTCTTGTTGTCTTTGCTTTCTCATTTCTTCCATTTTTGCTCTATTCGCTTCTCTTTCTGCATTATTTTTTTCTTGCAAAGCTTTTATTTGTTCCACTTGCTTTTTAGAAAGATTAAGTTCTGTAGTCATCTTGTCTAAATGAGCTTGTTGTCTTTCTTTCGCTTTCTGAACCATTTCTGCTTTTTTAGCTTCTCTTTGTTCTGGCGTAAGTTTTTGTCTCTCTTGTCCGAACATGAATACTGCACCAAAAATGGCTGCACTTAAAATTATTTTCTTTGTCATTTTTTTGTAATTATTTGGTTAATTATCTTTTTGATGACAAAACCTTACCAAGGTTAAATGCTGAAAAGCTAAAATTTTGTTAAAAAAACTTAACTGTATTTTTCAATAAGGTTTTTAATGACTTCTTCTGTTTCATCAGGAAAATTGACTTGTATAGGTTCTGCATTGTTGAGCCAATGATTTAATTTTTGGTCAAATTCTTTTTCACTCCAAATCACAGTTGCTCCCATTTTTTCGGCAGCCAAAGCATTGCATTGCTGTTCATACTGATGAAACATAGGCACACACAAAAGTTTTTTGCCCAAGAATAAAGCTTCAGCGGGACCTTCGAAACCGCCACCCGTTAATAATCCTTCGGATTTTCCTAGAGATAGATTAAATTTTTCATTATTCACCTTATAGACTTCTACATTTTCTTGAGAATAATCTTCGCGAGTATGTTTAGAAAAAACTTGAAATTTCTGGTCGGGATGTTTTGATAATTTTTTCAAAATAAATTCATCTGAGTATGCAGGAAGATAAACCGTGTAATGTCCTAAATTTTCTGGTTTTAGGTTCCTTATTTCCGAACGAATGACTGGAGTTCTGATAAAATCATCATATCGCTCGAAGTGAAATCCCACTTTATCAGTAGCTGGAGCATAATTTTTGAGAATGATTGCACCCAAATGAATTCCAGAAATAATAGGCGTTTTAGGAGACAAAAATGCTGATTGATGACTCAGCGCAACCGATTTTTTCCCTCTCAGTTTACAAGCCCAAGCCGTAACAGGTTCAAAATCATTAATCACCAAGTCATAATCTTTTACAGGGAGATTTCTAATATCTTTTATCAATTGTGAAAAATCTGCTTTTCGGAAACTGCTTTTGTAGTCTATTCCACCTTTGGTTCCGAAATCAAACCCGAAACCTTTGAATTGATATTTTATTTCTTCATCTAGATCTACATCGGCTTGAGTTCCACTGATGAGAATATCTAGTTCGCCATATTTTTTGAGGATGGGAATAATTTCTCTTGCTCTGGAAACATGTCCGTTTCCTGTTCCTTGAATCGCGTATAAAATTTTCATAACTACGAAGTTAGAACAAAAATTTTCTCAAAATTCAAGTTTAAATAAATTTAATGTTAAAAAAAAAAGCGAAACTAAAGTTCCGCTTTTGTGTGAATGTAAAAAATTAATTTGATATGAAGAATTACTTCTCTTATTTAAAATAATCAAATCTCGTGCCTAAAAATTGGTTTATGTTTTTTATCATAAAAAATGAGGAACAATAGAATTGTTCCTCATTTAAAAATCAAAATATTGGAATGTAAAGTATGATGTTTCTATCTAAATCCGCCACCTCTGTTTCCGTTACTGTTTCCATTTCCTCTACCATTATTACCAGAAGAACGATTTTCTGAAGCTTTGTTTTCTTGGCCTTGATTTCTAAAACCACCGCTTCTTACTGCGTCATTTCCTCTGTTTTGGTTTTCACTTCTTTGAGGAGAAACGCTTCTGAAGCCTTCATTTCTAGATGGTTGTTGACTTTGGTTCCCGTAGTTTCTGTCATTATCATTTCTAGAATCTGAGCTTCTAAATCCGCCATTATCTCTAGGTCTTTCATCAGATGAACCTGATCTGAAACCTGAATTTTCTCTAGATTTTTCGAAATTTCTATTGTCATTATACACTCTATCATTATTTCTGAAACCTCCTGTTCTGTAAGCATCATTTTTAAATATTCTTACATCTACATTTCTATATCTAGGAGTCACATAAACCGTTGGTCTATAATGTTTTACTCTATAATTTTGATAGTAAACAATTGGATTATAGTTTCGATAATATCTTTGATAATACACTACGTAAATTCTAGGACCTAAAATTCTTTCTAATGCAATAAATCTATCATAATACCATCTGTTAGGATTATATCTGTAATATCTGTGCCAGTTTCCGTAATTAGAGAAACGTGAGTTTAAAATTCTTATCTCTCTGATTTGATAAGGAGAAAGCCTGAATTCTACAAAAAATCTGTCCCAATTGATGCTGATAATCGTGTTCCTGTAATCATTATAATATCCTCTATATAAATCATTGGTGTAATAATCATTAGGATATTCATAATAATATTCGTCTGGATAATTGTAATCATCATAATAATATTCATAGCCATAATTGTTGCCATAATCATCATTAGGATAATATTGTGCGTATGAAATTCCTGTAACTGATAACGCAGAAACGAGGAATAATTTTGTGAATATAGATTTCATCTTCTTAGTTATTTAATGTTCTATTAAGCATTATTAAAAATACGTGCCAAACTTTCTATTTTTTGATAACGAAAGGTTGTATATTTTTAAAAATGTAGAATTTAAGCCATATTTACTAACTAAGAATTTGATGTAGAAAAATAAAAAAAGTTAAAATCTGAACTCGATTTTAACTTCTTTATTGTGTAACTGAGTAGTTATAATCTCAATTATTGTCTGTTTGATTCACTTACAAACTGTGCAATTTTATCATTAAAATGTTCTTTTTGTAATAAATCTTCTAGTGCAATATGCATTCTGTATCTCCAATAATGAGGGAAAACCGCTGGATTATTGATTCTCTCGTCATCTGCATAAGGATTTACAATTTCATAATCTGTAGCAAAATACTCTTGAATTGGGAAAATCGCTAACATCGCTTGAGAATGCAAATGCTGTTTCATAATAATCTCTGCCAATTCTGGAAGAAGTTCCGAAGGCGCAGTTCCGTATTGATTAAGCTGATTATTATAATAATTTTGTGTAAGTTCTCTGTTTTCTTTCCACCATTGTCTTAATGTAGAACTGTCGTGAGAAGAAGCCGTAACTACGTTCATATAACCTGCATTTTGAGGATTGTAATACGGAACATCTTCTTTTGGCGAACGCTGAACTTTTAATGCTGTAATTCCTAAAGCATCCATCACTCCAGGAACACAATCTGGAACCAAACCTAAATCTTCGCCACAAATTAACATATCTGTTGCAGAAAGCAACATAGGTAATTTTTCCATGGCTTTTTCATGCCAAAGTCCATCTTGTCTTCTGAAGAAATAATCGATATACAATTCATGCAATGCATTCTTTTCCCAATCAGAAAGGTGTTGATAGGAAGATGTTTTTTGAATGTTAAATCTTGGATGATAAACAATGTCTTCGCCATTATTTTCGGTTAAGAATAACACATTCGCGGCAAGTGAAATCAGTTTTTCTTCCATCCAATCTCTAGGATGTGTTTTAAAATAATCTACTAATTTTCTTTGCGAATCATATTCTGGTTTGAAATGATACACTCCATTTTCTTGATACAAGAAATGTTCTGCAATCACCTCTTTTTCGTAACCGAAATTATCCCAAAGAATTTGGTCATTGATAAAAGGTCTGCAATATCTGTCATAATTAAATGGAATATGTCTTGCCGAAAATTCTTGCAAAGTCACAGGAACTGCAGGATAAAAATACCCTAAAATTCCTTGTGTAGCAGTCATTGGCATTCTCCAAATTCTGAAAAATCCTAGAATATGGTCTATTCTCATCGCATCAAAATAGCGCGCAATTACGTTAAAGCGTTTTTTCCACCAATCGTAATTGTTTTCTTTCATCACTTCCCAATTATAAGTTGGGAATTCCCAGTTTTGACCTAAGTCAGAAAATTCATCAGGTGGTGCTCCTGCTTGAAAATCCATTCCGAAAAGTTCTGGTTCAGTCCATGCATCAGCAGAAAATCTGTAAATACCGATTGGCAAATCTCCTTTCAGAGAAATTCCCAAACCGTGAGTATAATCTACAGCATCTTTTAACTGTAAATGCAACTGATATTGCACCCAAGAATGAAGCATTACGCTTTCAAATTCGGCATGTTTTGCATCAAAAAATTGAGAAATTTTTCCTGCAACGTATTTTTTATGCGTTTTCCAATTATTGAAATTAGGCGTGTTATTTTTGTCTCTTAAAACACAAAAGGCTGCATAAGGTTTCAGCCAATCTGCATTTTCTTTCAAGAATTTTAAGAAATCTTTGTCTTTAAGAATTTCAGATTTATTTTCCTCAAAAACAGCTTTGATGAATTTCCATTTTCCTGAAATCATTTGTTCATAATCCACAAATTTTTCAGCATTTAATTCATCTTTTTTGTGCTTATATTCTACTTTTAAATTTTCAGGAATTGAATACTGCAGATTTTCTAAACTCAAATACTGAGGATGCAATGCATACACCGAAATCGCCGCATAAGGATAAGAATCCGTCCAACTGTAATTAGCGGTAGTATCATTAATCGGCAAAATCTGAATGATAGAAAGATTAGTTTTATGTGCCCAATCTGCTAATTTTTTAATATCTGCAAACTCACCAACTCCAAAACCGTTTTCGCTTCTTAAACTGAAAACAGGAATGGCAACTCCCGCTGCTTTGTAAAGCTGTTCGGCATTAAATCTAAAATAATGATCTGCATGAATTTGTAAAACTTCTGCATCTTGATTTGGGAAAGCTAATCTATTTTCGCCGTATTCTACTGCAATGATTTCGCCTTTTTTCTCGTCAAAAATTCCGTATTTATACTGTACAAATTCTTTTTGTTTTTTTAAATCTACCGCCAATTCCCAAACACCAACAGAAGTTTGAGCCATTTTTGGAGCGTCGGCATAACTCCAGTTACCCAAAACTTCATTATTTCCCAAAATCACCATCTTCCAATCAGGCGAATACAGCGGAGCTTCTATTCTGAAATGATGCGTATGTTTTTTAAGAATTGCAACTTTCTCTGCTTTGAAATCTCCTAGTTTATTTTGAAGAATCTTATTATTGAGATAGTTTTCGGGGAAGTTTTTATTGTTCCAGACATCATAAATGTTATACTCTTGGAAATTATTCACAAAATTCAATCGATGATGGCAAATCTCCTCATTAATGATTTGATTATTAGCATCTAGAACCAAATATTTGTATTCTATAGATTTAGAGAAAAAATCGATTTCGCCCTTCCAATTTCTATTATCCGAGAAATGAAGGTCATGTGTTTTCACATTTTTCCCTTCAGAAACTTGAATGGCTAACCTCTGCCCAAACTCAGTTCCATAATTAATAGTGAAATATAATTTCATTTTTTTCGTTTTTCAACTCACGAATTTACAAAAATATATATGCTTTAGAAAAAATTAATTATATGATTTTTAATTTGTTTCTGATTATTTACGTCTTTAAATAAAGGGATTTAATGTCTCTTCATGATACAATAATATCTAGTAAAGTATCTAAAAAATCAATGTATTTTAAAAATTTTATTCTGTCGAAAATTTATCATTTTTAGTAAAAAATACTCCCAATTTGCAAACAGGAGTTTCTTTTCAAGAAAACAAAAAACCCTTTCTGCATTTAGAATACAAAAAGGGTAAATTATAAAAATTTTATTTTTTTTAATTTAAAACGTAAGAAGTTCCTTCTCTTCCGTCTTTCAATTCTATGCCTTGTTCTAATAACTTATCACGAATTTGGTCAGAAAGCTCAAAATTTTTGGCTTTTCTGGCTTGATTTCTTAACTCGATGAGAACCTGCAAAGTTTGGTCTAATTTTGAATTGTTATTTTCTTCAATATTTTGTAAACCTAGAACATCAAATACAAAAGCATTCATCAAGGTTTTTAATTCTTCTAAATCTTCAGAAGTAATATTTTCTTTACCATCTTTCAGTTTAAAAATAAAACTTACCGCTTCAAAAAGATGAGAAATCAAAATTGGTGAATTGAAATCATCATTCAACGCATCATAACATTTTTGTTTCCATTCTTTTAAATCAAAACTAGAAGACGCTTCGACTCCGCTCAGCGTGACAGTGTTTAAAACTTTCAAACTTTCCATTAAACGCTGGAAACCTTTTTCTGAAGCCAACATTGCTTCATTTGAAATATCAAGAACGCTTCTGTAATGCGCTTGTAAAAAATTAAAACGAACTACAGTTGGATGAAACGGTTTTTCAAAAAAATCATTTTCACCAGAAATTAATTGCTGCGGAAGAATGTAGTTTCCTGTAGATTTACTCATTCTTTGTCCGTTCATGGTCAACATATTCGCGTGCATCCAATATTTCACTGGCGAAACACCGTTGCAACCTTTACCTTGAGCAATTTCGCATTCGTGGTGCGGAAATTTAAGGTCCATTCCACCTCCGTGAATATCAAATTGTTCACCTAAATATTTAGTAGACATCGCTGTACATTCAAGATGCCAACCTGGGAAACCTTCTCCCCAAGGTGAAATCCATTTCATAATATGTTCTGGACTGGCTTTTTTCCAAAGGGCAAAATCTTGTGGATTTTTCTTTTCGTTTTGTCCGTCTAAATCGCGGGTATTGGCAAAAAGTTCGTCGATATTTCTTTTAGAAAGTTCACCATAATTTCCTCCTTTTTCGTTGTAAGCACGAACATCAAAGTAAACAGAACCGTTGCTTTCATAAGCCAAACCTTTTTCGATTAAATCTTTGGTGAGTTCTATCTGTTCGATGATGTGACCAGTTGCAGTTGGCTCAATCGTTGGAGGCAAAAGATTAAATTTTTCTAAAACTTTATGAAAATCTACGGTATATTTTTGTACAATTTCCATAGGTTCCAGTTTTTCGAGGCGAGATTGCTTCACGAAACGGTCGTTATTTACATCTCCATCGTCAGTTAAATGCCCCGCATCTGTAATATTTCTTACGTAACGAACATCATAACCCAAATGTTTCAAACTTCTATAAATAAAGTCGAAATTCATAAAAGTTCTCACATTTCCTAAGTGCACATTGCTGTAAACGGTTGGTCCACAAACGTACATTCCTACTTTGTTGCCGTTAATAGGTGTGAAAATTTCTTTTTCCGCAGAAAGCGAATTGTATATTTTAAGTTGCATTTAATTTTTATTTAATGATTGATAGATTTAAAAATTGAAAGATTTCTTCCTACTTCGTTCCTCTTAGGCGCAATGATTTTAGCAACAACAAATAATTGTAGTTGTAAAAATCTGGTGTGATATTTTTTTAAATCTGGTCATTTTTTTAATACAATTTTTCTAAAAAAAACAAAACCAACACTCACCAACAAACTTACAGTTATTAATTCTACTCTCAAAAAACCAAAAAATAGAACCTCAAGTTTAGAAGGAATTTTTCCTTCAAAAGAAACATATGTAAAGTCTGCATGATTAAAGTAATAGGGATAAAAAATTTGGTAAATCTGATAAACTCCAAAACATAAAATTAACAAAAAAGTAAGAAGAAAAATAATAAAAAGGTCTTTTTTTTCAATTTTCATATTCTAATAATCTCTTTAACACATCTTCTAATTACCTAATTATCACATCACCTAATCCAATTTCGCATGACTTCCTACGTAATGTAAGAATTCTTGTCTGGTAATAGGATTGGTTCTGAAAATTCCGCTTAATTCTGCGGTAATCGTAGAACTTGCAGTGTCTTTTATTCCTCTACAATTTACGCAAAGGTGTTTAGCATCGATAATACAAGCTACATCTTTCGTTCCCAGTGCTTCTTTTAAAGCATCTACAATCTGCATCGTTAATCTTTCCTGCACTTGCGGACGTTTTGCGTAATAATCTACAATTCTATTGATTTTAGAAAGCCCAATTACGTCTCCGTTTGAAATATAAGCAACGTGCGCTTTGCCAATAATCGGTAAAAAATGATGCTCACAGAAAGAATATACGGTAATATCTTTCTCTACCAGCATTTGTCTATACTTATATTTATTGCTGAAAGTAGAAATCCCTGGTTTGTTTTCTGGCAAAAGTCCACCAAAAATTTCGTTTACATACATCTTAGCAACACGTTTTGGTGAATCTTTCAGAGAATCATCGGTCATATCAAGACCTAAAGTGTGCATAATCTCTGCAAACTTTTCTTCTATAATTTTTATTTTTTCTTCTGGTGTCTTTACGAAAGCATCCTCACGAAGCGGAGTATGGTCTTTGCCTGTAAAAACATCATCATCGTTTTCAAAAAAGTTACTCATAGTCTGAAATAATGTCACAAAATTAAGAATTAATCTCTAAATCATATTACTAAAATATTATTAGACTGATTTACAATAATTTAAAATCAAAATATATGAAAAAAATTTGTATTGGCACAGAATTTTATATATTTGCACTTGAATTAACAAAAATTTTTAAAACAAATTGCTATGTCAGACATTACATCAAGAGTAAAAGCTATCATCGCAGATAAGCTAGACGTGGAAGAAACAGAAGTAACTCCTGAAGCAAGCTTCACTAATGATTTAGGTGCAGATTCTTTAGATACTGTAGAATTAATTATGGAATTTGAAAAAGAATTCAACATTCAGATTCCTGATGATCAGGCAGAAAAAATCACTACTGTAGGTCACGCAATCGCTTATATTGAAGAAGTTATCAAACAATAATTTTTATTACAAAAATTAACAAAACTATGGAATTGAAGAGAGTTGTAGTAACAGGATTTGGTGCAATTACACCAATTGGTAATAATGCTCAAGAGTATTGGGAAAACCTTGTAAAAGGTGTAAGTGGCGCTGCTCCTATCACTCTCTTCGATTTTACTAACTTCAAAACAAAATTTGCTTGTGAGGTTAAAAACTTCAATCCTTTAGATCATTTTGAAAAAAAGGAAGCAAAAAAAATGGACCGAAACACTCAACTCGGTGTGGTGGCAGCTCGTGAAGCTGTATCACATTCTAGAATTATCGAAGATCAAGTAGATAAAAACAGAGTGGGTGTAATCTGGGGCTCAGGAATTGGAGGTTTAGAAACTTTCGAAACCGAAGTTCTAGGCTGGGCAAAATCTGAAGGAATACCTAGATTTAATCCTTTCTTCATTCCAAAAATGATTGCGGATATTACTCCGGGTCATGTTTCTATGGAATACGGTTTTCATGGACCTAATTACACTACAGTTTCTGCGTGTGCATCTTCTACAAACGCGTTGATTGATGCAAAAATGCTTCTCCAATTAGGAAAAGCAGACGTAATAGTATGTGGAGGTTCAGAAGCTGCTGTTACCGCATCTGGAATGGGAGGATTTAATTCTATGATGGCTCTTTCTACAAGAAATGATGATTATAAAACTGCTTCTAGACCTTTTGACAAAGACAGAGATGGATTTGTTCTAGGAGAAGGTGCAGGTTGTATCATCCTTGAAGAGTATGAACATGCTAAAAAACGTGGCGCTACCATTTACGCAGAACTTGCAGGTGGTGGTTTAAGTGCAGATGCATATCATATGACTGCACCTCATCCAGAAGGATTAGGCGCTTATCTAGTGATGAAAAATTGTTTAGAAGACGCTGGTGTAACTCCAGATGAAGTAGACCACATCAATATGCATGGTACCTCTACTCCATTAGGAGATATTGCAGAATCTAATGCAATTGTTAAACTATTAGGCGAGCATGCATTTGATATTCAAATAAACTCTACTAAATCTATGACTGGTCACCTTCTTGGTGCAGCTGGTGTAATAGAAGCTATAGCAGCGTTAGGAACTATTTTACATGGTATTGTTCCTCCTACCATTAACCATTTTACTGATGACGAAAACATTGACAGCAGATTAGATTTTACATTTAACCACGCTGTAAAAAAAGATGTAAAAATTGCCATGAGTAATACCTTTGGTTTCGGAGGTCACAATGCTTGCGTTCTATTCAAGAAATTATAATGGGCTTAAAAAATTCATTACAAAAATTTCTACTTAAAAGACCTTTCAAAAAAAAGACTGAAAAAGAAAAGCTACTTTCTGCCAGAGTTAGTAAAATAATTGGGCAGAATGTAAAAAATCTTGATTACTATCATGAAGCTTTTTCATTAAAAATTCCTAATAAAACTACGGGAGCTAAAAACTACGAAAGATTAGAATTTTTAGGAGATGCAGTCTTAGGAAGCATCATTTCTTGCTATCTTTATAAAAATTATCCTGTTGCCAATGAAGGATTTCTTACCCAAATGAAATCAAAAATTGTCAATCGAAAAAACCTTAACTCTCTAGGCGAAAAACTGAAGCTTAGAGATTTTATTCAAAATGGTGGAAATGGTAATTTAGGTGAAAACATTTCGGGGAATCTCTTCGAAGCCTTTATTGGTGCGCTATATTTAGACACCAATTATGAAACCTGCGAAAAAATTGTTTTAGAAAAATTGTTTACTGATAAACATATTGAAAAACTAGAAAACAAAATCGTAAGTTACAAAGGATTATTGCTAGAATGGAGCCAAAAGAAAAAGGTGACGATAAAGTATGATATCACCGAAGAAACTTTGCCCAATAAGAACCTTCTATTTAAGAGTTGCATCTACTTAAATAATGTAAAAATATCTTCTGCCACAGAAACTTCTAAGAAAAAAGCAGAAGAAAAAGCAGCACAAAGAGCGTTTTACTCCTTAAATAAAAAAGAACACATTGTTGAAAAACAAAAAAATATTTCTTGACCTAGAAGATGATGAACCAATGGATATTGGTTTACTTAGATTGGCTAAAAAATTACCCGATCACGAAATATTTTTCGAAATTAACAAAATAAATCCCTTCCAATTCGTAAGAACAGACGACTTAAAAATAAAACAGTTTTGTTTTACAAAATTCGAAGGATATCACAAAGAAACTAAAAATTGCTATTCTATAGTATCTAACAAATCAGCACCATTACGAAAAAAAACAGACAACGAACTCTTTGCACAGACTGAAGAAATCAAATTTCTGATGCCCAAAAATAAAGATGTAGACTACATTATTTATGCAAAGGATAGTTTTAAAGATTTTTCACTAATTTTGCTGCCAGAAAACATCATGTTTCAAATACAAGATTTTTCTTTACAACCCAATAGCGAACTATACAAGCTAATTAATTATTATGAATAAGAGAGCGAAAAAAACCAAAGTAATCGCAACATTAGGACCTGCTTCTTCTACGAAAGAAATCATGCTAGAACTGGTAAAAGCTGGAGCCGATGTTTTTAGAATAAATTTTTCTCATGCCGATTACGAACTGGTTAAGAGAAATGTAGACATTATTAGAGAAATCAATCAAGAATACGGTTATAACATCTCTATTTTAGGAGATTTACAAGGTCCTAAATTAAGAGTAGGAGTAGTAAAAGAAGGTTCTTTCCTTAATCCAGGAGACGTACTTACCTTTACCAATGAGCCTTGCGAAGGTGATTCAACCAAAGTATTCATGACGTATGAAAAATTCCCGCAAGACGTAAAAGTTGGTGAAAGAATCCTTATTGACGATGGAAAATTAGTTTTCGAAGTCATCGAAACTAACCAAAAAGATACGGTAAAAGCAAAAACGATTCAAGGTGGACCATTAAGCTCTAAAAAAGGAGTGAATTTGCCAAACACCAATGTTTCTCTTCCTGCTTTGACAGAAAAAGACATCGAAGATGCTAAATTCATGATTGAAAATGAATTCGATTGGATTGCACTTTCATTCGTTCGTCATGCTCAAGACATTATTGATTTAAAGAAATTAATTGAAGCGCATTCTGATTTCAAAATTCCAATTATTGCAAAAATTGAAAAACCAGAAGGTGTAAAAAATATTGACGAAATTCTTCTAGAATGTGACGGATTAATGGTTGCACGTGGAGATTTAGGAGTAGAAGTTCCAATGGAAGAAGTTCCTGTCATTCAGAAAAAATTAGTAGACAAAGCCAGATATTACTCTAAACCAGTAATTATCGCTACGCAAATGATGGAAACCATGATCAGTAGCCTTACTCCAACTAGAGCCGAGGTAAATGACGTGGCAAACAACGTATTAGACGGCGCTGATGCAGTAATGCTTTCTGGTGAAACTTCTGTAGGAAAATATCCAGTAGATGTAGTTAAAAACATTACAAAGATCATTAAGAATATAGAATCTACTAATCTTTACGAAAAGAAAAATGATATTATAGAAAAAATAACTTGTGTAGACGATCGTTTCGTAACAGATATGGTTTGTCTTAACGCAGTTAAAATTGCAGAAACTACTGGTGCAGCAGCCATTATTACGCTTACTCACTCTGGTTACACTGCTTTCCAAATTTCTGCACACAGACCTACTTCTAGAATTATCGTTTTCAGTTCTAACAGAAGAGTTCTTACCATGCTGAACCTTTTATGGGGAGTAAGAGCGTTCTACTATGACATGAACAAATCTACAGACGAAACGGTAATCCAAGTAAACATGTTAACACATCATTATGGCTATGTAGAAAAAGGAGATTTCGTAGTAAATCTCAATGCAATGCCAGTTTATGAAGGTGGAAAAACCAATACACTCAGATTAACCACTATATAAAATGAAAGCTCCAAAAATTTGGAGCTTTTTTATTTTTTTAAATTTCTAAAATTTACCTATAATGGTTTTGGGAGCGGTAAATTCTTTGAGTGCATACAGAGACAATTCTACTCCATATCCAGAATTCTTTCTTCCACCAAAAGGCAATCTTACATCTGAACGAAAAATTTGATTAATTGCCACGCTTCCGCTTTCTAAATTCTCTGCGAAAAACAAAGCTCGTTCTTTATTTGAGGTGAAAACTGCGTTTCCTAATCCAAACATGGTATTATTGGCAATTTGTAAAGCTTCTTCATCATTTTTTACTTTAAAAACCATTGCCAATGGACCAAATAATTCTTCCTGAGCAATAGGATTTTCTGGATTCATTTCTAAAATTCCTGGTTTAAAAGCCATATTTCCTACAGATTCTAATGCTACAATAGCTTTCGCTCCGTTGTTAAGCGCTTTTTGATATTGTTTTTCTAAATCTGAAGCCAAATCTTCTCTCGCCATTAATCCTAACTTCGTTTCTTCTTTCATAGGATTTTTTGGTTGATATTTTTGATACTCTTCTGTAAATTTTTCTACAAAATCTTGATATACTTTTTCGTGAATGACAAATCTTTTCCCAGCTACACAAGTTTGACCGTTATTCTGTAATCTTGCTTGCGCTCCTTCTTTTGCTGCTTTAGAAACATCTGCATCTTCACAAACGATAAAAGCATCACTCCCGCCTAATTCCAAAACACATTTTTTTAAATTTTTACCTGCAGTTTCTGCAATTTTTCTTCCAGCAGCTTCACTACCTGTGAGAGAAACGCCTCTGATAATAGGATGAGCAATCATTTCTTCTACTTGCGAATGAGAAACATTTAAAAAAGTAAAAATACCTTTTGGAAAACCTGCTTTCTCGAAGATTTCTTGTATGGTTTCACCTGATTTTTCACAAATAGAAGCATGTTTTAGGACAATAACATTTCCAGCTAAAATGGTAGGAACTGCAAATCTAATCGCTTGCCAAAAAGGAAAATTCCATGGCATAACGCCCAAAATAACGCCCAAAGGTTCGTGATGGATTTCGGAAATTTGAAATTCTGTTTCTACTTGTTCTGTTTTCAGTATATTTTCTGCGGTAGCATAATAATCACATAATGCTGCACATTTTTCTATTTCTGAAACCGATTGCGAAATCGGTTTATTCATTTCTTGGGTAATGATTGTCGCAAACTCTTGTTTTCTATCATTCAGAATTTCAGATAGTTGAGTGAAATGTTTTTGTCTTTCTTCAAATGGAATTTTTTTCCATTTTTGGAAAGCGTCTTGAGAATTTTGTAAGGTATTTTGAAGGAATTGTTCCATAATTTTTGATTAAAAAAGTGTACAAAGATAATGTACCAAAGCCTAAACGTGGTTTTGCCAAAGATAAAAATTTTAAATGCTTATCATTTAAAAAAGTGAAAATAAAACCGAAACCAATTTCTAGCCCTGATTGAGCGACATGTTTGAGCTCTTTTTGTTTTTTTTAGATATTTCGACTTCGCTCATATGAAAAAAAAAACAAAAAAGCGAGTAGCGAAAGCAGGACATAACATGAAAGAAAATAGAAACGGGTTGCTTCTAAAAATTTTAATTATTGGACAAATCACGATTTGTCCCTACGAAATCATAAACCACTCATTTACCAAACTGGCAGCCAATCTGGCGGTTCTCTCGGCAATATCAAACTCTGGATTTACCTCCGCAACATCTAGCGCGACCAATTTTTCTGACTTCAAAATATGTCTGTAAAAATGCAGAAAAGTAGCATCTGCAAAGATTCCGTTGTACGCCACAGCCGAAACTCCGGGCGCAATTGACGCGTTGAAAACATCCATACAAATGGTGAGATACAATTGGTCTACCGAAGAAACTAGTTCGTCAATCTGTTGATAGATTTTCGGGAGATTTTCGAAGAAAATTTCGTCTGCCAAAATGTATTTCATCCCGAATTGATGGGCAGTATCAAACAATTTGAGTGTATTAGAATTTTTCTGAATACCGATTTGCAATGAATGGATTTCTCCTTCTTTGGCGATTTGCCAAAAACCCGTTCCAGAACTTGCTCCTACTCCATTTTCGGGTTCTCGGTTATCAAAATGAGCATCGAGATTGATGATACCAATTTTTTGGTTTGGAAATGCTTTTTTGATGCCAGAATAATGTGCAAAAGTCACTTCGTGGCCGCCACCTAAAACAATTGATTTTCCATTTTTTTGCAGAATTTTAGAAACTTTTTCAGCAAGATTTTCTTGAGTATTTTCTAAATTTCGGTCTTCGCTAGTGATATTTCCAAAATCTAATAATTTAAAATCTGGAGAAACTACAGGAAAATTGCTCATATTTTTTCGGATAATGTATGGAGCTTTGGCAGCGCCAATTCTTCCTTTGTTTCTTCTAACGCCTTCATCTACCGCAAAACCATGCAAAACGAAATTATTCGGTGAAATATTTTCGTAGTTCTCCGCTATTTCTACTCGTTGGAATATTCTGTGATGAAGCGGTGAATCTCCATCGTTACGTCCTTGCCAAATGTTATCCATGTTTAATTAAATTTTTTCTCCATCAATATACACTTCACTCGCCATTAAACTTCCTTGATTGTATAAAATATTTTGGAAATTATTGGTTTCATAAACTACGAAATCTGCCTTCATTCCTTTTTTCAGAATTCCTCTATCGGTTAAATTTAATGCTTTAGCAGCACGGAAGGTAATTCCAGCCAAAACTTCGGCAGTGCTTAACTTCTGAAAAGTGGCTAAAATGGAAGCTTGGATAATAAGATTCCCCATCGGTGCAGAACCGGGATTCCAATCACTTGCAATAGCGAGAATTCCGTTTTTATCTAAAATTTTTCTCGCTGGGGTAAAAGGTTCTCCTAAACCTAAACTTGCGCCTGGAAGTGCAACTGCAACGGTTTCTGAATTGGCTAAATATTGTATATCTTCATCAATTGTTGCTTCTAAATGGTCTGCTGAAGCAGCGCCAACTTCGACAGCAATTCTAGAACTTCCCGCCGTAAATTGGTCTGCGTGAACCGTAATTTCAAAATTTAATGCTTTTGCTTTTTCTAAAAATTTTCGGCTTTCTTCTGGTTGAAATGCAGATTTTTCGATGAAAACATCTACTCTTTTCGCTAAATTTTCTTCTTTTACTTTTGGTAGAATTTCATCAACAATATGTTGTAAGTATTCTTTATTACTCCCTTCAAAATCTCTTGGTTTTAAATGGGCAGAAAGACAAGTTGGGACTAAAGTTGCTTTGGTTTTAGTTTGTACTTGTTGAATCACACGAAGCATTTTGAGTTCGCTTTCTACATTCAATCCGTAACCAGATTTTATTTCGATAGTGGTAATTCCCAGTGAAATTAAGCGATTGATTCTTTCTAATAGTTTTTCTAAAAGTTCGTCTTCGGAAGCATTTCTGGTATGCTTAACGGAACTCCAAATTCCACCGCCTTTTTCTGCAATTTCTAGATAAGTTTTCCCTGCATTGCGCATCGCAAAATCATTGGCTCTGTTTCCTCCAAAACAAATATGTGTGTGACAATCTATGAATGCGGGAAGAAGGATTTGAGGTTCGAGATTCGAGGTTCGAGGTTCGAGTTCAGCGTTTGGGAAGTCAGATTTCAATTTTTCAAAATCACCAACTTCCTCAATTAAGTTATCATTATTGATTAAAATTCCGCCGTTTTCGATAATTTCTAATTGTTCATCAGAGAGTTTTCCTCGAAGTGGAAGATTATTGAGTGTAAGAATTTGTTTGAAAGGACCGATTAGTTTCATGTGATTGAGGTAAAGTTTAAGGAAAAGGTAAAGATTGAGGCTTAGAAGTTTTAATCACGATTGAGATAATTGATTATTTTATTGAGTTCATAGATTACTACATCTAATTCTTCAATTAATTTTTTGCGTTCTTCGTCTGTAAAATATTGAACTTTATTTCCATAAATTAAATGATTTTTTGTTTCAAAAGCTTCGCTCCTGCTAATATCGTAAACTCTACTTTTATCTTTGTTACTTCTTCTACCAAATGCTTCTGCTATGTTTGCCGAAATGCTTTCTGCTGAACGTCTCAACTGCGAAGTTAATCCGTAATCTTCTTTTCTTGGCAATCTCTCCGAAAGGAAAAAACACTCTACGGCGATTTCCATCGCTTTTTGCCAAACTGGCATTTCAGTAAAATCCTTAAACATTTTTTAGAATTTTTATTTTAACAAAAATAGAATTAATTTATTTCAACAACAAAATTATTAACATTCTCAAACTTTACCTTTGCCTTTGCCTTTACCTAAAATTTATTACCTTTGAACATAACAAGTACTATTACTGATGCCAGATTTTTTACACGCAGATAAAGAAAATTTCTCTGATGAGGAATTAATGCAGGAAGAACAGATTCGCCCACAAAGTTTTAAGGATTTTGCGGGACAAAGAAAAACGTTGGATAATTTAGAGGTTTTCGTGGCGGCTGCTAAAAATAGAGGTGGCGCTTTAGACCACGTGCTTTTACACGGGCCTCCAGGTTTGGGAAAAACAACTTTGGCGCATATTATTGCCAATGAACTAGGCGTAAATTGTAAAATTACTTCGGGACCAGTTTTAGATAAACCGGGGAGTTTGGCTGGACTTTTGACGAATTTGGAAGAAAACGATGTGCTTTTCATTGATGAAATTCACAGACTTTCGCCTGTGGTTGAAGAATATTTGTATTCTGCGATGGAAGATTATAAAATCGACATTATGCTGGAAACAGGTCCTAATGCACGTTCTGTACAAATTGGCTTAAATCCTTTTACTTTAGTTGGCGCTACCACTCGTTCTGGAATGCTCACGAAACCCATGTTAGCAAGATTCGGGATTCAATCTCGATTAGAATATTATACAGTAGAACTTTTGGGAATGATTATCGAGAGAAGCGCTAGAGTTTTGGGCGTTCCGATTTATGAAGATGCAGCTCTGGAAATTGCGAGAAGAAGCAGAGGAACTCCTAGAATTGCCAATGCACTATTGCGCAGAGTTCGAGATTTTGCAGAAATTAAAGGAAACGGCGAAATTGAAATTGAAATTACCAAGTTTGCTCTCAATTCTCTGAATGTAGATGAATATGGGTTGGATGACATGGACAATAAAATTATGCGTGTGATGATAGAAAATTTCAAAGGGAAACCTGTGGGGATTTCTGCTTTGGCAACTTCTATTGGCGAAAATCCTGAAACTTTGGAAGAAGTTTACGAACCGTTTTTGATTCAGGAAGGTTTTATCATCAGAACTCCAAGAGGAAGAGAAGTTACAGAAAAAGCTTACAAACATTTAGGAATTTCTGTACCAAGAAGACCTGATAGTTTGTTTTAGATTAAGATAAGACTAAAGGTTAAGATTATGAAAAACAAAATAGTAATCATCGCATTTTTTTTAGCAATAATATTTGGGTTTATTGCTCCATTTTGGGATAGTTTTGTAGTAATTGAAGTGTTTTTTGGATTCATCCCTTTACTTTTGTTATTGCTAGTGTCACTTGTTTTGATTGCTATTAATTCTTTGTCAAAAGATAAAAAAATATCTGATTCAATCATTTCTTTACTCATACCATTTTTTATTTTAGCTCAGATAACTAGCACTTTTTTAATTGATAAACTTCAAAAATTTCGTTCAGAAAGTTTAATTGAAGAGTTACATTTAATTCAAAAACAAAAGAAGAAATTGCCCGAAAATATTGAAACACCAACTGGAATTAAATATCACAAAATAAAAGGAGAAGAAACCTTTGTTATATCTTTTTCTCGAGGATTTTTAATTACAGAAAAGTATTATAGTGATGATGATAAATGGAGAAGTTATGGTTGGAATGATTAAAATAATAAAACTATGAATGAAAAAATACACAAAATTACTCCACTTAATACTTATGCAGTTTTATTAATGATTATTTCTTTATTTAGAAATCTCACTAATAAAGATTTCCAAGGTGGTTGGTTATTTATGCTAATACTCACATTTTTCATTTTCTTAATTTTAATAGCTTTAGACTTTTTAATTCAACAATTAAAAATTTCAAAAAAGAGAAAAATAATTGTTCAAGTTTTGCTTATAATTTTATTTAGTTCTTTTATTTATTCTTTCTTTAACCTCGAAAAAATTCTTTAATTTTAGCACAAAATCACACTTTATATGAAACTTTATCCTATACAATGCGGAAATTTTAAATTAGATGGCGGTGCTATGTTTGGTGTCGTCCCGAAATCTCTTTGGGAACGTACTAATCCTGCAGATTCTAAAAATTTAATCGAACTAGGGACTCGTTCTCTTTTGGTGGAAGATGGCAAAAAACTCATCTTAATAGACTGTGGATTAGGAAATAAGCAAGATGAGAAGTTTTTCGGGCATTATTCGCTTTATGGAGACGAATCTTTAGACAAAAATTTAAAAAAATTCGGGTTTGTAAGAGATGACATTACAGATGTTTTCTTGACACACCTTCACTTTGACCATTGTGGTGGCGCCATTGAGTGGAATGATGACAAAACAGGTTATAGACCAGCATTTAAAAACGCACAGTTTTGGACTAATGAAAATCATTGGCAATGGGCAACTGAACCCAATCCAAGAGAAAAAGCAAGTTTCTTGAAGGAAAACATTTTGCCGATGCAAGAAAGCGGACAATTGCAATTTCTGCCTACTCCAAAAACGGGAAATTATGGTTTCGCACCAGATTTGAAAATGGACGTGATCTTTGTAGACGGACACACCGAAAAACAAATGCTTCCTGTGATTCAATATCAAGAAAAAACGATTGTTTTTGCAGCAGATCTCATTCCAACAGCTGGGCACATTCCGCAAGTTTACGTGATGGGATATGACACGAGACCGCTTCTTACCATGGAAGAAAAAGGAAAATTTTTGAAGCAATGTGTAGAGAATGAATATTTACTATTCTTCGAGCATGATGCTCATCATGAATTGGCAAGTCTGAAAATGACTGAAAAAGGCGTGAAGCTAGATGAAACTTTCAGTTTTAACGAAGTTTTTGGGTATTAATTTGACGGAAGATGGAAGATGGAATTTTGAAAACTACAAAAAAAATCATAGGCATTACGGGCGGAATAGGAAGTGGAAAATCTACGGTTTCTAAATTTATTGAAGAGCTGGGATTTCCTGTGTATGATTCTGATTTTTGGGCAAAAGAATTGGTGAATATAGACGAAAATCTAAAGTCTAGAATTATAGAACTTCTTGGCGAAGAATCTTATGATGAACACGGAAAATACAACCGAAAATTTGTTGCAGAAAAGGTTTTCGAAAATCAAGAATTGCTTTTACAACTCAACCAAATTATTCACCCTGCAGTAAAAATACATTTTGAAAATTGGGTAAATGCTCAAAACGCTGAATTTGTTTTCAAAGAAACGGCTTTACTTTTTGAATTAAAACTGAATGAAAGTTGTTATCATTCAATTTTGGTTACTGCTGATGAAAACATCAGAATAAAAAGAGTGATGGATAGAGATGGCAGAACATACCGAGAAGTGAAAGAAATCATCGATAAACAAATGCCTGAAGCCGAAAAAGTGAAATTAGCAGATTTTGTAATTCAAAACAATACTGATTTAGAGACTTTAAAGGAATTTACTCATCAAGTTATAGACGAGTTAAAAAGAATGGATTTGTAAATTCTAATTTTCTAAAAATAAAAAAACCTTGAGATGAACTCAAGGTTTTCTTTTTTATATCATGTAAGATTATTTTTTGATAAATTTCATTTTAGAAGTTGCTCCTTTTTCAGAAACTTCGATGAAATAGACTCCTTTTGCAAGAGTAGCTACATTGACTTTATTATTGGTGACTTTTCCTTTTGAAATAAATTGACCTGCAACGTTATAGATGGTAAAAGTAGCATTATTAGATACTTTTGTAATATTTAAAACATCTACCGCTGGATTAGGGAAAATTTTTGTTTCTAATTTGTTTGCTTCTTTAGTTCCTAACATACTTCCTAAAACGAAGGCGTATGAAGCTTCTGCAGTACTAAATGTAGTATTTACCATAACTGTTCCTGTACTGGTTGTCAACTTATAATAACCACTTCCGTAATCACAGCAGAATCCATCACCCCAACTGTCATAAATTTTGAAAATATAACATTTATTATTAGTTAAATTAAATGTGTAATTTTTCACTGCTGGCATATCTGGGTCATCATCTACATATGTTTCGCTAGTGTATAAAACATTCCCTGCTCCATCTACTACTTCCCAAGAAGTTTCTGAACCATAAGAATCTAATTGAAGTTCTAAATTCACTTGAGTTGTATTGAAGCTTGGAGTAGAAGCATAAATAAGATTACTAGCATCATTAGAAGCTCTATTGTCTAATGAAGAATTGACAGAATTTACTGTAACCGAAATATTATTATTGCTAATAGCAGTTCCATTTAAACTAATAGGAATTTGCGCTTCTGCATTAGTGGCTAAATTACCAGACCAACTTTGGTTATATATCACACCAGCATCATTAACAGATATAACAGCTGAAGTTAGAGCATTATTTCCTCTATTTATTAATCTAATTTGAGCTTTCTGAGGGAAAGAACAATCTGTATTATAAATCAACTGCACTTTAACTTCTGCATCATTACTTACCAAAGTTACTGGAGTAAGTGCATTAGAAGTTAATAGTTCTTTTCTTCTAGGTGAATTTGCTAAAACGGCATTAAATCTATCAACTTGATTAGTTGTGAAAATGTTCATACAAGTATCATCTGTGTAATCCATGTAATTTTCGAACATTTCATCTGCTGTTCCGCAAGTATTTGATTTAGGATGAGTAAAACAACCGTAATTTTCTGTTTGATGAACAGGAGTATCTGCTACATAATCTGTACCGCAATTTGAATCTCCCCAAATATGACGTAAACCTAACCAGTGTCCGACTTCATGAGTTACCGTTCTTCCATAGCCATAGGTAGCATCTAAAATAAAACTACCATCATTATAGTCTAGATTTCCAAAAAATTGATAACCTATAATAACTCCATCCGTACTAGCAGTAAAAGGTGGATAGTTCAGACCGCTTAAAGTACTTGCTTCAGGAAACTGAGCATATCCTAAAATACCATCTAAATCTCCGCCAAAATTTACTACCCATATGTTTAGATATTTTGTAGGATCCCAAATTGTGTTGGGTTTTAATTCATTTTCTACAGCCGCTTCATCCCAGAAATCCTTATTGTAAGAAATTCTGTCAATCCCATTTGTAGGATTTCCATTAGGATCTCTTACCGCGAGTGCAAATTCAATATTGGCATCTGCACCAACTGGATTGGTATTAAACCCTCTAGTTCCAGACTTTTTTCTGTAATCATTGTTCAGTGTAGTGATTTGAGAAATAACTTGTGCATCACTAATATTTGCACCAGTTCCTAATGCTTCTCCTTTACTAATAACATGCACTACAACAGGAATTATTCTTGCCGCAGTGATTCTTTGGTTATAAGTATTTTGTTTTGAAATTTTGGTGGCAATCCAATTTTCAAAAACATCAGTATTTGCTCTTCTGCTATTTTTTTTCTGAAGACTTTTTTCGTATTCAGTAGAATAACATCTTATATATCCATTGGGAGATTTGCTAAGTATTTTACTTGGCTTTTTTGTTTGAGAAGAAATATTAATGGTAAAAAAAGCCATCAACATCAAAAATAAAAGTTTTCTCATCTACATCTGATTTTAAATTATACATTGATTTTTAGAATCTTCAAAGTTATAGAGTTTCTCTTAATTATTTAGACAAAAAAGAATTTATTTTTATGAAAAATAAATAGATTTCTAAAATTCCATTAAAAACCCTTAAAACTGATACGCTAAATTCCAGCTAAAGCCCACATTAAATTTAGTAGAACTTTTACCAAAGCCAGGTACAATCATGGGTTTCATTTCTTCTTGTTTGGTAGAATAAAATAAAAATCTTGGCTGCGCATTCACATCTACATATAAATTAGATTTAAACAACTGAACTCTAGCTCCTGCAAAACCTTCTAACCAATATGCAGATTGATTCACCGAAGGAAAAGCAAGATATTGGTCACTGCCACCAAAACCACGAATGGGAACTTTTTTGTACTCTTGATTGTAAAAACTTGCTGCCATTTTTGCTCCTGCATAAAACCCATTATCAGGATTTTCAGTATCCATAGAAAGCATATAATAGCCTCCTAATTTTCCGAAAATTCCGTTTGCACTAGCATCATAACCGTTTTTCTGATAAATATTTTTTTCGAAACCTACATCTAAAACCGCATGAAGATTTTTCTTAATCTCAGAAGAAACATATCCTTGAAGTAATTTTCTATCACTAAAAGCAGATAATCCAGCACTCAGTACATCTACTCCTACAGTAAAATTGGGTTTATATTGATATTTGGTTTTTACTGAATCTTTCTCTTGAGAAAAACCCAAACAAAAACTAAAAAACAAGATAAAGGTGAGCTTTGTTTTCATTGATAATTTGATTTTGATTGAGTTCTACTTTAGTGACTGGATTGGCAGTTTCTAGAGTTCCAGTAAGGTTTTGGTAAAGTCTTTTGAATCCACAAGCTGGCGAAACATATTCAGAAGTGGTATTATAATTCAGTTTTATTTTAGAAACGCTGCCTTTTTTAGTTTTTCTCACGTATAATTCTGTAAAACCTGCATCATCTACCCGAATTGGAACCAATGCAGAATCTACTTTAGCAGCTCTTACAACTGTTAAAATATTATTATTACCATAATCTACATCTAAATAAAGCGAATCTAAAGTCAGCACTTTATTATCTGTACTTTTAAATTTAATTTTTAGTCGAGGTGTAGCTTCTCCACTTACGCAAACATCGTCGTCGTTTTCGCAAGAAGTGAGCAAAAAACCCAATATTACAAAGGGAAAGATTAATTTTTTCATTTTTTAACGAGGAAATAATATTCTGAAAACGCCTATTCAACTTGAAAGTCGGTTTCAGATATTTAACTTACTATTTTGATTTTTCTTATTTTAAATTTTCAGAAAAATCTCTTTCATAAAACAAAGTTCACCATTTTCTGGAAATGATGAACTTTATTTTTGAATTATTTTACTTCTAAAGCTTTATCTATCCTATAAACCAAATCTTCTAAATGATATTTGGTCACTGCATCTTGTGCATTTTGTGCATTTTTAGAAGCATCTGCTTTTATTTCTCTTAAAACTCCTCTGGTTAATGATTTCACATCAGAGTTATCAGAAATCGTCTCAGCATTTCTGCCTGTGCTTGGTTTACTTGCCTGAGTTCTCGCTATTAAAGTTTCTACAAAATTTTTCTGTAAATTTCTTCTATAAATATCAATTTTAGAAGAAGATTTCAACTCAGAAAATACACTATTTTTAATATCTTGAAGATAATCATACACAGCGTAAGCATTAGCATCTAAAGATTCTCCTTCATATAATTTATTCAAAACACCTTCGCTTAAAACTCTATTGAGCACTGTTTTTTGAAGATTTTCTACCACTTCTACAGGCGATTTATCTATTTTAGTTAAAACAGAAGTTTTCAACAACCAATTTGGAGTGGTGAATACATTTTCTGATAAAAATTTCAAAGCTTCTTTTTGCTCTGATTTAGAAACCAATTCGTAGATAGCTCCTTTTTGTTCTACCATTTTCGGCGTTTCTTTTACGCCACCAATGTATTTAGAAACATGACCTAAATATCTAGCAAACTGACCAGAAACTTGAGTAAATCTATTATTAAGACTGCTGTAATCTTCATTTGGTTTTGTACTCCACGCTTCTATGTTTTCCATAATTCGCTGAAGATTTTTCACTCCATATTTTCCTGCAAGCATAGGATTATCGCCTACTTGTTCGCTTTGAGAACGCGGGTCATAAGGATTAGTTTCTGTACCGAACCAAAGTCTAGGATTTTGTAATTTTTCCATCACCCATTTATTAAGATGAGCTTTTTCTTTTTCTGGTGAATTATAGTTGTAAAATCTTCTGTAACCCCATTCTATTGCCCAATCATCATAATCACCAATTCTTGGCATTAATCCAGCTTCGCCTACATTATCTTCTGGTTGTGCAACGTAGTTAAATCTCGCATAATCCATAATTGAAGGAGTGTGTCCATTGGCTTTTAACCAAGCTTTATTTCTAAGATTTTCTACAGGAACCGTAGAACTAGACCCGAAATTATGTCTCAAACCAAGGGTATGACCTACTTCGTGTGAAGAAACAAATCTGATTAATTGCCCCATTAATTCATCATCAAAATCTACTTTTCTAGCTCTAGGATCATTCGGTGAAGCTTGTACGAAATACCAATCGTTCAACAATTTCATCACATTATGATACCAATTGATGTGACTTTCTAAAATCTCACCAGTTCTAGGGTCTGCAATTGAAGGACCAGAAGCATTAGGAACATCTGAAGGTTTATAAACGATAGCCGAGAATCTTGCATCTTCTAAACTCCATTCTGGATCTTCTTTAGCATTCGGAACTTTTGCATAAATCGCATTTTTGAAACCTGCTTTTTCAAAAGCTTTTTGCCAATCATTCACTCCTTGAATTAAATATGGAATCCATTTTTTCGGAGTTAATGGGTCTATGTAAAAAACTATTGGTTTTTCTGGCTCTACCAATTCGCCTCTTTTATATTTTTCTAAATCTTTTGCTTTGGGTTCCAGTCTCCATCTTTTCACCAAAGAAACTCTTTCTACGCCTTGAGGATTTTCATCAAAATCGGTATAACCTACTGTAAAATAACCTACCCTAGGATCAAAATATCTTGCCTGCATTTTATTTTCTGGCAAAAGAATGATTGAAGAATTCACTTCTACCGTATAATTTCCGCTCACTTCAGGTTTTGGAGCACCTGGAATTGGCGAAGCTTCTCCTGCACTTCTGTTGTAGGTTTTAGTCGTATTAATTTCAATATTGGCTGGGAAAGATTTCACGAAATTGACAAAAGATTTATCTTTTTGAAAAGCGCCTACTCTAAATCCTTTCTTGAAACGAGTATCAAAAGAAACCACATCATTATCTGCATTGATAAAATCTGTAACATCTATCACGGTAGAGTTTTTTTCTTTACCGAAAGCTTTAATGTCAAAAGCTTGTTCTATAGAATTTACGTTGTTTCTCATCACTGTTTTATACATTGCAGAGGTAGAATCTTTAGCATAATCTACGTAAGAAATAGAGCGTAAAAACACTTTATCATTTGGTCCTTTCTCGAAACTGATAACGTTTTGACTGATTTGATCTCCTGCATAACCTACTGTTCCCATTCTCATTTCTGCACCAGCTTTGGTTAATCTAGTCACTACCAAAAATTCTTTTTTCAGTGCTTTATCCGGAATTTCGAAATAATATTTGTCTTCTACTTTGTGAACGGTAATAATTCCTTCATCGCTAACTGCTTTGTTGGTAATTACTTTCTCGAAAGGTTGAATTTTTTCTGGTTTTTTGTCTTTTGGTTTTGCAGTGTTTACGGTGTCTTTTTTAGCTTTTACATCTACTTTTACACTGTCTTTCTGTTGAGAAAATGCGCTCGCTGACATCATTAATGACAATGCGCAAAACAAATTCAGTACATTTTTCATTCGATATTTTAAATTTTTATTTGGTTAAAATACCTCAACTATAAGATAAAAAAATTGAGGATTCTGTTTCGAACCCCCAATTTAGTTATTTTTTTATTAATAGCGCTATATTTTCTACGTGATGTGTCTGCGGAAACATATCTACTGGCAGAATCTTCACCACATCATAATGTTCCTTCATCAGTGCTAAATCTCTGGCTTGAGTAGCAGAATTACAGCTAACATAGACAATTTTCGGCGGTGCTAATTTCAGAATTTGTTCTACCACTTTTTGGTGCATTCCGTCTCTAGGCGGATCGGTAACCAAAACATTTGGTTTTGGATGATTAGCTAAAAACTCTTCTGTGAAAACGTCTTTCATATCACCACAATAAAACTCACAATTCTCTAAACCATTGAGCTTAGCATGTTCTTTTGCAGCATCAATCGCTTCTTGCACGGATTCTATCCCGATTACATATTTTGCTTTTTTGGCTATATATTGTGCAATCGTTCCAGTTCCTGTGTATAAATCGTACACCACATCATTTTCAGAAATTTCTGCAAATTCTAGTGTTTTTCTATACAAATTCAGCGCTTGTTTATAATTGGTTTGGAAGAAAGATTTTGGCCCGATTTTAAATTTCAAACCATCCATTTCTTCATAAATAAAACCTTCGCCAAAATAAGTCTGCACATCTAAATCATAAATAGAATCATTCTGTTTTGGATTGATGGCATAAACCAATGTTTTGATTTGCGGAAATTTCTCTAAAATATAATTGAATAATTGTTCTCTGTTTTCTTTTTCTTCTCTATACAATTGGAATAAAACCATCCATTCTCCTTGAGAGTTTTGACGAAGCATTAAAGTTCTCAAAAAGCCTTCTTGATTTCTTACATCAAAAAAATCTAAACCATTTTCGATGGCGTAATTTCTTACAGCTAATCTTAAATCATTAGATGGCGCTTCTTGAAGGAAGCATTCTTGTAAATCTAAAATTTTGCTCCACATTCCCGGAATATGAAATCCTAAAGCATCTTTATTCCCGAAATTTTCTTCGGAACTGATTTCGTATTGAGTAAGCCAACGAGCGTTAGAAAAAGAAAACTCCATTTTATTTCTGTAGAAATATTCTTGCTCTGAACCGAGAATTGGCAAGGTTTCAAAATTTTCGATTCCGCCAATTCGTTTGATATTGTTATAAACTTCTTCTTGCTTGAAATCGAGTTGTTTTTGGTAAGAAAGGTTCTGCCATTTGCAACCACCACAAACTCCGAAATGAATACATTTCGGCTCTACTCTGTAAGGTGATTTTTCTAAAATTTCTATGGCTTCTGCTTCGAAGTATTTAGATTTAGATTTTTTCACTCTGGCATTTACTACATCACCTGGAACCGCACCAGAAATTAAAACTGTTTTCCCTTCTTCAGTTTTTCCTACGGCTACACCTTTTGCACCAGCAGTAATTAATTTAATATTTTCTAAAATAATGTTTTTCTTTTTCTTACTCATAACGATGCAAAATTAATGTTTTAAAACTAATTTTCAGTGTGTTTGTTGATTTTCATAAATTTTGAAAAAATAAAAAGCGGACTAAAGTCCGCTTTTTGATATGATATTTTTATCTTTTTTAGTGACCGTGACCATCATTTGCAGAATGTTGTTCTGTAGCTGAAGGTGCTGTCATTAAATCTGGCGCTTGAGGAACAGCAGTTGGAGCTTGTAAACCAGAAGCTTTGTTCAATCCATCTACTAAAGCTGGGTCTGCGATATTTAAGTAAGTTTTACTAGAAATTTTACCGTCTTTATCAATGATGATGAAACTTGGCATTTTAAATCCATACACTGCAAATTTCTTAGCAACTTCAGATTTCATACCACCAGTTGCATAATAATTATTCCCTTGAATTCCTGTAAACATCGCTTTAGAAGTTTTCACGAATTGGTCTTGAGTATCATCTAAATTAATGAAAGCAAAATTCATTTTTGAACCATAGAATTTCACCATTTCTTTAAGAACAGGCAATGTGCTTTCTGTGATGTAAGGATTCCATGAAGCGTAGAAAACTAATGCTGTAGGTTTTCCTTTAAGGTCAGCTAAAGTGTTTTTTTTACCGTCTTGTTTCACAACATTTAATCCAGAAACATCTGTTCCTTGCTCAATTCCGTAAATAGCTTCTTCTAAATTTTTCAACTCTGATTTGATTGCAGAATTTTTGATTTTAGTATCTAAAAATTTGAAAACTTCTTGTAATTTAGGATTAGCAGGTTCTCTTAAATCATATTGAGCAGCTACCGCAGCAAGAAGATATTCTTTAGTTTTATCTGAAACATCTTTTTGTGTATCTAAGAATTTAGAGAACATTTGCACATTAGAAGTAGGAGCAGCATTCTTTTGTCCTTCGAAGAATTTTTGGAAACCTGCACTTAATTTACTGATAACGTAGTTTCTGTAATTAGGCATATCTTCTACATAGCTTTCGTTTTCTAGACTTTTTTGGAATTCTAACAATTTAGCTCCTGCTTTGTATTTTGGGTCATTGGTAGCTGGACCATGCATGCTTTCGTACTGAGAAGAAATCATCAATAAAGTTACATCTAGTTCTCTTTTATTGAATTTTTCTACATCGCTGTCTGGTTTTTTCACCTTAGCGATTTCGTCCATTTTTTTGGTAATATCGCCTTTATATTTTTCTAATTCTTTTAGGAAATCTTCTTCTTTTTTAGAAATAACAGATTGGTCTAATTTAGACATGTATTGGTTAATGAATTGCTGAGATTCCATTAAGTATTCTGTATTTCCTTTAGCATCACCAGTAATTTTCATTCCTTGAGGGAAAAGCATCGCTTCAAAATCAAGATTTACTTGGTCGCCACCTTTTAGATAAAGAAAACCTGTGTTTCCTGCGTAAGTAATTACATAAACTCCATCTCTAGGAATTTCTATGGTTTCAGAGAAATTTCCTTTGGCATCTACACCAAAATTAGCAAGTGGTAAAGTTGCAATTCCTGAAGCATCTATAATTTCTAATCTTTCTAATGGTGAGCCATTAGTCACTTTACCATTTATGGTTACTTTGCCACCTTTAGAACATGATAGCAATAAAATGGAGAATAAGAATAATAAAAAATATTTTTTCATTTCTTTAAAAAAGTTGTTTTTGTTTTTAATCACGCAAAAATATACTTTTAGTTTTATTTGCAGAAAAAAACTTTGTGTTTTGGGAAAGTTTTAACGAAAAATCACCTCAAAGAAAGAGGTGATTTTCAAATTATTTCATTGATAAGGTTAATCTACTGTAGTAAATTTAGCCGCAAGAAATTCTCTGTTCATTCTAGCGATGTTTTCTAGAGAAATTCCTTTAGGACATTCTACTTCGCAAGCACCTGTGTTAGAACAGTTACCGAAGCCTTCTTCGTCCATTTGTTTTACCATGTTTAGTACTCTTCGCTTCGCTTCTACTCTACCTTGTGGTAAAAGAGCAAACTGAGAAACTTTAGCACCTACAAATAGCATAGCAGAACCATTTTTACAAGTAGCTACACAAGCTCCACAACCAATACAAGCTGCAGCATCCATTGCTTTATCTGCATCTTCTTTAGGAACTGGGATTGCGTTTGCATCAAGTGTATTTCCTGAAGTATTTACAGAAACGAAACCACCTGCAGCCATAATTCTGTCAAATGCGCTTCTGTCTACTACCAAGTCTTTGATTACTGGGAAAGCAGCACTTCTCCAAGGTTCAATAGTGATGGTTTCGCCATCTTTGAACATTCTCATGTGCAATTGGCAAGTTGTAATTCCTGTATCTGGACCGTGAGCTCTACCATTAATGTACAAAGAACACATACCGCAGATTCCTTCTCTACAATCGTGGTCGAATGCTACTGGTTCGCTTCCGTTATTTACCAATTGTTCGTTTAGCATATCTAACATTTCAAGGAAAGAAGAATCCGTAGAAACATCTGATATTTTGTAGGTCTCGAACTGACCTTTTGATTTATTATTTTTCTGTCTCCAAATTTTTAGAGTCAGGTTTAATCCTTTTTTTGCACTCATTTTTTAAATTATTTTATGGAGATTATTTATAACTTCTCGTTTTCACTTCAATATTCTCGTACACCAATTCTTCTTTGTGCAATACTTCGGCGTTGATATCTTCACCTTTGTATTCCCAAGCTGCTACATACTTGTAGTTCTCGTCATCTCTTTCTGCTTCACCCTCTGGAGTAGCGTGATCCCAACGGAAGTGTCCTCCACAAGATTCTTTTCTTTCAAGAGCATCTTTCGCCATTAATTGACCTAGTTCTAAGAAATCTGCCACTCTGAATGCTTTTTCAAGTTCTGTATTCATTCCATCTGCTTCGCCAGGAACTTTTACATTTTTCCAAAAATCGTTTCTGATTTCTTCTATTTCTTTAATCGCTTCTGCTAAACCTTCTGGAGTTCTTCCCATACCTACTTTGTTCCACATTACGTTTCCTAGTTTTTTGTGGAAGTAGTCTACAGAATGAGTTCCTTTATTGGTTAAGAAGAAGTTTACTTTGTCTTTAATTTCTTTTTCAGCAGCTTCAAATTCTGAAGAATTGGTAGGAATTTGTCCTGTTCTGATGTCTGCAGAAAGATAATCTGCAATCGTGTAAGGCAATACGAAATATCCGTCTGCTAAACCTTGCATTAAAGCAGATGCACCTAATCTGTTTGCGCCGTGGTCTGAGAAATTAGCTTCACCAATTACGAAACAACCAGGAATAGTACTCATTAAGTTATAATCTACCCAAACTCCTCCCATGGTATAATGAACTGCAGGATAAATTTTCATAGGAGTTACGTATGGATCGTCTGCTGTAATTTTTTCATACATTTGGAATAGGTTTCCGTATTTTTCTTCCACCCATTTTTTACCCAAATCGTAGATTTGTTGTTCAGAAGGATTGTGAATATTTTTCTCAGTAGCAGCTTCTCTACCTTTTTTCATAATTTCTGTAGAGAAATCTAAGAATACACCTTCTTTAGTATCATTATTTTCGATTCCGAAACCAGCATCACATCTTTCTTTAGCGGCTCTAGAAGCTACGTCTCTAGGTACTAAGTTACCGAATGCAGGGTATCTTCTTTCTAAATAGTAATCTCTATCTTCTTCTTTTATACTTTCTGGTCTAAGTTTTCCTTCTCTGATGGCTTGAGCATCTTCTAATTTTTTAGGAACCCAAATTCTTCCAGAGTTTCTAAGAGATTCAGACATCAAAGTCAGTTTAGACTGTTGTGTTCCGTGAACTGGAATACAAGTTGGGTGAATCTGTACGAAACATGGGTTTGCGAAATACGCTCCTTTTTTGTGAATTTTCCAAGCTGCAGAAACGTTAGAACCCATCGCGTTAGTAGAAAGGAAATATACGTTTCCGTAACCACCAGAAGCAATCACTACAGCGTGAGCAGAATGTCTTTCGATTTCTCCTGTTACTAAGTTTCTTGCGATAATACCTCTAGCTTTACCATCTACCATTACTAAGTCCATCATTTCGTGACGGTTGTACATCTTAATTCTACCTTTACCGATTTGACGGCTCATTGCAGAATATGCACCTAATAGTAATTGCTGACCAGTTTGACCTTTTGCGTAAAAAGTTCTCTTCACCTGAGTTCCACCGAAAGAACGGTTATCTAACTGACCTCCGTATTCTCTACCGAAAGGAACACCTTGTGCTACACATTGGTCAATGATATTTGCAGAAACTTCTGCTAATCTGTGTACGTTAGCTTCTCTTGCTCTATAATCTCCACCTTTGATGGTATCATAGAATAATCTGTAAACAGAGTCACCATCATTTTGATAATTTTTAGCTGCATTAATACCACCTTGAGCTGCAATAGAGTGCGCTCTTCTTGGTGAATCTTGGTAGCAAAAAGCTTTTACATTATATCCTTGCTCTGCAAGAGTTGCCGCAGCAGAACCACCAGCTAAACCAGTTCCTACTACAATAATATCTATTTTATCACGGTTATTTGGTGCAACCAAATTCATGTGTGCTTTATGATTTTTCCATTTGTCTGCTAAAGGACCTGCTGGAATTTTTGAATCTAATTTGCTCATAATATTATGTAAATTATTGAGTTACGAAATGAAATACAGCTACTACGATAAATCCTAGCGGAATTAAAATAGAATACCAAGTTCCTAAAGTGTTTACACATTTTAAATATTTAGGATGTCTCGCTCCAATCGATTGGAATGATGATTGGAAACCGTGTGATAAGTGCAATCCTAATAAAACAAAAGAAACTGCATAAAAAATCACTCTCCATAAATCTGCAAACTTAGCATGTAACTCTTCCCAATATCTTGTTTCATTGATTGATAGAGCTTCTACATACTTATAATTCATCTCATGCATCCAGAAATCATACATATGCAGTCCTAAGAAAGCTAAAATTACTGCTCCAGAAATAATCATATTTCTAGAAGACCAACTAGAATTTCCGCTGTTATTTGCTACAGCATACTTTACTGGTCTTGCGTTTTTGTTTTTCATTTCTAAAACGAAGCCCATTACAAAGTGAAAGATAACACCCGCAACTAAAACCGGCTGCATCACAAATTGTATTAAAGGATTGTATCCCATAAAATGAGACGCTGTGTTAAATGCATCTTCACTAAATATCGATAGTAAATTTACCGACAAGTGAATCAACAAAAAGACAAGCAAAAACATTGCTGAAAGCGCCATTAAAAACTTTCTACCAATTGTAGATTGAGTTAATCCTGCCATTGTTTATTTATTTTTTTGAATTTTCACAAAATTAAGAATTTGTTAACGTTTGAAACTATGACAAATGTCATGTTTTTCAGTTTATAACTATTCTAAATAAATTATTCTAGTCTATAATTTTTCTTATTTATGACTATAGATTTTACATTTTGAGGAACAAATACAATTTTAAAATCATTCACTCTTCTAGCAACCAAATAAGGCTCTATGATGTACTTTTTCTGCTTTTCTAAATTTTTAGAATTTTTCACAAAAAAGACCACTTTATCTTTTTCTTTAACAGAAATTATTTTTTCTTTAAAAAATTCGTGCACTAAGATTTCGGATTGAGAATTTTCATAGAAGTCAAATCCTATTCTAAGCATTAAAAATAAAATGACCAAAAATCCTACTTTGACGAGTGATTTTAATTGATGAAGCACTAAAACTTTCCTCAAAAAGTAAATCATGACAAAAAGAACGATGACTTCTGACCAATGCATTGGTATGTTTTTAAAGAAGAAAACATCAAGGCTTGCGAAAAAATGAATCACTTTCAAAACCAGTTGAACTCCAGAATCGTAAAGAGCATCTAACCTAGAAATTTCGAAGCCAAAACCCAATAAAATGGTCATCAATAAAGCAAAAATGATAATTATTTCAGAAAAAGGAATCACCACTAAATTAGCAACAATCGAAATCAGAGAATATTGATGAAAATAATAAATTACTAATGGTAAAGTCGCCACTTGCGCAGCAATACTAATCGAAACTACATTCACAAAAAAATTCTGAACATTATTTTTAGGCTTTGGCAAATATTTCAAAATCGGTTCATTGAGCCAAAAAATTCCGAAAACCGCAATAAAACTCAATTGAAATCCTACATCAAAAAGTTGATTTGTGTCAAAAATCAAAATCGCTAAACCAGAAATCGCCATTGCATGTAACAAATCTGGTTTCCGTTGCAATAAAACATAGAAATAATATGCTGTAATCATAACACACGAACGAATCACAGAACTTCCAAAATCTATAAAAATTGCAAACAACCAAATGAATATCAAAGAAATAACAATCGGAATATTTCTAAAACTTGCAGGAAAAATTGGTTTCAAAAGCAGTAAAATCAACCAAAAAATAATTGCCATGTGCGAACCCGAAATCGCCAAAATATGCACCAATCCAGATTTACTAAAATCCTCTACTGTTTCTCGGTCCATTTCTGTGCGGTCTGCCAGAATGATTCCTTTGGTAAATTCTTTAGATTTTTCAGAAAGTTTTGCTTGGTCAATATTTTGCAAAATTTCTAAGCGTTTTTGTTTAATTTTTTCGGACAAAGTAAGGTTTTCTTTCTCCGCAACTTGAAAAGAATTAGGAGCATATCCTTGAAAATAAATCTGCTTTCTACCAAGATATTTTTGATAATCAAATCCAAAATCCTGCGCATTCGCTTTTACTTTGTTGAGATAAATTTCGGCTTTATAAAAATGTTTGAAATCCAGTTCCTTTTCTTCTTTTGGAACCGACAAAACCAAACCTAAATGGTTTATTTCGTCGTTAACTTTCAAAATTTTGACTTCGTAACGTTTATTTTTCTCGTTGGAATTCAGTTTTTTATCCAAAGTAAAAACCACTTCCGAAGAACTAGGAAAATTTGGAAGAATTTGTTCTTTATTATTTAAATGATGCGCGAAAACACCTAATACAACAAAGAAAATTGACAATACATAATCTTTGATTTTGAAGAAAAAATCAAACTTTAAAAAACTAAAAGTTATTAATAAGAAGCTAAATTCCAAAAACACATTGATTAAAGCAGTTGACAAGCTCAGCTTTTCGGAAATAAGAATCCCGAAAATGAAACAAATCCACAAAATCAAAAGTGGTTGCTTGTTCATGCAATTTGGTTATTAGTTTAACCAAATATAAAAATTTATTGAACTCACGAGTTCTTTTTCTCCATTTTTAAACAAAAAAATTCCCTAAACGTTACATTTAAGGAATTTTATACTCTTATCCAGTATTTTTCAAACCACTTGAAATAGCATTGATTAAACTTAATAATTTATTGAGAATTTTATCTTTTTCTAGTTTATTTTCGTCATCTAAATTTCTCCATTGTTGAAGATAATGAAGGTGTAAATGATGTAAAACATCTAATTTTTGGTTTCTCCATTTCAAGTTATCATATTGTCCGCTTCTTCTTTCCAGAGCAGCTTCACCGAACAATTCTTCTATGAGCTGAACTCCATTTTGATGGTCGGTAAGAAATTTATCCATCAATAGGTTTCTTTCTTCTTCATTTTGGTCTAATTCTGCATATTTTTTCATAATTTCTAGATTAGACAAAATAAGATTGGTCTCGGTCTGAATCATTAAAAATTTGAAGAAATTCCAATTTTGAGCCGCTTCTTTTAACTGTTGATATTCTTGTGGTTTTTCTGATTTCAAAATTTTGAGCGCTTCACCTAAACCGTACCAACCTGTGAGTGCAATACGAGAAAGATTCCAGCTGAAAACCCAAGGAATGGCGCGTAAATCCTGCAATGTTCTGGTTCCCGTTCTTCTGGCTGGTCTAGAACCTATTTTACTTTTCTCTAAAACATCTATGCACGTTGCTTTACCGTAAAAATTGATAAATCCTGGAGTTTCTATTAAATTTCTATAATGTTCAAAGGATTTTTGAGCCAGAAATTCCATAGATTCAAATGGATATTGTGGTTTTTCGGTTTTGTATTTATTTTGAATAATATGTCTTGCTGTTCCAGAAGAAAGTGCATTGAGATTATATTTCGCTGTCATAGGATTTCCGAAAAGTTGCGCTACAGATTCGCCTTGAACTGTAATTTTCACAGTTCCAAAAACAGTTTGTTCTGGCATACTTTCTAAGAAACGATGATATTTACCACCACCTCTACTGATGGTTCCTCCAGTTCCGTGGAAGAAATAAATTTCGGTATTATGTTTCTTGCCAATTTCTGATAAGGCAATTTCTGCTTTATGAAGATTCCACTTACTTGCAATGGTTCCGCCATCTTTATTGCTGTCACTATAACCTAACATTACTTCTTGTTTTCCATCTAAATTTTTAGCTCTGCTAATTGTAATAGGATGTTGCAAGAATTTTTCTAAAATTTCTGAACCTTTTTTTAAATCTTCGATAGTTTCCAAAAGTGGAACTACTCTTATTTTGGTATTAAGAAGTTGAGTTTCTCTCATCAAAAGATAAACTACCAATAAATCACTTAAATTTCTGGTCATACTTACAATAAAAGAACCTATTCCTTCTGCTCCGTACTGACTGATATGTTGACGAATGACTCTATAACAATCTAAAACATTATCTGCTTCTGGACCGTAAGAAATGGTAACATCTGTAATAAAAGCATTGTTGCTCAAGACTTGGTTCAGGTAATTTACTCTTTTTTCTTCTTCCCAATTTTCGAAATCATAATCTGTTTCACCGCTAGCTTTAAGAATCTGCGAAATAGCTTTATCATGGAAAGCGCTATTTTGTCTAATATCTAATTTAGCCAAATGAAAACCGAAACATTGAACCGCTCTTTCTACCGAGAATAATAAATCTTCGGCAATGCTTTGGAAACCATTTTGCACCAAAACTTCTCTCAGATTTTTTAAATCTTCTTGAAGCGCTTTGCTAGATTTATAATAAGTTTTAGAATCTTCAAAATTTTCTGTAATGGTATTTTCTAATTGACAAATCATAAGATTTACGAATTGTCTCCACGGTTCATAATGATTTCTTTCTACTGCTTTTTTGCCCATTTCACCTAATGCAGAAACTTTCTCCTCAATCATTTCAGAAAGCTGAAAAGGAACAGGATTAGACACCGCCGAAATAGAAATTTTCTTTGCCAAATGAATTAAATCTTCTTTAACCAATGCTAATGCGGCTTTTCGATGAAGCAAAAGTGTTTCCTTAGTCACTGCAGGTGTTACAAAAGGATGACCATCTCTGTCACCACCAACCCAACTTCCAAAATTGATTTTCGGAAAATAATCTGGATTTTTAATTTTCTGAGGATTAAGCCCTAACTCAATCCAAGAATTGATGATTTCTTGGTCACTTTTTACCAAAACATTTGGGAAAATCTTGGTAAGATAATATAAAACATTTGCTCTTTCGTCTTTAATATCTGGCTTTTCGAGGTAAATTTCGCCTGTTCTCCACCATCTTTCTAGAAGCTGAATAATTTTTTCTTTAATCTCATTTTGCTCTAATTTACTGAGAGAAGTATTCTCTTTTTTCACCAAAAGCAAGTACAATTCTCTATGCAATTCTATAACCGTGACTCTTTTTGCTTCAGTAGGATGCGCAGTAAGAACAGGAATAACATGTGTAGCAGAAACCGCATTCAGCATATCTTCTTCTTTCACATTAGAATTTTTCCAAAAATGGAATGCTTCTCCCCACGAACCACGAATTGCAGTGATTTTTTCTTGGTCTTCTAATCTTCTTCTATATTGTGTAGCTCCGTTTTCTTCTACCAATGTCATCAATTGAAAATAGATACTTAATGATTGTATAATTTTCTCACTAGACAATTCATTTTCTACGAACTTTTTCCCTTCTTCTGTATTGTTGATTAAATCTACTAGTTCATTTTCATTAATTCTAGACAACATTTCTGTATAGCAATCAATGATGAATGTACGGTCCTTAGAAATTTTCTGATAATCCTTTTCGTTAAAAGCCATAATTCTTAATTTTTAACAAATTTAAGCAATGAAATTGATTAAAACATGAAGAAACTATCCTGAAAACACTCACCCTTAAAATAAAAAAAGAGCAACCTCTTGTTACTCTTCTATTTGTCATTTATTCTTAATTAAATTCACGAATGAGATTTAGCCAATATGTCTCTTGCAATTTTAAGATGATGCTGAGTATGAATTTTTAAAAATTTTAAAGTTTGTTTTACATCTAAATGTCCGAAATAAGGATGTTCTATATAAGATTGAGAAGGGAGATTCTTAATCATTTGTAAATTTTCTCGAACCAAATTTAGATAATTATCTATATTTTCTATAAAGTTTTCACTTGTAGGAATAGTGAATTTCGGAGCTTTTCCTTTTTTTCTAGGTATATATCCCGAAGTCATGACCATAAATTTAGCCCAAGAAAATTTAGGTTGATATTTTTCTGGATGAGAAGCAGGCAAACCTTCCAAAATTCTAGAAATCACCAAAAGCGAGTGTTCTAAATGCCAACCAATACTCGCTTCTGAAATTTCAGGAGCATTTTTATGGGAAAATTGTTTTAAATTTTCTATTTCTTCGAGTTGTACAATTATTTTTTTCATCATAGATTAACAATAATTTCTGCAGCGTGATTACTTGCTCCTTTTCCACCTAATTTTTCTCTGAGAAGTTCATAATCCTGAAGCATTTTGTCACGTTTTGGCCCTTCCAGAATTTTTTGAAGTTCATCAACTAAATTTTCCGTATTGAGTTGATTTTGAATCAATTCCTTTACCACTTCTTGATCCATAATCAAATTCACCAGAGAAATAAATTTAATATTTTTCACCACACGTTTACCAATTTCGTAAGAAATTTTACTGGTTCGGTAACACACAATTTCTGGAACATTCAGCAAGGCTGTTTCTAGAGTTGCCGTTCCCGAAGTCACCAAAGCTGCTCTAGAACATCTCAATAAATCATAGGTTTTATTGGAAACGAAATGCACATCATCATCTACAAATTTCTGATAAAATTCTTTGGGTAAACTTGGCGCACCAGCGATTACAAATTGATAATTTTTAAAAGAATCTCGCACAGAAAGCATCAAAGCGAGCATTTTTTCTACTTCCTGCTCTCGAGAACCGGGTAAAAGTGCAATAATTTCTTTTTCATTTAAACCATTTTCCTTTTTGAAATTTTCAACAGAAATTTCTGGCAAATCAGAAATCGCATCGAGTAAAGGATGACCTACAAAATGCGCATCAACTTGATGTTTTTTATAAAAATCTTTCTCAAAAGGAAGAATCACCAGCATTTCATCTACATATTTTTTGATGGTTTCTACTCTGCCTTCTTTCCAAGCCCATAATTGTGGAGAAATATAGTAAACTACCTTTATTCCAAGATTTTTCGCAAACTCTGCAATCCTCAAATTAAAACCTGGATAATCTACCAAAACCAAAACATCTGGTTGATAATTTTTAACATCTTCCTTACAATGTTTTATGTTTTTCAAAATCGTTCTAAGGTTCATCGCCACTTCCAAGAAACCCATAAAAGCCAATTCTTTATAGTGTTTTACAGGTTTTTCACCCGCAACTTTCGCCATTAAATCTCCTCCCCAAAATCTGAATTCTGCATTTTGGTCTTTCTGTAAAATGGCTTTCATTAAATTAGAAGCGTGTAAGTCTCCTGATGCTTCTCCTGCGATGATATAGTATTTCAAGATTTTAGATTTTTTAGATTTTAGATTTTAGATTTTAGATTTTCAGATGGACTAAAAATTTTTATTCTAAAAATTTGACTTAATTTTGCTCAAAGATAATAATAAAAAATGTCAGAAGATTTCGAAATAAAAAATAAAGTAGCAGAAAGCGGTTTGGTGAATTTTGATTTATCAGAACTTTCTCCTAAAGGCAAAAGAATTGGGATAGATTTGAAGGATTTTCTCTTCATGGAAATGATTTTGAAAGAAAAAGATTTCCGCGAAAAAGTTGCAGAAATAGACCCTGAAATATATCGTGACGCCTTTGTTTACGTTTATTGTTCGGTAGACGCTATTGTTCCGATTTGGGCTTATTTTTTAATTACTTCCAAACTTACAGGAGTTGCTAAAAAAATAGTTTACGGAACCAAAAAAGATTTAGAAGTGGTTTTAATGCACGAAGCGATTTCTCATTATAATTTCGCAGATTTAGAAGCAAAACGTGTTCTCGTAAAAGGCTGTAGCGAAGAAGACATTCCCGAAAACGCGTACATAGAATTGGTAGAAAAACTAAAACCTATTGTAAAATCACTCATGTTCGGCGAAGCTTGTAGCAATGTCCCGATTTTTAAAAATTAGAAAAAGTCTCAATAAAAAAACCGAAGATTATTCTTCGGTTTTTTTCTTTCTAGTAGTTTTTGGCTTTTCTTCAGCTACTTCTTCTTTAGGTTTTGCTGCTTTTTTAGGTTTTTCAACTTTTGCTTCCACTTTTGGAGCCGCGACTTTAGATGTTCCGGATTTTCTCGGTCTTGTTTTTCCGTAGCTTCCTGCGGTTACTTTTCCTCTTCTCGTTTTTTTATCGCCTTTTCCCATAAATATTAGTTTTAAATGATTGGTTCTTACAAAGTTAAAAAATTTAAAATAGTACACAAATGCATTTTATCATCTTAAAAATTTAGATTTTTTGGGCGTGCCTTTTTGTTTGTAGCCATTTCATTCCTTTCCCAAAAAAACAAAAAGTCGGTCTTCACCTGCAATTCCTCGTTCCCATTCTTTTGCCTTAGCTTACTGCGGGATTTTCGGTTACGCCCTCACGCAAATTCATGTATTAAAATAAAGTTCAATATTAATTTTAAAAATATCAAAAACTTAGTTCCCAATTTTCCATCTTCCATCCTAAAATCTTATCTTTGCAACCTAATTTTTGGGAATTAGGAGATTATATATTCTTCAAATTTTGAAATTGAATTTCATAAATTGAAATATCTAAAATCTAAAATCTAAAATCTAAAATCTAAAAAAATGTTCAGAACGCACACTAACGGAGAACTTACACTCAAAAATCTTAATGAAAAAGTTACACTTTCTGGTTGGGTACAAACCATCAGAGACAAAGGTTTTATGGTTTGGATAGATTTGCGAGACCGTTACGGAATTACTCAATTGGTTTTCGATGCAGAAAGAACTTCGGCAGAAATTCTAGAAAATGCTAAAAAATTAGGTCGTGAATTTGTGATTCAGGCAGAAGGAACGGTAATTGAACGTGCTTCTAAAAACCCAAAAATTCCAACAGGAGAAATTGAAATTTTAGTTGAAAAATTAACGATTCTCAATAGCGCAGAATTGCCACCTTTCACCATCGAAGACGAAACGGATGGCGGCGAAGAATTGAGAATGAAATACAGATATTTAGACATCCGTAGAAATCCCGTGAAAGACAAACTGATTTTCCGTCATAAAATGGCACAAAAAGTCAGAAATTATCTTTCAGATAAAGGATTTATCGAAGTAGAAACTCCTGTTTTGATAAAATCTACACCAGAAGGAGCGAGAGATTTCGTGGTTCCAAGTAGAATGAATCAAGGGCAATTTTATGCATTGCCACAATCTCCACAAACTTTCAAACAACTCTTAATGGTTGGTGGAATGGACAGATATTTCCAAATTGTAAAATGTTTCCGTGACGAAGATTTGCGTGCAGACCGTCAACCAGAATTTACCCAAATAGATTGCGAAATGGCATTCGTAGAACAAGAAGATGTTCTAGAAATTTTCGAAGGAATGACTGCTCATTTATTGAAAGACATTACTGGAAAAGAATTTGGTAAATTCCCAAGAATGACTTTTGATGAAGCGATGAAAACTTACGGAAACGACAAACCAGACATTAGATTCGGAATGAAATTCGTGGAAGTAGATGATTTGGTAAAAGGAAAAGATTTCAAAATTTTCGACGAAGCAGAATTGGTAGTTGGGATTAATGTAGAAGGTTGTGCAGATTATACCAGAAAACAAATTGATGAGTTAATAGATTGGGTAAAACGCCCACAAATTGGCGCAACAGGAATGGTTTGGATTAAATTCCAAAATGATGGAGTTGTTACTTCTTCGGTAAATAAATTCTATTCTGAAGAAGATTTAAAGAAAATTGCAGAAAAATTCGGCGCAAAACAAGGAGATTTAATTTTCTTAATGAGCGGAAACGCCAATAAGGTGAGAACTCAACTTTCCGCTTTAAGAATGGAATTGGGGAACAGATTAGGTTTAAGAAAAGGCGATGAATTTGCTCCACTTTGGGTAATAGATTTCCCGCTTTTAGAATGGGACGAAGAAACAGGAAGATATCACGCAATGCACCATCCTTTTACTTCGCCAAAACCTGAAGATGTACATTTATTAGAAACCGAACCAGGAAAAGCAAGAGCCAATGCTTATGATATGGTGCTGAACGGAAACGAAATTGGCGGTGGTTCTGTAAGAATTTTCAATAAAGAATTGCAGTCGAAAATGTTTGATTTATTAGGATTTTCTAAAGAAGAAGCAGAAGCGCAGTTTGGCTTCTTGATGAATGCCTTCAAATTCGGAGCGCCACCTCACGCTGGTTTGGCTTTCGGTTTTGATAGATTGGTTGCCATTCTAGACGGAAACGAAGTGATTAGAGATTACATTGCTTTCCCGAAAAATAATTCTGGACGAGATGTGATGATTGATGCGCCTTCACCAATTCACGATGAACAACTTAATGAATTGGCATTGAAAGTGAATTTGTAGAAATGCAAAACCTTCAAGGTTTTTTAGAATAAATTTGTAAATTAGAGCGAGGTTTTTCCCTCGCTTTTTTGTTATGGAGACAGTGATTTCAATTCTTTATTACATTAGATATATCGCAATTATATCTTTCATTATTTCAATTTTTCCTATTGCAAAAGCTATTGGCTTTAATCGTGTAAATGATGTTAATCCGATTTTAGAAGAACATAATTTATACAAAAACCATTATTTTATTGTATCATCAATAATTCTAATCATTATAACATTTACAATTCCAAATATTTTGATTGAAAAAGAATTTGAAGATACACTCTCCGAAAACAAAATCCTTTCCGTTGAAATAGAAAATCAATATTTCAATGACAACGAAACTTTAAGACTATTTTATCCAAAAAAATTGAAAGAATCACAAATTTCCACAGAAAGACTAAAAACTAAAGGTGAACTTTATGGAATGCTTCATCTTGAAAACAATAAAATATTACCAATAAAACTAATTGAAACAGAACAATTTTCAACAGATACAATTATCACTTACAAACTTATTTCAACACAATTTCCACTTGTAGAAAAAGAAATTGGACTGATTCAAACCAATATTATTAAAAAATAATTTTTAACATCGGATAAAATAAAAATTAAACATATCCGATGTTAAGAAAAATTTCTTACCTTTGCCCAATGAATTGGCAAAATTATCCTTATCACTTTGAAGGTTTAGAAAAACACCTCGAAAGAATTCTGCAAAAAAAAACAGAATTAGATAAATTACGCCCAATTCCTAGTTATGCTGTGAAAAGTATTAAAGAAAGTTTAATGCTAGAATGGACTTACAATTCTAATAGCATCGAAGGAAATACTTTGACGCTACACGAAACAAAAATGGTGATTGAAGAAGGTTTTACCATCAAAGGAAAATCTTTGAGAGAACATTTCGAAGCCATAAATCATCAGGAAGCGATAGAATTTGTAGAGTCTTTAATATCGGATAATGTAAATTTAAACAAAACCGATATTATGAGAGTTCATTATTTGGTTTTACAAAAAATTGAAAAAGATTTTGCTGGAATGTTCAGAACTTCTGGTGTAAGAATTTCTGGAGCAAATTTTATTCCACCTAATGCTTTTAAAGTAGATGAATTGGTAACAGAATTAATTGATTGGGTAAATTCTTCAGATATTAATATTATTATAAAAGCGGCAATTTTTCACCACAGATTTGTTTGGATTCATCCGTTTTTTGATGGAAATGGTAGAACTGTACGTTTGCTTTTCAATCTTTTATTGATGAGAGAAGGTTTTCCTCCTGCAATTATCCTCAAAAATGATAGAAAAAAATATTATGATGCTTTAAACTTGGCAAATAATGGAGATTATTCTAAAATTTTATTATTAGTTCTTCAAGCTTTGGAGAGAAGTTTAGACATTTATTTAGGTTCTCTCAATAATACGTATGATAATTATCGCCCGATTTCTAATATTGTAGAAGAAGAAAGGCTTCCTTATGGACAAGAATACGTAAGTTTATTGGCTAGAAAGGGAAAAATAGACGCTTTCAAGGAAGGTAGAAATTGGCTTACAACCAAAGAAGCTGTTCTAGATTACATAGAAAAGCGAGAAAGAAAAAGAAAATTAAATTGATTTTTATAAATTAGAGCGAGGTTTTTTCCTCGCTTTTTTTGGAAATTAAACGATTATTTGATTTCTGATATATTTCAGTTTAAAAATATTATTCACGCAATAGCAATAGCGTAACTTTGCACTACTAAAAAACTATTATTATGTTCGAGTGGCTTAAAACCTTACTTTTCCCAACTGAAGACCCAAGTGTAATTCAATCATTAGTTACCATAATGCTTGCAATAGGTACTGGCGTTTTCTTTGGAAGATTGAAAATGGGCAAAATTACCTTCGGTGTTTCTGCAGTAATGTTTACTGGATTAATATTGGGGCATTTTGGCTATAGAATGAATGAAGAAATCTTCGATTTCATTAGAGATTTCGGTTTGATTTTGTTTGTTTATGGTATCGGATTACAAGTAGGACCATCATTCTTCTCTTCTTTTAGAAATGAAGGTTTAAAATTCAATATTCTTGCGGTTTCTACAGTTTTATTCGGCGGATTCATCACTTTTCTACTCTTTAAATTCACAGGAGTGAGCATAGAAAACTTGGTGGGAATTATGAGTGGTGCAGTAACCAATACACCAGGTTTAGGAGCTGCTAAAAATACCATTGTAGAATTAAAAAATCAGTTTCCAGATAAAACATTTGACGACCCAACTATTGGTTACGCCATCACTTATCCTTTAGGTGTTTTTGGAATCATTGGTGTCATTATTTTATCTAAAGTTCTTCTAAAAATTCATCCTGATGTAGAAATGAGAAAATTCAGAATGAATAAAATTAATCGCGAAGAACCATTAATTCACAAAAAACTAAGAGTTACGAATCCTCAATATTTTGGAATTCCATTAGGAGAAGTAATTAGCAATATAGGATATGATATTGTAGTTTCTAGATTAAAACACAGTGGCGAGGTTTCTGTTTTTTCGCCAAAATTAGACACAGAACTTCAAGACAGAGATGTACTGATGATTGTAGGAAAAGATGCGGATTTAGAAGACTTCATCAAAAAAGTAGGAAGACCTTCTACTGACTCTTTCATAGAATCTGATTCTGATATTAACAAGAAAAATATTTTCGTAACCAAACCTTCTGCAGTTCACAAAACACTCTCAGATTTAGACTTGTATAATGCTTATGATGTAAAAGTGACCAGAGTTTTCAGAGCCGGGAAAGAGATGATTCCTAGACCAAGTTTAGAACTTTTCTACGGAGATATTTTGAGAGTTATCGGTACAGATCAAGGTATTAAAGAAGCAGAAAAAATCATTGGCAATCAAGAGAAAAAATTAATAGAACCAGATTTCTTATCACTTTTCGGAGGTTTATTAATAGGAATTATCGTAGGTTCTATTCCGTTAGTGATTCCTGGTTTACCAATTCCATTAAAATTAGGATTTGCAGCAGGACCACTTATTGTAGCATTACTTATTTCTAGATATGGTGGTATTTCTTTCATTCACTCTTATATCAATAACGGAGCGACTTATTTCATGAAAGATTTAGGAATTTGCTTATTCTTTGCAGCAGTAGGTATTCATGCAGGAGAAGGATTTTATGAAAATTTCATCAAATATAACGGTTGGCTATGGATTTTATATGGTTCTGCAGTAACTTTCATTCCATTAATCTTGATGGTGATTGTAGGAAGATTTTTCCTGAAAATCAATTATTTACAATTGGTAGGAATTATGAGCGGAAGTTACACAGACCCAGCTGCATTATCATTCAGCACCAATTATTTAGATTCTGACATTCCAATCCAAAGTTACGCGCAAGTTTATCCTTTGGTTACCATTGCCAGAATTTTTACCGCAAGTTTATTAATCTTGCTACTGACTTAAAAATTAATCTTTGACACAATAAAAAATTCCATCAACAATTTGATGGAATTTTTATTTTATAGAATTTCTAAATTTTTTAGAATTATTTTCCTACTGTTTCAGGGAATCTAGCTTCTGTAAATTCTCTAGAAATTGCAGCTTTTTCGAATTTTAATTTACCGCTCATGGTTTCTAAAATCACACCGTCTTCTACTACTTGTACAATTTTAGCATGCATACCAGAAGTGGTTACTACTCTAGCGCCTGGTTTTAGAGAATCTTGAAATTGTCTTTCTTTCTTTTGCTTCGTAGTCTGTGGTCTCAAGATTAAGAAGTAGAAAATTACAATCATTAAGACAAATGGTAAAATCATTGAGAAGAAATCACCTCCACCTTGTGCTTGTAGAAATATTGTTGTAAACATTTTTTAATTTTTTAGGGTTGAATATCTGCTGAGAATCTAATTTCGATAGGAACTTGTGCTACGTTTGCATACACTTCTGCTGATTTATACACTACACCATCAAAATTTGTAGAATCAAATTTTAGTGTAATTTGACCTTTTTGACCTGGCATAATTGGTTCTTTAGTATAATCTGGAGCTGTACATCCGCAACCTGGTTTTACCGCAGAAATAATCAAAGGATTTTTACCTGTGTTGGTTACTTCGTAAACGTGTTCTACCACATCACCTTTTTTGATTTTTCCGAAATTAAAATCTGGTTCAGAAAGTGCTAATGTAGTTTCTGCATGATTTTTTGCTTCGCTTACTAAATCACTTTGTTTTACTACTCTATCATCTGCAAAAGGATCTTTCTGATCTGTTATAGTAGTAGCAGTTGATGTTTCTGTTGCTTCATTTTTTTTACAAGAAGCTAAAGTCAAAACAGCTAGTAAGCTTAAACCTAATATTCTTTTCATTGATTCTGATTTTTTAAAAATTTCCTCAAATTTAATCAAAATTTATGCTCTAGAAATATCTTTCGTGTATTTATCTAAGATTCCATTCACAAAAATCTGACTTCTATCAGTAGCAAACACTTTAGAAACCTCTATATATTCATTGATAATCACTTTTGCTGGAGTGAGAGGGAAATTATCTATCTCTGTAATAGCTGTGATCAAAATCAATCTATCCATTAAAGAAATTCTATCTAAATCCCAATTTTCTAGTCTTTCTTCGATTTTTTTCTCAGAATTTTCCCAGTGAGAAATGCTTTGTAGTAATAATTTTTTAGCGAAATGTCTGTCTTCTTCATCTTTAAGCATTTTGATTAAAGTATGACTCGGCTGATTTTGTTTCATAAAACCAATGGTCTTCTGAATCATAGAATTCGAGATATGGAAATCATCTGCCCAAGACAATTCTAATTCTTCTAAACGCTCATGAAAATCTTCATTTTCTGCAACGTATTTTAAAAATAATTTCCCAACAAACTTTTGGTCTTCTTCAAAACTTAGGCTTTCTTCGGCCATATATTCTTGGTAACGCTTACTCGCAACGATTCTCTGAAATGTTTTCACCAACAATTCATCATGTAAGTCCCACTGATATTTTTTGTGTTTTGAGTTAAAGGAAAGTCTTTCTTCGTTTTGATCAAGTTGTAAAAAAACTTGATTATTCACGAATTTCATGTTAGGATTAAGGTCTTCTTCAGTCTTAATAAATTTATTTTTACCGATATCAATTTGTCTTTCGGCAAGATCTTTTAATGCAACCAAGAAGTTGAGTTGATAAATATAGAGATAATAGATTTTTTCAATCTCTGTAAACATATTTTTCTCTAAAACATCAGTTTTTATAGGATTCTGATGATAAGAATATAGTGTCTGCACTACTTTTTCGCGGATTTGTCTTCTTCCTAACATTTTCAAAGAGCTTTTAATAAGATGGTGCAAAGATAGAAAAAAATGCTGGAAGTAAGAAACATGAAGTCAGAAGTTATTTTTGCTTCTTTTTCAAACTTATATTTTCTGTATTTTTGCAACTATGAATTCACTTAAAACGCTTAATCCTTACTTTTGGAAACACAGAGTTCTGCTATTTTGGGGCTTGCTATTTATCATAGCATCTAACTTTTTTGCTATTTATCAAGTACAGTTTGTAGGGCAGAGTGTAGATGTTATCAAAAGTGTTTTAGATAAGAAAAATGTAGATAAAGAATTATTATTCAATACTTTATTGATTAACGGAGCCATTATCGTAGGAACTTCAGTATTGTCTGGCGTTTTCAGATTTATGATGAGACAAACCATTATTGTAGCTTCTAGAAGAATAGAATACGAACTCAAAAATAAAATTTACAGACATTACCAAGAGCTTTCGCTTACTACTTATAAAAAAACCACAATTGGTGATTTACTGAACAGACTTTCTGAAGATGTAGTGGCGATTAGAATGTACCTTGGTCCTGGTGTAATGTATGTGGTGAACTTGGTGATTTTATTAGTCATCACGAGTATTTACATGCTCATGACTAATGTGCAAATGACACTTTGGACACTTATTCCACTTCCTATTTTGTCTTTTTTGATTTACAAAGTAAGTTCTATTATCAACCGAAAATCTAAAATTATGCAGAAAAGCCAAAGTGCGATTTCTACATTTGTACAAGATAGTTTTTCGGGAATTAGAGTGGTGAAATTTTTCAACAAAGAAAAATACATCGAAAAAAATTATGGCGAAAAGGTAAAAGATTATCAAGACAAGGCATTAGATTTAGCCAAAACAGAAGCGTATTTCTTCACCATTATTTTATTTGTTATCGGTTTATTAAATGTTGCCATTTTATATATCGGTGGTAAAAATTATTTCGAAGGAAAACTTACGGTAGGAACCATTGCAGATTTCTTCATGTATATTAATATTCTGATTTGGCCATTTTCTATGGTAGGTTGGGTTTCATCTGTTAATCAAAGAGCTGCTGCTTCTATGACCAGAGTGAATGAATTTTTGGACATAAAATCTGAAATCGTCAACAAAAATTTTGACCAATATGAAATTAAAGGCGATATAGAATTCAGAAATGTTTCTTACACCTATCCTAATACAGGAATTAAAGCTTTAGAAAATCTAAGTTTCAAACTAGAAGCTGGGAAATCTATGGCAATTATGGGAAAAACGGGCAGCGGAAAATCTACTATCGCATTGTTACTATGCAGGTTGATTGATCCCGATGAAGGAGAAATTTTAATTGATGGGAAAAATCTAAAAGACCATAATCTAGAATTATACAGAAAACACATTGGCTATATTCCTCAGGAAAGTTACTTATTCTCGGATACGATTGAAAATAACATTGGCTTTGCTATAGACCATCCTAAGCATGATTTGGTAGAAGAATTTGCAAAAAAAGCAGATGTGCATAAAAATATTGTAGAATTCAAAGACCAATATAAAACCATGGTTGGCGAACGTGGCGTAATGCTTTCTGGAGGGCAAAAACAGCGTATTTGTATCGCAAGAGCACTCATCAAAAAACCTGAAATCCTCATCTTTGATGATTCGCTTTCTGCACTCGATACAGAGACCGAAGAAAACATCCTTCAAAACATAGAAAAAGACATTAAATCTTGCACTTCTATTACCATAACTCACAGAGAATCAAGCGCAAAAAGAGCAGACTTCATATTAAATCTTAATGATTTAGATACTACGGAAACTTCGTAAAAACTTAAAAATTACGCTAAAATCTCAATTTCTTTAAAATTTATTTTGAGATTAAAAGAAATCTTTTATATTTGTTCAATAGGATTTCTAAAATAAGTAACAATGAGTGATTACAAGGAGAGAAACGAAAATGAAATTTTCACAAAGGTGTTGAAGGCAGGTAGAAGAACTTATTTCTTTGATGTGCGCGAAACAAAAGCAGGAGACTATTATCTTACCATTACAGAAAGTAAAAAGAATTTTGGTGAGAATGGAGAAGCAACTTTCGAGAAGCATAAAATCTATTTATACAAAGAAGATTTTGCAAGTTTCAGAGAAATGTTTAATGAATCTACAGATTTTATCATCGCTCAAAAAGGTGAGGACGTAATTTCTGAAAAACATGACAAAGACTTTAAGTCTAGATCTTTCACTATCGAATCTGACGACGAAGTATAAAATTAAAAAAAGCATCCTTTTTTAGGATGCTTTTATATTTTTAAATGATTCTTTTATCCAAATTCTTGGATTATTTTTCTATTGATTTGGCGCAGGAATACTTGAAAATCTCATGCTAATGGTGAGATTAGTATCATTAGTCGCCGTATTTTTTAATACATAAGCTACTCTAGCTTTCACAGAACCGCTTTTTACAATTTGGTCTAAAATTTTAGAAGTATCTGGATCTAAATTGAGCGTATTCCCAATATTAGAGCCAATATCTGTTCTTTGAGCCACTAAAATTTCACCAGTGTTATTTCCAGAAAGATAAACTTTGATGGATTTAAAAATTCCCAATTCGCCATTCGTACTCAAGTTGGTAGCAGTTGCTTTGGCGCTAGAAATTCTAATATCTTGAACCATGCTGGTTCCTGCTCCTACATATTGAGCGAAACTTGTAGCAGAAGACGTTACAGAAATTTCTTGATTTCCTGGCACTCCAGAAGAAACTAAAACATTCGTGGTATAAGGAACGGTATTCTGCACGATGCTTTGCACTGTACCACAACTCACTGTAGTAGCTGCAATTACAAAAGCTGATAAAATTAAATTTTTCATATTTACATTTTTTTATTTTATTCTACTGTCACGGAGATATTTCCCTTCAGTTTTCCTTCTGCCATAAGATTTTTGCCAAAAACAATCTTATAGGTTCCGCTTTGTTTTTTAGTATATTTCATTTCTCTCGAAAAAGGACCATCCGCAGAACCATCTGGTAAAATAATTTGATTGATTCTGAGATTTCTACCTTTCTCTACGGTATTAATTTTAGCAGAAAGAGTGGGCCTATTAAAATTTTTAATCACCAGAATAAATTGCTGGTTCTCATCTGTAAACTCTTCACCAATGGTAAATGGAAGTTGAGAAGCATCTACAGTTCTGATGATTTTATTACCTTCTACCGTTCTCATTGCACCTTTTCTTCCTTGTGATGGTTGAGAAGAATTATTTTCCATGATTTCTGTTTTAGTGGTAGTTGTATTTGCATTTTGAGAAATTCCGTTGCTGGAACAACAACTCACGCCTAAAATAGAACTCCACAAAACATTAATTAAAATTTTCATATCATTTGGTTTATCATTAGCGAGCTAATATTATACCAAAGTTACTCAATAATTGTAGAATATTCAGCTTGATGTAAATGTTGTAACAATTCGTTAGAATTCTAAAAATTTAGTGTTTCGTAGTAAAGAATTTTTGATAAAAACGGCTTTTTATCATTCAACTCTTTTTCATAATTCGCTCTTTCACTCATTTCTTTCGGAAATTTTTCTTGAAGAATTTTATCATTGTAATTCAAAGAATACAGAAATTTAAAATCTGCTTTTTCATTCTTAATATTGTAAACTGTGGCAATATTTCCCCAATTGATAAAACTACACACCAAAATCGTTCCGTAGAAATACCAAACCATTTGGTTAAAAAGATACGCATTGGTTTTTTGCTTATGAATTTTAATGAAAGTAAAAACCAATCCAATAATGGCTAAAATTAAAAACGCATAAACACCTAATCTTTTGTAGGTTAAGCCTAAATTCAATACGTATTCTGAATTTTTCGCAAAAGCCGAAATCACTAAAACGGCATTCAGAAATACCCAAATTTTTGCCAAAACTTTCAATGATTTTGCTTGTGTATCAAAATTGAAACTGCCTTTAAAATAGAACATAATCACACCTATTGCCATCACAATACTCGCAATTACCGCTCCTACTCTTTCGTGGGTTTCTTCGGCAAGTTGATTAGCCGTAGCTTTTGGCAATTCTACAAACTGCTCATAATTAAACGTAATGATGAAGAATAACAATAAAATATTCAATGCTACAAAGGATACTACACCACTCAATCTTTCAAAAGGAAGGTCTAGAAAATCGTATGTAGGTTTCAGTTTTTTGTCTTCATTCAAAAAATCGTTTTTCAAATAATGATTGTTCTTGATAAAAAATTCATAAATCGAAAAATTGAAATAATTAAAAGCCAAGAAAAACCCTAAAATACTTAATGCGATAACTTGCCAAAGATTAATATCTAATTCATAATCAGAAAAAAGCGAAGCAAAATGTGAACTTCCGTGTGTATAAATCGCAAAGAAAATCAACAGCAGAAAAGCTGGGATTAGAACCACCGCTAAAACTTTTTGCCAAAAACTTTCGGTTTTTCTCTGTGGCAACCATTGTTCGAACTGAAAAACACGGTAAATAAAGGTCACAAAATTAATAGCAAAAACTGGAATCACGAGAATGGATTTAAGTTCTTTGTTTTTGGAAGTGAAACCCAATAAAAAAAGCGAAGTAAAAATGGCCAAAAAAGAGGCAAAATCAGCGTACCAAGCAAAAGCGATACTGCTTAAAATGCTGGTCGCCAAAACTGAATAAAAAGTTCGGGTTTTGAATCTTTTTTCGGTATTGAAATAAGTAAGAGTCGCTACCAAAATTCCTAAAATTCCGATATTTAATCCAGGTTCTTGGTCATAAAACAGTACAACAAACATTGCTGTAACTAAAAAGATTAAATGATGTGTTTTCATGATAATTTTAAAATTTGTTTTCAATTACAATTGTTAGAAATAAGTATATGGCTCCTATTAGGATATTTGAAAGAATTAAAAGAGAAGAATTAATGTGCATCCAATAACTTTTTTTTTCTACAAATGCTTCATATAATTCATAAACAGCGACGACTATATTTAATGACCCAATCAAAAAGACATAAATGTATCCAAAATAAAAAACAGTATAACCAAACGATGAATTAAGGTTTAGAGAGATTGTAATAAACAATATTGTAGAACAAATAAAAGTTATTATAAAAACTCCTTTTGCTTGATCGGTAAATTCTAAGCTTCTAAAATTTAAAAATTTATTTTTCATATTAAATTTTTCTAAAAAGTTTAATGGAGAAATACATAAGACTGATTATTAAACATTTTCTAAAATTAACTTCCAGCAACTGGACTTCCGAAAATTCCTACCGCTAATTCTGCCCAAATCAGAAATAATGCTAACAGAATTAAGACGATGTAAAACATTCTTCTCGCATTCTTTTTCTCCATTTTCAGAACCATATCTACGCAAAATGCGGTTCCAAAAAGAAGAATTCCAGCGATTAAAAAGTCAAAACCAGACCAATTAATTTCTTTGGTAAACTGCATCCCAATAAACGGAATAACTAATAGTAAAGCTGCCAATCCATAGATGACGAAGCTTCTTTGTTTGTTTGTTATCATAATTTTTAATTTAAATTTTACTTAAAGTACTTTGAAATACAAAGTTAATTTTGAAAAAATTAAAGGATTGCTCCTTTTTGATTTTTGACTAATTATTGTTTGTTTTAAATTTTCAATTCTCCACTTTCAATTTTCAATTTAAAAAATTATTTCCCTAATAATTTTTCTAAAGCTGACAGATGTTCTTCGAAAGCTTTTCTTCCTGTTTGTGTAACTCGGTAAGATGTTTTTGGCTTTTTGCCAACAAATTCTTTCTTTATTTCAATGTAATTATATTTTTCTAATGCAGAACTATGACTTGCCAAATTCCCGTCTGTAACTTCTAAAAGTTGCTTCATTTCATTAAAATCAACCCAATCGTTAACCATCAGAACGGACATAATACCCAATCTGACACGGCTTTCAAATTCTTTGTTGAGTTGAGAAATCATAATTTTTAATTCAATTTATAAACTACCTTTTATCAATATTAATTACAAAATCAAAATATTTGTCTTCTATTCGATTATGCTTTTTATCAATTTGAACAATTACTTTATTTTTACCATTAATATTCTCACTTATATATCTAATTGCCAATTGATTAGTTTTCACAACATTATCAATTTCATTTTTGTCTAAAAAAATCAGACTATCTTTAATTTTATATTTACCTCGAAATTGAGAACGTCCTAATACTGAGCCATTCTCAAATAAATAAGAACCATCTTTTCTAAATTCAAATGAATAACCATTAATATCTCCATCATAATTAGCTTGCAATATAACTTCCGAACTGTCTCTATACCACAAATAAAAATTTACGACTAAGACTCCAAAAATTATAAAACCGCCAATGAAAGTGGGAATAAAGTTCTTCATGCTTTTATCTTTATGGTATCGAATTAGATTATTCTTTAAAGTAAATCCAAAAAAAATAAAAAAAACTAGAATTAATACAAAATACACAAACCCATCAAAAATAAAGAATTCATTTGCATTAACATAAGTGAAATATAAATAATATAATCCCGATAAAATCATGAGAATAAAGATCAATATTTCGGAAAACTTTTTCACTTTTAATTATTTTTACTTATACTTCTTATGCATTATCAAACCATAAACAATATGCAAAACTCCAAAACCAACTGCCCAGAAAAATAAACCATACCCTAAAAAGAACAGTGATACAATTCCTAATGCCATTTCGCACAATCCTAAATATTTAATGTCAGAAAAAGTGTAATTTCCTGCATTAAATAGCGCTAATCCATAGAAAATTAAAGTGGCTGGAGAAAGTAAACCATGTAAACCGTGATACAATAATCCTGCGCAAAATAAACCTCCAATTCCCAATGGAATGGCAAAGTTATACAACAATTTTTTGGTGGTAGCATCCCAAATTTGAAGATGATGGGCTTTGCTTTTTTTAATGGTAAAATACGCTCCAGAAGAAATCGCTAAAACCATTATGAACATCGCCACGATAACCAAGTGAACAATAAAGTCTTTTTCATAGTATTTTACCGTTCCTTCGAAATAATCTACTCCATTTTTTTTGAAAAAGAAATAAACATAAATAGCACCAGCTAAAGCAAATAAACCAGCAAAAACGCCAGAAATTCCGCTCAAAGAAATAAATCGAGAGCTTTTTTCCATCATTTTTCTGATGTGCTGCAAGTCTTCTTGGTAGTTTTTATTTTTCATAAATAAAGCACTTTGAAATACAAAGTTAATATTTATTTTGAAACTGCAAAATTAATTTGCAGTTTCTTTCTTATTTATTTCTCAGATTTTCTTTAATTTTTTCAATATTTTTCTTTGCGGTATCTTCTAGAATAAGACTTGCGCTCATGTGAATTCTTTCTGGAGAAAGCTCTGTAAAGTGCTCTGTTCCTTCCCAAGAAACTTTTTTGATTAAAGCCAAAGCATCTGAACTTCTACTCGCCAATTTTTCTAAAAATTGTGCAATTTCAAAATCCATTTCTGCAATCGTAGGAGAAACCGCATGGTAAATATTATGCTGTTCTGCCCAATTTGCGCTTCGGAAATCTGCATCTATTGCCATCGCAGTGAATTGTGATTTACCAATTTTTCTTTCTACATAAGGTCCAATCACAAACGGACCAATTCCTAAATTAATTTCGGTGAGTGCCAAACTTGCATTCTCTGTCGCAAAACAATAATCTGCAGCACAAGCAATTCCTACTCCACCTCCAGTCGTTTTCCCTTGAACTCGTACCACTACAATTTTTCGGCAAGTTCTCATGGCATTGAGCACTTTGGCAAAACCTCCAAAGAAAGTTTTTGACGTTTCTAGATCGTTGATTGCTAACAATTCTTCAAAACTTGCTCCTGCACAAAACGCTTTTTCGCCTTCAGATTTTAGTAAAATGGCTTTCACTTCTTCTTTTGCCGCTTCGTCTAATATGGTTTGTGCTAATTTTTCTAAAATTTCGCTGGGTAATGAGTTGCTTTTTGGCGTCCCGAAAGTGATTTCGGAGATATTATTTTTAATTTCTGATGTTACAAATCCTTTTTCCATAAATTTATTAAGGCTTCATTCCCAAAGCTTTGGTATAGCCTTCAATTTTTACACAGTTTTTAAATTTCATATTTTCAAGTAAATCAAGCATCGCTTTTTTTACCAATTCTTGATTAGGTCTTGCATCTCGCACTTTTCCTAAATCACTTCTATCTTTTTTGGTATACTCTACTATCAAATCCCAATTTTCTGGTTTTGGAATATACATCATTCCGCTTTTTTGAACCATTTTTTTGTATGGCCAATACGTCCAACCAATGTTGTTTTCTTCTAAAGTAATTCTAAATTTTTCAACCCATTCATCGGTATTTTCACCTGTTTCACCCATGTACATTGGCAGGTTTACCTTGTCTCTGAAATCTATAAAATCTTGAATACTTTGTTTGTCTGTTCCACTCCAATAACGGTGGCAAGTAAACATAATTTTGTCATCATATTTCCAATCCGTAAAAAAGGAAAAATTACCGTTCCACTGCGCTCCGCCTAACATAATGATGTGGTTTTTATCTACTTTTCTAATTGCCAAAGTACATTCTTTGTATAATTTTTCTAGATTTTGATTAAGTCTTGGCAAGTCATCTTTGAAATAATGCGCAATCGGTTCGTTAAGCAAATCGTAACCTAAAACGGTAGTATTATTTGCATATTTTTTAGCAATTCTAGTCCAAATTTCTATAAATTGTTTCTGATTTTCAGCATTTTCCATTAACCAAGGATACGCGTAACTATCATCTATATTATCGCCAGTTTGTCCACAAGGAGCATCGTGCATATCCAGAATGACGTATATCCCAGCTTCTTTACACCAACCGATTACCTCATCTAAAATTTCAAAACCATTTTGGTTTTTGGTTTCTCCCATAAAATCTTCATCGGTAAATAATTTATAATGAAACGGGATTCTCAAAGTATTCATTCCGGTAGATTTTATATAGAAAATATCTTCTTTGGTGATATAATTTTTCTTAAACTCCTTCCAAAATTTTGCTGTAAAATCCTCTCCAACCATTTCGCAAAAAGCCTGATTAATTAATCTATAACTGGATGCATTTCCTTCGAAGAAAAACATATAGCCTTCTGGATTAAGCCAATTTCCAAGATTAGTTCCTTTGATCAAGAATCTTTCATGGTTTGGTGTATACAGATTCGGACCATCTATGTATACAAACTTAGTTTTTTTAGCTTGAGAAAACATCGATAAGCTCACCAAAGTTAAAAACACTAAGAAAATTTTTGTTATTTTTTTCATTTTTTAAAATTTTAAGCAAATTTACATTACTGTGGCTTTCGCTATTGATATTTTAAGCTAAATTTTATCAGTTTTACAATAATCCAAATTGTTCAAAATGATGCGTAAAATGTTTTCTGTGCATCAACTCCATCATTTCTTTATTGAGCTTTCCAAAGACAAAATGCATATGCTCCTCTTCTGGATTTTCTCTATAATAAATCTGATATTTCTGAAGATTTTCTAAAAATTTCTCTTTGGCTTGCTCCAGATTTTTATACTTCAACTCTGGTAAAGTTCCATCTTCTGGAAGGAACGGCGCAGGAAAATCTTTTGGCATTTTTCGGTGATTGTATAGAGAATCTTGATACTTTTCTAAATGCTCTTCTGGAGTGAAGCATTTCTCAGCTTCTGGTTCACCTATACTATATAGCAAAGTTGTTTCTAGATGTTCCAACATTTCTTGAGCAGTCATTTTTCCCCAATTTGGTTTTGTATTTTCAGTTAAACCATTCAATAATTTTTGAATATTTCTTCTATTCAACTCAATGAAAGGCGATTTTTTTGCCACTAAAGTCAAAATGGTAGCTACACAAACCACCTCTTCTCTTTGATTCACTACCTCAACCAACCATTTTACCACTCCACTTGGAATATTTCTACCTTTTACACCTCTGTTGATTTTTTCTTTCGCCGTCAAATAAACGGTAATGGTATCTCCAGCATAAACTGGTTTAAAGAAACTTGCATTTTCCAGTCCATAATTCGCAATAACTGGCCCTTTTTTCCCTGAAACAAATAAACCTGCTGCTGCAGAAAGAATGAAATATCCATGAGCAACGGTTTTGTCAAAAATAGTTCCGTTTAAGCTGGTTGCATCTGTATGTGCATAAAAATGATCCCAAGAAACATTAGAAAAATTCACAATATCTGCTTCCGTAACAGTTCTACCTGCGGTTTCTAGAGAATCTCCAACTTCTACTTCTTCAAAATATTTCTGGAAAGGATGTTTATCACTGAATTTCTTTTCTGCTCCTTGCGTATAAACTTTGGTAATCGCCGTCAAAACATCTGGCGAACCTTGAATCGCAGTTTTTTGAAGGAAGAAATGAAGTCCATTTAAACCTCCCATTTCTTCGCCACCTCCAGCTCTTCCAGGACCACCATGCATTAAAGTTGGCAACGGAGAACCGTGACCTGTACTTTCTTTGGCATTATCTCTATTCAAAACAAAAATTCTACCATGAGAACTCGCCATTTTCCAAGAAGTTTCGGCTACAAATTTCTCATCATGAGAAACAATAGAACCTACTAAACTTCCTTTTCCTCGTTTTGCTAAAGCAGCAGCTTCTTCTGAATCTTTGTAAGGCATTATTGTAGAAACCGGGCCAAAAGCTTCGAGTTCGTGAGATATATTTTTTTCAAAAGGTTTATCATTATAGAAAACTTTCGGAGTAAAGAAAGCTCCGTTTTCATAATTTGCTTCTACCAAATCATGCTTTCCATCGTAGATGAGTTCTGTTTCAGCTTTTAAGAGATTTACTTTTTCTTCTAAAATCTGCATTTGTTCTTTTCCAACAATAGAGCCCATTTTGGTTTCTCTGCTTAATGGATTTCCAATTTTTGTTTGGTCAAGAGCTTTTGATAACGCATTTTGAACATCACCAACTAAATTTTCAGGAACAATAATTCTACGGATTGCCGTACATTTTTGTCCTGCTTTGGTGGTCATTTCATTTTTAACTTCTTTGATGAACAAATCAAATTCTGGAGTTCCCGGTTTGGCATCTAACCCAAGAATAGAACAGTTCAAAGAATCTGCTTCCATATTAAAACGAATTGCATTACCAGAAATTGACGGAAGCGCTTTCAGTTTTCTACCAGTATTTGCAGAACCTGTAAACACCACAGAATCACCATCTTTTACAAAATCTAAAATATTCCCATGTTCGCCACAAACCAACTGAACTGCACCTTCAGGAAGATAACCACTTTCTATCATATCTTTGAAAACTTCATTCGTAAGATAAGAACTGAACGGCGAAGGTTTTACAACGGCTGGAACTCCCGCCAAAAGCGATGTTGACAATTTTTCTAACATTCCCCAAACTGGAAAATTATAGGCGTTGATTTGTACAGAAACCCCTTCACTTGGCGTCAAAATATGTGTTCCGAGATGCGTTCCGTAGGTAGAAATTTTCTGAGTATCTCCATCTACCCAAAATGGTGTATTGGGAAGCATTCTTTTCGCCAAACCTGAATAGGTGAAAAAAGTACCAAAACCTCCTTCAATATCTACCCAAGAATCAATATGAGTGGCACCTGTTTTATAAGAAAGTTCATAGTATTTTTTCTTTCTTTCTAAAAGGTACAATGCAATTTTTTTAAGCATTTCTCCACGGTCGTAAAAAGTCATAGAAGACAAGTTTTTATAACCGATTGTTCTTCCATAGTGAAGAGCTTCTTCAAAATCTAGTCCCGAAGTATCTGAAATGGCAACCAGTTCTCCGTTTACAGCATTATAAAGCGGAATTTCGTGGCCGTTTCCTTCAATCCATTGTCCTGATATATAGTTTTTTAGTTTCATTTTATGTGAGGATGTTAGATTTTAGATGTTTTGAGTTTCTTGAAAATAAATTTTAATATCATAAAAAGTAAAAATAGAATAATTGCCAAATCAAAAATAAAAACTAAATAAATTATGATTTCTGAAAATGGAAATTCCTGATTTTTAATAAATTGTTCTTGTTGTTTTGATTGCGCGTGTTCTAATGAATCTGAAATTCTCAAACCTTCTTGATTTAGATAAAACCCAAAAATATTTAGTGCAATTAGAAAAATCACTCCAAGAATTACAAAAAATATTTTTTTTGAAAATTTCATTATAAATTTTGGCTAAAGCCAATTGCTTTTTTATTTTTTTAAAAAACGGGCTTTAGCCCGTTTTTATTGAATTTATTTTTCGTGGTTAAGATACTCAAATTTTAAATTTTGGAAAATGGTGAAATTGCAACGAAATTGCGCCCCAGATTGCAACGGAAATACTCTTGTTTTTCTTTGTCTTCGACTCCGCTCAGACTGACAGAAGTTGAAAAATAAAAGATTATAGTGGAAAGCTGGAAATTTGGCGCCATTATTTAGTCCAAACGGAGTAATCTACAATTTTGGTGGGCGTTTGTTCAACAAATTCTGTGTATGGTTCGCACGGTTGAATGGCGGTTTTTCCTTCACGAGCTAATTCTTGATAAATAGCGGTTCCTTTGGTTTTCCAAGCAATCATTTCGTCTGAAACTTCGCGAATAATTTTCGCAGGACTGCCAACTATCAATTTTCTATTTTCCGAAATAAAACCAGTAGGAACGAAGCTTAACGCACCAATAATGCATTCGTCTCCAATTTTGGCATTGTCCATTACGACGGCGTTCATGCCAACCAAACAATTTTTGCCAATGTGCGCCGAATGAATAATCGCACCATGACCAATATGCGCCGATTCTTCTAAAACAGTGGCAATTCCTGGAAAAACATGAAGCGTACAATTTTCTTGAACGTTTGCGCCGTCTTTGATCATGATTTTGCCCCAATCTCCACGCAAAACAGCACTAGGCCCGATGTATACTTCTTCGCCAATTTCTACATTCCCAATAATTACCGCTTGAGGATGAATGTATGCTGATTTTTTGATAATGGGTTTTATACCGTGGTATGAATAAATGTTCATTTTTACAGATTTACGTTTTCAATAATCATTGCGTAACCTTGTCCCACTCCGATGCAGAGCGTACAAAGTGCATATTTTTTATTTTTTTTTTGTAATTCTAAAGCGGCAGTTCCTACAATTCTGGTTCCTGACATTCCGAGAGGATGACCTAAGGCAATCGCGCCACCATTTGGATTTAATCGTTCGTCTTTTGCATCAATTCCTAATTCCTGTAAAACTGATAATGCTTGAGCTGCAAAAGCTTCGTTGAGTTCAATAATATCCATATCTTCCAACGAAAGATTGGCTCTCGAAAGTGCTTTTTTGGTCGCTTCTACTGGACCTATTCCCATAATTCTAGGTTCTACACCAACCACTGCGCTTGAAATAATTTTTGCCAATGGCTTCAAATTATATTTTTTTACGGCGTCTTCACTTGCCAAAATCATGGCAGCAGCTCCGTCATTTAAGCCAGAAGAATTTCCTGCAGTAACACTTCCGCCTTCTTTTTTGAAAGCAGGTCTTAACTTCGCTAATTTATCTAAAGTAGTATCTGGTTTTATAAATTCGTCTTCTGAAAAGATTTTCGGTTCTCCTTTTTTTTGTGGAATTTCTACTTTTACAATTTCTTGAGCTAATCTTCCCGAATTTTGAGCAGAAGTAGCTTTTTGCTGAGAAAGCAATGCAAATTCATCTTGCGCTTCTCTGGAAATTTTATAGATTTCAGCTAGATTTTCTGCGGTTTCTCCCATTCCATCAACTCCATAGAGTTCTTTCATTTTGGGATTAATAAACCTCCACCCGAAACTGCTATCAAACAACTGTACATCTCTGCCAAAAGGTTGAGCTGATTTACTCAAAACATAAGGCGCTCTAGTCATCTGTTCAACTCCTCCAGCCAAATAAATTTCGCCTTCGCTAATTGCAATCGCTCTGTACGCATTGGTAATTGCTGCCATTCCAGAAGCGCATAATCTATTCACGGTTTCTCCGCCAATTTTTACAGGAAGTTCTGCCAAAAGTGAAGCCATTCTTGCTACATTTCGATTGTCTTCGCCGGCTTGATTGGCACAACCTAAAATCACGTCTTCTATTTCTTCGGCGGGAATTTGTGGATTTCTCTTTACAATTTCCTTCAAAACGATGGCTGCTAAATCATCTGCTCTTACTTCTGATAAGCCTCCTTGAAATTTAGCAATCGGTGTTCTGATGTAATCTATGATGTATACTTGTTTCATATTTTTAATGAGATAATTAGATGATGTGGAAATGTGATAATCAAAAAATCAGCACATTTTCACACTAACACATCTATAAATCAACTACTTTTTTATCAATTTTATAAACAGTTCCTCTAAAACTTGCGACCACCACTTTATGCTGATTGGTAATCGTAATATCATAAACTGCTGTTTTTCTGGTATCTGCCATGAGAATACTTTCGGCAAAAAGCGTGTCTCCTAAACGTACTGCTTTGGTAAAATTAATCATGCAATTGAGCGCAACTGCTGCATCTCCCGTATTGTTAGAAGAGAATGCCAATGCAGAATCTGCAAAAGCAAAAGTTACTCCACCATGAACCGTTTTTAAGCCATTAATCATTTCTTTTTTGATGGGCATTTCAATCAAACAGTAATGTTCGCGAACCTCAACCAGTTTTATCTCCATCCATTGTGAGAAAAAATCTTGATTGAGCATATATTGTGCGGTTTCTAGTGGTGTCATTTAGTATAAAATTGTAAAGTCGTTAATTTGTAAAATTGTGTAGTTGATTTATTTAAGTTTTCTTCCTTTTAAAAAACTATTGTATATGGTGAAAATTAAAACAAATACTGTTAAAATCAACCATTTATCTTGAAAAAACTGTACAAAAGTATCCTCAGAATTATTGATGAATTTATTCATGAAAAAACTCATCGGAACAATAATGACGAAAGATACAATTGCGTTTATGATTGCAATAATTAGTTTTGGATTCATATTTTGAATGTGATAATGCGTTAATGAGACAATTTGATAATGAAATTCAGCTCTTAAATTAATTCAATTTTCTAAGCAACGGACTTTGTCTGTAGCGTTCTTCTTGGTACTCTTCGTAGAGATTTTGTAAGACTTCCGAAATTTTTGGATAACCAATTTCTTTTCCCCAATTCAATAATCCTTTAGGATAATTTACACCTTTTTGCATCGCAGTTTCTATATCTTCATCATTGGCAATTCCTAATCTTTTTGCTTCTACCGCTTCATTAATCAACATAGAAATAATTCTCATGAAAATCATTTCATACAAAGTTTCATCTTTTTGTGGAACTGGCTTTTCACTTCCTTCAGAATAATCATAAAAGCCTTTTCCTGTTTTTCTACCAAGTAATTTGGCTTCGCTCATTCTTTGCTGAAGTAAGGAAGGTTTATATTTGGGATCGAAAAAATAATCATGATAAACGGTTTTCGTTACCGAAAAATTAACATCAATTCCGATTAAATCCATCAATTCAAATGGTCCCATTTTAAAATTCCCAAGAGATTTCATCGCATCATCTACTTGTTCTGGAGTGGCGATATTTTCTTCTACAATTCTGAGTGCTTCTCCATAAAAAGGTCTTGCAATTCTGTTGACAATAAAACCAGGAACATCTTTAGCAATGATAGGAGATTTGCCCCAAGATTTCATTAAATCTACGATTTCTTGAGCCAAATTATTTTCAGTCAACAACCCTGGAATTACCTCCACCAAAGGCATTAATGGCGCTGGATTGAAAAAATGAATCCCGATAAAACGTTCAGGATTTTTAAGTTCTGCCTGAAGCGAAGTAATGGAAATAGACGAAGTATTAGATCCCAAAACACATTTTTCTGAAACATAGGTTTCTAACTCAGTGAAAACTTTTTGCTTGATTTCTTTATTTTCGATGATGGCTTCTATTACCAAATCACAATCTTTCAATTCCTTGATTTCTTGGCAAGGCTTAATGTGGCTAAAAACTTCTAAGGATTTTTCTGCAGAAATTTTTCCTTTTTCTGCTAATTTATCTAATGTAGATTTTAAATTTTTTAGAGATTTTTCGGTTTGTGAGAAGTTGGCATCGTACAAAAAAACCTTGCAATGTGCAGTTGCAGCCACTTGCGCAATGCCAATTCCCATAGTTCCAGAGCCGATGATTCCAATTTTTGAGATTCCAGATTCCAGATTCGAGACTCTAGACTCTTGGTTCTTGATTATAGATTCTTGCATCTTTATTATTTTCCTGTATAATTGGGTTTTCTTTTTTCTAAAAATGCAGTAACGCCTTCTTTGAAATCTTGGGTTTCTGCTGCGTCTTGTTGATAAATTCCTTCTAAATCCAATTGCTCTTTTAAATCGTTTTCATAAGAATGGTTGAATGCTTTTTTGGTTAACGCAATCGCTTTTGTAGGCAAGTTAGAAAGCGTTTCCAGCACTTCCATAGATTTTGCAGAAAATTCTGCATCACCGAAAGCATCTGCAATTAACCCCAGTTTCAAAGCATCATTTGCCGAGAGTTTTTTTCCTGTAAAAGCAAGATAATTCGCTTGTTGACGTCCTAATAATTTAGGCAACCAGTACGTTCCGCCTGTATCTGGAATTAAACCAATATTCACAAAAGCTTGAGAGAAATAGGAATTTTCTGTAGCCAAACAAATATCACAAATCAGCGCCAACATTGCTCCAGCTCCAACTGCAGGACCATTCACCAAAGAAACGACTGGTTTTCTGCAATGTGCTATTTCTTCAACCAAAGGATTGTAATAATCTACCACCATTTTCTGAATCACTCTTTCTTCTTCTACATTTCCGAGTGAAAGTGCTTCTTTCAAATTTTGCCCCGAACAAAAAGCTTTTCCTCTGCCAGAAAGTGCTACACAACGCACATTTTCATCTTCATTGCATGCTACAATGAAATTTTTCAACTCTTGGAGTAAAACTTTATTGAGTGAATTATAGGTTTCGGGCTGATTGAGATAAGCGATTTTCAACTTACCCTCGAAATGGGTTTCTATTTCTATCTGAGTGTACATTTTCTTTAGAATTGTTAATTTGTAAAATCGTAAAGTCGTTTTTACAAATCTAATGTTTTTATGTGATTTTTTTTTGGTTCTGCGATTTTGCAACTTTACAGTTCCACAATTTTACGCTAATGACATTTAAAATAATCAAAAGGTTCTAAACAATCTTGGCACTGATAACTGGCTTTGCAAAGTGTAGACCCGAATCTGCTGATTTGCGTAGTGTTTTCACTGCCACATCTCGGACATTTTTTGGGAATGTGAAGATGATTTTCATCTGCGCCTTTTTCTGGTGGAACAATTCCGTAAGCTCTCAGTTTTTCTCTGGCTTCATCAGTCATCCAATCTGTAGTCCAAATTGGAAACATTTTGGTAACTACTTTTGCAGAAATTCCTTTTTCTTTAAATAATTTGATAATATCTTCTTCGATATTAAACATAGCTGGACATGCAGAATAAGTAGGCGTAATGATGATTTCTGCTTCTTTTTCAGAAATCATTTTTGCATCACGAACAATCCCGAGCTCCACGATGTTAATCACTGGAATTTCGGGGTCTGGAATCTGAGTAAGTATTTCTAAAAGATTATTCAACTTTTTTATAAAAATAAATTGTGTTATTAGCTAAATAAACTGAGTCCTCTTTTTTGACGCTTTGGCTGATATGTTCAGAAAAATATCCAATAATTTCATCACCTTTTTTATATTCCAAAGGAATTTTTATCTCATATTTCCCGTTATTATTTTCCATCAAAGACTTCTTAATTTTCTTACCATTATTGGAAATGAAGTAATTTAAATCAGCTCTCATAAATTTTTCTTCTTTGTTTCTTGGAGAATAAAAATTCAATTTCATGATTTTAACTCCATTTTCTACTTTCCATTCTATATGGTAAAATTTACTTTTGAGTGTATCAATTATCCCTTTATCTGAAAAGATTACTTGATTTCTGTGAATATTATTTTTCTCAAAAACTAAATAATCAATTTCAATTTTTTTCGAGTCATTCTTATTGATTAAAGTCCAAAAACCTGTTTTTTCAGAAAGTTTAGTATTAAAATTACCTTCTAGAAAAAAAGTTCCATTTGTTCCTGAAATATGTAAAATAGAATCGTTAATTTTTTGTTTTCTCTGTGTCTTATAATTTTTTAAACTAAAAAGTTCTTCAAGACTTTTATTATCTGGAATTTCATAAACATTATTTAATTCTTTCTTTTGGCAAGAAAAAATTGACAATAAGGCAATCAAAAATAAAAATAGACTCTTCATTTCACTTCGTTTCATTCAGAATGACAGTATGTTAAAAAACTTCCAGCTTCTGACTTCAGACTTCCAACTTTCTACCAAACACAATTAGGATACGTTCTTTGCATATACTGAAGTTCACACAAAATATATCCAAAATATTCGGTGTGTATTCCTTTTCTACTCCCTTTTTGCATAAATTCTGAACTTGGAACTTCTAAACCAAATTTGGCAAAATCTTCTACGATTTTAGCTTTCCATTCTTCATGAAGTTGTTTGGAAGAAGGAATTAAATTCAGTGCTACTAAATTTTCCTCTTCTTCTACTTCATCAAAGAGTCCACCTGTGTATTCCCAAAGATTTTCGAGAGCCGCTTCTATTCTTTTTCGGCTTTCTTCGGTTCCTTGAGCAAAAATGCGCATCCAAGTTTCGGTGTGAGTGTAGTGATATTTTACTTCTTTCAGAGATTTTTGAGCGATTGCCCTCAGTTCTTCATCTGCAGAATTGCTTAAATTTTCGTACAAAAAATTTTGGTAAACCGCAAAGAAATAAGCCTTCATAATGGTATTGGCATAATCTCCATTTGGTAATTCTACCAATTGTGCATTGAGGTATTCTTTTTCTACACGAAGCATGGCAAAATCATCCGCAGTTCTTCCGTCATTAAATAAATTTGCCGCTAAATTGTAGAAATTATTGGCTTGACCAAATTGATCAAGAGCGATGTTAATGACCGCAATATCTTCTTCCAAGTACGGACCTTTTCCGCACCATTCTGCCAATCTTTGCCCCATAATCAGGGAATCATCTGCGAGTTTTAGGAGGTAGTTTTTCATTTTTTTTTAGAATCAAGAAATAAGAACCGAGAACCAAGATAAAAAAGTCTTACATCTTGATTCTTGAATCTAATTGTCTGTTTTACATATTCTTCACATCATTAGGAATTTGGTAAAAAGTAGGATGACGATAGAGTTTATCATCTGCAGGATCAAAGAAAGCTTCTTTGTCTATTCCTTCACTTGTTACCACATATTTGCTGGGAACTACCCAAATAGAAGTTCCTTCTCCGCGTCTTGTATAAACGTCTCTAGCGTTTTGAAGTGCCAGTTCTGCAGTTGGCGCTTGAACCGTTCCTGCGTGTTTGTGAGAAAGTCCTGGTTTGGTTTGGATAAAAACTTCCCACATATCAAGGTTATTCATTATTTTAAATTATAAATTTTAGATTTTAAATTATTTTTGTTGTACTCCTCTAAATCACATAAACGAAAACTCGGATAGCTACTTTTAATTCAAGTGCCTACTTTTCGCTACCATCGCTCGCACAGATACACTAATTTTGTTTTTAGGTAAGGTTTAAAACAACTATTTTTTTTTAAATTTCATACTCTAATACGACTTCTATGGAGCTGTTTTTGTTAAAACTAATTTTTTCGTAAAAAAATTTTGTTACTTAGAACATATATATTTTCATTTATCTGTTTAAGCCTTAATGAATATTTTAAATAATTATTTTGAGGTATTTATTAAAAAAAAACTTTGTAATTAAATAAACAATATAAGCTCTAAATAACAGGCCAAAGAAAAATCCAAAATTATATGCCCCGCTTTCATTAAAACTAATACTAAAATTTTTGAAAACCATCAAAATGCATATATTTAATAATATAATTTTTAATTTTTTATTATTTTCAGAGTATAACTTCATAATATTTTATTTTTTTTCAAATTTTCCTGTTTTGCAGCATACGCAATCGCTGCTTCTTTTACCCAAGCGTTTTCTGCTTGTGCTTTTCTTTTGGTTTCGAGGCGTTTTTTATTGCACGGTCCGTTTCCTTTTAAGATTTCATTAAATTCATCCCAAGGTAAATCACCAAAATCATAGTGCTGTGTTTCTTCGTTCCATTTTAAATTTTTATCTGGAACTTTCAGTCCTAAAAATTCTGCTTGAGGAACGGTAACATCTACAAATCTTTGGCGGAGTGAATCGTTACTTTCTCTTTTCACTCGGTAATTCATAGATTTTTGAGAATTAGGAGAAGCGTCATCATTCGGACCAAACATCATCAAAGCTGGCCACCAAAATCTGTCTAAAGCGTCTTGAGCCAATTGTTTCTGTTCTTTGGTTCCACGGCAAAGCGTCATCAGGATTTCGTAGCCTTGTCTTTGGTGAAAAGATTCTTCTTTACAAATTCTGAGCATCGCTCTGGAATAAGGGCCGTAAGAATTTCCCATCAACATTACTTGATTCATAATGGCAGCTCCATCTACTAACCATCCAATCGCTCCAATATCTGCCCAACTTAATGCTGGATAATTAAAAATACTAGAATATTTGGCTTTTCCAGAAAGCATATCATTATAGGTAGAATCTCTATCTGCGGCAATTTCTCCGTTGTTAAGCGTTTCTGTAGCGGCATATAAATACAAACCGTGACCTGCTTCGTCTTGAATTTTTGCCAAAAGTGCCATTTTTCTTCTCAAACTTGGCGCTCTGGTAATCCAATTGGCTTCTGGCAACATTCCCACTACTTCAGAATGAGCATGTTGAGAAATCTGTCTTACCAGAAGTTTTCTGTAATCTTCTGGCATCATATCTTTGGGTTCTACCTTATTTTCGGCTTGAACGTATTGTAAAAATTTTTCTGTATCCATATTTTTGCTTTCAGCTTTCGGCAATCTGCTTTCAGCATTTTTTAAATTTTTTAATACAATATTTTTTTGATTATGAGCTCTTTTCAGCTGATTGCAGAAAGCAGACAGCGATAAGCCAAATCATAATTTTCCGTCGCTTAAATCGTCTTTTATATAAATCCCTACTTTAGAATTTACAAATTCTCCTGCAACGAAGTTTATTTTTTGGTCTCCGTTGGTAATTTCATACTCTTTGAAAAAGTAAACTTGCCCTTCATAAGGTCCTTTTACTTCTACTTTTTTGTTGACACAATGCCAATAATGGTTCCAAATATTTGTGCCATTTATTTTAAACTCTTCGTTTTCATCGATGGCTTTTGCGAATTTCCAATTGACCATTTTTTTAATTTTTTAGAATGAATTATACATCATAGTTCAGCATCACGATATTGGTAGTTGGGTGACACTGACAAGTTAATACAAAACCTCTTGCGACTTCGTCTTCGGTAAGCGCAAAGTTTTTTTCCATAAAAACCTCACCTTCCATCACTTGAGCTTTGCAGGTGCAACAAACACCTCCTTTACAAGCAAACGGAACTGGTAGGTTTTCTTTCAATGCTTTATCTAAAATACTTTCTTTTTTAGAATTGAGATGAATAGAATACTCATCATCATCTATAATCAGCGTTACAAAACTTTCTAAGTTGGGTATTTTCTTGAATTCCTCGCTCATTTCTGCATTATCTTCATCATCTGGAGCAGAGAAATATTCATATAAAACCTGCAATGCAGGAACTTTTCTTTCTTTTTTCAGAAAATCCGAAGTCGACTTAATCATTTCGGTTGGCCCACAAATGAAAAACGTAGAATCTTCTGGTTTTATTTCGGGATTTTTATCTAAAAGTTGACCTAACTTTTCAGTAGTGATTCTCCCTTCAAAAAGAGCATCTTCTTGGGACTCTCTACTCAAAACATGCGTAACCTGAAATCTCTCTGGAAATTGTGCTTTCAAAGCATCTAATTCTTCTTTGAGCAAAATATTTTGAGAATTTTTATTGCCAAAAAACAATAAAACTTTAGCATTTGGCTCTTGAAACAATGCTTCTTTGAGATTAGACAAAACTGGAGAAACACCGCTTCCTGCTGCTATTCCTACATAATTTTTATGATTAGATCCATGATAATTGGTACAGAAATTTCCCATAGGTTGTTGCACTTCTACCTCGTCATTTTCTTTAAGATTTTGGTTAAGATAGGTAGAAATAGTGCCATTTTCCATCTGTTTAACTAAAATGGAAAGCGTTTGAGAATTTTCTGAAGGTGCATCTATTATAGAATACGAACGGCGAAACTCTTCTTCCCCGAAATTAAACTTGAGGTTAAGATATTGCCCTTGTTTAAATTTAAATTTATCTTGTATAGAAGAAGGTATTTCGAAGGTAATTCTCACTGCTTCATCTGTAACCTTCTGAATTTTAGCTACTTTTAATGTATAAAAATGGTTCATATCAATTCATTTCTTCGGAAGTAACCCGATGTCAACAAATATAATATTTTATGCGAAAAATAAAAGATAAATTTATTTTTTCCCAATCACGCCATAGAGTAAAACATTTTGAAGAAAATACATATGTTTTTCTAAATCAAAATTTTCTTCGGGAATGTATCGGTAAACGTTATTCAGTACATTGAGAGAAAACTTGGTGGTCAACATTAAATTTTCATCATCTTTTAAGCCCAAAGAAAGTAAATATTCTTTGATGACTTCTTCTGCAAGATCTCTATAATCATTAATCTTTTGAAAATATTTATGTTGTTCTTTAAAATCTACTTTTAATCTATAAATATTGGTAAAAAAAACATCGAACATCTTTACATTATTATACATTGCGGTAAGATGATTGACGACTAAGATTCTAACTTTTTCAAAAGCAGATAGGCTAGGATTTTTGAGATCATCATTTCTCTGCATAAATCTATTTGACACATCATTACTAATCCACTCCATAATTTCTTCTTTAGATTTAATGTGTGCATAAAGTGAGGCAGCTTTTACATTCATCACTTCTGCTATGTCTCTCATAGAGGTATCGGCAAAACCTCTTTTATAGAACAATTCAAGAGCTACATTTAGTATTTCCTGTTGTCTCGGAGTGAGATTCTTCATTGGTATTTGTGCTTTTCACAAATATACAATATAAATTTTCTAAAAAAATTAACATTATATAATAAAACAAATAAAAATTATGAATTTTATTTATCAAACACCTAACCATAAACCTGAAACAATGTCAACATCCAAACTCAATAATATATAAAATTCAGAAATTTTGTCTATAAAAATTTTAAGAAATTACAGAAATCAGGAAATTTTGACCTAAAAATTACTTTAGAATACATTTTGAAGCATACCAATCAAAACCATTAATATGAACTTAAACCAATATACCACAAAATCACAAGAAGCCATTCAAAAAGCACAACAAATCGCGCTTGATTTTGGCCATCAAAGCATTGAACCTCAACATTTATTAGAAGGAATTCTTCAAGTAGATGAAAATATCTCTGCATTCCTGATGAAAAAATCAGAAGCAGACCTTAATCTTATTAGAGAAAAAAACCGTGAAGTCTTAGAAAAACTTTCAAAAGTAGAAGGTGGAAACATTTATCTTTCTCAATCAGCGAACAAAATTCTTTTGGACGCACCAAATATTGCCAAAAAAATGGGCGATGAATATGTAACCATTGAGCATCTTTGGCTTTCACTTTTAGAGGTAAATTCTGAAGTTTCTAAAATTTTAAAAGATTTTGGAGTGACTAAAAATTCATTAGAAGCCGCCATCAAAGAATTGAGAAAAGGGAGCAAAGCAACTTCGGCAAGTTCAGAAGAAACTTATCAAAGTTTAAATAAATATGCTAAAAACTTCAACGAACTCGCCGCAGAAGGAAAACTAGACCCTGTAATTGGTAGAGACGAAGAAATAAGAAGAGTTTTACAAATTTTATCAAGAAGAACCAAAAACAACCCGATTCTAATTGGCGAACCAGGTGTAGGTAAAACCGCTATTGCAGAAGGAATTGCTCATAGAATTATTTCAGGTGATGTTCCAGAAAATTTAATGGACAAAACCATTTATTCACTAGATATGGGCGCATTAATTGCTGGCGCAAAATACAAAGGTGAATTCGAGGAGCGTTTGAAATCTGTAGTAAATGAAGTCATCAAAAGTGACGGACAAATCATTCTCTTCATCGATGAAATTCACACTTTAGTAGGAGCTGGTGGTGGAGAAGGCGCAATGGACGCTGCTAATATTTTGAAACCTGCTTTAGCAAGAGGAGAACTTAGAGCAGTTGGTGCAACTACTTTAAATGAATATCAAAAATATTTTGAAAAAGATAAAGCTTTAGAGAGACGTTTCCAAAAAGTAATGGTGGAAGAGCCAGACACAGAATCTGCAATTTCTATCTTGAGAGGTATTAAAGACAAATACGAAGCGCATCATAAAGTAAGAATAAAAGACGAAGCCATTATTGCTGCCGTAGAAATGTCTCAAAGATATATTTCAGACAGATTTTTACCAGATAAAGCTATTGACTTGATCGATGAAGCTTCCGCAAAACTGAGAATGGAAATCAATTCTAAACCTGAAGAACTCGATGTTCTTGACAGAAAATTAATGCAGTTAGAAATAGAACTCGCTGCAATTTCTAGAGAGAAAAATGAATTGAAAATCAATCACCTGAAAGAAGATATTGCGAAAATCCAGGAACAAAGAAACGAAATCCATGCAAAATGGCTTGGCGAAAAGCAAAAATCTGAAGATTTAACCGCCATTAAAAAAGAAATAGAGTCTCTGAAATTAGAAGCAGAAAGAGCTTCTAGAATCGGTGATTACGCAAAAGTTGCCGAAATACAATACGGTAAACTTAGAGAAAAAGAGGAAGATTTAAAAAAATTAGAACTCGAAATGCAAAATCATCAGAATGAGCTCATCAAGGAAGAGGTAACCGCTGAAAACATTTCAGAAGTGATTGCAAAATGGACTGGAATCCCAGTAACCAAGTTGCTTCAATCTGAAAGAGAAAAATTGTTAAATCTAGAAACCGAACTCCACCACAGAGTGGTAGGTCAAGAAGAAGCGATTTCTGCTGTTTCAGACGCAATTAGAAGAAATAGAGCTGGATTAAATGACGAGAAAAAACCAATCGGAAGTTTCCTATTCCTTGGAACCACTGGAGTTGGTAAAACTGAATTGGCAAAAGCTTTGGCAGAATTCTTATTTGACGATGAGAACAACATGACTAGAATTGACATGAGCGAATACCAAGAAAGACATTCAGTTTCAAGATTGGTTGGTGCGCCTCCTGGTTATGTTGGCTACGATGAAGGCGGACAATTAACCGAAGCAGTGAGAAGAAGACCATATTCTGTAGTGCTTTTGGACGAGATAGAAAAAGCGCATCCAGATGTTTTCAACACGCTTTTACAAGTTTTAGACGATGGAAGATTAACCGATAATAAAGGACGAGTGGTGAATTTTAAAAATTCTATCATCATTATGACTTCCAACCTTGGTTCGCATATTATTCAGGAACGTTTTGACGCTGCACAGCGTGACAAAGATGACAATATCGATTTTGAAACTTTAGAAACAACCAAAGAAGAAGTTTTCGGATTATTGAAACAATCTCTTCGTCCAGAATTTTTAAACAGAATAGATGAAGTGGTGCTTTTCCAACCGTTAAGCAAATCAGAAATTGCTAAAATCGTGAATTTCCAATTAAGAGGATTTAATCAAATGCTAGAAAAGAGAAACATCATCTTAACTGCGACTGAAGACGCTTTAAAATATCTAACCAATAAAGGTTACGATCCTACATTTGGAGCAAGACCATTAAAAAGAGTGCTTCAACAAGAAGTACTGAACAGATTATCTAAAGAAATTCTCGCAGGAAAGATAAATGATGGAGAGAGAATCACTTTAGATTATTTTGAAGAAAGCGGACTGGTTTTTCGACCAGTTGAAATATAACATTCATATTTTTCATATATAACTAACCATTTAAGTTTTTCATAGGAGATCCGTCTGGAATTTTCAGGCGGATTTTTCTATTTTGATAACTTTACAAAAAAAATATCTAAAAAATAAAAAGTTTCTAGCATTTCACCCTAATATTACAAAATCAGCAATAAAAAAAACCTAATAAAATTACATAATTCACAAAGATTTAAGTTAATTTAATATTCATTTATCAAAGAAAAAACATATCTATTAAATAAAAATCAACACTTTTTGAAAAAAAATTTAAAAAAAATATTGCACATTAAATTTCAACTCTATATATTCGCAGCAGTGAATTAAAAACAATTTTATTAAAAATTAATTTGATATGAAGAAATTACTATTCGGAGTTATGGCGCTAGGAATGTTAGCTGCATGTAACACAACTGAGGAAACTGCAAACTTAACAGATGGTACCGCAAAAACAGCAACTGCATCTAGAAAATCTTGTCCATCTGAAGAAATCAGAGCAGAATTACTTAAAAACGATGCAAAAGCAAGAGCAAGATATGCTGCAATTGAAGCGGGCACTGAAAAATTCATTCAAGCTAAAAAATTAGGAAGAGTATTAGCTGATGGAACTGTAGAAATCCCTGTAGTTGTAAATTTATTATACAGAACTACTGCAGAAAATCTATCTGACGCTAGAATCGCAGAACAAATCGACGTTCTTAACAAAGACTTCGGAGCAACTAACTCTGATGTTAATAAAATCCCTGCTGAATTTGCTTCAGTAGCAGCTGGTGACACTAAAGTAAGATTTAGATTAGTAAAGACAGTTAGAAAAGCTACTTCTGTAAGATCTTGGAGAACCAACGATGCTATGAAAAAAGCTTCTACTAAAGGAATTGACGCTACAGATCCAACACAATACTTCAACATTTGGGTTGTAGGTGATATGGGAAGCATCTTAGGATATGCTACTTTCCCAGAATCTGCTGGTCAATGGAATGATGGAGTTGTTTTAGCTTCTAAATACACTGGTGTAACAGGTGCTACTGCTCCATACAACTTAGGAAGAACTGCAACTCACGAAGTAGGTCACTATTTAAATCTTCGTCACATTTGGGGAGATGCAACTTGTGGAAACGATTTCGTAGCTGACACTCCTACTCAAACAGGTTCTAATGGTGGTTCACCAACTTATCCTTTATACAATACTTGTGGCGGTGTACAAAGATCTGTAATGTTCATGAACTATATGGATTATGTATATGATTCTGCAATGTATATGTTCTCTGCTGGTCAAAGAGACAGAATGCAAGCTGTAGTAGCTGCAGGCGGAGTAAGAGCAGGATTAAGAAACTTATAATCTATATTCTTTAAAAATATTGGGGTTGTCATGGTTTTGGCAATCCCTTTTTATTGGTCTGAAAAATTAAAAATCAAATAAAATCAACTATGAAGAAACTACTTTTCGGTGTATTTACACTCGGAACACTAATCGCTTGTAATTCAAACGACTCAACTGAAACACTAACAGAAAACACCAGCATTGCTTCTAGAAGAAGTTGCCCTTCTGAAAAATTAAGAGCAGAAAGATTAAAAAGCGACCCTAAACTCATGGCAAAATACATCGCCAATGAAGAAAAAGCCAACAAATTCGAACAAGCTCTAAAACTTGGAAGAATAAATGCTGATGGCTCTGTAGACATACCTGTAGTAGTAAATGTATTATACAGAACTACCGCAGAAAATGTTTCAGCTACAAGAATCGCTGAGCAAATTGCAGTTTTAAATGCAGACTTCGCTGGAACAAACACGGACGCTTCTAAAATCCCTACCGAATTTTCTTCACTCAAAGCAGGAGATACTAAAGTGAGATTTCACTTAATTAAAACGGTAAGAAAAGCTACCACTAAAACTTCTTGGAGCACTAATGACGCTATGAAAAAATCTTCTACTGGCGGAATTGATGCAACTTCACCAGCAAGTTATTTCAATATTTGGGTAGTAGGTTCTATGGGTGGAGTTTTAGGTTACGCTACTTTCCCAGAATCTGCTGGTACAGCTGTAGATGGTGTAGTAATTGCCGCTCCTTATTTCGGTAAAACCGGAGCTACTTCTCCATTCAATCTAGGAAGAACAGGCACTCACGAAGTAGGTCATTATTTAAATCTTCGTCACATTTGGGGAGACGCAACTTGCGGAAGTGATTTAGTATCTGATACACCAACCCAAACTAGTGCTAATTATGGTAAACCAACTTACCCTCTTTACAATACTTGTGGAGGCGTACAAAGATCTGTAATGTTTATGAACTATATGGATTATGTAGATGATGCAGCTATGTTCATGTTTTCGACTGGGCAAAAAGCTAGAATTCAGGCAACCGTTGCTTCTTCTGGACCAAGAGCTGGTTTAAGAGTTTACTAAACAACAATATTTATTAAAATACAATCCCAAGTCAAAATGACTTGGGATTTTCTTATCTATTTTTAAGAAGTATCCAACCAGTTCTGGTGTAATGTCCATCAATTTCCATTACATACCAATATGTTCCTGAAGGTAACAATCTACCATTATATAATCCATTCCAATTAAATTTTAAAACATCTTCGGCCGTGAAAACTTGAATGCCGAATTTATCAAAAATTTTAAGTTTCACATTAGAGAAAAACTCAATATTAGAAACCCTCCACACATCATTATAACCATCTTGATTAGGTGTAAAAGCATTTGGAATAAAAAGCACCGCCGAAGTTGCAACCGCTGTACAACTATTGGTTTGAGATTTTACATAAATCTGATAAATCCCAGCAGACAAATTTTTAAAAATATTAGAAGTTTGCCAATTTACATTGTCTAGAGAATATAAATATGGAGGATTCCCATTTTCTGCTAAAATTTCTAGAAAATTCTCCCCACTTTTCACTTGAGTAATTATCGGAGTAATACCAGGAGTTACATCAACTGTTTGAATAGCTACACAACCTTTACTATCGGTAAGTTTTACTGAATATTTTCCTGGACTTGAAATTTGCAGCGTCTGACTCACAACTGGTGGAATTGTTTGCCATTCTGCAATAAAACCGGCACCTACATCTAAAACAATATTTTCTCCATCACAAATAGAGGTATCTTTTAAAACAGTGGAAAATGGAGCTTGTAGAATTTTAACTTTTACTTCTGCTCTTTCACTTTCACAGCCATTTACCGTTTGCGTAACCCAAAAAGAAAAATCTCCAGCAATTGAATTATCAGGAATTGGCGCGATTGTATTCCCAATACCTCCTGTAGAAGTAGTATACCATTTCAAATCAGTTCCAACTGCTGACAAAGATGAAGCAATGGAATTTTGACAAAATTCATAACTTGAAACGATAGGAGCCGATGGATTATCAATAACATTAACTGTAATTTTCGCTCTCGCACTTTCACATCCATTAACCGTTTGAGTAATCCAAAAATCTTTAACTCCAACCACAGAAGTATCAATAATTGGAGTATTTACACTTCCTATCCCACCAGTTGCAGAAGTATACCAAAGTATATTATTTTCTGGAATCGTGAGAGTTGCGGTAGAATTTCTACAAAAACTAAAACTCCTATTGCTTGGCGCATTAGGATACCCATTGATTTTCACCGTAGAAATACCAGACATTACCCTACAAGAAGTCAAATTTATATTAGTAGATTCACCTACAATAAATCTGAATTGATCATTATTCTGATAACTTCCTGCCGGAATGGTAATATTAGGATTACTTGTTGCGCCAGTTAAATTTGCCCAAGTATTTCCGCCATCTGTACTTTTTTGCCAAATGAAATTTACATTCTGAAAAGTATTAGAGCTCATTTGTGCAGTTAGGATAAAATTCTGTGAATTATCACAAACTCCAGTAGTGAAAAGATTTCCTAAAGTAGCAGTGATAGATGTAGATGGACCACATGGTGAAAAACTAATATCATCGATTGCCAAGTCATTTCCGTTTCCTCCAGGAGCATTATTAATTAAAACTACATCTACATCAGAGGAAGAAGGGTCTGATTTAAAATCTAAATAAAAGTTTTTCCAAACCTCTCCGTTTTCTTCTGTTAAAATTCCTGTAGAAATAGAACCTAAAATAGCTCCAGTAGTTGTACTTCTTACTTGAAAAGTTACATTGGGCTTAATCACATTCGCTCCTGCTCTGTGCAAATTAATAATCCAAGCAGAAAAACGGTAAACCTGATTAAAACAAAGATTAGAAACCCTTCTTCTATAAAATTCTCCTGGGCTATAATCTGCATTTACCACCAACATATTTCCATAAGTTCCAGACGGATCATTGGTATGATCTAATGATTTTTGCCAACCCCAAGGTGAATATTCTGTAGTATTAGCAATAGTATACTCACCATCTTTAGGAGCAAAAGTAGATGTATACGTGTAATTAGTTAATGCTGGAGAAACCAATGCTGGAGAAACCGTCTGATAAGAATTATTTACCCTACCAAAATCTTCTACGAAAATTGGAGCTCCGAAAGAACCTCCGCAGACTTGAGCATTTAACTTCCCAATAAAAACCAAACTAAAAATTAGTGAAAATTTAAAAAAATTTTTCCACGACATTATTGTCTTTTTTTGAGAAGATAAAATTAGGGATTTAAAATTAAAAATCCCGAAATATTTTCGGGATTAATTTATCGTTTTAGTTCCATTTATTAAGAAAGGAAAATCAAATTTAGAATCTGGGTCTGTAGTAAAATAGGTTTCATTCAAATTATTCACTACGAAGTAGAAGCCATTGTTATTTTTAACTTTACTCTGAGGCAAATGTGGTGCAAAATAAAAAAAGTTCGCTCCTTCATATTTAGTAGTCATTTTAAAATAATAATGACCGCTTGGTAAATTTAAATTTGGAATTTTAGCTTTTACACTATAAACCTGATGAGCTTCTGACAGAGAATTAGAATTATAAGCAATTCTATAAACATCTGTTGCCTGAGATTTCAAAAATAAATTAGTAGAAAAATCCCCAAATATTTTACGTGAGGTATTTAATCTTGGATCTCCATCATAAATTTCTAACATCACAGCATTCACTGGGAACACGTCTTCCTCTAATCCTTTAAAAAAATAAAAAGTAAATTCGTCTATATTCCAAGTTTCATTTACTGGAACTACAAAATCATCTCCTATGTAATGTCTCCTATTTTGAATAGTAGGATGTGTAAATGAATAAAAACCTAAGTTTATATACCCATTTTCAAGTTCACTCAAAGAAAATCCTGTAGGAGCTTGAACTCCAGTAGAACTTACCTTCCCAGTTACCAAAGAACCATTATCATAACTTAAAGAAGTAGTTGTAGAAGTACTCTGCAAACCGTCACTAGAACAACTGATTATAGAAAACACAATTAAATTGGAAAAAATTAGTTTTTTCATGGTATTTTTTTTCCAAATATAATAAAAACTCCGTATCCTATTTAGATTTTTTTGCTTTTATCATCATTTCCAGCATATCCCACATTTCTTGTGGAATTTGTTCTAGCATATTAAATTCTCCAGCACCTTGCAACCATTCTCCTCCATCGATGGTTACTACTTCTCCGTTAATGTACGCTGAATAATCAGAAACCAAATAAGCCGCTAAGTTTGCCAATTCTTGATGTTCTCCTACTCTTCTCAATGGTACTTTTTTTCTCATATCAAATTTTTCGGCTAAATCTCCCGGCAACAATCTTTCCCATGCTCCTTTTGTAGGAAATGGTCCCGGCGCAATTGCATTAAAACGAATATTATATTTCGCCCACTCTACAGCTAAACTCCTCGTCATCGCTAGAACTCCCGCTTTTGCACAAGCTGAAGGAACTACATAAGCAGAACCCGTCCAAGAATAAGTGGTAACAATATTAAGCACCGTTCCCGGAATTTTATTGTCTATCCAATATTTTCCTACAGAAAGTGTACAGTTTTTGGTTCCTTTCAAAACAATATCCAAAATAGAATCAAAAGCAGAATGCGTCAATCTTTCGGTAGGTGAAATAAAATTTCCCGCAGCATTATTGAGCAAAATATCTATTCTACCAAATTCTTTAATCGCAGCTTCTTTCATAGCTTCTACTTCGTCCCAATTTCTTACATCGCAAGAAACACAAAGTACTTTACCGCCAGTTTCTGCTTCTAATTCTGCGGCAGTTCCTTGTAATTTTTCTAAATTTCTAGAAGTTATCACTACTTTAGCTCCTAATTGAAGAAAATATTTAGTCATGGCTTTTCCCAAACCACTTCCACCACCAGTAACGATGGCTACTTTATCTTTTAATGCATTCTCTTGAAGCATAGGTTGTGTATACATATTCATGACAAGTCTTGTTTAAAATTAATGCTTAAAAGTAAGCATTTATAAAATTCCGAGAAAAAAATCTGTTATGTAAAGAAGATGATTCACAAAAAAGACCGCAAAATTGCGGTCTTTTCTATAAATATTTTGAAAATTTCTAGTATCCGAAAATTTCTTCTAAAGAAAGTTTTTTCACTTCTCCTAGTTTTTTCATATCGTCCATAGAAACTCTTTTTTCTGAAGCTACAATTGCATAAGTGTAAGGTTTTCCTGAGAAATAATTCTGGTGGAATTTCTTAACATCTGCCATCGTAATTTTATCTACCGTTTCATACATTTTCTTTCTAATGTCATCAGTAAGACCTAAATTTTTAGCATTCAAATAATTGTAAATGATACCATCTTGAGTAATTCTCTCTGTCTGAATATCTTTTTTCACTTGATTTTTAGCCAATTCTAAATTTTTAGGCAATTCTGGCATTTTGGTTAGCAATTCATTCATTGCAACCGTAGCATCATTAAATTTATCTGCTTGAGAACCTACATAACCTAATAAATAGTAATCTTGGTCTTTTTTCTGTGGTTGCACATAATATCCGTAAGTACTGTAAGCCAAAGCTTTACTTTCTCTAATCGTTTGGAATACTAAACTTCCCATACCTCCACCGAAATAGTTATTGAACACATTAACCATCGTAGTTTTTTCTGGGTTGTAAGTTTCTGTATTTCTAATCCATCTCGTTTCTGCCTGAACCATATCATAATCTGCAAAAAGCACTTGATTTTTAGCAGGAACTTCTTGTTTGAAAGTTTTTGCTGGAGCTGCTACTGCAAAATTTGCAGGAACTTGGTGCAATGTTTTCAACTGAGAAACAACGTTATAAACAGGAGTTGGTCCGTAATAAATTACCGTTTGCTCATAATTATTTAGGTTTTTAATTCTGTCTACTAATTCTTGAGCAGTTACCGCATTCAGTTCTTCATTGGTCAAAACATTATTGAATTTATTTTCTGAACCATAAAGCGCATAACTTGTTAAACCTTGTAAAATAGCACCTTTGTTGGCTTTAGCATCTTTTCTGGCTTTATTTAGTCTTGCTTTAAGTGCTGCCAAAGCTTTGTCATCTGCTTTTACATTTTTTACCACTTCTTCGTACAATTTCACTGCATTTTCGAAGTTTTCTTGTAAACCTTCGATATTTACCGTAGTGTATTCTTCTCCTGTAGAAACATTGAAACTACATGCAATTTTGTAGAATGCTTTAGAAATTTCTTCGGCAGTCATTTTATCAGTCCCTAAAAACTGAATGTATTGAGAAGCTAAACCTTGTTTTTTATCATTCAAAGAACCGATTTTGTAACGGTAGCTTAATCTGAAAATATCATTGTCTTTATTCGGAACGTAAAGCACTTCTGCTTTTCCTAATTTAGATTTCTGAATATCTTTTTTGTAATCTAAGAAAACCGGTTTTGCAGCAGTTGCAGGCATTTCGTCAATCATTTTCACAAATGAAGATTGCTTATCTGCATTGGTTTCTACTGGTGTAATAGATGGTTTTTCAATTTTTACAGTTGCAGGAGATTCTCCTTTTCTTTTCAAAACAGCTACATAATTGTCACCAAAATATTTATTGGCAAAAGCTACGATGTCTTCTTTTTTAATTTTAGACAAATCATTTACATACGCAACTTGGTCTCTCCAATCTAATTCAGAAGTGAATGCATCCATCAAAACACTAGCTCTATCACCGTATTTTTCGGTTTCGTAGATTTTGTTTTTCTTGATGTTATTGATGATAGAAGTGATAAGTTGGTCATCAAAATTTCCTTTTTTAAGGTTTTCGATTTCATTTAATACTAAAGCTTTTACATCTTCTAAACTTTGACCAGAAGTTGGCGCAGCAGAAAGATATAAGATTCCGTAATCAATTAATGAATAGGTGAAAGCTGAAGCTCTCAATAATTTTTGTTTTTTAACCAAGTTCAAGTCTAATAAACCTGCTCTTCCATTGGTTAAAATTTGACCAACTAAGTCCGCTAACAAAGCATCCTTGTCTTTATTTCCAGGTAATCTGTAACCGATGGTTAAATTTTCCGCATCTGGACCTACAATTTCTTTTACAATTGGAGCTGTAATTGCATCTTCTGGTTGGAAAGTGTATTTATCAAATGGTTTTGGTTGCATGTAAGAAAACGCTTTGTCCACTTTTGCAATTACCTCGTCTGGATTAAAGTCACCAGAAAGAATGATTCCCATGTTATTAGGAACGTAATATTTATTAAAATACTTTCTGATTTCTATTAACGAAGGGTTTTTAAGGTGTTCTACTGTACCAATGGTGGTTTGTAAACCGTAGTTATGCTTTTGGAAAAGATTTGAGAATAAAGTTTCAGAAACTTTTCTTCCGTCATTATCTAGCGTTCTATTTTTTTCTTCGTAAACCGCTTCTAATTCAGTGTGGAAAATTCTCAAAACTGGATTTCTGAATCTTTCTGCTTGTACTGCTAAATATTTATCTAAAGAAGCACTAGGAACGTCATCTGTATAAACCGTTTGTTCAAAACTTGTAAAAGCATTGGTTCCTTGAGCTCCCATTGCAGACATCATTTTGTCGTACTCGTTTGCAATAGCATATTTTGCAGCAACTCCAGAAACTGAGTCTATTTTTTTATAAATCGCTTTTCTTTGAACTTCGTCTTTGGTAGAATTATACTGTTCGTATAATACGTCTATTTTTTCTAATTCTACTTTTTCTTTAGACCAATCTAATGAACCGTATTTATCAGTTCCTTTGAATAACATGTGCTCTAAATAATGCGCCAAACCAGTATTGGTAGCAGGATCTGTTTTACTTCCTGCTTTGATGGCAACATACGCTTGGATTCTAGGGTCCTTATTCGTAGGACTTAAAATAACTGTTAAACCATTCTTCAAAGTGTAAAAACGAGCTTTCGCAGGGTCATTGGTTACATATTTATAGGTGTAACCGCCACTCGAAGCTTCTTTCCACTGAAACTGGTTTTGGGCAAAAGCAACTACAGAAACTAAGACTGCAGCAAATGCCAAAGTAAGCTTTCTAATCATATTGAATTAATTTTTCTCTATTAGACGCAAAAAATGTAAAAATGTTTCTTAAACATTCATATTTTTTGAAAAGGGAGGATTTTATCTTTCAAAAAGCAATCTTTCTCCGTGTTTTTCAGGAGAAACTTTACCATTTTCGAAAGCGAGAAAACCATTAACGAAAGTATATGTAATTTCTGAATGAAAAGTCTCATTTTCTAGCGGACTCCAACCACATTTTGAAAGAATTTTTTCTTTTGAAACTGTAATTTCTTTATTTGGATTAATGAGTACCAAATCTGCTTTGTAACCTTCTTTTACATAACCTCTTTTTTCAATTTTAAATAAAATAGCAGGATTATGACACATTTTTTCAACTACTTTTTCTAAAGTAATCTTTCCTTTTTTGAAATATTCAAACATTACTGGTAAAGAATATTGAACCAAAGGTGCTCCTGAAGGACATTTCAAATATTTATTATCTTTCTCTTCCAAAGTATGTGGAGCATGATCGGTTGCAATAATATCAATTCTATCATCTAAAAGCGCTTCCCAAAGTCCGTTTTTATCTTTTTCTGTTTTCACGGCAGGATTCCATTTGATTAAAGAACCTTTGGTTTCATAATCTTCGTTGGTGAAATGAAGGTGATGCACACAAACTTCCGCAGTAATTTTTTTGTCTTTTAACGGAATATCATTTCGGAAAAGCTCCATTTCTTTTGCGGTAGAAAGATGATAAATATGCAATCTCGCTCCAGTTTTTTTTGCCAATTCAATTGCCTTTGAACTTGATATATAACAAGCTTCTTCGCTTCTTATGAGATGATGAAATTTTACAGGAATATCTTCTCCGTATTGCTCTTTATAGATTTCTGTATTTCTTCTGATGGTAGCTTCATCTTCGCAATGTACGCAAATCGGCATTTTCACTTGAGAGAAGATTTCTTCCAAAATTTCGGGCTTATCTACCAACATATTTCCTGTAGAAGAGCCTAAAAAAAGTTTAATGGCCGCTACATTTTTTGGATTGGTTTTCAGAACTTTTTCTAAATTATCATTGGTTCCACCCATTGAAAAGGAATAATTGGCGTAAGATTTCTCCGAAGCGATTTTATATTTTTCTTCTAAAAGTTCTTGCGTAACAGCGTTCGGAACGGTGTTCGGTTGTTCAATAAAACTGGTAACTCCACCTGCTATTGCGGCTTTTGATTCACTTTCTATATCGCCTTTATGCGTTAAACCAGGTTCACGAAAATGCACTTGGTCGTCTATCACACCTGGAATAAGAAAAGAATTTTTGGCGTCAATAATTTTATCTGCATTTTCTTCGGAAATAGTTGAGGAAATTTTTGCAATCAAATCATTTTCAATCAATACATCAGATTTAAAAATCTTTCCTTCATTTACGATTTGTGCGTTTTTGATTAAGGTTTTCATTTTGCTTTTAGATTTTTACAAATTTAATTTAACTTTTGAGGAAAGCCAAAGAAATTTAGTTTTTTAATACCCAATTAACACTTCAATAAATTGATTTCTAAAAATTGTAAAATCCAAAATATTAAATCTCAAATCTTATCTTTACTTTTGCAATCTAAAAACGCTAAAAAATTGTATAAAAAACTATTCGGACAGACTGCCATTTATGGCTTAAGTTCAGTATTAGTAAGGATTTTTCCTTTTCTTATCGCTCCTATCGTTACACGAGCATTTGGGCCAGCTGCATCTTCACCATTTGTAGATTGGTACTCTATTGCTGGAGTTATTACGGTTTTTTTAACACACGGAATGGAAACTTCGTTTTTTCGGTTTGCGCAAGAAGATGATATTGACAAAAAAACCTTAATCTCTACTACTGCACTTAGTATTCTTTCGGTTGGGTTCATTTATTTGATTTTAGGATATGTTTTCAGACAAGAATTAGCGAATGCTTTTGAAACGCCAGACCAAGTAAATTTTTTGGTTATTTTCTTATTCATTTTATCATTTGATGCTTTTTCTACCATTCCTTCAGCTGTTTTAAGATTAGAAGGGAGGCCAATCCAATACATGCTTTCTAAAGTAATCGGTTCATTGGTTTACTTTTTTCTAGTGGTATTTTTCATCAAATGGTTGCCTAAATTTCCAGAGGGAATTCTTGGGCTAAAATACAATCCAGAAATTGGGGTAGGTTACGTTTTTATTGCCAATTTGGTTCAGAGCATTGTGACTTTAGCGATTGTTGGCAAAGAGTTTGTGAATTTCAGCATCAAAAAATTTGATTTTCAACTTTGGAAAAGAATTATGAATTATTCTTGGCCAGTAATGATTGCAGGTTTGTCTGGAATTGTAAACCAAACCCTTGACAGACAGTTTCTTAAATACTTACTTCCTGATAAAGAAGCACGTCATCAGATTGGAGTTTATGGTGCTGTTTACAAAATCGCCACTTTTATTACGGTTTTCAGACAAGCTTATCAATTAGGAATTGAGCCTTATTTTTTCAGCAGTTTCAAAGATAAAAACAATCACAAAACTTATGCAGTTTTAATGGATGTTTTCGTAATTTGTAATTGCTTAATTTACATGGGGTTAATGGTAAACCTTCAATGGATTTCTGAAAAATATTTGAGAAATCCGCTTTATTATGAAGGCATAGAAATTATTCCGATGGTGATGTTAGGAGCTTTATTTTTAGGAATTTACCTGAATCTTTCTATTTGGTACAAACTTTCAGACCAAACTAGAGTTGGCTTGTATATTTCTATAATCGGAGCGGCTATTACTGTGCTCATTAATGTTCTTTTTATTCCAGAATATGGATATTGGGCAAGTGCAACTGCTGCATTAGTAACGTTTACGAGTATGATGGTAATTTCTTACATTTGGGGAAGAATAAAATATCCTATTCCTTATAACACCGGGAAAGTAATCCTTTATCTCGTCATTTCGGTTTCACTTTCTATGATTTCGTTTTACTATTTTAGAACCAATTATATTGTAGGAAACTTATTTTTAGCATTATTCATAGGTTTTGTAGCCTTTAAGGAACAAGCCATTATCAAAAGAATTTTAAAAAGATGACCATAAAAGTAATCAACAGATCAAAACACGCTTTACCAAAATACCAAACTGCACTTTCTGCAGGAATGGATTTATATGCGAATATTTCTGAACCCATCACGCTAAAATCTTTAGAGAGAAGATTAATCAGTACAGGATTATTTATTTCATTGCCAAAAGGTTACGAAGCACAAGTAAGACCTAGAAGTGGTCTTGCTCTAAAAAACGGAATCACCGTTCTGAATACTCCAGGAACAATAGACGCTGATTATCGTGGAGAAATTGGAGTAATTTTAGTAAATTTATCGGCCGAAGATTTCACCATAAATGATGGAGATAGAATTGCTCAAATGGTTATTGCTAAACACGAAACCGCAACTTGGGAAGAAGTAAACACTTTAGAAAAAACAGAACGCGGAGAAGGTGGTTTTGGCAGTTCAGGAGTCGCAAAAAAATAACAATTAAAAACACAAATAAATTTAAACCAAATTAAACTATGAAAATTATAGTTCCAATGGCAGGACGTGGTTCTAGATTAAGACCACACACACTTACCGTTCCTAAACCATTAATTCCTATTGCAGGAAAACCAATTGTACAAAGATTAGTAGAAGATATAGCAAAAGTAGCTGGCGAAAAAATAGATGAAATAGCATTTATCATAGGAGATTTCGGGCCAGAAGTTGAACAATCTTTAATAGAAATTGCAGAAAAACTAGGAGCAAAAGGAAGCGTTTATACACAAGACGAACCTCTAGGAACAGCTCACGCTATAAAATGTGCAGAACAATCAATGCAAGGAGACGTGGTAGTAGCATTTGCTGATACCCTTTTCCGCGCCGATTTTAAATTAGACACCAATTCTGATGGGGTAATTTGGGTAAAAAAAGTAGCTGATCCATCTGCTTTTGGAGTAGTTAAATTAGACGACTATGGTTTTATAACTGATTTTGTTGAAAAGCCAAAAACTTTTGTCTCAGATTTAGCCATCATTGGAATTTATTATTTCAAGTCTGCAGAAAAATTGATGGAAGAAATTAATTATATCATGAGTAATGATATAAAAGTAGGTGGCGAATATCAATTGACGACTGCTCTTGAAAATCTTCGTCAAAAAGGAGCTAAATTCTCTCTTGGGAAAGTAGATGATTGGATGGATTGTGGTAATAAAAATGCAACCGTAGAAACCAATGGTAAAATTCTTCAATACGAAAAAGAAGAATTTGCAAATTTCCCAGCATCGGCAGAAATAGAAAACAGTCTTATCATTCCGCCATGTTTTATCGGGGAAAATGTAAAAATTAAAAATTCTAAAATCGGGCCTTATGTTTCTTTAGGAAACGGAACTTGCGTAGAGAATTCTAATATCGAAAATTCTTTAATTCAAGAGAAAACAGTCATCAATCATGGTAATTTAAGCAACTCTATGATTGGTAGTAACGCACAGTACTTTGGCGTTTCTAGAGAAATTTCCTTAGGAGATTATTCGGTGCTAGATTTCTTATCAAAAGGAAATGATTAATCCACTATAAATCAAATAAATAACCAAACCACACAAAACATTTTGTGTGGTTTGGCGTTAAAATTGTAATGTTCTTATACAAGTAACATTTACAATCATAGAATATGAAAAATTATATACTTATCCTTATTTCATCATTAGCTTTATTATCTTGTAAAGCCAGAAAAACAGTAGAACAAACTCCTGTGATTACAGAGAATGTATCTTCTAACAAAGCTTTTTTTGAAAAAATAGCTAAAAAAGATGCTTTTGAAAGTTTAAAAATAACTAGCAAAGTCAATGCAGAGACAGACAGATTTATCCCTACTATTGATGGAACATTTTATATAGAAAATGACCAAAAAATTTGGGCAAATTTCTCTTTCCTTTTTATGTCTCAAGCAAGAGCCAATATTACACCTGCTGGAATCAAAGCCTACGAAAAGATAAATAAGACGTATATTGATTCTAATTTTGATTACATCAATAATCTTTTGAAAGTTAATTTCATAGATTACAGCGCTTTACAAAATTTACTTTTGGGTAAAACATTCATTCCTGTTAATGAAAAAGATTATACTTTTTTGCAAAATGAAAACGGTTATTTGCTAAATTCTGCTAAAAACCAAATCATCACCGTAAATGGTAAAACCAGTGAGTACAAAACTTCACTAGAATATTCTCCTGAATTGGCTTTGAAAAAGGTGTTTTTACAAGATATTAAAAACAATAATAGCCTAGAAGTAAGCTATAATGATTATGAAATTTTCGGTTCACAAAAACTCCCAAAAAGTGTTAAAATAATTATAAAAGCACAGAAAACAGACCAAATTTTAATAGAAAATACGAAATTTGAATTTTTGAAGATGGAAACTCCTTTTTCCATTCCTACTAATTATACAAAGACAGAAATTAAATGATGCATAAGAAACTGAGTTTATTATTAGGATTACTAGCCTTTAGCATTTTCTTTTCTCAACAAGGAAGAAAAGAACAACTGCAAAAACAAAATTCAGAGCTAAAAAAACAAATTGCTGCCATTAATGCTACTCTTGCAAAAGCTAGAGGAGAAGCAAAATTATCTCTTGCTTACCTTAATGATGTCAATAAAAAAATTGCGCTCCGAGAAAGAGTTTATAATAACACTCAGAAAGAGAAAAGATTCATAGAAGATGACATCTATCTCCGTCAGTTAGAAATCAATAAATTTAACCGTGAACTAAAAGTTCTTCGTAAAGAATATGCTGATATTCTAGTAAAAGCATATAAAAACAAAGGCGTACAAAACAAAGTTACTTTCATTCTTTCTTCCAGAGATTTAGGAGAAGCATTGAGAAGAGTTCAATACATCAAGCAATACGGAGAATATCAAGATAAAAAAGCAGCCGAGATTAATCAAAAAGCTAATCAGATCAAAAAATCTATTGGTTTAAAGCAAAAATCTGTAAAAGAGAAAGAAAACCTTCTTAATAAACAAAAACAAGAACTCGCTGTAATTCAAGTAGAAAGAAAACAAAAAGAAGTACTTCTAGAAGAATTTAAGAAAAACGAGGCAAAACTGGTTGCAGAACTTAGAACCAAGCAAGCGGAAAATAAAAAGGTAGAAAATGCCATCAGAAATCTCATCAATGAAGAGATAAAAGCGGCTAAAGCTAAAGCTGAAGCAGATAAAAAAGCAGAAGCAGAAAGAATAAGACTAGCAAAAATTGCAGCAGAAAAAGAAAAAGCAAAAATAGACGCTGAGAATAAAGCGAAAGCTGATGCTCTTGCTCTTGCGAAGAAAAAAGCAGAAGAAGAGGAAAGAAAAGCCGCAAAACTAGCTCGTGAAAAAGCGGAAGCAGAAAGAGTTGCCAAAGAAAAAAATGATGCAGAAAAAATAGCAAAAGCAGAAAAAGAGAAAAAAGAGTCTGAAGAAAAAGCAAATGCTGCTAAAGCAAAAGCTGATGAAGCTAGAAATGCATCAAAAGCATTAGCAGATAAAACAGATAAAGAAAAAGCAGCTGTAGAAGAGAAAAAAATGAAAGACTTCGGTGTGGGAGCAATTACCGCAGGAAGCAACTTCGCAGCGAATAAAGGAAAAATGTCTTTCCCTGTTCCTTCTGGTCAGGTTACCGAACGATTTGGTAGACAACCGCACCCAGTTTTCAAAGGAATTACTATTGAAAATAACGGAATAAAGGTGGTAGTTCCAAACGGAACGAGAGCAAGATGTGTATTCCCAGGTGTTGTGAGCAACATTTTGGTAAGTGGTGGCGCAAAAACTGTATTGGTTAAACATGGAGACTACTTCAGTATCTATGGAAACTTAGATAATGTAAACGTTGCCAAAAACCAACAAGTCTCTGCAGGAACCACCATTGGAAGCATTGGAACTGATTTTGATGGGAATTTCGCCCTCGATTTTCAAATTTGGAATGGAGCCAATCCAGTTAATCCATTAGATTGGGTTTCGTATTAAAAAATCCTTACATTTGTAAAAAATTTTCAAAAATGATTTCACCAATTATTATACTATCACTTTCTTGGCAACATATGCTAATTGTTGCTGTAGTACTTTTATTACTTTTTGGGGGTAAAAAAATCCCTGAATTAATGAGAGGAGTTGGTAGCGGAATTAAAGAATTTAAAGACGCTGTAAAAGAAGACGAAAAAAAACCAGAAGATAAATCTCAAAACCCTTCTTAACATGTCTTTTACCGAACACGCTTGGAATATCTTCAACAAATCTGTTGAAGATTATCATTTACATGATAACGTAGACTTTCCTATAAATAATCCATTCGAAAATGGCAGTTTGGAACATCTTTTGTATACTAAGAATTGGATAGATACCGTACAATGGCATTTAGAAGATATCATTAGAGACGAAAATATTGATCCGGTAGAAGCTCTACAATTGAAAAGAACAATTGATGCTTCTAACCAAAAAAGAACTGATTTGGTGGAATATATTGACAGTTATTTTTTCCAAAAATATCAAAATATTACGCCTAAACCAGAAGCTAAAATCAATACAGAAACAGTAGCTTGGGCAATTGATAGATTTTCAATTCTTGTTTTGAAAGTGTACCACATGAACCAAGAAGCTACTAGAGAATCTGCCACAGAAGAACATAGAGCAAAGTGTACAGAAAAGCTCAATGTACTTCTAGAGCAGAAAGAAGATTTAAGCCAAGCGATTGATCAATTACTTTTAGATATAGAAAACGGCGATGTTAAGATGAAGGTATACAAACAAATGAAGATGTATAATGACGAAAGTCTTAACCCTATCCTTTATCAAAAATCTAATTCATAAAAATGAGAAATACAATAAATTTACTTTTCGCCTTGCTTCTATTGACTTCGTGCTCGGTAGAAAAAGTAAATTTATCTCCTTTGTCTAATAGTTTTTCAAGTTATTCTACCCAAACTAGCTTTTCTGAAGAGACTTATAAATCTATGGAAAGGGTGAATTATCTCTCAGAAATCACCAATACACTTACAGAATTTCCAGTTTTTAAAAATCAAAAACTCAATGCAGAAATTTATAAAATGAAACTGCATATTTCTGATTACATTTATTCTATCAAACAGAATAACAAAGCGGAACAAACTAAGGCTTATAACAACTACACCAATTCTTATAAAACAATTCAGACGCTGAAAACAAATCTTCCAAAAGACGATTTAGAATTACTGAATAGATATTTGGCTAAAATCAAAACAAACATTAGTCTTATAGATTCTTTCGATAGTACAGAATCTAAGTAAATCTTATCTTTACATAAAAAATTAGATGATAACATTACAGGCAGAATCATTAGTTCCTACCGATTTTGGAAACTTTAGAGTAATGGCTTTTTCGGATAGTGAAAAAGACTGGATGCCTCATATCGCTTTGGTTGCAGAAAACACAGATTTTTCTAAACCTATCAATGTTCGTTTTCACTCAGAATGTATTACTGGAGAAGTTTTCCATTCTAAAAAATGTGAATGCGGTCAGCAATTAGATGCAGCCATGAAATTTATTCAAGAAAACGGAGGCATCATCGTTTATCTTCGTCAAGAAGGTAGAAACATTGGCATTATCAATAAGCTTAAAGCTTACGCATTACAAGAAAAAGGACTAGATACCGTTCAAGCGAATCTTCAATTAGGTCTTCCTGCAGATGATAGAGATTTTAATGTAGCGATTGAAATTTTAAAATTATTAGACGTAAAAGAAATCAATCTTTTAACGAATAATCCTGATAAAATTAAATTTGTAGAAAACAGTGAAATTCATCTCAACAAAAGAATTCCACTTCAGATGGAAGCCAATGAAAACAGCAAAGAATATCTGAAAACCAAAAAAGAATATTTCGGGCATCTTCTAGATGACGAAACAGAAAAATAAAAAAAACGCTTCGAGAATTTCGAAGCGTTTTTTTAGTATCTATTTGAAATTATTTAAAGTTTAATTCCACTTTCTAGAGCCAGAGTCATCATGGTTCTAAGAGCAGTTTCTCTTTGGTCAGCAGAAATTTCTTCACCTGTTGGAATAATATCTGAAACCGTCAAAATCGTTGCTGCATTTTTCCCTAAATATTTAGCATTAGCAAAAAGTGCGAAAGCTTCCATTTCTACTGCTGGACAATTATATTTCTCTGCAATGGCAGGAATTCCTGGTGTCTTTCTGTAGAAAACATCACTGGTGTGAATATTTGCCGCTTTAGTTTCAAGAGCTAATTCTTTAGCCGTTTCATTAATTACGTCAAAAGCTTTTCCTTGGTGATACATGATTTCTTCATCCATTTCCCAAGCAAATTTAGCATAAGTAGATTCACTTGCTGCTCCATCTACATTAATCAGGTCAAAAACATTAAGATCTGTAGTATAACCACCACAAGTCCCAATTCTGATAATGGTATCTACATCATATTCTGTAAATAATTCGTAAGAATAAATCCCAATACTTGGCACTCCCATTCCACTTGCTCCTACAGAAATTTCTTTTCCTTTATACAAACCTGTAAAATAAAAAATATTTCTAGTCTTGCTTACCAATCTTACATCTTCTAGAAAATTATCTGCTATGTATTTAGCTCTTAAAGGATCTCCTGGCTGTAATACCGTTTTTGCAATTTCGCCTTTTTTGGCACTGATGTGAACACTCATAATTTTAATTTTAAAAGGACAACAAAGGTAAGAACTTTTTGTGGGAAAAAAATCTGATTTTTATTACCCAACAAAAAATCCCAGCAATTCATTTTGCTAGGATTTCTTTTTTGTGAAAAATTAATATATGGATGGTTTTGAATGATTTAGTGATTATTTTGGTTCTTTTAAGTTAAAATATTTCACTACTGCATTATAATCCTCGTAATTTACCTGAGCAGCAGTTCTATTCGCTCTAGAAGCTGGAACCAGTACAATTCTAAAAGTTTGATTGTTGAGATAAGTAGCTCTTTCTGTACTGGTCATTGTAGATTGGTCAAAATTAGCTTCTGTTCTTACTTGAACTCTTTTTGTATCAAAAATAAAGTTGTAATCTAATTCTCTGTTATCGCTCAAGTAAAAAGTTTTAGGTAAAAGTTGCCAAATTGCACTTGCTGAACTGTTAGAATTGATATTTCTATACACTAAAACTACATCAGAAGAAGGAATATCAATCGCTTGATCTAAGGCATAATTATTAGTAGAACTAAAAGTTCCCGTTACATCCTTCATCATAGGATACGTATCATTATCTTGAATATCTCTATCTACTACTTCGTTCATTTCGCAGCTCATCATCAATAATCCTCCGAAAATCGCAAGAACCATTAAAGTAAAATATTTTTTCATATCAGTAATTATTTGTTGATTAATGGTTTTTACATTCCAAGTTGCGTGCCAAAATAAATTTTTAACTTTATTGTTTAATTTTCATCAAAGAATCAAAGCATTTAAAATGAAAAACACAATCATCGCTTTCTTATTGATTTTCAGCATAAAACTATTCGCTCAAACCGAAAAATTTTACCAAATTAATGGAGTAGAAAGAAAAGCAATTTTTTTTGAGCCAAAAATAAATTCAGAAAAAATTCCAGTGGTTTTTGTTTTTCATGGACATGGTGGGAATGCGAAACACGCCAGTAGAAATCTTAATTTTCATCAAAATTTCCCCGAAGCGTTAGTCATTTATATGCAAGGAATTCCCGGAGTTACCAATTCTATCGTAGACAAAGAAGGAAAATACAACGGTTGGCAAATGAATCCAGACGAATTACAAAACCGAGATGTGAAGTTTTTTGATGAAGTTTTTTCTCAAATTTCTAAAAATTACAACATTGATTTAGACAGAATTTATGCAGTAGGACATTCTAATGGGGCTAGGTTTGTAAATGTTTTATGGAAAATGCGACCAGAAAAATTTGCCGCTTTCGTTACCGTTGCTGGTCCCGGCGGAAATTGGCTAAAATCTGCACCACAAAAATCTGTTTGGATCAGTTTTGGAAAAAATGATAAAATTGTGCCTTATAAAATTCAGAAATTCTCTTCCAAGCAATATCTAAAATTCTTTGAAGCCAATGAAAACACAGCACAAACAGAAGGCGAAATAACAACTTATCAAACTTCTGAAAATAAAGAAATCATCATAGAAGACCGAAATGCAGGACACGAATTTCCGCAAAATTCTATTCCAAAAATGGTAGAATTTTTGAAAAGAAATCACAGATAATTGGTTCAAAAACGCTAAATTCCGAGCATATTCTTAAATTTTAATGATTTAAAATTTTAGAAATATATTATTTCTATAGCAATCACAAAAATATGTTTGTATTTTTGTTGAATAACATTGCTTTTATGAAATTCATCAAAAATATATTCACTTATTTATTCATTTTAATTTTCGCCAATCTTTCGGCACAATATTTCCCCAAAAACGCTCCAAAAAATTTAGAGCAAAAAGCCGAAAAATATGCTGATTCTCTGTATCAACAATTGTCTTTAGACGAAAAAATCGGGCAATTATACATTGTAGCTTTATACAATAATCGTGGAGAAGAAGAAATTCAGAAAATTAGAAATCTCGTAGAAAAAGAAAAAATTGGTGGATTGATTCTCATGCAAGACAACGCTGAAAAACACATCCAATTGCTGAATGAATTTCAAGGAAAATCTAGAGTAAAAATGATGATTGGCATTGATGGAGAATGGGGATTGTTCCAAAGATTTCCTGCCGCACATAAATTTCCTTGGGCAATGACTTTAGGAGCTATTCAAGACAACTCTCTCATTTATGAAATGACTTCTAAAATTGCTGAAGATTGTAAAAGAATGGGTATTTATTGGGATTTCGCGCCAGTTGTAGATGTAAATACCAATCCTGCAAATCCTATTATTGGCAACAGAAGTTTCGGTTCAGACATCAATAATGTGATTGCCAAAGGTTTGGCTTATGCACAAGGTTTGCAAGATAATGGCGTTCTCGCTTCTATGAAACATTTCCCTGGTCATGGCGATACAGATACAGATTCTCATTTAGATTTACCAGTGGTTTCGCACAATTTGGAGCGACTCAATTCTGTAGAATTAGCTCCTTTCAAAGCACTTTTGGATAAAAAAATTGGTGGCGTAATGGTGGCACATTTGTACGTTCCAGCTTTAGAAAAACAATCGGGAATTCCCGCTTCAGTTTCTTATGAAGTCATTACCAATTTGCTCAAAAACTCTTATCAATATAATGGTTTAATCATTACCGATGCTTTGAATATGAATGCTGTAGCGAAAAAATTTCCTGCAGGTGAATTAGATTTGAGAGCTTTCAAAGCGGGAAATGACATTATGCTTTTTTCCCAAGACGTTCCAAACGGAAAAGCATTGATAAAATCAGCTTTAGAAAAAGGTGAAATTTCTGAAAACCGTCTCGCAGAAAGTGTAAAGAAAATTCTGAAAACCAAATATTTATTAGGACTTCAAAATTTAAAATCCATAAATTCTGAAAACATTAAAGAAGATTTAAACAACGCTTCTCACGCAGAACTTTCAGAAAAATTATATTCCAACGCAATAACTTTGTTGAAAGACGAAAAAAATCTTTTGCCTTTAAGTTGTAGCGAAACCTATTATTATCTTCCTTTGGAAGAAGCGCCGTTTCAAACTTTTGTAGAAAATTTGAATTTAGGGACTACAGTAAAGCTCATTTCAAAAACTGAAATTGCTCAAATTCCAGAAAACTCTACAGTGATTATTGGGTTTCACAAAGACAATTCTACGGCGTATAAACCGTATAAAATTTCGCAGGAAAGCAAAGATATTTTGGCGGAATTAAGCAAAAAACAGAATGTGATTTTAGATGTTTTTGGTTCGCCTTACGCTTTGAAAGATATTGATATCACTAAAATTTCTACGGTTTTGGTAAGTTATGAAAACAATGATTTATCGATGAAAGCATCTGCAAAAGCACTTTTAGGAAAAACAAAAATTTCTGGAAAGTTACCTGTAATTGTCAATGAAAATTTGAAAGCAGGAAGCGGAATTGAGAAATAATTTTAATATTTTTATAAAAAACTTATAATAAAGATAAAGCATCATCTTTGTCATTCCGAAGGAAACCTAATGAAATGGTTCGACGAAGTCAATCTAAATAATTTTGTAGAGATGCTTTCAGCATGACAAACTAAATAAAATAATCGAAACGGAAAACTTCGTTTCACAAAAAATAAAATGAAAATAGGAATCCTTTGTTATCCAACATACGGTGGTAGCGGTATCGTAGCCACAGAACTCGGAATGTCTCTTGCAAAAAAAGGCTATGAAGTGCACTTCATTTCATCTGAATTGCCTGCAAGATTAGACATGACAGACCCTAACATTTTCTTCCACAAAGTAAATGTACAAACCTATCCTTTGTTCAAACATCAACCGTTTGATATTGCACTTTCTTCCACAATTTATCAAGTGGTGAAATTGTATAAATTAGATATTTTACATGCGCATTACGCCATTCCTTATGCTTATGCTGCTTTTTTCGCGAAGCAAATGCTAAAAGAAGAAAATGCTGATATTCCGTTAGTTACAACACTTCACGGAACAGACATCACTTTGGTTGGTCAACACCCAAGTTACAAACATGCGGTAGAATTTTCTATCAACCAATCAGATAAAATCACTACGGTTTCTGAAAGTTTGAAAAGTGATACTTTGAAATTTTTTAAAATCACCAAAGAGATTGAAGTAATCACCAATTTCATCGACAATACGGAATTTGAAGATTTAAAAACTTGCCAAAGAAATCATTTTGCCAATGAAGATGAAAAAATTCTAATTCACGTTTCCAATCTTCGTCCTGTTAAGAGAATTAAAGATGTTTTAGACATTTTCAACAAAGTTGAAAAATCCGTAAAATCTAAATTATTGATTTTGGGAGACGGTCCAGATGTAGAAGTCATCAATGAATTTATCAATGAAAATCCGCACCTCATCAATAAAATTAAACTCCTAGGAAAAGTAGATAATTTATACCAAATTTTGAAGTTTGCAGATGTATTTTTATTGCCTTCTGAACAAGAAAGTTTCGGTTTGGCAGCATTAGAAGCAATGGCTGCAGAAACGCCAGTAATTTCGAGTAATGCAGGTGGAATCCCAGAGGTGAATATTCAAGGAGAAACTGGATTTTTAGCAGAAGTAGGAAATGTAGAAGCCATGGCAAGTTATGCAATAAAATTGCTTTCAGACGATAAACTTCTCGCAGAAATTAAGAAAAAAGCTAAAGCAAGAGCATTGGAATTTGACTTGGTCAATATTCTTCCGATTTATGAAAAAATGTATGAAGAAACACTAGCAGAATTTCATAAAATGGCTTAATAATCATTCTCGCAGATTTACTTTTTGTAGAATCTGCGAGAAATAAAACTAAAAAAACTAACCAACCATGAACGAAAATTTACTCCAATATCTTTGGAAATATAAGATATTTTCCAAATTGGACTTCAAAGATACCGATGGAAACCCAATCGAAATTCTAGATTTTGGAACCTTGAACACCAATTCTGGACCAGATTTTTCTTTGGCAAAAATTAAAACGAAAAACATCGTTTTATCAGGAAACATAGAAATTCATGTGAAATCTTCAGACTGGTATTTTCACAATCATGACCTTCAAAAAGACTATCAATCAGTTATTCTGCACGTCGTTTATTTTAATGACACGGACATTGCAGAACTCAAAGAAGCTGGAATTCCTACTTTAGAACTGAAAGAGTACATTAATGAGGAGATTCTTGCAAAATATCAAACTTTAGAAAATCAATATCAGTTTATTCCGTGTGAAAAAATTTTTGATGCTCAAAAAATTCCATTTCTTTTTTCAGAAGAAACTTTACTCAAAAAATTAGATGAAAAATCTATAGAAATTGAACATCTTTTGTCTCAATCTAAAAATAATTACGAAGCCGTTTTATTTCAAAAACTAGCCTACAGTTTTGGACTAAAAGTAAATGCAGAAATTTATCAAAACATTGCAGAAAACATTGATTTTAAAGTCATTCAAAAAATTTCACAAAATCAATTTCAGCTAGAAAGTTTACTTTTCGGAAAAGGAAATCTATTAGAAAAAGAAACCGAAACAAATCAAAAATGGGAGAGAGAATTTGATTTTCTGAAAACTAAATTTAAAATTTCAGAACAAACTTTTCCAGTAAAATTTATGCGGTTAATGCCTCCTTCTTTTCCTACGATTCGGCTTTCTCAGTTGGCGATGCTGTATCATCTTCAACCCAATTTATTTTCTAAAATTTTAAAGGCTAAAAATATTCAGGAATTAAAATCACTTTTCGAAAAAGTAAAAACTTCAGAATTTTGGCAAAATCACTACACGTTCGAAAAAACTTCCGAAGAAAAAATAGAGAAAAAATTGTCTGACGATTTTATAGAAATTCTTCTCATCAATGCAGTTTTGCCTATTATTTACACGTATTTTAAAAATATAAATCCCGAAAAAACTGACCAAGTTTTAGAATTTTACAAAAATTTAAGCCCTGAAAAAAATTCCATCATCTCTTCATGGAAAATACTGAACGTAAAATTTAGTTCAGCATTAGAAACCCAAGCGTTTTTGTATCATCATAAACATTTATGTTCATACAAAAACTGCTTGAATTGTAGTATTGGCTTGAAAATTTTAAAAGATTGATTCTTTATTTTTCACTTCAATCTTAAAGGAAGAAATCAAAAAAATCTAATTTTTCAATTTAGGGTGTATTAATTTGGCAACGGTAGAAGTCCAGCCAGTTTGGTGAGAAGCGCCTACTCCACGACCATTATCACCATGAAAATATTCATAGAACATCACGTAATTTTTGAAATGTTCGTCATGGTTTAATTTATCTACATTCCCATTAAAAGCACGATTTCCGTCTTTGTCTGGTAAGAAAATATTGCACAATCTTTGACTCAAATGATCTGCTACATAATTTAGATTTTGGAAATTTCCGCTTCCAGTAGGAAGCTCTACTTTCAAACTTTCGTCGTAATAAAAATAAAATCGCTGAAGACTTTCTACGATTAAAAAATTAATCGGGAACCAAATCGGCCCTCTCCAATTGCTGTTTCCGCCAAACATTCGGCTATCACTTTCGGCAGGCGTATAATGCACAACGTGATTGATGCCATTAATTTCTAACTGAAACGGATTTTTTTCATACACTTTTGACATTGAACGAATTCCAAATTCACTTAAAAATTCTTTTTCGTCTAACATTCTATTCAGAATTTTGGTCAATCTCGTTTTTCTCAAAATACTCATGAGATGTTTCCTGCCTTTTCCTTCTACATCCCAATGCGAAACCAATTTGGCTAGTTCGGGTTTATTTTTTAGAATCCAGTCCATTCTTTCGGTAAAATTAGGCAGTTTTTGAAGCATTTCGTGTTCTATCACTTCTACTGCAAACATTGGAATGAGACCTACAATACTTCTTAATTTTAAAGAAATTCCCGTTCCGTCGTTAAGTTGTAAAACGTCATAGAAAAATCCGTCTTCTTCGTTCCAAAGTCCATTTTTTCCTTCTCCAAGATTTTCCATGGCTTCTGCAATGTAGAGATAATGCTCGAAAAATTTAATCGCCATATCTTCATAAACTGGATTATACAATGCCAATTCCATAGAAATTCTCATCATATTCAGAGCAAACATCGCCATCCAAGAAGTTCCATCAGCCTGTTCTAGGTATTCCCCGTTTTTGAACTGCATATTTCGGTCAAAAGCACCAATATTATCCAATCCAAGAAATCCTCCACCGAAAACATTTTTGCCGTTTTTATCTTTTCGGTTTACCCACCACGTAAAATTGAGCAATAATTTCTGAAAAACACTTTCTAAAAAATGAATATCTGGTTTTCCATTGATTTTTTCATCGATTTTAAAAACTCTAAAAGTGCTCCATGCATGAACTGGCGGATTAACATCTGAAAAATCCCATTCATACGCAGGAAGTTGACCATTAGGATGCATGTACCATTCTTTGGTCAATAATTGCAATTGATTTTTGGCAAAATTTGGGTCTAAAATACTAAAACTCACACAGTGAAAGGCTAAATCCCATGTTGCAAACCACGTATATTCCCATTTATCTGGCATAGAAATAATGTCTTTGCAATTCATGTGTTTCCATTCTACATTTCTTACATGATGCTCAAAATTCCTTTCCACAGGGAAATTTGGGTCTCCATTTAACCATTTTTCAACTTTATAATGATAAAATTGTTTATTCCAAAGCAATCCTGCAAAAGCTTGTCGCTGAACATTTTTTTCATCTTCACAGTTAAAATCTTTTTGAATTTCGTCATAAAATTCATCCGATTCTTTTTTTCTTACTTCAAAAACCTCATCAAAATCAAAAAAAGCGTTCTCCATTTTATGAGGAGACATTCTGAAATCAAAAGTTTTGGTTTCGCCACCTTCTAATTCCGTATCGATCACAAAAGCAGCTTTAGTCCCAAATTTTTTAGGATTTACCGTGTTTTTTTGATGAACGATATGATGGTTAATTCCATCTTTAAAGTATTTATTTTCAGATTTTTCTCCGAATATTTTTTCGGTATTGGTTTCATTTTCACAGAAAAGAATCTTCACGGATTTATCACGAGAATAAAGTTTTTTCATGCCCAAACTCTCATGTTCTATTTCTATTTGACCACGATGGCGCGTTGTAAAATTAGGTTTATAAGAATTATAACCCCAACTCCAATTATTTCTGTACCAAAGTGTGGGGAGAATCACCAAAGGTGCTTTTTCTGTATTTCGGTTGGTGACAGTAACTCTGATTAAAATGTCATCATGGTGAATTTTGGCATATTCTATAAAAATATCGAAATATTCATTTTGGTCAAAAATTCCCGTATCTATAATTTCATATTCTGGTTCCTTATTGCTTCGTTCTGCATTTGTCTTGATTAAATCTTCGTAAGGAAAGGCATTTTGCGGATATTTGTACACCATTTTCATATAAGAATGAGTAGGCGTATTGTCTAAATAATAGAAAATTTCTTTAATGTCTTCACCATGATTTCCTTGATGGTTGCTCAATCCAAAGAAACGTTCTTTAACCATTTTATCTTTCTTGTTCCAAAAAGAAAAAGCGAAGCACAAACGTTGCTTGTCATCAGAAATTCCCGCGATTCCTTCTTCTGCCCATCTGTAAGTTCTGCTTTCTGCATCATCATGACCAGTTGCTCCCCATGTATTTCCATCAAAGGAATAATCTTCTCTTACGTTTCCCCACTGTCTATTGCTTACATAAGGTCCCCAAGTTCTATAATTTATATCTTGTAATCGTTGTTTTTCAGCATTCATAATCATTATTTTTAAAATAATATGATGCGAAGGTAGAAAAAAATAAAAACTATGAAATTTCATTTAGATTAATTTTTTCAATGACTATTTCTTATTGTGAAAAAAATGATATAGCTTTGCAGAAGATTTGTTCTTTCATATAATCGAAATGTTATCAAGAAAGGTGGAGAGATTAGACTCTGTGAAACCTTGGCAACCTCTCGCGTTTCTGAAACGAGAAAAGGTGCTACATTCTACTCATTTTTGGGATAGATAACACATAAAAACAGTTGATTCCCTCAACTTTTCTTATAGCATTTCATTTTTTTTAATCACATTGAAATGCAAAATAGCGACATACTTTATCAAAATTTACAGCAAAGAATCCTTGTTCTAGACGGAGCTATGGGAACGATGCTTCAGCGATATCAGTTTACAGAAGAAGACTATCGTGGCGAAAGATTTAAAAATTGGCAATCTCCATTGAAGGGAAATAATGATTTACTTTCTCTTACTCAGCCTCATGCTATTGAAGCGGTACACAGAAAATATTTAGAATCTGGTGCAGACATCATCGAAACCAATACCTTTTCTGCAACTACCATTGCAATGGCAGATTACCACATGGAAGATTTGGTGTACGAACTGAATTATGAATCTGCAAAAATTGCAAGAAAAGTTTGTGATGAATTCACGGCTTTAACTCCAGATAAACCAAGATTTGTTGCTGGTTCTATTGGCCCTACTAATAAAACTGCATCTCTTTCTCCGGATGTAAATGACCCTGGTTACAGAGCCATTACTTTTGAAGAGTTAAGAATTGCTTACAAACAACAAGCAGAAGCACTTTTAGATGGCGGTTCTGATATTCTTTTGGTGGAAACTATTTTTGATACTTTGAATGCAAAAGCTGCACTTTTTGCCATAGACCAAATTCAAGAAGAAAGAATAATTCAGATTCCAATTATGGTTTCAGGCACTATTACAGACGCGTCTGGAAGAACGCTTAGCGGACAAACTGCAGAAGCATTTTTGGTTTCAATATCTCATCTTAATTTATTGAGTGTAGGATTCAACTGTGCTTTAGGAGCGAAACAACTGACGCCTTATTTAGAAACCATTTCTAATAATTCTGAATTTTACATTTCTGCTTATCCAAATGCTGGTTTACCGAATGCTTTCGGGCAATATGATGAATCACCAGAATTTATGGCAGAACAAATCCGTGAATATGCAGAAAAAGGATTGGTAAATATCGTGGGTGGGTGTTGCGGAACAACTCCTGACCATATTGCTGCAATCGCTAAAATTGTTAAAAATTATCAACCAAGAAAAGTTGATGTGATAATTTGATGATGAGTTAATGTGATGCTTTTCACAAGCATTATCTTATTTTCAAATTAACTAATTATCTCATTTATAATATGAAATATTTAAAACTTTCGGGTCTAGAACCTTTAATTATAACTCCAGAATCCAATTTTATCAATATTGGAGAAAGAACCAATGTAGCAGGTTCTAAGAAATTTCTCCGATTGATTAAAGAAGAAAAATTTTCTGAAGCTCTAGATATTGCTCGTCATCAAGTGGAAGGTGGCGCACAGATTTTAGACATTTGTTTTGATGATGGGCTTTTAGACGGAAAATATTGCATGGTTAAATTCTTAAATTTAATCGCCTCAGAACCTGATATTTCCAGAATCCCAATGATGATAGATTCTTCAAAATGGGAAATTTTAGAAGCTGGTTTGCAAGTGGTTCAAGGGAAATGCGTAGTGAATTCCATCAGTTTAAAAGGTGGTGAAGAAGAATTTATTCGTCAAGCTAAAGCCATCAAAAGATATGGTGCTGCAGTAGTTGTAATGGCTTTTGATGAAAATGGACAAGCTGATAATTACGACCGCAGAATAGAAATTTGTAAAAGAAGTTATAAACTGTTGACGGACACAGTCCGTTTTCCTGCGGAAGATATTATTTTCGACTTAAATATTTTCCCAGTTGCAACTGGAATGGAAGAACATCGCAGAAACGCATTGGATTTCATTGAAGCAACAAAATGGGTTCGTGAAAACTTACCTTACGTTTCGGTTTCTGGTGGTGTTTCTAACGTTTCGTTTTCGTTTAGGGGAAATGATACGGTAAGAGAAGCGATGCACTCGGTTTTCCTCTATCACGCCATCAAAGCGGGAATGAATATGGGAATTGTAAACCCTGCAATGTTAGAAATTTACGACGAAATTCCTAAAGATTTGTTGGAGCTGGTAGAAGATGTAATGCTAGACAGAAGAGATGATGCTACGGAAAGATTATTGGATTATTCCGAAAAACATAAATCTGTAAAAAAAGAAAAAGTAGAAGATTTAGCATGGCGAAATCAGCCTTTGCAAGACAGAATTACCCATTCTTTGGTAAAAGGAATCGACCGTTTTATTGAAGAAGATGTAGAAGAAGCCCGAAAAATTTCGGCAAAACCTTTGGATGTTATCGAAGGTAATCTAATGACAGGAATGTCTGTAGTGGGAGATTTATTCGGAAGCGGAAAAATGTTTCTTCCTCAAGTGGTAAAATCTGCGAGAGTGATGAAAAAAGCGGTGGCTTATCTTCAACCGTTTATTGAAGCGGAGAAAGATTCTGCACAAAAAGCCAATGGTAAAGTATTGATGGCGACTGTAAAAGGCGATGTTCACGACATTGGTAAAAATATTGTGAGTGTGGTTTTGGGCTGTAACAATTACGAAATTGTAGATTTAGGAGTGATGGTTCCTGCCGAAAAAATTATTCAAACAGCCATTGAAGAAAAAGTAGATGTGATTGGTTTAAGCGGTTTGATTACGCCAAGTTTAGACGAAATGGTACATATTGCCAATGAACTGGAGCGTCAAAATCTCAATTTCCCATTGATGATTGGTGGTGCAACAACTTCTAAAGCGCATACTGCCGTAAAAATTGACCCAAAATATAAAAATGCTGTGGTTCATGTAAATGACGCTTCCAGAGCAGTTGGTGTGGTAAGTTCATTATTGAGCAATAGAAATGCAGAATTTGTTTTGGAATTGAAAACCGATTATGCAGATTTCCGTGAGAAATTTTTAAACAGACAGGTTGACAAAGAATATATTTCGATAGAAGAAGCGAGAAATCAAAAATTCAAAATCAATTGGGAAAAAGAAGAAATCTTTAAACCGAAAAATTTAGGTGTTCAAATTATTGAAAATCAAGATTTAGAAGAATTGATTGATTTTATTGACTGGAGTCCGTTTTTCAGAAGTTGGGATTTGTTTGGAAAGTATCCTCAGATTTTAGAAGATGAAATTGTAGGAGAACACGCAAAAGAACTTTTTGCAGATGCTCAAAAAATGCTCAAAAAAATTATAGACGAAAAACTTTTGACTGCAAAAGCAATTTTCGGGATTTTTCCTGCTAATTCTAATGAGAAAGATGATATTGAATTGAAAAAAGAAGAGGAAACTTTTATCTTTAGAACGCTTCGTCAACAACATAAAAAATCTGATGGCAAAGAATATTTGGCTTTGAGTGACTTTATCGCTCCAAAAACATCAGGAAAACAAGACTACATAGGTGCTTTTGCGGTGACTACTGGTTTTGGAACCGATGAATTGGCTCAAAAATATGAAGCGGAGCATGATGATTACAATGCGATTATGGTAAAAGCGTTGGCAGACCGATTGGCAGAAGCTTTTGCAGAATTTTTACATAAAAAAGTAAGAACTGAAATTTGGGGTTATTCTAGTGATGAACATCTAGAAAATGAAGATTTAATTTCCGAAAAATATGTAGGAATTCGTCCTGCTCCTGGTTATCCTGCTTGTCCAGACCATTTGGAAAAAACCACGATTTGGGAAGTATTGAAAGTGAAGGAAAACATTGGATTAGAATTGACAGAAAGTTTGGCAATGTTCCCTACAGCTTCTGTTTCTGGATATTATTTTGCATACCCAAAAGCGAAGTATTTCGGAGTAGGAAAAATTACAGAAGACCAGCTGAAAGATTACGCCGAAAGAAAAAATATAGATTTAGAATTCGCGAGAAAATGGCTGAGTCCGAATTTAGCTAATTAATTTATGAGAAACAACATTGACTTTATAGCATTTTTAAAATATAACTCTTTCGATGAAGGAGGAAGATCAACTCCTGCTAAATCAGGATATAGACCTCAACTTTGTTTTGATTTTGAAAAAAATTCAACTTCTGGAAGACAAATTTTTATAAATAAAGAATGGGTTTCTCCTGGAGAAACTGTAGAGGCAGAAATAACAATGCTTTCTCCTCAACTTTTTGAAAATAAATTATATGAAGGTTTGGAGTTTAAATTTTGTGAAGGCAGAGTTGTGGTTGGTTATGGAACAATTTTAAAAATTGTAAACGAAAATTTAATTAGAAAATAAATTTCGCGTGAGCGATTGCAGTGGAAATCCCGCAACAAGCATTGGAAAAAGCGATGGAGTGAGGAATTGCAACGAAAAGCGCGGTCTCATAAAAATAGCTTGGATTAGGTTTTGGATTTTTACGAGACACGCCCAAAATAGAAAAAATTAAAATATTTAAAAAATAGGAACAGCTTGCTTCGTTCCTCGGAATGACAAATGAAAGTAACAGAACACATACAAAACGCCAACGGAAAAACACTTTTTTCTTTTGAGATTTTACCACCATTAAAAGGTCAAAATATACAGTCAATATTTGATGCGATTGATCCATTGATGGAATTTAATCCTGCATTTATAGATGTTACGTACCATCGTGAAGAATATGAATATGTAGAACGTGAAGATGGACTTCTGGAAAAACGAGTGGTAAAAAAAAGACCGGGAACCGTGGGAATTTGTGCTGCCATTCAGAATAAATATGGTGTAGATGCTGTTCCGCATATTTTGTGCGGTGGATTTTCTAAGGAAGACACCGAAAATTTCTTAATTGACATCGATTTTTTGGGAATTCATAATGTAGTGGCTTTAAGAGGAGATGCGGTGAAAACGGAAACCTATTTTAAACCCGAGAAAAACGGACATGCTTTTGCCAAAGATTTGGTAGAGCAAATCGTGAAAATGAATCACGGAACTTACCTAGACGAAAGTTTAGAAAATTCTGCCTGCACTGATTTTAACATCGGTGTTGCGGGTTATCCTGAAAAACACATGGAAGCAGCCAGTCTAGAACAGGACATTTACCACCTCAAGAAAAAAGTAGAAGCAGGCGCAGATTATATCGTGACGCAAATGTTTTTCGACAATCAAAAATATTACGATTTTGTAGAAAAATGCAGAACTTCTGGTATTAATGTTCCTATTATTCCTGGATTAAAACCAATTACTACCAAGTCTCAACTGAGCATGATTCCGCATCGTTTCAAGGTAGATTTACCTAATGAGTTGGTTATTGCAATTGCTAAAGCAAAAGACAACAAAGAAGTGAAAGAAATCGGCATCAACTGGTGCATTCAGCAGAGCAAAGATTTAATGAAAAATGGCGCTCCAGTTCTTCATTATTATTCTATGGGAAAAAGTGAAGTGGTAAAAAGAATTGCTACTGAAGTGTTTAAAGACTAAAGCATTTTATGTCTTTCAAACGAAAGATTTCGGTCAAAAATATAACGATAAGTCGCGAGTTTTCTCGTGACTTTCGTTTCTAAATTTTCGGCAATTTTAATCATTCTTGGATTAAAATCTCCAATCCATTGCATTTCGTAATCGGTATAATTTCTGGTTTTTCTGAAATGTTTTGTGCCTTCCCAAATCATAAATCCATCGATGCCTTTTCTTTGCCATTCTGGAACAATTCCGAAAACCAAGCCAACCATTTTCTTATTTTTTATAAAAAATTTAGCCAATAAAAATTTCAATTTTTCAATCCAACCGAATTTTCCATTCAAGTATTTAAACCATTGATTCAAATCTGGAATGTTAATCCACATCGCAATCGGTTTATCATTTTCATAAATGAACCAAGAGATATGTTCGTCTAGAATAGGTTTCATGGTTTGAAACATTTTCAGCACTTTTTTAGCTTCTATTTGCTTTCCTTCACCATGATTTGCCCAAGCTTTGTTGTAAATTTCTGCAAAATCATGCGCAAATTTTTCCAATTGATTTTTTTTCCAATGAACGGCTTTCAAATTTGGATTTTTGGCATTCATTCTATGCCCATTCATAAAAACTTGTGAAACCTCATCGTAGACTTTCCTGCCGTAACACAATTGATTAAAATAAATCTGAAAACCGTAATTTTCAAACAATTTCTGATAATACGGCGCATGAAAATTCATTCCGTACAACGGTTCATGAAAACCTTCAATGAGCAAACCCCAAAACTTGTCACGCTCCCCGAAATTTATCGGCCCATCCATTGCTTCCATTCCGCGTTCCTGCAACCAATTTTTACAAAAATCAAAGATGAAATTTGCCGTTTTTTGGTCATCAATACAATCAAAAAAACCAATTCCGCCAGTTTTTAACTTTTGTTCATATTTTGGATTGATAAAAACCGCAACTTTCCCTACTGTTTGATTTTCTGCATTTTTAAAAAGAAATCTTTCACAAGTTCCATTTCTGAAAAATTTATTTTTGTTGGAATTAAAAACCTCTTCAATGTCTTTATCTAAAGGGCGAATGTAATTTTTCTCGTTTCTAAACAAACGAGCTGGAAATTCTAAAAATTCTTTTTGCGTTTCTGGCGAATTAACGAGAATAGATTTCAGCATACATTAAAAAAATCCGATTGAATGAATCGGATTTTAAATGTAGTAATTATTTTTTATTTGTTAATCTTTCACCAAAACTTTGTAATCCCAAGGTTTCAAAGAAACAGTGTAGCTTTCTTTTACTTGAATTTTTTCTTTACTAAAAAGTTCGGTGTAATTTCCTTGGAAATATTTAGAATCTAACGTCACTGTTAATTCTTCGTTTGAGAAATTAAAAATTGGCAAAACAGCGTCATTATTTTTTTCACGATGGAACGAGATTACTTTGTCCATTTTATCATTGGTAATTCTTACCATTTCGCCACCGTATTTTCCGTTCCAGAGCGCTTGATTTTTGTGTTTCAAGTGAAATAAAGTACTAAATAACGCTGCATGAGGATGATCTTTCCATTCGATTGGGTCTTTGTCAAAAAATTTCAAACTTCTGTCAAGTCCAGCTTCTTGTCCGCTATACATAAGAGGCATTCCGTTTACCACACCACAAAAAACGATAGAGGTTTCTAATCCTTTCCCGAAATTTCTTTGCGGCGTTCCGTTCCAAGAATTCATATCATGATTGTCTGTAAAAACCATTCTGTAAGCATTTCTAGGAACCGAACCCACATCGTGAGCTAAATATTCTACCAATCCGCCAATTCCTTTGTTCTGTGTAGTGGCATCTTTTAATTTTTCAAAAAGCGTCCATGAGTAAGTCATGTCAAAAGATTTTTTGTACAAATCTCTACTTTCCCACTCCGCCAACATGAAAACAGGTTTTATTTGGTCTAATTCTTTTCTGGCATTTTCCCAAAAATCTACAGGAATAAAACCTGCTACATCTGCTCTATAACCATCAATATTAGCCTCTTTAACCCAAAATTTAAGAGATTCTGTCATGTATTGTCTAAATTCTGGATTTTCATAATCAAAATCAATCACGTCATCCCAATCATACCAAGGTGTAGGTTGGAAATTTCCGTCTCTATTTTTGGTGTACCAATGTGGATGAGTAGTTGCCAAAGAATTATCCCAAGCAGAATGATTACCCACCCAATCGATGATGACGTACATTCCCATTTCATGGATTTTTTTGACCAATTTTTTAAAATCTTCCATGGTTCCTAATTCTGGATTCACCCCACGAAAATCTTTTACAGAATAATAACTTCCTAAACCTCCTTTTTTATTTTTTTCGCCAATGGGATGAATCGGCATGAGCCAAATAATATCTACACCCATACTTTTCAGTCTAGGCAAATGTTTTTCAAAGGCTTTGAAAGTTCCTTCTGGAGTATATTGACGAAGGTTTACTTCATAAATCGTAGCATTTTTGCTCCATTCTGGATGGGAAATTTCTACATATTCTTTAGGATAATATTTTTGGTCAATTTTTTGAGAAAAAAAACTTTGAGAAAAAATAACAAGGAAAAAAACTAGAATTTTTATTTTCATTTTTCAGTAATTTCCTCAAAGTTAAGAAATAAAAAAACGCTACAAATGATTTTGTAGCGTTTTAATTTTCGTGGAGTTGGAGGGATTCGAACCCTCGTCCAAACAAGCAATACGCAAGCTTTCTACATGCTTATTTTGCTATTGGTTTTCGTCGTAAAACAGACAGCAAACAGCCAACTTTACGCTTATCTTCTAAAATTTTCGTTCCCGAACCGAAGTTTTTCGGGACTTATTTCCACATTTTCTATGCCTCGGAATCGAACGTCGCAGAACAGAACTTTCGGGAGACATCTTGTTTCCTTACTATACTTCGGGAAAAACGCCAATCCTACTAAGCTTCGGATTAAGCAGCAAGAGCAAACTCTTCGTTGCCAGTTAAATTCTGTAGCAAGGGATTAAAGAGATCGCGCTACGGTTCTCTGCATGCTTACTTACCCATTGGTCTTGCTGTCGAAACCAGTCAACCCCAATTTTTAAGTATGCAAATATAAGCAAAAAATGTACCTAAATTTTAATTCTGCATTTCTTTTATTGTGGCGCCAAATTCACGCTATCCGCTACAATCTTTTTTTACAAAAAAAGGATTTCCGCTTCTATCGTGGGCGCAATTCCGTTATCATTAGAACTTTTTAACCAAATTGTGAAAATTTACCTCTTAAAAACTCATAAAAAAGTTAATCTCGGTTAAAGTTGTTTCAGCAATCAAATTTCAAAATAATTTTGAGGCTGCTAATCATAACCCATGAAGAAAACTCTACTGCTATTTTTATTCATTATCGCACATTCTTTTCATGCTCAAGAATACATTTTTGGCAAAATTACCTCAGAACAAAACATAGAATTATCGGGTGTTTTAATCCTCAACACTAGAACCGACGAAAAAACCTATTCAGACAGTGATGGAAATTTTATGATTTCTGCAAAAAACAATGATGCACTACGAATTGTAAAACAAAAATTTGATAGAATTACCTATTCTGTAAAACCCGAAGATTTTAAAAATTCTATAAAAATTACGTTGATAAAATCCGTAGTAGAAATAGAAGAGGTAGAAATTAAAACCAAACTTACCGGCAATTTAAGAGAAGATGCTAGAAGAGTAGAATCTGTGAGAAAAGTAAAACTCAATAAAGAAATTGCTAAATATATTGCTGAAAAATCCGACCCAGAAATTATAAAACCAAGAGGTGGCGAATTTGTTCAACCAGTTGGGCAAGGTTTTTCTGTAGGAAAAGTTTCTAATCAAGCAGACCAAATAGATTTAGCCGAAGATTTTCTAGAAATTCTTGGCGAAGATTATTTTACAGATTTAGGACTTAAAAAAAGTGAAATTTCGGGATTTATTTTTCATGTGATGAGCAGTTTAGATTTAAAAAACGCTTATAAATATGGTTATCTCAAAGGAAGCGATATTGCTCAGTTCAGAAAACAAGCAGAAATAAAAATCAATGATTTTAGAAAGTTAAAGTAGTATGGAATTGAATTTGATGTATAATTTTTCGTAAATTTAAAGTTATCAAATCACCACCTAAAATCACAATTTTATGAACAAAAACATTATCGCCATTGCTGTTGCTTCATTGGGCTTCATCATTGGACTTGGCTTATTAGGAAGCGCCATCAAAAACCGAAACAAATCAGAAAATACTATTTCTGTTACTGGTCTCGGAACCAAAAAATTCACTTCAGACCTCATCACTTGGAGCGGAAACTTCTCCAGAAATAGTTTTGAACTGAAACAAGCGTATGATGCACTTTCAAACGACCGAAAAATCATCGAAAACTATTTGATTTCTAAAGGAATTCCTAAAAACGAAATCGTTTTTTCGGCGGTAGATATTCAGAAGCAATATAATTATGTTTCAGACGCTAATGGAAGCAGTCATCAAACTTTTGCTGGTTACCAGTTAACACAATCGGTATCATTAGAAAGTAAAGATGTGGCAAAAATTGAAAATTTATCTAGAAATATCACCGAAATCATCAATCTAGGAATAGAATTTACATCTTCTAGACCGAATTATTTTTACACCAAACTGGCAGAAGTAAAACAAGAAATGATTGCAAATGCGACTAAAGACGCTAAAGAACGTGCCGAAAAAATTGCAGAAAATGCAGGTTCTGATTTAGGAAATCTTAAAAAAGCAACAATGGGTGTTATCCAAATTACCGCGCCAAATTCAAACGAAGATTTTTCTTATGGCGGAACTTATAATACTCAATCAAAAGAAAAAGAAGCGAGTATTACCATTAAATTAGAATATGAACTGAATTAGGCAAAAGTTGAGAAAAAGTGGTGTCAAAATCTTTGATTTTGATGGGGTGTTAATAAACCGTATTATAAATTTCTTGAACTAAAGTTTCTAAATTTTCAGGCTCGAAATTAGCCATTAAAAATAAATTAACAGCATATTTACCTTCACCATAACTTGGTTGAAGGTAATTTTTTTCTATGACGCTAAAACCATTTCTTTCGTAAAAGCGCAATCTCCTTTCTGCAATTTCTAAAAGTGAATCAGGCTCAGTTTCTAAAATCAGTTTTTCGAATTTTTCATGTAAACTTTCCAGAATTTTTTCTCCAAATTTTTGATTTCTAAATTCTTCAAAAACTTCAAAATGCTCTAAAAAATAAAATCCTTGAAGCTCCCAAATCACGCAATATCCTATATTTTCATCTTCGTGATTAATGGAATAAACATATGCGTCTGGATTTTCGGCCAAATCTAGAAATTGGTCTTTGCTACGTCTTTCTTCTTCGGGAAAAGTCTTTTCGTAGCGGTAGAAAATTTTAGAAATTTTCTTGCGGTTTTGTAATTCTTCGAACCAAACCATTTTATTTACGATTTACGATTTTTGATTACGATTTTTGATTTTAATAAAAACCATTATTTATAGGTCAAAAACATTAGGTCTTCTGGTGACAAAAATATCTTTTACCCAAAGTGTAAATGCCATCATGAGATAAACCAAGAAGAAAAAACCAGCAGTCGCAAAAGTGGAATAAATGAAAAATACACGCAATTTAGAAACAGGAATTCCCAGTCTGCTCCCAAATCTAGTGAGCGTTCCGAACCATTCATGTTCTACTTTGTGTCTTAAATCAGTAATAATTTTGGGTTCTCTCATTATTATTTCAGTTTTTCATTATTTTGATGACGGTCAAAATCTCTTTCGGTTTTTACTTTCATCTTTTTATCAAAAGCGGCTTGTAAATCTACACCAGTTTGATTAGCAAGACACAAAGTTACAAACAAAACGTCTGCTAATTCCTCGCCTAAATCTTTAGATTTATCAGATTCTTTTTCGCTTTGTTCACCATATCTTCTGGCAATAATTCTAGCAACTTCTCCTACTTCTTCGGTTAACATTGCCATATTCGTTAATTCATTAAAATAACGAACACCAATGGTTTTAATCCATTCATCAACTTGATTTTGTAACTTTATTATTTCCATCTTTTATTAGTAAATTCATCTTCTATCTCTTCTAAAATCCAATTCGTTTTACAATTATTACATATATAAATTTCATTGAGATAATATCCATCAAACTCTTTTTCTATAAATTTGACAAAATTTAAATCAGGTTCAATAGAATACTTTTTTCTTATAATACAATTACATAAATTTTTTGAAATTTTTCTTGTTTCATATTCAAACAAAGAACTATTCAAAATGCTAATAATACTCCTTTTGAATCTTTCGCAATCCTTTATTTTTTTATTCTCAAGATTGTAACATTTAAAATTTAATGAAGTTTTAATTTTTTCACTATTGATAAAAACATATTCTTTATTATCATCAATAATTGTTTTAAAACTATCTAATAACAAATTCACCCTATTACTTTCATTCTCCGAATAATTTTTAGAAAAAAAGTCAATAAAATTTTCATTTATATTTTTCAAAAAATAATCTAAATCACTCATAATCTCACTGATACGCTCCAATTGTAGGATTAGTAGTTCTGTTCACTTTTACAATATCTAGAGGAACCAAAGCTGCTGTAGAAACTTTTCCTTTCGCTTTTGCAGGAGAAGTTCCTTTTACTCTCAAATTCATTTTTTGGGTGAAATAATTCTCAAATTTTGGATCTTCATTTTTGATAGAATTCACAATTTTAGCATTTCCGTCCCAAGTAAAACCTGAGTTTGCAGCATCAAATTTCACCAAACAATTCTCGATGAAATAATTAAATGTTTGTCCGGAAGTTGGCTTGAACTGTATCGCATTATTTCTTTCAGTGTAAACAATAGAATTTTGAAGATTTAATGTTAAAGCGCCTTGTTCTGTAGAAGTTCCGTTGTTATATTCGTTAGTTGCATAAATTCCAAAACTTGGCAAAGTGCTGTTTAAGTTCCAATAATTGGCAAAAGTAGTATGTAAAAATGTATAATTTCCACCTTTAAAAATTCCTAAATCAGCTTGTCCGCAATTGTTCATCACTAGATTTTCTGCATTTACAGTGGCATTAATTCCTAAAATTCCAAATTCTTGAAACGTATGAACAATGGTATTTTTAATAGTTGCAGAAGCATTTTTGAGTTCTAAACCAGTGGTTCCACCAAAAATTTTAGCATATTTTAAATTGGCAATTGCACCTTGTTCAAGCTGAATTCCGCCCCAGTTAAGAGGAAGCGTGTCATATCTCGCATCATTTCTATCTCCGCGGAAAATTACTTCTTTGCCTAAATCTCCATTGGCAATCAATTGAGCATTTTTCCCGATTTTCAAATTGGCATTTTTATGAAAATACACTTTTGTTCCTTCAGAAATAGTCAGTGATTTTCCATCAGCTAATTTCAAATCGCCATAAATAATTTTGGCTTTCGTATTGTTCCAAGAAGTATTGTCTGTTAAAATTTTAGGACTGTTTTCGGTAGAAATATAAAATTCCACATCTTGAACTACTGACAGCAAAGTCACATGTTGATTCGCAACTGGCGATTCTATTTGAATTCTTTCTTCGGCAATCGCTTCTGGAGCATTGGCAATAGGAGCAATTTCTACAAAAATATAAAGGCTGTCTTTTTTACGAAGGGGAACATTGGTAAACTCAGTTCCAGCTTTTCCATCTACATTAATTCTGTAAAGTGAAGAATTTCCTGATTCCAGATAAATCTTTGGAATGGAAATATCTTTATTTTCGTCATTATAAATTTTTACAGCATAGGTTTCGCTTCTCACCTGATTGTAAACAGTGTCTAGAACCAAAGTGTCTACCGAAAATCTGAGTTTTTTGCTTGGTGCATCAAATTCTATTTCGTCTCTGTTACAAGAAATAACAAAAAGAGCCAACCAAAACCCGAAAAAAAGAAAATATTTTGTCTTCATAGAAGTTTAAAAATAAGCGTAAAGTTAATGAAAAAAGCTGAACTGTTTCTAAAAACGCAAAAACTGTAAAATTTCTTTCACAAAAACTTAAAACGCTATTTGTCAATTCAAAAAATATTTTTATTTTTGCAGTCTAAAATTAAGAATAATAAAAGCAGTGCCATTACACGCAATTATTATCAACTAAAATTTAAAAAGACAATAAAGATATGAAATCAGGAATTCACCCAGAAAATTATAGATTAGTTGTGTTCAAAGACATGAGTAATGACGAAGTGTTTCTTTGCAAATCTACAGCTGAAACTAAAGATACTATTGTTTACGAAGGTACAGAATATCCATTAATCAAAATGGAAATCTCTTCTACTTCTCACCCATTCTACACTGGTAAAGTAAAATTAGTAGATACTGCAGGTAGAGTAGACAAATTCATGAACAAATACAAAAAATTCGCTAAGTAATTTAGCCGATTTTTTCATAATAAATCAGTCCTTCAAAAATTTTGAAGGACTTTTTTTGTAAATTTGTTTGTTAGCACATTATCATATTAACCAATTAGCACATTCTAAAATGCAACTTATATTTTCTGATGCTCAATTTTGGGGAGATTTCCTTCCGCTTACTTATACCAAACCTATCGCAGAACTTAGAACAGGAATTCTTACGTTTTCTGAACGTTGGCAAAAACTGTTAGATTCTTCAGAAGTTTCTTACATCACCGAAGATTATCTTCAAAAAAAATATAAATCTTACGAAAAGAAAGAAAGTTTATTGATTACTCCAAATTTTATTCCTTCGGAAAGTGTTTTGGCTCAAATTAAAAATTTGCAACTGGGAGAAGCTTTGATTTATGAAAATGAAGTTTTGGCTGCGAGATTAAACATGGAAAATTTTTCGCTTTCGCAGATTGAGAAAATGACAGACATTACCGAAGAACTGATTTTCTTTAAAAAAGCTACAGATTTATTTTCTCTGAATGATAAAGCCATTGATTTTGATTTTGAATTAGTAACGAAAGGAAGAACTTCTGCTCCACTTTCTGAAACCAACGGATTTTTAGGCAATAAAGAAGACTTATTTATAGAAGAAGGCGCCGAGATAGAATTTGCCACGCTTAATTGCAAAACTGGGAAAATCTACATTGGCAAAAATGCAGAAATCATGGAAGGTTCTGTAGTAAGAGGAAGTTTAGCACTTTGCGAAGGTTCTAAAATTAATATGGGTTCTAAAATTTATGGTGCTACTACAATTGGTCCGCATTCTAAAGTTGGCGGCGAAGTGAATAATATTGTCATCACTGGTTTTACTAATAAAGGTCACGAAGGTTTTGTAGGAAATTCTGTGATTGGAGAATGGTGCAACTTGGGAGCCGACACCAATTCGTCTAACCTAAAAAATAATTATGCCGAAGTAAAACTTTGGAGCTATAAAAACAAAAAATTTGTAAAAACCGGACTTCAGTTCTGCGGATTAATTATGGGAGACCATTCTAAAACTGCTATTAATACTCAATTTAACACAGGAACTGTAGTAGGAGTTGGTGCTAATATTTTCAAAAGTGGATTTCCACCTAATTTGATTGAACATTTTTCTTGGGGCGGATTTAAGGGAGATGAAAAATTTAGATTAGAAACCGCTTATGAAGTTGCCGAAAAAGCTATGGCGAGAAGAAAAATAGCTTTAAGAGAAGAAGATAAGGAGATTCTGAAATGGGTTTATGAGAATTATTAGTCTTTTTAAACGCAAAGATTCTTTATTAATTATAAATATTTTTAAGATTCGCTAAAGCGAATTGGCTAAGTTCGCAAAGATGAAAATCAAAGATTTTCTTTTAATGATATTATTGCTTTTTTCTTGCCATAAGAAAGAAAAATCTTTTTATGAAATAAAATCAATTAATAAAGATTCTTCACAAATAATTTGGGGAAATTCTTCATTTAAAAATTCTCAAAATTTTGAAAATTTCATTTTAGATAAAGATAAAATCAAAACAAAATGGAAAAATGAAAATTTCATTATTCTGCAAAGAGGAACGGGAAGTGATGCTTGGATAAATTTAATTCTTCCTATAAAGAAAAACGAAAAACTCCTTCAAACTGATCAAGTTTTAGCTTTTGATTCAGTTAATAATATTATTGTAAGACAAAATTATAATTCAGAAGAATATCCATTTCAATTAATTAATCTCAAAAATTTAGAAAAAGACAGTATTAGATTTGAAACTAAAAATTGTGAGTCTATAAATATCATTAATTGCATAGATAAAGTTGATTTCAATGAAAAAACTTTAATAATTAACTGGACTACTCCAAATAAATTTAAAGAAAAGAAAAAAACAGAAATTACCATTTATCCTTTAGAAAAATTCTTCAAAAAATAATTTCAAGCCGCTTTCAAAGATTTTGGAAGCGGCTTTTTTATTGACTAAAAATCAATAAAATAAAAAATTTTTATTTCTGATGTAATATTTTTCCGACCTTCGTTGTCTTACCTATAGAAACTAACCTATGAATCAAGAAACATTTAAGAATACTGTATTTGTTTTGAAAGACGAGATGTATCGTTTTGCAAAGCGATTCTTGGTGAGTAGTGACGAAGCCGAAGATTTGGTACAAGATTTAATGTTGAAATTTTGGCAAAAAAAGGATGAATTGGTACATCTCAATTTAAAATCTTATGTACTAAAATGTGTGAAAAACGAGTGTCTCAATAAACTGAAACACGAAACGGTGAAACAGAATTTTGCAGATTTTCAAATTCATAGAAATGAACTCTACAAAATGGAAACCAATAATCTGAAGGAGAAAATTTTAGAATTTATCAATGCGCTCCCCGAAAAACAAAAATTGGTTATTCACCTGAAAGATGTAGAAGAATATGAAGTCTCGGAAATCTCGGAGATTTTAGAAATAGAAGAAAATGCAGTGAGAGTGAATCTGATGAGAGCCAGACAAAAAGTAAAAGAACAGATTAACAACCTGTTAGCGTTTGAAAACAGAAAAATTCAAAACATTTAAAACCCGAAACAATGAACCCAAATATAGATAAAGAATACAAAAACATCTTCCGAGAACTGAAGGAAGAAAAAATGGATTGGAATTTCGAAGATTTCTTGAAAAAAACCAAAGAAAAACCAGAGGAAACTAAAGTAATTCCTTTGCAAAAAAAATCTGGTGGTGGCAGTCAAAAATGGTATTGGATGGCGGCAAGTTTGGTTACGCTTTTTGGAATGATGATGTTTTTTAACCCAGACATTACAGAACCAACCTTGAAACCTATTGCTTCTAATGAAAGTAATTCTTCAGAAAAACCAGCACAAACCAACATTATAAAACCAACTGAAAATCAAAACATTAACAACAATCCAAACACTATAAAAGTTGCCGAAAACAACGTAAAACCCACAAAAAAAATAAATCACGAGTTCAGAAATGAATATCAAAATATTGCTTCTCAACCAAGTAAAACTGTAGAAAAATCTACTGAAATTCTAGAAAATCCAGCAGAAGAATACAGCGCAGATTATGTAATCGTAAATGGCAAAAAAATCTATAACGAAGAAGAAGCCATCGATATTACGAAGGAAGCATTTCAACTTTTCGCGAGTAACGTTACCAAAACTATAAACCAGGCAGAGCCTATCAAAAATTTATCCATTAACTTTTAAAAAATTAATACAATGAAAAATATTATCACATTCCTATTCCTCATGTTTTTGCCAGTATTTGCTTTGGCTCAAACTGAAAAACTAGACGCTATTTTTGAAAAATATCAAGAAGCAGAAGGCGTAACATCTATTAAGATTGCTAAACCTATGTTTAGATTGCTCAATAACATCAATATTGATGACTCTGATATGGACAAAATTAAACCGCTCATCAGTAAAATGAATGGTTTAAAAATCCTCATCATGGAAAAACCTGAAAAAGCCGAAAATCCTACCACTGCTCAATTAGCTGCCATCAATGAAGCTAGTAAAGTAAAAAATGAAATTCTAGCTGCTGTAAAAAATCTGAAATATGATGAACTCATGACGCTGAACAGCAAAGACAATAAAATCAAGTTTTTAGCTGCAGACACAAGTTCTAATTTACTGAATAACATGCTATTAACCATTTCTTCTGAGGATGAAAACATCTTGATGATGTTAGACGGACAAATCTCTATGGACGATGTTTCTAACTTGATTAATGACGTTCAAAAAGAAGACAAAACACCTAAAACACCAGAAAAACCTAAAAAATAAACACTGAAATCGCCATTTATACAAATTTTTAAAAATGGCGATTCTCTTTCAACCATTGTAAACTAAAATTAACACTTATGAAATCATTTCTAAAACTTATAGCAATTTTCACCATTTTGGTCTCTCTGCAATCTTGTATTGTTAGTGAAAAATCTCTCTACAACGAAGAAACAAAAGGAAACGCAACCGTTACCAAAATAAATGTTCCCATGTTTATCGTAAAACCATACATCAAAAAAGCATTGAGAGAAGACGGTGAATCTGAAGAAGTTATTCGCCTGATCAAAAAAATCAGAAAAGTAAAAGTTTACACCGTACAAAATGCTTCTGATAAAATGGTTGCCCAGTTTTCTAGACAATCTTTTGGTAGCAATTTACAAGAATTGATGAGTGTAAACAGCAAGGATTCTAAAATTAAAATTATGTCTGCCATTACCGATTCAGACACCATGATTAAGGATTTACTGATTACCGTGAGAGACGACAAAGAATTGGTTTACGTAAAAGTTTTAGGAAAATTCTCTTTGGATGACATCTCAAGAATTGCAGAATTATCTAAAAAGAATAAAGATACCGTTGCAAATAATTAAAATAAAAACTGCCCTTTTTGAGGCAGTTTTTTTTAGTATAATAAATGATAAACTTTTACTTTTTTATCATTTTCAAAAAAATTGACAATGTAAATGTCATTAAATTTTTCGTCTGGAATATCTTTGAACAAAGGCTGCTGAATTAATTCATTGAGCAAAATTGGGTTGGTGTTAGAGTGTCCAGAAATAATATTGACTCCTGTGTTTTTAGATAAATCATTTTTTACAAATTCAGGAATTTCTTTTGGATTGTAAATCTTCAAATCTAACTTTTTCTCTAAAATCAAAGGTTCTAAAGTTTCTCGAGTTCTGAAAAAATCAGTACTAAAAGCATTCTGAATTTTTACTTTTTTGAATAGTTGAGCTAAATGTTTTGCCCTTTCTTTTCCTGGTTCAGAAAGATAAGGATTTTTGCCATTATTTTCTTTCTCTCCATGTCTTACAATAATATAAACCAAAGCTTTTTTATCAATACTTTGCTTAATAGTTTTAGAAGTCGCCTTACCTACAAAAACAGTATCTACTTTTTGCTGTGCAAAAGTCAAATTAAAACTGAAAAGGGACAGTAAAAGGAGAAATGAAGCTCTTTTAATTATTTTCATGATGTAAAATTATCTTACAAATCTAAAATAAAATTTTAAATCAATTTAGACGACATATTTTGTCGTACAACTATTCTATCTTTGTCGGAGAAAAGAAGAAAATAACGAAATTTTCTTTCTAGGTATAAACAAATTAATTGTATTTTTGATAAAATTTAAGAAAAATGAGCAGTATAGACGATAAGAAAAAAGCACTCGCATTAGTCCTCGAAAAAATGGATAAAACCTACGGAAAAGGTACCGTTATGAAAATGGGAGACAGTGCAGTAGAAGAGGTAGAAGTAATTCCGAGTGGTTCACTTGGTTTAGATATTGCTTTGGGAGTTGGCGGTTATCCAAAAGGAAGAGTCATTGAAATTTATGGCCCTGAATCTTCTGGTAAAACTACACTTACCATGCACGCAATTGCGGAATCTCAAAAACAAGGCGGAATTGCGGCTTTCATAGATGCAGAACACGCTTTTGATGCAGTTTACGCTAAAAAATTGGGAATTGATGTAGAGAATTTAATCATTTCTCAACCAGATAATGGTGAACAAGCATTAGAAATTGCAGATAACTTAATTCGTTCTGGAGCGATTGATATTGTGGTAATTGACTCTGTTGCAGCTTTGACACCAAAAGCAGAAATTGAGGGAGAAATGGGAGATTCTAAAATGGGTTTACATGCTAGATTAATGTCTCAAGCTTTGAGAAAATTAACTGCAACGATTTCTAGAACAAAATGTACGGTAATTTTCATCAACCAATTAAGAGAAAAAATCGGGGTAATGTTCGGAAATCCTGAAACTACAACTGGTGGAAATGCTTTGAAATTCTATGCTTCGGTAAGAATTGACATCAGAAGAAGTGGCTCACCAATAAAAGTAGGCGAAGATGCTGTAGGAAACCGTGTGAAAGTGAAAATTGTGAAAAACAAAGTTGCTCCACCATTCAAAAATACAGAATTCGATATTATGTATGGAGAAGGAATTTCTAAAGTAGGCGAAATTCTAGATCTGGGCGTTGAATTTGATATTGTTAAAAAATCTGGTTCTTGGTTCAGCTACGGTGACACGAAACTGGGACAAGGTAGAGACGCCGTGAAAGAATTACTAAAAGACAATCCTGAACTTTTAGAAGAATTAGCTGAGAAAATAAAAGTGGCTATTAAAGAAAAGAAATAATTTTTTTTCAGATACAGAACCGGCGCGAGCTTTGCTCGCGCCGGTTTATAAATATAGGTTATGGATTTATATTCGATCATCAATGAAAACCATCTTTGGGAAAAGCAAATCTCCATCAAAAGAAATGAGTATTTGGTGGAAGAAAACTGTATTAATCAAGATTTATTTTTTGTAATAGATGGTAGTCTAAAAGTTTCTTGCATTATTGATGACGAAGAACAAATCATCAGACTCGGTTATAGCAATTCTTTTTTAACCGCTTTAGATAGTTTTTTAACCAATACTCCAACCACATATAGTATCACTGCAATTAAAAGTGCTACTCTGAAATCTATTTCTAAAAACAAACTGCTTCATTTTCTAGAAGAGAATTATTTACAAAATCTTTGGATTGATGTACTCAATACACAAATCATTCAACAAAGTGAAAGAGAAATAGATCTATTAACCACTTCTGCAAAAGACCGCTACGAAAGAGTTTTAAAAAGAAGTCCCAAACTTTTTCAAAATATCCCGCATAAATACATCGCAAATTATCTTAGAATTTCGCCAGAAACTTTATCAAGGTTGCTTAAAAAATCTTGACACGCATCAAGTTTTTTACGGTTTCAAATGCTCAAATTTGTAAAAAATTAGCAGATGAAACTGAACTCTAAAATATTATTACAAGATTTAAAAAATCAGACCAAAAAACATATTGAAACCTGCAAAGACTTTCTAGCTTTATCAGACGAAAAATTACGTTTTAGAAAAACTGAAATATCTTGGAATATCCTGGAATGCATTGAACATTTGAAAAAATATGCAGACTATTATTATCCTTTAATGGAAACAAATATTCAAAAATCAAATACTCATTCTAAAGAAACTTTCTCAACAGGATTTTTAGGCAATTACTTCGCAAATTCTATGTTGGTGACTAAAAAAACTAAGAAAATGAAAACGCCAAAGGATAAGAATCCTTTGGGCGAAAATTTAACGAAAGAAAGTATTTTAATTTTTCTAGAACAGCAGAAACTGTTATTACAAATTCTTGAAAATTCTGAAAAAATAGATTTAGGTAAAATAAAAATCCCTATTTCTATTGCACCATTTGTTAAAATTAAATTAGGAGACACGCTGAGATTTATTGTTTATCATAATGAAAGACACATCGTTCAAGCGCAAAATATACTGAAATAAATTCGGCGCGAGCGAAGCGAACGTCAATTGTTTTCAAAGTTTTTAAATCTTCAAACAAAAACCGAAAAGTAAATTTTAGCCCCGATTGCAGCGCCATCCTTTTTTGTGATATTGAGCGGAGTCGAAATATGAACAAAAAAGATATAGCGAAAAGCGGGACTGCGTTTTCTAAAAATCACAAATTTTGTTGCTCCTAAAAAATAAAAAACGCCCAAAATAATTTGAGCGTTTGTATAATTTTCAGCGTCTAACTTTCGTCTTCTTGCTTTATGAATTTTCTAAAATATATTTGAAAATTAGTGGAGCACAAATCGTGGCATCACTTTCAACGATGAATTTCGGTGTAGTGATATCTAATTTTCCCCAAGTAATTTTTTCGTTCGGAACTGCTCCAGAATATGAACCATAAGAAGTGGTAGAATCTGAAATCTGACAGAAATAGCTCCAGAAAGGAATGTCGTGCATTTCCATATCCTGATATAACATTGGCACTACACAAATCGGGAAATCTCCTGCAATTCCTCCACCGATTTGGAAGAAACCAACACCTTTTCCACCGCTGTTTTTTGGATACCAATCTGCTAGGAACATCATATATTCGATTCCAGATTTCATAGTAGAAGCTTTTAAATCTCCTTTAATACAATAACTTGCGAAGATATTTCCCATCGTAGAATCTTCCCAACCTGGTACTACAATTGGTAAATTTTTCTCTGCAGCTGCAATCATCCAAGAATCTTCTCTTGGGATTTCATAGTATTGCTCTAGAACTCCAGAAAGAATCATTTTATACATATATTCGTGTGGAAAATATCTTTCTCCTTTAGAATCTGCATCTTTCCAGATTTCATAAATATGCTTTTGCAATCTTCTGAATGCTTCTTCTTCCGGAATACAAGTATCGGTAACTCTATTTAAACCTCTTTCTAGCAAATCCCACTCTTCTTGAGGCGTAAGATCTCTGTAATGAGGCACTCTTTCGTAGTGAGAATGCGCTACCAAATTCATTAAATCTTCTTCTAAATTCGCTCCTGTACAAGAAATAATATCTACTTTGTCTTCTCGAATCATATCTGCCAAAATCTTCCCCATTTCTGCGGTTGACATTGCTCCTGCTAGCGTAATCATCATTTTCCCACCATCTTTAAGGTGCGCTACATAACCTTTTGCAGCATCTACCAAAGCAGCAGAATTAAAATGCAAATAATATTTTTCTATAAATTCGGTAATCGGTTTATTGCTCATTTTTATAAGAATTTTTGCAAAGATAAGAAATAAGAGCCAAGTAAAAAGTAAAAAGTAAAAAGTAAAAATTTTATAAAAGCAAGCCGTTTTATACTTCTTTTCACTTACAGTCCCGCTTTCACTACTCGCTTTTTTAGAAATTCTCCACGCACAAAATCTGAACGAAAAAATTTCTAAAAAGTTCTCAAACAAACCGTTCAATCGGGGCTAGAAAGTAATTTTGGGTTTTCTTTCCACTATTCTAAACTACCCCGTCTTCAAAAATTAAAATTTTTAAATCCACCCTTGATTGCTTCGCTCCTTGCAGTGACAGGGGAATTTTTGAAAACGTTCTATCCTTTGGAAACAATATTCTAAATTATTTAAAACTATATTTAGATTCTTTCAGAATGACAAACTGTGTGTTTGCTTTGGAAACAATTGACGCTCGCTTCGCTCGCGCCAAAAAAATATCAATCAAGAGAATTGATTAAAACATAATATCTAAAAGCCAAAATTCCTTTTTGAAATTTTGTAAGTTTCGTTGGGTCAAGATGACTGTATTTTGGGAGAAATTTTTTATTGAATCGGTTAACAATTCTAAAGACTGACTTTTTCATATTTTTTTTATTTGTATCGCTCCAATGGAGCTTCCAGCTAAACGTTATTTATAATTTCTACAAACCTTTGATTCCTATGGAACCAAATCTTATCATTTCTTAAAACCTAAATTTTCTATTTTCTTTCTTTTCAGAGATTTTCTTTTTGCTTTCTAGGCGCTTTTCTACTTTTGCCCGACTTGGTTTGGTTGCAATTCTTTTCTTCGGAACGATGAGCGATTTATTCACCAATTCCTGAATTTTTTCAATCGCAATTTTCTTATTTTGGAGTTGTGTTCTGCTTTCAGAAACTGTAGTTTGAAGAATTCCTTCTGCATTAATTTTGTTTTTAAGCTTCAACAAAATTCTTTCTTTTTCACTTTCTGTAAAAACCGTAGAATCTTCTACCTTCCATAGTACTGTTACAGAAGTTTCTACTTTGTTTACATTTTGTCCGCCACTTCCACTGCTTCGGGAAGTTTTGTAAGAAAGTTCGTGTGAGAAAGACTTCATTACTAAATCAATTTTAAAATTTCTTTTCTTAAAACCTTACCGTTTTCCGCTCTTGGGAATTTCTCTAAAAATAAGACTTCTTTAGGAATATGAAACTTATTCTCAAATTTGAGATTTAAGATTTCAGATTTTAGATTTTCATCTTTTTCTCCTTCGACGACTAACACCAATTTTTCGCCTAAAGTTTCATCTGGTTTTCCAAGGAAAACTAAATCTCTATCAATATGTTTTTTAACTAAATTCTCTAATTCTTCGGCAAAGATTTTAACGCCACCTGAATTAATCACATTATCAAATCTCCCTAAGAATTTAAATTGCTTTTTGTCACCTTGAGCGGAGTCGAAATGCATTAGTTCTACAATATCATTCGTTTGCAAAATTTCTGGATTAAGTTTTGGAGCAAAAATCTTCAAACAGTTTCTTTCATCTACAGAAATTTCAACATCATTAAAAATCGTAAAATAATTTTCCTGAACAGGAGAAATCTGCTTCAAAGCAATGTGAGAAAGCGTTTCGCTCATTCCGTAAGTTTCATAAATATTGGTTGATGGTTGATGGTTGATGGTTGATAGTTCTCTTGAAATTTGAGATTTTAGTTTTTCTGAAACGGCCGCTCCTCCAATGATGAGATTTTTGATGAAATGAATTTTATCTAAAGAATTTTGAACTTGCAATGGTGTCATTGCACAAAAATCTATGTTTTGTGAAATTTCAGGAGCGGAACTTGGCACAGAAATAATGACTTTCAGTTTTCTTTCAATAGCTCTCACCAACATCATTTTACCCGAAATATACTGAACTGGCAAACAAAGCAAAGCTGTATCTCCTTCTTTCAATCCTAAAAATTCACAAGTCATTTTTGCCGAATTGAGCATTCTCTTTTTTTCGATTTCAAAGACTTTCGGAATTCCCGTAGAACCCGATGTTTGGACAGAAACGGTTTCAGAATGAGAAAACCAATCTTCCAAAAAAGAAATCACCTTTTCCTCGAATTCATTCTCTGGAAAAAGTGATTCTATATTGATATTTTTAGAAAAATCTAAAATCATTTTACATTCTGTTTACCACATTAATTCCCAATAAATGTAAGGATTTTTTGATGGTTTTTGCGGTTAAATCTGAGATTTGGAGTTTGAATTGCTTGGCATTTTCGTCTTCCAAAGTCATCACAGGATTATTTTGGTAAAAAGAATTATACGTTTTAACTAAATCGTAAACGTAATTCGCAACCTGAGCCGGGCTTAAAGTTTCTGCAGCTTTTTCTACAACGTCTTTAAAATTAGATAATTGCATGATTAATTCTTTCTCTGAAGCATTTGGTTGATAACTTCCAAAATCTGCTTCTACAAAATTTGCTCTATTCAATAAAGATTGAATTCTAGCATACGTATATTGAATAAAAGGCCCTGTATTTCCATTGAAATCGATACTTTCTGCAGGATTGAAAAGCATTTTCTTTTTAGGATCTACTTTCAGCATAAAATATTTCAAAGCACCTAAACCTACAATTTCGTAAGATTTTTCTTTCTCTTCGCTTGTTAAACCTTCTAATTTTCCTAATTCTTCAGATTTTTCTTTAGCGGTAAGATACATTTCTTGCATTAAGTCATCTGCATCTACCACCGTTCCTTCGCGTGATTTCATTTTGCCTTCAGGCAATTCTACCATTCCGTAAGAAAGGTGATACAATTGATTTGCCCAATCGTAGCCTAATTTTTTCAGAATTAAAAACAATACTTGGAAGTGATAATCTTGTTCATTACCAACGGTATAAATGAGTTTTTGAATGTCATTTTGTTTGAAACGTTCTACTGCAGTTCCCAAATCTTGCGTCATGTACACAGAAGTTCCATCACCACGAAGAACGAGTTTTTGATCAAGTCCATCTTCAGTTAAATCAATCCAAACAGAATTATCTTCTTTTTTGAAGAAAACGCCTTTTGATAAGCCATCTTCGATGATATCTTTTCCTAAAATATAAGTATTGCTTTCGTACTGAACTTGGTCGAAATCTACACCTAATCTTTTGTATGTTTCATTGAAACCAGCATAAACCCAAGAATTCATCTTTTCCCAAAGTTCACGAACTTCTGGTTTGTTTTGTTCCCAATCTAAAAGCATTTTTTGAGCTTCTAGAATAATCGGTGCTTGTTTTTTAGCCGTATCTTCATCTAAACCTTGTTCTTTGAGTTCAGAGATTTGAGCTTTATAATTTTTATCAAACTCTACGTAATAATTCCCAACAAGCTTATCTCCTTTTAAACCTGTAATTTCTGGAGTCTCCCCTTTTCCAAATTTTTCCCAAGCGAGCATAGATTTACAAATATGGATTCCTCTATCATTGATGATTTGAGTTTTTACCACATTGTAACCTGCTTCTTTAAGAATTTGAGCAACCGAAAAACCTAAAAGATTGTTTCTGATGTGACCAAGGTGCAAAGGTTTATTAGTATTCGGTGAAGAATACTCTACCATTACGGTTTGATTTTTATTTTCTTTTACATCAAACTGAGCTTTTATTTCTTTGAAATTCTGAATAAATGCTTCGTTATTGATTGATAAATTCAAGAAACCTTTTACTACATTAAAGTTTTCGATAGCTCCTTGTTTTTTTAGTTCTTCTCCCAATTCATTCCCTAAAACATCTGGACTTTTCTTGGCTAATTTCACCAAAGGAAAAATAACTACCGTGAAATCTCCCTCAAAATCTGTTTTGTTTTGTTGAACTTCTAAAGTAAGATTTTCAATTTGATAATTGTTTTTTAGAATCTCAGAAATAGAGTTTTGTATATGCTGTTTAATATCCATTTTCTATATTTTATGCAAAGATAATAAATAAAAAAACCACCCGAAAAATCGGATGGTTTTTATTGTATTTATTTGAAATAAATTAGAATTTATCCCAGAAGAGTTTTGTAAGTGCATTATCTCCACCAATAGCTGTAGCAGCAGCTTTTACATTAGCAGGATTTAATACATATTCTTGATCAGAATAAGGTAATCTTACTGGCACTCCATCAAGTCTTGAGTTTGCTGGGTTAACCATAACTGGATTATCTAATCTTCTGATAAAGTTCCATGAAGCAAATGCTTGATCTCCAAATAATGCTATGAAAGCCTCTTTTCCAATTGATCTTTTCCAATTTACAGCATCATAAACAACAGCTGCTTTATATACAGTTGCGTCTGCAGCAGAAACACCATACTGATCCATAGATGCTTGAATAGCACTTGAGAATAATGTAGCAGCAGTACCACCAGCATTATAACCTCTTGCAGCAGCTTCAGTTCTTAAGAACATTACCTCAGCGTAAGAAAGTAAGGTAATAGGACCTGTTGCTGAAGAAAAGTACTTACCCGATCTAGGATTACCTAAATTAGCATAATAAGTATATGTATTCAAAGATCCAAAGTTTCCACCTGGATACTGACCTACATTTGGACCATCAGTAGCAGAGTTAAACAAAATTGGGATTCTTGGATCAGAATTAGCATTCATATAATCCATTACTAATTTAGTCGGTACAAAGTCGAATCTTCCTGAAGCAACTAATTCATCAAAGAAAGGTGAATTAAATTGAGCACCGTCAAATTCCATTGCATAATTATCACTATTAGAAGCTAATACTCCCGAAGAAATTGCACTTTCTGCAGCTGCCTTAGAAGCAGCAGCATCTACATCTGCTAAATTCATTGCTAATCTCAATTTAATTGAGTTTGCTAATTTTTTCCATTTAGACATATCTCCATGATATACAAAATCAGAAGAATATCCACTTTCACTAGTGTTAATTTTTGCAATAGCAGCATCTAATCTAGTTAATAAACTTGTATAAATGGTTTTTGCATCATCATACTTAGGTGATAAAACCTCAGGAGCTTTTAATGCTTCACTATAAGGAACATTTCCATAAGTATCAACCAAAACTTCCCAAGCATAAACTGAAGAAATTTCTAATGTAGCCCATTTATTGTTCTGAACAGCTGGAGTATTTCCTTCTTTTTCTAACTGAACCATAGCATCACTATAGTTCTTAAGAACTCTATCGTACATTCTATTAAAGAAGTTTCTCGGCTGATTTCTTGTAACTAAGTCATAATTAGTTTCATCTGTATATGTAGTCTCTGCAATTTGTTGTGTTAAGAAAACAAAGTTTCCTTGGTTAACGTTTGGAGAGGCAACATAGTAAAATTGCTGTTGTTGTGCCGTTGCCAATAATAAATAAGAAGGCAAAGTTTGGGGATGTTTGGGATCAACATTTAAAGCAGTAGTATCTCTTTCACAAGAAGTAACACCTAGCGCAGCTACTGCCATACCCAATATTAATATTATTTTTTTCATTTTCTTAGTTTAATTTAATTAAAATTTGATTGTAAAATTAACACCAATATCTCTAGTAGTAGGTAAGACACCTATTGATTGTCCTACACCTCTAAGACCACCTCCTGTACTTGCTTCAGGATCTGCATATGGCATGTTTTTACTAATAATCCAAAGGTTTCTACCAATAAGCGAAACTTTAGCCTCTTGTACAAAAGTTCCTGCTAGTAAAGATTTAGGAATAGAATAACCAATACTTGCTTCTCTTAGTTTAACAAATGATTGATCATAAACAAATCTTTTTTGTGGCATTCTTGCATAACCATCTAATGAACCAAACGCTGAAGGATCAGCCGTTACAGTAGTGTTTACATTTCCATTAGGATTAACCCCTGACCATACTACACCGTTTTCTCTCATATCTCCAACTGCTGTTTCTGCATATAGACCAGTTGCAAGACCGTAATACATATCTGTAGAGAAAATATCACCACCATGTCTAACATCAATTAAGAATGAAGCAGAGAAATTTTTATAGCTAAATGAGTTTCTCATACCTCCAATCCAATCAGGATTAATGTTTCCAATCACTTGATTAGCATTTCTTAAATAATAACCAGTAGTTGCATTAATTACAGGCTGACCATTTAAATAAACATAATCTCTTCCGATTAAAGTACCAAAAGCTTGACCTTCTGTAGCATTTAATGATACACCTCCTTGATATGAATCCATAAGTAAGTTAGTAATATCATTAGTTTCATCATGATACAATTTAACAACTTTATTTTCGTTTTTAGACCAGTTCAAATCTAAATTCCATTTGAAATCATTTGTTCTAACTGGAACTAAACCTAACTGAACTTCTATACCTTTGTTATCAATTTGTCCAGCATTAATAACTTTTCTAGTATATCCTGTCGCTGCAGAAATTGGCAATTCAATAATTTGGTTATATGTCTTAGTTTGATAAGCTGCAATATCAAAAGTAACTCTATTATTTAATAATGTAGCCTCCATACCAATTTCAATCTCTTTTGATTTTTGAGGCTTTAATCCAGCTTCAGCAAGAGTTAAAGAGTTCAAATAAAGACCAGTAGGACCTCCAGCTCCATTGAAAATACCAGAAGCAGTATAAGTATTTGCTAATTTATATGGAGTTGTAGAACTTCCCACTTGTGCATAGTTTGCTCTTACTTTCCAGAAGTCTAACCATGAAGGACTTACAAATTTAGATAATATCAAAGCTCCAGTAACTGATGGATAATTATAAACTCTATCAGATTTTGGTAAATTTGAGTTTTTATCAAATCTCCAAGTAGCATCTAAATAGAAAGTTTGTTTAAAATCAAAAGATGCTGTAGCATATGCACTACTCGTAACATATCTCCATGCATTTTCTGCTGGTGCTACTACCGAGTTAAGGCTGTTAGATAAAGAATATAATCCTGGAACAACTAACCCTCCTTCAGTAGACGCATAAAGATTATCTCTTGTGTTTCTTCTTACGTTACCTCCTACTACACCACTTACATTAATATCGTCTGTGATGTTGAATTTATAGTTTGCGAATAAGTCGAAGTTTGCTTCAGTATCAGTAAAGTTCTGTCTTGAATAACCTGATGAAACAGAGTTACCAGAAGCTCCAAATCCTTGAGCTAATGAACCAGTCGCTAATCTTTGTTCAATTAACATAGTTAAGTAGTCATAAGACACTTTACCTGTGATACTCCAATTCTTATTGAATTCGTATTTTAACTGAGCGTAGCTAAAATTTCTAGTTCTGTCATCAGAGTTATAGTTTTGATATCTTTGGAAATAAGGGTTATTCCAGAAAATAGGATAAGCATCGTCTGCAGAAATTCTGTTCCAAGTCACGTTACTGCTTGTAGGACCGAAAGCTCTTAAATTTCTAAAATAAGCATCTTTTTGCTCTAAAACATCTACGTTTACCTGCCACCATTGTCTGAAACCTGATAATAAGTTATCACTGTATCCTGTTTCGTTACGACCAACTGTATTTTGTTTTGTTATTGTAGTATATACAGTTGAACTTAATTTATCTGTAAAATAGTAATTAAATTTAGCCGATAAGGTATTTTTCTTTAAATCTGAGTTTGGCATAATACCATTAGAAATCATATTATCAAAAGATAAAGCAACGTTATTTTTGGCATCACCTTTTTCTAATGAAATACTATTCACAAAACTCATAGCTGTTTCAAAAAATTCCACTGGGCTATTTTTTGCTGCAACCCAAGGCTTTGCTTGACCAAAGTTAGCAGAAGTCGGGTCGAATGAATCCCAATGATACACTAATAAATTCGGATCAAATTTTGGCCCCCAAGAAGCATCTTCTCCAAAATTCACATATGGCTTACCATCTGGAGCATCTCCGTAATAGAATGAAGGATCATATCCCGCTCCATATTTAGTTTGGTATTCTGGGAAAGTAGATTTATCAATCTTACCTGTTTGAATAGAAGAAGATAATGTTACCCCCCAAGATCCATCTTTTTTACCTTTCCCACTCTTTGTTACAATAACAATTACCCCATCAATACCTCTTTCTCCGTATAATGCAGAAGCAGCAGCTCCTTTAAGAACGTTGATAGAAGCAATATCATCTTGATTGATGTCAGATAAAAAGTTACCATAATCATAGAATCCAGAAAGAGTATTGTTATTTACAGGAGAACCATCAATCACGATTAATGGAGAACCTCCACCAAGTGATTTATAACCTCTAATTAAAAGGTTAGATGAACCACCAAAGTTATTGTTTGTTTGTACCTGTAAACCAGCAACCTTACCTGACAATTGAGAAGCAACGTTACCAGTATTGGTAGTTCCTCCCACTAATTCTTCAGCTTTTACCTCTTGTGAAGCATAACCCAAAGATTTTTTCTCTCTTTTAATACCCAAGGCTGTAACTACTACACCTTCGATATCTTTTGTCCCCGCTGTATCTACTTTTGCTTTTTGTGCATACGTTACACTAAATGAAGCAGAAAGAACAACAGCTAAAACGCTTTTTGTTAGTTTCTTCATATCAAATTAAATTTTTCATTGATACAAAAATGCAAAACATTATTAACATATACAAACTTTTTGTTAAAAAAATCTTAATTAATCCTTAACTTTGTAATGTTTTCAATAACGTATTTGATTTTTTGTTAAAATTTATGAAATTAATAAAAAAGTGGTCTGAATATTACATAGAGGCAGGGTGTGATGAAGTAGGAAGAGGGTGTTTATGTGGTCCTGTAGTCGCTGCCGCAGTGATTTTAGATGATAATTTTGAGCAAAATTTAGTTAATGACTCTAAAAAACTAAATTTCAAAACACGTTTAGAGCTAGATGATTACATTAAAAATAATGTAAAAGATTATGCGATTGCAGAACTTTCACCAGAATTTATTGACCAGCATAATATTCTTAATGCAAGCATACATGCTATGCATAATGCTCTTGATAAACTTACTATAAGACCAGAATTAATTTTAGTGGACGGCAATAAGTTTCATCCTTATAATTATATACCTCATCAGTGTATTATAAAAGGAGATTCTAAAATATTATCTATTGCTGCGGCTTCTATTCTTGCTAAAAATTACAGAGACCAACTCATGATTCGGTTACATGAAGAGTTTCCCGAATACGGTTGGAATAAAAACATGGGATACGCCACTAAAGTTCACATAGAAGCTTTGAAGAAATTTGGCCCCACGAAATATCATAGACAATCTTTTAGATTAAACTATGATTAATGCCAATAAAAAAGTCGGTTAATTTTTTAACCGACTTTTTCTATTTTTAAACTGAATTATTTCTTATTCATTTTTTTGCGTTGCTCTTCTTGCATTTTTTGTTGCTCTTGAGCTTTTTCCATCATTTCACGCATACGTTTTTGGAATTTACCTTCTGGTTTTGGTGCTTTAGATTTATTTTGTTGAATCTGAGCATGAATTTTCTTTTCATCTAAAATCCAATATTTAATCGCAAGGATAATTAATATATTTAAAGCATTTGATACAAAATAATACCAAGAAAGTCCAGAAGAAGACGTGTTCAAGAAGAAGAAGAATGTAATTGGGAAAATATACATTATAATTCTCATATCTGGCATTCCTTCTTGCTGCGGTTGTTGCATTTGCCCAGAAGTCATGATTGTATAAATCAAAACTACGATGGTACATGCTACCGCAAAAATACTGATATGCTCTCCAATTAATGGAATATGGAATGGCAATTTAATTAAATCATCATAAGCAGTAAGGTCATTAGCAAACCAGAATCCTTTTCCTCTCAAGTCAATCATATTCGGGAAGAAGCGGAAAAGCGCATAGAAAATAGGAATCTGAACCAGCGCTGGTAAACAGCCGGCCATTTGATTGATTCCAGCTTTTCTGTAAATTTCCATAGTCGCTTGTTGGCGCTTCATGGCGTTTTCTTGACCTTTAAACTTCTCTGTAACTTCTTCTATTTCTGGTTTTACCACTTTCATCATCGCACTCAATTTGTGCTGCTTAAACATTACTGGAGACAAGATAAGTTTAGTGGCAATCGTCATTAAGAAAATTACCCAACCTGCTGCGATTCCCCAATCTGACAACCAATTATATACTGGCACAAAGAAAATCCTGTTCAAAGTTCCAATGAAACTCCACCCTAAAGGTAAAATGCTATCAAATTCTTTTCCTTCAAAAGTTTTAAGCAATGGTAAATCAAGTGGTAAGAAATACCATTTGAAATTTTGATTCAATTCATTTCCTGCCAATTTTACTTGACCATCAAAATTGAACTTTTTCAAAAATTGTCCTTTTTCTATGGTTTCTTGAGTTCCCTTAGCGTGTGTAAATCCATTGCTAGACTCTATAATAGAAGTAAAAAACTGTTGTTTTACTGCTAACCAATTTAGGGTTTCTTCTGGCTCTTCAAAACCATTGGTATCATAATCGGTAGAACCATAATTATCAAAAGCATAGTTAAATTCTGAATGGGTTTGCTCTTGCGAACGCCCTTTTTCCATTCCTCTTACAGTGTAATTCCAGTGGAAATCTGCTTTTTCATCTGTAACAATAGAAGATAAACCTTGAGTTTTAACATTAAAATCTAAAGTATAATTATCTAAAAGCTCATACACATACTGAATTGTAGCACCAGAAACTTGAGCGGTCATGGTAACAGTGTTATCCTTTACATTAGGAACAAAAACTAAATCTTTGGTATTAAAAGCCTTTCCTGTTTTGTCTTTAAACTGAAATCCGTAACTAGAATTATTTTTTTCTATTAAATAAAGTGGCAAATCATGCTTATCGGTTTTAGCATTATAAGCTTTGTATTGATTAATTTCTACAGACGAAAGTTGACCTCCTAAACTTGCAAATTCTAAGGTAAGCTCTTTATTTTTTACGGTAACATTTTTTATTGTAGCCGCATTAACTGTAGCATTAATATTGTTAGCAATTGCTTTAGAAGCTACTTTTTGCTCTGTTTTTGCTTTAGCTTCTGCTACTTTTTTTTCGTCTGATTGTTTGTTTTGAAAATAAAACATGAAAGCCATCAAAATGGCAGAAAAAATCACAAAACTAATCAGTTGATTTTTATCTAATCCGTTATTCTTTTGCATTACTTTAATTTAAGATTTGAAATTTAAGATTTGAGATTTAATTTTCTCAAATAGCATTCCTTTTTAATTTGGGTGACAAAAATATGAATTTTTTGTCAGATTGTCATTTCTAAAAAATTAAACTCTCAAAAAAATGAGAGTTTAAGATTTATTTTTCTGTAGCTGCTTTTACTAAAGCTACAAACAGCGGATGTGGTGTAGCTACAGTACTTTTATATTCTGGATGATACTGAACACCTATATAAAAAGGATGATTTTTCAGCTCCAAAGTTTCTACCAATTTAGTATCTGGATTAATTCCCGAAGCATACAAGCCATTTTTCTCGAAATCATCTAAATAATCTGAGTTAAACTCGTAGCGATGACGGTGTCTTTCGGTAATATTTTTATTTCCGTAGATTTCTATCAGTTTAGTGTGAGGCTTTAATTGACATTTCCAAGCGCCCAACCTCATCGTACCACCTTTATCCACTACATTTTTTTGTTCTTCCATTAAAGAAATAACAGGGTTTTTAGTCGTTAAATCAAATTCTGCAGAATTAGCATCTTTTAATCCCAAAACATTTCTCGCAAATTCGATGGTCATAATCTGCATTCCGAGACAAATGCCCAAAAGTGGAATTTTATTTTCTCTAGCAAATTTTGCTGCAAGAATTTTTCCTTCTATTCCTCTATCGCCAAAACCTGGTGCGATAAGCATTCCATCGATTCCTTTGAAGTTTTCTGCTAAATTTTCTTCGGTTAAATCGCCACTGTAAACCCATCTCAGTTTCACTTCAGTATCTTGTGAAGCTCCTGCATGAATAAATGCTTCGGCAATAGATTTGTAAGAATCTTGAAGCGAAACATATTTTCCAACTAAAGCGATTTCAACTTTTTTCTTAGGATTTTTATATTTTTTAAGGAAGTTTTTCCAATCTTTCAAATCAGATTCTTGATTCACTGGCAAAGCCAATTCCTTAAGAACCACTTCATCAAATTTTTGTTTTTGTAATTCTAGCGGAACTTGATAAATCGTTTCTACATCTATACTTTCGATTACATTTTCTGCAGGAACGTTACAGAATTGTGCGAGTTTAGCTTTAATTTCTTTGGTGATTTTATGCTCTGTTCTGCACACCAAAACATCTGCTTGAATTCCGCTTTCCATTAATTGTCTTACGGAATGCTGAGAAGGTTTGGTTTTCAATTCACCACTTGCAGCAAGGTAAGGAAGCAAGGTAAGATGAATCACCATAGAATTATTTTCGCCGAGTTCCCATCTTAATTGACGAACACTTTCTATATAAGGTAATGATTCTATATCGCCTACTGTTCCGCCAATTTCTGTAATGATGATATCATAATTTTCTTTTGCAAGAATTTTTATTCTTCGTTTAATTTCATTGGTAATATGTGGAATTACCTGAACGGTTTTGCCTAGAAAATCTCCTTTTCTTTCTTTTTCTATTACAGTTTGATAGATTTTTCCTGTAGTAACGTTATTATTCTGAGAAGTGGCAGAATCTAGAAATCTTTCGTAGTGACCCAAATCTAGGTCGGTCTCTGCGCCATCTTCCGTTACATAACATTCTCCATGCTCATAAGGATTAAGCGTTCCTGGGTCTATATTAATGTAAGGATCAAGTTTTTGGATGGTTACATTAAATCCTCGGGATTTTAAAAGCAGGCCAAGTGAAGCCGAAACAATGCCTTTTCCCAAAGACGAAGTTACACCTCCTGTCACAAAGATGTATTTAGTATTCTTTTTACTCATTAGATTAGGTTTGTGCAAAGTTAGTGGATTTTGACTAAAGTCCCAAAAAGTAAATTTACAACCCACCTTTTTCGGCCTAAAAAAGACTTTATTGCAATAAATAATTACATTAATTGATAAAATTAATTGATTTAACAGCAATTAAATCAGCAGATTAAAAAAAAAGTATTATCTTTGCACCGCAAACGATAAACGATGAAAAAATTTCTTATCTCATTTTTGATGATAGGGTATATAACTGTGACACAAGCACAAACATGTACACCTTCAACTAAGCTCATGTTCTATCAAGACTTTGAAAACAATGGAGCTAATTTATCTGAAAAAAAGATTGCAGGAACTTTAGACAACTATTACACGGCTGGTTACATTTTTGGAACCACATCACGCGCTATACACAATTCTTACGGTGAAGCTGATTACGGCCCTGTAGATGCATCTTTTGCTAGCAATGTAAAGCTAAGTTTTAATTTCGCTCCTATCAACATTGACGTTAATGGCAATAGTTCTTATGTAACTACTAGTGATGACTATCTAGCTTTATACATATCGCTTGATGGAGGAGCTACTTGGTCAGCAGAAGCTTTTATTTATAGTGAAACTGATAATTTAACATACGGATTCAACACTATTTTATCAAAATCTATTGCATACAAAGGGAACAACTCACCTACTTTATTAAGAATTGATTCCTATACTAAAACAAATAGATTAGAATTATCATTCCCGAGCGGAACCAATTTGAGTAATTTAAAAATTAGCATCCTTGGTTATAACACTAAAAAAAATAAAGACGCCGACGAAAGATGGATCTATGACAATATAGAACTTAAAGGTGATTTCGTAGATACCAAAACATGGGATGGCAGTAATTGGAATGGTCGCGTTAAGGGCGCTCCTACTTCTAACGATGTAGCGGTAATCAATGCTGATTTTGTATCTCAAAACCATGGAAGCTTTACAGCATGTAATTGTGAGATTAGCACTGGTAAAACATTGACGATAAATTCAAACACTAGTGTATCAATTAAAAACAATATAGTTAACAACGGAAATATTATCGTAGAAAACGATGGTAATTTAATACAAGTTAATGACAATGCAACTTTCACAGGGAATCCTATAAAAGTTAATAGAGACACTAAATTAAAAAGATTAGAATACAATTATTGGAGTTCTCCAGTAGAAAATCAAAATTTACTTAGTTTCTCTCCTAACACAGCAAGTAATAGATTCTATGGCTATAATGAAAGCAATGACTATTTTGTTGGCATTAATCCAAGCCTAAATAATTTTATTCCTGCAAAAGGTTATGCTATTAGAGCACCGAATAATTTCCCTTCAGGTAATACTGTTTTTAATGGTGTATTTACTGGAATTCCTAATAATGGTGTAAAAACAATAGAAATTTACAAAAACGGAGCTGGAAACAACTTGGTTGGAAACCCATATCCTTCTAACATAAGCTTCAGCCTTTTCTATGCTGCAAATAGCTCAAAAATAGAACCTAAAGCTTACATTTGGACAAACACAAATCCAAATCCAACTAACTCTCAAGGATCAGCATATAGTGGTTCGAACTATGCAGTTAGAAACCTTACAGATGGTATCCCTGCACAAAACCAAAGTATTTCAGAAAAACCTACTGACGCGATAGTTGTAGGTCAAGGATTCATCGTAAAGAAACTAAATGCGGGCACTGAAAATTTAATTTTCAACAACAGCATGAGAGTTACGGATAAAGGAAAATTCTCTAATTCAAAAATAGCATCTGTACAAGAACCGAAAGTTTGGTTACAGCTTATTACTCCAGCAAAAAACTTTAATACCATTCTAATTGGATACGTTAAAGGAGCTACTAATGGAATTGACAATGGTTATGACGCAACTCCTTTATCTGATACTTCAGATATGTTTTATACAGTTGCTGATAACGAAAATCTTGTTATCCAAGGAAGAAGTAACAATTTCAACGTTGAAGACAAAGTTCAGTTAGGAGCTGTATACTACGAACCAGGTAACTACGAAATATCTATAGCACAAGTTGAAGGAATTTTCACTAGCGCACAAGCTATTTATTTAAAAGATAATAAATTAAATAAAACAGTAAACCTTTCAGAAGGATCTTACCAGTTTTATTCAGAAGCTGGAGAAGAAAATAATCGTTTCGAAATCGTTTACAAGCCAGATTCTGTTCTAGGTACAGATAATATTTCTAAAAATAAAGAAACTGTAGTTTACAAAAACGCTGAAAACATTATTGTAGAAAATAACTCAAACAAGATTACTTCGGTTCAAGTTTTTGATGCCACAGGTAAATTAGTTGCATCTGCAAAACCAAACAGCAATCAATTCAGCATTGAAAATTCTAAATTCCAAAAAGGATTAGTAATCTTCAAGATAAGCCTCAATGACAAAATAGAAACTAAAAAATTCTTAGTGAAATAAATAAAAACTCCCGAAAAATTTCGGGAGTTTTTTTATTAGTATTCATTTCTTTTTCCTTTCAAAAATTCTGTAAATTGCAACATCATTTATCAATTATAAATCTGTGGCAAAAATAAAAACAGCATACTATTGTCAGAAATGTGGAACGCAATATCCGCAATGGCACGGACAATGCAAAAACTGTGGAGAGTGGAATACTTTAGTAGAAGAAATTGTAGAAAAAAAATCTTCTCACTATGATATTCTAGGAAGCGGGAAACAAAAAATCATCAACATCACCGAAGTAGAAACAGGAACAGAAATTCGTCTGAAAACTGTTTCAGAAGAGCTGAACCGTGTTTTAGGAGGCGGAATTGTTCTAGGCTCCGTTATTCTCATTGGTGGAGAACCTGGAATTGGCAAATCTACCCTTCTACTCCAACTTGCCTTAAAAATGAAGAAGAAAATTCTGTATGTCTCTGGTGAAGAAAGCGCTTCACAAATTAAAATGCGTGCCGACAGAATTACGAATGTTCAAAACCCAAACTGTTTCCTATATACCGAAACTTCTATCGAAAAAATATTGATGGAAGCCAAAAATCTTCAGCCAGATTTGATGATTGTAGATTCTATTCAAACTTTACAATCTCAATTGCTAGAAAGTGCTGCAGGAACGGTTTCACAGATTAGAGAATGTTCTGGAGAATTGATAAAATTTGCCAAAGAAAAAAATATTCCCGTTATTTTAGTAGGTCACATTACAAAAGACGGACAAATTGCCGGTCCAAAAGTTCTGGAACACATGGTAGATGTAGTTTTGAATTTTGACGGAGACAGAAATCACCTTTTCAGACTGCTAAGAGCTCAGAAAAACCGTTTTGGTTCTACACAAGAAATTGGGATTTACGAAATGGTGACTCAAGGTTTAAAGGAAATTAAAAACCCTTCAGAAATCTTAATCACCAAAAAATTTGAAGAACTTTCTGGGAATGCAGTTGCTGTAACCTTAGAAGGAAACAGACCGATGCTTTTAGAAATTCAAGCTTTGGTTTCTACTGCTGTTTACGGAACTCCTCAACGTAGCTGTACTGGTTTTGATAGCAAAAGATTAAATATGCTTCTTGCTGTTTTAGAAAAACGCGCAGGTTTTATGTTGGGCGCAAAAGACGTTTTCCTGAACATTACCGGTGGAATAAAAACAGATGATCCTGCTCTAGATTTGGCGGTAATTGCAGCTGTTTTGAGCAGCAACGAAGATTTAGCCATTTCTGAGAAATATTGTTTTGCGGGCGAAATAGGTTTGAGTGGAGAAATTAGACCGATTCCTCAAATTGAACAAAGAATTTCGGAAGCTGAAAAATTGGGTTACGAAAAGATTTTTGTTTCCAACCTCAACAAAATTCCTAAAAGAAAATTCGGGATTAAAATAGAAGAAGTGAGTAAAATAGAAGAGTTCCACGAAAAACTTTTTTAAGGATGAAATATGAAGGATGAAGGATGAATTTATGAACTAAATAATTAATAAAACTAATAACAAACATGTCAGATATCGTTAGAGATAAAAGTATGAACTTTGCAATTGAAATTGTAAACCTTTATAAATTTTTAAAAGACGAAAAGAGAGAATTTGTAATGAGTAAACAAATTTTAAAGTCTGGAACATCAATTGGCGCTAATCTTCGTGAAGCAAAAAACGCTCAATCTGATTTAGATTTTATCCATAAAAATGCTATTGCACAAAAAGAATGCGACGAAACATTATTTTGGCTAGAATTATTAAGAAAAACTGATTTTATTTCTGAAGAAAATTTTGTAAATTTATCTTCACAAGCAACAGAATTATTAAAAATAATAAGAAGTATTATTCTTACTAAAAAATCAAACTTAAAAAAGACATTATAAATCATACTTCATACCTCATACTTAAAAAAATGAATTTCCTTGCACATACCTACCTTTCTTTTACCGATGAGCAAATCGTGGGGAATTTGATTGGTGATTTCATCAAAAATAAAAGTCGAAATCACTTATCAGAAGGAATTCAGCAAGGAATTACGTTGCATAGAGCTATTGATGCTTTTACGGATGTTCACCCAAAAGTTTTAGAAGCCAAAACTGTTTTTCAACCGATTGTGAGGTTGTATTCTGGTGCTTTTTTAGATGTGGTTTTTGATTATTTTTTAGCCAATGATAAAAATGTAAAATCTGCCAAAGAGTGGCGTGATTTTACCGCTCATGTTTACCAAGTTCTCAATAAATATGAAACTCTTTTACCTGAAAATTTCAGAAAAGTGCTTCCTAGAATGGAAAAAGACAATTGGCTCTACAATTATCGTTTTGATTGGGGAATGGAATACAGCATTAATAATGTATTGAATAAAGCAAAATATCTGGACAATTCTATACCTGTATATGGTTTTTTCCAGCATCATAAAGAGTTTTTGCGCTCTTGCTACGAAGAATTTTTCCCAGATTTACATCAGTTCTGTATTTCCTTGAATGATAATTTTAAAACATCTGATACAGATATCGATCCGGATAGTTTAGTTTAGAACTTTTTCTTTCGCCATTTACAATAATGTGCACAATATTCATTTGATCATCAAAAAAACTATACAATAAACTCACTGCGGTTTCTACTTTTTTAGGAATTTCTGTCGCTTCAGATTCTAAATAGACATTAACAGATTCTTTATCTTCTTCAAAACCTAAATAATTGATTTTCAAAAATTTATTATTTGATTTCAATTTAAAATATTCTGCAAAATAATTTTCTAGAGCTTGGTCTAATCCTGCTTTACTTCTTTCTTCGCCAAAGTGTAACGTTTTATTATACTTGGCATTAAGACTATTTTCTAAATCGTCTAAGAAAAATTTGGCAGAAATCTCAAAAGTTTTGGTTTTAGCATTATAATTAATTTCCACCGAACCTACGTGATAAGGATGAATAGGTTCCGCCGAAACTAAAAAAGCCAGTAAAAAAGTAAAAAGTAAGAAGAATTTTTTCATGTGTTCATTATTTCAAAATCCGTTCCGAAATTAATCATTATTTTCGTAACTCAAATTTTAAAACATGCAAGATTTTTTATTTTATTTACAATTAGGCTGGGAACACATCATCTCAAAAGACGCTCTAGATCATCAATTATTCATTTTGGCACTCATTGCTATTTTCAGTTTTAGAGATTGGAAAAAAGTATTAATTCTAGTAACTGCATTTACGATTGGGCATTCTTTAACCTTGGTTTTAAGCGCATTAGATGTATTTAGATTTCCTTCTGACTGGGTAGAATTTTTAATTCCTTGTACAATCGTTTTCACTGCTTTAGACAACATTATTTTTTCCAAAAACGAGAAAAAACTAATTCAACTTAATTATTATTTGGCTTTATTATTCGGCTTAATTCACGGAATGGGATTTGCCAATTCTGTAAGAATGATGCTTGCAAACGAGCAAGACATTACTTTACCTTTATTTGGATTTAACGTAGGACTTGAACTAGGGCAAATTGCAGTAGTTGCCATCGCACTTTTCATACATTACATTTTCTCGGAAGTTCTGAAACTTTCTAATAAAATTTGGATTTACATTATATCTGTTCCTATCTTCATTTTTGCCCTAAAAATGGCATTAGAAAGGATTCCTTAACAAATTTTATCTGCATAAAACCACATTAACAGTTATTTTTTATAAAAAAAACATGCTTAGTTGTAACAAATTTTTATATTTGTTGACAAATCGATAAAAATTAAAAATTTATAATGAAAAAAGTTCTAAGTATTTTTGTTTTTCTTTACGCTTTCGTAAGTACTTCCGCCCAAAACCACCAGAATAATCCTGGGAGCAATCATGGGAATAAATTCGAGCAACTAGGAACCATTTTACCTACGCCAAACAGCTACAGAACCGCTTCTGGAGCACCTGGTCATGAATATTGGCAACAACGTGCTGATTATGAAATCAATGCATATCTAGACGAGGAAAAACTTAACTTAAAAGGCTCAGAAACAATTACTTATTACAATAATTCGCCAGACGAATTAGAATATCTTTGGTTACAATTAGATGAGAATGACACCAGCAACACAAAAGATGCAGGTTATCAATCTTCTTCTACTCTAGCTAGACAAATTTCATCTGATAGATTAAAAGCTACTGAATTACCCGTAAAAGATAATGGTTTCGGGATTAATTTAGAAAAAGTAACAGATGCGAATGGTAATGCGCTTTCTTATGTGGTTAATAAAACCATGATGAGAATAGATTTACCTAAAAAATTAAAAAAAGGCGAAATTTTTAAATTTAAAATCGATTGGAATTATAACATTCCTGACAGAATAAAACAAGGAGGAAGAGGCGGTTATGAATTCTTTCCAGAAGATGGCAACCACCTTTTTACCATGACACAATGGTATCCTAGACTTTGTGTGTATTCTGACAATCAAGGTTGGCAAAATCACCAATTTACAGGTCGTGGAGAATTCACCCTTACTTTTGGAAATTTCAAAGTAAATATGAATGTTCCTGCTGATCATATTGTAGCTTCTACAGGTTCTGGAAAAAATTTCTCAGAAGTTTTAACCGCAGAACAATTTGCAAGATGGCAAAAAGCGCAAAACACTAAAGAACCTATAGAAATTGTAACGCTAGACGAAGCTAAGAAAGCTGAAAAATCTAAATCAAAAAACAGAAAAACTTGGACTTTCGAAGCAGAAAATGTAAGAGATTTCGCGTGGACTTCTTCTAGAAAATTTATTTGGGACGCAATGCCTCAATTGATTGAAGAAAATAACAATAAAGTAATGTGTATGAGTCTTTATCCTAAAGAAGCATACAATTTATACAGAAAATATTCTACTAAAGCAGTAGCACATACGATTAAAACCTATTCAGAATTCACCATTCCTTATCCATATCCTGTTGCACAATCTATCGAAGCTGCAAACGGAATGGAATATCCTATGATTTGTTTCAACTATGGTAGAACAGAAAAAGACGGAACATATTCAGAAGGAATTAAAAATGGAATGATCGGCGTAATTATCCACGAAGTTGGACATAATTTCTTCCCAATGATTATCAATTCAGACGAGAGACAATGGTCTTGGATGGATGAAGGCCTTAACACCTTCGTAGAATATCTTACCGAAGAACTTTGGGACAATAAATTCCCTTCAAGAAGAGGACCAGCTCACACCATTGTGAACTACATGAAATTGCCAAAAGACCAATTAGAGCCTATCATGACCAACTCTGAAAACATTATTCATTTCGGCCCTAATGCTTACGCAAAACCTGCAACTGGTCTTAATATTTTGAGAGAAACCATCATGGGAAGAGAACTTTTTGATAAAGCTTTCAAAACGTATTCTAAAAGATGGGCATTCAGACATCCTGAACCTGCAGATTTATTCAGAACAATGGAAGATGCTTCTGGTGAAGATTTAGATTGGTTCTGGAGAGGATGGTTCTACAGCACAGATGCAGTAGACATAGCCATAGACAAAGTTACTGTTGCAACTCCAGATTTTGACGGAAAACCACAAGCTAGAGATTTTAAATACAAAGTAGACGAACCACAAGTAAATGACTTCGAAGATATTTCTAAAATCAGAAATAAAGAAGATAAGAAAATTACTTTCAAAACAGACGAAGACCAATCTTTAAGAGACTTCTATTGGAGATACGCAAGAGGTTTAGAAAAAGTAGACACTCAAAAAGAATACACCATCAAAGGTGACGCTCCCAAAAATCTTGACACCAAAGAAAGAGAAAATCTAAAAAATATCACAGGCTACCAAATTGACTTCTCTAACAAAGGAGGAATGGTAATGCCAATTATTTTAGAATTCACTTTCGAAGATGGTTCTAAATTAAATGAAAAAATACCAGCACAAATCTGGAGATCAGACGAGAAAAAAGTTTCTAAAACATACTATTTTGACAAAAAATTAAAATCAATTCAATTAGACCCAATGTTAGAAACTGCCGATATTGACACCACTAATAACCTATGGACCGCTGATAAAGTTACACCAGAAAGCACTTCTAAATTCCAAGTGTTCAAACAGAACCAAGAAAACAGAAGAAGAGGAGCTGCTGCTGGAATGGTAAACCCAATGCAAGCCGCAGGAAAGAAAAATTAAACCTTAAATAATTGATATAACCCTGAAGCCACTCACAAAATTGAGTGGCTTTTTTCTGCCAAAATTTCACTCCAATTTGAGAAAAATCTGCCAAATTATCTCTCAATTTTCAATTTATATTGCAGAATTACCATTGGCACAGAATTGGAGAATTCCATCACAGAAAATTTAAAAATAATTATACATATGTCAGTAAATTTTAAACCATTAGCAGACAGAGTTTTAGTAGAACCTGTACAAGCAGAAACTAAAACAGCATCAGGAATCATCATCCCTGATACCGCAAAAGAAAAACCACAAGAAGGAACTGTAGTTGCTGTTGGCAACGGAAAACCAGACGAACCAATGACTGTAAAAGTTGGCGATAGAGTTCTTTACGGTAAATATGCCGGTTCAGAATTAAAACTAGACGGTAAAGATTATTTAATTGTAAGAGAAGGTGATTTATTAGGAATCATTGGCTAATCCAAGAATCAAGAAATTTTAAAAAATTTAAAAATCTAGGCTCTTGTGTCTAGTATCTTAAAATCAAAAAAATTATGGCAAAAGAAATTAAATTCGATATTGAATCAAGAGACGCTCTAAAAAGAGGTGTTGATGCATTAGCAAATGCAGTAAAAGTAACTTTAGGTCCTAAAGGTAGAAACGTAGTAATTGAAAAAGCTTTCGGTGCTCCTCACGTAACTAAAGACGGTGTTTCTGTAGCAAAAGAAATTGAGCTAGAAGACAAAGTAGAAAATATGGGTGCTCAAATGGTGAAAGAAGTTGCTTCTAAAACCAATGATATTGCAGGTGATGGAACTACTACTGCAACTGTTTTGGCTCAAGCAATTGTAAGAGAAGGACTTAAAAACGTTGCAGCTGGTGCAAATCCTATGGATTTAAAAAGAGGAATCGACAAAGCGGTAACTGCAGTTGTTGAAAACCTTAAATCTCAATCTCAATCTGTAGGTGATTCTGCCGAAAAAATTAGACAAGTAGCTTCTGTTTCTGCAAATAATGACGAAACCATCGGTTCTTTAATCGCTGAAGCGTTCTCTAAAGTAGGAAAAGAAGGTGTAATTACAGTAGAAGAAGCAAAAGGCATTGATACTACGGTAGATGTAGTAGAAGGGATGCAATTCGATAGAGGTTACCAATCTCCATATTTCGTGACTAATGCAGAGAAAATGGTTGCTGAACTAGACAATCCTTATATTCTTTTAGTTGAGAAAAAAATCTCTTCAATGAAAGAATTATTACCAGTTCTAGAACCAGTTGCTCAACAAGGAAAATCTCTTTTAATTATTTCTGAAGAAGTAGAAGGCGAAGCTTTAGCAACTTTAGTAGTAAACAAATTAAGAGGTTCTCTTAAAATTGCTGCAGTAAAAGCTCCAGGTTTCGGAGACAGAAGAAAAGCAATGTTAGAAGACATCGCCATCTTAACTGGTGGACAAGTAGTTTCTGAAGAAAGAGGCTTCAATATGGACAATGTTACGATTGAAATGTTGGGTAGAGCAGAAAAAGTAACTATTGATAAAGACAATACAACCATCGTAAACGGTGCTGGTAACGAAGAAGAAATCAAAGGTAGAGTAAACCAAATTAAAGCTCAAATGGAATCTACTACTTCTGATTATGATAAAGAAAAATTGCAAGAAAGATTGGCTAAATTAGCTGGTGGAGTTGCTGTACTTTACGTAGGTGCTGCTTCTGAAGTAGAAATGAAAGAGAAAAAAGACAGAGTTGATGATGCGCTTCACGCAACTAGAGCTGCTGTAGAAGAAGGAATTGTAGCTGGTGGTGGTGTTGCTTTAGTAAGAGCAATTTCTGCACTAGACAACCTTTCTGGAGCTAACCAAGACGAATCTACAGGTATCAAAATCGTAAAAAGAGCGATTGAAGAACCACTAAGACAAATCGTAGCAAATGCTGGCGGTGAAGGTTCTGTAATTGTAGCTAAAGTATCAGAAGGAAGCGGAGATTTTGGTTATAATGCAAAAACAGATGAGTATGTAAATATGCTAGAAGCTGGTATTATAGACCCAACTAAAGTAACAAGAGTTGCTTTAGAAAACGCGGCATCTGTATCAGGAATGTTATTAACTACAGAATGTGTAATCACAGAAGTTCCAAAACCTGAAGGTGCAATGCCACCAATGGGAGGAGGAATGCCAGGAATGATGTAATGTAGGAACGTGCTTTTGGCACGTTCAAAAAATAAATTTTAAAATCCGTTCAAAATTTTTTGGACGGATTTTTTTATTTCTTAATACATTTCAATTGATCAAAAACATCAATCGGTTCTGTTTTTTGCCAATATTGAAAATCTAAAACATAATCTCCGTAGTCAGAGAATTCATATTTATTAATAATTTCTCCAATTTTATATCCTTTTTTCACTTCGTCTCCTTTCTTAAGATTTGTAGATGTTAAATTTGAATAAACATAAAATTCATTGTTCGCTTTTCTAACAAGAATACTTAAAAGATTGCCTGTAAGAATTACACTATAAACTTTTCCTTCAGAAATAGAAGTTACTGAAATTGGTTTTTCAGAATGAATTTTGGTTGACGGACTTTGATATGAGCCTCTATAAATATTCCAACAATCTCTTTTGGTTCTAAATTCATAAGATTCATTATAATAAGTCACTCCATTTTCTACAGGACAATCTATTTCTTGAGAAAAACAAAACGTTGAAAGCAATAAAAAGGTAATGACTATAAATTTCATATCACTAAATTAAAAATATAAATTCATAATTTTTCCCAATAAAACATTAAACTATTCCTAAATTTCTTTTTTTATGATAGCTCGCAATTTGTTATAATTGAAAAAAAATTGCAGAGCGAAGCGACTTTGCGAGCCTTAAAAAAGTATTATAATAAAAAACTTTGCGAACTTTGCGTGAAAACCAATTAACATATAATCAAAGTTTTTTAAACATATTTTTTATTTTTCAAAAAATTTCAAGAAATTAGTAAAATGAAACCATACATCGCCATCAATGCTTCTGCCGGTTCTGGTAAAACCTACACTTTGGTACAAAGAGTGTTGATGATTTGCCTTGAAAACCCTTATCAAAAAGACGCTATTCGTCATATTTTGGCGTTGACTTTTACCAATAAAGCAGCCAACGAAATGAAGGAAAGAATTCTTTCTTGGCTCAAAGAATTTACCCAAGAAAACTACACCGAAAACGATAAATTACTCGGAATTCAGCAGAAATTTGAAGAACAAGGCAAGAAAATTACGTTAGACGATTTACATCAACGTTCACAGAAAGTTTTGGATTATATTTTGCACAACTACTCTACTTTAAACATCGGTACGATTGATAAATTCAACGCAAAATTGGTGAGAAGTTTTTCTTATGAATTGGGTTTAGCACAGAATTTCAATCTCGAAATTCAGCCAGAACCTTTCTTGATTGAAGCGGTGGATCAAATGCTCAATAAAATTGGCGAAGACGAACAAATTTCCGAAGCTTTTTTGGATTATGTAAATTACAGTCTCGATCAAAATGAGCGTGTCAACATCAATAAAACTTTGCTCGATTCTGCTAAAGAATTTGTGAACGACAAGCATTATCATTGGCTCGAAGAAAATAAAGATTTCGATTGGAAAGCCTACGAAAACACTAAAAATAATATCAGAAAAGAAATTAAAGAACTCAAAGAAAATTCTAAAAAAATTGCCCAAGATTCTTTAGATTTAATTAATAACAACGGTTTAGAAATTGATGATTTTGCACAGGGAGCGAATGGAATTGGAGGTTTTTTCAAAAAAATAATAGAATTTACTTCGGGGAAAAGAGATTTTCCTTTTCCTGTAAACGAAGAAAACTTCTTAAATAATGCTGCTAAAGGCGCTTCTGGAAAAGGCAAAAACAAAGAATCTGAAATTTTTGGAATTTTAGAAACTTTAATTGAAAATCGCAGAAAAATTATTCAAAATTATATTCTCGGAGAGAAAAAAGAGAAAATTTTGCGTGCATTATTGCCTTTGAAAGTCAATAAAGAAATTCAAGACCAATTACAACAAATTGAAGATGAAAACGATTTGGTTTTGCTTTCAAAATTCAATGTTTTGATTAATGAAAACCTTCGAAACGAGCCTTCTGCATTCATTTATGAAAAAGTAGGAACACAGTTTCAGCATTATTTTTTCGATGAATTTCAAGATACTTCCGCGTTGCAATGGATGAATTTTCTTCCGCTTCGTGACCACAATATCGCTACCGAAAACTCTAGTTTTACGTTAGTTGGCGATCCTAAACAAAGTATTTATAGATTCAGAGGTGGAAATGCAGAAATAATGCTCGACATTATCAATAAAAAAGATTTTTCGCCGATTGAAGTGGAAATAGAAACGCTTCAACAAAATTTTAGAAGTGCCAAAAATATTGTGAAATTCAACAATGAATTGTATCATTTCTACGGAAGTTACCTGAATGAAGAACACGCCAAATTATTCGGGAAAGATGCTGAACAAAGCGCTTATTCAGAAAAAGAAGGTCGTGTAAAAGTTCATTTTTTAGAAAATGATTTGAAGGAAATTTATTACCAAGATTGCGCTGAAAAAATGCAACAAGATTTGCAAAATTGCATCAATAATGGTTTTGAATTTAGCGACATCACCATTCTTTGTCGAGGAAATAATGATATTTTCAATTTTTCTAAATTATTAGGAAATCTAAAAGTGAATTACAAAGGCGAAGAAACCTACATTAAAACCATTTCTGAAAAAGGTTTAACACTTGAACTTTCGGGAACGCTTCGAGCTTTGATTCAGTTTTTGTATTGGGAAACTTTTCCTAAAAACAGAAGATTTTTGGTGAAAATGATGTACGAATTAGAAAAATTGGGAAGAATAAAAATGCAAGATTTTTCGGTGGAAATGAGACAAATTTTAGACATTGAAAGCAAAAAAGATATTGAAATTTTTATCAAAGAAAAATATGGAGTTTCGCTAAAACAGGAAGATTTTCCGCATCTTAATTTGTACAATTTTATAGAATTTTACATCCACGAATTTTCGGTGAAAGATAAAGAAACCGATTTCTTGCTCAATTTTTTGGAATTGCTTTACAACTACACCCAAAATGCAGGTGCAACTTTGAAAGATTTTCTCCAATTTTGGGAAGAAGAAGGCAAAAATACGAGCATTCAAGCTTCGGAAAATATTGATGCGGTACAATTGATGACCATTCACAAAGCGAAAGGTTTAGAGTTTCCTGTGGTTTTTCTTCCGATGGAAAATGCGCATAAGGACAGTAAAATTCAGGATTGGTTTTCTTTGGAAGAAAATACCGCTTTGAAATCGGTAAATATTGGTGGTTTTGACAAAAAATTACAAACCTACGATGATCAAATTTCTGAATTTAACGAAGAAAATGCTTACAAAAATTTTATCGACCGATTGTGTTTGCAATATGTAGCCACAACCAGACCTGTAGAACAATTGTTTCTTTATGTCCAAAAACCAACTACAGATAAAAACGGAAACGAAAATCCATCAAATATTGAAATTTATGATTTCTTGAAATCTAAAAACGTAGAAAATTTAGACAGTTTTGATGTTTTTAAAATGGATGAAAATGCTTTGAAAAAACAAAGTAAGAAAGAAGAAAAACAACATATTTCTCAACAAATTTCTTCTTTAACTCAAAAGCACGAAAAATCTGCCAACATTACGATTGCAACGCCTTCTAAAAATTATCAGGAAAGAAACGAAAAAGTAAGAAACGGAATTTTCACGCACGAAATTTTAGCGAAAATCAACACTAAAAAAGATGTAGAAAAAGTTTTGAAATCTTATCTATTAGAAGGATTAATCACTGAAAATGAAAAATCTGAAATCGCTGAAAGAATTTTTGAAATTATCGAAAAACACCCAAAATATTTTGTAGAAAATCAAGAAGTTTTAAACGAAAGAGAATTGATGATTGAAGGAAAAACATACAGACCAGACAGAATGGTGAAAATAAATGACGCTTGGTTTATCATTGATTTTAAAACTGGAAATCCATCAGAAAAACACCAAAAACAAATTGATTTGTACCAAAAAGCAATGGAAAATTTGGGCAGAAAAATTGGTGGTACTGAATTGATTTATTTGTAGATTTGTAAATAAAATTATAACCAATGAAAAAATTATTATTTCTTGTTGTTTTATCATTTATTCAAATGAGTTTTGCTCAAAATTCAACAAGTATATATTCCAAAGAAAACGCGCCTTTAGTTATCGCAAATGGAAATAAAACTTATTTGTACGCAAGTGCTTTAAATGTTAATAACATTTTAACTATTAATGTTTTTAAAGGAGAAAAAGCAACTCAATTATTTGGAGAAAAAGGTAAAAATGGTGTTTTGGAAATGAATTTTAAACCTGAAACTCAACTATTAAATCTCCAAAATTTTTACATCGAATATAACATTTCAAAAGCCGACCAATTCTTACCAATTGTGCTCAACAAACATTTTGTAGATGAAAAAGATTATCTCCTTTTGGATAAATCTGCCATCATTTCTGTGAAAATTTTAGAAGAACAACCATTTGTAGAACCTGTTCTCTTACCAAAAGGAAAAGCCATTTATATTGAAGCAATAGAAATGAAATAATTTTATTGTTTTGAAAGTCGGCTCCGTAGGAGCCAAAGGTTTGTAGAAATATTTGTGATATCAAAAAAAGCTCCGGAGGAGCGACACCAAAAACTAATCCAAAAATGGCAAACACCTATTCACAAATTTACATTCAATTTATTTTCGCTGTAAAAAGTAGAGAATCTCAAATTTTAGAATCTCACAGAGAAAGACTTCAACAATATATTACTGGAATTATACGAAGTAAAGAACAAAAATTGTTAGCAATTTATGCAAATCCTGATCATATTCACTTATTGGTTGGATTTAATAAATTAGACATCAAAATTTCAGATTTTGTAAGAGATATTAAATCAAATTCTTCAAAATTAATTAATGAAGAAAATTGGTTTATTGGAAAATTTCATTGGCAGGAAGGTTATGGTGCATTTTCATATTCTAAAAGTCAAATAGATAATGTTGTAAAGTATATTTTGAATCAAAAAGAACATCATCAGAAGAAAAGTTTTAGACAAGAATATTTAGATTTTTTGAAAAAATTTGAAGTGGAATTTGATGAAAAATATTTGTTTGAATTTTATGATTAACCTTTCGCTCCTACGGAGCTCAGGTTTCATAGAATAACCCTCCTACTCTCCTACAAACCTTTGGCTCCTACGGAGCCTAATTCATGCTAAATAAAAATAGATGTCAAATTTTTAAATTTTCAAAATTTCATAAAATTTTTCGAGTCAAAAATCTCGAAACACGAACCCCGTATCTCAATACTTTTTCACTATTTTTGTTCTATGAATGAAAACCTCGAACTTCAACTCAAAACACTTCCTTCAGAACCCGGAGTTTACCGTTATTACGATAAAAACGGACAACTTTTGTATGTAGGAAAAGCCAAAAATTTGAAGAAAAGAGTGCTTTCTTATTTCAACAAAAATCAAAACGGTTACAGAACCAGAATTATGGTTTCTAAAATCATACGATTAGAAACAACTGTTGTAAACTCTGAATATGACGCGCTTTTATTAGAAAATAACCTGATAAAAGAACATCAGCCGTTTTACAACGTAATGTTGAAAGACGACAAAACCTATCCTTGGATTTGTATTAAAAACGAAAATTTCCCTCGTGTTTTTCTGACCAGGACCATCATCAAAGATGGAAGTGAATATTACGGACCTTATGCTAAAGTTCGTCCTGCTAAAATTTTATTAGAAACGATTAAAAATTTGTATAAAATTCGTTCTTGCAATTTAGATTTGGCCCCGAAAAAAATAGAAGATGGAAAATATAAAGTTTGCTTAGAATACCACATCAAAAATTGCAAAGGTCCTTGCGAAAACCTTGAAAGTAAAGAAAGTTATGACGAAAAAATAGACGCAATCCGTGGAATTATCAAAGGAGATTTCCGAAAAGCGAGGAAATATTTAGAAGACGAGATGTCTCGTTTTGCTGCCAATTTAGAATTTGAAGCAGCACAAAATGTGAAAGAAAGATTAGAGTTTTTAGAAGACTATCAAGCAAGAAATACGGTTGTAAATCCGAATATTGATGATGTAGATGTTTTCGGAATGACGAGTGATGAAACAGCAGCTTATGTCAATTTTTTCAAAATTAGAAACGGAAATATTGTACAAAGTTTTACCACGGAAATTAAGAAAATTTTGGAAGAAACTGATGAAGAAATTTTGGAAGAAGCATTGGTAGAAATCCGACAAAAATTCGCTTCGGAATCTAAGGAAATTTTGCTTCCTTTTCACTTAAATATAGAAATTCCTAATATTAAACTCATCGTTCCGAAAGTGGGCGATAAGAAAAGAATTGTAGAACTTTCTGAAAAAAATGCCAAAGAATACAGACTCGAAAAACTGAAACAAGTACAAATTGTAGATCCAGAAAGACACACCAACAGAATTATGGCAGAAATGCAAAAACTTTTGCGAATGCCAGTAGAACCGAGACATATTGAAGGTTTTGACAATTCTAATATTCAAGGGAGCAACCCTGTTTCTGCGTGTGTTGTTTTCAAAGACGGAAAACCTAGCAAATCTGATTACAGAATTTTCCATGTGAAAACAGTGGAAGGACCGAATGATTTTGCGACGATGGAAGAAGTGATTTACAGACGTTACAAGAGAATGCTCGATGAAGGAGAAAATTTACCACAATTGATTTTGATAGACGGTGGAAAAGGTCAACTTTCGTCTGCCGTGAAAAGTTTGAAATTATTGGGTTTGTATGGAAAAATCACTATAGTAGGAATTGCAAAACGTTTAGAGGAAATCTTTTTCCCCGAAGATCCAATTCCGTTGTATTTAGACAAAAAATCTGAAACGCTGAAAGTTTTACAGAGAGTAAGAGACGAGGCTCACCGTTTTGGTGTGAAACATCACAGAACGCGCAGAACCAACAACACCATAAAATCTGAGTTGGAAGAAATACCAGGAGTTGGGGAAAAAACCATAGAACTGCTTCTTAAAAAACTAAAATCTGTAAAACGCGTGAAAGAAGCCAACCTAGAAACTCTGGAAGAAATTCTCGGAAAATCTAAAGCTAAAGTAGTTTGGGAGTTTTTTAATCAATAAAAAAGCATCAATAAATTGATGCTTTTATTTTTATTTTGCTGTAAAAATTTCTTTCTTATAATTCCCATCACTGGTTGGGATTTCTATGACTAGATTTCCGTTTTCTGTATAGCCTAGAGTAGAAGTTCCGTTTTCTAAAGTTACTCTGTAAACATCTGCTTTTGTAGTATTTTTAAACGTAGCAAAAGGAACAGAACTGCTAGAACTTACCAAAATGAATTGATCTTTAGAAATCTGAATTTTTTGGAAACTCATCGTTCCATTGCTATAACTTTCTGCTTTTTTGGAAACTTCTGGAGTTGCAGAATTTGTAGAAGTTACTACAGCCTGAACTGGCTTTTCTACAACGGTTTCTACTGCAATTTTTTCAGTTGGTTTTGCTAAAACTTCTATTTCTTTGGGTTGAGAATTTTGTAAATTTTTGAGTGAAATATTCATCGCGTCTTGATAGCCTAACTCGAAATCCTTAATCATAGAAGTGCCTTTGGTTTCAAAAATTACATTTTTCTCACAATTCGAAAACTGTAATTTCAGTCGGTTTCTGAACATGTTAGAATCATTAAGTAAATCTGCATTTAAAACTTTGCAAGGATTTTGTCTTAATTCTAAAGGCCAGTTTACAATGTCATCTTGAATTACTTTATATTTCTTTGCTTCTAAAGATTTTTTCAAAAGGGTATTGAGATTATATTCATTCGCTTCAAAATCTTTGAATTTTTTGGGAACATAAATGTATTCGTAATCGGTAATATTTTGAGCAGAAAATATCAGGGTGAAAAATAATAAAGCAAGTGTAAATGATTTTTTCATTGTGAGAAATTTTAGTGAAGTAAATGTAAAAAATAATTAAGTTCTAATGAAATTAATTTTCTGAAAAACGTGCTTACGAAAAAATGTAAGTGAAAAATAGCCCTGATTGAGCCTTTGTTTGAGCTCTTTTTGTTTTTTTGTCATTCTGAGAGAATTCGAAGAATCTAAAAAAACAAAAAAGCGAGTGGCGAAAGCAGGTGAAAACGCAATTAAAAACTGAAAACGGGTTGCTTCTAATATCTAAAATCCCTCATATCCAATTTCAGAGAAAAGAAATTCGAGAAATAATTGCTGCCGCCAATTCCTGTATTGGTAATGGCGTAATCTAGCGTAAGTCCCTTGTATTTGATACCAATTCCAGCGCTTGGTTGCATAGAAACTTTGCGTTTTAGGTCTTCTATATCGGTCACAGTTTGAAATCTATTGAGTCCAGCTCTTACAAAAATCATTTTCTGGAAACTGAGTTCCGCACCAATATATGGCGAAATACTCGCAAAATCGGTAGAAATTACTGCGGCGGTTTTGGCAAAATCTACATTAAGACCAGCTTCTGGCAATAATTCTAAATCTCTATTGATTTCAAAATTTTTGGAAACGCCTAGATTCAATTTAGGCATGGTGATTTCCATTTTATCTTTTGGAGCGGGATTGAATTCTTCTCCGTTTACTACTGCTGATAATTCTTTTTGGTTGATGCTCCAAAAATTCACAGTAGTCGTTGCATCTCTCAGCATAGCTCCAAATTGATATCCAGAATCTGCACGATAAATAGCTCCAGCATCAAATCCAAACCCAAAACCATTGGCAAATTTCCCAATATTTCGGTAAACGATTTTGGCATTAATTCCTACGCTTAGTTTTTGGTTTCCACCAGGACGAAAAGCATAAGAAATAATTCCCGCGTAATCTGAAGTGGAAAATTTAGAAATTTTATCATAATCAATATTCCCTTCGGAATCTATCATCTGAGTAGTGTTCAAAATATTATCCACTCCCAGTCTCACAATAGAAATTCCCAAAACTCCATCTTTAGAATCGAGCGCTTTGGCTAAAGAAATATAATCGTATTTCGCAATAGATTCGAAATATTCTGCGTGCATTGCTGCGCCTTGCCAATCACTTTCTACTTCGGTTAAACCAGCTGGATTCCACATAGGAGCATAGACATCATTCTGATTAGAAATCACAGCGCCTCCCATTGCTAAACCTCTAGCTCCAGCTCCAATATTGAGAAATTCGTTAGAATATTTTCTTACGATTTGTGCGTTGCCAATAACTGACAAAAAGATTAAAAGAGGTAAATATTTTTTCATCAAATTTGTTTAATATCACTCTTGAGTGTTCTCTATCGCTATTTCTTTGGATTTTTTTCTGGCTTTAATGACTCCGTTAATAACAATTGCCAAAATCATGACCAAAGATGCTCCATAAAAAACAGCACTCATTTTTTCTGATTCTCCAAAGATAAAAAAAGCCAATATAATTCCATAAATAGGCTCTAAATTTACTGTAAGAATCAAGGTAAATGGTGAAATGTACTTCATCAAATTCACTGACTCAAACATAGGATATGCTGTAAAAACACTCGCCAATAAGGTTAATAACGCTAAATCACGGTAACTTATTTCGCCAATTTGTGAAATTTGACCAGAAAAAACGTAATACAAACTAATCACCAGAAAACCTCCGAAAATTTCATAGAAAATAATGTTCCCCGAAGAGGTTTTGCCATATAATTTTCCGTTAAAAACAGAGAAAATAGTTCCGAGTAAAGCACAAATTAAACCGTAAATAATGCCTAATTTATACTGAAATTCTACTTTGAAAATTAAGGAAATACAAATCACAATCACGATTCCCATCACAATCTCCGAAACGTCTATTTTTCTTTTAAAAATAAGAGGTTCTAGTAGTGCGGCAAACAAGGTAGATGTTCCCAGACAACTCAGCGCAATTGATACATTAGAAACCTTAATAGAACTGAAGAAAAACAACCAGTGAAATGCCATTAAACTTCCTATTCCTACTAATTTTAAGAGCAATTTCTTAGAAACTTTTATGCTGTCTTTTTTGATAATCCTAATAAATAGATAGAGAAAGACCGAAGCGAAAAGCATTCTGTAAAAAACCAAAACTTCTGCATTCGCATGAATCAATTTTCCCAAAATTGCAGTAAATCCCCATAAAAAAACAATCAAATGAAGCCTAAAAGTAGAAGTTTTATACATATCTCAAATTTTCTGTACAAAAATATCATTAATTTTCTATTTATCATTGGGTTTCCTCAAATCATTCCTATAAACACGCCCCGAATTTTCTTCGAAAATTCGGGGCGTTGCTCAAATAATAAACTATAAAAACTAATTAGGAAAAATAAATCATTAAATTCTTTTTATAGATAACGGAAAAACAAGATTCAATATTTCTTAAAAATTAGTTAAATTTTTATTTTTTTTGGCGCCAATTTCGTGCTGTCGCCAGTCGCTTTCCGAAAGCCAAATTCATTCCCATTTCATTTCGGGAGAGCTCCAACAATGGCTCCATCACGGGCGCAGTTCGGACATAAAAACAATTTCAGAGTTAAAATTAAAATTTATGGTACATCTCATTCAGAATTCATTTCTTATTTTTTATAAAATGTGTATTTTTAGAGACACAAAATAAATTATGGACTTACAATTCAATAAAAACGAAGACACAAATAAACTCAGGCTTTCAGAAATTAATCAACTCTACGCCAAAATCAAAAAAGGTGGCGGAGAAAAAGCTTTACAAAAACAGCACGAACAAGGTAAACTCACCGCTAGAGAACGTATCGCTTATCTGCTTGATAATGATGATGAAGCAATAGAAATAGCGGCTTTTGCAGGCCACGAAATGTATGAAGAACATGGTGGTTGTCCAAGTGCAGGAGTAGTTGTAAAAATTGGTAAAATTTCAGGTAAACAATGCATCGTTGTAGCCAATGATGCTACCGTAAAAGCAGGAGCTTGGTTCCCAATTACAGGAAAGAAAAACCTTAGAGCGCAAGAAATCGCCATGGAAAACAGACTGCCAATCATTTATTTGGTAGATTCTGCTGGTGTTTATCTTCCTATGCAAGACGAAATTTTCCCAGACAAGGAACATTTTGGTAGAATTTTTAGAAATAATGCAAAAATGTCTGCTATGGGAATCATTCAAATTTCTGCCATTATGGGAAGTTGTGTTGCAGGTGGAGCTTATCTCCCTATTATGAGTGACGAAGCCATGATTGTAGATAAAACAGGTTCTATTTTCTTAGCTGGAAGTTATTTAGTAAAAGCCGCAATCGGTGAAAATATTGACAATGAAACTTTGGGTGGAGCAACTACACATTGCGAAATTTCTGGAGTTACAGATTACAAAGCCAAAGATGATAAAGACGCTTTAGACAGAATTAAAAAAATTATGAAATCCATTGGTGATTTCGAAAAAGCGGGATTCGACAGAACAGAAAGTTTTCCTCCTAAAGAAAATCCAGAAGAAATTTTTGGTATTATCCCCGCTTCTAGAGCAGAACAATATGACACTTATGAAATTATTAAAAGACTTGTAGATCAATCAGAATTCGAAGAATACAAGCCAGATTATGGCAAAACTATCATTTGTGCTACAGCAAGAATTGATGGTTGGTCCGTAGGAATTGTAGCCAATCAAAGAAAAATGGTGAAATCTGGGAAAGGTGAAATGCAATTTGGTGGTGTTATTTATTCAGATTCTGCAGATAAAGCTACTAGATTTATAGCCAATTGCAATCAAAGAAAAATTCCTTTAGTTTTCTTACAAGACGTTACTGGATTTATGGTAGGTTCTAAATCAGAACATGGAGGAATCATCAAAGACGGCGCAAAAATGGTAAATGCTGTTGCCAACTCCATAGTTCCAAAATTTACCATAATAACAGGAAATTCTTTTGGAGCAGGGAATTATGCAATGTGCGGAAAAGCTTATGATCCAAGATTAATCGTTTCTTGGCCTTGGGCAGAATTAGCCGTTATGGGAGGCTCACAAGCAGCAAAAGTTTTGGTTCAAATTCAAGAATCTACGCTCAAAAAACAAGGAAAGGAAATTACAACAGAAGAACATAATGCACTTGTAGAAAAAATCACTCAAAACTACACCAAACAAACAAAAGTAGAATATTCTGCTGCTAGAATTTGGGTTGATGCTATTATCAATCCGTTAGACACCAGAAAATGGATATCCCATGGTATAGCAGCTGCAAATAATTCTCCTATTACCGATAAGTTTAATTTGGGAGTAATCCAAGTATAATATATTTAATAATAAAATAAATTATAAAGTAAAAAGCTTCTGTCCTTCATTAGAACAGAGGCTTTTTAATGCTTTTCTTTCTTTAAATATAAATTGATGTTTATAATTTATATATGCAAGTCAATTTTCATGAGTATTTTCTCATTTAATGTATTATGCTTTCAAAATGATAGCTTGATGAGATTGGATTAGATAGAATAGTGATAAAACAAAAAATCCTCATCATTTACATGATGAGGATTTCAAAATAAAAACTGGCGGCGACCTACTCTCCCGCGTTAGCAGTACCATCGGCGCTAGAGGGCTTAACTTCTGTGTTCGGAATGGGAACAGGTGAGCCCCTCTGCTAAAACCACCCTAAAGGCTTTATATGAGGGATTAGTTGTTAGGTTTTAGGACTTAGGTTTAATCTAAATCCTTAGCCCTTTCAAGACTAATTCCTTTTTTATCGATAAAAACGTTCACAAAGAGCTAACCTTATCTCTTTCGAGTACCTATTAGGCTATAAATCTACGGGTAATTAGTACTACTCGGCTATGACATTACTGCCTTTACACCTGTAGCCTATCAACGTCGTCATCTCCAACGACCCTTAAAAGAAGTCTCATCTCGCGGCGAGTTTCGCACTTATATGCTTTCAGTGCTTATCTCTTCCAAACATAGCTACTCAGCGGTGCACCTGGCGGTACAACTGATACACCAGAGGTTTGTTCAACACGGTCCTCTCGTACTAGAGTCAACTCCGCTCAAACTTCTAACGCCCGCAATAGATAGAGACCGAACTGTCTCACGACGTTCTGAACCCAGCTCGCGTGCCACTTTAATGGGCGAACAGCCCAACCCTTGGGACCTTCTCCAGCCCCAGGATGTGACGAGCCGACATCGAGGTGCCGAACCTCCCCGTCGATGTGAGCTCTTGGGGGAGACTAGCCTGTTATCCCCGGAGTACCTTTTATCCTATGAGCGATGGCCCTTCCATACGGAACCACCGGATCACTATGTCCTGCTTTCGCACCTGATCGACTTGTAGGTCTCACAGTCAAGCACCCTTATGCCATTACACTCTACGCACGGTTACCAAGCGTGCTGAGGGTACCTTTGAAAGCCTCCGTTACTCTTTTGGAGGCGACCACCCCAGTCAAACTACCCACCACGCAATGTCCTTCTTTCGAAGTTAGGCTCCAAGTAAACAAAGGGTGGTATTTCAACGTTGGCTCCACAAACACTAGCGTGCCTGCTTCAAAGCCTCCCACCTATCCTACACATTATTTACTCAGAGTCAATACGAAGTTATAGTAAAGGTTCACAGGGTCTTTTCGTCCCATTGCGGGTAATCGGCATCTTCACCGATACTACAATTTCACCGAGCTCGTGGCTGAGACAGTGCCCAGATCGTTACACCATTCGTGCAGGTCGGAACTTACCCGACAAGGAATTTCGCTACCTTAGGACCGTTATAGTTACGGCCGCCGTTTACTGGGGCTTCAGTCAATGCCTTCGAATTACTTCTAAGCACCTTCCTTAACCTTCCAGCACCGGGCAGGTGTCAGACCCTATACAGCATCTTTCGATTTAGCAGAGTCCTGTGTTTTTGATAAACAGTCGCCTGGGCCTCTTCACTGCGGCCAGCATTACTGCTGGCGTCTCTTCTTCCGAAGTTACGAGACTATTTTGCCTAGTTCCTTAGCCACGACTCACTCGAGCACCTTAGGATTCTCTCCTCGACTACCTGTGTCGGTTTTGGTACGGGCTGTATAAATCGCTTTTCTTGGAAGCGGGTCCTTAGGATTATCAGCGCATCCGAAGACTTGCTGTACTATCGTAACCTCGCAGTTACTTCAACGTACTATTCCGTCAGTACGCACCTAATTTCCAACTCCGTCACTTTATTATTATACAGGTACGGGAATATTAACCCGTTGTCCATCCACTACCCCTTTCGGGTTCGCGTTAGGCCCCGACTAACCCTCAGCTGATTAGCATGGCTGAGGAAACCTTAGTCTTTCGGTGAGGGGGTTTCTCGCCCCCTTTATCGTTACTTATGCCTACATTTTCTTTTCTATCCGCTCCACAATACCTCGCGATACTGCTTCGGCGCAAATAGAATGCTCCCCTACCAGATGTACTATTGTACAAATCCATAGCTTCGGTAATATGCTTATGCCCGATTATTATCCATGCCGGACCGCTCGACTAGTGAGCTGTTACGCACTCTTTAAATGAATGGCTGCTTCCAAGCCAACATCCTAGCTGTCAATGCAGTCCAACCGCGTTGTTTCAACTTAGCATATATTTGGGGACCTTAGCTGTTGGTCTGGGTTCTTTCCCTCTCGGACATGGACCTTAGCACCCATGCCCTCACTGCTGCGAAACATTTATTAGCATTCGGAGTTTGTCAGGAATTGGTAGGCGATGAAACCCCCGCATCCAATCAGTAGCTCTACCTCTAATAAACTTGTCGCAACGCTGCACCTAAATGCATTTCGGGGAGTACGAGCTATCTCCCAGTTTGATTGGCCTTTCACCCCTACCCACAGGTCATCCGAAGACTTTTCAACGTCAACCGGTTCGGTCCTCCACTCTGTGTTACCAGAGCTTCAACCTGCCCATGGGTAGATCACAAGGTTTCGCGTCTAATCCTACTAACTATGCGCCCTATTCAGACTCGCTTTCGCTCCGGCTCCGGACCTGAAGTCCTTAACCTCGCTAGTAAAATTAACTCGTAGGCTCATTATGCAAAAGGCACGCCGTCACACCATATAGGTGCTCCGACCGCTTGTAGGCGTACGGTTTCAGGTTCTATTTCACCCTTCTATTCGAAGTGCTTTTCACCTTTCCTTCACAGTACTTGTTCACTATCGGTCTTTCAGGAGTATTTAGCCTTGGAGGATGGTCCCCCCATATTCAGACAGGATTTCACGTGTCCCGCCCTACTCATTTATCATCTATGTATGCCTTTCGATTACGGGGCTATCACCCTCTATGGCTGTTCTTTCCAGAACATTCTTCTAAACATATAAAGACTTTTGGGCTAATCCGCTTTCGCTCGCCACTACTTACGGAATCTCTTCGATTTCTTTTCCTCCGGGTACTTAGATGTTTCAGTTCTCCGGGTTTGCTCCCATTGCTGGGTGACATGTCTTCAACATGCCGGGTTGCCCCATTCGGACATCTGCGGATCAATTCGTGTGTGCCAATCCCCGCAGCTTTTCGCAGCTTACCACGTCCTTCGTCGCCTCTGAAAGCCTAGGCATCCGCCATACGCCCTTAACGATTTCTTTCCTAATATTATATTAGTATATTTTTATACTCGGCACTCGAAAGTGCTCGGTTATCTCTTTGTGATGTCTTTATCGTTAATGTCAATGATCTATTTTTCTTCTTAAATGTCTAATAAACAAATATTGTTTTTGGCTCTATTCGTCACTTTTAAATTAGACCTCTAAAACTGTGGAGAATAAGGGAGTCGAACCCTTGACCTCCTGCGTGCAAGGCAGGCGCTCTAGCCAGCTGAGCTAATTCCCCTCTAATTCTTTAGTAGTCTCGGGCAGGCTCGAACTGCCGACCTCTACATTATCAGTGTAGCGCTCTAACCAGCTGAGCTACGAGACTTTAAATCTCTTCCCTCTTACTAATGATTAGGGGTATATTTTTATATATCAACCAGTAAAAAACCAAAGCGAACTGAGTAAGTTCTTATTTTAATTTTGTTTTACGTCTAATGACGCTCTAAAATGAGATGTTCCAGCCGCACCTTCCGGTACGGCTACCTTGTTACGACTTAGCCCTAGTTACTAGTTTTACCCTAGGCAGCTCCTTTTACGGTCACCGACTTCAGGTACCCCCAGCTTCCATGGCTTGACGGGCGGTGTGTACAAGGCCCGGGAACGTATTCACCGCGCCATGGCTGATGCGCGATTACTAGCGATTCCAGCTTCATAGAGTCGAGTTGCAGACTCCAATCCGAACTGAGACCGGCTTTCGAGATTTGCATCACATCGCTGTGTAGCTGCCCTCTGTACCGGCCATTGTATTACGTGTGTGGCCCAAGACGTAAGGGCCGTGATGATTTGACGTCATCCCCACCTTCCTCTCTACTTGCGTAGGCAGTCTCACTAGAGTCCCCAACTGAATGATGGCAACTAGTGACAGGGGTTGCGCTCGTTGCAGGACTTAACCTAACACCTCACGGCACGAGCTGACGACAACCATGCAGCACCTTGAAAATTGTCCGAAGAAAGATCTATTTCTAAACCTGTCAATTCCCATTTAAGTCTTGGTAAGGTTCCTCGCGTATCATCGAATTAAACCACATAATCCACCGCTTGTGCGGGCCCCCGTCAATTCCTTTGAGTTTCACTCTTGCGAGCGTACTCCCCAGGTGGCTAACTTATCACTTTCGCTTGGTCTCTGAACCCTAAAGCCCAAAAACGAGTTAGCATCGTTTACGGCGTGGACTACCAGGGTATCTAATCCTGTTCGCTCCCCACGCTTTCGTCCCTCAGCGTCAGTTATATCTTGGTAACCTGCCTTCGCAATTGGTGTTCTAAGTAATATCTATGCATTTCACCGCTACACTACTTATTCCAGCTACCTCAAATATACTCAAGACTTACAGTATCAATGGCAGTTCTATCGTTAAGCGACAGGCTTTCACCACTGACTTATAAGTCCGCCTACGGACCCTTTAAACCCAATAAATCCGGATAACGCTTGCACCCTCCGTATTACCGCGGCTGCTGGCACGGAGTTAGCCGGTGCTTATTCGTATAGTACCTTCAGCTACCCTCACGAGGGTAGGTTTATCCCTATACAAAAGAAGTTTACAACCCATAGGGCAGTCGTCCTTCACGCGGGATGGCTGGTTCAGGCTTGCACCCATTGACCAATATTCCTCACTGCTGCCTCCCGTAGGAGTCTGGTCCGTGTCTCAGTACCAGTGTGGGGGATCACCCTCTCAGGCCCCCTAAAGATCATCGCCTTGGTGAGCCGTTACCTCACCAACTAGCTAATCTTGCGCGTGCCCATCTCTATCCGCCGGAGCTTTCAATATTAATTGATGCCAATCAATATATTATGGAGTATTAATCTTCCTTTCGAAAGGCTATCCCCCAGATAAAGGCAGGTTGCACACGTGTTCCGCACCCGTACGCCGCTCTCTCATTTCCGAAGAAACAATACCGCTCGGCTTGCATGTGTTAGGCCTCCCGCTAGCGTTCATCCTGAGCCAGGATCAAACTCTCCATTGTATGTTTGTCTGACTCACTCAAAGTTGACTTCGCTTTGGTTTATTTTTTTT